>NZ_CP152017.1:597500-1835000 GCF_038618305.1 Sporosarcina sp. FSL K6-2383
AGAGGAGAGGTCAGCGCAAGCGAAGCTTTGAATTGAAGCCCCAGTAAACGGCGGCCGTAACTATAACGGTCCTAAGGTAGCGAAATTCCTTGTCGGGTAAGTTCCGACCCGCACGAAAGGCGTAACGATCTGGGCACTGTCTCAACGAGAGACTCGGTGAAATTATAATACCTGTGAAGATGCAGGTTACCCGCGACAGGACGGAAAGACCCCGTGGAGCTTTACTGTAGCCTGATATTGAATTCCGGTGCAGCCTGTACAGGATAGGTAGGAGCCTAAGATTCCGGAGCGCCAGCTTCGGAGGAGGCGTTGGTGGGATACTACCCTGGCTGTATTGGACTTCTAACCCATGCCCCTTATCGGGGCAGGAGACAGTGTCAGGTGGACAGTTTGACTGGGGCGGTCGCCTCCTAAAGAGTAACGGAGGCGCCCAAAGGTTCCCTCAGAATGGTTGGACATCATTCGTAGAGTGCAAAGGCATAAGGGAGCTTGACTGCGAGACCTACAAGTCGAGCAGGGTCGAAAGACGGGCTTAGTGATCCGGTGGTTCCGCATGGAAGGGCCATCGCTCAACGGATAAAAGCTACCCCGGGGATAACAGGCTTATCTCCCCCAAGAGTCCACATCGACGGGGAGGTTTGGCACCTCGATGTCGGCTCATCGCATCCTGGGGCTGTAGTCGGTCCCAAGGGTTGGGCTGTTCGCCCATTAAAGCGGTACGCGAGCTGGGTTCAGAACGTCGTGAGACAGTTCGGTCCCTATCCGTCGCGGGCGCAGGAAATTTGAGAGGAGCTGTCCTTAGTACGAGAGGACCGGGATGGACACACCGCTGGTGTACCAGTTGTCTTGCCAAAGGCATCGCTGGGTAGCTATGTGTGGACGGGATAAATGCTGAAAGCATCTAAGCATGAAGCCCCCCTCGAGATGAGATTTCCCATTACGCAAGTAAGTAAGTTCCCTCAAAGAAGATGAGGTTGATAGGTCTGGGGTGGAAGCGCGGCGACGTGTGGAGCTGACAGATACTAATCGAACGAGGACTTAACCTTCTAGTAAAAAGGGCAGGTTGGCCCTGATTTGTGAAACACACTGTCGTATTATTCAGTTTTGAGTGAACAAGCTCAACATAGTCTGGTGACGAAGGCGAAGAGGTCACACCCGTTCCCATCCCGAACACGGAAGTTAAGCTCTTCAGCGCCGATGGTAGTTGGGGGTTTCCCCTTGCAAGAGTAGGACGTCGCCGGGCACATGGTCATTACCAATTAGGTAATGGCTTTTTTAGTACCTAAAAAAACCAAAGGTTCATCTTTTGAACTAGTTCAATGGAATGCGAGAAAGGTGAGGTGTGGTGGAGTTCGAGGAAGCGAAGGTAGGAGGATCGGAGCGAAAGCCGTTACGAAGAACGGCTTTTGCAAACAAAAGCGAAGCGTTGAGAGCATGGATTTTAACACGGAAGTTAGGCTCGAGCGCCGATGGTAGTTGGGGGTTTCCCCCTGTGAGAGTAGGACGTCGCCGGGCACATGGTCATTACCACTGGGTAATGGCTTTTTTTATGCTTATTTTTAATCCGTAAACTTTCTTATCCTTTCCTTTGGTTATCCTGTTGTCTTATTCCGAATAGGGTATATTGAAGTAGAGAGGTGAATGGATGTTTATTATTCGAAATGTCGTAAGTCGCTTTTTCAAGGAGCGTTTTTTTGATCAGGCAGCGCAGACAGCGTATTATCTTTTACTGTCGATGTTTCCGTTTCTTATTTTTATCTTTTCCTTGCTAAGTTTGTTTCCGGTGAATGAAGAAATGCTTCTGTTGTTTCTTAGACCCTTTACTCCGAATGAAGCATTCGTTATTATTGAAAGAAATGTCCAAATGGTTTTGAATAAAGGACAGGGGAAACTGCTGTATACGAGCCTTGCAGCGGCATTTTGGATATCCTCGATGGCAGTTCAGTCGTTAGCCCGATCATTGGATTTAGCAAATGGCTATGAGAGACGCTATGCATTTTGGAAAGTACTCCTACGTGATCTTAGAGTGACGCTTGTCTTTATGCTTGTCATACCGCTGTCGCTGTTCCTGCCAATCATCGAGAAGGCATTGTATAGAGTTGTAACTTATTATGATACGATTGAACAGTGGCAAGGGTGGTTATATGTTTGGCCCAATGTGAAATGGGGGCTAGGCACACTTTTTTTGTTGTTGTTTTTCCTATTATTTTATATGGTTGTGCCAACAGGAAAAATGAGGTTGAAGGAAGTACTTCCGGGTGCTATTTTTTCAGCGCTTGGCTGGCAATTGTTTTCATTGGTATTTGGGGATTATGTATCGAATGTTGATTACACATTGTTATATGGCCAGTTGTCAGGAATTATATTACTTGTTCTTTGGTTTTATTTATCGGCAGTTATTATATTATTATCGGGTTTGTTGAATGCAGAATGGCGAGGGAGGAGGAAGAGATGATGAAAATACTTGTGGTGGACGATGATCCAAATATCTTAGAGTTGGTCAGTATTCAATTGATGCAGGCAGGATATACGGTTCTCAAGGCGGCGGATGGCCTCGAGGCAATGGAGCTATTGGAGACGGATATGCCAGATTTAGCGGTAATAGACGTGATGATGCCGAGAATGGATGGCTATACATTGACGAAGAAGCTAAGAGCCGAGGCAGATATACCGGTTTTATTGCTGACGGCTAAGGGAGAATTGGAAGATAAAGAGAAGGGCTTCCTTGCGGGATCTGATGATTATGTTGTGAAACCGTTCGAGCCGAAGGAATTATTATTTCGGATCAATGCTATTTTACGTAGATATGATAAGGCGGTCGATGTGTTTATTGAGGCGGGACCACTGAAAATTAATCGGCAGAGCTATGAGATAGCCGTAGGCAAAAAGGTATTGCTTCCACCGCTGAAAGAGTTTGAGTTGTTGTCAGTGTTAGCGTCAAAGCCGAATCATGTGTTTGCGCGTGAACTATTGTTAGAGCGGGTGTGGGGTTATGATTATGAAGGTGATGAACAGACATTAAATGTGCATATTAAAAGATTGCGGGAAAAACTGGGCAAGCTAACGGAAGAAGTGAAGATTTCGACGGTACGTGGGGTTGGATATAAGCTAGAGGTTTCTTCGTGAGGTCGTTGTACGGTAAGTTCATTGCTATGACGGCTGCAATTATGGTGATTAGTGGCCTTATTGCATTTTTGTCGATCAATACATATTATCACCAGTATTTGAAGGGGCAAAACGATGAGAAAAATATGACCATTGCAAAGAACGTTGCGTCTTTTATCCAATCGAATGAGGGATTGGATCTCGATGATTATTTAACGACACAGTCGGCAGTGGGCTATAAGTTGTATGTTGTGGATGAACAACGACAGGTGATAGAGTATGGAGAGCCATTTCGTGTTGAAAATTTATCAGAAAAAGCGATAGATCAGGTATTGAATGGGGAAATCTATCACGGGATGAGGGATCTTCCAGGCGAAACGTTTGTGACAGGTTTTTTCTCGAATGAGTCGGCCAATACAGTGGGTGTGCCGTTTGACTATGAGGGAAAAGCCTACGCTCTTTTTTTACGTCCAGATATTAAAATGCTATTTACTGAAGTGCATTATATCCTTGGAGGTATGGTGTTGGTCATGGCGGTGATTAGTTTGTTATCAATGTTAATAGTGGCGAAGAAGCTGATTGATCCGATTACTGCGCTGACGGTTGCGACGAAAAGGGTTGGAGAAGAGCAGTTTACGGGTACTCTTGATATCAATCGAAAAGATGAGATTGGGCAGCTGGCGAACAGTTTTCAGCAGATGACGGAAAAGCTGAGTGAAAATGATCGGATACGCAAAGAGTTTATCAGTGATGTGTCGCATGATTTTCAATCGCCATTGCTCAATATAAAAGGCTATGCACAGCTATTATTAGATGATCAGTTGACGGAGGAGTTGCGAAGAAATTATGCAAATGTTATTCAATCTGAAACGGAACGCTTGTCTTCATTGACGAAGCAGTTATTGTTGTTGACTTCGTTGGATCAGTTATCGTCTCCGTTGGAAATGAAAACCTTTGCTTTGGATGAACAGCTGATGGAGATTGTTCGTAAGTATAGATGGTTGCTGGAAGAAAAGGAAAAGTCATTGTCGATGGACATTGATGAGGTCCGTTATATGGGTGATCCAGCGTTTCTTGAAAAAGTATGGGAGAACCTGGTGCTGAATGCGTTGAAATATACGGAAATTGGCGGGACCATTGATATTTTATTGACGGAACAGAATAACGAGATTACGGTAATGGTTCGTGATACGGGTATTGGGATTAGCGAGGAGTCGATTCGACGGATATTCGACCGTTTTTACCGGGCGGATGATTCGCGAACGCAGGAAACGGGTGGGACGGGACTTGGATTATCGATTGTTCAACAGGTTGTGAAGCTGCATGATGGAACGATTGATGTTGTTAGTCAGATAGGAGAAGGTACGACTTTCACGGTGCGATTGCCAAAATTGTAATGTCCCGTTCATCTTCCGTTCATGTTGGGTGTTTACAATAAAGGGTATAACATGGATGACATAGGAGGAATTATAGATGGAAGAAAAATGGAGTTTACGGTTAATACGTGTCGCGGCAATTTTTGGTTTGATCGGGACATTTTTAGGATCACATATGGCAGGAGCGGGATCATACGCATTCCGTCCGATTCACGCGCATATTTTATTGGTCGGCTGGTTGTCGTTATTTGCATGGGGCGTTTTTTACAAGATTTACAAAGTTCGGGCGAAAAAGCTGGTGGCACTACATGGTTGGACGGGTATTATCGGAGCGATTGGTCTAACGTCAGGTATGTGGCTTCAATTTATGAAGCCGTTTAATGTCAATGACACCGTGGCACTGATTTTCTATATTGTAGGTGGAACTGTATTACTAATTAGCTTTGCATTGTTTGTGGTCATTACATTTATGACGGAGAAAAAGGGTTCATAATGATGCCCTCCCAAAATAGAATGGGAGGGTATTTTTTTTATGTCCAGGCCACAGTGTTTTTATCATGTAAATAAAACACCTAGCCAACAGCACGCTGTCAGTAGTGTCAAAAATAAAGTCAGTAGCATCCAGTCAGTGAGGCGTACGGTGACAGGCTTAAAGAATTCGGAGCGTGGTTGACCTGTAAAACCACGTGCTTCCATGGCGAATGCCGCACGTTCAGCTTTTCGGACTGCAGCTGCTAGCAGGGGGATGAGCAATCTTCTCATGCCATACAGTCGTTGCCACCACCACTTTTCTGCTCCGACACCCCGCAGTCTATGAGCGTGACGGATTTGGATAAATTCGTCTTTAATAACGGGTAGAAACTGATAACCAACGAGAATGCTATAGGCGAGTTTGGGCGATAATCGCAACTGTTGCATTAAACTCATGATGAATTTGACAGGCTGTGTTGTCAAAATGAACAACAGGGAAATAGCAGAAAATGCTATAACCCGCAATGCCAGCGATAATGCTCGTGATAGCTGTTCATCAGTCACCACAATGCTGTTCCAAGTCCAAATCACGGTTCCACTTGAATCAGCAGCAAATACAATCGTCGTCCACAAATACCCGACAGCTGTCATCGAAAAAGGAATCATCAGCAAGAGCCATAACTTCCAATTGACCGCGCTACACAACAATTGCACAGTGAGGATGCCTATAAAAAACAATGCTGGTGTCCAAGGATTGAAAAACCAAGCAAGTGTCAGCATCGAAATGACAACAAAAAGAAATTTTAACGCAGGATTCATATCATGCAGCTGGTCACGAATTTTCACAGATTACCACCTCCAGTAGGTGGCAATAAGGAGTGCTCCCGCAATAATTCTTCATCTTCCCATACATCTCCCGCATCATAGCGCCCGGTCAACCGCCCTTCTTTTAATAAAAATACTGTATCCGCAACGGCTGCGGCAAATTCCATATCATGCGTTACGATGAGCAAAGCAAGTCCCTCCTCTGCACGTGTGTGAACAAGATGATGCAGTTCCTGCAAGGCAGTTTCATCCTGTCCACTCGTCGGCTCATCCAAAAGAAGGACAGGTCGTCTTTCAGCCAGCATCGCCGCGATGGCTGTTCGCCGTTTTTGCCCATGACTAATTGCAAATGGGTGGGACTGCCGGATATCCTCCAACTTTAAACGTCGCATAATATCCTCAACCAATTCAGGTGCTACGCCCCTAGAAAAGACAATCTCATCCTCAACCCGCTGTGTCACAAACAAATGCTCAGGCGATTGGGGCACATAGCCTGGAAGGACGGCTTCTCCTACAATTCGTCCCTTTGTCATCGGCATAATGCCGCAAATTGCTTTCAACAGCGTCGACTTTCCACTGCCGTTATGCCCTGCTAGTACAGCCACCTCTCCGCTATTCAACTGGATAGACACATCTTCTAACAACATTTTCCCTTTCATTTTCACAGACACACTCTGCATGTCAAAGACTGTTGCAGCACCCCTCGAAGACCTTCTTTTTTCGAATAAAATCGGAGCTGCCACAGTGCAATTGGTTCGTTCGACAAACCCGCCAGTTACAACCTGTAAACCCCAATCGAAAAAATTTCCCCAAGTATCAAGACGATGTTCAACTACAACGACAGTCCAGCCATACGCTCTTTGAAGTGCATCTAACCAGCCAACAAATTCATGTGCCGTCACCGGATCTAGATGTGACAAGGGTTCATCCAATAACAGAACTTCTGGTTTCATCAGAATGGCACAGGCAGTAGAGACTCGCTGCTTCATCCCACCTGAAAGTGTTTGAATGACTGTATGCCTTAAGTTACTTAGCTGTGTGACTTCTAATGCCTCCGTTATTCGCTGCTCCATCTCTCTACGTGGTACATGTAAGTTTTCAAGTGTAAAAGCCATTTCCTCTTCTACAGTTGGCATACAAAATTGCGAATCAGGATCTTGAAACACAGTGGCAACACGGGCATTGACCTCACCTGGGGCGTAGTCTTCATGGTCTTTATCCCATAACGTAATGGTTCCGGACAGAATGCCATCGCAACTCGCCGGGTACAGGCGGTTCATCAAATAAAGTAGCGTGCTTTTGCCGCTGCCGCTTGCACCTGTAATGACGACACGTTCCCCTTGCCGAATGGTCAAAGAAACGTCTTGTAACACGGGATTATCCTCCTCAGGAAAGCGGAAGGTGACGTTAGCGAATGCCATGACAATGGCGGACTCAATTGCTAGTACTTGCTTTGCCCATTCAACGACCATGCTGAACTGTTACTTTCTGCTTGCGATTTGGTTTATCCCTAGAAATGGCATAGCCACGTAGTGCACCTGTCGCAAGAAGACCGTCAGATACCCATTTCCCACCAAGTCCGGCAATCAGCGCACCACTCATAATTCGTAGACCAAACATGAGAGCAACATAAGAAGGGGAGAGCGCTGCATAACCCGACACGAAATAGCTGTAGACAAAGCTAAATACCGCTGATCCCACGCCCGCCAAAATGAGCACCCATGTATTGAATCGTTTGTAGCCTGTGGCGGCAAAGGCAGCTTCTGCCCCTAATCCTTGAATCAGTCCACTTAAAATCAGTCGCGGGCCAACTGCATTACCAATCATCACTTCAATGGCGGCAGCTACGGTTTCAGACAACACGGCGGCACCAGGTTTGCGAATGATGTACATGCAAATAATCGACACAATAAACCAAATGCCAAACATCCATTCATACGCAATCGGGCCGATGAAGCCAGCCCAAATATTTCCGACATGGACGAATAGTAAATAGACAACAGCAAATACAACGGCCAGCACCGACAATAACACAACTTCTTTCAGCTTCCAGGACTTCAACAAGTCAGGCACCGCCTTTGTGTGAAGGACTATTGATGCTCATATTAACCGTCATGACGAGATGTCGATGTTCCGCGGAGCGTGCCTCGGAAAAAGACTCTTCTAAAAATGTAAAAACCTCATGAATATCCCCGTGCAAGCCGCTGGCATAATGCATACTCGTGTTAAAGACACCTTGTTCCTTCGCACGCTCTACTTCTTTATAAATGACCGACATATAATCCGGATTGTTCATCGGATACAAAGCAAACTGTGAGGATACATATTGTCGTAAGTCTTTCACTAGTGGTTCATTTAATCGAACATCATCTTTTTCTAAATAAACATCCCCCGCAGTATCACCAGGACAGCCGACTGAAAAAGTACCGTTAAAGGCGACATGTGTCCCCGTTTTTGCAGCGTGTAACACAATAGCCTTGGCCGTATCAAAAACATGAATCTCTTTGCCACGTATGACCGTACTGACATCATCGGTGTGCATCCACACATTGGACGTATCTGCTTTCGATAATGCGCCTTTAATGATTTCTACAAAATTGTCCGCCATTGGATGAAGCGAAAACCGCAATCCAATAATCGGGCTCGTTCCACAAGAAAATGCTGTTTCCATAACTATTTCCCCCTATTTTACTCCACAAAAAAAGCCACATCCGTGAAGATGCAGCCCTCCTGCGCATAGGTGACCTACGGCAAAAGTAACCGCACTTCCCCACGCCAGTATTACCTGGTTCGAGTTATAAGGGATCGGAGCAAAAGCTCTCATCTCAGCCGAAAATAGGCACCCCTAGTGCAGAAAACGTATGTGATTTTGATTGTAAAGTTTGTATTATGCTGAATCGACTCCAGCGCATTCAGTGTAAAGGAAGGAATGGCGTTTGTAAAGTGTAAGATAAATGTAACCAGTTCCAGATGACTCTCGAAACTACTTGCTTGACAATACGTGGTTACAATTATATAGTTTGTTACGTAAAGTAAGTATTGTCGTTTGAAAAAGTAAATAAATTATATGGGTGGTTATCAAAGTGGGATTTTTCGACAGACTATTCGACAGACTATTCGGTAGATCAACTGAGGAGGAAAAAACAATGACAAATGTAAAATTGAAAATCGGTATTGTTCAAGGTAGTGTACGTGTAGGACGCAACGGTGATGCTGTAGCAAAATGGATGAATGAGTTCGCAAACAAACGTAATGATGCAGAGTATGAAATTGTAGACCTTGCTGATTACAACCTGCCATTCTTAGGCTCAGCAAATGCACAACCGGATGCTGAAGCACAAATCAAAGCGTGGTCAGAAAAAATGGCTTCTTTCGATGGTTATGTTTTCGTTACACCTGAATATAACCATGCAATTGGTGGCGCACTAAAAAATGCGTTGGACTTCTTGAACCCAGAATTGAACAACAAAGCAGCTGGCTTCGTTGGATATGGTAGCTTGGGTGGTACACGTGCACATGAAAATCTACGTCTAATCCTAGGTGAACTACAAGTTGCTGACGTTCGTACAGCGGTGACGTTCTCCCTGATGTCCGACTTTGAAAACATGAGCGTATTCAAGCCTGCTGATTACCATGCAGACAATGCAAACGCTATGCTTGACCAAGTTCTTGCTTGGAGTGGCGCATTAAAAACTGTACGATAATAAAGGATGTTCATACTGTATGCAGACATAATTCAAAACTATGTCTACATACAGTGCGTTTCGTAAGTGTTGTATAGTAGGACTAAAAATCGTACATACAAAAGGAGATAGCTGTTCTAGATGAAATAGCAAATGCATAACATAGAAACGAACATTTTACATTTTCTCTGAAATGGAGTACAGATAATGACAAATGAAGTAGGCAAACCGGGAATCGAAATAGGCATTTATACGTTTGGGGATATCGGCCCAGATCCACATACAGGAAAGACAATTAGCATTCAGCAGCGCCTACAAGAGGTGCTGGCTGCTGGAAAGCTAGCAGATGAAGCTGGACTTGATGTCTTTGGGGTAGGTGAACATCATCGTTTAGACTACGCGGTGTCATCTCCAGCTGTTACGCTCGCAGCAGTGGCACAGCATACGAAGCAAATTAAGTTAACGAGTGCAACGACTGTGTTAAGTACAATCGATCCTGTCCGTCTTTTCGAAGACTTTGCGACACTTGATTTACTGTCAAATGGCCGCGCAGAAATTATTGCAGGTCGTGGTGCATTTGTAGAATCTTTCCCGCTATTTGGCTATGATTTAAACGATTATGATGAACTGTTTGAGGAGCATATGCAGTTACTCCAACAGTTAAATACGAGTGAAGTTGTCAATTGGCAAGGTTCTTTCCGTTCATCGCTACAGAACGCCATGATTGCACCTCGTCCGGCACAAGAAAAATTACCGCTTTGGATTGGTGTGGGCGGAACACCGGAAAGTGCAATTCGGGCAGGTAGACTTGGCACAGGAATGGCTCTTGCTATTCTTGGCGGCGATCCAAGACGCTTCAAGCCACTTGTCGATTTGTATCGCCAAGCTGGATTAGAGGCGGGGCATAGCGTCGATGCCCTAAACGTAGCAGTGACGGGGCATACATTTATCGCCAAAACTACGCAACAAGCAAAAGATGAATTTTACCCCTATTACACAAGTTATTGGGAGTATGTGAACAAACAGCGCGGAATGAGCACGAAGATAGCCCGCTCTGATTTCGAGCAAATGGCTAGCCCTGAAACCGGATTATTTGTAGGAAGTCCTCAACAAATTATTGAGAAAATACTCCAACAGCATGAATTGTTTGGGCACCAACGGTTTATCGCGCAAATGGATATTGGAGGCATACCGTACGCAAGGGTTGCTGAAGGTATTGAAATGCTGGCGACAGAAGTGGCGCCGGTTGTTCGAAGAGAGACTGCAAAGTGAATGTAGTAGTTTTAAAATAAGTGGGAATACCGTATTTTCGATTAATCGACAATACGGTATTCCCACTTTTTCATTTCCACAAAGTATTTTGGAGAAATGGGTCTTTTTCAATGGCGGTTATTCTTTTTGCACCAGCTCATCTTCTTCACTTGGCTTCGCACGATAAACGATAAACGCCAAAAGAACGGCTACGAGAGACATGGCGAAAGCGATGAAATAGACAAGTTCGACGCCAGCTACCATTGCTTCAACGAGTGTCGCGGGGTCATTAGGTGCATCTGCTTGTTGTAAAAACTTCAGTTGCCTAGCGTTCATAATGCCAATAAATACAGACACACCAATCGCACCTGCTACAGGTTGTAGTGTCGACATAACTGCGGTTCCATGTGGGTACAATCGTTTAGGTAACTGATTCAAGCCGTTCGTCTCAGCAGGCATCATGATTGCCGAAACAGCTAACATTAATAAAATATAACCGACGATGACAACCCATAATGCAGTTTCAGCTGTTAATCTGCTCATCATAAACATCGTTCCACTTAACACAAGTGATGCTGGAATCATCAATACTCGAGGACCGAACTTATCAAACAGATGCCCCATGAATGGCGACATAATGCCGTTCAAAATAGCCCCAGGTAATAGCACAAGACCAGCTGTAGCCGCACTTAAAGCTAACGGACCTTGCATATAAATCGGTAAAATAATCTCTGAAGCAAACATAGCCATAATAATAATTAAAAACATCAAAACGGCATGTGTAAACATCGGATATTTAAAAACGCGTAAATCCATGACAGGCTCTTCAAGCTGTAATTGCCTAATGACGAATAACACAACTCCGATAATCCCAGCACTAATGGCTATTAAGACATTCGTACTCAAAAATCCATTTGTACTTTCTCCTACAGAACTAAAACCATACACAATAGAGCCAAAACCAATTGTAGAGAAAATAATGGAGATGATATCAATCTTTGGCTTCGTTACTTCTGACACATTAATCAAATATTTATAAGCGAATGCGATTGAAAATATTGCAAATGGAATCACAACGATAAATAGATAACGCCATCCTAAATATTCAACAATTACCCCGGAAAGTGTTGGTCCAATCGCGGGCGCGAACATAATGACTAGCCCTACGATACCCATGATTTTCCCACGCTTATGGGGTGGATAAATGAGTAAAAACACATTAAAGATGATGGGCATTAATAATCCTGTTCCCACTGCCTGGGTTAATCGGCCGACTAACAAAATTGCAAATGTTGGTGCACTCGCACTGATGATGGTTCCAAGGGTGAAGACAATCATCGTACTTAAAAATAACTGCCGTGTCGTATACCATTGGAGTAACAAGGCAGATACAGGGATTACAATGGCCATCACAAGCATGAATCCTGTCGCCATCCACTGCACAGTCGTTAAGGAAATTGAGAACTCCTCCATCAACGTGACAAGCGCAATATTTAAGAGCGTTTCGTTTAATATCGCAAAAAATGCCCCAATAATAAGGGACAGCATGATCGGCAGTACCTTGGCATTTGGATTCTCCGATAAATACTCATATTTCTTTGGTTCTTGATTGTCGTTCATATGCAAAACTCCTTCTATATTATAGCATTTCCTAATCATACACTAAAAATGTATCAACGAGAAAGGGGCTGAATGTTAAGTTTTAGAAAAGTAAAAGAGGAGCTACCAATCATGTCGATGTATCAATTTTGGTGTGAGTCGAAGGTCCCGAAATGACGATAACTCTACCTAATTGATCGATAAGACTCTCCAATTGATCAATAACGACTTTGAATTGATCGATAAGTTTCCAGTGGTGCTTGTCGAGGGATAGAAAGTCAACTTTACTAGCATGAAACAGCAGAAATTAAAGCCCCGACACAATTCATAACGTTGAATTGTGTTGGGACCCTAAACGACCTTATTTAGCAGCCAATTCTTTCGTCATTACAATATGTGGAATCCCGGCTTCCATGAATACGTCGGATGAAGTTTGATAGCCCAGTTTTTCATAAAAACCTTCCGCATGTGTTTGCCCATGTAATTTAACTCGGGATAGCCCCTTCTCTTCTGCAATATTTTCCAATGTCCCTATGATTACTTTACCCAGTCCAAATTTCCGGTAAGACTCCAAGATGCAAATTCTCTCCAATTTACCGAAGCCATCGACCCATCTTACTCGTCCAGTTCCGACAGGTTGTTCATTATAATAGACTAAAATGTGTTCAGCAAGCTCATTCAGTGTGTCGAATTCATCAAACTCCTCATCAAAAGGGACGTTTTGTTCTTTGACGAATACTTCTTTTCTAATATGAAAAGCTATTTGTAAGTCGTCTTCCAGTGTTATTCTTTTAGATTCCAATGTGCTTCAGTCCTTTTTCTAGATTTAGTAGAAACCAAATTTCCGAGTAGTCTCGTTTTATTTCCCGATAAATTCCAAATTAATCTTCCCATCGACGAGTGTCAGCTGTGCATCAAATTTATTCCCCGTATTCGCCGTAAAGCCCTTAATCACATTGGTTTTCCCCTTCGTACACAAGAGCTTAACCTGACTTGGGGTCAGCTTCTTCTTCAAAAACACCCCTGGAAATGTTTGCTTGCAGCCACTTTTATATGCGCTACAACCGTAAAAGTCTTTGCGTGCCATAATCATGCCTTCTTTACAAGCGGGGCATGGTGCGACTTCGACTTGTTTGTAGGAAGTTCGTGAAGTTGTTTTACCGACAACACTAGCCGCTAGTTTTGCATCAATCGGTTTAGCGTTTAATTGGCCCGGTACTTCCTCCAATAAACTATTGATGAACTTCGCAATGCTGCCGAGGAAACGTTCCTGCGTCCCTTCGCCATTGCCGATTTTACGTAAATAGGTTTCCCATTTAGCAGTCATCGACGGGCTTGCCAGTAGATTGCCTTCGATGGCTTGGCATAGAATACGCCCTTTATCCGTAATCGAAACGATGTTTTTCGTTACACTAATATAGCCATGGCGTTTGATCGTTTCGATGATGCCACTGCGGGTTGCCTCTGTTCCAAGCCCCTCTACCTCTTTCAAAATTTCTGTCTCGTTTTTATCCTCAACGAGCTTCCCGCAGGTTTTCATCATGGCGATGAGCTGACCTTCTGTATACGGTTTGGGCGGCATCGTTTTGCCTTCTTTAATGCCAATGTCACTGTCAACAGGTTCATGTAGTGTAAGTGGTGGCAATGTAGGCTCGTCCTTGTCATGTTCTTTGGCAGATGAACGAACGAATAATGCTTTCCAGCCTTTGTCACGTTCCGTTTTGCCGACTGTGAAGAAGGGAAGTCCGTTGACGTCAGTCGTCACCTTCGTTTCTGTATACAAATAGTCGGTGTGGAACATGGCGAGTGTCGTGCGGACCACTTCTTCATATAAATGACGTTCGATAGTCGATAGCCTGCCAAGTACCGCCTGCGACGGGATTTTCTTCGTCGGAATGATGGCATAATGTTCCTGGACCTTCGAGCTATCCACATAGCGCTTTTTTGGCGCAAGTGATTCAATTGGAAAAGGATGATTGATAAGTTGTTGGTAATCGCCGACTTGATCCGCAAGATAAGAGAACTCGTTAGGCGTAATATAGCGAGAATCTGTTCTTGGATACGTGACAATTTTCTTCTCGTATAGTCCTTGCATAATTTTCAACACATCTGCCGGACTCGTTTTCCACAACCGGTTTGCTGTTGCCTGTAACGTTGACAGGGAGTGAAGTTGAGGGGGCGGCGTTCGCTTATCGACTTTCTCTACAGAGGTAATCGTCCCAGGCGATTTCGGATGGATATCATGTTTCGACAACAACTCCCGAATGATTTCCCGCTTCGGTTCCTTCGCCTTCGCTTTTCCTTTATACGTCCCATTAGCAGCCATAAAAGTAGCTTCAATTTCAAAAAACGGCTCAGAAACAAAGGTCTCAATTTCTCTTTGGCGCTGATAAATTAAGTAAACCGTCGGCGATTGTACACGTCCGATAGAAAATACATCCTGAACACCTCGCTCTTTCAACAATAAAGAATACAACCGCGAACCATTCATACCCACAAGCCAATCACTAATTTGACGAGCTTTCGCTTCCTCATACATGAGTAAGTCTTTACGATTATCATGTAAATTCGCAAAGCCTTTCCGCACTTCATCCACCTCAAGTGAATTGATCCACAGTCGTTTAATCGTTTTTCCTCTTGCACCTGTTTGGTGGTAAATACTATAGAAGATATTCGATCCTTCGCGATCAACGTCACATGCGTTAATGACCGTATCTGCCGCAAGTATGAACTTCTTCACGGCTTGAAACTGCGCATACTTTCCCTTTGCAATTTGAAATTCATAGCGTTCCGGTAAAATCGGTAAACTATTAAGCGTCCAACGAGTCCACTTTTTGTCATAGGCTTTCGGTTCTTTTAATTCCACAAGATGGCCGATGCCCCATGTGATAATTGCCCCATGCGGAAACAGCTGACTTTGCGCGAGCTCAATATGTGTTTTTTGCCGACTTTTCACAGTAAATGCATCCGCGTAGGCTTTTGCTTGGGATGGTTTTTCAGCTAAAATGACTGTCTTCATGAGTAAACCTCATTTCTTTATACGATGAAACGCTAGTTCTATTATTATCGCATAAATTGAGGAGAGTGCCAAATTGGTAAGGGGGGGTAGTAAGTGGTTTTTATTTATATAATGTCGGCAATTTCCCTTTTATATTTAATACATGTAGTTTAGACCTCTTCATGGATACTTGATCTTAAAGCACGTTATCACCTGTGACCCTTAATATTGGGCTGTCTGCAGCAGCCGATAAAGTCTGCGTATAGGGAAGAGGTTCCTTGGCAAGAATAATTTCAAGCAGGTCCCAACCGTCCTTTAAAGCAGGGGCTGGTCGAGCTCTTCCCAAATGCACAAATGATCTCACCCCCAGGCCAAATCAACGCTTGGGATAGGGACGAGCCTATATAGACTGCGTCCTTTTTTAAACCACCGCAATATCCTTATGTCGAAGACTTCAGATAATAAATTTAAGGGGAATTTTAAAATGAAGATAACAAAAGTAACTACACTTTTAGAATTGTTGAAAGCGATAGCGGAAAATATACCGCAAACTTTGGAAATCGAAACATCCATTCTTTCACCCCACTCTATTACTTTACCTGAAGGCTACAAAATAACAGGAAAAAGTAACGAGTCATGTCTAGTGTGCTTTAACAATAGTGATGGGTTTGGTGTGACTCGAGACAATACCATTTCAAATTTAACAGTTATGACAAAACAAACTAACAGAGCTATATATACGGTGTGCGGCATTCCGGATATGGGAGACATTGTCCTTGAAAATTTGAATATTACAGGGCAGGCTTCAATTATTGCTAGGCCAGGAACAGATAAGATTAATCTTGTTTCAAATAATATACACATTACATCCTGCGATTCAAGACATTACAGTGAGCAGCCGCAAAAGTACGGTGTTAATGTCTATCAAGGTGCGCTGACTGTATATAATTTTAATTCCGATAAAAACAGTAAGATTGATTGCACCTTGACGAATATTAGCTTGGGCTATAAAAATTCTCCTGTTATTGGATCGGGTATTTTTGTTTGTGGTTTTGGCGATGAAGGTGGGAAGGTTAATTTAGAAGTACTCACCACAGGGGCTATTTTTTCAAATGGTATGTTACCCTATGGTACGGCCAATATCATTACCGCTGCTGTTTTCATTCTCTATGGTGTTGAGGCAAAAAAAGTTGAACATCACGGGGAGCTTGTGACTTACGGTGTAAACGATATGGTCTTGGATACTTGGGGAAAAGTTGAAAGATGGGTTAGCGATGATTCAATCGTATCTTATGGACCAAGCGGAATAGGATTCGTGAACTTTGGCACAGTAAAAGATTTTATGGCACAAGATATTACTACATATGGGTTAGGCGCTAGAGGGTTTAATCAATATGACGGTACAGTTGAAAATATTACGTTTAAATCCATTACAACCCATGGTGATGGCTCAATAGGCATACAAGTCAGTAAACCAATTGGAAATATGACTGTGGAAGAAAACGTAACCACGTATGGCTCTGTAGGTAATTCATTAGTAAAAGGTGTACTAACAGAGCTGGCGGCAAATGCAATCAGTATTAAAGAGGGCGGCAAAGTTGAAAGTTTGACTATAAATGGTGACATCATTACTTACGGCGACAATGTGACGAATTATGCATTGGAAGGCGGAGAAGTAACGAAGTTTACTATTGGCGGTGAAATGATCGCTAACGGGGAAAATTCACAACGGCAACTAATGGAGGAATGAACTTTGGATCGAACTATTGAAAGTGTTATTCAAGGTCAAAAGTAATTGGCGATGGAGATATGACACTTTTTAGGGCACTGCCTCAAATTGTTAGGCTCATTTGTATTCCTCGATCATTACAAGCATAATTCTAAAAGAGGCATAGGGGACAAGCCGCACCCACATGCAGGTATTGAAGTTTATACCTATTTGATTAAAGGTAGGATGGAACATAGTGATAGCAGAGGTTTTAAAGATGTCCTTGGGCAAGGTGATTCACAATGGATACGTGCAGGCAGTGGGATATTACATGCAGAAAAGCCTTCGATGAGCAAAATGAACCGGAACATGATTAACGTGCAGGTTGAGTAACTCAAAAGCGACTCGATTGTCCTAGTTTCTCCGACGCTCTAGTTCCTTCTGAATCATTTCAAGCATGGCAGATCGGAGTTTACGCTCGTATGGATCAGTTTCGGATTCCGGCTTAGCGAGATAGTCCTCGTTATACTTGATTTCAAGATAGAGGATGTCAGTTGTCTCCATAACGGCATGGCGTTTGGACTTCTCTACTTCTGCCGCGATTTTTCCCAATTCATAATCAGCTGGGTCTCGCTGTGCGATTTCCGAAAGGGTCACCTTTATTGACTTCGAGTCGCGGGGCTCTTCATTGTTCAGCTGTGTAAGTCGCTCATACAACTTCTTATTGGTGAATTTTTTGACCTTAGTTTCACTGTACCTCGAAAATAATTTCATCATTTGTCTCCTCATTAGATAATTTCAGTTTTCGATTGAATTGTAGCGTCATTTGAGGTAGTTTAGTCATTAGAAATTAGAAGAATCCTTTCTATTGGTTAGTTCTTGGTCGATCTAACCATAACAGAAACGGATTCTTTTTTCATTTTTTAAGTGAAAATAAGAATCCCACTAAAAAGCTGACATAATCGCTTTTCGGTGGGGTTTTGTGTTGGTTGGTGAATAATACAGGGAGAAGATTACTTTTTATCAATCCCCTTTAAGTCGTTATCTTTTTTGAAATGCACATAAATCCGGCGATTAAATCTGGTTATGTGCATTTTTTATTTACGTGCGATTCAAAATTTAACGAGATATCTAGGGAATACCTTAATATGGATAAGAATATTTATTATGTACACATTATTTTATAGAGATATATCGAGGTCACAGGCGTTAATGACCGTATCTGCCGCAAGTATGAACTTCTTCACAGCTTGAAACTGGGCATACTTCCCCTTAGCAATTTGAAATTCATAGCGTTCCGGTAAAATCGGTAAACTATTAAGCGTCCAGCGAGTCCACTTTTTGTCATAGGCTTTCGGTTCTTTTAATTCAACGAGATGGCCAATGCCCCATGTGATAATTGCGCCATGCGGAAATAGTTGACTTTGCGCGAGTTCAATATGTGTTTTTTGCCGACTTGTCACAGTAAATGCATCCGCGTAGGCTTTTGCTTGGGATGGTTTTTCAGCAAGGATGACCGTTTTCATGAGTACACCTCATTTCTTTTTCACGATGAAACGTTCGTTCTTATAGTCATAGTATCGCATAAATTAAGGAGGTTTCCAAATTAAGGATGGGTGGTTAGTGTATACTTTTGAGAAGTGTTTGAGTGACTGGCACCGAACTGTTATGAAGATTGGTATGTAGGATTTCAAATTTATCCGAGATAATTGTTCAGGAAAAAAAGGTTGCAAATACGATTGGGGCAAGGATGACACAGATTCTAGCGTGCTATTTATAAAGATGAAAGAATTCCTTTCTAGTAAATAAAGAGTAAGCGTGATTAGATAAATCTAGGAGGAGATATTTAGTGGAAATTGGGCAGGAAATAAAAAAAAGAAGAACAGAATTGAATATTACTCAAGAAGAACTTGCTAAACGATTAAATGTAACAAGAGCAGCAATTTCAAATTGGGAAGTGGGAAGAAATTATCCCGATATTCAACTTCTAGTGAAGCTTTCTGACGAATTAAATATCTCTTTAGATCAGTTACTGAGAGGAGATGAAAAAATGGTTTCATCTATGGACAAGAAAATTAAAAAGGGTAATTTTGTCGAAAAATATTATATCGTTTTTTTGACGATTGTTAGTATGACATTAGTTGGCTACTTTTCATTCGACAACTGGGCCTCAATTATTATTTTTGGATTAGTGAGTGGAGGAATATTTGGAGTAGTTATTGATTCAATTGGAAAAGAAAAAACTAAATGAAATAATGAAATTGGTAGTTCTCTACTCTTAGTAGTGGAGAAAGGGCAGACGTTTATAAATGTCTGCCCTTGTTAGTTTATTGATCATTATTCACTAAGTATCTTAACCGAATACTACCTACAGGTGCTAACCCAAAATATTGAACAAGATAAAATACCTTTAAGTTTGGGTGACTGTGCACCTTTACATTCTTCTTTACTGTAATAAAAGTCCGACCGCACATTGCAGGAGTAATAACGCCAATATACTATTTATTACTCGGAAATGTTTGAAATAGGTCTTTTGAAATACCCCCCCAAAAAGTATCCAAGTTAAGGTAGCAATCGTACCTATTGTGGCAATGATTATTTCAAAAAATAACAGCCATCCAAATGATGAATAATATGGAACAACGTATCCTGTTAGAGAAGTTATGCCAAATAAAAATATCTTCACATTAACAATTTGCAAAACAAAACCAGTCAAAAAAGAAGGTTGTTTCCCAGCAGTTTTATTGTCAGGCTTACTAATGGCGACCTGATAGGCAAGCCATAAAATATAAATAGTTCCTGCATATTTAAGGACAGACATTAGTGGATTTATGAAGCTCTCTAACCCGAAAATAAATACTGCACATACTGTTTGTACAAAAAAGTAACCGATAAAGATCCCGAAGAATAAAGGTTTCCCTCTTTTCCATCCGTAGTTGGTCATTGTATTTAATGCTAGGATATTTCCGGGTCCCGGTGTAAAGGCATTTATTATAACGTATATAGCAAATGACAATAATGTTTGAACGCCCATATCAAAATTCACTCTTCTTTCCATCATTCAACTTATTATTTCTTTAGTCATTTAAAGTATAATGAATGGTTTTGATATAGCATAATATTAAAAATATATATCTTGATATAGGTAATAACTATATCAAGCTGAGAGTCACGTCCATTTTCATTTATAATTCCTGTGCAATCTTTTTTAAGGCATCCAAATATAGTTCGCCAAGCCCCGTTAGTGTGACATCTCTATGCTTTATTGTTCCAACCCGTATGACTTCATCTACATTAAGAGGTACTGCAATAATTTCATCGCCATGAAGATATGTAGGGAAAACTCCGGAGGAAATGGTATACCCATTAAGACCAATCATGAAATTAACAATGGCTGCTCTGTCACTTACTTTGATACTTTTCTTTACACTTCGTGTACTTAAAATTTCTTCTGAAAAGTAAAAAGAATTATACTCTCCTTGCTCAAAAGATAGGCATGGATAATCATCTAATTCATCCAAATCAATAGATTCTTTTTCGGCTAATGGATGTCTTTTATGAATAAATACATGGGGTTTTGTAGTGAATAGTTCTGAAAAAATTATGTTTCTTTCTCTTAACAGTTTTAATAATACTGATTCATTGTAGTTACTTAAATAAATAATCCCCAACTCACTTCGTAAATTTTTAACATCTTCAATGATTTCATATGTTTTCGTTTCACGAAGTGTAAACTCATATTCAGAAGCCCCAAATTCTTTTACAAGTTCCACAAAAGCATTGGCTGCAAAAGTATAATGCTGTGTTGAAATACAAAAATGTTGTTTGGCTGGCTTTTCACTCATATATTTTTCTTCGAGCATGTTAAACTGCTGTAATACCTGCCTAGCATAGCCTAAAAATTCAGCTCCTTCATTAGAAACCGTAACGCCTCTATTCGTTCTAATGAATATGGTAATTTTTATTTCCTTCTCTAATTCCTTAATCGCATTCGACAAACTTGGCTGGGAGATGAATAAACTCTTTGCTGCCTCATTCATGGATCGCTTACTAGCTACTTCTAATGCATATTTTAATTGTTGTAAAGTCAAACTAAACGCCACCTTTTCAAAGACCCGAATATATTCGTAATCAAACGTCTGGGTATTCTTCTTATATATCTGTATCCTCATCTACTGTTGCAATCCCACTAAGGAAATGATCCGAATCTCAATATTAGCAAGTATCTTTTTATCCTCGACTATTTTGTTTGAGAAGTCTATCGTAAATATAACCTTCGCTTCTTACTAAACAAGGTTTTTCATAGCATTTTGGAGGTTATGCTGTAGCTTTGACCCTTATCATCCACACAAAAGGATGACCATTTTCATGGAAACACCTCTTTTCTTTGCGATGAAACGTTAGTTCTGCTAGTTGTATTATCGCATATTAGTGGGATCGTTTCCAACTGCATACTTAGTCGGTAGCGGAGGGTGATTACTTTTTTCTATTGGTGTAAAGAGCAAGCATCGCAATAACAGCTGTTGCTGCTGTTGCGAGAAATATGCCAAATTGGAATCGCATATTCATTGCATCATAAGTCGCCATATAAACACGGGCCCACATGAAGTGGGTCATGAAGACGTTGCCGCAGGACGCGACGTTCTTAGTCTGCCTCACCTTAAAAGGGAGCGCCAACCGCCCATCCGCTATATTTTGCTGCAACTACTAGTCTAGCACTTTAAATGACAAAAAAACGATGGTAGTAGCCACAAAAAAATCTACATAAAGTCCTTAAATCTCCACATTAATTAAGATGGTTTCTTAATGATTTTAATAAATTAAAATGTGGTTTGTTGAGCCCATGTAGATTTTTTAAATCGGATATAAAATCTTCGCTAAGGCCTTTCCACGGTTTTCAATTTGGGTAAAGCCATAAAATTGTGAGATTGCTTGAACCTCCATGCCATAAAATTGAATTGCCCCAACCAGAGGTGTTCGTGCTTTTTGCGTTATCCAAAAATAATATAAGCGAGCAGTGCTTACATTACAATAGTAAATGGTGTTGCAACCATGTTCTCGATCACCCAAGTGACAAAATTTCATCATCGAGTTTTTGAATGTTACAATTAATCGGAGGGGTAAAAGGTTTCATTGACTTAAGTTAAGACGTGCTATTTTTAAATTAAAAGAGTAGGGTTTTATCCAAACAGTAACTCATTCTTTTTGTATGGGCAACGAAGAACAAGCAGACTTTATAATGACCAAAAAACTCAAATAGTCTTTTGAAAGGCAGATTATCATGTATATCCCTAAACATTTTAAAGTGACAGATTTTGATGAAATCCAAGGATTTATTCAGGAAAACTCTTTTGGTACGCTTGTGACAACAAAACAAGGAACACCAATTGCCACCCATTTACCCTTGGCGTTACATAAGCAAGGTGATGAGTTCTATATTAATGGACATATGGCTTATGGAAACCCCCAGTGGAGAACGTTCGGGGTTGAGAATGAAAATGTCCTCGTTATATTTCAAGGACCGCATGCTTACATTTCATCATCTTGGTATAAAGATGAAAATGTACCCACATGGAATTATCAAGCTGTCCATGTATATGGAACAGCTAGTATTATGAGTGAACAAGAGCTAGAAGAAGACCTTAGATTATTATTAAAAAAATATGAACATCATCGAGAGAATGCGGTAGTATGGGAAAATCTTTCTTCACAAACTAAAAAACAAATAAAAGGGATTGTTGGATTTAAGATTAAAGTACAGGAAATTCAAGCGGCGAATAAACTAAGTCAAAATCGGAATGAAGAAGACTATCATAATATTGTTACTAAACTCTATGAGGAAAAGGGCATAAATTCTGAGCAAATGGCCAAAGTGATGAACGAAAAGCTAAAAAAAGATAAATAAGTATGATGTTTTGGATCTCTACCAAAACAGTAATAGTTACTAAATAATTGAAATCGTATCTTTTCATTGGAGCGATGGATACTATATATGTTGAACTAAAGAATCCTACTAGTAACGCTTGGCGCTTGGAGGATACCTCTCACAATGATTCGGGCAGAAGACCGATGTCAACCAAAAGGGGAGTATTACTGATGTAGTACTTCCTTTCTTTTTGTTAAATTCTTGTTGCAACGTTATGTACTTTTTCGTTTCATAACCCTGTCCTTTTATTTTGCATCAAACACAATGATGCAGATTAAAACACACTGGCGGAAAATCAACTTTCCCACCAGTGTGTTTACGAGACGAGCTTTAAACCAACTACTGCCCCCAATACCATGGCAATGAAAATGATTCTTTTCCATTCTTTTGATTCGCCATAAAAAATCATGCCTAAAATTGCTCCACCAGATGCACCAATTCCTGTCCAAATAGCATATGCAGTCCCCATCGGTAATGTTTTCATGGCATAGGCAAGAAACATAAAACTTGCGCCAAATCCAAGAATTAGAAATAGCACTGATTGCCAATTTCGATCATTGTGCAATTTATTGATCATTAATACACCAAACATTTCAAACAGCCCTGCAACAATTAAAGAAACCCAAGCCATTATGATTCAACCCCTTCTTCAACGGTGTCTTTTGTCACTAATTTCAAACCGATTACCCCAGCTAATAAAACTAAAATCAACAGCACTTTTGCGAGTTGAAACGGTTCGTCAAAAAATAGGGTGTCCGAAAAAACGGTTCCGGCAGTGCCCAGACCTACAAAAACCGCATAGACGGTTCCAACGGGTAATTCTCTTCCAGCCATAATCATTAAGTAAAAACTAATGATAATCGCAATAATGGTTCCAGTCCAAGCCCAGAAATCATCCGCATGCTTTAATCCAATGACCCAAAAAACTTCAAAAAAAGCAGCGATAATCACTTTCACCCAGTTTGCATTCATGCAAACAACACCTCCAATTTTATTCTTACCCCGGAAAACGAGAAAAAGCCTAAGAGACAACTGTTAAACAGTTTCTCCCAGGCTTTTATCCTTCCGTGGCATAGCAGAGCTATGAGTTTTCTCTCGGACCAGACTAAAAAACTCGTTACGGAACCCTAGAAAACATTTTGCTTATGCAATTACCCTCGATTATACACAAATTTTGATTCAATTCAAGGGTAATGCTTTAGAGAGTGGATCTATTCCTGCGCCTCCCTATTTATTTCATACACCTTTCGTGCCATTTCCTCCAATATAAAAACAACAGGAATTTGCGTAGTGACATTCATACTCCCAATCCACTCCTCCGTTACATAATAGGAAATATTAATATCAGCTAGTTTTGCCATAGTGGATTGTTCATTGTTGGTAATACTTAAAATCTTACTGCCCTGCTCCTTTAACTTTTGAACGTGAGACAAAGTAAAAGCACTTTCTCCTGAAACGGAAAGAGCAATCGTGATACTACTATTCAAGTCGGTATGAATGGGCACAAACCAATCTTTTATATACATGGAGAACTTACCCACGCTTGAAAAATACCTTGAACCATATTCAGCGAATGTTCCTGAACTACCAAATCCGATAAAAATGATTGTCTCTGTTTTAGCAATAATACTTGCTGCATTCTCTAACTTAGCCAGGAACTTCTTATTTTGAGTCCGCTCAAAAAACTCCGCTAATACATACTCGTTGCTTTTAATGGCTGGGGTAGGCTTTATATCAATTAAAAGCTTAAGTTTTACCTTGAATTCTGAGAAGCCCTCGCAATGTAATTTTCTACAAAAACGCATGATTGTTGAAGTGGAAACATGCGCTTCGTCAGCAAGGTCACGTATCCGCATATAAACAACCTTTTCCTTGTTTTTCATGATGTATTTATAAAGTAACATCTCAAGTTCGTTGAATGTCGTGATTACTTCGTTTGTAAACAAAGGCTCCTCACTCCTCATCTGTTTTCCTTTATCTTCTACTATACATCACGCGGGAAACGCAGTGTTACTTTCGAGAAACAAATATCTTTCATTGAAAAACAAATCTAACGCCTCCTCAGCTATATCTTATTGCTCTTTTTCCTCATAGTATAGTCTTTATAATTAACTTTTAGGAGGATGGACAATGAGTAAAGGGATTAAAATTGTCACGATTGGTGGAGGTTCAAGCTATACTCCGGAATTAGTTGAAGGGTTTATTAAAAGATATGATGAATTGCCTGTCAGGGAATTGTGGTTGGTGGATATAGAAGCGGGTAAGGAAAAATTAGAAATCGTCGGGAACCTTGCGAAAAGAATGATAGAAAAAGCAGGTCTGCCGATTCAAGTCCATTTAACACTCAACCGAAAAGAAGCTTTACAGGATGCCGATTTTGTTACGACACAATTTCGTGTAGGTTTGCTAGATGCGCGTGCAAAAGATGAAAGAATTCCGTTAAGCCATGGCGTACTAGGACAAGAAACAAATGGGCCAGGTGGGCTTTTAAAAGGATTGCGTACGATTCCGGTCATTTTAGATATCATTAAAGATATTAAGGAATTATGTCCGGACGCCTGGTTGATAAACTTTACAAATCCAGCAGGCATGGTGACAGAAGCTGTTCTTAGGTATACAGATCATAAGAAAATCGTTGGATTATGTAATGTTCCGATCGGCATTGAGATGGGAGTTACAAAACTTTTAGATGTCGATCATTCGCGCATCCGTATCGATTTTGCTGGTTTAAATCATATGGTATATGGATTGGATGTTTATCTAGATGGGGTTAGTGTAAAAGAACGAGTCATTGAACTGATCGCTGATCCGGAAAATAGTAGCTTTGTTAAAAACGTGAAAGGGCAAGGATGGGAACCAGAATTTATTCGTGCCCTAAATGTACTAACTTGCCCTTATCATCTGTACTATTATAAAAAAGATGACATGCTGCAAAAGGAGCTAGAAAACTTTAAAAATGGTACAACGAGAGCGGAAGTCGTGAAAAAGCTTGAAGAAGAATTGTTTGAGCTATATAAAGACCCTAATTTAGCAATTAAACCACCTCAGTTAGAGGAACGAGGCGGAGCGTATTATAGTGATGCGGCTGTTCGTTTAATTTCATCGATCTATAATGATAAACGAGATATTCAGCCGGTTAATACCATCAATAATGGGGCCATTGCTAGTATACCATTTGACTCCGCTGTTGAGATTAGTTGTGTGATTACTAAAGAAGGTCCAATTCCATTAAGTGTTGGCGATTTGCCAGTTGCAGTTAGAGGTTTAGTACAGCAAATCAAATCTTTTGAACGAGTGGCAGCCGAGGCGGCAGTGACAGGAAACTATGACACAGCACTGCTTGCCATGACAATCAATCCTCTCGTTCCATCAGATACAGTTGGAAAAGCCATTTTGGATGAAATGCTGGAAGCACATAAAGAACACTTGCCACAATTTTTTCAACGTGTAGATGTGTAATTGTTGAGCTGACAAAGCATGTTAACTTAATTCAGCAGGGGTTCAACCCTGGCTGAATTAAGTTAAAGCCTCCGGCGGATGTCACGCCGAGGCACGATTGATTAATTTTAACGAAGAAGAGACAGGGAAATGTTATTTTTCCTGTCTCTTCTTATTTCATAGTCACTCGGTCACTCGTGAAAGTTCAAACAAACACGTTTATTCGAATTAACGTGTTTGTTTGAGTGACTTTTTATGAATTTAATTATTTACTTAAAAACGGATAATCCGTATACCCCTCAGCACCGCCACCGTAAAACGTATTACGATCTGGATCATTAAGGGAAGCATTATTCTTGATTCTCTCTACAAAATCTGGATTCGCAAGCGCCCAGCTGCCTACAGGAACCACATCTGCTAAGTCATGATCGAGATCTGTTGTAAGTTGCTCAAGGGGGCGTCCAGCTCGGTTGACGAGCAATGGATTTGACCATAACTGACGAAGTTCTTTTAACAATGGCTCATTACCGACATGCATGACATGAAGATAAGCTAAATCCAATTTTTTTAATTCGGCAACAAGGAAACGGTATACATCAGGGCCAAATTCCCCCTCTTCAATGTCATGTAATGTGGAAGAAGGTGATATTCTAAATCCGGTTTTATCTGCACCAATCTCATCCACAACGGCTTTCGTTACTTCAATGGCAAAACGTGCTCGATTTTCAATCGTGCCGCCATACTCATCATTTCGTTGATTTGCATTTTCACTTAGAAATTGTTGAATCAAATAACCATTTGCACCATGTATTTCAACACCATCAGCTCCAGCTTTTATTGCAGCAGAAGCAGCTGTACGAAATTCTTGGATGACTTCATTAATCTCCTCTTTGCTGAATGCCCTAGGAGTTGGAGCCTCTTTCATTCCTTCAGCAGTAAACATCTCTACTTTAGGTGCAATAGCAGATGGTGCGACAGGCTGACGGTGATGGGGCGTATTATCGGGATGTGAGATACGTCCAACATGCATGAGTTGTATAAAAATGTGGCCGCCTTCCTCGTGAACACGGCTAGTGATCTTTTTCCAACCTTCAATATGTGCTTCTGTATAAATTCCAGGCGTGTTCATATACCCTTGACCGTCATCTGATGGCTGTGTCCCTTCACTAATAATCAAACCTAAACTTGCGCGTTGTCCATAGTATTCCGCGGTAAGTTCTCCAGGCACGCCATCAGCTAAAGCGCGGCTTCTTGTCATGGGTGCCATTGCTAAACGATGCGGTAATATCATATTTCCAATTTTTAATTCTGTCCATAATTTACTCATCATACATTCTCCTCAATGTTTATTTTATAAGCTATCATTAATCTGCCTTTGATACCAAGACGATTCCTTCCATATTCGTAAGGTCGTCTAACCCTTTTACAATTTCACCTAACTTAATAAGCCCAGTAGAGTATTGGAAATCCTTATAATAAAATGCAAGCCCATTCCACGGTGCATAGTAGGCAAAATCTCCAAGGTTCGGCTCATAGCCAAAATTACCTTCTGGCTTAGGTAAGGGCTTTACTAAATCTGTTACTTTTTCAGTGTGTGTGTAATCCTTGAATTCAAATTCTAAAGGAAGACGATCATAAAATGCATTGGCGGAAGGATTGTTTTTAAGTATTACTAAAATCTCTTTGTCGGCAAATTCCAATCGTATTTTTTTCTCTACATTTCTTGTAAGCAATTGTGGTTCCTCCTTGATATCGGGTGAAACTTCCTTTTGACTGAAAAGAATTATGAAAAATAAGGCGATCATTGTTAAAATAATTAAAGCGATACTTAACTTCTTCAATTACTTTATTTCCTTCATAAATTTAGCAGGGACGCCTGCAACGACAGTGTTTTCTGGAACATCCTTTGTGACAACTGCTCCTGCGGCCACAACAGAGTTGTCACCAATCGTCACGCCGGGGAGGATTGTTGCGTTTGATCCAATCCAGACATTCTTCCCAATGACAACTGGAGAGGGAAATGTTGTGTTTCTCGTCTCTAAATCCAACCCGTGATTAAGTGTAGCAATTGCGACGTTCATGCCAATCATTGAACCGTCCCCTATACGAATTCCACCCCTATCCTGGAATGAGCACCCTGTGTTTAAAAACACATTTTTTCCAAAGGTAATGTTCTTGCCGAAGTCTGTATGAAATGGTGGAAAACACATAAATGAAGGATCTACTTTGTTGCCCGTAAGTTCACTAAAAATGTCTACGATTTCTTCTCTAGAATGAGAGGATGTATTTAATTGCGTCGTTATCCTTATGGCTTCATAGCTATTTTGAATTAATAGCCCATGTAATTCTTTATCCTCCCCTGTTATTGGATTTCCTTGCTTACAAAACTCAATAAAATCATCCATATTCATTTTTATAAACCACCTTTTAATGTTTTTTGTATTTATTCAATTGTAAAATGATATGATTAAGAAAACAAATACCTATAACAAATGCACTCGTATGCCAATCGGGCATGGGAAAGGAGGTTAACATGGAAATTCGAGTGTTACGCTATTTTATTGCTGTGGCCAATGAGCGCAGCATTTCAAAAGCGGCTGAATCGCTGCATTTAACGCAACCGACTCTTTCTCGCCAGCTCAAAGAATTGGAAGAACGATTAGAAACGACTTTATTTATTCGTGGTAATCGTGAAATTATACTCACAGAATCAGGTCATTATTTACTTCAAAAAGCGAAAGAAATACTTGCTTTAGTTGATCGAACTGAACAAAATCTAAGTAAATCCTCTGAAGATATTCATGGTGAAATTGCAATTGGTTGTGGTGAGACGGAAGGCATGCGTATTATTGCGAAGACTTTTCATAGACTGCAAACCAAGCATCCCAATATTACCTTTCACCTTTATAGTGGTAATGGAGATGATGTTTCAGAACGATTAGAAAAAGGCTTACTCGACTTTGGAGTATTCATCGATCCTACCGACAAAAATCAATATGACTTCATTAAACTTCCTTATCAAGATCGTTGGGGAATTCTCATGCGACGCGATAGCCCACTTGCGCAGAAGGATGTTATACATCCGAGTGACATCGTCGATCAGCCACTCCTAGTATCCCGTCAAAGTATTGTGGATAATCAGCTTTCTGGTTGGCTTGGTCGAAGTATTAACCAGAACCCAATTGTTGCAACCTATAATCTTATTTTTAACGCTGCAATTATGGTCGAAGAAGGTTTGGGGTATGCTTTATGTTTAGATCAATTGATCGATACATCATCTAATCAAACACTTCAATTTGTACCATTCGCCCCGCCATTGAAAGCTAATTTAAATCTTGCTTGGAAGAAAAACCAAGCATTATCACCTGCAAGTCAAGCATTCTTACAGGAATTGCGACATGATTTAACTAATTTGTTGTGAAAG
Organism: Sporosarcina sp. FSL K6-2383; assembly: GCF_038618305.1. NCBI lineage: Bacteria > Bacillati > Bacillota > Bacilli > Caryophanales > Caryophanaceae > Sporosarcina > Sporosarcina sp. FSL K6-2383. The sequence goes on from NZ_CP152017.1 coordinate 627,305, forward strand.
GTTGAGGTGATTGGACTTGAAAAAAATTTTAGCAATCTCTTTGTTAGCAACCCTTCTCATCGCAGGATGTTCCGAAAATGAACAACAAGATCCTTTGGAAGAACGGACAAGTTCTACGGATGAGCAGGAAAATCAAAAACTAGCAATAATTGCAGAAAATCTTGTGGCTCCTTGGTCTATTGCTAAAGTTGGCAGTACATTCTATATGACGGAAAGAACAGGAAATATCGTGAAAATAGAAAATGGAGAAACGGAACGGCAAAGCGTAGAACTAGAGAAAGAACTAGCGACAGCTTCAGAGGCGGGGTTATTAGGGTTTGTGTTAGCCCCGGATTTTCTGGAATCGAATCGAGCCTATGCATATTACACATATCGAGACAATGCCGGACAATTTAACCGTATGATTACACTGCGCTTAGAGGATAATGGTTGGCAGGAAGAGAATTTGCTTCTCGATAAAATCCCAAGTGGTTCCTATCATCATGGGGGTAGACTTAAAATTGGACCTGACGGAAAACTGTACGCAACGGCGGGTGATGCATCTGAGCCTGGACTAGCACAAGATACCGATTCATTAGGTGGAAAAATTTTAAGAATGAATCTTGATGGGTCTGTTCCAAGCGATAACCCATTTCAAAATTCTTACATCTATAGTTATGGGCACCGAAATCCTCAAGGGCTTGCTTGGTCGCCTGACGGTACGCTATATGCAAGCGAGCACGGTAACTCCGCAAATGATGAAATCAATCAAATAGAAGGCGGTCAAAATTACGGTTGGCCGACTATTGAAGGCCATGAGGAACAAGAAGGTATGGTTTCGCCGCTATTCACTTCCGGAGAGGAAGCAACTTGGGCACCATCTGGAATGGGCTATTATAACGGTAATTTGTACGTGGCGGCATTGAGAGGAACGGCAATAATAGGGTTCAATCCTGAAACAGGTAAACAATGGGAAGTCATCACTGAACTCGGTAGAATTCGGGATGTGCTCATTGAAGATAATTACCTTTATTTCATCACGAATAATACAGATGGGCGTGGTGCTCCACAGGAAAATGATGATAAGCTATATAGAATTGAACTAAAATGAAAGAATATACAAAGGGAGCTGAATTGTCGTGTGTGAAGACAAATCACTCCCTTTTGTATAAGCGTTAAATCTATTGCGCCTCGGCGTAATTGCGTTGGGATTTTGAATTGAGCTTGCTCAATTAACACCCTTCAAAATCCCTAACATCCGCCGGAGGCTTAACTTGAATCAGCAGGGATTTTGAACTTCCTCTGATTGAAATGCTTTTCTGGCATTCATCCTGCCACTTATAGAAGTGGAGGACTTCTGCTGAATCAAGTTAGATTTGTTCGCTAGTAGACCCAAAATCTATCCCAGAAATAATATAAGGAATGGCTAATTTGATAAATTCCTCTGGTGGTAGCTGCTTACTATTTCTTTTCCATTCTACAGAAGCTCCATACATTCCCCAGCTTAATAGGACGGCCGTTACTTTTAGTGCTTCATCTTCTTCAGAATTATGTTGTGTTAACAGCATTTTATAAAAAATGATTTCAAGCTGTTCCCGAATGATACGGGCAATGGTATCTTCGTATCCTCTATGACAGCGATTGGATAATGACTTTTGAAAATTTGTGATGGCTTTAAAGATGTCAACCAACACTTCTTCATTTAACTCGTTATTTTGGTAGTAATCAAAATCTAAATTAACTAACAAAACTTCTGATAATACCTTTTCCAATAAGTCGTATATATCTTCAAAATGATAATAGAACGTGGCGCGATTAATCATAGCCTCAGCAGTAATATCCTTAACGGTAATATCCTTAAATTCTTTTTCACCCGAAAGCTCCATAAAAGAATCCATAATTAATTTGCGGGTTCGTTGAACTCGAGGATCAGTCTTTGGTTGAGTCATGCCAATCTCCTCCTACTTTTCAAACAGATTCTTCAATGTGTTGGATAAACGACATTTTCGCTGAACTATTGGTGTTGGTACTTGTAATTATGGTCTACAATTCAATTGTAAGCAAATACTTAACTTTCAAAGAAATGAGGAGACATAAATTGAACAATAATAATATGATGTGTGATTTAGAAACAGGTGTATGTGGAGTAGCAGGGGAAGAGGAAATGGAAATCATTGATTTTAACCAACCAGAAAAAAATATTAATCTTTATTATGTGACGGACCCTATTTGTTCTCATTGCTGGGCAATTGAACCGACATTCCGTCGCTTTACAGAGCAATATGGTCACCATTTCAACATGCACACGGTTATGGGTGGGTTACTGGAAAAATGGCATGATGGACCCATCGATCCTGCTAATGGAATTCATAAACCAGCCGACGTTGCGGGTCACTGGAGGGAAGTTGGAGAGCACTCAAGAATGCCAATTGACGGTAGCTTAATGATTGATAATCCAGTTCAATCCTCTTACCCAGCCTCTCGTGTATTTAAAGTGATCCAAAAAAATCATAATGATGCAATTGCATTTGACTATTTGCGTCGTGCGAGAGAAGAACTTTTTGCATTTAATAAAAATATTTCAGATGAATCCGTTCTGATTGATATCGTCAATAAAATGGGTCTTGATGGGGAAGCGATTGTTAAAGAAGCTGAACAACCAATTGGACAACAATTATTGAATGAAGATTTTGCTCTAGTTAGAAATTTAGGTGCCAGAGGTTTTCCTACAATTATTATGATGAATGAGGAAAATAAGGGTGTAAAAATTGTTGGCGGACGTCCGTTTGAATACTATGTTGACGGATTAAAACAAGTGCTGGGCAAGGAAGATCTTCAACCAAAACAACAACCATCTCTTTCTAGCTTGCTTGAAAAAGAAAAATTACTATTTTCTAAGGAAATTGAAGTCATGTATGATGTTGAGCAATCAGATATTCACTCTTTTATCGAAAAAGAGCTTACAACAGATAGCTATCAAACAAAGGAAATTCTAGGGGAATCCTACTTTACAACTACTAAATAATTGGAGGGAAATGACGATGGCATACGTACTACAAGTAGATTTTAAAATGAATGGGCCATTCGGAGATGAAATGGCCGAGGCGTTTACTGATTTAGCAAAAAGCATCAATGAAGAAGAGGGCTTCATGTGGAAAATTTGGACGGAAAGCCCTGAAACAAATGAAGCCGGTGGAATTTATATTTTCGAAACAAAAGAAACAGCCGAAAAGTATTTAGATATGCACACGAAAAGATTAGCTGGCTTCGGAGTTACAGACGTCAACGCCAAAATATTTGCCATCAATTCTAAACTGACTGAGATTACCAAAGGACCGATAAAATAATCTTAAGAATGGGCTGTCTAGGGAATCAGTTTCACTGACTTGCTGGACAACCCCTATTCAAAAAACAGCACGGTTATTTTAAATAGAAGTTATTCAATTTAAGAAAGCGACCAAAAGCGTCTATATATAGAGCGGCCTAATATTTAATTAGGTCATTTTTTATTTAATCAACAGCCGTGTTGTTTTTTTATGGATAGTTTAGAAGGGAGATATTATGTACAATACTAGATAGATAAGCAAGTAGTGAGGTGAATAGTATGGCAAGGGAACGGAAATTTACAGATGCGGAGTTGTTTGCTGCTACTAAAGTGATATTCATTAGAGATGGCTATGATTCATTTACCTTTAGTAAATTGTCGACTGTTTTAAACGTATCTAGAGGAAGTATCTATAAGTATTATGAAAATAAAGATGAACTAATAGCGGAATTTCTTATGTTCGAGATGAACCATTTTCTAAATGAGTTTAATACACTTGATAAAGAGGCGGATTTTCAAACTCAATTTCAAGTGCTAATTGATTTTATTTTTGAGTATAATAATAGCAATCATATTTTAGATATTATTAAACAAATTCAGGTCAATTCAACAAGGACGATAGAAGATGCTACGCAATCTAGACTAAGTGAGTACTATGTTGATATGTATAAGCAATTCCAAGGATTTGTCGATGTAGGGAGAAAAGAAAAAGTGATTAAAAGTCATTTGCCGACAGCGATTTTATTAGGAATGATCTTTCAAACGATTGCAATACCCAATCATTTTGGTATTCCAAAAGAGGAATGGATTGCCTCCATAAAAGAAATATTATGTCACGGTATGTTCATAAATGAGTAATTGACACAAGTGTCACCTTTAATGTTTAATGGTAATATTATAAATGTGACACTTGTGTCACTAACCTTGTTTATTGGAGAGTGAAATCATGAAGATGGTCATACGCCACGTCACAGATTTTGTCACTACAAAAAAGGGAATGTGGATGACACTAGGAATTTGGTTAGCAATTACTGTATTGCTGGCTGTATTTGCTCCGAGTGCGAGTGAGTACAAAGTGTCGAGTGTCCAATCTCTACCGGACGATGCACAATCTGTTATTGCGAAAGAGAAGATTGATGAACACTTTAAAGGTGCTGAAAGTATTCCAGGCATTCTCGTTCTGCAATCGGAAAATGGGGAAATTAAACCAGAAGTTATTGGTGAGGTACTAGATAATGTGGGTGCTACTGAAATCAATGGTTTAAAAGAGATGCTACCTTTTAGTAGTCTACCACCACAGGCTCTCACAAGTTTTTTCTCGGAAAATAAAGAGACAGTGGTCATCCCTTTAAGTTTTGATCCATCGTTAGATACGAAAGAATTAGAGGTCAGTGTAGAGAAGATAAAAGGTATCGTTCAAGAGCAAACGGACATGATAGTTTATATGACGGGTCCTGCCGGAATTGCAATTGATACTGTAAACTTATTTTCTAGAGCCGATCTTGTATTAATTTTATCAACGGTTGGCATTATTTTGATATTATTGATTGTTATTTATCGTTCGCCGTTACTCGCTTTGATTCCTCTATTAGCTACGGCATTTGTTTATGAAGTAGTGAACCAAATACTCGGTTTATTTGGTAAAGCGGGATTAGACTTAGCAAGTCAATCGACATCTATCATGTCCATTTTATTATTTGCTGCCACAATTGACTATTCCTTATTTGTTTTTTCACGTTATCGAGAAGAACTGAAAAACTATGATAGTAAATATGATGCAATGAAGTGGGCAATGCGTGAAACGGGAATCCCAGTATTTTTTGCCGGTGGTACTGTACTTGCTGCCATGCTTGTTCTATTTTTCGCGGAGTTCGGTGATTACCGTAACTTTGCACCAATCTTCGGAACGACGATGTTCGTTATTATGCTCGCTACCATTACATTAATCCCTGCGTTATTTACACTTTTCGGAAGAAAATCATTTTGGCCTAAAGTTCCGAAATTTGGAGATACAGAGGTGAAAACGAATACTTTGTGGAGCAGAATTGGTTCATTTATTGTGAAGAAACCTATTTTTTCTGCATTAGCAATATTGGTCTTTTTATTGGTATCCGCTTTAAATATGTTCAATCTGGAATATGAATTTGATACGATCAAATCTTTCCCAAGTGATATGCCTTCTCGTGAAGGCTATGAGATAATTGAAAAGGAATTTGAAAAGGGTGACCTTGCCCCAACAACTGTTTTATTTGAATCAAAGAATGAAGTCACACCTGAAGCACAAACAAGTTTAATGGAGACGTTAGCCAATCAAGACTTCGTAAACAATGTACGTCCAACTGGAGTCTCGGAGGATGGTTTAGCTATTCAGTATCAATTAACGTTTAAAGATAGCCCTTACTCAGTTGAATCAATGAATGCACTAGAAAACATGCGAGAGAATGCAGCAATCCTTGTGCAGGATAGTCAGCTAGGGGGAGAATTACATTTTGCTGGGGAGACGGCAACTAAAGTGGATGATCGAGCGGTAAATGATCGTGATTTATTAATCATTGTGTTACTTGAAACAATCCTCATATTCATCATGCTCATTTTCTTAACAAAATCATTTAAGATGCCTATTTATATGATGGGAACCATTTTGCTGTCATTTTTAGCAGCATTAGGTCTAGGGATGTTCTTGGCTAATTTATTCTTTGATCTGGATACGATTAGTAATCGAGTTCCGCTATACTCATTCGTATTCTTAGTTGCACTCGGAATAGATTACAATATTATTTTAATCTCAAGATTTATGGAAGAGCGTAAAAAACACTCAGTAAAAGAATCCGTTCAAATTGCAGTGGCCAATACAGGTGGGGTTATTTCTTCCGCAGGTATTTTGCTTGCAGCTACCTTCGCTGTGCTTATGACGCAACCCATGCAATTGTTGTTCACATTTGGATTTATCGTAGCAATAGGGATTCTCCTAGATACATTCTTAATTCGTGGAATTCTACTGCCCGCATTAATCGTGTTGTTTGAAAAAGATAAAAAATAACATAATCAATACTAGGTGCTCTGTGATCAATCGATTTTGGTTTGCTTTGGATTGAACGACTTCTATACAATAACCGTACTGTTTTGCGTATAGGGATGCGACTTCGCCGCATCCCTATACGTTCTTTTCGATAATCGTATGGTGGTCGTTTATCCGTCGCTAACCAAAGGAAATACTACACCAAGCACCAATGCTTTTTGGGAACAAAGAATAGAGGATTTCTAACTTTATAAAAGCCGCCAAAGATGCAATTTTGGCGGCTACTGCTATTCCTATCATGTTTCCAATTCTTATTTTAAATCATGTCACTTTCTTAGAAAAGTTAAGAAAAAATGCTTTGTTCAATGTGCAATAGTTCCCGAAATTGTATCTTCGGGAACTTACACACTTTAACAATTTCATCACTTCTTTTCTTTCCCAGTACCTGTACTTTTCATTTGTGCATTGGAGGTTTACGACAGGCAATGATGCACAATAGGATAATCGAGAACGGTGTTGCCAGCGATGACGGAGTCATTGCTGGCAACACGATTCCTGCTGTTATACTGTCGTCCATCTATTGCCGAAAGTAAACCGGAAATGTCCAGAAATGGTGGCCAGTTATTTCTCGTTGAGCAAATCGGCTAGTTCAGACCAATTTGTGATTTGTGGAATAGCTAAATGCTTATTGTAGGACTGAGCCTTCGCAAACACGTTTAGCTGACAATCTCTCAATGTTTCAAGAACTGCGGGCTTATCATCGAAATAATAGTCAAGCTCAAACTCTTTTATAATATGAACCTTGTCTTCGTCATTCATCCCGTAAAAAAATCGTTCTTTCTGAACGGGAAAGCCTTGTTCAATCATCCATTCCATTGTCCGCTCGCCATGTTCTTTTGGCCTTGCCGTAATATAGTAGACTTCATGGCCATCCTTTTCTAGCTGTTGTAATGTTTCCACAGCATCAGGGTAAGGTGGGCACGATGTATAGTAGATTTCTTCGAGTGAACGATTCCACATGTTACTGCCTTCTTCATTCGTCATGCCGAAGATTTCATGGATTTCAACCTTGTCTAACGCATGAAAGAGGTCTACATGCACATCCTGATTCAATTTTTTATTGTATAGATGAAAGGCATGCTCTCTTAGATTAATCAATGTATCATCGATATCAAAACCAAACTTCATATTAATCACCCTCAGTTTGTTGTCTAGTATATTTCGGATAGCCAGTAAACTTAAAATCCTTACCTATTTGCGTAATATGGAGGTCTTCTAAATCTACAGCATCACGCATGAATTCAACACCTGTCCCTTCCAGGAATGTAGGCGCTTGTGTACCTCCGACTAATTTTGGTGCTATATAAATTTCTACCTTGTCGACAAGTTGCCTTTCAAGGAAAGCGGCATGAATCGAACCCCCACCTTCAATCAAGACGGAAGAAACAAGTTTTTCACCGAGAATTTGAAGAACTTCGTCCGTGTCTACCTGTTTAATACCGGAAGTGTGATAAATCAACACACCTCTACCTTCCAGCTTTTTCTTCGCATCTTCATTATACGTATGTGCAGTGAAGATCCACGTTTCCGCCTGTCCATCAGTCACTACCTTCGAATTGAGTGGAATGCGTAATGTAGAATCTAAAATGATACGAACCGGATTTCTGCCATTTGGAATCCTTGTTGTTAGTTCGGGATCATCCTCAATTACCGTATTGACACCGACTAAAATGGCCATGTTCTCATTGCGCAATACATGCACATCATTTCTTGCCTCGGGGGATGTAATCCACTTACTGTCAGCGGTATGTGTAGCAATTTTACCGTCCAATGTACTTCCGGCTTTCATCGTGACGAAGGGTCTCTGTTCAACGATGAATTTGTTAAATACTTCATTCATCCTTCGGGATTTTTCTTCTAATATACCAATAACGACTTCAATTCCTGTGTCTTGTAATATTTTAACCCCGTTTCCAGCCACAACTGGATTCGGATCGAGCGTGGCAATGACAACGGTTTTAATTCCCGCTTCAACAATCGCTTTTGCGCATGGTCCCGTTCTACCGGTATGTGAGCATGGCTCAAGGGTGACGTAAATTGTTCCACCATTTGCCTTTTCGCCGGCCATTCGGATGGCGTGTATTTCAGCATGTGGTTCGCCAGCTTTCAAATGCGAACCCACCCCAACGATTCGATTTTCATTGACAATGACTGCACCGACAAGTGGATTTGGATCAGTCTGTCCCTTCATGGCTTGTGCATTTTCTAGGGCCAAATTCATGTAAAATTCATGGTTAGTCATTTGGGCGATTCCCTTCTTCTAGATGTCCAGAGCGCTGAATTTTTGTTTGTAAATACTTTTCGTTGAACTCTGATTGATCGCCCCATAATGGCTCACGACCTGAAACAGGAAGACCTGCCTTCTTCATTGCTTCCAGTTTCTTTGGATTATTCGTCATTAGCTTGACTGGTTTTGTACGAAGTGTCTTTAAAACACGAATAGCATCGTCGTAATTTCTAGAGTCATCGACAAAGCCGAGGCTTTCGTTCGCTTCCACTGTATCGTAACCATTCTCCTGGAGTACGTACGCCATCGCCTTGCTGAATAAACCGATTCCGCGGCCTTCATGATTAGCTAAATAAAACAATGCCCCTGTCCCATGATCGACAATATTTTGCATGGATTGTTTTAATTGATAACCGCAATCGCATCTTTTACTACCAAATATGTCTCCAGTGTGGCAAATGGAATGCATCCGAATGAGCGCGTCATCTGCCTCTTTAAAATCCCCGTAAACAAGCACGCTTGATTGTTGGTACTCGGCCAAATTAGCGGAAGACAGCTGATCAATAACTTCTTGATAATTCTCGGTTACTTGGCAGCGATTTAACCAGCAATACCATTGGAAAACAACCGTTTCTCCGTGAAGATTAACGGGTAATTTAATGGGGCCAACCAAGTAAATTGCCCCCTCATCTGTTTCGATTAATTGAATTTTTTCTTTTAAAATATCAAGAACTTCCGGTTCTAGTTTCGCCTGTACCATGAAATCATTCCTTTTATTTGAATTTGGGTTAATGTGTAAATTAAGTGTTGACAATTTTTATTTACATAGGTTGTACACTCTTATAGCTACATTATATTCTTACCGGTAAATAAAGGTGTGGACAAAAGTATTTTATGGAACTACTTGTTTCTTGTAAACATAACACCGTTTCAAGAATATCGTCAAACAATTGGTGCTATTAAGATGACCGGAAACAAGCAAGATAGGGCTTGATTTTAGATAAAGATAAAAGCATTTTCCATTACAGGAGAGTGCTTTACAACTTCAAATTATTTGATAGAATTCGAGCCGTTTCTAACGGTGATTCTTGCCTTTATAATATCAAAATCACTTTCAAAAGGGTTTTTTAAATCATGGGTATACGTTTCTTTAAGGGCAAGGATTTGCCGCTTTAATAAATAATGCCAGTCATTCAAACGTTTATGTTTGAGCGGCTGGCATCTTTTTTAGTTACTATTCTCATTCATCATTTCAAGGAACTTAAGTGGGATATTGATTTCATTCTTTTCATTAAAAAGGGTTGGCGTAAATTCTTCGTCCATTCGTTTAATTTCATTGATTTCTCTATGGAGATTCTCCATTTTTTGATCCAATTCGTTGGCGGATTCCGCAGCGTCTTTCAATTCTTTTAGCATTTTTTCAGGAACAGATTTGTCGAATTTATAAAAAATCTTATGCTCTAGGCTTGCCCAAAAATCCATAGCGATTGTCCTGATCTGCATTTCAACAAAGACGTGTTCCACTCGATCTGACATAAATACAGGGATTTTTAATATCAAATGAAGGCTCCGGTAACCATTAGGCTTCGGATTTTGTATGTAATCTTTATACTCAATCACTTCAATATCCTGCTGCTTTTGAATCATTTCACTTAGTTTATAAATGTCCGAGTTAAAGGAACAGTTAATCCGAATCCCTGCGATATCCCGCATATTTTCCTTGATGGAAGATAGGGACAGTCCGATATTTTTGCGAAGCGCCTTTTGGATAATGCTCTCTGGTGTTTTCAAGCGGGTATTAATATGTTCGATTGGGTTGTATTCATGTATCAATTGAAATTCTTCTTCTAAGATATTGATCTTGGTGCTCACTTCGTCTAACGCAAATTTATAAGCTAGCATGAATCGCGTCACTTCTTTTTTTAGATGATTCAATTGGCTATAGTTTAATTCATTTGTCAGCTTCAATATAAACTCCTCATTTCTTTTCCTTATTAAATACTAGCACTTTTCCTCTTAACCCGCTTTAATGTCGCTACAATCAAAAAGCTCACAATGACTAATAAAAGCCATGAGCTTACCTTGCCTAGATGAACGAGACTCCATGTATCGGCTTGGTTAGGATATTGCCAAGCTCCAAAGAATGTTGCGATATTTTCAGCTACCCATATAAAAAATCCAATGAGCACAAAAGAAAACGCGAGGGGCATTCGGTAACGAGTCCCTCCAACCGCATATGTGACCCATGATTTCCAAAAGACGATTATGACAAGTGCAGATAGCCACCAACGTACATCAATCCAATAATGGTGGGTGAAAAAATTTAAATAAATCGCAGCTGCAAGAGGAACGACTAGAAGAAAAGGAGGCCATTTAACGAGTTCAACATCAAGCCTTCTCCACGCTTGGCAGAGGTAACTTGCGACACTTGCATACATGAATCCGCTATATAAAGGTACGCCAAAAATTTTGACATAGCCTTCCTCTGGATAAGACCACGAGCCCATATGCACCTTGAAAATTTCAAGAGCAAGTCCAATAACATGAAACAGTGTAATAACCTTTAATTCATCTCGAGTTTCAAGCCCAGAACGCACCATCCACCATTGCATCAGAAGGCAAATGATAAGAATCCAGTCATACCGCGGTAGGAAGGGCAGCGGAATGGTTTGTGTCAAAGCCAAAGAGGCAAAAATAACGACGGGAAACAAACAGGATAGAGCCTGTTCCCAACCGAAACGTACAAGTTGTTTAAGTGCATTCATGATTTATGCCACCACGGATTTTTCCGAATATAGTAGTCCTGCTTATTGCGCGTCTTCATCACTACGGTATTCTAAAATATCTCCGGGCTGACAGTCCAAAGCCTTACAAATCGCCTCTAAAGTAGATAAACGAATCGCTTTTGCTTTTCCATTTTTTAATATGGATATATTCGCCATCGTTATACCGACCTTCTCTGTCAGTTCAGTTACGCTCATTTTCCTTTTAGCCAGCATCACATCAATATTAATTATAATCGTCATATTATCACCTCAGACCGTTAAATCATTTTCTGATTTTATATGAATCGCTTCTTGTAAAAGTCTTTGAAGAACAGCAGCAAAGACAGCAACCACCATTGAAGCAAAAACAGGAATCATTCCAACTATGACGAGTCCTGGCGCATCGTCTAGATCTGCAACGAGAAATACAAATGGCAGAATGATCAAATACAACCCACTAATTATCATTGCACAGAATTTGATATTTTTGAGCGCTATAACAGACAGCCCAGAGAAGGATTGGTTTTTGTCAATATAGTTTAACAGTTTAAAAGCCTGATACAATGCGATGAAAAAGGGTACAGCTGAGACATAGACACCTATTATAATAGGATATAGTATATGGGCATAATCTGGGTTTACTGGGTTATTGGCGAGCTGATATACCGCAAATGTACACAAAGCAAGGACCGGGATTCCCATTAGAAAAACAGCCAACCTTAAAAATAGTGTTGATCCTCGTTTCATAAAAAGCACCTCATTTAGTTATTATGAAGTTGAATATAACACAATATTTATCGTTTAACAATAAAATATTATCGTTTTATTGACGTTTTTAATTTTAGATAAAGATAAAAGCATTCCATATTACAGAAGAATGCTCGATTACTTTAAATGATGCAATTGATTCATGACGATTCATCAAAGAATGGAGTGTGGCTGACTGAACCCTTTATTAAGACGCATGTCTTGCTAAAAGGTTGTTTTCTTGATTCACTATACTTGTGTAATAAAGTGGTGTTCAATAATTCTCCAATATAATGAGGGAGGTTTGACAGATGAATCACGTTTATAGCGATGTTATTCAGTTTACAGGGAATCATTATGATTTTGGTTATATGCAAGGTGGGTTGTTAAAAGAATCTCCTATCTTGTTTAATCGTGAAAAGCAGTGGGCTGCCAAGAGAAAACGTCATTTTACTATCAATGAACAAGAAGCGATTCAGCTGTTCACCAAATTTCTTCCGAGTATGTTGGATGAGCTACAGGGGTTGGCAGATGCGCTAAACTGGTCGATGGAGGATGCTTTAAGAGAATTTGGCGGTTATTATGTTGAGTATGAGAGAAGTGGATGCTCAATTTTAACGGGATCCGAATTTATCATCCGAAATTATGATAGCCATCCTGGTTACTATGAAGGACGGTATATCATATATCAGCCAACAGATGCGGGCTATGCAACAATCGGTCCTTCTATGCAAATAACAGGTCGTACGGATGGCATGAATGAAAAAGGACTTGCAATGGGCTATAACTTTATAAATCGGATGGGCTCAGCTGATGGATTTGTCTGTAATATGATTGGCCGAATTATTTTAGAGACTTGTGCGAATGTAGAGGAAGCCATCACTTTGTTGAAGGAAATTCCCCATCGAACGTCATTTAGTTATGTTTTGATAGATCCAAGTGGCGAAACATTCGTTGTAGAAGCTTCACCAAGAAAGGTAGAAGTGAGGAAGTCGAATATTAGTACGAATCATTTTGAGGTGTTAACGGAAGAAAACCGCTATCGTACGGATGATTCGTTAAGAAGGCAGAAGGAATTAGAAAGTCAGCAAAGTAATGATCTAGATGCATATAAGGCCTATCGCCTATTGAATGATCAAGAAAAAGAGATATTTTCTAGTAAATATGATGCTTCCGCGGGAACGATACACACATCTGCCTATATTCCAAGGGACAGGAAGGCTCTGTTTGCAATTGGGGGCAGTCGAATGCCGGTTATCTTTGATTTTAATCGTTATTTAGCAGGTGAGAGAATACAAGTTAAGAAAATCAAGGGCGTACTAAATTACCATACACCCTTTGTCAATATGGCTAGGATGGACGACAGATAAACTGTCCGATACTACTAGCTATTTTTTAAATGTGAATGCGCGTTACAACTAACATTCGAGAAACTGAACTCTTATTGTTTGACTGGTGCTTTAAAAATCGTATTCTGCTTCTTTGGTTTCTCGAATTTTCGTATACGTTTCTGTTAACACAACAGTATCCTCGACTAAACGTTCGATTCGGAAGAACACATCATCATTTACAATTTCTTTGCGAAGGAAGTCCTTTTCTTCAATAAAAACGAACGTTTGAACGATCTGCGCTTTCATATAAGCTAAAATCGGCTTTAATTGTTGTTCAGCAATTAAGTAATGCTTGGGTGAACCAGCTGTTACAAGCATACTCACAACTTTATCGCGAAAAGCATTGACTGGTAGTAAATCAAAAATGTTCTTTAATGTCGCTGGAATGGAAGCCTGAAAAATAGGTGTACCAATGATAATGGCATCTGCTTCCATTATTGCTTTTGTAACAAATCCTGTATCACCTTCATATTCCAAGTAGTTGCGGCCATCACTAAATTGAATATCGTAGTCAGTTAAGTCTAGTAATGTAACTTCTGCGTTTGGATATTTTTTAGTGAGTGATTCTACTGTGTAGTTCATGGCAGTGCGCGTTTTTGAGCCCACTATTGAACCCGATATTCCAACGATTTTCATGTTGCCCACTCCTATTATTTAGCTGTATATTTTTTAATAGCCGGTAAAATTTCTGTGCCAATTAACTCAATATTTTTCATCAATTTATCAAATGGTACACCACCAAAGTCCATTTGTGCGATATAACGCTGATGACCAAATAGCTCATGCTGATAGAGGATTTTTTCGATTATTTGTTGCGGACTACCGATATTCATGACATCACGCGGATCTGCGCCTTGTGCAAAATGTTGCTTCGGATAACCACGTCCGTTAATGAGTTGCATCCCTTGGTTAACATGAGGATAAGCCTCGCTTTGCGCCTGCTGTGTCGTTTCCGCAGCATAGAAAAAGCCCGCTGTTGCAATTGGAAGAGTCGCTGAATCAAAACCACTTCGGTTGGCAGCCTCCCGATAAGCATCAATAGAAGCCTTGAAGCTTGTAGCGGGCCCACCTAAAGTAGCTAGGAACATCGGAACCCCTGCATAACCAGCTTTAATGGCACTTGCAGGTGGTCCTCCTACTGCACGCCAAATTGGTAATGAGCCAGTTTGTGGACGTGGGAGAACACTTGCATTGTTTAGTGGAGCACGGAATTGCCCACTCCAATTGACAACTTCCTCTTCATTTATCTTCAATAATAACTCGAATTTTTCTTCAAACAGCTCTTCATAATCCCGAACATTATAGCCTAATAAATCAAAAAGCCCAACTCTCGAAGCACGACCAGCAATAATCTCAGTACGTCCTTTTGAAATTAAATCAATCGTTGCAAAATCCTCGTATACCCGAACAGGATCCGATGTACTAATAATCGTAGAGGAACTTGCGATTTTAATTTTACTAGTTGCCTGAGCAACTGCTGCTAGCACAACGGAATGCGCCTGCGTTGTGAAATATTCCTGATGACTTTCTCCAACACTAAAAAAATCAATGCCAGCTTGCTCCGCCAGCTTCGCTAACTCAATGATTTCGTGAATACGCTGTCCTGCAGAAATACGTTCTCCTGTAAGTGGATTTGGGATATGGTCCCCAAGTGTATAAAGTCCAAATTCTAACCCCTTGCTTTGATCAATACGATATTTTTCCATTGTTATCAACCCTTCTATCATTTTCTCTATTTTTCCATAATGGCTTTAGAATACTTATGAACAAGGATAGTATAAGCTATAATGACATTCATTATAAGTACGTACTTTAAAGTGGTATAGTATACAAAAGGATACTAATGAGGTGAATGTACATGGAAATGAAACCGGAACTATGCAGAGTGGAAGATGCTCTCGGTATATTAGTAGGGAAATGGAAGCCAATTATTTTATTAATTCTATTGCAGCAAGGCACGCATAGATTCAGTGAGTTGAAACGAGGGGTACCAGGAATCACACAAAAGATGTTAACAAAGCAACTACGTGAATTAGAAGAAGAGGATATAGTTACACGTAAAGTATACCCACAGGTGCCACCAAAGGTAGAGTACTCGATTACTGAATATGGAACGAGTTTAGAGCCTATTTTAGTAGCTATGCATGATTGGGGAACGGCACATACACATCGGAAATTGAAAAAAGCCCATATCTAATTGGGCTTTCAAAGTACACAACGATAGTTTATGACCTCTGTTGATTAACTATTTACTTGCATAAATTGCAGCTGAACAATGGCTTGAAACCACCATTTTTACTGGCCAATTTCTGGATCGCTTTCACTATGTTCAAACGTTTCAATAAATTTTTCGAGTGTAGAGGTTAAATATGCGTCTTTTCTTCTTATGAATACGGTATTGATTTCACTGTACTTTTCAGGTAAATAATGACACTGAATAAGACCCTGTTTTTCCAAGTGAGAAACGGCTGATTTTGGAACAAACGTAATACCAAGCCCCATGACAACACTTCCTAAGATTGTTTCTAAGGTCCCAAACTCCATCACTTTTTGTGGCGTCATATTTTGATCTTTATACCATGTTTCTAGTCTAGCGCGGTATCCACACCCTTTACTAAAGCATAAGAAGGGTTCTTTTTTTAATTGTTCAAATGATGTTTTCGTGTTGTCGGATATTAAGACAAGCTCTTCTTGAAAAACGTCATGGGAAACAAGCTCAGGATGCTGGTCGATTTCTGTCACGAAAGCACCGTCCAAATTGTGATTTAATACATCTTTTTGAAGTTGTTCAGTAACACCTGTCAAAAGCGATAAGTCCACATTTTTATATTTTTTGATATAAGAAGATAATATAACCGGTAATTTAATGACTGTTTCAACAGATCCGATTTCCAGTTTGCCTGCTGGTTCAGTTTTACTTTGGACAACCTTTTTCATTTCATTTGTTAGCGATAGGATTTTCTCACAATAGACAAGTAGTTTTTTTCCTTCAGGCGTCAATGTCATTCCGCGGTTGTTCCGGTTAAAAAGTGGTGTATTCATTTCAGTCTCAAGCTTCTTGATTCTTGCTGTAATGTTGGATTGGACGTAACTTAATTCTTTTGCAGCGTCAGTAATCGTCCCTTTTTTTGCCACCATTTGAAAGATTTCTAAGTCTTTAAACTCCATATTATTACCCCTTTCAGCTCAATCACTTCTTATGTTATCACTATTAATGATAGGTAACATCGATATTGTTCATTTTGAGAGATATCAAACCTGTGTTTTAATGATATAGGTAGAAGATAGTTGAAGGGGACAGGGCTTAATGAATAACAATGTATTAGTGGGTGCTGTTTTATGTTTAATCTCAGCGATATCTTGGGGTGCAATGTTTCCAGTAGCGAATCATGCGTTTCATCATATAGACCCATTTTACTTTACGATTTTCCGGTATGTTTTTGTAACGATTATTTTAATGGTGTGGCTGTTATGGAAGGAAGGTAGGCAAGCTTTTCGCTTTGAAGGGAAAGGTTGGTACCTCTGGTTTTTTGGCACAATGGCCTTTACGGTTTATAATTTGCTGATTTTCTGGGGACAAGACTTATTGGGCAATCCAGGTACAATGATAGCCTCAATTATGGAATCCTTAATGCCGATGATTTCAATCATCATTGTCTGGGTACTCGTAAGAAAACGGCCTCATGCAGTTACGATGTTTTGTGTGTTTATTGGGTTCGTCGGCGCATCATTAGTCGTAACAAAAGGTGATTTGGGTGCCTTTTTTACTGCGTCAAATGATATTATTCCTTCTTTATTGATTTTTATCGCAGTTGTTGGGTGGGTTGTTTACACGATGGGTGGAGGCCGATTTAGTAAGGATGGCTGGTCAGCATTGCGCTACTCTGCACTAAGCTGTTTACTTGGAACGGCTACAGCAGTTGTTGTCGTTTTCGGTGTGACGCTTTCTGGATATGTCTCGTTTCCGACCGTTGAAACGTTGATCATAACGAGCCCACATATTGCTTTTATGGTGATCTTCCCAGGCGTTATTGCCTTGGTAGGATGGAATTATGGCGTGAGTGTCATCACGCCGTTAAATGGTTTATTATTTCTTAACTTTGTACCCGTCACAACGTTGGTCATTCAAGCTTTTCAAGGTGAGAGCATTACGCTATATGATTATGTTGGTACAATTTTCATTATTGTGTCCTTACTTTCAAATAACATTTTCCAGAGGTTACAGCAAAGAAGCACGGAACCAAAAGAGAATTTCAAAGGAAGGTTACAGGAAACGTAAAACGACTTCAGATGAAGTCGTTTTTTTGTTTTCTCTGGGATAATTGTTTGTTTGGATTATTTCTTCAATTCACATATATAAGTTTAAAGTTTTTCTTGAAAGGGAAGAGAAAAATATTAGTAATTTAGTAGTGTATATTGGTACTTTATATTGATACTTTATAAACCAATATACATGCATACTACATTATTAAGTTTATTTTTTATGCTTTGATTCATATAAAAAGAAGGGGTGAGTACATGCAGAAGATAGACAAAGGATTGTGGATTTTTATTATTTTAGTAATAGCATTAATTGGTGGTTTCATTGCTTGGCAGTTGACCGATAACCAAGACAAAGCGGGTAGTAGTGAAACAGTTCAACCGGAAGAAAATTCTGAGGTCGAAGGTACTGAGGATGAATCGGGGGACGTGGAGGAAGGGGGGACTGTAACCGAATTTGCCTATCCGACAAGTGATTGGGCTACACATGGTGGAGATTTGTATAACCGCCGTTACTCCCTGCTTGATCAAATTAACGTATCTAATATTGGCGACTTAAGTCCTGTGTGGACCGCGAGTCTTGGATCAGGCTTGGAATTTAAGTATTCAGGAGAAGCGACTCCTATCGTCGTTGACGGCATTATGTACGTGTCAACAGGAGCGAATGATGTACTTGCACTGGATGCGGTGACAGGTGAACAGCTTTGGGAATATAGACCAGACATCCCAGAAGAAATGGATACTGTCTGTTGTGGATGGACAAATCGTGGTGTCGCGGTTGGAGATGGAAGAGTATACGTAACGCTATTAGATGCTAGATTAGTAGCTCTTGACATCAAAACAGGTGAAGTTCTTTGGGAAAATGAAGTTGCTCGCTGGGAAGAAGGTTATACGATGACGAGCGCTCCACTTTTCTATGATGGTAAAGTTTACGCAGGCGTTGCAGGCGGTGAATATGGAATTAGGGGCCGTATTATGGCTTACGACGCTGAAATCGGGCGGGAAATATGGCGTTTCAATACAATCCCTGGTCCAGGTGAAAAAGATCATGACTCGTGGCCGGCGGATAATAAAGCGTGGATGACAGGTGGAGCACCGGTCTGGCAAACACCTTCAGTTGACCCTGAACTTGGTTATCTTTACTTTGCTACAGGAAATACTGCGCCAGATTTAGATGGCAGTAACCGTGAAGGGGAGAACTTATACGCGGACTCTATCTTAGCTCTGGACGCTTCAACTGGAGAATACAAATGGCATTTCCAAGAGGTTCATCACGACATCTGGGATATGGACCCTGCGAATCCTACCATTTTATATGATGTTGAAATGGATGGAAAAATGAGAAAAGGAATTGCACAAGCAGGGAAAACAGGCTGGGTTTATTTCCTGGATCGTGAAACTGGAGAACCCCTTGTTGGCATTGAAGAAAAAGCCGTTCCGCAAGACGAAAGGCAAAAAACAGCAGCTACGCAGCCTTTCCCAGTCGGAGATGCATTTGTACCTCAACGTATTACGCAAGAAGATTTGGACAGGGATTTCCCAGGTGGGCTTGATATGGAGTTCGGAGGGATATTCGATCCATTCTGGGAAGATCCACTCGTTCTTAAACCGGGTCCTGGCGGTGGTGCTAACTGGCCACCATCGGCTTATAATCCTGATACTGAATATATGTATGTATTAGCACAAGATGGCTATTTTTCATTCACACGCAGTGATGAGGAGTTTGTGGAAGGCGATATTTACATCGGAAGCCTTCTCCAAAGTGTGAAAGATGCCCCACTTCGTGGGTCTGTCACGGCAATCGACGTTAAAACGAATAAGATTGCATGGCAACACGATTGGGATTCGACTGCATACAGTGGTGTGTTGACAACGAAAGGGAATTTGGTCTTTGTGGGTCATAATGACGGCAGACTGATTGCGTTTAACGCAAAGACTGGTGAAGAAGTTTGGGAATACAAAATGGATGCGGGAGCCAATGCCCCGTCCGTCACGTATGAAGTGGACGGTGTTCAATACATTTCTATACTAGCGGCAGGGAATTCACTTGCCGGATCAAAACATGGCGATAAAGTCTACACGTTCAAATTGAATGGCGAGCTAAAAGAGGCTCCCGTAGCTGATAGCAATGAGGATAAACCAAAAGAAGAAAAGCCTGAACAACCAGCATTGGCTGATACTGAAAAAGGCTTAGCGCTCTACAGACAAAGCTGTATCGCTTGTCATGGAGATCAAGGCGTTAATGGGCATAACGGTCCCAATTTACAAACGAGTCCCATGAGGCACGATAAAGATAAAATAATCGCACAAATAAATGAAGGTAGTGGGGCAATGCCTCCGTTTAAAAATCTTTTATCGACTGAAGAAGTCGAAGCACTCACCAGCTATATAACAACCGTTATTGCCCCACTCGGGGATGAATAGAATTTAAACGAAACCAACGACATTTGCGTCATACGAATGTCGTTGGTTTTTGGTATGTGCATGGGTGACTGTGGGACTTTTTCATAACCAAGCATTTTTTGAAAATTTCACCCAAAATTCGATTCGTGAAATGGTTGTCTCAAAGTCAGTGAGTTTCAAGATATTTCATTCGTCAAACACTCACTCCACCATAAATTGCTAATGTACGCTGCAATGAATGAAGCTGCCCATCATTCAATGGAATCATTGGCAACCGGACGCCGCCGACAGGAATTCCATTGAGATTCAATGCCGCTTTTACTGGTGAAGGATTCGGGGCGGCAAAAAGTGCTTTCATAACGGGTAATAATTTACGATGGTCTGCAGCCGCCTCTTTGATATTACCCATTTTGAAGTTTTTGATCATTGTTTGCATTTCATTTCCTATAATATGAGACGAGACGGAAACGACGCCAGCCCCACCAATTGATAGTACTGGGATCGTTAGGCCATCATCACCGCTATACAAGAGGAATTCTGTGGGTGTTTGCTCGATGATTTCAGCCATAGCATCCAAATTACCACTTGCTTCCTTAATCGCAATGATATTTAGGATTGCTGACAGGCGTATGACTGTGTCGACATCGATGTTAACAACTGTTCGTCCTGGCACATTATACAGCATAATTGGTAAGGAGGTAGCCGCCGCAATTGCTTGGAAGTGTTGAAACAATCCTTCCTGGCATGGCTTGTTATAGTAGGGGGCGACGAGCATAATACCGTCAACGCCAACATCCTCTGCCGACATTGTCAGTTCAATCGATTCTCTTGTACTGTTTGAACCTGTTCCAGCGATTACCGGCACCCTTCCGCTAACAACCTCCACTGTAAATTTGAATAAGGCTACTTTTTCTTCCGTCGTTAACGTCGGAGACTCTCCAGTCGTGCCCGATACAACTAAACTATCCGACCCATTGGCAATTAAATACTCAATCAAATTTTTTGTTGCTTCAAAGTCAATGTCTCCCTGCGCATTAAAAGGTGTTACCATCGCCGTTACAATTTGTCCGAAATTCATCATTCTCCACATCCTATTCATTTTTTTGTATAAAAAATAAAATAGAGGGTGGAGGGCATTTGTCAATGATACCTTGGCGTAATTACGTGACATCCGCCGGAGGCTTTATCTAGGCTCAGATAAATTGACGCAAAAAAGCAACAACGAGGGCTCGTTGTTGCAGTGAAATAATGGATTATTTCTTTGCATAAGATAGCCCTCCATATAGTTTCCTATATGACAATCCTGCACTTATTCAACGCAGAACCAGCTTCGAGATGATGAGTGTCTCTCCACTTCGGCAAATCCCCCTTTCTACAATCTTCATAGGATCTCATTATCCTCGGATTGTCTACTAATGGTTTTTGCACCTCTATCCTTACTTCAAAGTTTCGAAATAAGTAGTATTAAATTATTACTACCTTACACGTAATTCGGTACAATTACAAGGTGAAAGTGAAATGAGGTATTTAGGCTGCACTATAAATCTTCGTTTAGCGCCTTACAGATGCAGCCATTCTTACATAAGTATGCCGTCTTCCTCTGATGACGATTGAATAGGTCATAATGTTTTCTGGTACCGCAATCCCGTAGAAGCCTGTGTCACCGATATGGTAAATATCTGCACCAGCCATTTTACTATTGAGTGCGATTTGGCGTATTGTTGCCTCATCCGCACCTTCTTGGCTTGTGCCGATTGTAAGCATGGCTAATGCACCCTTTGAATGCACAAATCGAACATACTTTTCGGCTGTATTCACTGTGATTCCTGGCACGGTTCCCGGAGCGGGCATTAAAATAACATCCGCGCCCGCTTCGATAAAGCTTGAAAGAGTCGCCTCTGAAATAATGCCGCTCCCTGTTTCGTTTGCGACACCAGCACCATGCATTTTCCCAGCGATGATTAATCCTTCTTCACCAAAAATCTCCCGAGCCTTCTTAATGGCAACGACTGTTTCCTCGTTTGTCACTCCGGTTTTGGGATTCCCAGTTAAACAAATAAAGTCAAAGCCTAACTTTTTTGCTTCACGTAATGCTTCTTCGGTAGCCGTTCGACCTTTTGAAACAGTATCTAGCTTTTCAATTTGTTCAGCGTTCAGATCAACAGGTTCTAAATTTAGGCCGACAGGACGCCCTGTTAATTCTTTTACCTTTTGAATGATTGATTCATTCTCATCGCATTTGTATCCTTCAACAGCAGGGTTAAAAACGTCAAATAAATTCAATAATAGTAAATCCGCGCCAAAGGAAGCAGCAAGTTCAGCATTTGTAATACCTGGATACAATGGTGCTACAGAAGTCATCGTCTCCGATAACATCACTCTTCCTTCACATGCGCGTATCGATTTTTTTAAGTCTTGACCATTCATTTTTTGAAAATCGGAAGCGGTACAATCTAATAATCTTTTCACAGAAATTCCTCCATTTAATTAGTATTTTATCTTGTCACTTTCACTTTGAATTTATAGCGGTCAGCACGATAAAATGATTGTACAAACTCTAATGGTATATCATTTTCAGCAAGACCTACTCGGGAAATATAGAGTACGGGGTCCCCCACTTTAATATGAAGAGCTTCCGCTTCACGCTTCTTGGCAACCATTGCCTCTACATCCTGTTGAGCAGACAATATACTCAAGTTAAGCTCACTTTCAACGTATTGATAGATCGACTGTTCTGCAATTTCCTTTGTTAACCCAGTCACGAGGTCCACTGATGTATAAAATAGTTGTAAGGCAATTGGTAAATGGTCGGCTAGGCGTAATCTTTTGATTTCATAAATAGGTGAACCTTCTTCTAGCCCTAATTTTTGCGCTATCTTTTCATTTGCTTCAATCTTGTTGAATTCTAATACCTTTGTGCCTGGCTCCATTCCACGTGAACGCATATCCTCAGAAAAGCTCGTTAAGTGATCTAAATTTTGCTCGAGCTTCTTCAATGCAACAAAGGTTCCTACTCCACGCTTACGTTGTAAATACCCGTCATTTGTAAGATTAGTAATCGCTTGTCTCACTGTCATTCTGCTAACTTGGTACTTCTCAGCAAATTCACGCTCAGAGGGGATTAAGTCATCTGGATTGAGTTGCTTAGTGATCAGCTCCTTTATCAATTGTTCCAACTGGGAATAAATTGGCGTTGGAGAGTTTTTGTTTATCATTTTGTAAATTCCCTTCATTCTCAAGATATAACCTCTAATTTCATTTTAACGCTAAGTGGTATAGTTGTCTATACCACCGGATTAATTAAACGGAATACATCTCTCTCGGAAGTTAAGATTGTGGCTTGAAAATACCATTCCCCATAGATAGCAGATATTTATGTTCGAAGTGTCTATCGTCACAGCTTTAAAACTAAAGTGTTGACAGTCAGATTGAATCTATGTTAAATTTAGTTTGAATTCGAGATAATTGAATTCAAGGCGTTAATGGAACCTATATAAGTTTGTATAAGAACAGTAAATTTTTTTCGAATCAATATACCTTGAATTCTAGGTATATTGATTCGAAATAATAATAGGAGGAAATAGAATGAACCATTTAAAAGGAATGCACCATGTAACGGCGATCACAAGTAGTGCAGAGAAAAACTACGAGTTTTTCACGTATGTACTAGGAATGCGTCTTGTAAAGAAGACGGTCAATCAGGATGATATTCAAACGTATCATTTATTCTTCGCAGACGATAAAGGCTCAGCAGGAACGGATATGACATTTTTTGATTTTCCTGGTATTCCAAAAGGTACGCATGGAACGAATGAGATTTATAAAACAGCTTTCCGTGTTCCGACAGATGCCGCATTAGAATATTGGCTGAAGCGTTTTGATAAATACGAAGTAGCCAATAATGGAATTGAAGAAGTGTTTGGTAAAAAAACGATTTCATTTGTGGACTTTGATGATCAACAATATATGTTAGTGTCTGATGAATTCAACAAGGGGGTTGAGTCGGGGACGCCTTGGCAGAATGGGCCAGTACCATTGGAGTTTGCCATTACAGGTTTAGGACCGATCCATATTCGTATTGAAGAATTTGATTATTTAAAGGAAGTTTTGGAAAAAGCGATGTTAATGCGTGAAATCGCTCAGGAGGGTTTATTTCATTTATTCGAAGTTGGTGAAGGTGGAAATGGTGCGCAGGTAATTGTGGAGCATAATACGACTTTACCAGCTGGTCGACAAGGATTTGGCACAGTGCATCATGCGGCTTTCCGTGTAGAAAATACGCAAGTATTACATGAATGGGTTGAACGTATGGAAGAGTTTGGTTTCCGTACTTCAGGCTATGTAGATCGATTCTTCTTTGAATCATTATATGCGCGTGTAGCGCAAGGCATCCTTTTTGAATGGGCAACAGATGGTCCAGGCTTCATGGGGGATGAACCTTACGAAACGGTAGGTGAAATTTTATCATTACCACCATTCCTCGAAGAAAAACGGGATGAAATTGAAGCAATGGTAAGACCAATCGACACAGTACGCAGTACGCTTACTATAGAAAAAGAGTATTTATAAGGAGGTGAAATGAAAAAATGGGATTTTTCGATAAATTATTTGGAGCAAAACAAGAGGAGGAAAAAATAATGACAAAATCAAATATAGGTATTGTTTTAGGATCAACACGTGAGGGACGCGTAAGTCCACAAGTAGGGGCATGGGTAAAAGAATTAGCAGATAAACGTGGAGATGCAAATTATACAATTATCGATATTGCGGACTATAAATTACCACTGTTAGGTGAAGTTGGCGGCGACGCATCAGGTGCAGCAGCATGGTCAGAAATCATTGCAAAACAAGACGGATTTGTATTCATCGTTCAAGAATACAATCACTCGATCTCAGCTTCGCTTAAAAACGCATTAGATTACTTACGTGTCGAGTGGAATAACAAAGCTGCAGGTATTGTATCATACGGTTCAGTAGGTGGAGCTCGTGCAACAGAACATTTACGTGGTATTTTAAGTGAATTATCCGTAGCGCATGTTCGTGTGCATCCAGCTTTATCTTTATTTACAGACTTCGAAAACGGTACAGACTTCAAACCAGCTGCTGTACAAGCAGATTCAGTAAACCAAATGCTAGACCAAGTTATTCCTTGGACAACTGCATTAAATACAATTCGTAAATAATTAGAACGTATGTAATGTCTACATTTTGAATAGAGCTTGAGGCCAGCACGAGGCTGGTCATGGAACCGTTGCCGCAGGACGCGGCGAACTTAGGTTACCTTCTAACTCCTTTCAAAATCTGTGACATCCGCCGGAGGCTTTATTTTCATTCAGCGGGAGTTTGGATACCCGCTGAATGAAGATAAATAAATTTCGAGCAAAATCATATCAAATAAATTGAAGGTTTTGCTCGGAATTTATAGTAGAAAGAAAAGGGAGGAAATAATAATGAAAAAACAAACAGCAGGTATTCACCATATTACAGCCATCGTCGGTCATCCACAGGAAAACATTGATTTTTATGCGGGGGTATTGGGTTTACGTTTAGTTAAGCAAACCGTGAACTTCGATGATCCTGGCACTTATCATCTCTATTTTGGCGATGGAGGAGGAAAGCCGGGAACAATTATTACATTTTTCCCTTGGGCAGATGCCTACCAAGGACAAATTGGGGACGGACAAGTTGGCGTGACAACGTATGTAGTACCAGTAGGATCTTTAGATTTTTGGGAAAAACGTTTGACGAAATTTACCATCGAATTTAAAAAAGTAGAGCGTTTTGGAGAACAGGTCATTCAATTTGATGACCCGCATGGTTTACGTGTAGAGCTTGTTGCACGTGCAGAAGGTGAACAAAATAACTGGACGTTTGGTGAAGTAACGCCAGAAGTCGCAATTAAAGGATTTGGTGGTGCAACATTATACTCAAGCCAGCCAGAGGAAACTGCTGAAACCTTAACGACTGTAATGGGACTTGAATTAGTTGGAACGGAAGGCGATTATACACGCTATAAAGCCCCAGCTACTATCGGTAATATCATAGATTTAAAAATGGTCACGGGTGTAAGTGGCACAATGGGTGTTGGTACCGTTCACCATATTGCATGGCGTGCAATAGATGACGCGGATCTTCTTGAATGGCAACAACATGCCGGGAACCATGGCCAACACGTAACTGAACTGAAAGACCGGAACTATTTCAACGCGCTGTACTTCCGTGAATCAGGAAAAATTCTATTTGAAATCGCAACAGATCCACCAGGATTTGCACATGATGAAACACTTGAAACGATGGGGGATCAGTTAATGTTACCTGAACAATATGAACAACGTCGTGAGCAATTAGTAAGTTCGCTTATTCCAATTCAAGTACGTCCAATCGACTAATAAGGGGGCTGAAGAATTTGATTTCTATCGATCCTCAAAAAAATAGTGAGCGAGATAATTATAAACTTCTCATTGGTTCTATCATTCCTAGACCGATTGCTTTTGTGACGACACAATCTGAGGATGGTATCGTAAATGGTGCACCCTTCAGCTATTTCAATATTGTTTCATCCAACCCGCCAATGGTTTCACTCGCTATCCAAAGGCCTGGCGATGTTTTGAAAGACACTGCAAGAAATATTTATAGCAATCGTGAATTCGTGGTGCATATTGTCGATGAGGAAAATGTGATGAAAATCAATGAAACCGCAGCTTCCTTACCTTCAACTGAAAGTGAAATCGAATTGGCGAACTTAACGCTTGTGCAAAGTGAAAATGTATCTGTACCAGGCGTGAAGGAAGCGAAAGTTCGAATGGAATGTAGACTTGTTCAAGCTATTCCATTGGGGGGAGAAGGACCTGGTAGTGATTTGTTTATTGGAGAAGTTGTTCGGTTTCATGTGGATGAAGCAATTTATGAAGATGGACGAATTGACCCTAGAGGTTTAAATGCGGTAAGTCGCTTAGCTGGTGCCAATTACGCGAAAATAGGAGATGTTTTTTCTATAGAAAGACCAAAGTAGTTGATTTTAAGTTAGCTTCTTGCGAGGTGATAAAATGAATAGGAAATGTGAAAATGCGCCCTATTTGTTGTTAATGAAGACAACAAAAGCCATTCAGGAACGAATGAAGCGTGAAATGATTAATAATAAGCTGAACATAACGGAGTTTTCTGTGCTAGAGGTGCTTTATCTGCAGGGGAAACAAACCATTCAGCAGATTGGCAATAGCATACTGATTTCTAGTGGTTCTATGACGTATGTGATAGATAAATTAGAACATAAGGGATTATTAAATCGGATTGGATGTCCGACTGATCGACGAGTCATCCATGTGCTGTTAACGGAAGATGGAATTCGCTTAATGGATAAAATCATGCCTAGTCATCGAGATATGGTTAATGATATGTTTGGATCTTTAACGGATAATGAGTCCGAGATGATGGTAAAGATATTGAGTAAAGTAAGTAAAAGAGTGTAGTCTTATATATCTTGACATAGGGAAACTTCTTAACAACGCTTGACCGCTTAAGGAGGGATTGAAATGCATCCCTCCTCTGTCTTATTGCTTCGTCTACCCCTTTCCCTCGTACCCAAAAGGGATTGATTTCGACAAAATTGTCAAGTTAGCAGATAAGCCGGTTCGCCTTCGCTATGTTCAAACGTTTCGATAAACTTTTCGAGTGTAGAGGTTAAATACGCGTCTTTTCTTCTCGTGAATACGGTATTGATTTTACTATATTTTTCCGGTGAGTAATGACACTGGACAAGATTAATGACTGTTTCAACAGATCCAATTTCCAGTTTGCCCGCCGGCTCAGTTTTACTTTGGACGACTATTTTTATTTCATTTGTTAGCGATAGGATTTTCTCGGAATAGACAAGCAATTTTTTCCTTCAGGTGTTAACGTCATTCCGCGGTTGTGGCGGTTAAATAGAGCCGTATTCATTTCAGCCTCAAGCTTCTTGATTCTTGATGTAATATTGGATTGGACGTAACTTAATTCTTTTGCAGCTTCAGTAATCGTCCCTTTTTTGCGACCATTTGAAAGATTTCTAAGTCTTTAAACTCCATATGATTATCCCTTTTAACTTTCTTTCTATGATATCAATAATAGAGATGTTAAACATCAATATTGTTCATAGGTTGTTGGAGAAAAAAGGGAGCCGAAAGAGAATTTCAAAGGAAGATTACTGGAAACGTAAAAAACGACTTCACAACGAAGTCGTTTTTTATTTTTCTGTGAAAGTTTCAAGCTAATCAGACTTATGCCGGATCCACTTTAGGAACTCGCGATGGCTGTGTACACGGCTGGTTGCCTTTAAAGGTACGATAATTTCATTTTACAAAAAGTAACGTAACTTTGATTTGTTCACACTATATGTGTGAGGGAAACACTCTTAGTCAATCATTTTATAGAATGGAATTCATCTTAAAAAAATACATTTTGAATAAATGCAGTTGCAAAAAATAAATGCTTCTTGTATGATAGGCAAATACATAAAACGTAATGATTACGATTTGTGGAAATGAAGGAGGAATTGATTCAATGAATAAGAAATTATTTTTGATTTTATCAGTGATTACCCTATTATTACTCGCAGCATGTGGCAGCGAAGAGTCAGCAAAAGAGAAGGTGAAAACGGAGGCAAGTGAAGATGTTTTATCTGTCTACACAACTGTTTATCCGCTTCAATACTTCACCGAGCGGATTGGCGGGGATGCGGTTGATGTCCAATCTATTTATCCGCCGGGGGCCGATGAGCATACGTTTGATCCTACGCAAAAGGATATGATCGCACTCGCTGATTCGGATTTATTCTTTTATATCGGACTTGGACTTGAAGGATTTGTGGAAAATGCCGAAAAGACGATGGAAGGCGAACGTGTCAGAATGGTAGCGGTCGCTGATGATATTCCAGAAGAGTCGCTAGGGGAGGGTCATGACCACGATTACGGCGAAGAGGGACACGAATCTCATGGTCACGGCGAAGAGGGACACGAATCACATGGTCATGGCGAAGAGGGACACGAATCCCATGATCACGGCGAAGAAGGACATAAGTCACATGAGCATGACGAAGAGGGGCATGATTCGCACGACCATGGAGAGTTCGATCCCCATATATGGATATCACCTATATTAAGTATAGAACTTGCAATAACTATTAAAGACTCGCTCATCGAGGCATCTCCTGACAAAAAGGATGCATTTGAGCAAAACTTTGAAGGACTAAAAAAAGATTTACTTGAAATTGATCAAAAATTTAAAGATATGGCAGCCAATGCTTCTATAAAAACATTTTTTGTCTCACACGCAGCTTTTGGTTATATCGCTGATACGTATGGATTTGAACAAGTGGCAGTTGCCGGATTGAATTCGCAAAGCGAACCTTCGCAAAAGCAACTAGCTTCCCTCGTTGAATACGCGAAAGAGCATGACGTAAAATATGTTTTATTCGAACAAAACGTCTCTTCTAAATTAACCGACATCATTCGAAAAGAAATCGGTGCCGATTCACTGATGTTGCATAATCTTGGTGTCTTAACGACCGAGGATGTGGATAAAAAAGAGGACTATTTATCTTTAATGGAATACAACATCGAAACGTTGGCGAAAGCATTGAGCAATCAATAAATTTTGGAGCAAGAAGGGTGAGGAAATGATGGAAAAGATACCGGTCACTGTCTTAAGTGGATACTTAGGTGCGGGAAAGACAACCTTATTGAATCATATATTACACAATCGAGATGAACTGAAAGTTGCTGTCATTGTTAATGATATGAGTGAAGTGAATATCGATGCTTCTTTGATTAAACAAGGCGGCTTTTCACGCACGGAAGAAAAGCTTGTGGAGTTACAAAATGGTTGTATTTGCTGCACGCTTCGAGAGGATTTAGTTCTCGAAGTGGAAAAGCTGGCGACTCTTGGCGATATCGACTACATCGTTATCGAATCTTCGGGAATTAGTGAGCCGATTCCGGTAGCGCAGACATTTACCTATATAGACGAAACACTTGGTATCGATTTGTCGAAGATTTGCAGACTGGATACAATGGTTACCGTTGTGGACGCCAATGCTTTTTGGCGAGATTTCACATCAGGTGAAACCTTGCTTGACCGGAAAGAGGCCGCCACGGAAGTTGATGAACGAGAGATTGCTGATTTGCTTATCGATCAGATTGAATTTGCCAATGTGCTGTTGTTGAACAAGACAGATTTAATTCCTCAGGAAAAGGTGGGCGAGTTGAAAGGGGTTCTTCGCGCGTTAAACCCCGATGCGAAGGTCATCGAAACGGTGCAATCTCAACTAGCACTAAGTGAAGTGCTTGACACAGGATTGTTTGATTTTGAGACGTCTAGTCATAGTGCTGGATGGATCAAAGAGCTAAATGAAGAGCATGTCCCGGAGACGGAAGAGTATGGAATCGCATCGTTTGTTTACCGGAGTCAAAAACCATTTCATCCGGAGCGCTTGAAAAATTGGCTTTTAGAATGGCCGGTTGAAGTTGTTCGTGCAAAAGGATTTCTTTGGTTGGCTACTCGCAATGATATCGCGGTTTTAATTTCCCAAGCGGGTCCATCTTTAAGTATTGAAAGTGCTGGATTTTGGGATGCAGATTCCGGTGAAAAGATGAATGAATTCGTCTTAATTGGTATTGGCATGAATCAGCCGGAAATCACGGAAGGCTTGGACAATTGCTTACTTACAGAAGAAGAGTTAATGCAAGATTGGACCAGTTTTGTAGATCCATTGCCTGTTTTTTAAGCTGAAAAATAATCTATAGGAGGAATTTAGTATGAGGGTAAATATTACATTGGCCTGTACAGAAACAGGAGATCGCAATTATATTACGACAAAAAACAAACGTAACAATCCCGAGCGGATTGAATTAAATAAATACTGCCCACGCTTGAAAAAAGTCACACTTCATAGAGAAGCGAAGTGAAAATTTTTTTGTGTTTTTTAAATCGGAATGATTACTGATTAGGGGGGATAAAATGGCAAAAAAATCAAAGATAGCGAAGGATAAAAGACAGAGGCAGTTAGTTGCTCATTACGCGGCACTTCGTAAAGAACTGAAGGAAAAAGGTGACTATGAAGCTTTAAATAAGCTACCCAAGAATTCTTACCCGACAAGGCTGAAAAACCGTTGCGAACTAACTCGAAGACCAAGGGGATATATGCGAAAATTTGGCATGTCACGCATTGCCTTCCGAGAGCTGGCGCATAAAGGTCAAATTCCTGGCGTTACAAAATCGAGTTGGTAGTTCCTGGTTGAAATCGATATGAGGAAAATGCAGGACTGGTTAATGGCATCTTTACTTAGAAGTGAGGTTAGAAAACTTTCGAAAGAAAAGAGAAATCTGTATCGATTGATAAAAAAATAATCATTTCTCACGTCTGTTGATTAGCCATTTATTTGCATAAAACACTGTCGAAAAAGGATGGAAAACATCTATTGTTACTCGAGCATTTCCGGTCCGCTTTCGGCAAACGATTTACGATATCCTAGTCGAGGGGCAAGTACCGTTAAGATCGTTTGGAAATCGTTCCATCCAAAGCAATCCAAAAGAAATTATTCACGGAGTACCTAGTGTTTGATTATGTGATTGACTAGTTATTCTTGGCTAATCGACAGGCATGTCCATTTTTGATTGTCATGAATCACAAGGCTATTGAATTGACTCCAATTACGATAGCACTTACAATAAACATACAAAAAAATATACAACTTCCTTAAAGAGGAGTAGCTATACAGCAAAGTCGTCATTACGGGATTGCAATCCCCGGCTTTGTTGGCAACGACAGTTGTTTGCGAGATCTTACCGATTATTTGGTGAGGTCTTTTATTTTTTTTTAAGAGGTGATATGACCAGTAATTGGACATATTACCTTTGTCATTTTGAAATTATTGGAGGTCAAACTTTGCAAACCTATCAAGCGCTTGCAAAAACAGTTAAGATAAATGAGAAAAACCGTTTAATTTGCTTTGATGATTCGTTAGAGCATGTTGGAACAGGAAGAAGTGCATTTGTGTTTAGAATAAAATCCACAATGAGGGCAATGAAAGTATATTTCCCTGCCTTTGAGTATCTTGCCAAAGAGGAAACTGAAATTTATAAAAAACTTCAAGACTTCACGTATTATCCATCCGTCTATGATTCAGGATCGAATTATGTCGTAATGGATTATATTGAGGGCCATACCCTTTTTGAATGCTTATCTCGTGGGGAAAATGTAACGCTTGCATATATTAAAAAAATCGATTATGCCCTATCTTTAGCAGCTTCAAGGGGACTAAATCCATCTGATATTCACTTGCGAAATATTATAATCACTTTTACCGGTGAGACAAAAATCATTGACGTCGCTCGTTTTAGACAAACGAAACATTGTAGACAATGGCAAGATTTAAAAAAGGCTTATGATAAATTTTACTGCAAACGTTTATTTCCAAAGAAAATTCCTGTTCCATTCCTAAATCTCATTGCTAGTCTTTATAAAAAAGGATGGATCGGATTTTAGTAGGCGTAAATTACCAATTCGAGAAAGGGGGGAAAGAACGGTGATTGATTCTAAAGAACAGCTCATAGAAGAGCTTAAAAAAGTAGAAGAATGGGAAAAAGATCAGAGTGATTTATGGTTTTGGGAAAAGTTAGGCCGCTTGCCGTTTAAAATAATTGATAAATGGACGCCAGATTTCATTCAGCGTAAAATCGGTATACTCCTGGACGAGCTTGGCCAGTACATTCAAACAGGGGGGAGTTATTTAAGCTCAGTCTCTAAAATTTCTTCTTATTACCCTAACTTGGGTGTAAGTACGTTAGAAAATGTTGAAAAGCTCCCGATTTCTACTATGGATGCCGCTGTTGAACAAATTACTGGTAATCGCAAAAAACTTGCAACGCTACAAGGAGCAAGTACAGGTATTGGCGGTGTTTTCACATTAACAATTGACATTCCGTTACTGCTTGGTTTGCAATTAAAAACATTGCAAGACATAGCGATTTGTTATGGCTATGACCCCAATCAGAAA
Organism: Sporosarcina sp. FSL K6-2383; assembly: GCF_038618305.1. Taxonomy (NCBI): domain Bacteria; kingdom Bacillati; phylum Bacillota; class Bacilli; order Caryophanales; family Caryophanaceae; genus Sporosarcina; species Sporosarcina sp. FSL K6-2383. The sequence continues at coordinate 660,512 of NZ_CP152017.1, forward strand.
GAAGAACGTTTGTTTATCATAAAATGCCTGCAGTATGTTTCTGCCGACATTGTAGGCAAACAGGCTATCTTGACTCAATTGTCCCGATTTGATTCACCTGATGATGCTTCAAAGCGTGAGATGATTTCTGAGCTACAGGGCTGGCGTGAAGTCTTTTTTTCCTATCGGGATCAACTTGGTGGGAAAAAGTTTTTTCAAATGATTCCGATTGCAGGTCTCTTGTTCGGTGCATTCATTAATCGTTCCGCTGTAAATGATATTGCTGAAGCGGGAAAAATGCTGTATCGAAAAAGAAGAATTGTTAATAGGCTGAGCTTAATGTAAAGCTTCTTAGTGAGGAGTACCAGGTTCTCGTTAATTTATGAATTGATTTTGGAACGCTGGTACCCGACTCTAAAGAAAATTACTTTAGTTCTCTATAAATATTGATTTCTGTACTTTCTCGAAGTTTTCTAAGCTCTGGAACAATTTTTAAAACATGTTCCGTTTTATTGTGTAGATGTATAGCCTCTTCGTTTTCCCACTCTTCGAGCATCGTCAGGATAGTCGGATCATTGATGTCTTCATGAAGAGTGTACGTTATACACCCTTTTTCTTTTCGGGTTTCTGAAATAACTTCTCTAGCGATTCGTAAATAATCTTCAACCTTTACACCTGGTTTTAGTTTGGCTTTAGCTACAACTTTAATCATTTAAATTAGCTCCTTTTTTAAAAATCATATTTAATGAGTTCCAGTGACATCTAATGTAGTGTTCGTTACATGTTTTTTCTCAAAAGTGGAAGTGTCAATTTTTTCTTGTAATTTTTCGAGATAAAAATCTGGATTGACTGGTAATTCTACCGTTTTGTTTAGCCAAGAAGATAAGTAAATGGCATTTGAAATTTCTAATGCCTTTACACCTTCCTCGCCTGGTGCAAGCAAAGGTGAACCTTTGACAATCGAATCAATCCAGTTTTGGATAATAGTTATATGACCAGCATTTTCATTTTTTACGGGAATGTCGATTTTCCAACATTCAGGCTCTCCAAAACCGCCGGTAAATGTTGCATTAAATTCACGTTCTGATTGCGTTAAGCGGTAAAAAGTAAGGGCTTCATTTTCCACGACTATTTTTCCACGTTCACCAACGATTTCGAATCGATTCGTACCAGGTGCTTCTCCGGTTGAAGTAATAAATACGCCCGTCGCCCCATTTTCGTATTCCACATATGCGGTTACATCATCTTCAACTTCAATATCATGATACTTTCCAAAACTACACACGGCACGAACACTCTTTGGCATATACCCCGTTGTCCACTGCCAAATATCTAGTTGGTGAAGTGCCTGATTGATTAAAACCCCACCGCCTTCACCTTTCCATGTGGCTCTCCATTTACTGGAATCGTAATAACTTTGTGGACGGTAAGTACCAGTTGCGATCCAATGGGTCCGTTTAATAGCTCCCAATTCACCTGATTGAATGAGCTCACGCAATTTTTGATAAAGGGGATTTGCTCGTTGGTTATACATGATACCGAACATTTTTCCACTTGCTTTGGCTGCATCATTCATTTCCAATACATTTTTTGTATAGACACCTGCGGGTTTTTCAATGAGGACATGTATCCCTTTAGCAAATGCCATTTTTGCCAGCTTTGGATGGCTGTAATGTGGTGTCGCAATGAGGACGGCATCAATTCCTGATTCGTCAAAAAAAGTATCAACGTCCTGAAAAATTTGAATATCCCCTGTAGTATGATTTTTAATCCATTCGATTCGACTTTCATTACTGCTACAAATGGCTGTTAATATTGCACCTTCAATTTGTCCTGTATCCAGCATTTGAACATGTGAACTGCCGATATTTCCTATTCCGATGACGCCAACTTTAATCAAACTCATAGATTCCACCCCATTTATAAGTATTTATTTGAAGAAAAATGAAAAATACAAGCAATCAATTGGATATTTCACACTCAAGATGTCTGGTTTTTTATTCTTTGATTCCTTATAGAAATGTTGTCCCGTCACAAAAGCCCTATTAATCTATTCTGCTATTTATTTTATTGACAACCACGATGTGGTATAGTTGTATTGCATGGTGGTTAACATAAGTATAATAAATTAAAATATTTTGTCAATCTTTCATTGTACATGCTGTTAGATATAATTAGATTAGTATATGTAAAGGAAGGAGCACTTACTTTTGAACAACGAAAAACAAGATCAACATAAAACATCAAATGTTCAAGTTATCTCACGCGCAGCTAAAATATTGAGGGCGCTTAGAGATCATCCGAAAGGATTAAGTCTATCGGAAATTGCAAAAGAAGTGGATCTAGCTAGATCGACGGTTCAAAGAATTGTGACTACATTAGAGCAGGAGAGGTTTGTCGTAGCAGCTTCTACTAGCGGCGGTATTCGTCTCGGACCTGAGATTACGCTACTTGCCGCTGCTGTCCGTAGTGATGTAAGAGAAGAAATTAGACCATTTTTAATACACCTTTCTAATGTAGTGAATGAAACTGTTGACCTTTCGGTATTAGATAACGGCAAGGTGCTTTTTGTAGATCAAATTGTTGCCCCGCATCCATTACAGGCAACTTCTCAACCTGGTGCATCTTTTCCGTTACATTGCACGGCTAATGGAAAAGCCATACTTGCATCACTGCCAAGGGCTGAGATTGAGAAACTGTTACCGGAGCAGCTAAAACCGTACAATGATCAAACGATTACGAATCGGGAGGAATTGATTAAAGAGTTAGAAGGGGTCTGTAAAGATGGGATTGCTTTTGCGAGGGAGGAGCATATTCAGGGGATTTGTGCGGTAGGTGCGGTTGTTTTTGATAGTATGAGAAATCTACATGCTGTCTCAATCCCCATCCCATTCACTCGTTTTTATGGCAATGAAGAGAAGCTTGCGGCTGCCCTTCTCGATACCTGTCAAAAGATCAACCACCACTTTGCTAGTAAACAATAAAGAATGAAAAATCAGGCCCCATCCTCTTGGAAGAATGGGGCCGGGGGGGAAGAAGAATAGGTAAGCCTTTTCTTAACTCCTCATATGAGGGGATTCAGGATTCATTTCCATGAATTCAATCCAATTTCCATCAGGATCTACTATCCAAAATTGGTAGTTCAAAGCCACTCCTTGGGAAATTTCTATTTCTAAAGAGATTCCATTTGTCTTCAAGCGATCGGCTGTTTCCTGGATATTATCTACCTCGAAACAGATATGTTTTGTTCGTTCTTTAACGCCATCGTTACCTCCGTAAAATAATTCAATGAAACACCCATCAGCTACCTTCACGTATACAATCCACGGGTCACCATTTGGTTGATTCAATTCAAACGCTTGCTTAAAACCAAGTTTATTGCAATAAAAATCCAATGAGCGTTCCATATCTACTACACTAAATCCTACATGACCAATTCCTGTAATCATCGTTCATCCTCCTTGTTTTCTTATTGTTTTAATCGTTTTTAGTACTTTACTTATTGTCCTTAAACTTCTTAATAAAATCTATGGCCACGCTCAATTGTAACATTAGAGAGAATATTCTTTCTAATGGATATTTCATAGATTGAACAACTTTTTTGAATGAGTTGCAAATTAGTGGGTTCTTTGTAATATAAGTAGTAATAATACAATGTTAAGAATTTCCTTTATACATTATAATTAGATTGGTTGAACTCTTTGGGTAAATACTTTTTTAATAATGTAGTGCCGAGATGATATCGAATTAAAGTAAGCGATGAGGAGGGCTTTACGATGTTAATAAAACCGAAAATGTTAAGAGTCGGAGATAAAGTAGCAACGATTAGTTTATCTTGGGGTGGAGCGGGTGAACGGGAATTAAAATGGCGCTATGAACAAGGAGTAGAGAGGCTTAGAACCGTTTTTCATTTGGAAGTTGCTGCAATGCCAAATAGTTTAAAAGGGTCTGATTTTTTATATGACAATCCAAAAGCACGTGCGGAGGATCTAATGAATGCATTCAAGGACCCTTCGATTAAAGGAATCATTTCAAATATTGGAGGAAGCGATAGCATTCGTTTGTTACCGTATATTGATTTTGATGTCATTCGCGAGAATCCGAAAGTGTTTATCGGCTATTCGGACTCGACAATTACGCATTTGTTTTGCCATAAAGCAGGGATCTCGTCTTTTTATGGACCCTCGATTCTTGTAGACTTCGCTGAAAACGTGGAGATGCATGCGTATACTGTAGAGGCGTTGAAAAAGGCTCTTTTTATAAATGAGGCAATAGGTGAGGTAATGCCTGCCAAAGAGTGGACGAGTGAGCGTGTAGAATGGATTATTGAAAACAAAAATAGGCAAAGAACAATGAATCCGAATAAGGGGTATGAGCTACTGCAAGGAACGGGAGTTGTTCAGGGTAGATTAATTGGAGGATGTATAGAAGTACTGGAATTTGCGAAAGGAACATCACTGTGGCCGAGCGAAGCGTACTGGGAAGACAGTATCTTATTTTTTGAAACATCCGAAGAGACACCTGAGCCATCCCAAATTGAATATTGGTTGAGAAACTATGGCTCGCAGGGCATATTACAAAGGGCAAAAGGTATTGTATTCGGAAAACCCTTAAAGGAGAAATACTATGAGGAATACAAAAAGTCTATCGTAAAGATTATGAAGGAATTGGAGCTGACTTCGCTACCTATCCTGTATAACTTGAATTTTGGTCATACAGAGCCTAAATTTGTACTGCCATATGGAGCAATGGCTGAAATAAATTGTGAGGATGCTACATTTTCTATTTTAGAAAGTGGCGTGGAATAATAGGTTTGGGTCGACCGCAGCACAGTGATCGGAAAAATGTGGGGTTTCTATGTGCGAGAAACCATTAAGTCGCACAGAAACCCCATACCAAAATCAGATTAAACTTTTCACAACTTTCGACATCGTTCCGCCGTCTGTTTTCCCAGCGAGCAATGGTTTTGCAATTTTCATAGCGTCACCCATGTTCATACCTTTGGTAACTCCTGCCTCCGTCAACATCGTTACAATTTCTTCCTCACTAAGTTGTGCAGGCAAGAACTTTTTAAGAAGAACCAACTTAGCTTCCTCTTGTGCAATTAAGTCTTCACGCTGTGCTGTTTGTGCGCCTTCTAATGCTTGGTGAATCTGTTTGATTTCACGATTGACGATGGCAACTTCCTCTTCAGTTGAAAGAGCCGCCCCTTTTTCCTTTTCCGCGCTATCCAGTCCTGCTTTCAATAATGTCAGTACGCCTTTGGAGAGCACATCTTTTTCTCTCATAGCATTCTTTAAATGTTCGAATACAGTTGTCTTTAACATTGTTACATCTCCTCCCAAATGTGGTTAAAAGTATAAAAGAGCTGCATGTGAAAAGCAACAAATGATGATTGGACAGCTATTTGAATATCGGAACTTATTTGCTGTTTTGTCTTACATATATACTTTGAAAAAAGAATGAAATCATTTGTTACAAATATCATCAATATGATAATGAATTGTTTTGATGACGCTATCACGATTCAAACGCTTTGGTACCTTTATAAATAGTTCTATCAAAATTCTATAACTTTAAGTATAATGTATTCAAATCATATTTTATTTAATAAAGTAAGATGTCTTTCATAAAAATGTATAGGGGTGTATGTCAAGTGAAAGAATACCGTTTACCAGAGAATTTAAATGAAGGCATTGTTGATGGAATTATTGAAGGGTATAGGGATTACTTAGATGTGCGACGTCAAAAATCTTATGAATTAAAGGTACACGGTGCTTATGCCTGGGTTAAGGGGAATCATATAGATCATTATGTAGCTTTGTCTTGTGAAGATCATGGTGTTACCAGTACTTTAGCCAAAGCGGGTTTGACCTGGCAATACTTACAGTTCTCAGATAAGGATAAGAAGACGCTGTTTATTGTGAAAAATGTCCGGTATTTTAATATAGAAGAGGTAGACAAAGGGAAAGACGCGAAAGGTCGTACGCGAGGAAGCAAAGCGTCATATATGAAGAATTTAATGGATATTAATAGTGTGGTTAAGTTTGATGAGATTCCCGCAAAGATTTTCAATCAATCTGTACAATTAGAGCTATTAGAGGATTTTCAGCCAGTGACACTTGAAGCAGAGGATACAAAAGGTATGGATACACAATTTGATAGATTTTATATCGCTACCTATAATATTGGAGAAGATCATCAAATTGGAGAAATCCGCTTATGGATGCCTAATCCGGCTGATAATAAGGCATACTTAATTAGTGAGTTAACACCATATATTGGTCAAAAACCTGGTCATTTATTTGAGATTGAGGAAGATCTAAAGTCAGTTCTAGCACAAACAATCGCAGCTGAAGGTGTGCTGGATGCAACTGCATTTGGTATTGTCCTTGATGATGTGGAGGAACAGGAAAGTTGAATGTTTATAGAAAAGAGGTGCCTTCTTGTTTATTGGTAAAAGTTTAACCAATATCCGTATTTTGAATGATTTGAGTAGGGGTCAATTAGCAGAGAAAATCGGCGTAACTGAACAGGCTATTTGGCAATATGAAAATGGATACACGTCCCCTAAATTAGAAGTTGTGAATAAAATGAAGCTGACTTTTAAGGTGAAAGCTTCATATTTTTATCGTGTAGATTTATTGGATAAGGTTGAATTTGAGAATATACAACTTCAACATATAGCGTATCGTTCTGAAACAATAAATTCTTTGAGTAAAACGCAAAGTGAATTAATGCATATTCGATTTTTAGATGAATTTATAAAAAAAATTGAATCCAAAATAAGTTATCCATCCAATTTATTGTTGCAATTACGCAAAGAGACGCTTGAATATTTCCGACAAAACCCAAATGTTGATCGGGAAACCCAAATTAAATGCATAGCTGACTTAGCGCGCCAAACAATCGGATTACCCGAAAATTCCAACCAAAACCTTCTTTTTTTATTGGAGAAAGCCGGTGCTTTCATTTTTGAGAAAGAAATTGGGGAAACCATTGATGCTTACAGTCTTTGGACGGAAGACGATAGACCTTATATTATGTTGGGAACGATTAAAAAGTCGGCTGCTAGAAGGAACTTTGATCTGGCACATGAATTAGGTCATTTATTATTGCACTATAAAGTTGAATTCAACATGCAAGATAGAAAATCCTATAGAACTTTGGAGGATGAGGCATATAGTTTTGCTTCTGAATTTCTATTGCCTGAAGAATTTAAAAAAGATTGTGAAGGAATCGCTAAAGTTTCAAATCCCGACTCGTATATCGATATCAAACAAAAATGGGAAGTTTCGTTACAGGCCATTGCAATGAAAGCGTATAAATTGGGTCTAATGGAATATCAACAGTATCGTTATTTCTTCATGTCCATTAACAAAAAGGGATACAAAACGCAGGAACCACTTGATGACAAGCTTTCAATTAGCCATCCGATGAAGATAAAAAGTATACTACAGCTTCTTTTTGAAAAAGAGCTTTATTCTGTATCCAGTTTAATGGAGGATTTAAAAGTAGACCAAGAATTTCTAACGATATTAACGGGTATAGAAAAGGAGTTTTTTGATAAATATCGTCAAAATGAACAAAAAGTCTTTACGACTAGTGAGCTGATTTTTAAATAATAAAAACCGTGGTGATAGTTACTCACTTAATCAGCGGGAATATATTTTAAATAAAACCCAATATATGTCGATATAGAGAAGTAAGAAGTTGAAAAGGACGGTGTTGGGAAATGAAAGTGTTTAGTGGATTAAAAGTAAGTCTAGTCACAAAAACTTTTTCACCACATATCAGCCATAAAGCGAATGATGAAAACGCAGAGAAATCTGGCAAAAGAGATTCTATTATCATTAGTGATGAAGCACGAGCGCGATTAGGGAATTGGCGGGAAAGATCTGCCAACATGATTGAAAGCTTATTGGAAAAACGCCAAAAAGTTCAAGAGGCGAAAAGTAATTTGGTAGAACGTACATTGGAAGCTGGAGAAGAACTTTCTACGATTAAGGAGCAGTTGGGAGCATTCGACGAACAAATTGCTGAAATCGAAGGACAAATGGCAGCAATAGAAGCACAGAAACGCGAGAGAGAACAGCGTGAACAAGAAGAAAAACAACAAGCTGCTGCCAAAACACAAGAGAAATCTGAAGCTGTCCAATTGACATCCCTTCTTCAATCCGTCCAATCCCTTGATCAACTTAGCGCATTACAACAAGTGAAAGTACCTATCGAAAATGCGCATCGTCGCCTCAAAACAGAAATGGAAAATGACTTGGGACGCGGGACATTTATGGAGAGTAAGGCAAAGAAAATTGAAGAACTTGCGGGGCGTATACGGAGCCTCGATAGCGAAATGAACAACCAAATTAGAAAAGCGAAAGAATCTTCTACCGAAATGAATGAGAATGTTTCTACCAAGGAAGAAAGGGAAGAGTTAGTAAGTGAATCGCTTGAGAACTAGATAACGTATTAAGGTGCCAGTCTCTTGTTTGTTAGAGAGATTGGCACCTTTTTGGTTAATCAGTTCTAATTTAAGCTATCTAAAGTTTCTATAATATATTTTGATGTTTCCATCATCTGCTGTATATTTGTTAACGAAGATTTACCATCACCTTTTTGGTGACCATAATCTCCAAAACCTCCATGATTTCCACCTGTTATTTCTATAAATTCTGAGTCGCCTGGCATAATATTTTTAGCCTCTTTTACTTTGTTTAAATCTGCAACTTTATCATTTTCTCCCCATAATGATAAGACTTTTATTGGTGTATTGTTAAGATCCGTTTTACTTTGGGGATAGGAAGCTAACAATACTAACCCTTTTATTTCTTCATTTTCAAGTGCATAATCTGCTGCCATAACTCCCCCTAAAGAATGCCCGCCTATCACCCAAGTATCAATATCTTTCTGCTCACTAATTATATAATCTGCTCGATTAGGCGATAAAATGGCTAAGTTAAAGTTCATTTTAGCAATAATAACGGTATAGCCATTGGAGGCAATCTCTTTCGCTAAAGTGGCATATGCTGAAGCTTCTACCTTGGCGCCTGGATAGAAAATAAACCCTATATTTTTAGCGTCGGATACGGGTTCAAATAGAATATCTCCGTTATCTTCAACTGTAACTAAAGAGTCAGATTTCAAACTATCCAAAGCTAATGAACTAGCTTTATAGTATGAACTTACATACATAAAAAATGCCGCCACTAATAGGATTAGAAAAATTGCGATTCCAGTAAAGATTTTAACCTTCCATGATTTCTTTTGTTTCATTTACTTACTGCCTCCAATCATGAATATTTGCACATTTATCGCCTTCCATTAATGGTTAAAAGTATAAAATAGGTACCTGTGAAAAGCAACCTGTATAATTCAATATACTTATTTCTGTATTTATCCATTATAATTAGATTTATTAACTTTTTGAACTAATGATTTTGAAATAACGTGGTGCCAAGATAGCGCCGAATTAGTTCAAGTGATGAGGGGGGGCTTTACGATGTTAATGAAACCAAAAGCACTAAAAGCGGGAGATAAAGTAGCGACGATTAGTTTATCTTGGGGTGGAGCTGGAGAACCAGAATTGAAATGGCGCTATGAACAAGGGATTGAGAGGCTCAGAACTGTTTTTCATTTGGAGGTTGTTGCAATGCCCAATAGTTTAAAAGGATCTGATTTTTTATATGACAATCCCAAAGCACGTGCGGAAGATTTAATGAATGCATTCAAAGACCCTTCGATTAAAGGAATCATTTCAAATATTGGAGGGAGCGAGAGCGTTCGTCTGTTACCCTATATCGATTTTGATGTAATTCGTGATAATCCTAAAATATTTATCGGTTATTCGGACTCTACGATTACACATTTGTTTTGCCATAAAGCAGGGATTACATCCTTTTATGGACCCTCGATTTTGGTAGACTTCGCTGAAAATGTGGAGATGCATCCGTATACAGTGGAAGCGTTGAGAAAAACTCTTTTTGCAAATGATGTAATAGGCGAAGTAAAGCCTGCCACAGAATGGACGAGTGAGCGCGTAGAATGGATTATTGAAAATAAAAATAGACAAAGAACAATGAATCCGAATAATGGATATGAACTGCTGCAAGGTACAGGAGTTGCTCAGGGTAGATTAATCGGAGGATGTATAGAAGTACTAGAGTTTGCGAAAGGAACATCACTTTGGCCGAACGAATCGTATTGGGAAGACAGTATCTTATTTTTTGAAACGTCAGAAGAGAAACCTGAGCCAAGCCAAGTCGAATATTGGTTGAGAAACTATGGCTCGCAAGGCATTTTACAAAAGGCTAAGGGTATTGTATTTGGTAAGCCTCTTAAGGAAAAATATTATGAGGAATACAAAGAGTCTATCGTAAAAATTATGAAGGAATTAGATCTAACTTCGCTACCTATTCTTTATAATTTGAACTTTGGTCATACAGAGCCCAAGTTTGTACTACCGTATGGAGCAATGGCTGAAATAAATTGTGAAAATGCTACATTTTCTATTTTGGAAAGTGGCGTGGAGTAATATATTTGAGCGACAGTGATGGAAAGAAATATGGGGTTCCTATGCGAGAAGCAATTATGTCGCACAGGAACCCCATATTAAAATTAAATTAAACTTTTCACTGCTTTCGACATCGTTCCGCCGTCTGTTTTACCGGCAAGTAATGGTTTTGCGATTTTCATAGCATCACCCATGTTCATGCCTTTAGTAATTCCTGCTTCTGTCAATATCGCTATGATTTCGTCCTCGCTAAGTTGTGCAGGTAAGAATTTTTTGAGAAGCACCAATTTTGCTTCTTCTTGTTCAATTAAGTCCTCACGCTGTGCCGTTTGTGCACCTTCCAGCGCCTGATGGGTCTGTTTGATTTCGCGGTTGACGATGGCAACTTCCTCTTCAGCTGAAAGAGCAGCACCTTTTTCCTTTTCCGCGCTATCCAATCCTGCTTTCAATAATGTTAGCACACCTTTTGAGAGCACGTCTTTTTCTCTCATAGCATTTTTTAAATGTTCGAATACGGTTGTCTTTAACATGTTCGGATCTCCTCCCATTAGTGGTTAATAGTATAAAAGAGCTGTATGTGAAAAGCAACAAATGACGATTGGATGTGTCTGTGGATATCTGAATTCATAATTAGATGATGCCTCACATAAATAATACTGTATCTTAAGGAATTAACTTGTAGGTATAGGAGGCGGGAATCGTTATGAGGGAAAACAATGGAGAAGAATTAGACTCTTCAACGGATGTAAACAGAAATATATCAAACATATGGGCTCATGAAATGCATTCACAAACTGTAGGTGAAAGAGGTCCTGTATTGGAGCAGGATACTATTTTGCATGAAACTTTGGAGAGCTTTGTCTATACAAAAATTTTAGAAAGACCCGTGCATGTGAAGGGCTTTGGTGCTTTCGGATACTTTGAGACCGTGCATTCGATGGCAAAATACACAAAGCTTAGCTTTTTACAAAATCCTGGACAGCAGGTTCCCGTCACGGTTAGGTTTTCGCTTGCCGTAAGCAATAAAGGCACCCCAGATACTTCCCGAAATGTGCGTGGCTTTTCTACTAAGTTTTACACTGAAGAGGGCGTTTTTGATTTAGTTTGCAATCATATTCCGATATTTTTAATACGGGATGCTATACGTTTTCCAGTGGCTATTCAGGCTCTTTTACCCTCACCGCTAAATAACTTGATGGATCCCGAACGGTTTTGGAGCTTCGTAGCTAGAGCGCCAGAATCCACCCATTTTGTAGTTAGGCTTTACTCCGATGCAGGAACAGTAAAAAGCTTTCGGCATATGCCGGGGCATAGTGTAAACACCTACGTTTGGAGGAATGCACAGGGCGTTCGGAGTTATGTTAAATATCACTGGATTCCTGGCGCTGGCGAGCAGTATATAGACAGTCAGGAAGCCGCTCGATGGAATGGAGAGAATCCGGATATTGCAGGTCAGGATTTATATGATGCACTAGCGGAGGGTAAGCCTGTTGTCTATGGGCTTTATGTGCAGCTGATGAATCCAAAAGACGAAGCTACTCTTTCTTATGATCCATTGGATGATACAAAAGTTTGGGATGAATGGCAGTACCCTCTTATACCAGTTGGCCGCATGATCTTGAACAGAAATCCGGATAATTATATGGAACAAGTGGAGAAAGTGGCGTTTTCACCGTCCAATCTTTTGGAGGGGGTCGAATTATCGGATGATAAGATGTTGCAGGGACGCGCTAATATTTACTGGGATTCCCAGCGTCGACGGCTAGGACCCGATTTCCGCAAAATACTAATCAATCACCAGCAAGATTGGTCGCCATCTTCTCTTGTGACAAGCGGCAATGGCAGATATGTGGAGGGGCATCTTGTACGATCCGATTTGCCCAAACAGGATGACTTTACACAGGCCGGACAATTTTATCAAGCTCTTCCCGCTGAGCAACAAGACCATCTAGTCAATAATCTGGCTACCGATCTTGCCGGTATATCTCATGAAACGAGACGTGTTGTTTTGACATATCTGTACAATGCATCACCGGAAATGGGGGAGCGGGTTGCCCGGGGGATCGACATGCAGATGAAGGGTTAATTTCGTGGTCTGGAAATCGGGGAAGTTTTATAAATAGTGCTCAGCCTCATAAAGAATTGAGTTCAATGTTTATAATAAAAATTGCAATTAGAAAAAGTCGCTCAACCATCGCTTGGTCAGAGGGCTATTTTCTTTTGTCGTTGCATTAAACTTCTTAGATATAGCTACTAATGTGCTTTTCTATAACAATCGTTAGCATTTACCATTATTACTTTGGGAGAAATAAAAGGAAACGGTCCCTTGTTTGTTGAATGTATCCTTATAAGGATCTTGGAGGTTTTGAATATGGGCGTTGATGCATTAATACTTAATAAAAAAAGTTGGGATGAGGTTGCTCCTCGATTTTTCGGGCGCAATCCTCTTCCAGAGTATGGACCGCTTGCTCCTCGGGAAGAGAATTTGAATTTATTGGGCAATGTGGCGGGCTCCAAAGTGTTAGATATCGGTTGTGGTAGCGGTCATTCATTGCAATATATGGACCAACAGTATGCTGAAGAGCTTTGGGGAGTGGATCTTTCGAAGACACAGATTGAAACGGCCAGAGGGCTACTGAATTCGTGCAAATCACCTGTCCAGTTATTCGAATCACCTATGGAGAAAAATCCAGGTTTGCCCAATGATTACTTTGATATTGTCTACTCGATTTATGCGTTAGGCTGGACAACTGATCTTTATCAAACGATTGGAAACATCCACCAATATTTGAAACCAGGCGGCATTTTCGTTTTCAGTTGGGAACATCCGTTATTCAGCCGGACCGAACTTACAGAGAGCGGGCTTCGCTTCCATAAATCCTATCATGAAGAAGGTTCTTATTACCATGAAGCTTGGCATGAACCGGTGATCATGCAGCAGTACAAAGTGAGTACATATATCAATACACTAATCGAATGTGGATTCCAAATTGAGAAGGTCATCGAGGAGGTTTCTTTGTCAGAGGAAGATAGGGAAAGGCACACGAATCGATGGTATTCCTACGAAAAAGCGAAGATGATGCCGACAACGTTGATCATAAAGAGTAAAAAATGTTAGCAGTGGGCTTTACTACAGGTTTGTGGGGAAAGAGAAAGCTATGACTAGAGTTAAAGAAAGTATTGAGTGTTGGATATTCAATCGGGTAACTCAAAAGGTTTTGTTATTGCATGTACCTATTTCAAAAGATTCGAGTGTACCATTTTGGCAACCTATAACAGGCGGCATTGAGAAGAATGAGTCTCCGCTAAAAGCTTGTAGTAGAGAAGTCGTTGAAGAAACTGGTTTGATTATAAATGAGCAAGATTTAATAGGTTGGCAAGGAGCAATACGTATAAACACACCGACTTTAAACATAAAAAAGAGTCTGTTTTTAGGAATAATTAATGATAGCGAGGTAATTATTTCAGAGGAACATGATGAATATAAATGGGTTTCACCCAAAAATATTTCAAGCAGTTTATATTGGGATAGCAATAGGGAAACTTGGGAAAAGATACAGACATTAATTCAAAGTGAATATATGTAGTGCTAGTCTTACAATTGGAACGCTTGGGGGTTATATTTTTGTTACTTTACTTTTGATAGATATCGTCTCTTTAAAGTTACTATAATTGAGGAGTTGATATAGTTATGATATACCAAAACGAACTCGATGGAATTTCTGCTGATATGCTAAAAGGTTTTTTTGTAGATTGGCCCAATCAGCCAAATCCAGAAACGCACTTAAAACTGTTAAAGAACAGTAGCAAAGCGATTATTGCGGTGGATGATAAGTCTAATCAAGTAGTTGGATTTATCACAGCGATTAGTGATGGTGTTTTATCTGCTTACATTCCATTGCTTGAGGTTTTACCGGCATATAAAAATAAAGGTATTGGCAAAGGATTAGTACAGCGAATGTTGAAAGAACTGGATGACATCTATATGATTGATGTATGTTGTGATGATGACCTAGTTCCTTATTATGACAAGCTCGGTATGTTGCGGACAAATGGTATGATTTTGCGGAACTATCATAGGCAATCTGGAAGTTGAAAAGACAGCTATAAATTAAAAAACGCTTGCGAGTTTATGCAAGCGTTTTTTAATTTATAGTGTCACCCTTTAAAATACTTCTTCCGCAATTAATTTATAGGATTGAATTCGATCTTCCGGGGAGTATGTGATTGTGTTAATCATGATTTCGTTTGCTTGGTAGTTAGTTTGTAGCTCAAACAATTTCTGCTTCACTTCATGAGGATTGCCGATAATCATGTTCTGTCTCATTGTTTTTAACGATTCCATTTCTTTTTCGGTTAGCATATATTTCTTTGCTTCTTCAATAGAAGGAACGCCTTGATGTCCCTCCCCTTTTTCTTTTTGCAAAGACCATATGAGGTTGCTTAGTGCGATCTCTTCCGCTTGTTCGGTTGTTTCCCCACAAATAGCCGAAACTGTTACGATGACTTGCGGCGTTTGTTGTTCTTTTCTTGGCTTAAAGGTTTCAATATAGCCCTTGATGATAGCCGCCCCATCATTGTCACTCATAAAATGACCGAAAGTATATGGCATGCCATTTTCTGCTGCGAGTAAGGCACTTTTTTTACTTGTGCCGAGAAGCCAAGGTACAGCTGGATTTTCAGGTGTTGGAGATGCGGAAATGCTCGAGTACTCGTGACCCGCCGGGAAATCACCATCTAAAAAGTGGAGCAATTCTTTCACTAATATAGGGAAATTCCAAACCTGTTGCAAAAAGTTTTCAGACAGAGCATTCGTCACTTCAGCCGATCCACCCGGTGCTCGTCCTATTCCGATATCAATCCGATTTGGAAATAATGTGGCGAGCGTATTAAATACTTCTGCCACTTTATAGGGCCGGTAATGAGGTAATAAAATAGCGCCGGAACCAATCCGGATATGATTCGTATTAGCTCCAATATAGCTTAACATCACTTCAGGCGCAGAGCATGCGAGTCCAGGTAAATCATGGTGCTCAGCAATCCAGTATCTTGTATATCCGAGTGCTTCCCCAGCTTGAACTAACTTCATCGATTCATTTAATGCGTCGTATGCGGTTTGGTTTGAAGAGATGGGGGATTGATCTAATATGCTTAACCTCATTACATCTCAGTCCTTTTCTTCATGATTCACTTCTATCAAAGTCAATTTATACTGTCCGATTTGATCCTTTACATATAGGTTTGTAAGGGAAGTGGAGTAATTATGAATGACACCTCTAAATGTTAGGTTTCTTTCAGGAATTTTAACCTCAAAAAATTCGCTATAAAGTAAAGTTGCGATGTCATGGTAATCATCACTTTTTACGTCGAAATCAACTGAAACTTTATATAAACCATTTACTTTTTCTTCTTCATAGCTACGTAAATCAATTGTTCTGTCATTTAAGATTATTTTACTTATCAAGAAAAATCACTCCTATTTCAAATTCCAAGTCGTGACGTTAGAAATTAATGAAGTACCTTATATTATTGTCGCACACAAAAGATAATCTCGGTAGCGTGAGGATTTGGTTATCTACTTTCTCAAGTTTTTGCTATGGAAATTACAAAGGTATTTGTAGAAGAATTGTTTGGATTGAGTGAGTGCATCCGTCGAAGGATACACCAAGAAATGTGTCAGGGTTGTGAAAACAAGTACTGACAAAGAGTTAAAAATGTTGACTTATAGAGATTTTTTTTGATATCGTTATGAACAGACCGGTTGGTATGGCGGAGGTGTGCTACGGAAATGGATACAAAATCGCTGATAATCGACATCGCGACAACGCTTTTTCAACAAAAAGGATATAGGGGCGTAGGACTAAACGAAATTATAAAAGCATGTGGGATTTCAAAAGGTGCGCTCTATCATCATTTTTCGAATGGAAAAGAAGAATTACTAATCGCTTGCCTTCAATCTCTGAATGAAGCGATTACTGAGGATATCGTGGAAATTTTTGAACGGTATCCGAGTACGCAAGAAGCTACACATGCAATGGTTTCGAAATTAATCGTTAATTTTGAAGCAGAAGGAACGATTACGGGGTACACAATTAGCAGTATGGTTAGCGAAATGGCCTCGCTAAGTGATCCAGTTCGAATGGCATGCGCTCAGCTGTATCAAAAAATGCAAGATATATATTTTCAAAAGTTAGTAGCGGACGGATTTTCGAAAGATGCGGCTTATTCAATAGCACTTATGATGACCGCTTCTATTGAAGGTGGAATAATGCTTTGTTTAACACAAAAAGCAAGCGAGCCACTAAAAACTATTTCGCATGTGCTATCAAAATTATTGAAGGAGTTTTAATAAGTGAATACACAAACCAATACGGCAGCAAAAACGAAACAACCAATCAAAACAGGACCGATAATGGCGGCTCTTTTAGTAGCTGGTTTTGTCGGTCTTTTTAGTGAAACAGCATTAAATATTGCCTTTGTAGAATTAAGTCAAATTTTTAGTATTGATTCTACAACGGTTCAATGGTTAGCGACAGGTTATTTTTTAACGTTGGGTATTTTAGTGCCTGTAACAGGTATTTTGATGCAGAAATTCACGACGCGTCAAATGTTTATTACCTCTGTATTACTAATTCTTGTCGGTACAATTGTAGCAGCAGTAGCACCAGTATTTAGCGTATTACTCGCGGGACGTATCATTCAAGCTGCAGGGCTAGCAATCAGTTTACCTTTAACACAAAATGTTATTTTTACGATTTTCCCTCCTAATAAACGAGGCGCTGCAATGGGTATAATGGGGTTAGTTATGCTAGCGGGTCCATCACTAGGTCCAACAATTGCAGGCCTTATTCTAGATACATTATCGTGGCACTGGATTTTCTGGGTTACAGTACCTTTCCTACTGTTTTCCCTCATTTTTGGGCTTGTTTATTTACCGGATGTCAATGAAATTCGCAAGGTGTCGATTGATGCCCTGTCTGTTATTCTTTCGACCATTGGTTTCGGGGGGATTGTTTATGGATTTAGTGTATCTGGTGTCGCCGGCTGGACAAGTGCAACTGTCCTTGGCACAATCGTCGTTGGAATCATAGCCCTCATCATTTTTGCGATTCGACAAATGAAAATGGAAGATCCTATGCTGAATCTACGAGCATTCCGTTACCCGTTATTTGTTATTGGTGTCATTATGAGCTTCATAACGTTCTTTAATATGTTGTCGATGCTCGTTATTTTACCTATGTATATGCAAATGGCATTAGTCATTGCTGCTTTTACAACAGGACTCATCCTTCTACCAGGTAGCTTGTTGAACTGTATATTAGCGCCAATTATTGGTCGTTTATTTGACAAGTATGGTCCGAAAGCAGTGATTACACCTGGCACAATTTTGGTTGCCATTGGTTACGTAATGTATGCACAATTTGGTACAGACACAGCTTTATGGGTGATTGTATTATCCTTTGTTATTATGATGTTAGGTGTAGGGGCGGTGCTCGCATCTGTTCAAACAAACACGCTGAATTCTCTTCCAAGAAGATTCTATCCTGATGGAATTGCTATCACTCAAACAATCCAGCAAGTAGCTGGCGCCGTTGGTATCGCAGTAATGGTGTCACTCCTAACCGCAAAACAAAATAGTTACCTAGCAACTGTTGCAAATGAGCCGGCGCAAGCCGCAGCATCAGGATCATCATTGGTCTTTACTATCAGTTTAGCATTAGCCGTGATTAATATTGTGCTGTCTTTATTTATGAAAAAGCCTGCCTCGACTATTAAGTAAATTTAATTATTCTTTTCTTGAGTAACTGAATACAACAACGAGCTTAGTCATATTTGACTAAGCTCGTTTGACGTTTCAAATAGTGAATGTCATTATTACTGATGATTATAAATTTGTTTGATGTCAGTCGGGATATCCTGGAATTCTACTGTTTTAAGGAAACCATTTGATTTCATCTTTTGAAGAAACTCCAGCAGTTCGATTTTCATTTGATGTAATTGCATATCTTTATAGTCAATATTCAACTGCTCATTTGCTGTCTCCATGGACATAATCTCACTCCCTTCAAAAAATGATGTGTAAGTTTATACACGATTTAACACATTAGAAATTCCTTTATAATCCCCAACCCACATATTATTACCACTACATTTAGTTACTATCCTTAATCGCTTCCACAAAATAACTATATTCAATTCGCATGCGAACGATCCTTTTTTCATATTCAGTTAAATATATCACGCTTAGGTCTAGAGTACTATCCAATTAGGTTGGGACATTTTTTTCGGAAATAGGCTTTATTTGCATGATTCAGGAATTAATTTCTCACATTATAATGGTATGATTAGTATTACAAATGCACTATGATATAAAAGAGAGGGATTCGCTAATGAAAGTTGGTCATTTAATAAGGGCAGAACGAATTAGACAAGACATGAAGCAATTAGTACTAGCAAAGGGAATCTGCACACCTTCTTACCTATCTAAAATAGAACGGAATTTAATTTTTCCGAGTGAGGACATCGTTACGTTATTATTCAATCGACTAGGCATAGATTCATCGAAGTTACAAAAGAATGATCGGCAAACTGAAATTGATTTTGAGAAAATGTTAGAAGCTATTTACAAAGAAGTGATTACAAATCGTGACGGAAATTTTACTAAACAAAAGCTGGAGTATTTAGAACAGCATAGTCCATTATTTGAAAATCAAACCCTTTACTATACGTATCTTCTAATTATAATGAGGTTTAAGCTTATTCTTGGAACGAAATTAATTGAACGAAAAAAGGAAATTGAAGATCTTGAAGCATTATGCAAGGATTTTAATACAAGACAACTGTATTTATATAAAATAAATAAAGCAATTTACTATTATTCTACAGAAAATCGCAATAAATCGATTGAATACTTTGAAGAGTGTCTATCGTTAGCAGACAATATACCATTAGAAATTTGGGAAAAAGCAGAATTGAATTATATGGTAGGTGTCGTATATACAGCAGATGGCCGTATCTTTACCACTATTGATTATATAAGAAGCGCTCTTGATTATTTTAGAGAAAATTTTTCAATGAAGAGAGTTTTGGATTGTTACATTTTAATTGGAATTACTCGAAAAAAAAGTGAGCAATTCCCAGAGGCGTTAGAATCTTATTTAAAGGCAATGCAAATTTGTGATGAATTTAACTTAGATGATGAAAAGGGAATCGTGTACCACAATCTGGGTTCGTTATATGGGACGATGAGTTATAGCGAAGATGCCATTCGCTACTATAAGAAAAGTATTAAATTTAAAACGGACGAAGATAGTCCTCTCATATCGATACTCTGCTTAGTTGTCGAGTATTCGAAAATGAATGACCAGAAATTCGTTAATTATTGGTGTGATCAGGGACTCCGGCTACTTTCTCAGTTGGAGGAAAATAACTTAACATCATACCACTATCACTTCAATATTTTTAAATCACTCCATAGCGAACAAGGTTTGTCGGAACGGATTACCCAACAAGCAATTGATTACTTTAAAACAGTAGAGGATTATCAGTATGTCCATAAATATTCAATTGCATTAGCGGAATGGTATTATAGTAACAGAAAATATAAACTATCAGCTATTTACTTTCAAGAAGCAAATAAATTTGGTTATATTTACAGAAAAACAAAGACGTGGGAGGATTTATAATGAAAAAAGTTTTAGCAGTTCTTTTACTTGTAGTAATTTTGAGTGGAGTTTCGGGGAATCAAGCTTTTGCAACTAAGGATGAGCTACCTAGATTATTTAAAACAACTAGTGTTCCAATTGATTTCTAACAATAAGCAAGGAAAAGGGCTGTTCAGCAAGTCAGTGAAAACTGATTTTCTGGACAGCCCTTCTTAGTTTACACAGTCCCCTCAGTTGACATCCACCCTATACATGCTATATTAATTTATATATGAGTATATGTTCATGTATTAGTATTCAGGAGGTGAACCGATAAATGAAGAAGGAAGAGAAAATCATCCATCATGAATCCCATTTAGACGAAGAAACACTATTTGTGGTGTCTCAAACATTTAAGGCGCTAAGTGATCCAACAAGAATACGTATTTTAAACTTATTATGTGCGGAAGAGCATTCTGTTAATGATATTGCAGAAACTTTAGATTTAGGTCAATCAACCGTTTCTCATCAATTGCGCTTCTTGAAAAACTTACGCTTGGTGAAGTTTAGAAGAGAAGGCACGACGATTTATTATTCAAAAGATGACGATCACGTGATGAATTTGCTGACACAAGCGATTGAACATGCGGCGCATAACTAGGGAGAGAAGGGATTAATATGGGACACGATCATGATCATACACATGGTGCCAATAAAAAAGTATTGCTGATCTCCTTTGTTATCATTACCAGTTATATGATTGTTGAGCTCATTGGTGGTTTAATCACGAATAGCTTGGCCCTCTTATCGGATGCGGGGCATATGTTAAGTGATGCGATTTCACTGGGGATCGCCCTGCTTGCTTTTACATATGGCGCAAAGGCAGCGAGTCAAAGTAAGACATTCGGCTATAAACGATTTGAAATATTAGCAGCTGTTTTAAATGGTGTGACGTTAATACTCATTGCCTTGTTCATTTTTTATGAAGCGATCCAGCGCTTCGCGAATCCACCTGAAGTAGCGACAACAGGGATGTTAATCATCAGTAGTATTGGTTTAGCGGTCAATATTCTGGTGGCTTGGATTATGATGCGTGGTGGGGATGTGGAAGACAATTTAAATATGCGTGGGGCATTCTTGCACGTCATTAGCGATATGCTTGGTTCAGTAGGTGCAATTATTGCAGCGCTTCTCATCCTATTTTTTGACTGGGGATGGGCGGATCCATTGGCGAGTGTTATTGTTGCTGTCCTTGTTTTACGTAGTGGTTATTATGTGACAAAATCCGGACTGCATGTGCTAATGGAAGGGACACCGCAAAATGTAGATATGGATGATGTGATTCAAACGATTCAACAGACACCAGGTGTTGAAAGTGTCCATGATCTACATATTTGGTCCATAACAAGCGGTTTAAATGCGTTATCTTGTCACCTTGTTGTGGATGATCAAATGACAATTGCAGAAAGCGAACCATTATTACGTAAAATCGAACATGACCTTGAACATAAAAACATTCAACACATAACAATCCAATTAGAAACGTCTGCACATCAGCATGACAATTCGGTTTTATGTAGGGTAAAAGCCGGATCATCTGGGCATCATCATTAAATCAAGATTCTTTTTATTGTGTAATTTATCTAGATGATTCCTATAGATGAGTAGATTTGGTATACTATTAAAATCAATGCGCAGTAATGGGGTAAGTTTTTTTTACCCTCATGCATAGTGTACAAGCTCCCTTGTGTCACAAATCTCTGCCATCTGAAATATGTATTATGGAGATGACAAATTTGTACAAGGAAGATCGACTGCCTCAAAACGCTAAAGAGGGTATACTGTTTTTATTGATTATTTCAATCATTTCAGTTAATACGATAGCGCCTATTATTATTGGATTAGAACGTGGGTTCAGCAAAGAAGTGTATGTAGAAACATTGATTATGCTTCCGATTATGTGGGTATTTGTAGTTTTGTTGGTGAAATTAGTTGCAGGACCATTGGTTGGGAAAGTGATGCCGAAATTCGTAGGACAAACAGATGGATTTAATGCCAGGGTCTTATTGAATACGTTATTGAATGTTACGGTATTATCAGTTTTTCTAACGATAATCGGCACTTGGGTTGGTACGAAGCAGGTAAGCCTAGAGCCGTTTAAAAACTTCCTTCACATTTGGCCAAGAAATTTTGGTATTGCGTTTTGGATTGAGCTTTTAGTTGCACAGCCAATCGCACGATTTGTTATGAAAAAACTACATCAAAGCCAGGCGAGAAAAGCTGAAATTGCATAAACCTTCATGTTTGGTTTAGAGTTTTCTTTTAAACCAATCTGATTTTTTAGAAAGCCAATTGATTTTATAAACAAATCAATTGGCTTTTTTGGTACCGTGAAATTGATGTATAGAACTAACGAAGTTTATTTTGGTGGAAGCTTTCAGTAGGGGCTGCTCGCCTCTATGTAAATAGTACGAAATAAGACCTGAGGAATACGTACTGTTAAAAAGAACTTAAACTCTCAACCAAAAGAAAAATCCCTGTGCAAATCAAAAGAACATATGTAAATACTCTGAAAACCTGTTGGTTCAACCATTTGAAAATAATTTGCCCTATAAACAAACCAAGAAATACAATTGGAATGGCATAAAGACTGGACTGCCAGATGATTTTGTTGGTCCCGGTAAAGATGATTTGGGTTAGTAGACTGATGAAATAAATAAAGAGATAAAAAGCTAATGTAGTTGCACGTAACTTCCCTTTTTCAGTATCCGTCCCTGTGAAATAAAGTAATAACGGAGGACCTGGCATACCGATACTTGTTGTTAAAACTCCTGAAATCCCTCCAACTATGAAATCTCTAACTGGCGTTGACTTAACCTTCACATTCCCTATTAAAAGCAGAGTCAATAGTAAAAGAACTATGCCGATGCCTAACTTTAAAGCATTTATATTCATAGATATAAAGATGAAAATTCCTAATGGTACACCAATCATACTGCCTATAATAAATCTTTTTAATAACACAAAGTCAATGTCGTTTCGAATTTTTAAAATTAGTGATAGAGAGATGAGTAACGATAAAATAATATTTATTTGTATAGCTTCCTGTGGTAGGAATAACATAAGTAAAAATGGCGTTGCCATGATAGAAAAACCAAAGCCTGTACTTGATTGTAGTATAGAAGCTACTAATATAATACATATGAATACGAATCCAGTCTCCAAAATGCACCTCTCATTTAACAAATTCACTTACTAGTATTTTATCATATTTATCAGAACTGATGATAGTTGCTCGTTTTACCCCCTTTATGATGTCTTATCAACTAGCACTTGAAATAAAAAATTACTCTTTACAAACAGTAAAACAGTTATATAATGATAGATATATATAACATATGTTATATAATAAAAGATTTTATCTACTAAAGTGAGGATGTTTATGGCACCTAAAACAAAGTTTACGAGAGAAACTATCATTAATGCGGCTTTTGATATTGCAAAAATTGAGGGGATCAATCAAATAACAGTTAGAAAAGTTGCGGACAAAATGGGTAGCTCGATTGCTCCGATTTATGTCAATTTTACAGAAATCGAGGAATTGAAGACGTCGGTTATCCAGAAAATCCATATGATTTCCCAACAGATGCTCATGACGAAATATACAGAAGATCCGTTCCTCAATATAGGTATTGCTAGTTTGAAATTTTCGAGAGAGTATCCTGTTCTTTTTAAAGACCTTATCATGAATAATACGATGTATATGAAAGATGTTCAGCCACCCGCAGATACGATTCTTCAGCAGATGAAACAAGCGCCTACACTCAATGGTTTCACTGATCAGGAAATGGGCGGTATTTTATTTAAGATGAAAGTTTTTCAAATGGGGTTGTCTGTGATGGATGTCAATGGCCTGCTTCCAACAGCTTTGGATGAACAGCAGTTAATTGAGTTACTAGAAAGTACGGGAAATGATCTAATACTTGCAGCACAGTCACGTCGTAATATGGAAGAACAAAAATAAATAATGGAGTGGTGTGCGAATGGTTAACGAAAGAGTGGAGACATTAATTCATCAACTCTTTAATAAAGTTGTGGAAAAAAATCCCCATATATACAATGCTTATTTGTTAGTCCATTCTGAAAAACACGGCATCCATGTGCATACTGCAAAAGGTTCGACAGGCGATATGCCTGCCCATGCCCAGCAACCTTATTTTATTGCGAGTATTGGTAAGTTGTTCACCTCCGTCCTGATTGGACTATTGGTTGAAAAGGAGAGGCTCACATATGAGGATACAATCACCGCATATGTGGATCCTGATGTATTGCGTGATCTTCATGTTTATAAAGGAAGGGACTATACGAACGATATTAAAATCAAACATTTATTAAACCACACATCAGGCTTAAATTGTTTTTTTGAGGATAAGCCAAAACAAGGTAAATCTATGATTGATTTGTTGTTTGAGCAACCTTCTCGTTACTGGGAGCCGAAGGAGGTTATTGAATGGTCCAAAGAGCATTTGACAGCACACTTCCCTCCTGGGAAAGGGTTTCATTACTCGGATACGGGTTATAATATATTAGGACTGATTATCGAAAAATTGACTGGAATGCCTTTAGCCGAGGCACTGCGCTTCTATATTTTTGAACCCCTTGGTATGAATCACTCGTACCTTTTCCGTGATTCGTTATCATCGGTAGGTGGTGAATATCCAATGGCGCATCTCTATGGGGGGACAGTTAATGTCACAGATTACCGCAGTTTAAGTGTTAATTATGCGGGAGGTGGCATTATTTCAACATCAGAAGATTTACTTATTTTTATGAAGGCGTTGGTCAATTATGAAATTTTAAGTGAAGAAACGATTTTGACTATGAAAAATGATAAGGCGAAGTTTTTTATCGGAATTGATTACGGTTATGGATTAATGCATTTCAAAACGGTTCCTCTCATGATGCCTAAAAGATATAATGCATGGGGAAATGCGGGTTCAACGGGAACATTTATGTTTTACCACCCCGTGCTAAATACGTACTTCATCGGAAGTTTGAATCAGTTTCGTTACAATCGAAAAGCCTTTCGATTACTGTTTAAGCTTATTGATATTATGTCCAAAAAAATCCACTGATTATCTTCAGCGCCTTTTCTACTAAATAAGTTAAACCTCGGAATAATTGTGCAAATCGCTTGTAGTCCTTACACGCGATTTTTTATTTCACTTTAAATAAATCTTGAATTCGAGATTTATGACTTGCATCATCATCACTTGCGTGGTAAAGTGATAGTAAGGTTAGCAACAAGGAGGCGAAACAAAATGCAGAATCATACGATTGGCTCGCTCATTTGGTTACGCTTAATGCGTTTTACCAACCAAAGTAACCAGTTGTCAAACGACTTTTTAAAACGTTTTGATTTAACAACGGCTCAATTTGATGTACTTGTACAAATTCAAACATACCAGCCCCTTACACAAAGTGAATTAGCTGACAAAGTGATCGTGACGCAAGGTGGAATATCCCGCATGCTTGCTCGACTTGAAAAAGAAGGCTATATTGTCCGTAAGCAGGATTGGAAAACAAAAATGATTAGTCTCACGAATAAAGCTGAAATCATCTTAGAAGAGGCCATGCCAGCTCAACTCGGATTTCAAACATCATTTTTTGAAGAGGTATTAACAAGGGAAGAAGAGAAAACACTATACAAACTTATGACACGTATCCATAAACATAGTCTGAAAAAAGAATTGCCGCCAGAGTGATTTTTTTCACCATCACTTGACTAATCAATTAAAAAACCAAGGAGGAATTATCATGTACAAAATACCAGGACACCACCACATTTCAATGATCACAAAAGATGCAGGGACGAATAACCATTTTTATCGAGAAGTATTAGGCTTGCGCCGTGTGAAAAAAACGGTGAACCAGGATAGTCCATCGATGTACCACTTATTTTATGGAGATTTAACAGGAAGCCCGGGAACAGAGTTATCCTTTTTTGAAATGACGAATGCAGGAAGAACGGTTCGTGGTACGAATGCCATTACTCAAATCGGCTTACTTGTACCATCACTCGAAAGTTTAACGTATTGGAAACAGCGCTTTGAACAATTAGATGTCATGCATGGAGAAATTACAACGTATGCAGGTCGGGCAGCATTGCCATTTGAGGATTCGGAAGGCTTACGCCTGATTTTATTGAACAATAATGGTGAGGATATTCCAGAATTTTGGTCGGCTTGGGGCGGTTCGAGCGTCGAGCAAGAGCATCGTATTTTAGGGATGGGTTCGACGGAAATCACTGTGCGTAATTTGGAACGAACAGCTAAAACGTTGCGAGATCTATTTGGTTATGCAGAAGTGACCTATTCTGAAGAGGAAGCGATCTATCAATCTGTTGAAGGGCAAGCATTTGGTGAAATTGTCTTGAAGCAACTAGAGGGACCGAGTGAAAAACCGGGACGAGGCAGCATTCATCATTTAGCGATTCGTGTGAAAAACGAGGCAGAATTGCGTTATTGGGATGGCGTTGTGAAGGAACGGGGCTTTGATTCATCAGGGGTGATTGACCGCTTTTATTTCCAAAGCTTATACTTCCGCGATGCGAATGGCATTCTATTTGAAATTGCGACGGATGGACCTGGTTTTACAAAGGATTCCACTATTGAGGAGCTAGGGACAAAGTTAGATTTACCGCCGTTTTTAGAAGGTAGACGTGCAGAAATTGAAGCGAAGTTGCAGCCGATTGATTAAATGAAATGCAGTGAGCGGCGTTATGACCGCCATCGGTGTGGTTATGCTCGGCATGGGATAGTTTATGACCGCCATGGACCTGGTTATTACCGGCATGAGAAAGTTTATGACCGCCATGGACCTAGTTATCACCGGCATAAGTTAGTTTATCACCACCATGGCTGAAATTCATACATCAAATATATTGTGTTGAGAAATTAACTAGAAGTCGACATCTTTGGTAGAAAAGGGAGCGAGTAATAATGGAGAAATACCGTATTGAACCATCAAAAGGAATGGAATTTGGATTATATTCGATTGGGGATCACTTACTAAACCCTTTCACAGGTAGTAAGATTAGTGCTGAGCAACGTATTCAGGAATTAATCGAGGCGAGTAAGCTGGCAGACGAAGCTGGATTGGATGTTTTTGCAGTCGGTGAAAGTCATCAAACGCATTTTACAACGCAAGCACATACAGTCATCTTAGGTGCGATTGCACAGGCGACCAAAAATATTAAAATTGCGAGTTCTGCTACTGTGTTAAGCGTAAATGATCCTGTGCGTGTCTATGAAGATTTTGCGACACTGGATTTAATTTCAAAGGGGCGGGCTGAAATTGTTGCGGGACGTGGTTCACGAATCGGGGCTTATAGTTTACTTGGCTATGATGTCCATGATTATGAGGAGTTATTTGAAGAAAAACTAGAGCTACTGATGAAAATCAATGATGAGGAAACGGTGACGTGGCAAGGACAATTCCGTGCGCCATTGGACAAAGCGACGATTTTACCACAACCCCAAAACGGTCATTTACCAATTTGGCGTGCAGTCGGTGGACCACCAGCCAGTGCCATCAAGGCGGGGTATGCAGGGATTCCAATGATGCTGACAACATTGGGAGGACCAGCAGTTAATTTTAAAGTGGCAGTGGATGCTTACCGCGAGGCGGCGCAGCGCAGTGGTTTTGATCGGGCTACTTTACCAATCGCGACAACGAGCTTATTCTACACGGCAGAAAATTCCCAGGATGCATTGCGTGAATCATACCCGCATCTTGATACAGGTATGATGGCGTTAAGAGGCGGCGGCTATCCGAAGCAACAGTTTGCACAATCGACAGACGTGCGCGATGCGTTAATGATCGGTAGCCCACAGCAAATTATTGAGAAAATGCTGTACCAGTATGAGTTATATGGCCAACAACGCTTCATGGCACAAATCGACTTTGGTGGTGTACCGTTTGATAAAATCATGAAAAATATTGAGTTAATTGCGACAGAAATAATGCCGGCTGTTAAGAAATATACAATGGAGAAGTAAGGGGGAGCTATTGTGAAAATTGTACTCTTATCGGGCTCTAAAGTAGGGTCTAAAACAAGGACAGCAATGGATTATACGCTCAAAATAGTGCAAGAAAAATACCCGGATGCGGAGAGTACTTTGCTGGACCTAGCTGACTTTGACGTAGTCTTTAGTGATGGGCGCAATTATATGGACTATGAGGGCGATACCAAATATGTGACGGAAACATTGATGGCAGCAGATGCTATCATCATCGGCACGCCGACATTCCAAGCATCTATTCCAGCTACACTGAAAAATATCTTCGATTTATTGCCAGTCAATGCGTTCCGTGACAAAGTCGTGAGTATGCTTGTCACGGCAGGTAGTCCGAAGCATTATTTGATGGTGGAGCAGCAATTGAAGCCAATTTTAGCATATATGAAGGCGCATATTGTCCCGACATATGTATTTATAGAAGAAAAGGACTTCAACCGTAAAGAAATCGTCAATGACGACGTGCATTTCCGTATGGAGCGTTTAGTGGAGGATACTGTGATGCTGGTCGAGGCTTATGTGGGGATTCGGGAAAAGAAGGATGCGGAATACGGGTTTTGAGTAAAGGTTCTAAGACAGTGTTGTGCTGTTTTAGAACTTTTTTTATTGAAGGAGAACGGGCGCTCAAGCAATTGCGAAAGTCAGTGAACGCTGATTTTCTAGACAGCTTTTTGGATAGAATGACCATCCCTATAAGCACGATCTCCGAGTTATTTCATCACGCGTGATAAAATAAAAAGAAATAATTAGCGGAGATGAGCAAGTGAACATCTATCTTAACGGGGAGGGAATGAAATGATCCAGTTCGAAAATGTTTCCAAGCAATATGATAACGGTCAAATCGCAGTGAAATCGCTAAATTTGGCAATTGAAAAAGGGGAATTCTTTGTGATTATTGGGCCAAGCGGTTGTGGGAAAACGACCTTGCTTAAAATGATCAATCGGCTCATCCATTTAACAGATGGAACGATAAGAATTGAAGGCAAAAGAATAAGTGATTATAACTTGCATGAGTTACGCTGGAATATAGGCTATGTACTACAACAAATTGCTCTTTTTCCACATATGACAATCGAGGAGAACATTGCTATCGTTCCCGAACTGAAAAAGTGGAAGCCTGAGAAAATTCAACACCGTGTCCAAGAATTATTGGATATGGTTGGATTGGATCCCGCTAATTATCGTCATAGAAAACCGAAAGAGCTTTCTGGTGGGGAGCAACAAAGGGTTGGTGTGATTCGTGCGCTAGCGGCAGATCCGGAGGTTATTTTGATGGATGAGCCATTCAGTGCCCTGGATCCCATTAGCCGAGCAAAATTACAGGATGATTTACTGAAGCTACAACGAACGATTCGTAAAACGATTGTCTTTGTATCTCATGATATGCAAGAGGCTTTGAAGTTAGGGGACCGAATTTGTGTGATGAAGGATGGAGAAATTGTGCAACTTGGCACACCTCAGGAAATTATCCAACATCCTGCAAATGATTTTGTCCGTGAATTTATGGGATTAACGAAGGAATTCGAAATTCAGCGCGTGATTCAGCCTTCTTTAATGGAGGAAAGCAATCTTCAGCACAGCGTGTCTAGTCAGGACTCATTACAAATTATTTTAAGTAAGTTGGCTCAGCATGATTGTTTAACTGTCGTTGATGAAGGTGAGGTAGTAGGAATGATTACGCGGGAATCAGTCATTCAGTTTTTAGCAGATGATTCTGTGACAAGAGGTGATCGTCATGACTAACTTATTTGCAGTTTTTACTGAACGAAAAGGGCAGTTGTTAGTTTCTTTACTTGAACATATCCAAATTTCATTTATCGCTCTCTTTTTTGCGGTTGTCATTGCAATTCCTATTGGCATTTATTTAACGAATCAGAAGAAAATAGCAGAAAGTATTATTGGTATTAGTGCGGTGTTGCAGACGATACCCTCATTGGCATTGCTAGGATTACTTATTCCGCTATTTGGTATAGGGAAAGTGCCAGCCATTATTGCATTGGTGGCTTATGCATTGTTACCGATTTTACGAAATACATATACAGGTATTAATGAAGTGGATTCATCCTTGAAGGAAGCTGCGACAGCTATGGGAATGAATAGGTATAAGAGATTGGTGAAAGTGGAATTACCTCTTGCTATGCCTGTGATGATGGCGGGAATCCGCACGGCTACGGTATTAATTGTTGGAACTGCAACGTTGGCGGCGCTTATTGGAGCTGGGGGATTAGGGGATATTATTTTACTGGGGATTGACCGTAATAATCCAGCGCTTATTGTGTTAGGGGCGATACCTGCTGCTCTTTTGGCGTTGGTGTTTGATTTTTTATTGAAGAAATTAGAGTCATTGTCCTTTAAAAAAACAATCGGTGTAATGGGAGCGATTAGTGCAACAGCACTACTTATCATTCTTTTTCCTCTCATCAATAGTAGTGAAAAAGAAGAAATTGTGATAGCGGGAAAATTGGGAGCAGAGCCTGAAATATTGATAAATATGTATAAGTTATTGATTGAAAATGAGACGGATTTGGATGTTCGATTGGAGCCTGGTTTTGGCAAGACAACCTTTGTATTCAATGCACTGAAATCCGGGGATATCGATATTTATCCCGAATTTACAGGGACAGCCATTGCGGAGTTTTTAAAAGAACAAGCTATTAATAATGATGCGGAAGATGTCTATCAGCAGGCGCAAAAGGGGATGTTGGAGTCATTTGATATGGTGATGCTTCGTCCAATGCAGTACAACAATACCTATGCATTAGCTGTTTCAAAAGAAATCGCTGACACATACCAATTGACAACCATTTCAGATTTACAGGCCATTCAAAAAACGATAAAAGCAGGATTTACCCTGGAGTTCAATGATCGTGAAGATGGCTATCTAGGCATTCAAAAGCATTATGGCATCATGTTTTCGAACGTTGCTACAATGGAACCTAAGCTGCGCTATCAGGCAATAGCAAGTGGCGATATACAAGTATTGGATGCCTATTCAACAGACAGTGAAATCCAGCAGTATGATTTGGCTGTTCTGGAAGATGACCGACAGCTATTTCCACCTTATCAGGGTGCGCCTTTATTAAGGAAAGAAACGCTGCAACAATATCCTGAAATAGGATCAATCCTCAACCAATTAGCCGGTCAAATAACAGACGCTGATATGCGCGAATTAAATTATCAAGTAAATGTAGAAGGAAAAAAAGCGTCAGAAGCGGCACGGGAGTATTTGGAGGAAATAGGCTTGTTATAGTCGGTTGAATCGTCTTACAGGGGAAGCGGGCGCTATTCTTTGTAGGACGATTTTTAAATTGTATGATTGTTTCGGTATCACGACCAATTTAATTGTGAGAAATAAGTCACCTATTCGTAATGAACTACCCTATAACTAAACAGATTTTGTAGTAAACTTACAATAGACATAGCGAGGAAGGAGACAAGTAAATGACGATTGGGATATGGGTTTTTCTTATTTTTTTATTTTTACTTTTACAAATCGTTCTTATCTACATCGTTATCCATAAAAGTTATCGATATAAACATACGATTGATCCGATTGACGAACGTACAAAAGATATGAATAGAGAGAGAGCTGAAGAAAAAAATACC
Source organism: Sporosarcina sp. FSL K6-2383 (assembly GCF_038618305.1). NCBI lineage: Bacteria > Bacillati > Bacillota > Bacilli > Caryophanales > Caryophanaceae > Sporosarcina > Sporosarcina sp. FSL K6-2383. The sequence goes on from NZ_CP152017.1 coordinate 692,329, forward strand.
TAGTTTCTAAGCAAGTGTGAATTGCTTGGAGACTAGGTATTTTTTATTTTTGGGGGTACCTGTTACTTTAGCAGGAATTCAACAATTCCCTCTATCAATCCTTGTGCCAACGGTAGATCTGGATTGCTATAAGTCGCGATATTACCTTCGCGATCTTCAGGTGAATCTTTCAAGATATGATTCATTTTGTCTACAATGAGTAGCTTCGCGTCTTTTTTCGCGTCATGCAACAGTCCGGCATCTTTGACAGGGACTTGAATGTCCCGATCGCCATTCACGAGAAGGACTGGGACTTGTAGTTTTTTTAGTTGTTCTGTTGGATCATATTTCAACCATGAAATCATATAAGGTTGAACAGATAGTCGGAAAACAGCTTGCAGTTCTGAACTAATTTCCTGCACTTGCTCACCTTGTTTTAATGAAGCGAGAATAGTGTTAGATTCTTCGAGTAGGTTAGCTGGAAGCTGCACCTCTAGTTGTTCCATGAGCACTTGATCGATGAGCCTACCTGCTCCCGCAATGGAAACGAATAGGTCAGCCTCTGTTTGTTCAGCAGCGACCATGCCGATTAACGACCCTTCGCTATGCCCGATAATGCCGACCTTTGAAAAACGTTCATCATTTTGGGCGAATTGGACCCATGCGGCGGCATCATCAATAAAGTGGTCAAATCGCAAATCCTCTTCTTTACCAGCCAAGCTCATATTTTTCCCGACTCCGCGTTTATCATAACGGATGCTTGCGATGCCTTCGGCCGATAAACCTTCTGCAAGCATTTTTAAACTATTGTTTTTTCCAGGTAATGTAGGGGAGTTACCGTCATGGTCTGTAGGACCGGACCCCGCAATAATAACCATAAGAGGGAAGGGGCCTTCACCTTGTGGGATTTCCAATAGACCATCCATCGTTCCGTTAGCGATGTTAACTTGAACAACATCCCCTGTTTCAGTTACTTGTTCTGGACTGCCTTTTGTTAATTCAAAGGGGAAGGATTGCCCTTGTTGTGTGAATGTCCCTGTGATATTATCTTGTGCTACATTGCCGTCGAATGTTATATGTTGACCTTGCATGTCCATCTCGAAAAATACAGCTGCCCCATCCATTTTCACGCTTGTTAGTGGATAATCACTTAAACCTTGCACTGGGATACTAATCATTCCGGTTGTTTTGTCGAATGTCAGTATAATCGGCAGCGGTTGATTTGGAATCATAATAGAGCCATTCCATACACCTTCAATCATTACCAATGAACTCACCTCATCTGGATTCGCATTTGATTCTGTCTCCTTTTTCTTGCTACAGCCTGCAATTAATAGAAATATACTGGCCATTAAACAAAAAACAATCTTTAGTTTTTTCATGTGACACCCTCCATCTTTGTTCTATATAAAGTATAACAGCTGTTGTTTGGTGAGTAAAGAATAGGCTATCGTTAACTGAATAGAAGAAAGTGGGTGTATGATAAATTTGGGGTGATAGATAATATGGCCGTTAATGAATTCACCGAAATTTTTCACGATGTTTGATGCTGGTGATAGTTCGCCGATAATAATTTTGGAGGGGATTTATATGAAGATTGAACATGTCGCACTCTACGTTACGGACTTGGAGAAAATGCGGAGTTTTTACGAGACTTATTTTTCAGCCACATCGAATGACAAGTACCATAACCCTACAACGGGATTGGAAACGTATTTTTTGTCCTTTGATGAAGGTAGCAGACTCGAATTAATGACTCGAACAGATATGATTTTACAAGATAAGCCGATGTTTCGGACTGGTTTTACCCATCAAGCTTTTTCACTAGGTTCTAAAGAATTGGTCGATCAATTAACCAGTCAATTAAAAAATGATGGATACACAGTCATAAGTGGGCCTAGGACCACAGGTGATGGCTATTATGAAAGTTGTGTGTTGGACCCGGAAGACAATCAAATCGAACTCACGAAATAGTATGGAGAGGGTGACTACATTCAAATTAGCGTAATTGCAGTCACCCAATTATACTGTCTTGCTAGGTATGAGACATTTAGCCAAGTGTTTCTACAATCTTCTCAGCAATTAAATGCGCTTGTAAATCTCTTTGATAGTGATTTGGCGACACAGAACCATCTGTAACGGCCTCCAGGAAAGTGGCGATGACACCATGAAAACCACGTTTTTCAAGGGTTGGCTGCCAATCATCGCTACCTAAAGTGAGGCTGTCTTTATCAATATGAGAAATGACTTCATTGACATTTATAACCTTGCGCGTTTCAGTAGCACTCATGACTTCGACTTTTTCCTCAGAAGTACCTGCTTCACGATTCATAATCCCGATTGCTGTCCCTTGCGCCGATTCCAGCTGAAGCACAACATGATGGAGCAACCCATTTTCTTGTTTTCCGCGCACACGGATATCCTCAATCGGATAAGGGAATAAATCGAGCAGTGTATCAATCACGTGTATGAAATCATCAAACACAAACTGTCGTGCTTCCCCTGCGTGATGGCCTCGATTTTTTTGCATGACAATCATATTCGGTTCGGCCAATTCCTTTAGCTTCATATAAGGAGGGGCATATCGCCGATTGAAGCCAACCATTAATAGTAACCCTTTACTTTCGGCTTTTTTCATTAAACGTGTCGATGACTCTAAGTTATAAGTGATAGGTTTATCGACATAGACATGAATACCGTTATCGAGTAGCTTATCAATGATGCTTTCATGGGATTCAGTTGATGAATGGACAAACGCAGCTGTAATTCCACTCGCTAGCCATTGGTCGATATTCTGATAGAGATGCTGAATCGAATACGTTTCGGCCATTTCCTTTAATGTTTCTTCATTTCTAGTGCAAACATGGAGTTCAATTCCTTTTGTCTGGGCTAATACTGGCAAGTACGCCTTTTTGGCAATATCACCAATTCCAATCATTCCAATCTTCACTCAATCACTCCTCACTGTATGTAGACTTATCTTACAACATTTGATGTCTGTATGCCTATATCTGACTTTTGGGAACTGATACGGCATTGATCTATTATCGTATTGCTGGATGATGATTAGACAAAAGGTTCCGCAGCGATTCTACCTTTTTGGAGAACCTTTTTTTGTGATTCTTGATATATATCAAGTGATTATCATTCTCAACGGAGTATTGTTAAGAAAAGCGATACTAACTGGAGGGAATAAAGATGATGTTTGCCAAAACGAAAAGTTATAGAACGGTGCTAGCGCCTATTCAAGAAAGTGATATCCATATTAAGGCTGCTAATCCGAAGATTCGGGAGCTGTTAAAACTAACGCAGCTGACTCAACAAGACCTCGTGAGCTTGAAGAAAATTGATGATATCATGGAAGAACATGCGTTAACAATTGCAGATCGTCATTATGACATGATCATGAATATACCCGAAATTAAGGAGATTTTTGTTCAGCATTCAGTGAAAGAACGCTATACGGCAGCTATTCAAAAGTATTATAAACAGCTAACGAAGCCGACCCTCGATGATGCTTATATTGATTATCGAAAATTGATAGGCCAAATTCATAGTAGAATCCATCTAACTGATGAGTGGTATATCGGTTCCTATATTCGGGTATATGAGTATTTACTCCCTTATATTATCGCACGATTTGCAAAATCACCTGTCGAATTATCCGAGATTTTAGTAGCCTTGAACCGCATTATTACATTCGATAGTTTAATCGTGCTGGGGGCCTATCAGGAAGCCAATGACTATAGCATGGTTGAAAAAATTAATAAGGTTATGGAGTATGTGATTGGAGTCGACCAAGTGAAAGACTTGAAAGATGATGTCGATACGACGATAGGGGAGGCTGAAAATGTCAGTGCATCTGCTCAGGAACTGAGTGCATCCGTTAGAGAAGTCGCTGATCATGCAGTTGGTGTCTCCGAAAATACGGAGCAAATGGTTGAGGAAGCAAGAGTCGGACAGGAAGTCATTGAAGTATCCTTAAATGGATTTTTGGCTATGGGTAATGATTTTGCTCATACGAAGACTAAAATAGATGCATTGGTGGAAGAGGTCAATGATATTTCGCAGGTCGTCGATTTTATTAAAAATGTTGCCAATCAGACGAATTTATTGGCATTGAATGCATCTATTGAAGCGGCAAGGGCGGGGGAAAGCGGAAAAGGCTTCGCCGTCGTTGCCAATGAAGTTCGAAACCTGGCGGAGCAGACGAAAGAATCGGTCGATAAAATTTCAACAGCCATTACGAAAATGCAACAGGAATCAGTCCAAGTAGGCTTGATTGTAGAGGAAATGTCTACCCAATTAGGTGGAAGAATATCGCAAACAAAAGAAGCCATTGCGACATTAGATCAAATTATTATGAAGGTCCATAAAGTCGGAGATGCAACTGGAACGATTGCAGCCATTGCGGAGGAGCAATCTGCGGCTACACAAGAAATTACGGCGCGAATTGGGATTGTCCATGAGCATACGGAAAGAATTAAAAATCAGTCCGATCGAACGGGTGAGTCTATTTTCCATGTAAGCTTGGAGGTCGACAAGCTGCGGAAAAAGACAATAGAGGAAATTCCCGAACTAACACCAACGCAGCTTGAAAGAATCGCGCAAACGGAAAGCTTGATGGCGCGATGGTGGGTTTATAATGCGGAGATGGGCTATCGTCACAGTGATAGATGATATGATTTATTAGAAAAAAGTTGAATGTACGCACAAAAAACGCCAAACAGTAAAATGTTCGGCGTTTTTTCGTGTGTTAAGAATACAATTTGACCTTTTGTTCATTTTCAAATAAAAGAAAATGGGCATTCCCCACTTTTTTCTCGATATAGTCAAGTGAATAGTGACCGAATGGATCTGCCAAATCTCCAATTGCCCGGGATAGATTATCAATTGTTTGATGTAACGTTTCAAATTGCCTCGACTCATTCCCTTTATTCATTTCATCCATAATTTCATGGGCCAGGTGTTGAATTCGACGTAAGCGCATTTCCTTTGTTTGCATGATATCCTCCTCTATCTATCACTAGCTATTGCCTCACTATATGGCGGATGGGGAGTGTTTATGATTGGATGCTATGCAGTTGGGTAGAGTTATTGCCATTCACTTTTTGAATGGTTTTACATTCATACAATCAAATTTACTTATGGAGGTATGAGGCATATGCTAGTCATATAGAGAGTTTGATCGAAAGAAGGATGCCTTATGGAATACATTATGCTTTATTTCATCGGTTTTGCCGCAACGACGCTCGGTACATTAGCAGGGGGCGGAGGACTTATCAGTTTGCCGGCCATGTTACTGATGGGGTTGCCCGTTCACTCGGCGATTGGGGCTAACAAGGTAGCGAATACAGTGAGTTCTTTTTCGAGTTTTTTTGTCATCTATAAAAATAAAGAGGTTACAGTTAAAGAAGCACTGACGGTTGTGCCACTTAGCTTAATGGGTGGAATTACGGGTGGGGTGATAGCCTCCTACTTAAAAGAGGAATGGATGATTGTCATTGCGATTGTGTTGCTGACCTTTGCTTTCATCACTTCATTTCTAGGTAAAGCGGACTTTGACGGCAGTGAGTCGTTCCGTGTTACGAAGAAGAGTGCGGCTTCCTTCTATGGTATCGGGATTTACGATGGTGTATTTGGTCCAGGAAGTGGGACACTTGCATTGTATGTCTATGCACGATTGAAAATCTCTTATTTGAGGGCAGTTGGGCTATCGCGTATCATGATTTTTTCAAGCTGTTTCGGGGCGTCCATCAGTTACATATCGACCGGAAAAATTATATGGCCACTTACGATTGCGTTAATGTTGGGATCAATCAGCGGTGCACAGCTCGGTGTTCGACTTGCGCGGAAATTAAAAGCGAAGCATGTAAAACCAATTCTCCGGGTTGTGACAGTGCTATTAATCGTACAAATTGCTGTTGAGTATTTTGGATAAGCTTTAGAATGAAAAAGAGCTGCATCAAAAGTCGATGATCATCGATTTTTGATACAGCTCTTTTTGTTAGAATTTAAAGTAATTTCGAAGTAGATAAGAAATCCATTTACAATGGGGATGAGTATGAATGTTTTCCAGTAATCCCTTTACAAGAGCAGGGCTTAACGTTGGTTCAAGGAGCTGCTGCTTGAGCAGGACTAACGATTCTTTTTCAATAGACTCCTCAATTTCTTGTATAGTTTGTTCAAGGATTTCGAGGATCTGATCCTTCGTTGTTTCTTCCTTTGTTGGTAATTGACGCAGTTGAACTAGCTCAGTTGAAATAAATGGGGTCGTAATATGTCTAGCAAGTATATTTGTTTTTTCTACAAGTGACCTGGCTAGCAAATCCAAGTCCAATGGCAAGTCATAGAATAAAAATAACTCCGAATAGGTTTTCATAAAACCTTTCACACAGTAAATTACATCGTGCTTTATCTGTTTAATCTCATCGCCGTATAATCGTTCAACCATCGTTAAGATTACTTTATCCATTGCTTGATCGTAAATACGGCTCTTTAGGATGAGTTCTTCGTTAAATGATCGCATTTGTTCTTTAATAAAAATTTTGGCGAAATCAGCATGCCTATGAAAAGAATTGAAAATGGTGTAATAAAATTTGTATAAAAGCTCTTCATCATCTTTTGTGCTGTTGACCATGTAGTCAATATCTGAGGTGAATTTGATCATAAAGTAATCAATCAATGCTGAAATTAGTTCGTCCTTTGATTTGAATGATAAGTAGAAGGCGCCTTTGGAAATTCCGCAGTGCTCAGTTATTTGTTGGATAGAAGTTGATTCAAAGCCTTTTTCTGCGAAAAGCTCCAAAGCCTTTTCCATAATCAATTGTTTTTTTATCATCGCTATATAATCGCTCCTAGGTCTTTTCGTTGACATCTGACTAGATAGTCATTAGTATAAATAAATGAGTTCAACAAGTCAAATAAGGGTAGGTGTAAGAGTGAAAGGCTTAGTCAATTTTGTTTTAAAGAATAAATTAGCCGTATGGCTGCTAACAATCATCATTGTTGTATCTGGTATTTACTCGGGTACTAAAATGAAAACAGAGACGCTTCCAGATATTTCGATTCCATTTTTAATGGTGATGGATGTCTATCCAGGAGCCACTCCTGAGCAAGTTATGAATGATGTCTCTATTCCATTGGAGAAAGCAGTGGAAAATCTTGAACATGTGAAATCCGTTTATTCGAATTCGTATTCGAATATGTCAAATATTCAAGTAGAATACGAATATGGCATAGATATGGATGAGGCGAAACGTGCATTAGACTCTGCGCTTGATGCAGTGTCTCTTCCAGAAGGAGCACAAGCACCAACAATTACGGCAATTAGCATGAATATGATGCCAGTTGTCGCGCTAAGTGTAAGTAGTACGACAGAAGATATTGTTGAACTAACATCAACGGTAGAGGAAATCTTACTTCCGAAAATCGGGAAAATCGATGGGGTTGCGTCTGCTACTATTACAGGTCAGCATATTGAAGAAGTGCAACTTACGTATAACGATGACAAGATGGCTGAACTTGGTATAACGTCGGATTCAGTTAAGCAAATGATTCAAGCAAGTGATCTAGCTGTATCATTAGGTATGTACGAATTTGAAGAAGGTGAGCAGGCTGTTGCAGTAGATGGCAAGTTCATGACAGCGGATGAATTAAAGGGAATGCTTATCCCGGTGACGCCATCTGCAACAAATCCATCACCATTTGTGAAACTTGGCGATATCGCTACTATTGAAGTAGTCGGTAAAGTACAATCGGTTTCACGTACCAACGGTGAAAACGCGATTTCCATTCAAATTATTAAAGGTCAACAAGCAAATACAGTAGATGTTGTAAACGATGTGAAGGAATTAATTAAAGATGAAGAGAAAATAATCGACGGCTTGGTTATCGATGTATCACTTGACCAAGGTGCTCCAATTGAAGAATCGGTTTCCACGATGATTGAAAAAGCACTATTTGGCGGGGGAATTGCGATATTAATCATCCTTCTCTTCCTGCGTGATATTAAATCAACGATTATTTCAATCGTATCGATTCCAGTTTCGATTTTCATGGCTTTACTGCTACTAAACTGGATGGGGATTACGTTAAATATCATGACGCTTGGTGCGATTACGGTTGCAATCGGTCGTGTCATAGATGACTCAATTGTTGTCGTTGAAAATATTTATCGTCGTCTGCATTTGAAAACAGAGAAATTATCAGGTCGAGCGCTAGTGCGTGAAGCGACAATTGAAATGTTTAAACCAATCATGTCTTCAACACTAGTAACAGTTGCGGTATTTGCACCACTTATTTTCGTTGGTGGTATGGTCGGCGAGTTATTCATGCCATTCGCTTTGACAATGACGTTTGCGTTAGGCGCTTCGTTACTTGTTGCGATTACAATTGTGCCAGCATTATCTCACTTCTTATTTAGGAAAAAGCTTTATAGTGAGAAGACGACTAGCCGTCACAAAGAGGTTGGTAAACTAGCAGCATGGTACAAAGGTATTCTAGCATGGACACTCAACCATAAATGGATTACTTCAATCATTTCCATTGTTTTATTAGCTGGAAGTGTGGCGTTGACGCCATTAATTGGCTTCAGTTTCATGGGTAGTGAAGAAGAAAAAGTGATGTACTTAACGTACACGCCAGAAACAGGCGAGCTAATGGAAGATACGTTAGTAAATATTGAAGCTGTGGAACAAGAGCTATTAAAACGCAGTGATATTGATATTGTTCAATTGTCTGTTACAGATGCCGCTGATCCGATGGCAGCTATGATGGGCGGAGGTTCAAATGGTGCGTTAATGTTCCTCATCTTTGATCCAGATATGAAAAACTTTGCGGAGGCTCGCACTGAAGTTGAAGAGTATGTCTTCAACATTGGCCAAACTGGCGAATGGAAGAGCCAAGACTTTGCTTCGATGGGCATGGGGGCTACAAATGAAGTGAGCTACACGTTCTATAGTGAAAATTTAGATAGACTAAATGAAGCTGTAGGTATGGTAGAGGGCGTTATGCTTGAAAATAAGCGCCTGGAAGATGTTTCTTCAAGTGCACAAGACGCATATGTAGAGTATAAACTTAAAGTAGAGCAAGATGAATTGTTGCAGTATGGATTAACAACGGGGCAAATTGTTATGGCGTTAAACCCGATGCGAACGCAAGATGTCTTAACGACGATTGAAAAAGACGGTAATTCATTAAAAGTAATTGTGCAACAAGAGGAAGCTGTGCAACCAAAATCAATTGATGATTTACTGGCAACAGAAGTACCGACAGCGCTTGGTACGACTATGAAGCTTTCTGAACTTGTTGAAGTTAAAAAAGGAACAACGCTTAATGCTCTTGCCCGAAGCCAAGGGGAGTATTATGCAACGGTTTCAGGAAAAATCCTAGATACGGACATTTCAAAAGCGACATCAGAAGTAGATAAGGCCATTGATAAATTGGACTTACCGAAAGGTGTTGTTGTTGGTACAGCTGGTGTTGCTGCAGATATGACAGAGACATTTACACAACTGATTGTGGCAATGTTGGCGGCAATCGCAATCGTGTACTTCATCCTAGTAGTTACATTCCGTGAGGGTGTTGCACCATTTGCGATTCTAGTTTCATTACCATTTGCGGTTATTGGCTCATTTGTTGGTTTGTTAATCGCAGGTGAGACGATTTCTGTATCTGTGATGATGGGTCTACTGATGCTGATTGGTATTGTCGTCACGAACGCGATTGTACTTGTAGACCGTATTATTCGTATGGAACGCGAAGGTTTGAAAATGCGTGATGCAGTTCTTGAAGCGGGTGTAACACGTCTACGTCCAATCCTCATGACTGCAATTGCTACAATCGGTGCGCTGATCCCATTAGCAATTGGATCAGGCGGCGGTGGAGGCTTTATTTCCAAAGGCCTTGGTATTACTGTAATCGGTGGGTTAATCAGTTCAACGCTATTGACGTTGATTGTTGTACCGATTGTTTACGAGATTTTATCGAAGCTGTTTAAGAAAAATCGTGTAGATATAGAAGAAGATTGATTGAATAGCCCTACAAGGAGATGAATTCCTTGTAGGGCTATTTTTTCACATTATTAATTTACTTCATTAGGATGACGATTTACCCGAAGGTTTTGATCTAATGTAGCGATTTTTGCCATATTTTCCTCGGTTAGTTCAAAATTAAAGACATCGAGATTTTCTATGATTCTTGAAGGTGTTACGGATTTAGGAATGGCAATGACGCCCGTTTGTAAATGCCAACGTAGAATGATTTGTGCTGGTGTTTTCTCATGTTGGGCTGCGATATTCTGAATCACTTCGTTTTGTAATGCATCTTTCCCGTTCATAAGAGGGCTATATGCCTCTAGCTTGATGGAATGCTTATCGCAAAATGCTTTAAGCTCCTTTTGTTGTAAGTAAGGATGGCGTTCTACCTGATTCACTGCCGGAACGATTTCACATTCGTCCAAAATACGTTGCAAATGTTCAACTTCAAAGTTACTGACACCAATTGCTTTTACGCGCCCGTCTTTATAGAGCTTTTCTAAAGCTTTATATGTTTCGACATACTTATCATGTAAAGGTGTTGGCCAATGTATGATATATAAATCCACATAATCCAAGCCAAGTTTTTCGAGGCTTGCATCAAATGCTTGCAATGTACTTTCATAGCCATGGTCGGCATTCCATAATTTTGTCGTAATAAATAATTCATCTCTTGGAATTGTAGTTTCTGCAAGCGCTTTACCGACACCTACCTCGTTACGATAAATCATAGCCGTATCAATCGAACGATAACCCGCTTCCAGTGCATGTTCGACAGTAGTTGCTGCAATCTCATCCGGAACCTTCCATACCCCGAATCCAAGCTGCGGCATTTGTAGACCGTTATTTAGTGTAACATTCTCCATGTTATCCTCACCCTTCCGACTATTCTGAATCTAGTTAAGCATACTATTCAATTCCTCTTATTGAAAATAAAAAGCCTACCTATCGAGTCATTGTATAAACAGCAAGTATTTGTTATATTATAAGCAATAGACAATCTTTGATGTGACCGAGTAAATAAGAATTGTGAACCAGAGAGTATAGCGATTTGCTGAGAGCTAGACCACCGCTTCTTATTGAAACCAACCACGGAGATGTTATGCCAACATAACCGAGTCGTTTTCGTTATCAAACGTTTTAGAGGGCTCGAATGCATTCGAGCTAAACTAAGGTGGTACCACGTCCATTCAGCACAAAGACGTCCTTATATAAGGGCAAATTTGTGCTTTTTATTATTTTTATTCAGAAGTCCACTGAATAAAAATAATAGCCTCCGGCGGATGTCACAGATTTTGAAAGGAGTTAATCGAGCTTGCTCGATTCAAAATCTGGACGCAATCACGCCAAGGCGTAATTGATTAAGAGGAGGAGAAATTAATGACTAATCTACAAAAAACAGACTTTTCAAAATGGTATATTGACACGATTCAAAAGGCGGATTTAATGGATTATACACCAGTACGTGGATGTATTGCCTTCAAACCGGATGGCTATGAAATTTGGGAGCATATTCAAGCGGAGATGGATCGACGCTTTAAAGAAACGGGACATCGCAATGCATACTTCCCGATGTTAATTCCAGAATCATTCTTCGAAAAAGAGAAAGATCATATCGAAGGATTTTCACCAGAGCTTCCTTGGGTAACAGAAGCAGCAGGTGAAAAATTGGAAGAGCGTTTAGCATTGCGTCCAACTTCTGAGACGATGATTGGTCACCTGTATTCTGATTGGATTAAGAGCTACCGTGATCTGCCTGTGTTAATCAACCAATGGGCGAACGTGTTCCGTTGGGAAAAGAAAACACTGCCGTTCATTCGTACATCTGAATTTCTATGGCAGGAAGGGCATACTGCACATGTGGATGAAGATGAAGCACGTGCGGAAACAATGCAAATGCTGAACATCTATAAAGAAGTTGTTGAAGAGCTGTTAGCGATTCCAGTATATGATGGTCAAAAAACACCTTCTGAACGTTTCGCGGGTGCGGTTGACACGTATTCTATCGAAGCGATGATGAAGGATGGTAAAGCGGTTCAAGCCGGAACTTCACATTACTTGGGCACAAAATTTGCGGAAGCGTTTGATATTAAATATTTAAATAAAGAAAACAAGCATGAATTTGTTCATACAACTTCATGGGGAACATCTACGCGTTTAATTGGTTCTGTTATCATGACGCATGGCGATGAGCAAGGTCTTGTATTGCCTCCACGCGTTGCACCAACGCAAGTTGTATTAATTCCAGTAGGTCCGTGGAAGAAGAACCCTGCGATTATGGAGAAGTTAGATGAAATTTTTGCAGCATTAAAAGCAAAAGGTATCCGTGTTCGTTTAGATGATTCCGATCAATCGCCGGGCTATAAATTCAATGAGTGGGAGCTAAAAGGTGTTCCTGTTCGAGTTGAATTAGGACCACGTGATTTGGAGAATAACCAAGCACTCATCAAAGCCCGTGACGAAGGCGAGAAAGAAGCCGTCGAGCTTTCTGCACTTGTTGCACGCATTGAAGAAGAACTTGTAACGATGCAAGCACGTTTACTCGAAAAAGCACGCGCATTCCGCAAACAGCATTCACATACGCATGTTGATTCAATTGAGCAACTAGCAAGCCATATTGCTGATTCAACTGAAAAAGGCGAAATCCCAGGATGGATTCTTGCAGGTTGGTGTGGAGATGACGCTTGTGAGGAACAAGTGAAGGAAGAAACGAAATTCACAACACGCAACATTCCATTCAATCCACCAGTAGAGAAATCTAGCTGTATCAATTGTGGAAAAGAATCGAAGCATACGGTGTGGTTCGGCCGTGCTTATTAAAGAATAGGAAAAAGCTCCACTCGGGCAACAATTGAGTGGAGTGTTTTTGTATTTAGAAAAAGTTTTGAAACTTTGAAAGCTCTAGCAACGTAAAGATTTCAAGGAGCGATGGAAAATGGTCTCATTTCTACTATTTATATAATTTCCAAAATATCTTCGACGTGAATGACACCCATCAGTTGTTTTTCATGAGTTCATCAAGTTGCTTAAAGGCTCGCTTTATAGATTCCTTTGGCACATCCGCGTACAAATCGCCTATATTGACTTCAAAAGCACAAGTCGTTTCATCGATTTCTTTTAAATGGCCTGTTATACCGATCCCTGTTAGCTGTTGAACTTTAGTCAAAATGGGCTCCGCTTGTTCTTTTGCTTGATGGAAGTGGACATGAAACATATTTGAAACAGGAATGAGAGGTAAAGTTGATATTGCATGGCAAGAATTAAAAAGTTCAGCGAGCTCTTTTGCATCTTCATAATATTGCTGCATTTTGTGTGATCGTAGCTCAAAATAATAATCCGCTGAGATGATATAGGGATACAAACTTATCAAATCACCGCCATAGCGCCTTTTCCATGTTGTAGCTTGTGTTATAAAATCTTGGTCGCCAGCTAAAATAGCTCCTGCAATTCCTCCAATTCCTTTATATAACGATAGATAGACGCTGTCAAAAAGTGAGCAAACTTCAGCGGCAGACTTTTGGTAATAGGGCAGTACTTCTAGTAAACGAGCACCATCGAGATGCAATTTTATACCCTTGCCGCGACAATGTTTTGAAATTAGTTGAAGTGTTTCAAAGCTCGGTAATTGCCCTCCTATTTCACGCTGGGGCAACTCCAACAAAACACATGCAATATCTTTTTCCATCTCCAGGATATCATCCAATTCTATTACATGGTTTTTGTCGCCAAGCAATACCGCTTCAATTTTATGTAATTCTTTTAACCCGTCTTGTTCGTGAATTTCCAAATGGCTCAGTGGATGATAAGCAACTTTTCTTATTCCTTTTTCGTCACACCAGATGCGTAGAGCAATCTGCTGAGCCATCGTTCCGCTAGGAAGAAAAATCGCTTTCTCTTTACCTAGTAATAGAGCCATTTTTGCTTGGAAATCTTCAATAATTGGCCCTTTTCCATATATATCACTTTCCAAATTATCCTCTATCTTTTGAAAAGCTTTTTTTAAAACTTCGATATTGCGTTTTCCATGATTGGTCAATTGGTATTTGGTTTGGCTATATGCATCTTGTAATGGACTTGTTTGATTCATAATCTGTGCTCTCCCGTCCTGTTTCAGAATACTTGAATTATACTATATCTTATATGAGAAAATAATCTTTTTTCATATGGAATCGGGTTTTTTCGTGAAGAAATCTTTCTTGTTCTTTTTAAAGCCGTTACCTAACATTATCAAATTGCTTAAGGTATTTTGGCTGATATGTCAATCAAGTTGTGGGAATACTTCAATATCCTTGTAAGCAAGTGTACAATAGAAATGATTGCAATAATATTTGTCTAATTTACATACATAATTTTATGAGCAGATGGGAAGTGAGAGAGTTGCTGAATAATATTTTCCGGAGAAGTAAGCAGCAAAATAGAGAGGCAGAGCGAATTATTTTTGAACAATACTATAAACGCGTCTATTATGCGGCTTATCGGGTTATTAAAGATCAGGACTTGGCGGAGGATATTACCCAAGAAACGTTCATGAAGGCATTTAAAAATTTACATACGGTACAAGATGTAGAAAAAATGGGTGCTTGGTTATCAATAATCGCCACACGTACGGCGATTGATCATCTTCGTCGTTTGAATAGATGGAATGATTTCACGACTTCAGACGTCTATATAGATACAGGGGCAGATGTAACACGGTTGGATCATATCTCGACGGTGGAAACAGGACTTGAGAAGACTTATGTGAAGGAGCTGTTACTTGAGGAAATTGATAAGTTAAAGCCAGATCATAAGGAAGTACTGCTATTATTCTATCATCATGATTTGACATATGAGGAAATTGCTACATTATTGGACGTTCAGCTTGCAACAGTGAAATCCCGAATGTTTCGTGCGAAAAAGAAGTTGAAAGAATCGATTGAACAACAGCCTGAATTGATGGAGGTGATATCGCATGGCTGAATCCAAAAAGCAGAACTTGGATCAACTGATTCGGGAAGTTTTAGATGAACAGATGCAGGAATTACCTTTACCAAGATTATCTGCGGCAGAGGCATGGAGAAAAATGGAGAACAAGCAGCAAGAAGCATTCCGTAACCCTAAAAGAAATCTTTTTTCAAAAAAGGTTATCGTAGCTGTTGCCTCTATTTTTATAGTGCTAATTGTTGTAGCCTATCCGCAAGAAGGAGGAGCCTATAGTCGGTGGAGTGAGATATTCCACAAGGTGCAAGGCTCTATTGTACAAGTGTTTGGAAGTTCAGCTGGGGATACAGATATTGGAGATGAAGGTGGCAATTCTGGTATTTTTATCATTGAGGATTCAGAAACTAATACCCAGGAGATGAGCTTAGAAGAGGCACAGAAGGTAACAAATTTCACGATTCATATCCCTACAGTACCAGCCGGCTTTCAATTAGAAAAGGTTATTGTGACGCAAGAAGGAGATCAAATGAGTAACGAAGTTTACCTACAGTATGTTAACGGCGAGAGTGAATTTACAGTAGTCGAGAAGAAACTAGCCGGGCACTATGCTTTTGGTGGAGTAGCGGATAGTGAGGACACCGCCGTAGAAGAAGTGTTAATAAGTGGCCAGACAGCGAATATCCTGTCATTTAAAGATGATGTGCGAAAAATTACTTGGCTAACACAAACGAATTACTTTGAGATTGAAGGAAAGTTGACAAGGGAAGAAATTATAGGAATAGCAAAATCAATGTGAAACGGGGGCCTCTAGAGGCCCCCGTTTAATTTACATAAACTTGGTTGGATATACTTGTTAATCGTTCAAAGACTCCATTGTGGATAACATCATGCTGTGCCTTGATTCGATAAGAGTAGCCAGCGCTTACTTTGACTTGCTTGGAATATGAAACAGAATTGGAACTATAATTTGATTCAGGACCAATGGTTACAGCATCTAGCCATTTGCTTTGCGCTGGACTCCATTGTTGTAGTAGCAATGTTATCTTGATCGTATTTACAGAAATATAGGCATTCGTACTTCCGCTTACTCTTAGGGTTGTTGAATTAGGGAGCAGTTCAATTAATGATTGACCGCTTCTAACATATTGAGTGGCAAAAGGCGTAATGTCGTAGTAAATATTTTCTGATTTATCCCCCGAGTAGTCTGTTAGAATGACTTTGGGAGATATAGTAGATATTGATTCTTTTTCAGCAGCCAAACTGTCATGTGCGATCCAACCCATTGTTACAATTGCAAATAGTAGTAAAAGTATTGCCCGGTTTAGTAATTTCATTGCTCTCTCACTCCTAATAGTTGTAGTTACATAGTTAACGAATGGGACGGAAGAATTGTTCCATTGTAACTATAGTCATGTATGGTAGTGTTTCTCACTCAATCACGGGATAATACATAGCAAAAGCTAGGTTCTGTGTGGAGAACCTAGCTTTCGTATAATGAATTATGCTATTTTCTACTTGATTTTAAGTTTAATTTTTTGCTCAATTTCTGCATGAGGAAATAAGAAATGGCAGCTGCTAAAAGAATGGCCAATGTCGGTGCGAAGGCACCTATCTTATAGACCACATCGTTTTTTACAGAAGTGATGTCTGGCTGATACATCGCAGTTAAAACGGCTCCTACAGAAACTTGAAGGATCACGTATACTACCATGAAAATGGCAAGAAAGATTGCATACTTTTTTAACATAATTTACCCCTCACTTCTTGGTTAAATTGCCTTCAAAACATTTTTAATCAGATGTACAAATGAATTGCGAGATTTGGCAGCTACTGCAATCACATCTTCATGACTTAAAGGTTCATCTAAAATGCCAGAGGCCATATTTGTTAAGCAAGAGATACCCAACACTTTCAGTCCGGCATGGGTTGCTACGACAGCTTCAGGTACTGTTGACATTCCAACTGCATCTCCACCTAAAATACGAATCATGCGGATTTCGGCAGGCGTTTCGTAAACAGGACCACTCCACCAGCCGTAAACCCCTTCGCGCAGCGTAATATTATGTTCCTGAGCTACTTGTAATGCTGTGTTCCGTAACTCTTTGTTGTAGATTTCAGAAGCATCTGGGAAGCGTGTCCCTAAATCATCATTATTTTTACCAATCAACGGATTGATACCTACTAAATTAAGATGATCCGTGATCAACATTAATTCACCTGGATTAAAGTCAGTATTGACCGCACCACAAGCATTTGTGACAATCAATTTCTCTGCCCCTAATGCTTTCATGACGCGGACAGGGAAGGTCACTTCGTCTAACGAATAGCCTTCGTAAAAATGGTAGCGTCCTTTCATAGCGATAACCGTTTTACCTTCCAATTGACCAATGACCAGCTCATTTGCGTGCCCGACTGCAGCTGATTCCGAGAAAAAAGGAATGTCCTCATAAGGAATGACAACACTGTTAGTGATTTCGTCAGCAAGGCTTCCCAATCCTGAACCTAGAATAATTCCTATTTCAGGAATAGCTGTTGTTTTACTAAGAATATAATTTTTTGCTTCTACAATTTCTTCTGTTTTATGCACGGGGAGTGCCTCCTTTTATTTGATAATCAATACCTACTTTTAGCATCTATGAAAGTTTGCAGTACTACTAGTATAGCACGGCGAATACTAATCACCTTGTTGTTAAATGCTTCAGATTACTTGCTCAATCATAGCTTGCACTAACTCCTCCGCAGTCACTAGCTGCTCCCCACCACCTTGTACAAAGGCATCATTGCCGCCACCTTTGCCGTTAATGAGGGGAAGTGCAGTAGCTGAAACTTTCTTCATGCTTACTTCGATGGAAGCCCCGCGTGCTGCGACAAACTGCAGTCGTTCTTCATTGTCTGCGACGAGAAGTGCAATGACGTTCTCATTTTCTTTCACTAGCAGTTTGGCAAGCTTCTGTAATTGTTGAACAGTCCGTCCTGTAAATACTGCTTTGACAACGCCTTGTTGTTGTGTGTTTAACAGTTCTTTTGCTTCAAATGTTAATAACGTTTCCTGTACTTCTTCCAGTGATTTTTCAAGTGTATGATTAGTAGTGAGCAGTTTTTCAATGGCCCCAGCTACACCGTCCTCGGGTGCATTTAACAATTGAGATGCTAACGTTAGCTGCTGATTTTTCTGCTGTAATTGCTGCAGCACACGCATACCACAAACAAAATGCACACGCACTTTGCGCTTTTGCTTTTCAGTCGATAAAATCTTCAAGCCATTTACTTGGCCTGTGGAACTTGGATGTGTCCCTCCGCAGCCGTTATCATCAAAGTTCGGAATAATAACCAACCGAATTTCATCTGTCACAGCCACTTGTTTGCGAAGAGAATACTGGTCAAGCTCATCCTCCGTCACCCATTTCGTTTCTATTTGTCTATTTTCGAGGATGATGTCATTCGCCAATCGTTCCACAGCTGCCAATTGTGCAGGCGAGACCTCTTCTACATCCAAATCAATCGACACAATCTCTTTCCCTAAATGAAAGCTAACCGTTGGAAAATCGAACAACTCCACAAACGCCGCTGACAAAATATGTTGCCCCGCATGTTGTTGCATATGATCGAAGCGACGCTCCCAGTCGATAATACCCTCCACTTCATGAGTAGAACTAAGCTCTTCTACCAACGTATGTCGGATTTCACCATCTATTTCCTCTACATGTAGCACTGGAATACCATTCAATGCTCCTGTATCAGAGGGCTGTCCCCCACCTTCGGGATAAAAAGCCGTATTATCCAATACGATATAAGGTTGCCCTTGCTCATCCTGCGTAGCTTTGATGACGTTCGCCTTAAACGATTTACAATAGGCATCTATGTAATACAACCGATTTTTCAACATTTTATCGACTCCCACTAGTTGTTTTGTTTATTTTACCACGGATGAAAAGGTTTGATTCGAAATCATCATCAATTAAGTCTAGGCGTAATTGCGTCCAGATTTTGAATCGAGCTTGAGGCCAGCGCGATGCTGGTCATGCAACCGTTGCGACAGGACGTGGCGGTCTTAACCTGCGTTCCGCTTTGTTCAGCCGGCTTTTGGACAACTGCTGAACAGGAAGACGAAACCGCATTCATCTCGCCATAGAGGTGGGAGTCTTTTGCTGAACAAAGATAAAAACACATAGCCTTTAGCATGGAATTTGCTAAGGACTATGTGTTTAGATTGATAGGTGTTTTTTTTTAGGAAAGGACAACTTTATGAGTAACTTCTCGTAGTTCTCCGACCAGATTTTTTTCATTAATAGTGTTAAGAACAATAGGCAGAGCAAAAGGATTAAAGAAAGAATACTTGTCAGTCGGAAGAAAAATGTTTCCGAAAATCCACCGTAGCCAATGGAAACCATAATACTACTGACAAGAATAAGTGATAAGACAGGAATTAGCTGGAAAAACAGATCACTATTTCTTTTTTTGAGAAACCGCATCATATAAGGAGAAAGTAAAGCAATCAGCAGTATATAGAATAGGATAACGAGTAAGTCGATGACGATTATGAATCCATCCATCACTATCGTGACCTCCTTGGGAGAAGGATATAGTTCGATCCTTCTTTAAAAAATGGTTTATTAAATCTATACCCGAGGATTCCCGTTATTATGCACGACTATACTCAAATTTTTTCTTTTGGCTGGTGGCGGTCATAAACTTGCTCAAGGCGGTCATAAAGATATCCGTGGCGGTCATAATGGGACGCAAGGCGGTCACAAAGTTCCCTGTGCCGGTCATAAATGGGTCTGGAGAGGAGAGCTGACAACGGACGCTCTCCTTTGCCAATTATTCAACTATCTCAAAGCTCTCCAACATATGATGGAATCTTGCACCATGGCCTTCTGCTGCTTCGAGGAAGTAGTGTTCTGTAATGACGAAGCTGCCTTCTTTGCCATTACTGATTACGTAAGCTGTGACGACTTTGCTTTTTGCGTCATTACCTGCCACGCCGTGCAACCAGAACCCTTCAATTGGTTCGGTTACTGTTTCGATTGCCCGCAGCTCAGGGAAATCTTCTTTCAATTCAGCTTCTATTTTACCCACAAGATCTTCTGGTTTTTCATCTGCAACTTGTTTAATATCCATCGTTACTTCTGGATACTGTGCTGGAAGTGGCTCGATTGTTGTAATGGTGTCGCTATCTTCACCGTTTATCATTTTGTAACGTGTTTCATCGAGGTAAATCACATAATCAGAGTTTGTTCCTTCGTTCAAATGAACGTCGGTTTCTTCATCTTGACCTTCAATGCTTTGAATGATTTCTTTTTCTGGGACGAATAAATCCTTAATGCCTTTCATGAATGCCATTCCTGTATCTGTTGTTAAGCTGAATACGATGGCTAGGGCTGCCGCCGCTGTTAGGATAATGGGAATTACACGACTTTTCTTGTTCTTATTCTTTTTCTTCACATCTCCTCTGGATTGTGGCTCTTCGCTGAATAATTCTTGTTCTAGACTATTCCATATTTCTTCTTGTAGGCCATAGGTTTGTTTTTTAGTCTGAATATCTAAAGCTTCTTTTGCTTGCTTATCGATGGGATTCATTATGAATCAGCCTCCATTTCCGTTAAATCCAGCTGTTCTTTAAGTCTTTTTCTCCCTTTGAATAACCGCGATTTCACGGTGTTATGATTTAGCTCGAGAATGTCTGCAATCTCTTTTTCGCTAAAACCCTTGATATATTTTAAAATGAGTGGAATCCGATGTGCGTCATCCAGCGATTGAATCGTATCGTATAAAACGGATAGATGATCGAAGGATTGTTCAGCTAGGGATGGGTCATTTTCTAAATCAGGATGCTCAAACTTGGAAAGTGGTGCCTCTTTCTTTAATAACCGAAGGCATTCATTCGTTAAAATTCGATAAAACCACGGATCAAATGGTAGCGCTGGATTATAGCTACTTATTTGTCGATACACACGGATGAATGTTTCCTGCACAGCATCTTTCGCCATTTCGCGGTTGCGTGTGATGGTATAAGCTGTCCGAATCGCATAGTCTGCATAGGCCTCATAAAAATGGCGGAAGGACTCTTTATCCCCAGCCTGAATGTTACAGATCCAGTCGTTGGTCTTCACTTTAGCTTCACTCCTTTCAGAACAACCGTATTTCGCTGCTCTTACTATACTTACCCGCATAAGCTTGAAAAAGTTTTCGATGAGGGGAAATTTTTATCACCTGAGCATTAAATAGTATGCTGATGGATGAAGTTGTGTAGAATACAGGTTATGAATAAAAAATTATAGGGGAGAGATACATATGAAAATTATAGCGTTAGTCGGAAGTTTACGGAAAGATTCATTCAACATGCAGTTGGTGAAAACAATTGAAAAGAGATATGGTCATCTATTTGGGATAGAAATTGCGGATATTGGTAGTCTTCCACATTATAATCAGGATGATGAAAAAAAACCTTCGGAAGTAGTAAATCAATTTAAACAACAGATTGCGGAGGCAGACGCAGTCATTATCAGTACACCCGAATTTAACTGGTCTGTACCGGGAGTTCTACAAAATGCATTGGATTGGACGTCAAGAGTAGACCGTCCGCTTGTTGGAAAACCTGTTCTGCCGATGGGAGCCTCACAAGGGGTGCTTGGTACTGTAAGGGCTCAATTGCATTTACGCCAAGTGTTGATGAGCATGGGCGTTAATGCGAAAATTATGCCACCTGCGGGCAATGAAATCTTTATCGGAGCGGCGGGACAGAAATTTACAGATGGTGCACTAACAGACGAAACGACACTTCAATTTTTAGATCAAGTGATTGATAGATTTGTCGCTTTCGCGAAAGAGCAGTAATGTAATCTACGGTGAAAACCGCCTCATTGATTTCGAGTGTAGAAATCAGTGAGGCGGTTTTTTATGTTAAATGAATCAAAGCCATGTTAACAGTCGTCTAATCTTTTGAGGGGAGGGCAAGGCTGTGTTCATTCAAGATAGTGATGCTCTTTTAAATCAGCTCATGCAAGACTATGGAAATGAGTTGAAAAGAATTGCTTATTTGTATGTCAATGACCATGCTGAATGTGAGGATATTGTACAAGAAGTCTTTATCGCTTGCTATCAAGGCTTATCCACGTTTCGGCAGGAGTCGACCTATAAAACTTGGCTCATTCGAATTACGATTAATAAATGTAAAGACCATAAAAAGCGCTGGAGCATAAAGAATATGATCTATAAGCCGGCCATTTATCCGTCAAAAACAAATCAATCGTCAGAAGCATATGTCATACAATGGGAACATACCAATGAAATCGTGGAGCAGCTAGCAAATCTACCTGGAAAGTATAAAGAGGTTCTCATTCTCTACTACTATCAGGATATGACTATGAAAGAGATTGGTGAGGTTTTGAATGTCGGTATAAATACTGTGAAATCAAGACTACTACGAGGGAAAGAAGTACTTAAAAGTAAACTTGAAAGGAGTATTACCCTTGAATAAATTCGATAAGAAAGTTTCAAAAGAAGTGAAGAGTTTCTTGGGTGAAAATATAGAATTTACGACTGGGGAAACTGAAAGAATACGACGAAAAGCAAAGATGCCTGTACAGCGGTTTAACCTTGTTTACTGGATTGTTTTGACCGCAACTATTAGTGTTTCTAGTCTATTAGCTTTGTCGTTTCTACCTAAGGATAATCAACAAGCTGGACAACAAATCCCGGACTTTGAGCAGTATAAAGGAGAGGCTTTAACAATTGGTGTGATCGGCAATCCACCAAAGGTTAGGGAAAAAGAATTAATACACTTTGAACCATTGACTTTTCAAGACTTGATAGATGGTAAATTAGGCAGTGCAGATGCCGTTTTTATTATGAAAGAAAAATTAATAGAGGCATCTGAAAGTCAGTATGCTCGTGTTTACTTGGAGGCAAGTGTCCCTTTCTTTTTTATCGAATCAACACAAGGAATAACTCCGTTTACTGTCTCAAGTATGCGTTATCGAGAATCACCCGAATATGCCCGGAATACTGATTTTGCATCAGGTTATAGAGCCTTGGATCGAATGCAATTTGGGTTTGGTTTGTACAATGATATTAAAAATGCGCAAACGATAGCTGGTACTTATTCGGAAATATTTGAAAGAATCGATCAGTTTAAGTAGGAGGTGTTGCAAATTAAAGAAACATACTACAGCCACCCTCATGAGTATGGATGCGGTATGTTTCTCCGTTGTTTCAAATTAAACTATTTTCACCATATGATGAAACGGTTCACCAACGATCGTCCAAGGAGATACGATTTCATAGCCGAGGCGTTTATAAAGACGGATGGCAGATTCTTTTTCAACTTCGACGTTCAAGGAAAGTTTTTTGATGTCCTTTTGCTGTGCAACTTCTTCTGCATAGGTGAATAGTTGAGAGCCGATTCCTTTACCACGAAACTCAGGATCGATGCAAACCGTGTCGATATACAATTCATCCGCCAATGATTCTGCATCGACTTCAGTATTCGTAGCACCCTTTTTAGCAAGCCAATCACTTAAATTTCGATCGAGTGCAGGAGCATCTTTACCTGGGTACAAAACCATGATTCCTGCCACAGTACCGTTTAGTTCTGCAATATATGTATAGAGGTAGGAATGCCGATTGTCATTCCGCTTGAATAATTCGCATAGTCCTTGCTCTACCAAATTCCATTCGGTTTCACCTGTCATACGTTTGGCGATATCACCAATCGCATCGATAATGAGGGGTGCAGCATTCTTGGCATCGGTCGGTTGGGCTTGTCGTATAGTGATTTTCAAATTTAAAAACTCCTTTGTCTGTCATCATTATTGTAACAAAGTGTCTGCATTTGAGAAAAGTAAACAGCCCACCGCGAATTGCGATGGACTGTTAGGCTACCTGTTATATTTCAAACGCCGCTGCGCCAAGGTTGGCAAAGTCATGCCGATTAAGATGATAAGAATGCCGACAACTTGGAGAGTTGTAAGCGTTTCGCTCAGCAAAATGACAGAAACAGTGACGGCGACGGGTAATTCCATCGCACTTAAAATCGACGTCATCGCTGTACCTACTTTCGGCACGGCAATAGAGAATAGATAAATTGGAATAACAATCCCGAACAAGCCGAGGATTAAACCGTAAACCCATAAGCCTCCTGCGAACAATGTCCCATTCCACACGATTTCTGGCGTTTGGAAAAAGAAGATGGCAATTGCTGCAAAGAACGATGTGAACAGCAGACGCGTTTCAGTATCCATACCTTCAACTTGTCTTTGGTTAATCATGACGAATGACGCGAAGCTGACAGCTGAAGCCATTCCCCATGCCCAACCTTGCCATGGAATACCGCTAAGATCTGCATCAATTACACCAGCAGCCAAAATCGTTCCGGCAAAAAGGAATAATAATGAAATGACTTCAACCCGTTTTGGAAGGCGTCGTCTCGCGATACAATCGAATAACATACCAATCCAAGTGAATTGGAATAACATGACAACGGCAAGTGATGCAGGCATATATTCAATCGCTTGCCCATAAACAGTCCCAGTTGTTGCTGTAAATAAACCCGCAAGAAGTAGCGTATAGCCACCTCCGAATTTCGGAACCTTATGTCTAACGATTATAAAAATAATAAGAGCTATGAAAAAACCGACGAAGTATTGGCTCGTTACCGCTTCCGCAGCACTGAAGCCATCTAGAATTGCCAGTTTAATAATTGTTGAAAGAATTCCGTAACAACTCGCCGCAAAGACGATGAGTAACGGGTACATCCATTGTTTCATAAAAAATCCTCCATTCTAGTCCATTCGATAGTATAGCACGGTTTGGTGAAATTAAGCATGTCTGAAGTCTGACCTCTCTGTCTTGAATTGACCCTTTCTGTAAATTAGGTTCCATGATACGATAGGGAAAATGACTTTATCTAGATAAAGTCTCCGGTGGATGCCGCGGATTTTATAGGGTAACTTAGGAAAGCGATCATGCTGAGGCGTGATTGATAGGAGGTACAATGATGATTGATGTGAAGAAAAAGCATGTGTTGATTTACGGCGATGCGTTCGTCGATTATATAGCAGAAGATCAGTCGAATTCGACGTTCATCACATTTCTCGGTGGGGCTACAGTAAATGTTGCAGCAGGTATTTCAAGACTTGGGGCTGCTTCTGCATTTATTACGGTGACGGGGGATGACGAGACGTCGAAATTTGTGCGGGATGAATTACGCAAAGAAGGCGTTGATTTGTCGTTTGCAAAGCAGAAGAACGACAAGCGGGTGAGCGGGGTTTATATCCATTTGACGGAGAACAATGACCGTGTTTTCCACAGCTATATCGATGAGAAGCCTACTATCCAAATAGAACCTTCTGATCTAACTGAGCGAGCATTTCAAGAGGCTTCCGTATTACATATTTGTTCGGGGACGATGTTTCAACCAATGGCATTAAAGACGACACGGGAAGCCGTTCGATTGGCCAAAGCAACAAACCTATTGCTATCGCTTGATGCGAATATTCGTCCACTCCGTTGGGAAAGTGAAGCGTTGTGCCGTGAGACGATTATGTCATTTATGGTCGACGTTGATGTCTTAAAACTAACCGATGAAGAACTATTTTTCTTAACGGAGACAACGACGCTTGAAGTTGGAATTGCTAAACTGGCAACCTATCAGGTGCCGGTTATCCTAATTACAGCTGGGGAAATGGGGACATATGCGGTCATAGATGGCGTTCATACACATGTCTGTGTTGAACCCGTTGTACCTGTCGATACGACGGGTGCAGGAGACGCCTTCATTGCAGGTGTTTTGCGTCAAATCCATTTAAATGGCAAGCCTGCAAATCACGATGAGTGGATTAACTACATCTCATTTGGCAATAAACTCGGTGCACTTTGCACGACAAAGCCAGGCGCCTTATCAGCTATGCCAAGACTAGAAGAAATTGAATAACAATGATAGAATCCTCCTTTTTATATAGGGAGGATTTTTTTGTGAAAACTCGGTATTAGCGGACGGGGAGTGAGCGGATAGGAGGCAAATACTACCGTATAGTCATATTTACTACCATTCCGATTATCTTTTAACTTGTTCTATGAAGAATAGAACAAGTTTGTTATACTTAATATATAGCAAATTAGAGAAGGGGTGTGAAGTGTATGTCTGACTTAGCAAGTATTCCGTGGAATCTCATTCTACCGCTAATTGTGCTTCAATTTATTTTGATGGTTGTTGCACTCATTGATGTTATTCGTCATCAGCGGACGAATGGACCATTTATCATGTGGATTTTTATCATTGTCCTAGGTAATTTAATAGGACCCATTTTGTACTTTATCTTTGGGAGGCGGCAGGCATGACGTTTTTGCTTCAAGTAGATCAGTTGACGAAGAGATATGGAGAGTATACGGCGGCAGATACTGTTTCTTTTGAGTTAGAAGAACATACCTCCACCGCATTGATAGGGCCCAATGGGGCTGGGAAAACTACGACGCTGTCTATGCTCGCAGGTCTTGTATCACCGACAGGAGGAACGATTCAGTTCCGAGGCGGTGCGAAACAAGATATTCGGTCGATCATTGGATTTTTACCACAATATCCAAAGTTTTTCCCGTGGTTATCTGCGCTAGAATTTACAGAGATGGCAGCACAGTTAAGTGGAGTAGCCACGAAACAAGCGACAGTGGAAGCGAAAAAGACCTTAGAGTTTGTCGGTCTTGGTGAGGCGATGAACAAGAAAACAGGTACTTTTTCGGGTGGGATGAAGCAGCGGCTAGGGCTAGCACAGGCTATTGTTCATAAACCTAAATTATTATTGCTTGATGAACCCGTGTCAGCACTGGATCCGGTGGGACGTCGCCAAGTGATGGACTTACTGAAGGAGTTACAGCAACAAACAACGATTTTATATTCGACACATATTTTAAATGATGCAGAAGAAATGACCGATCAGCTGTTGTTTTTGCGACAAGGGAAATTAGTTGAACATGGCTCGCTTGATGAAGTGCGTTCACGCTATGCGGAACCACGACTTATCATTGAGTTTGAAAAGTTGGAGGAATTGCAACGCTTTACGGCGATTGCGAAGTGGCAAGTGATTGTAAAAGGGCTAACTGTCTCTATTGATATTGGAGCAGAGGGCGTGGATATGTCAGAAATGCTGTTGCTGTTAAGTGGTGGCGCATTTACAGTGAGAAAAGTTGAGCGGCAGACGGCAAGCCTTGAAGAAATATTTATGAAAGTGGCGGTGGTCTAATGGCTGCGTTCGGCATATTGTTACGGAAAGAATGGCGTGAACATGTTCGGAACTTCAAAGTTTTATGGATTCCACTCGTCTTTATTATTTTTGGTATATTGGAACCAATCACGAATCACTTTTTGCCAGAAATTATGAAGAGTGTTGGCAATATGCCTGAGGGAATGGATTTCCTATGGCCAGAATTTCAAGGTGAGGATATTTTTGCTTCTTTACTTGGGCAGTATCAGTTCATTGGTATTCTTATTATCGTACTAGCTTTCATGGGGGCGATTTCAGGTGAGCGGAAAAATGGTACCGCAACACTGTTATACGTTCGTCCACTGTCATTTCCAGCTTATTTTTTAAGTAAATGGCTAGTCGTTAATGCACTTGTTCTTGGTAGTGTATGTCTAGGATTCATGGCGGCATGGTATTACATTGAAATTCTTTTTAATTCTGTTGATGTAGGATCGCTATTTGCTTTTATTGCAACGTATAGCTTGTGGCTTATCTTTGTTGTCACGGTTGTTTTGTCGCTTAGTGCATGGCTGCCAACAGGTGGTGCGGCAGGTTTGGCGATTATGATCACCCTTATTTATCAAATGATTGATTCACTGATTGGGGCATATTGGGCAGTATCACCATGGAAATTAGCGGCTTATGCAACATATTGGTTTCAAACAGATCCTGATATGTCAGATTTATGGATGAGTGCAGGTGTAACAGTCGTAGCCATCATTTTACTGATCCTATTCGGCATTTTCATGTCAAAGCGCAACGCGGCAAAAACAACGGTGTAATCATGCTCCCGTGGTATAATCCGTAAAAGGACTCTACCGAACGGAGGGATTTTGATGAATGAACGCAACTCAGATCGTTTCATTATCGCATTTAATCGTATTGAGAAGTCGATGGAGAAGATTAGTGGTTTAAGCAGTTATATGCCTTTCTCGCGATTAATTGATAAAACGAAAAATATAAATGCGGTAATCCGTAAGTTTGAAGTAGATTTACGAGAGTGTGCTGATTTACGCAATGCGATTGTCCATCGTCGAACGGATGTCGATTATGCAATTGCTGAGCCGCATGATAATGTAGTTGAACTCATTGAGTATATTGAACGGGAATTATCGAAGCCTGTAATAGTCGGTGATCTGTTCCAAAGAAAAGTGCATACACTACGGGCTTCCGATACGCTTGCAACAGGCTTGAAACTGATTCATGATAAAAGATTTAACCAAATTCCTATCTATGAAAATCGGAAGTTCGTGGGGCTAATTACAGCGGCAGGGATTACGTATTGGCTTGCGGATAAAGGGGCGGATGAAATCATTTCCCGGGAAATTCCGACGCTCCTCGACATTCATTATCATGAGAAACAAAAAAATACGTATCGTTTCGTTGAAAGAACATTATCTGTTTATGAGGCGGAAGAATATTTCAAGAGGGCTGTTGTTGGAGGAAAACGTCTTGAGGCACTTCTGATTACAGAGAATGGTAGGTCCGAGGAGAAGTTACTTGGTATAATAACCCCGCTCGATCTGATGAGAATTAATTGAACAAAGTAGTGCCCTCGTTACATTTTCGTGACGAGGGCACTACTTTGTTTCAAAAATATTAATTATAGGTAAAGACACGCAAAAATGTCCGAATATTATGTATAATGGTGTAGATACGCTTTCTAAATTTAGGAGGGGATGGAATGATAAGAAAAGGTCGATTTGCTTTATGGCGGAATAAGGAGTTTGAACTTATTTCTTACCAGCGCTCCTACTATTTGCGTTCAGAAAATCCGTCTGACACGAAGTGGGGATTTAGAGAGTTGAAGGGTGATGAGTATGCTTTCATCAAGCCAGTTTCAATTGAGGAGTTGGAGGATGCATATGAGATCATTCCGTACGCAATGATTTTAGGTTATCGTTTTGCACTTGCCGGATGGGATGTAGAAACGGGTAAGGTTATACTTGTGACAGTCAATCCGTTTGTTCAAGATAAAATTGATGTCCGCCCGTATGGGAGATTCGAATACATAATTGAAGTTCCTTTAGAGGAAATAAAAATAGAAGAAGATCGAGTTCCAATACTAGGATTTGAAGCTTCTTACCGATGAAAAGGGCCATTCTATCTGTCGATGGGAGATAGAATCGTCCTTTTATCATTGACGTAATAGTTGTAAAATTGAATAGCCTTGTTGCATATGCATGGTATGTGTTTCATTCAAAACACCTTCAGCCGTATTGAATAGTGAAATCTTTGGGATAGATTGAGAAGAATGCGCTTGCGCTCCTTTTGTTGGACAGCGTATGATGGCTTCAGATGTTTAGAGCTCAGGGGGATGGAAAATGAAATCGAAGCGCAAAATAGGAATGTATGGGGGCAAGTTCTTGCCGGTCCACTTGGGACATGTGAATGCAATGGTGATGGCATCTACAATTGTCGATGAATTACATGTTATTGTGTCATATGACGTGGAATATGAAAAGCCACTATTTGAAGGAACGGGTATGTCGCCGATTTCACCTGTCCAAAGACTGCGTTGGTGGAGTGAAATTACTGCGGATCTAGATCATGTGTATGTACATAGTGTAGAAGAAAAGCAGACAGATCAGTTCGAAGATTGGATGGCGGGAGCGCAAGCCATTCAAAGAGCGGTGGGGAAGGAAATCGATACTGTATTCAGCTCCGAACATAGTTATAATGAGTACTTTAATGAGTTGTATCCAGATGCAGAGCATGTTGTTCTCGATCATGATCGAGAGTTATTCGATATTTCTGCCAAAGAAATTCGTGAAGAAGGACCTTACGTTCATTGGCGTATGGTACCGCAAGAAGTTCGTCCTTATTTTGTGAAAAAGGTCGTTGTCATTGGCACAGAAAGTAGTGGGAAGTCAACACTTGTTCGCAATCTGGCGCGGGTGTACAATACGTCCTATGTTGAAGAATATGGTCGTACCTATTATGACAGATTCAAAGATTCGATGTCGATTACATTGGAAAGTGATTACCATGAAATTGCATTTGAGCACAAGTACCATGAACGAATGCAAGCACGGACGGCCAATAAAGTGCTCTTTATTGACACAGAAGCCCTAGTTACACAGTATTATTCGGAGCTGTATGTTGGGAAGAGACTGGATATTTTAACTGAAGTAGCAAAGTTACAAGACTACGACTTACATATTTATTTGGAGCCAGATGTGGCATGGGTAAACGACGGTATGCGCGTGCATGGCGATCAGTCCATTCGAGAGGATAACAACCGCAAGCTCAAGCGAATGTTTGATGAAGCGGGTGTTAACTATGTCGTTGTAAGTGGTAACTATGAAGAACGTTTTGAAACGTGCAAAGCTTTGGTGAAAGGGATCATGAGGTGAATATGAGAAGCTTTCCGTAAATGGGAAGCTTTTTTTATTGTTAAAATGACATTTTTTCAGATTGAAAACCAAAAAAATAGCTCTCCATTGTATGAAAACTGGATAGGATTGGCATGCTTTATGCTAAGAATCACTTATATACGCAGTTATACGGAGGAGGATGAACATGGCAGTAGATAAGAAGGGGTTGTCGAGGCGGGATTTTCTGAAGACGACTGGCATTGCGACCGGGGCTCTCGTAGGAGGAGGGCTCATTGGTGGACTTGTCGGTTATAACGTCCAGA
Source organism: Sporosarcina sp. FSL K6-2383 (assembly GCF_038618305.1). Taxonomy (NCBI): domain Bacteria; kingdom Bacillati; phylum Bacillota; class Bacilli; order Caryophanales; family Caryophanaceae; genus Sporosarcina; species Sporosarcina sp. FSL K6-2383. The sequence goes on from NZ_CP152017.1 coordinate 723,141, forward strand.
AGGAAGGTCAAGTTGCGGGAACAGGTGGACATAACGGGGTAGGTGGCGAGCCAGCTGCTGTTAATAATCGTGGCTTAATGTTCTTTACGAATATGGCTGAATTCAATGTACTGGCCCAGGCAGTTGAACGGATATTCCCGGAAGATGATCTTGGACCAGGTGCTATTGGATTGGGCGTTCCGTATTTTATCGACAATCAACTAGCGGGAAACTACGGGAGCAATGTGAAAGAGTATATGCAAGGCCCCTTTTTTGCAGGTGAATCGACGCAAGGTTATCAAAGTAGGCTGACGCGTGGAGAGATTTTTAGGCAAGGGATGGTCCGGATGGATGAGGAGGCGAAGATACGGTTTGAGAAAAACTTCGTCGACCTTGAGGGACAACAAATGGATGAAATCATTACAGCATTCCAAAAAAATGAAGTCGATATGAAAGGGGTATCTTCGGAATTCTTCTTCAAGCTTCTTAGGCAGGCAACATTGGAAGGTGCCTATGCGGATCCTATTTATAATGGCAATGTGAATATGGATGCTTGGCGCATGAAGGAGTTTCCAGGTAACCAAATGACGTATATCGCAGAAATTGAAAATGAGAAATTTGTGAAATATGAACCTAAATCATTAAGCAGTATGGAACATTAAGGGGGGATGACAAATGGCTACAACATTGGATAAAGTAGACGTCGTGACGGTTGGCGTCGGTTGGACAGGCGGTATTATTGCTGCTGAATGTGCAAAAGCGGGACTGAAGGTCGTCGGATTAGAACGTGGTAAAGACCGTAACACAGCCGATTTTTTAATGGTGCATGATGAATATCGATATGCCATGCGCTACGATTTAATGCAGGATTTATCAAAGGAAACCATTACGTTTAGGAATCATCGAAAGATGCGGGCATTGCCGATGCGACAAATGGGGTCCTTTCTGCTTGGAGAAGGGCTTGGTGGTGCAGGCACGCATTGGAATGGTCAAACGTGGCGTTTTTTACCGTATGATTTTGAAATAAAATCGATGACAGACAAGAAATATGGCAAGAACAAGCTGTCAGCCGACTACCAGCTTCAAGATTGGGGCATTACGTACGATGAGCTGGAGCCTTATTTCGATAAATTCGAAAAGACAGCTGGTTTATCGGGGGAGGATAAAAATCCATTCGGTGGAAAACGCTCGTCTCCCTATCCAACACCAGCAATGAAAAAAACACCTATTTTAAAGAAGTTTGAAACGGCGACTAGTCAACTTGGCTACACTCCTTTTATGTTACCATCAGCAAATTTGTCGGAGGCGTATACAAACCCCGATGGAGAATCCATTTCAGCCTGCCAATACTGTGGATTTTGTGAACGGTTTGGCTGTGAGTATGGTGCGAAGACATCACCGGAAATAACGGTTGTTCCTACAGCAAGAAAAACGGGGAATTTTGATGTCCGTTTCCATGCGAATGTTGTGGAAGTTATGAAGCAGGGAAATAAAGTGACAGGTGTAAAGTATATTGATACCCAAACGGGAGAAGAATATATACAACCAGCAGAAGTGGTTGCGCTGACGAGCTATGTCATGAATAATGCGAAGCTTTTAATGGTATCAGGCATTGGGGAACAGTATAATCCAGAAACGCAAAAAGGGACTCTTGGAAAAAATTATGCTTACCAGGTCCTCCCGGGAACGACAGGTTTCTTCGATGAACAAATGAATGTTTTTATGGGAGCAGGATCTCTTGGGATGACGATTGACGATCTCAATGGGGATAACTTCGATCATAGTGATTTGGACTTTATTCACGGGGGGAGCATTTCAATGACTCAGACTGGTACTCGTCCAATCCAAACGAATCCGATACCGCCCGACACGCCTACTTGGGGAGCTGAATTTAAGAAAGCCTCGATTTATAACTATACAAGAACGCTGAATGTCTCAACTGAAGGTGCTTCGATGCCTCACAAGGAAAACTTTATGTCACTTGACCCGGATTATAAAGATGCGTATGGCGTGCCGCTACTTCAGTTAACGTACAATTTCACCGATCAAGATCGAAATTTACACAAGTATTTAACGGCAAAGACAAGTGATATTATGAAGGAAATGGGTGCAAAGACGGTGATGGCGGGAAGTCCCATTACAAACTACGACATTGTTCCTTATCAAACAACCCATAATACGGGGGGGACAATTATGGGCGCGAGTCCCGATAATAGTGTCGTCAATAATTATTTACAGCATTGGAATGCTGATAATCTCTTTGTTGTAGGTGCTGGAAACTTCGCACATAACAGTGGCTACAATCCAACAGGAACGGTGGGTGCACTTGCTTACCGGGCTGCGGAAGGCATTATCAACTACAGTAAAAATGGCGGTTCACTCGTGTAAAGTAGGAAAGGAGGCATGCGTAATGAGTTTAGCGAGTATCGGTGTACCTGGTTTAATCATCATCCTCGTGATTGTCCTCATTTTGTTTGGACCGAGAAAGCTGCCAGAAGTGGGTGCGGCGGTTGGGAAGACATTGGCAGAATTTAAAAGGTCGGCACGGGATATTTTGGAGGATGAAGAAACAGCCCCGAAGGACTTGGAAAAAAAGCGTATCGATAAGTAGGTGGTGGCATGGATCCTTATGGAGACCATAATCGAAAAATTTTAAGTCCATTGGATAAAGTCTATGTTGTGGAGCTAGAAGATGAAGCAGTAGTTGAAGTCGAGAAAAGTATTGTCGAAATCGTTCATGAAGAACCTGAGCTTGATTCGGAAAGTAACCCAACTCTTGTCGATCATTTGACTGATTTAAGGAAGCAGCTTGTTAAAAGTGCAGCTGTTTTCCTATTCTTTATCATCATCATCTTTTCGACAATCAATTTCTGGTTTCCTTATGTGACAAGGGGACATGAGCTAGTTATTCTTGGACCACTAGAAGTTGTGAAATTTTACATGTCGATTTCAACGGCGTTAGCTTTTGGGTTAACACTGCCGTTCCTCAGTCATTTTCTTTGGCAGTTTGTAGAGCCGGGATTGAATGACAGAGAAAGTCGTTTTCTTAGTTTGTATTCGCCTGTCATGTTTGTGTTATTTCTTGTCGGTGTGGCATTTGGTTATTTTGTCGTCAATCCGCTTAGTTATCAATTTCTCGTTACACTTGGGGCGGTCAATTTCAATGTGATGGTATCGGCACAGGAATATATCGGCTTTTTGCTGATGACAACGATGCCGATTGGTCTGTTATTTGAGTTGCCCATTGTTGCGCTATTTTTAGCGACAATTGGCTTGCTCACTGCGGGTTCAATGAGAAAAGTACGAAAGTGGTCGTATCTTGTGCTTGCTGTTGTTTCGGCTGTGATTACACCGCCTGATTTTGTCAGTCAGCTCCTTGTCCTCATTCCGATGGCATTACTGTATGAGGCGAGTATTTATATCGTGATGTATGCCGAGCGACGGAGTACGGTTGCGAATGAATCATTATAAAGAAATCGGCACCCGGTTAGTGGGCTGCCGATTTTTAGTGCTTTAAGAATTTTTTTGCATGCTACTTTTTGGAGCGAGTGATTCAAACTGCTTCATCAACTTGTCCCGAGCTCCTTTGTTTCTCATTAAATAGGCTGCGCCAAGTCCAAGTGCCGCCATCGCTATTTTGTTCATAGGAATTATCATCTCCTTGTCGTTGTATTGTTGAATCATCTTACTATGCCCGAGTTGCGGAATGTTACACAAACAGCGACCAAGAAGATTGTTCCACCTAGCGTCGGGTTAGACATTGAAGGTGCCTCTCTTTATAATTAAGTAGTACAGGTTTATAAACTGCTGGGAGGACATTATGTTTAAAAGAAAAGCAAATGTATTCATTATTTTTATAGCTATTTTACTCGTTATTGCAGGTTGTGCTGGTAAAGAGAAACAGGATGCAAAAACGAAAGAAAATCGTCTCGTTTATGGATCTGAGGCTGAATTTGAAGGGTTGAATCCGATTTTAGAGGAAACAAACCTTGATGCACTACTATTCCGTGGGCTTATGCGCTTCGATAAAAATAATAATCCGGTGAATGATATTGCTGACTCGGTTGTTATGTCGGATGATCAGCTGACGTACATATTTACATTAAAAGAGGATGTTAAGTTTCATGATGGAGAACCGCTGACAGCAGATGACGTGGTCTTTACAATTGACAGTATTTTAGATGATGCAAATGCATCATTTTTGAAATCGGATTTCACTGAAGTGGATTCGGTGACGAAAACGGGTAACTACGAGCTAGAAGTAAAGCTTAAGCAACCCTTTACGCCACTCCTCGATAAGTTGACGGCTCCAATTTTGCCTAAGCATGTATTTGAAGGTGTGGATATGCGAACCGCAGAATTTAACAGCTACCCAATCGGTGCAGGACCTTATATGTTTGATAAATGGGATCGTGGGACGAGCTTAACCTTGAAAGCTTATACAGATTTTCATGGAACGAAACCTTCTATTGAAAAAGTAATTTTTAAATTCATTCCAGACAGTAATGTTCGTGCATTGCAATTAAAATCAGGTGAAGTCGATATCGCTTTGCTTGATCCCGTGCAAGCAGTAAGTTTGAAAGAACAAGAAAACATTGATATTCACGCGATTGATACGGCGGATTACCGCGGTATTCTTTATAATATGGACAAGGTGCTATGGCAAGATGTTAACGTGAGACGTGCATTTAGTTATGCGACAGACCGTTCGCAAATTGTTAAAGGTATCTTGAAAGGCTACGGCACGGAAGCCTATTCACCACTTCAAAAACATGCGTTCAATAATGAAGCTGTCGAAAAGTATGCCTACGATGTTGAACAAGCAAAAGAATTGTTGGAAGAAGCCGGTTGGATAGAAGGACAGGCCGGTATTCGTGTAAAAGATGGCGAATCGCTAACGTTTACGATAACAGTTCCAGCAACGGATACGGTTCGTGTCAATATAGCGAATTATGTAGCAGAAGGTTTCAAGGCAATTGGGGCAGACGTCAAAGTGGCTGCACTTGATTGGAGTGCAATTTCAATTGATGAAACGGATGCGTTCATCATCGCATGGGGAAGCCCATATGATGCGGATCATCATACGTATATTCTGTTCCATACGGACGAGTCAAGTAAGACAAGTGCTGGCTACAACTACGGTAGTTATTCAAATGCAGCAGTGGATGAACTGCTAGAAAAAGGTCGTTTATCGACAGATGATAATGAGCGGAAAGCGGCCTATATGGCGTTTCAAGCTGAGCTTGCGGAAGATCCACCATATGATTTCATCGCCTATGTCGATGCCATTTATGGGATTAATAAAAACTTGGACGGCGTGAAAGAGCGAACACTTGGCCATCATGGCTCTGGTTTCCTGTGGAATGTTGAGGAGTGGAAGTGGAATGACCGCTAAATGGATTGGGAAGCGAATGGTGATGGGGGCGATTGTCCTCCTCATCGTGAGCTTCCTCTCTTTTTTCATCATGCATGCAGCTCCAGGTGATCCGGCGATGGCTTTTTACGGCGGGAATGCACAAACGTTGACGGCAGCTGAAAAGGAACGTATCACTCAGGCATTTGCACTGGATCGTCCAGTGATTGTGCAATATGGAGCTTGGCTGGCAGAAACGCTAACAGGGAATTTAGGGTATTCCTCTAAAGAAGGAAGACCTGTTACCACTATACTTCTGGAGCGCTTGCCAAATACATTGTTGCTATTTGGTGTGACGATGTTTTTTATTGTTATCGGTTCCATCTGGCTCGGTATGCTAGCAGGCATGAAGGAAGGCTCGTTGTGGGATAAAGGGCTATCGACTGTTAGTATTGCGACGTCTTCTATCCCGGCTTTTTGGCTTGGTATATTATTCATCTCCTTTTTTGCTGTGAAACTCGGTATTCTTCCGTCATCTGGGACGGGGGATGTGAGTGGTGATGGTGGTTTACTGGATAAGCTCCGTCATCTGATTATGCCAGCAGCTGTATTAATATTGACGCATGTGGGCATTTATGCACGGTTTCTTCAGGAGAGCATTAAAGCTGAAAGTCGCCAGTATTATGTCATGGTCGCACGGGCAAATGGCGTGGCAGAAAAGGAAATTCGTCAAGGGATTTTTCGCAATGCCTCTATGCCTTATTTGAATTATATCGGTATGACGATTCCTTCGTTTTTTGGTGGTTCGATTATCGTGGAATCACTGTTTGCATGGTCGGGGCTTGGACAATTGACGGTCAAAGCAGCGATGACGAAGGATTTTCTGCTACTGATGGGCGGCATTTTATGGACAGGTTTAATTGTTGTAATCAGTTTGTTCATCATTGATTTACTCATGTACGCATTGAATCCGAAGTTGCGGAAAGGTGGCGTGCGGTAGATGAAGTCGCAGAAAGCGTTGTTTTTTTGGTGTACGGTTTTAGGGTTTATTGTCATGATGACGGTATTGGCTAGTGTTATCGCACCGTACGGGCCAAATGATATGGACATGGATAATGTCTATGGTGCTCCTGGTGAAGGTCATCTATTGGGGACGGATCATCTCGGTCGCGATGTTTTTTCACGGTTATTGGAAGGTGGAAAGGTGACGCTGACGGTGGCGAGTGTTTCTGTGCTGTTGTCGCTTGTTCTTGGTGTGCTGTATGGTGGAATTAGTGGTTATATAGGTGGAATTGTCGATACAGTTATGATGCGCTTATTGGAGGCACTTATTACAATTCCTTCGCTGATTATTATTTTGGCGTTTCAAGCCGTTATGCAAGGTGGCATGTGGGGGATGGCACTCATTATTGGATTGACAGGTTGGTTGGTGACAGCACGTATTGTGCGTTCTGAATTTCTGCGTTTAAAGGAAGCTGAATTTGTGCAAATGGCCAATATGTTTGGCACACCGATGTGGAAGATTATGACTGGTCATTTGCTACGCAATAGTGTCCCAGCTATTTTTGTTGTGACGTTGTTTAACTTTGCGGGAGCTATATTCATCGAAGTTTCGCTTAGTTTTCTAGGTATAGGCATTCCGCCAGCTATTCCATCTTGGGGTAATATGCTGTACTATGCGCAAAATGATATTTTAATAGGCGCTTGGTGGATTGGTCTGTTTCCTGGGATTATGATCTTTATCACGATTCTTGCTATTAATTTTATAGGGGAAGGATTGAAAAATCCACAGCGGAGGTGATGAGATGCTTGAGGTAAGTAGCTTGTCGATTGAAGTCAATGGCAAGCGAATTGTGGATAATAGTTCGTTTTTTGTTCCGCGTGGAAAAATCACGTCGATTATTGGCGAAAGTGGCAGTGGGAAAAGTATGACGGTCGCTGCATTGCTTGGACTATTACCAGTGGGAGCTAAAGCAACAGGACAAGCTTTATATAATGGAAGGAACTTACTTACCCTTTCGGATAAAGAAATAGTGAGTGTACGAAAATCGGCTATCTTTACGATTTTTCAAGATGCCGCTAATAGCTTTAATCCTTCTGTGAAAATGGGGCGTCAGTTGTATGCATTTTCAGGTGAACGAACAGGAGTCGCTGTTGCGCAGTTTCGGTTGGAGATGGCTGCGATTTTGGTGGATCTTGGGCTATCATCGGATATATTTGAGCAATATCCATTTGAATTATCTGGCGGAATGTTGCAGCGTTGCATGATTGCGTGTGCATTGTATGTGAAGCCTGATTTGTTAATTGCTGATGAGCCAACTTCTGCACTGGATATGGTGTTGCAAAAGGAATTCATCAAATTATTACAGCGTTTGAATGAAGAGTTGGGCACGACGATTTTGTTGATTACACATGATTTGGATATTGTGGCAGAGGCGGCACATGAAATGGTTGTCATGTGGCAAGGGCAAGTTGTGGAGACTGGGGCTGTAGTAGAAGTATTTGAACAACCGGAGCATAGCTATACGAAGCGGTTATTGGAGAGTCGGTTTTAGGGAATGAGGGATTGCCTTGTTACGAGTAGACACTATATCAAAAAGGTATAAAATTGAAGGGAAGGTCAAACAAGCCTTGCGCGAGGTCGAACTCACAGTTGCTAAAGGTGAAATCGTCGGGCTTGTCGGGGAAAGTGGGAGTGGGAAAAGTACGCTGGCGCGTGTCATTATGCAGTTGGAGCCATTTGATGAAGGGGCGGTTTACTTCAACGAATTGCCCGTGACAAAATCTTCACGAAAAGCATTTTATGAGGCGTGCCAGCTCATTTTTCAAAATGCCTCGGCTGCTCTTAATCCATCATGGACAGTGCGAGAGATTTTACTAGAGCCGCTACGTAATCGACGAGTGGACCGAGAAATATATATTCGCCAAATGCTTGAAAAAGTGAAGCTGACAGAAGCTCATTTGACAAGACGCCCTTCCGAATTAAGTGGTGGTGAACGCCAACGTGTGAACTTGCTTAGATCGATTCTTGTTGAACCACAGTTAATCATCTGTGACGAAATTATCTCTAATCTGGATCGATTGATTCAAAGAGAGATTATTGATTTACTCATTGAGCTGAATCGTGAAATGGGTATGGCAATTTTATTCATCGCTCACGATTTGAAGGCTGTAACGTATATGTGTGATCGCGTCTATGTCATGAAGGATGGACAAATTGTCGATCATAGCGTAAAAGTGCAGGATGCGTTTACATTTTCACATGTCTATTCCCAAAAATTATTTGCTTCACAGCTAGGAAAGCCGGAGACCTTTTAACAGGACTTCGGCTTTTTATTGATCAGATGAAGATAGGATTAGTGCTTATCATTATTTGGCAGTTGAATAGAGTTTTTCTTTTGAAGGTTGGATGGTGAAGCTAAACAACATAATGGATATCAATAACATGACAATAGTTCCTATAATAACGACGTATTGAATAGCGATAAGCTGTGCAGCTAAGCCAATGATAATCGTTGCAATGATAACCAAAACGGCTTCGATTAATCCATAAATACTGCCAATTCTCCCCATCATATCGACAGGGATATTATTTTGGTAAAAGGTGTGGAAGCCGGTATTAGCAAAGGCTAAAGAGAATGAAAGAATGAAAAAACCGATAGCTGCTATAAGAAAGGAGTTGGAAAAAGCATAAACGATATAGCCACCAGAAACAAATAGGGACCCTAACCCAATGAGCAAAGAGGTTGACGATTTATGAGCAATCATCGTATTGACAATTGAGCCAATGACAATGCCAGCTCCAGCTATGCCGACTAAAAAACCGTATTTACTATCCGATAAAGAGAGTACTTCCTTAGCGAACGCCACTTCAAGCGAGTCGATCGCCGAAGTCATGACCATCACACAACCAAAAAGGAAATAAACGAACATAATATAAGCGTAGCGACGACTGAAATTCAACACAACTATCCAATCTTTCTTTACTACTTCAAAAGATAGTTTTTCATCGAAATGAGCTTGACTATGTTTTTCAAGATTGGGCATCAGCATAGTGACCACCCCGGATAAGAATAAAGCAATCGCGTTGATATAAATGGCGAAAATAGGTGTACCAATGATAAATAACAAACCAGCAATAGCTGGACCAATGAGAAAGCCCCCGGAATCGATTAAACTACGCAGTGCATTAAATCGTTTGCGATCTTCAACTGGAATGAGCTTTGTAATATAGGTCATTGATGTCGGTTCAAACATAGAGCTTGCGATATTAATCAAAAAAACGACTGCATAGATGGACCAAAGAGAAGACAGAAAAGGCAGCGTCGCAATAAATAGCGCACGAAATAGGTCGAGAGTGACCATGAGATTACGTTTATTTAACCGATCAATCATGCTACCTGACCAAAAGTTCGTACATAACGTCGCCAAAGGCTTCAAAATATACAGTGCAGCTACTGCCAGCGGAGAGCCTGTCATTTCTAGAATAATTAAATTGAGTGCGATTAAATAAATCCAGGCGCCTACATTGGAAACACCAATTCCAAATAATAGTATTGAAGGATACTTCCAAGATTTTACTACGCCTTTAATCCCCATATAATGACCCCCTTATTTTTTAGGACAACAAAAAAATCCCACCCCCAAGACCGTTTAGTCTTAGGGACGAGATTGTATCTGTCGTGGTGCCACCCCAGTTTATTACGATGTTGCCACCGTAATCTTATCAGGTACGGCAATAGATGCGTATACCCTAGCTCGATAACGGGAGCTCCCGTCACTTTATCCCCATTACTGGTTCCGAAGTGCTGCTCAGAGACTTGTTTCAATAACACATTCCTACTCCTTTTCAGCAACCGGAGCTCTCTGCAAAGAATGAACGTTATTTACTCTTCTCGTCAACGCATTTGATTTTTAAAGATGATAGCATTTGTTGGGGGAATTGTAAATAGGGTAATTTCTATTCGTATAAGAATAAAACATATTTTTTGTTATAGTAAATACTCGAGAGTTTCTATAAGTTATCTTCGATATATAGAGTAAGAGAGTGCAAGAGGTGAAGGATGGATGAAAGCGAATCGACGAAATTTCATTAAAAGATTGAAAAAACGTAAGGAAGATGCTTTGGAATATGTGGTGGAGCATTATTTACCTGTCGTTAAAATGATTGTTGAAAAATCACTGCAATCGCAACGTAATCCGGGTTTAATAGAAGAATGTATAAATGATGTTTTTTTGGCGGTCTGGCAGTATAGTGATCAATTTGAAGGCGAAGCAGATGATTTTAGGAAATGGATTGCGGTTATTGCGAAATATAAGGCGACGGATGCTTTTCGGAAGGCTAGTAAATCGCTGGAAATTCAGATGGACGAAATTTTTATCCAGATAGAGGATAGCGGGTATACAAAAGTAGAGCGGGAAGAACAGTTTTTGTATTATTTATCGGGTTTAAATGAAGTCGATCGAACTATTTTCATCATGAAATATTATTTGTACATGAAGAACGGGGAAATTGCAGAGCAGCTTGGGCTGTCAACGCAAGCCGTTGATAATCGGTTGTATCGTGGGAAGCAACAACTAAAAACGAAATGGACGTACATAAAAGGGGGCGGTGGACAATGAAAAAACTATATCAGTTTTTTAATCATATTCATGTAAATGAAGTAGATGAGGTTGGGCAGCCCGTTGGAGAGTTAGAGATAAAAAAAGCACAAAAAAAATTGCTCGCTTCCTTGCCTCGAAAGAATAAAAGATTAAGTGGATTACGCGTTATAGCGGTCGCGGCTTGCTTGGTGGTTGGACTCTCGGTTGGCATTGTAGGTACGGCTTTCCCGACAGTGGCGAGTCAAGTTCCGTTGCTTGGCAATTTATTCACCTTGTTTGGTGACGAAGAAAGAAATGTTTTTGAAGGCTACCATGAAAATGCACAAGCCTTGAATCTATCGGCGGAAAGTAATGGCGTGGTCATCACGTTGAATGAAGCTGTATATGATGGAGATTTATTGACAGTATCCTTTAAGGTAAAGACTACAGAAAAGCTAAGCGATTGGGTTACAGCGGAGCCATTCTTCATTAATGGGCAGCAGGTAGGGTTTAGTACAACGTTGGTGCTGGAGAAAATTGGTGAGGATGAATATGGGGGGATTCTTTCCTCATTGCTTTTTGAACAAGGGAACGAGGATAGTATTAAGGTGGATTGGGCTGTTAAGGAATTGGTAGACCATAAGAGTGATACGAGCGTGCAGGGAGATTGGCAATTTCGGTTTAGCTTAGATCGTGTTCATGCTCAAAAAATGAAACTGAACGATAAGTTGAAAAATGAGGTCGTGGAAGTAAAGGCGCGTCATCTTGAGAAAACAGCTGTGTCTCTTAAATTTACGTATGAGGTACATGTGATAGATGCGGATGTCACGCAGGCAGTTGTTCGTTTCGACGAAGTAATGGATAATAGAGGGAATTCATATCGGAGCATTGCTCATACCGCGGAGACCTTGGAGGAAGGTGTGAAATTTAACCAGACGGATATTTACTCGAAGCTCGACGAGGAGGCAACTGAACTGTATTTAACTCCGCAGGTTCTGGTGTTTGACCAGCAGGGGGAGTCTGAATGGGTGCAGCTGGACTCGTTGACGATTAGGCTGAGATAGAGTGCATTGTTGCTAATCGGTTACACAACGAGAGAGTTCAGATGGAAATCGTTAATTATAACAGCCGTTGATTTTGAAGCCCGGGTCATTTTGCTATTTATGTGGGGGAGTGAAAATAAAGTGTTTAAACGAAAAGGGATTGCTTTTTTGCTGACGGTCGTACTGACTATTCCAATGCTTGGCTTTAGTTTCATGCTAATAGAAGGTAGTGGAGTGCGGGATGCACTGGAGCTAATGGTCTTTGCTGCGATATATGTGACTCCGGTTATTCTTTTATATGGTGTACCCGTATCGATTCTGTCGGATAAAATAAACGATCGATTTAATGGGGTGAAACGAGTTCTTTTGTCACTTTTTACCCATCTGTTTTTGGGTTTAAGTTTTCCTCTCTTTTTTATTTTGGTAGATGGTTCTCAGTTGAATAATGGTGGCAATCTATATTTAGTAGCCGCTGCAGTGATTCCCTCATTTGTGTTTTGGGGAATGGATGAGGTATTAAGAAGCCGTTATCTTTATAGTGTGTGGGATCGGAAATAATTTCTTTCTTATAAAATGTGGCTTTCATTTTGCTGCAACACGATATAATAAAAGAGCAATTCGTGGTTCTTGAATTATGAGGATTGAGGGTGATGGAATGAATAAAATCATGGTTATCGGAGTGTCAGCTGGTGCTGGGAAATCAACGTTTGCGCGCCGATTAGGTGAATTGACGGGTATTGAAGTGACGCATTTGGATCGGTTGTTTTGGAAGCCGAATTGGGTAGAGGCTCCGTCTGAAGAGTTTTCAGCAGCACAGCAACAAGTGGTCCAACGGGATCGATGGATTATGGAAGGGAATTATGGGGGGACAATGAATATTCGTGAGACGTATGCGGATACTGTAATTTATCTGGAACTTCCGCTTCGTGTCTGCTTGTATCGAGTGTTGAAGCGCAGAGTGCAATTCCATGGAGAAACGCGGCAGGATATTGGCGAGGGCTGTCAAGAAAAGATGGATTGGGCATTTCTAAAATTCATCGTCACGACATATGGCGCACGAAAAAAGAGCATGATGGAGCGAATGCGACGTTATGTGGAGGAAGGAAAGATAGTGCATTATTTAAAAACCCCTGCACAGATTGACGGATTTTTAAAGACGTACATAAAGAAGTGAAGCCGATTGCATTGAATTGTAATCGGCTTCACTTATCTTTCAAAACAGGTTCAGGTGCAATCCATGTTTTCGACCAATTCTCGATTTCTTTCATGATTGGTGTAAGAGACATGCCTTTTTCGGTTAAGGAGTATTCAATTCGTACAGGCGTTTCCGGGTAAACGTTACGGATGACAAAACCTTGTTGATCAAGGTCTTTTAATCGCTCAGTTAATGTTTTTCCGCTGACACCGAGCTTGTCTGTCATTGTGCAAAAGCGTTGCGGTCCTGTCATTAATTGATACAAAATGAGTGCGGTCCAGCGCTGGCTTAGGATGGAGACGGCTTTTTCAAAACGTGGACATAGTTCAAATTCATTCATCTGATAGCAACTCCTTTGGTCTGAATGTTAATGTGTTGACAATTTTCATTATAACATATAAAGTTAGTTACATAAAGTAAGTTACTTACCAATTTAAAAATAGGAGGAATTTACATGAATTTTCATACAGCACCGATTACGTATACAGGAGAAGTCCATCTGAATGTTTTGGACTTGACTAGATCTATCCAGTTCTATAAAGAAGTGATTGGCTTTAAAGTACTTGAGGAAGCAGCGAATAAGGTAGTACTGACGGCGGATGGCAAAACTCCATTGCTGATTATCGAACAACCAGAAAATGTTACGCCGAAAGAGGCACATAAGGCTGGTTTGTATCATTTTGCATTATTATTGCCGAAACGAGCTGATTTAGGAGCTATTATTAAGCATTTCATCCAACATCAGGTGCGAATCGGAGCTTCGGATCATTTGGTGAGCGAGGCGCTCTATTTGTCAGATCCAGATGGCAATGGTATTGAGATTTACACAGACCGTGATCCGGCTGTTTGGAGTTGGGACAATGAACAAGTTGCGATGAGTACGGATCCGCTCGATGGTGAAAGTATTATCGCGGAGAGTGGAGATCAGATATGGGATGGACTTCCTTCGGGTACGGTTATGGGGCATGTTCATTTACATGTAGCGCACTTGCCTGAGACAGAAACGTTTTATAATGCACTCGGCTTTGAAGTGGTCACGAATTATCCGCAAGCTTTGTTTATGTCGAATGGGAAATACCATCACCATATTGGTTTGAATACGTGGAATGGCGTGGGAGCACCACGTCCATCAGAAGGTAGTGTTGGGCTTCAATCATTTACGCTTGTTTATCCGACTGAGGCAGTGTTAGATGAAGCGATTGGCAAGGTGGAAGCATTGGGGATGAAGGTAGTAGCTGATGAGAATAGGTTTATCGTAGAAGATCCTTCTGGCAATCGAATTGTGTTGCGGGTTGGGTGAGGTTTTATAGATAATGAGCAGGGACTTTAAACCGGTTTTTGGTTTGAGTCCCTTTTTCTAATGATTAAATATTTCTTACTATAAATGAATAATTTGAAACTTCTTTCGACGTCGTACGTAAAACAACGTATACTTGAAAATAACAGTGTACAGAAATGGAGTGAACTTTTTGACGAAAAAATTATGGTTCCAAGCAGGCGTTGGGATTTTACTAGCTTTGCTAATTGCAAAATACTTTATGGAAATCAAAGGGGTTTTTTCCCCTCTAGTCATCATCGCAAAAACTATTTTTGTACCATTATTACTGGGAGCTGTCCTATTTTACGTAACGGAGCCATTTCAGCGATTCCTTGAAAAGCGCAAAATGCCGCGGTGGGGAAGTATTTTAACGATACTTATCAGTGTTGCAGCAGTTATTTGGCTATTCATTTCAATTATTGGTCCGCCAGTTATGAACGAAGTGAACAAATTTGTTAAAGATGCCCCATCCATTACAAAAGATATTACAGTTCAAGTGGAATACATTTGGCAAAATAGAGATAGTTTACCTGATCAATTAAATGACATGATTGATAAGGCTGTTAATTCGATTCAATCTATTGCCGTCGTATTTGGAAAATTAGTCGTACAGTTTTTCCAATCCGTATTTCAAACAGCCTTCACCCTGATTCTCGTACCGTTTTTCTTCATCTACTTATTGAAAGATCACGAGAAGTTCGCACCATTCATCTACAACTTCTTTTCAGGTAAACGGAAAGTATGGATTAAAAAAACCTTACATGATATCAATACGGTACTGCGCACGTATATCCAGGGACAGCTATTGATAAGCTTTCTCTTAGCACTCATTATGTTTGTTGGTTATTTAATCATAAAGCTAGATTATGCGTTATTACTTGTTATCTTTGCCTTTTTCATGAACGTCATTCCGTTCATCGGTCCATGGATTGCATTTGCACCAGCACTGATTATAGCGTTTATTCAAGATCCGCAAATGGTTATTTGGGTCAGTGTCATCACACTCGTTGCACAGCAAATCGATAGCAACCTTATCACACCGAATGTCATGGGGAAAACGCTCGATATTCATCCACTGACGGTTATTACGGTTATTTTGGCAGCGGGAAATATTGCCGGCTTCCTAGGTATTCTCCTGTCTATTCCTGCGTACGCGGTTGGTAAGGTTATTGTGAAGAATATTTATGATAGGCGTAAGGAAATAAAGTTTACTGCGACGAAAGATGTGTAATGAAACAAGCTCCTTGACAAAGAAATGTCAGGGGCTTGTTTTTTGTTGCAATAATGAAAACGCTTAATTTGTAGAAGTTAAATCTTAAAAAAGCCGGTGATTTCCATGATGGAATCGACCGGCCTTAAAAATGTTTATATGATGTGTAGTCTTTACTTGAGGTACCTCTAATTTCAAACGATGAGAGTTTGGTAGTCGTGAAGAGTGATATAATAGAAATGTAATAAAATAGTGTGTGTTCATAGGCGGTTAGCATATCTACGATTCCCATTACATCTTGCAAATTTTTGTGAGAGGGGAAAGAAGGTGATGCTAATGACGATATTTGAAGCAGTGAGTTTAATGATTAGTTTTTCTATACTAATCGTACAATCATTGCGTTGTCATATACTTTTTCAAAGAAAAAGTAAACCGCCTTTGAGCCCCCAAGCCTGAAGCGGTTTACTCCGTTATGCTGATCGCCTTTGAAGCGATACTATTTTGTTACAATCGAAGACCGTTCTGGTGTACCACCACCAAGCGGTCTTTTTAATATATCCAATTCTTAACGTAAGTATACCAAAAGGGGGCGAATCCAGCAATAATAGTAGTTTAATGAAAAGCGTAATCTGATGGTAATATGCGTAGCATATGTCCACCTTCAGTACTCTCGCACGAATTTGAAGTATGCTCAATCCTCAACTTCAAAAAGGTATGAAATCATGAACAAAATGGCTAAGCTATCGGAAAAAAGGATTGATGGCATGTGGACTGAATTTCCGGTGATTCATACGAATATCTGGGATGCATTTTGGGCGATTCCCGCTATTCTTCTAGGGGTATTGCTGCTGAGAGTGGTGTTCAAGCTTCCTGAAAGTTGGTTTTCAACGGCTACGACTATTCTTGGACTCATACTATCCACTTTTATCAGCCATCCTGGCAATTTACCAGCGGGCATTTTCATGGGATTCTTCTATGGTGGTGCGGCAAAATGAAGGTCTGGTATAGATCTTACCGAGAGAAATAAATTCATTTTAGCGGGCAAAATCCACATTGCATAAGCCCAGGAACATCCTTGGAGAAGCAGCATGTTGTCCGTACTTCAGTATTTATCAGCGCAGATGGTTCACGCCCTTTTAAATAGGTGGAAAATAGTGATCGGGGTGCGATGCCTTCCCATAGTGTATCGTCTTTCAACATATCAAGATCAGCACAAGCTTCTTCGGCAGTACCCGGGTTTGACAGCAATACATGATATTGCCAAAGAAGGAAGCCGAAAATATTTTCCCATAAGGTCAAGGGGGATACGGATGCGATAGTGCGAAGCTGCTTGATAACGGCGTTACATTGTTCGACTAAAATGCGCCTGATGACATCACGACGCTCATTGTCCTCTACATATCTCCAATCTTCCGCAAAGGCAAATGAACTAATGGCTATCTTTCCATACTCTTCCTTAGCACCGAAGACGAGGCGATCTTTCTCTCCGTCCCATACCTCATCGTACGTTGCTAGATTAGTAAATTGCATGGCAATGAACATGCCAAGGCGGCGCATGAAGTAAGATGCGGCGATGGTTTGGTTTGGGCTACCACTAACCACTTGGATAATATTCAAAGCATCTATGATTTGGTCAGCATCCAGAAGTGTTTCGAATGTGAACAGTTTTCTCTCAGGCAATTCCGTATAGATACTGTACATATTTAGTTGTTTGAGTTGGTCCGCAGTTAAGTTTGTCATGGTTTTAGTATATGTTCATGTAATTGAAACGGCAAGTTGAGTGAGTGCTCAGTCCAGTAAGTACAGATAAACTTAGCTGGAGGGAATGCTGTTTTTGATTTTACTACCGGATAGCGAGTGAATACTACCGTATAGAGTACGTTTACTACCGTTCGCTAGAAATTCATGTATAAATATAGGTGAAAAGAGTACTTGGTCTAGAAAAATAGTATCATATGACATCCATAAAGATTCCAAGCTCCATGGATTTTTTGTGCTCCAAAATTGCTGAAGATAGCCGTTTCTCCGCGGTTGCCCAACACACTTTTTTAGGCAGACACATACTATTTGAATGAAGAGGTGGTGAACGTTGAAAAGGGATGACAGAGCTGCGCGATATGATCCATATGAAATTGAACAACGTGAATGGAAACAAAGGCAAACAAAGGAACGGTTAAAACAAATGTTGACAATCGCCTCGCCGGTATTCCTGCTTTTGTTGTGGGAGTTCATGTCGAGGACGGGAATACTTGATATTCGCTTTTTTCCACCGCCATCTGCTATTGTCAGCACGTTTTTCGGGATGATTGCAAGTGGTGAAATGGCCAATCATATTGGTGTGTCATTGTACCGAATTTTCGTTGGATTTTTACTCGGTGTGATACCGGGTGTTATCATCGGATTGCTGATGGGGCTTTATTCTCCGATTAGACATTTTGTTTCTCCAATCGTGATGGCACTTATGCCAATCCCTACACTTGCTTTGCTGCCGATTATTATCATCCTTTTCGGAATAGGGGACTTGTCGAAAGTAGTGACAATTGCGGGAAGTGTCTTTTTTCCTGTCGTTATCAATACGGCTGCCGGTGTTATTAATATCGATTCCATCTATTTGGATGTAGCGAAAAATTACGGGGCGGGAAGAGTGAACTTTTTCCTGAAAATAGCTTTGCCTGGTGCCATGCCGGTTATGCTGGAAGGAATTCAGATGGGGCAGGCGATTGCGCTTCTTACCATTGTAGCAGCAGAAATGATGGGGGCTACGTCTGGTATCGGTTATCTAATCTGGACTTCGTATAAAGCGTTCTTACTCCAAGAAATGTATGTGGGTCTCATCCTCATCTCATTTTTTGGTTATCTGTTCTCGCTAGTGCTCCGAGGAATTCAGAAGAAGATGCTACCGTGGAGGTGAACAGATGGGAAGGAAAACAAAAATTATCATCCTTAATTTAACAAAGGCGTTTTATAAAAAACAAGCGAGTGTCACAGCGCTCGATAACATTAATTTAACAATCGAAGACGGGGAGTTTGTCTGTCTTGTAGGTCCGAGTGGCTGTGGGAAAACGACACTTTTACGTATTTTAGCGGGGCTTGAGCATCCAAGTATTGGAGAATTCACGATTGCGACAGATGGTGAGGACCGCCCACTTCAGTCGATGGTGTTTCAGGAAAGAGGAATCATTCCATGGCTCACCGTGGAGGAAAACGTAGCATTTGGTCTCAAAATGCGCCATATGCCAAAGGACGTCATAAAGGAACGGACTGCGTATTATCTGAAGAAAACGGGGCTTGAAAAGTTTTCCTCGCTATATCCAAAAGAACTGTCCGGGGGCATGAAGCAACGGGTGAGCATTGCGCGGGCATTTGCAAATGATCCAGAAATTCTATTGATGGATGAACCGTTTGCTGCGCTTGATGAACAGAACAAATTCATTTTGCAGGAGGAATTGCTGTCGATCTGGTCAGAAACAGGGAAGACGGTTCTTTTTATTACCCACAGTATCGACGAAGCATTATTGCTGAGTGACCGTATTTTGTTAATGAGTTCACAGCCTGGAAGAATTATTCAGGAAATTAAAGTAGAACTACCACGTCCGCGAAAAATGGAGGATATTCGGGCGAATCCAGTTATGGCAGGGCAGTTTGTAGAAATATGGCAACACCTGCAAAAAGAAGTGCAACGGTCTCGGCAGGAAGATGAATGAAAAGGAGAGATTCCATGGGGAAGTGGATGAAAAGCGGATGGTTGCTGGCTTTATTCGCAGTGGCGTTAGTTGTCGGGGCTTGCTCTCCAAAAGAGACGACGAAGCCAGTGCCAGGAGGAAAAGCGCCGGTTACAGTGACCGAGGACTATCCATCTGGTGATTTGGCGCCACTCGACGAACGAGCAAAAGTTGTTATTGCAGAGGATGGGGCAGCATCAGGTGCTGGTTTTTATATTGCCAAGGAAAAGGGATACTTTGAGGACTACAATATTGAGGTAGAGTTTGCTCAGTTCGCCAACAGTGATGATATGCTACCAGCTCTTGCAGCGGGTGAAGTGGATATTGCCGGTGGCGTTTCAACGGCATCGTTCTTTAATGCAATTGCTCAAGGCATTGACGTTAAAATCATTGCTGATAAAGGTCATAACGTGCCTGGTAAATCCTATTTCACATTTGTCATTGGTAATCATATGGTCGATGTCATAAAAGAGTATAGTGATTTTAAAGGTAAGAAAATTGCGGTATCGTCACGTAATTCGATTGACGGCTATATTTACGAGGAAATGCTTAAGCATGCAGGCTTGACTGAAGATGATGTTGAGTTCGTACTCATGGGGGATTTTGGAAGTATGCTAGGGGCAATTGATGGCGGAACAATCGATGCCGCACTTAATATCGAGCCCCTCATCGCACAAGGTGTCGACCAAGGGTTCCATGTCCGATTCGGTGATGCAACTGATTATGCGCCTGAATCTCAAATTGCAATGGTACTCGGCTCCCCTCAATTCATGTCTGAAGAGCAGGATGTTTCATTGCGATTCATGTCTGCCTACTTGAAAGGTGTTCGTGATTATAATGATGCCTTTATTAAAGACATCGGTAAGGACGAAGTGGTCGAAATTATGACGAAACATACGGCATTAAAAGACCCCGCGCTATGGGATAAAGTAAACGTCACTGGACTTGATCCGGATGGCAAAATGTTCATAGACGATATTAAAAAGCAGTACGATACGTATAAAACAAACGGTGCTATTCGCGGAGATGTCGATTTAAGCAAAGCGATCGATACATCAATTACGGAGAAAGCGGTCGAAACGATTGGCGAATATGATCGTTAGGAAACACCGAAAGCGTAAGCTCCTAGGTGCTGAACTCTAGATGAAAAATTGCCTGTACCTTTTATTAGGTAACAGGCAATTTCTATTTCGCAAGTTATGTAGTGCCATGCCAATAATGATGACCTCAATCCCATTTTACTTCATCGGCAAGTCCATAATTATGCACGTTCTTCAAACAATTTGACGGCTTCTAAAATGACTTGCGTCGCTTTCACCATATTATCGACAGAGATATACTCGAATTTACCGTGATAGTTTTCCCCGCCAGTGAAAATATTCGGCGTTGGCATCCCCATGTATGATAGTTGGGATCCATCTGTACCGCCACGTATAGGCACGATGTTCGGTTCAATGTCGAGATTTTTGAACGCATCAGCCATAATATCGACAATTTCCATAACAGGCTCAATTTTTTCGCCCATATTGAAATATTGATCGTCGATATCGAGAGTAACACTGTGTGCCCCATATTCTTTTTTCAATCGGTTTACTGTATCTAGCATCAGTTGTTTGCGAGCTGCAAATGTTTCGCGGTCGAAGTAACGGATAATATAGCTAAGTGTTGTCTTCTCCGTATCACCATTGACGTTCATAAGATGGACAAATCCTTCGTAGCCATCTGTTTTCTCAGGAATTTCTTCTACCGGCATGGCAGCCTGGAATTGGTTGGCGATTAAGATAGAGTTCACCATTTTATTTTTGGCAGATCCCGGGTGAACACTGACACCATGAAATGTTACTGTAGCGCCAGCTGCATTGAAGCTCTCATACTGGAGCTCACCAAGTGGTCCACCGTCCATTGTGTAAGCATACTTCGCGCCGAATTTTTCGACGTCAAATTTATGTGGTCCGCGCCCAATTTCTTCGTCAGGAGTAAAGGCAATACGTAGTTTGCCATGCTTAATATCTGGATTGGCAATCAAATATTCCATCGCTGTTACAATTTCAGCAATCCCAGCTTTATTGTCGGCACCAAGAAGCGTTGTGCCATCTGTCGTAATGAGCGTGTGACCAATGTAGTTTTTTAATTCAGGGAAGTCATTCACCGTCATGACTGTATTAACATTCAGCCGTATGTCAGTGCCATCATAATGGTCGATGCGCTGTGGTTTGACATTTTTCCCTGTATAATCGGTCGCTGTATCGACGTGTGCAAGAAATCCAATGACAGGAATGTCACGATCCGTATTGGCAGGAAGCGTCGCAAACAAATAGCCGTTGTCATCTAGCGTGATGTCTTCCAATCCAATGTCTGCGAGTTCTTTTTGCAACTCATGCAGCAGGTCCCATTGCCCGGCTGTTGATGGAGTTGATGAACTAGCAGCATCCGATTGTGTGTCGATTTTTGCATACCGTACAAGGCGCTCAACTAATATCTCTTTCATATCTGAAAATACCTCCTGTGATAAAAATCTGATACAACTATCTTATCAGATTGTTCCGGTTTACGGAATACTTTACAACCCGACTACCGATACTCGCTGCAATGAAAACCTGCGCGGCATAATAGGAGACCATGACAAGTGCATCACGATATGGAATCGCGTAAACAAATCGGTCAATTGCAAGAACAGAATCTGAAAAAATGAAAAGAAGTGCACCGACAATGGCAAGTGGCAAGCGTGTACGAATCGCCATCCATCCCATTGTTGTAATGACACAAATATAGGCGATAATGGCAATGCCGAGCACGGTTTGGCCAGTCGTGAATTGTGAACCGGCCAGCCAAATGGCCATACCGATACCATACAGAAGAAGTGGAATGGCGGCCCAAATGGGCATATGCTTTCGGGCCATATGACGAAATGCAATAATGTAAAAAATATGTCCGATGAAAAACGTAATGAGTCCAATCATGAACCAATAGAGGACGCCGTCTGCAATCATGCAAACAAAAAGTCCCAAAATGACAATACGTTTATATGTGCGAGAAAATAATGATCTGGTTGTTAGTGCAAACAAAATGATAAGTGCCATCGGAATCAGTTTCATGAAAATCTTGAAGCCGACTGGATCTGATGGGATGAGGAAGATATAGATAGCCCCCATAATCGTAATAGCAGCCAGTAATAGTTTTTGAATCATTCGTGCAACCCCTTTCACTAGTATCTTTCGAGAAATAGGAAAGAAAATCCTGCTTGAATGATAGAGTTCTGTTGAAAGGTAGCTAAGTTTTCAAATTAGGTAGTCGAGTTTGCCCAAAGCTTCCGTGAAATAAAAAATTACCTACCACTAGAAAGACTTCCTAGTGGCAGGCAATTAAAAAAATCGTCAGACGACTGAATAGTTCTTGTGTGCAACAACTGTCAGATTGGATGCGGCACCAATGAGTTCGGCATCCTTCGAAGAAATCTCCACAATGACAGAGTTTTCGAGAATTTTAAAAATAGTACCATTAACTTCATGGTCATTACGGACAAACGAAATCTTTTCATCGATTTTGCGCGCTGCGACAAAATCCGATACATCTTTTTCCTTGCGTGGAAAAGCCATTCGAATTCCCCCTAGTGTTTATTTTCATCATGCCCTCAATCAATTAAAAAAATGCTTAGGTCAAACCCTAAGCGTGGCATAAAAGACGAAACACAACTCAACGAAAATGATAGATCACAAGTTGTCTACTAACTAGTATACCATATTTTGACGAAATTTGCAGAAATGCTGTTTCCGTCAGATTCAGAGTGCCTTCCATTTTGTAGTCAACGCTAATAATTTAAATCTTTCATTGACAATCATTTCTTTTTAAACACTGCTGAAACTCGCTTCTCACTACCTTCTTTCATCCGTTGGAAATTTTCGATATGCTTCCAAATCGCAAGTATGAATAATACAATTGCGATGACGATGGGCCAGTAACCTTCTGACCAAAATGCCAAGGTCAAGAATGTCACGTACAACATCAAAACGCCAAACACCAGAAAGTTAGTCGTAAGTGCTACGACTACTAACAACGCAAAACCAACGAGACCGAAACGCCAATCGAGTGCGAGTAGAACGCCGATAACTGTAGCAGTTCCTTTGCCGCCGTTGAACTGCATGTAAAACGGAAAGTTATGTCCAGCGACTGTTGCGGCACCTACCAAAAAGAGTAGTAATGCGACATCATTTCCCGGCAATTCCGCATTCACAGAAAAAAAGTGTACAAGTAGTACAGCCAGCGCACCTTTTCCAATATCAATCGCTGCTACAAGAGCACCAAACTTTTTCCCTAACACAATCGTAGCATTCGAAGCACCTGCATTTTTGACCCCAGTTTCTTTTA
The DNA here is from genome assembly GCF_038618305.1 of Sporosarcina sp. FSL K6-2383. NCBI lineage: Bacteria > Bacillati > Bacillota > Bacilli > Caryophanales > Caryophanaceae > Sporosarcina > Sporosarcina sp. FSL K6-2383. The sequence continues at coordinate 746,909 of NZ_CP152017.1, forward strand.
AATTAACTCCTGAAATCTTCGTTGCAACAACCGAGCCGTGTAAGCATCCGATTAAATATCCACACAGTAGCACTCCTATAACCCACAACCACATACCAATTCCCCCAAACTAGTGAAATTACTCTATTGATTCCGTCTGCTCTCCAGCAGGAGGCATCCCAAAGCGCCAAGCGTTGTTGGTAAGATTCATTATTTCAACTTGTATAATCGTTATTATAACATCTTAGAGTAAATGTAAGTTTCTGAAAAAACTTTCAATAAACACTTGACATTGTATTAAGAATTCGCCTATACTACTTCACAAGATGGAAAACTAAATCAATCAAACTCTTATCAAGAGCGGCGGAGGGACTAGGCCCTGCGATGCCCGGCAACCGGCAAGTGACTAACTTGCACAGGTGCTACTTCCTACAGATTCGTGTAAACGGTCTGAAAGATAAGAGGAGGAATAAGCGAAAGCGTAACCCTCTTCTTAGCGTTAAGCGAAGGGGGTTATTTTTTATTCCTAAAAGAATATCCCCGACGCCTCCGCACGTATTCAAAAAATATCCATCTAAAAAACTACTGGAGGTAATGACAATGACAAAACTTCAACCCGAAACACTTCTTCTACATGGTGGCCAAGAGCCAGACCCGGTGACAGGATCACGCGCGGTGCCGATTCATAGAACAACCTCTTTCGTATTCCGTGACACAGAACATGCACAAAATTTGTTCGCTTTGAAGGAAGCGGGTAATATTTATTCTCGTATTATGAATCCAACGGTCGACGTTTTTGAAAAGCGTGTAGCTCTATTGGAAGGTGGAACGGCGGCAGTTGCATTATCATCAGGAATGGCAGCTATTGCGTTTTCGATTTTAAATATAGCAGGTGCTGGCGATGAAATCGTAGCTGCGAGTAATTTGTACGGAGGTACTTATAATTTATTCGCAGTATCACTGCCACGCTATGGCATTAACGTAAAATTTGTGGATGCGACGGACCCTGAAAACTTCCGTGCAGCCATTACAGATAAAACAAAAGCGATTTTTGCTGAAACAATTGGTAATCCAAGCCTTCATGTGCTTGATATTGAAGCAGTTGCGAATATCGCACATGACAATGGAATTCCACTACTTATTGATAATACATTCCCATCACCTTATGGTTCGAACCCTATTGATTTTGGGGCAGACGTTGTTATTCATTCTGCAACGAAATGGATTGGTGGACATGGAACGTCTATCGGGGGTGTCGCGATTGACTCTGGGAAATTTGATTGGACACAAGGAAGATTCCCTGGTTTCACAGAGCCAGATGAAACGTACCATGGTATTCGTTATGGTATTGATGCAGCGGGTGCAGCATTTGCGACGAAGTTACGCGTTCAAGCGCTTCGTGATTTCGGACCATGCTTGAGTCCGGATAATGCATTTGCTTTCTTACAAGGACTTGAAACATTACATTTACGTGTGGAAAAACATAATGCCAATGCGCTTAAAGTGGCAGATTATTTGAAGCAACATCCGTCAGTGGAGTGGGTAACGTATACGGGTCTTGAAAATCATCCTTCAGCTAACAATGCGAAAAAATATTTGAAAAATGGTTTTGGTTCAATTATCGTCTTCGGTATTAAAGGTGGACGCGAAGCGGGTCGTAACTTGATCGATAATGTTAACATTTGGTCGCATGTTGCGAACGTTGGAGATGCAAAATCACTTATTATTCATCCGGCTTCAACAACGCATCAGCAGCTATCCGCAGAGGGACTTGAAGAAGCTGGCGTCAAAGAAGAATTGATCCGCCTATCAGTTGGACTGGAAGCGGTAGAAGATATTATCGCGGATCTTGCACAGGCCATTGATAAGGCAGTTCCAGTCAAAGCATAAAATTATACCCGATAAAATAACAAGGAGCGTGACGGGCATGGGGACAGGATTTGTGAACATTGGAAGCTTACAATTGGAGTCGGGCATTATGCTAGAAAATGTTCAGCTAGCCTATGAAAGAATAGGTAGACCAGAGGCACAAACTGTCCTTATTTGCCACGCATTGACGGGAAATCATGAAACCATTGGAACGGATAAAAATCCAGGCTGGTGGAGTGGCCTTGTAGGTCAAGGGAAAAGTATCGATACCAATCAATTCTCGGTCATCTCGTTCAATGTGCTTGGAGGATGTGATGGATCGACGGGACCGTCATCTATCAATCCATCTACCGGGGCACCTTATGACGAGTTATTTCCAGAAGTGACCATTCGGGATATGGTACATGCGGAGCGCAAAGCGCTAACGGTACTAGGAGTAGATCGACTACGCGCGGTGATTGGTGCTTCGCTTGGTGGTATGCGAGTCTTAGAATGGGGTATTTTATATGCAGATGATATGGATGTACTCGTACCGATTGCAGCTACACCAACGCTAAGTGCGTATGGGGTTGGCTTGCAGGCGATAGGTAGTGATATAGGTTTCGGCAATGATGTGTATACAGGACCAGCTTTAGTAAAACACTTTGATCCGAATAGTTATTACACACTGCTCGGTGCTATGAATACCCATGATATTGGTCGTGGACGTGGAGGCATCGCGAACGCTTCTCGCCAATTCTCTGCAAAAGTAGTGGCATTCGCATTTACGAATGATTTGATTTATCCAACGGAAGAGATTCAGGCGTTTGCACATCTTGTTGAAGATTCAAGCTATGTTCTCGTCAATACACAATCCGAGCAGGATGGATTTTTAACTGAATTCGACAAATGGGGACTTATTATTAAGCAATTCATGGAGGTGGCGGTATGCCGTCAATCAAAGTCGCTATACTCGGTTTCGGCACTGTAGGCGAAGGGATTTATAGGATTTTAAATGAAAGAAAAGAAGAGATTCGGCAAGAAACGGGGCATACGATTGACATCGTGTCTATCCTTGTGCGTGATAAGTCGAAAGAACGTCGTGTAACAGTTGGGACAGTCATTACAACTGATGTCCAAGAGATTTTGTTGAATCCGGACATCGACGTCATTTTTGAAGCAATTGTTGGTGAAGAACCGGCATTTAGCTATTTAATAGAAGCAATTGACAAAGGCTATCATGTCATTACTGCCAATAAAGCGATGTTTGCCAAACATGGCCCCGCGCTCGTCAAACATGCGGAAGCCCATGGTGTTCAAGCGCGCTATGAAGCAACCACAGCAGGCGGCGTACCGATTATCCGGACGATTACGAGCTTGTTGCCGGCAGATCGTGTGCGACGTATTCGAGGAATTTTGAATGGCACATCGAATTTCATCCTGACGAAAATGCGAGAGGAAGAAATTCCATTTAAAGCCGCATTGCATGAAGCACAGCAATTAGGCTATGCGGAAGCTGATCCGACAGATGATGTAAGTGGAATGGATGCGTTCCGAAAACTGATGATTTTAAGTGCATTAGCATTTGGACGTCAACCCGATTGGCAAGACGTGCCGATTGTTGGCATTGATGGGGCAACAACTGAAGGTGTGCAGGATGCATCGAAGGGGAAATTACGTTATCGTCATATTGCTGATATTTCAATAGATGAGGATGGCATCTTACGTGGCAGTGTAGGTCCTGTACTGATTGGCGCGGACCATCCGTTGTATGGCGTTGATGGTGTAGATAATGCAATTATAGTAGACACAGACCATCTCGGGTCGCTAACACTCATTGGTCCTGGTGCAGGGATGTATCCGACAGGCAGCGCAATGGTTGGGGATCTCTTGCAGGTTATCGGGAAACGTGAGGTAGTAACTGTATCGAATTGAACATAAAACGAACCGCCGGAGATGATCTCTTGGCGGTTCGTTTATTTTGTAACGTCAGAAAGTATAAGTTCGTTGATGACCTTATAAGAGCAACTACGGCTCTGCTGTCGCCTTTCAGGCTCGGCAATCGCTGAGTTTTCTAAAAAATGTGAAGGGTTAATCCTTCTTCGACTTTATCAACTTCAATTCAGCCTTTAACGCCTTGATTAATGACACAATCATCAGTAGCATGACGAATGAAAACGGTAGCGCTGCGATGATAATGGTGTTTTGTAGGGCGGTCAGTCCGTTGACGGACAACAGGATTATCGCAATTGTAGATTGGATAATACCCCAAGTAAGTTTGACGTTATTTGGCGGTGTCAACGAACCGTTTGTCGACTGCATACCGAGAACAAATGTCGCAGAATCGGCTGATGTGATGAAGAATGAAGCAATTAAAAAGATCGCTAAAACTGATATAAAGAGCGACATCGGCATCACGTTAAACATTTCAAAAATCGTCAACTCTGTTGAAGGAATCGTTAAATCAGTGAGTCCTTTTTTCTGGATATCAATTGCCGTCGTACCAAACGCCGAAAACCAAAATGTCCCGAGTAATGTAGGGGCAGCGAGCACACCGATCATGAATTCTCTGATGGTACGCCCTTTCGAAATGCGGGCGATGAACATACTGACAAATGGTGCCCATGAAATCCACCATGCCCAATAGAAAATCGTCCAAGTATCGAGCCATTCCCGATTATCTGGATCCAATGGTGCTGTCCTAAAACTCATCGGAATCAGGTTGGCGACGTAGCCGCCGAGTGATTCAGTGAACATATTAAAAATGAGTAGCGTAGGTCCCAAAATGATAATGAGCCCTAGCAGAATGAAGGCCAATACTAAGTTCGTATTCGACAAGTATTTGATGCCTTTACTCAAGCCAGACCATGCCGATGCGACGAATAAAACGGTCACAACTGCAATGATAACAAATTGTGATTTAATGCTAATGGTTATATCAAATAGATAGTGAAGGCCTGCATTAATTTGAACAGCACCGAAGCCGAGAGTCGTAGCGACTCCAAATGATGTCGCGAAAACGGCAAGCACATCGATGAAAATGCCCCAAGGACCTTCCATCTTTTTACCGAATATCGGCTTCAATGTTGCTGAAATTAATCCCGGTTCCCCTTTACGGAACTGGAAGAAGGCGAGTGATAAGGCAATAACTCCATACATGGCCCATACGTGGAACCCCCAATGGAAGAAAGACTGGCGCAGGGCTTCTTTAAAAGCAGCATCCGTATTAGGATCTTCCGTCGCCGGACTGATAGCGAAATGTGATAATGGCTCGGCAGCACTGTAAAATACAACCCCGATGCCCATTCCAGCTGAAAATAGCATGGCTATCCAAGTAATTGTTGAAAACTGTGGTCGATCGGTATCTTTGCCAAGTCGGATATTGCCATATGGACTAAAGATAAAGTAGACGCTAAGTATAGCCATAAATGACATGAGTAACATGTAGTACCAACCAAAACGTGATGCTACGAAGTTTTTAGCATTTGCCGTAACAGCTTCGAAGCTCTCAGGTGACAGTGCGCCATAGATGACGACTAAAATAATCAACCCGACTGCGATATAAAAGACATTTGAAATTTTCTTCATATTTCCCCCTTGAATTGCTCATCATTTAGAAACAATTTTCAACTATACTAGTAAAGTATTATGAAAGCAACCATTTGGCGGAAATAGTTTACCCTTAACGGCTTGAGAATAAACTCGAATTAGAAAAAACTGGATAAGGACGTCGGCGTCTTAAACCAGTTCTTAGTCTTCGTCTTTTATATCGCGATCGGGAGGTAGTGGTTCGTTACGCCAGTCGTCAATTTGTTGTTTTAAGGCTTCAAGCTGTTCAAAATAAAGACCAAATTGAGCTTTATTAATCAAAAATTGTTCACCGTCGTGGACTGAACGAATGCGGCCTTCCCGCACATACTTCTGGATTTGTATGATAGGCATCCCTAAGTGTTCAGCGGCTTCTTCGATTGTGATATACATAGAGTCCTCCTTAAAAATCCCCCCTACTTCAAGTGTGAACAGTGAAATAGAGGGGAAATATTAGATGAGTTTTTCGAAATTCAATCGTTTATTCAATGCAAGCATAATCGGAATCCCGACAGCCATAACGACAAATTCACCTACTGCAACAGTTAACCAAGTGAATAGAAATGGTAATTCCAAAGCGAGGTTCAATTCAAATGCAATGATGCACATTAAAAATGTGAACACAGCTGTATTGAATAACATACGCTTTAAAATTCCGCTAATAAATTTTGCAGAGAAAATCGTAATCGTCAGTGCGATGAGCGATTGAGCTACTCCAAAAAATAGATCATATAATCCAAGTGGTGAAAATAAATTCGCTACAAAAACACCAAGTACAATAGCGAAGATGAACTTCTTATTAAAGACAACGAGATGATTGAACATCTCAGATAGACGGAATTGCACATTTGTGAATCCGAATGGTGCCACTAGTAAAGTGACGGCAACATACAAAGCAGCAATAATCCCGCTTGTTGCCAACGTTTTAACCTTCATTATTCAATTCCTCCTAGTTTTTTTACGTGGGATGGTTGATGAACCACGTGGTGAAAAGCCTGTCTAACAGTGTAGCATACAGTTTTTGTTTGGTATATGGTTAGAGATATTTATGTATAATTAAGTGTTTTCAGCATTACTGATGCATCACATATCACTCACTATATAACATAGTATATGACTGTCTATTTGATGTCATATCTTGTATAATTTGAAGTAATACAAGCATACTATAAAGGAGATGAAAGAAATGAAGGTGGATGTTATGGAGAAACCACAATTCAATGTAGATCAAGTCGTCCCAGCCTCGGTTGCTGCTAGACGTTTTGGAGAAGTACGTAAAAACGCAAAAGTTATTCCACAGTTTATATCTGAAAATAATCGCATAGATTCGGTTGTACAAAGTTATGAGGATTATGAAAAGATGTATATGGAGCTAGAATACCTTCGCGAAATGACACGAGAATATAACCTCTCGATTCGTGTTCAGCAGGCGGATGAAAATCCTACTAATCGATATAGTCTTCAAGAAGTTATGGGCGATGCTGAGTATGGGGAGTTTCGAAAAATTGATCCGAATACTATAGCGGATGAAGATTTGTTTGAATGATGATGAAAAAGTTTGATGTTGTATTCATACAAGAAGCTAAAGAGGATTATCAGAAGTTAGATGGGTCAGTAAAAAGGTTTGTGGATATTGCAATTGCGAAAATGGAGTTGCGAGCGGACGAACTTGGAGAAGAACTCACAAAAAAGCAGCAATCCAATCTAATTGGATGTAGAAAAATCAAGTTTAAGAAAATTGGCATCCGAATTGTTTATCGGATTGTTGCTGATAAAGCTGAAATCGCTGAAATTATTGCCATAGGAAAGCGCGAAGAGAATGAAGTTTATAAAAATGCAGTTAAGCGTTTAAACACACTTTCTTAAAAGCTCTTGTGCAAATAACAACTTTGCAAGGGCTTTTTTGTAGTTGATTTATAGGAGGAGGGTTACAGTGTCACAGCGCATTTCATACTTAGTCGTACTGCTCGGAGCAATCCTTTGGGGAACAACCGGCACTGCGCAGACGTTTATGCCACAAACGATTCATCCGCTAGCGGTAGGGGCGTCGAGACTTGCGGTTGGTGGATTTTCATTGCTCATCATTTTACTAATCCTTCGTAAGATCAACTTCCGAAATTGGCCGTGGAAATCGACAGTATATGCGGCTATTTCGATGGCGGTTTTCCAGTATTTATTCTTTTCTTCAGTTCGATTAACAGGCGTGGCCATCGGAACGGTTGTCACCATCGGTAGTGCGCCTGTATTTTCGGGTATTATTGAATGGTTGCTCGTAAAACGTCGTCCGACAGGAGTATGGCTGATGGCAACAGCGCTTGCCATTATTGGCTGTGCATTGCTCTTTTTAAATAAAGAGGGCATCGTGGTTAATCCAATTGGGGTCGCCATGTCATTGGGGGCTGGGTTATTGTTTGCATTTTATACGCTTGTCAATAAAGACATACTTGCCAAGGTGGATACTGTACCCGCTGTTGCGGTAATCTTTTCGATGAGTGCCATGATGCTGTTACCTTTTCTATTTTTATTCGAAACGGAAGGTTTGCTGACAGGGCGTGGAATTTCGGTCGTGTTATATCTAGGAATTGCGACGACGAGTATTGCATACATTTTATTTTCCGCGGGATTGAAACGTATTCCGTCATCGTCGGCAGTCACATTGTCACTTGCAGAACCATTGACTGCGGCTGTATTAAGTGTCCTTGTCGTTGGTGAGCAGCTGAATATGACATCGTGGATGGGGGTTGCGCTCCTGCTCGGTGGCATACTTGTATTGACATTAGGTGGGAGAAAAAATAATAGACAGAGAGCATGAATAGCTCCCTGTCTATTTGTACTGCTCAAATCAAATCCTTATATCCGTAACAGGTACCGCGCGTCGAATGGCTCCCAGTAGGAGTAAAAATGCGATATCCACAACCAAGGCGCCTATCGTAAAGGCAACCACTATCGTCATCCAAGGATATTCGGGCATGTTCATGGAGAAAGACATGAGGAATAGTACTGCCAGCTGGATAGCGATATAAAATGTATAGACGCTTTTCGTTCGCTGGATGAGCGCCTGATTACCAGAGTCTGCGACGATGCTTTTTAGAATGGCGAATAAAAAATAAGCGACAATTAATTTGAGGAAAGATAGTGCTATTGCATAGGGTTCCCACGCGCCAAGATAAGGTGCTGAAAGGTCAACGAAAATAGCTGGAATCGAAATAATAGCCCCAATTATCGCCACAAATCTTGCTTTTTTAGCCTGTGGGTATTGCTTGAGTAGCAGTAAACATCCCGAAGCAATGAATACATAGCCCAGCGGATCAGCAAACCAATCAATCCCAATTTGAATGCGGAAAAAGATGAAAAGATATCCCCAGAATAGATACTGCAATGCTTTATTCATCAGTATCCCCCTTTGTTTTTGCCTTGATAATAGCCTTGACATCTTGTTTTTCTAAATAAGGCTGTGTAAAGATGCCGGATGTTGTAGTGAAGTCCTTGCCTGACTCCGTTGTACCCTTCATATAGATATTTACATTCAAAACTTTTGTCGAATTTGTAGGGAACTTACTGTGAATACTGATTCTGTCATGTTCATTTAATTGAATGGGAAATGCAACGTTCCTTAAGTTTAGCCCCGGTAAGTCATTCCACTCCTGATCCATTGAATCTAGAAAATCGGCCTCTGCTGCCTTTGAGTCTAGCGGAGTTTTTGGTCTATTCATTTTAATGAAGAAATCATCCTGCAGGTCGTCCTTGAATGAGTGCTCAACGGAATGGATGGTCAATGGTTCAAGCGCGCGATAGTAGCTTTGGCTAAAGTTATGGTTGTTGCTTCCGGAACTTGTTTGTTCAAGTGGCCTCGTATTTAGATGGAGTGGATGTGTCATAAGATGGCCGATAGGCGTGGTGACGACTCTACCATCTGAAAAAACAACATCCATTTCTGTTGTTTCATAATCCAATTGATCCCCATAAGGGTTGTAAAACTCCACATCAACACTACGTAACACGTAACGTCCGAAGTCTTGGTGATTATAGATTTGATGAGTGTTATTAAAAAAGCCATTCGACTGTTCTGGATAAGCACTCAGGTCACCAGCATTCATGGAGTTAATCACAGACGTGTCATTTTTATTCGTCAAGTAGAAAAACCTTACATATAGGTGATCCTGATACGCCATATCAATATAATGGTCCAAAAAGATAGGCTCATCTAGCTGTTTGGAGTAAGCGTACAGAGAATTAGCCATCCAACTGATGCCTATTAAGCTAAGAGCAACCCAGAAAAAATGTCCTTTCATGAACGATTCCCCCTCTTCCATTCGTTCCAGTATATCAAATGGATAATAGTTCCTCTACCTTGATTAATAAAATGAAAAATAATATGATGAAAGTAGGATTTCGGGATAATCTAATTATCATTTTTTCTTTATTTGAATAAACTAGAAAGAAGGCGGTTAGATTGATGCCATTAGTGAATATGAATGAAAGAAGGGGAATCCAAATGGAAGAGACGTACTCTAAAAATGTCCGTTTGCGCCCAAAAGGTCAAGTGACAATACCCAATGAAGTTATTGAACTGTTGCAGTTACATACAGATGATAACTTTAAGCTAACTGTGGAAGACGGCCGAATTGTACTCATTCCGATGATGGAAATAGCAAAGGATCAGGCGTGGTTTTGGAAAGAAGCATGGCAAGCGGCTGAACAAGAAGCGCAATATGATATAGAGCATAGTAAAACGAGCAAACCATTAGCAATTGATCAAGCAATTGCATGGTTAGATGAAGAGGAAGACTAAATGTTCGAGCTTGAAATGACAAGTCGTTTCCGTAAATCCTATAAAAAACTACATCCAAATGAACAAAAAGCTATTAAGGAAAGTTTAGTACTATTAGCAGATTCACCTCCATTTCATCCTTCATTACGAACAAAACCGATACAAGGAACGAAAGCTATTTTTGAAGCTAGTGTCAATATGGATATTCGGAATTCCTGGGAGTACCATAGTGAACTAGAAAATACATTATTAATACGCAACTGTGGTCATCATGACGAACTTTTGAATAAACCCTAAGCCTTCCTTTCATATAAGGAAGGCTGTTTTGTTGTGTGCCTATGCGAATGAAGTAAAATCTCATCTTAAGAATTTCTTCATAATTATAATGGATGAATGTTAAGATTTGGTCGTTACAATTGGTATCATAGAGAAAAGCGAGGTGCGGATGATGGCGAAGTTCAAAGTGCTCGTGGCGGATGACGATCAGGATATCCGTGATGGCATTGAAATTTATTTGAAAAATGAAGGTTATGACGTGTTGAAGGCAGCAGATGGACAAGAGGCGCTTGCGTTATTAGAGGCGAATGAAGTTCATCTACTCATACTCGATATTATGATGCCTAATATGGATGGCATTACGGCGACATTCAAAATTCGGGAAGTGCGGAATATCCCGATTATTATGCTGAGTGCCAAGGCGGAGGATTCGGATAAGATTCATGGTTTGTCTGTCGGTGCAGATGATTATGTGACGAAGCCATTTCACCCAATGGAGCTGATGGCGCGGGTCAAGTCGCAATTACGCCGTTATGTTCAATTGGGGACTTATGATGGCCAGAAAACGATTGAAATCGATGGACTTATATTGGATGAGGAAGCGAAGGAAATTACCCTTGATGGTAATCCGGTGAAGCTGACGCCAATCGAATTTAAAATAACAGAGCTGCTTATGAAAAATGTAGGACGTGTCTTTTCTATCAATGAAATCTACGAACGTGTTTGGAATGAGGAAGCGTACAATGCGGAAAATATCGTCGCAGTCCATATTCGTAAAATCCGTGAAAAAATCGAAGCAGATCCGAAAAATCCAAGATACGTAAAGGTGGTGTGGGGCATTGGCTACAAAATCGAAAAGTGATTACACCATTGTTTGGTCGATTATTGCACTGGTAATTGCGGTTGTTAGTATTGGCTACTGCTTTTCCTACATCATCGACTTGGTGGGCAATGGTGTGGAAAGGTCGAGTCGAGCGATAGCTTATCTTGCGCGGCTGATAAAGGGGAGTGTGTGATGGTGAAAAAGAATTATAGTGTGCAAATTGTTATGTGGACTTCATTAGTAGTTATATTTTTATTGGCTTTATTGTCATTGACAGGTGGCAACTTACGCTATGTTGGAAAGAGTTATGTAGAGTCGAATGATTTTCAATGGGAAATGAATAACTTTTATGACAATCTTAAGAAAGCTTTTTTGAACCCGATTGATATAGAAGCAGAGAAAGCACGAATTACAGTTACCCAATCTGAGATCGAAGAGCATCGTAATTACTATGGAACACTCTCAGAGCAGGTTGGCAGTATTGAAGAGCAATATACGCAGCGAATTGCAGATGCAGAAGCAGGGAAAAGTGAAAATCTGAAATCGACATTGATAAAAGAGCGCGATACTAAGATTGAGGACATTCGAAAAAACTTTGAATCGGATGCACATGTAGAGGCGAAAATTCGTGCGAGTAAAGAGCAGCAGCTAGAAGATGAGTTACAGCGACGCATTGAGAGTGCTAAGGAAAATCTTTATTTTCCTGTTGTTTATGAATTGACGGATAGTCAGACAGGAGAAACGTTTACTTCAGGAGATATCAATGTAACGACAGGCTATATAGAGACTTTCAGTGCAGAGGAAGGTTATTTCCGAGCGGCACCAGATCAGGCGAATGATTTTCATTATGATAGGTATCAACCTGAGGTCTATGAAAAAGGGGTATCCGCGTTTAGGGATACAGAGGTACCTACAGAACATGCGCAAGGCGCCGCTTTGGAGCCTAGTCAGCCGCAAACAATGAAGAAGTTTGAGGGAACTGTTGTTGTGCCACAAAGTGCATTGAAGAAAGGCTCGCTTGGTAGAAATATAGAACAATACAATCGAAGACAGCTGAGTCTATATGGTATTTGGACGCTTGGTGTGCTTGCTTTGGTAGCTTTGTTGACGGTCACCCGCTTTAACAAGGAATGGGTCACGACAAGTCGTTTTGTAGAACGTTATCATCGGCTAAAGATTGACCTAAAAGCAGCGTTGTTATTATTTTCAGCCGGAATTGCCTGGAACTTAGTAGGGGAAGTTGTAGGCCGTTATTTGGGGTTCTTTTCACATTATGGGTTAGAAAATGGAGTCATTCTAGGAATGCAGGTTGTCATATTGACGTGCATCTTGTGGGCAATAGTATTTCAGCTCGTCCTACTTGTAGAACGCTTAAAGGGCGAGGGTGCATTGGAGCAGGATATTAAGAATAGTTATAGTGCGAAGTTCATCCTAGCTTGGCAAGGCATGTTTTTAAATTGGAAGATTGGTATGCAAATGTTCCTCCTGCTTATTGGTTTTTTTCTTGCGGGAATTGGATTATTCGGTGTTTTATTTCAACCTTACTTGATTGTCATTTATATTCCGCTTGTACTGTTTGTAGGATTGCCAATTTTGTATATCTTCGTGAGAAGAACAGCGTACCTGAATCGGATTATGGTGGCGACAGAAGCGATGGCGGCTGGTCGATTACACAAAGAAATTGAGATCGAGGGGAAATCTCCATTGGCAGAGCATGCCAAGAATTTGAATAATCTGCGTGAAGGTGTCCGTAATTCAATGAGTGAACAGGCGAAAAGTGAACGTTTGAAAACAGAATTGATTACCAATGTCAGTCATGATTTACGAACGCCATTGACGTCAATCATTACGTACACGGATTTATTGAAAAATGAAGATCTGACGGCAGAAGAGCGCACGAAATATGTCGCAGTATTGGACAAAAAATCACAGCGTTTGAAGACCCTAATCGAGGATTTGTTTGAAGTATCAAAAATGGCGAGTGGCAACTTGGAATTGCAACGACAGCGTGTGGATTTGGCGCAATTACTACAACAAGCCCTTGCAGAGCATGAAGAAGAAATTTCGAAAACAGGATTGGATTTCAGGGTGACTATGCCAGATTCGGAGCTTTTAGCTTATGTCGATGGCAAACGTTGGTGGCGCGTACTGGATAACTTAATTGTCAATGCGATTAAGTATACGTTGCCAGGAACACGCGTTTACATTACGTTGCGTAAGGTGGAAGATCGTGCTGAGTTCGTTGTGAAAAATGTGACGAAGTATGAGCTTGGTGAAAATACCGACGAACTATTTGAACGGTTCAAGCGGGCGGACACATCGCGTCATACAGATGGTTCAGGGCTTGGTCTTGCCATCGCACAATCCATCGTCGATTTGCATAATGGGAATATGACGATTGAAGTCGATGGAGATTTGTTTAAAGTGACCGTCACCGTAACGGCTTGATGGGTAAATGAAAAGCTGTACGCGGGAAATGCGTACAGCTTTTTTAATAGAAATAAATAATATAGACACCAACGAGCAAAACACCGATATCTGCAAACATGTGAATGGTCCACGAAGGTAAGATGGTTCGACTTCGTTCATTAGCCAGTTGAAAAATAATTCCACCTACCCACAGTCCTGTAACAGCAAGCACAAGAAGTGCAGGGCTAAACCATGGTAGGAAAATGGCGACATGGTAAATGGCGAAAAAGAAGGACGGTAAAAAAAGACGGAGACGGGATTTTGCGAAAAGATTCGGCAATAGGCCACGAAAGAAAAACTCTTCTAAAATTGAATTCCCCAATAGGATATAAAGAGCGATAAACGGAAATACTGCTGGTGTGATACCCGCATCTGCAAGGTCAGTAAGGAGTGTGGGGATATCGATATAGGGTAACAAAATGACAAATGCTCCAATGATAACCGCCATAATCGCTAGGCCAGAGCCAATTGCAATTTTCATACTCTTTTTATCAGTTTGACGTAGTTTTAGAAATGGAAATCCAGCTTTTTTGAATAAAATATATGGGATAACCAAGAAGAAAATTATCTTCGCTGCTGTTTTCCATATGTATTCAATTTCAAGCACTTGTTCAATCAAAATCAGCATAGTGATACTGATAATCGGTAATACAAAGCCAATGAACTTATTCAGAAAATCACCCCCGAAGTTTAGAATAGGACGGTATAGGGTAAAAAAAGTTTCGGATTTTTTTGAAAAAGGTTTAAACTAATCCATTTAAAGGAATAGAGTAAGAGGGAAAATGACTTTAATTAGCGAATATAAAGAGAGAAGGAGGAGTATATGATGACAAAATCAGATGGCAAGTATCCGAACAAGGAAGATTTTGAACCAAAAGTGGCTGGGGTAGGTAAATCAGATGAGCTACCACTCGCAGACCCATCCGATTCAAACGTAACCGACGTATTTAGGAAAAATGCGCAGGAGAAGACAGGTGAAAATGAGCCGTCTGCTTTTGCGACAAACAAGGTAGACAGTGGTTATAACAAACCGAAGTCAGGTGAACGCTTCCCTTTCGGGGATAAAGAAGAGTACGACCGAGAATTTAACCAAGAGTCGCATGATAAGTGGAATGGAGAGAAAACAAATAATGTCCCTGCTAAGCCATGAATTATAAGCAACCGTCCCATTGCGGAGCGGTTGCTTTTGTTATTTAACTATATGCGGGAATTATTGAAGGGGGGAGTCTGGTGATGGAGTCTCTAACTTTGGTTAGGGGCTTTTGACTTGTTTGATTTGACAGCGAGGGAGGGGAGTGTTGAAGTGTGCAACGAATCAAGCAAAGTGTCCAACCAAATTGTCGAAGTCTCCAACGAAAGCGACAAATCATCCAACAAACTATCGAATCCTGTATACCACAATAAAAAAGCACCAGCTAGCAATCAGGTTATCTCTGACTTCTAGCTGGTGCATCATCTTTATTTTACTCTACCAATTCATGCTTAAATGCATAAATGACGGCTTGTGTACGATCTTGCACTTCAAGTTTAGCTAACAAATTACTAACATGTGTTTTCACCGTTTTCAGCGCGATGAATAGATCATCTGCAATGTCCTGATTGGTTTTTCCTTGTGCGAGTAATAACAAAACTTCAAGTTCGCGTTCAGTCAGCTCTGCATGCAACTGGCGTTCATTGCCAGCACGCATTTTTTGCATCATTTTCGTTGTGACCTCAGGCTCCAATACGGTTTGCCCTTTCAATGTTTCTCGGATTGCCTCTGCAATGCGTTTGGCATTAGAAGTCTTTAATATATAACTAATCGCGCCTGCTTCGAGTGCGGGATAGACTTTATCATCATCTAAAAAGCTTGTGACGATGACGATTTTAGCTTCGGGCCATTCTTTAATAATAGCAGCGGTTGCTTCGGCACCGTTCATTTCTGGCATAACCATGTCCATCAAAATGATATCAGGTCGTAGCTCCAGCGCTTTCCCGACAGCTTCCCGTCCGTTCACTGCCTCGCCAACCACTTCCATGTCAGGTTGCACTTGCAAGTAAGCTGATACACCAATTCGCACCATTTCATGGTCATCCACTAATAAGATCTTGATCATTTACTTCCTCTCCCTTCCGAGCAGGCAATTTCACTTCTACAATCGTTCCTTGCGATGGAATAGAAACGATTTTGCACGTGCCACCTATTTCAATCGCGCGTTCTTTGACGTTTTGTAAGCCGTATGAACCGCCTTTGCCATCGCTTTCTTTAAATCCTATCCCGTTATCCTGTACGCGGAAAATGGCTAGTCCATCACGTTCGACAAATAATATATCTACTTCTGTTGCTTGCGCGTGACGTAGCGTGTTCGATAACGTTTCCTGCGCAATACGGAATAAATGATCTTCTGCACCTTTTGACAAAGTCACTTCTTCTAAGCGAAATCGAATATCGAACAGAACCTTTTCCCGTAATTCTACTAATAATTCCTCAAGCCCCTCGGCTAGTGATTTATTATTTAATGCAGCAGGGCGTAAATGTAGCAGCAATGCTCGCATTTCAAGTTGTGCTTGCTGCACCATGCGTTCAACCTGGAGCAATGGTTTTTGCGCTTCTGTATTGTTATTACTTTCCGTAACCGCCGACAGTAGCATGGAGGCAGCAAATAATTGCTGTGACACGGAATCATGTAGCTCACGTGCTAACCGTTGCCGTTCTTGCACAATGCGCTCTTGAATAAGCTTATCTTGTGCTTCTGCACGTTCATCTGTAATACGCTGTAAACTTTTTCGCTGCGTATGGATGACTGTCGATACTGTATCCATCGCCCGATCTATGCGTGGCGTAAATTTTTCTTTTGGATAATCATCTTTCTCTGTGTCAATCAAGCCAGATAACCTTTGCTCGATAGCTTTTTCTTTGGAACGTCCTAAAAAGTTCGACCAAATAGCAATTCCCCAACCAAGTAAAAGTGTCGTGTTTAAAATCCACCATCCGAGTGGTACATCAGCAAATTGCAACTCGTAAAAGGCGAACCAACTTTCATCTAATGGTAAATCAAGTAGGAAATATGCATAGGTTGCCGCAATAGTAGTAAAGAGTAGTGACAGAAACAGGCCACGTCCAATGACTGCTTTCATTTTCGCGTCACCTCGACATCTCCAGCCCATGTGGAAAGTGTAATGATAAGCTCCGCACTATCTTTCTGAGCTCCTTCATAGCTGTCTTTTATATGAAGGGACTCATTAATGAGTCGTTTTCGGTGAGTATCGAATAAACGGGCATCGCCGAATAATGTTGTGTAATGGATGCGGACTGGAATTTCATATGGGAGCTCGATTTTAATTTTCCCGAAACACTGCCTAACGGAAATGAAAGAGGTCCCTTTCGGTAACACAGTATCTGTCACGTCAATGTGCAAATCACCAAAGACACCTTGGATGTGAATATCCTGCCATTCATAGGATGAAAAAGGAGAGGATTGGATAGAAAATAATTTGTTTTTCCAAATGCCATTGGGTGTCTCTTTTTGGAATTCCTTAAAAGGTCGCATAATCTCTTCCGAGGGTACACCTTTCCATAAACGAACGAGTATATAAATAATCGCTACAAAAATGGCCAGACGTAAACTCCACAGGGTGAAGAGTGACATGGCGATGAAGAAAAATCCGAGCAAAAACATCCATTTCGATCGTTTGCGCGAACCATAGTAAAGAAGTCCGGCGCCAAGAAGGACGAACACGATATTGCCATTATGGAAAAAAACTGCTTCGACAAAAATGAGCAGTAGAATGGCGAGTGTCCAAAATGTGATTCTATTCGTATCAACACGTTTCATGATGTATTCTCCCTTCTTGATGTCAGACATAGTTATTAGAAAAAAGGAAGGTAGGCACCTTCCTCAGGCCAATAGGATGTAGGTCATGCAATCGTCGCCACAGGACGTGGCGATGACTACCTTCCATATAGTTTACACAATTTCTGCTTCTTTTGCCGACTCTTTTTCAAGAATGGGGGCAGTATTTACTTTCACAAGTGATTCCAAACGGCGTTCCATGGATGATGTTTCGTATTCGCGCTCAATTTTGCTACCAAGATTCTCGATATACTTTTTCATCTCACCAACGGATGCTACGCGGCTATCTGCATTTTCAGGGGAGATAACTTGGTCCATGCGATGATGCGCACGCGTAACATTTTCTTTGCCCATCAATTGTAGCTGGCGCACTTTCATATCTTTCACTTTATGTTTCATTTCCTCGAATTTGCGTTCCAACGACATTAATTCATAAGCAGTTTCTGTGACGCTTTCTGCTAATTCTGCAGCACGTGTGTCGTATGCGTAAATTTCTTCGCCCGCGAATGCAACGAGATCTTCTTCACCAGCTGCTTGTGCAAGTTCAAGCTGGTTGCGGCGTTTGTCGGACATTTTTTCCGCTTCCAGCAATTCCTTCTCAAGCTCCGTTTTCAATTTACTTTGACGTTCAAGTAATTTACCGATTGATTCTGTTTGTTTTTCTGCCTCGCGAATGTATTGATTCAACATTGCAATCGGGTTTTTGTTTTCCTTTTTGTCGAATACAGTATGAAGATCCGCCTGTACCGAATATTTAAATCTGTTCCAAAGTGTGTTCATAGTGAATTCCTCCTCATTATTTTGTGATTTCGTCCCATTGACGTTCGAAGTTTACGAAGGGATCATCTGAGACGTTTGTGATGATGTTGTTACTTTCTGTGCCTTTCCATTTACGCCACACATACAGCACACCAATTAGTGCAATGATGCCGATGAAAGCAGGTACATTCGAAATAGCTGAGAATAAACCGATTAGTAGAACGGATCCCCAGAATATTTTTTTAAATGTAGACTCGCTCTTTCTGTAGTAGTGGAACCCCGCGTAGGCGATTAATGCGGAAAGGGCAAGGGCAAGAAGTGATCCAAGATTTGCTAGGACAACAATTGCTGCTGTAATACCGAGTACTGCAAGACCAAATTTTTTCATTTGTAGTTCCTCCTTTCGTTTGTAGATTAATCTTATAACGTTTTTCGGTTTGTCCAAACGGGCGTGGAACGGATTTTTAACTAAGACTTGAGGCTTACCATTATCTAAGCACAGAAAACTATGTATCTTCATGATGGAAATTGTAACCGCTTTCATGTATTCTGTTAATATAGAATTATCTTTTTATTTGGTGGGCGGGAGGGTATAACTAGAGACGGAGATGCGTATAGTTCATGGTTAGGGTAGTTGCAATGCTGCTATTATTATTCGATGAAAAGGGAGCTGGATTTTATGATGCAAACACCGCTTTTATTATCGTCCTTTGTTAAACGAGCAGAACAATTTTTCCCGGACAAGCTGATTATTTCTCGAACGGCAGAAGATACGATTCATCGTATTCCTTATCGGGATTTCGCCAAACGTTCACGGAAGCTTGCCGATGCATTGACCAAGCTTGGCATGCAGCATGGAACGAAAGTTGGTTCATTCGCCTGGAATCATCATCGCCACTTAGAAGCTTATTTTGGCGTTCCCTGTACCGGGGCAATCCTTCATATGATTAATATTCGTTTGTCGCCAGAGCATATTGCGTATGTTATCAATCATGCGGAAGATGAAATTCTGCTTGTCGATGATAATTTATTTCCGCATCTTGAAAAACTAGCTCCTTATCTTAAAACGGTGAAACATTATGTCATCATGGGAGATAGCAAGGAAATTCCAGAAACGACACTAGAAAACGTCTATTCTTATGAAGCGCTTCTCGAAGCAGCATCTGACGATTATGTATTTCCCGAGGATCTCGATGAAAATACGCCTGCTGGCATGTGCTATACATCTGCAACGACAGGCAATCCGAAAGGGGTTATTTATACGCATCGCGGTTTAGTATTGCATAGTTTTGCACTTGGACTTGCGGATGCAATGGGGCTGCGGGAGCAGGATGTCATCTTACCGGTGGTACCGATGTTCCACGTCAATGCATGGGGGATGCCTTTCGCCGCTGTTTTCTTTGGCACAACGCAAGTCCTTCCAGGACCCGGAATGAATCCGAAGTTACTACTCGATTTGATTGAGCAAGAAAAAGTCACGATCACTGCCGGCGTGCCGACAATTTGGCTGGCTGTGCTAAAGGAGCAAGAACAAAATCCAAGAGACCTTTCGTCGCTACGCGCTATTGTTTGCGGTGGTTCGGCATCACCAAAAGGGTTGATTCGTGCATTTGAAGAAAAACTAGGCATTCCATTTATCATAGGCTATGGTATGACCGAAACGACACCGCTCGTTAGCCTATCCGTCTATACATCTGGGATGGAAGACTTGACGATGGATGAGAAAATTGATATTCGCGCATTGCAAGGCTTGCCAATGCCTGGACTTGAAGTTCGTATTATTAATGAAAATGGTGATGCGCCTTGGGACGGAAAAACGATGGGAGAATTAGCGATTCGTGGACCATGGATTGCGAGTGAGTACTATAAGGATGAACGGACGGAGGAAGCGTTTCGAGATGGCTGGCTCTATACGGGCGATATCGCAGTGATGATGGAAAACGGCTATCTTAAATTGACGGATCGTACAAAAGATTTAATCAAGAGTGGTGGTGAGTGGATATCGTCTGTCGACTTGGAAAATGCATTGATGACACATGATGCTATTTTTGAGGCGGCGGTTATTGCGGTGCCACATGAAAAATGGTTGGAACGTCCACTTGCCTGCGTAGTCTTGCATGAAGGGCAAACCGCGGACGAGGAAATGAAACAGCAGTTACTCAGCTATTTGGAAGGGCAATTTGCAAAGTGGTGGGTGCCAGACGATATCGTTTTCTTGGATGAAATTCCGAAAACATCCGTTGGGAAATTCCTGAAAGCCGCCTTGCGTACGAAATTGAACGAGCATTATCAAGAAGTGTAAATAGTGAAAGAGGCTCCAAAACCATAGTGGTTGGAGCCTTTTTTAAATGAAACTTATATTGTGGATATCTTTTTTTTGCGGGGATGGAGTTAATGACATTAACAAGTACTTTTGGATGTAAAATTCAGAAATTATGAACATTTTTGAAAGTTATTCACGAATGATTGTGGGTAACTAGGTATTTATAAAAGTTATCCACGTTTTTAATATGTGATGAAAAGTCATAATAATGGAATGGATTGCGTAAAGTAATCGGAAACAAGGAAACATTTACTTATTCAATAGCGTCCATTCTTTGTGGGTCGGTGAGTGGTGCTTGAATGCTTGTATAATTTCTGGAAAGGGCACAGAAATTATACAAATTTACGCCTTCACTTTAAATATTTGTATAATTTCAGCAAAGGACGCAGAAATTATACAAACCGAACACTGCGCTGTTCGGTTTGCACTTATATTAGGTATTTAGTAAAGTTAGAGGAATACTAGTTGCTTCGCAGAAAGAGAGTGTAAAAATTTATGGAATTATTTGAATTGATCAAGGCGTTGATTCTTGGTTTTGTAGAAGGAATGACGGAGTTTGCACCAGTATCTTCGACAGGGCATTTGATTATTGTTGATGATATGTGGCTAAAGACAAAAGATTTTCTTGGAGACCGTTCGGCTTTTACATTTAAGATTGTTATTCAATTGGGTTCAATTTTAGCCGTTGTAATCGTCTTTTGGAAGCGGCTATTCAGTTTGGTAGGGCTTTATAAGATTGACGGACAAAAAATGAATTCGAGCTTCAATTTATTGCATGTCATTATTGGGATGCTACCTGCGGTTATTATTGGCTTTGCACTGAAGGATTTAATTGATGAACAACTTTCAGGTGTGGAAACGGTGATTTTTGCACTAGTTGCAGGGTCAATTTTAATGATTATTGCTGATAAATTCGGACCGAAAAAACCATGGGTCAACACATTGGACCAAATAACATACAAGCAGGCATTTACAGTCGGTCTTGTACAGTGTTTGTCACTATGGCCAGGGTTTTCACGTTCTGGGGCGACGATTTCAGGTGGTGTGCTGTTTGGTATGAATCATAAGACGGCTGCCGATTTTACATTCATTATGGCGGTTCCGATTATGGCAGGCGCAAGCCTCGTGTCGGTGGTGAAAAACTGGGAAGAGCTGTCGATGGATGATCTATCGTTTTACATTGTCGGGTTCGTCAGTGCGTTCATTTTCGCCCTAATTTCCATCCGTTTCTTCTTGAAACTTATTTCACGAGTCAAACTCATGCCGTTCGCGATTTATAGATTGATTTTGGCGGCTGTACTAGCGATTATTGTCTTTTTATAACGTCAGAGAGTATAAGTTCGTTGATGACCTTATAAGAGCAACTACGGCTTTGCTGTCGCCTAAGGCTCGGCAATCACCGAGTTTTTTAATAATAAATACAAAACGACTTCCGCATATGAATGTGCAGAAGTCGTTTTTTTGTTGATTAACCTTGGTTAGAACCAAGCTTTTCTGATATGCGTTTACCTGTCTCTATGGCTTTTTTAATCAGAAACGCCATCCGATCCTCCGTTAGGTTAAAACTGACAAAACCTATGCCCACCGCTCCTATAACTTCTCCTAATCCATCAAGAACGGCTACTGCGACAGAGGAAGTACCTTCTGTCCTTTCCCCATGGCTCACAGCATAACCTTGTTTTTTTATCTGCTTTAACGTTACGTCAATTGCAGGCACTTGTTCTTGAGGTAAAAGTTTCTCCAATATCGAACTCGATTTAGTGGTAGGCATATTGGCGAGCATGACTTTATTGGCTGCACCAATGTGCATTGGAATTCGTAAACCAAGCTGGTCATAAATTCGAATAGGGTTGTTCTCACTGTCAATCCTCTCGATGATAAGAGATTCCAATCCAGTAGGCTTGCTAAGATAAACACTTTCTTCAACTTCTCGCATTAAGCGCTCGAGCTCAGGCCTTATTTTATTTACGTAGTCCATTGAATCATACACTTTTAAACCATATTCCAACCAAATGGTACCGAGTCGATAGTATTTTGTACGCCCATCTTGCTCCACCATGCCTTGTTTAATCATCGCCTTTAGTAATCTGTGCATTGTGCTAAGGGGTAGCTCGCATTGTTTGGAAAGGTCTGAAATGGACAGACCATTGTCCGTTGCCAAGGCGTTTACTACAGTCATGGCACGGTCAATCGATTGCATATACAACACCGCCTGTCATAAAAATTAATCTTGTAAAGTGAATTACTCTAAATATATTGACATTGTATCATGAAAAGAATATATTTTACATATAAACTTTCCATTATACAGAAACATTTTCCGATAGGTGGAAAAGAGGTTGTAAGTATTCCGGTTACGATCACGCACATAAGTGAAATTTATTGATTAAAGGAGCAACATTAACATGAATAAATTAAAATGGGATACATCCTCAACACTTCGAGCGTTATTATGCGAGCTTGTGAGTTGGGATAGTCGCACGCTGACGAAGGGGGAGCGTACATTTGCACCGCAAGTTACTGAGAAGTTGAAGGAATTGGACTACTTCCGTGACAATCCTAGCTACTTGGAATTGCATGATGCGGGTTTAGGTCGCAAAGCGGTTACGGCATTGTACAAACATCCAGAAGCGACACAGACAATTGTGCTGATTAGCCATTTTGATACAGTGTGGACAGAGGAGTATGGCGTGTTAGAGCCATTTGCTTTTCATCCAGAAGAGCTGACAAAGAAGTTACTAGCGTATAAGGAAGATTTGCCTGAGTCTGCTCGTATTGACCTAGAGTCGGGGAAGTATCTATTTGGGCGGGGAACCATGGATATGAAGATGGGACTTGCACTCCATATGCAGTTGATTGAAAAAGCGAGTGTGGAGCAATGGCCAATCAATCTTATTTTGACGACGGTTCCCGATGAAGAGGTTAACTCGGCAGGTATGCGTGCGGCGGTGACGGAACTCGTCCGTATTCGTGAAGAACATAGTTTGACGTACAAATTATTTTTAAACAGTGAGCCTTCTTTTTCTCAAAATCCACTGGATATTGATGAATATATTTACTCGGGTACGATTGGGAAAATCATGCCTGCCGCATTGTTCTACGGAAAGGAAACGCATGTTGGAGAGCCTATGAAAGGCATAACGGCGAACTACATCGCGTCCTTTTTGACGCAACGTATGGAATGGAATCCGTTGTTCCGAGAAACAGATCTCGGGGAAAGTACCCCCCTTCCGGTTTCGTTGCAGCAAAAGGATTTGAAGATGGAGTACTCGACGCAAACTCCTTATCGTGCAGTAGCTCTGTACAATGTCTTTCTATTAAAACGTACTGCGGCTGAGGTGATGGACTTATTTGAGCAAGTTGCAATTGAAGCAATGTCAGCTTGTAACGACAGCTACCAGATTATTTGCGAACGGGAACAGGTGGCGGGTGTAGGAAAAGTAAATGTGTTGCGCTATGAGCAACTGCTTGAACATGCGGTTCGCAAACTAGGGGCTGCAGAGGTTGGACGGTTGAAAAATGAAGCGCTCCAGCAAGAAGGTTGGGATGATCGTGAAAAATCGCTACGTATCGTCGATAATCTGATGGTTCACTGTCAGGAACTTGCGCCAGCAACGGTATTGCTATACGCACCACCTTATTATCCCGCTGTTAACACATCGAATGATCCACTTGTAATTCAATCGGTTGAGTTAATGAAGCAAGCAGCACTAGGCTTTGATAATAAAATTGATCAAATACATTATTTTAATGGGATTTGTGATTTGAGTTACGTCAATTACGACGATAACGCAAATGGCTGGGCGACATATGAGCGTAATACGCCAGTCTGGGGCGATACGTATAATATTCCTTTTGCAGACATGGCGAAGTTGAAAGCCCCCGTTTTAAATGTAGGACCGTTTGGCAAGGACGCCCATCAACGAACAGAGCGTTTACATGTCGATAGCGCATTTGTTGAAATGCCGGTAATGTTAGAAAAATTGATTAAGAGCATGTATGGCGTGAATAAAACCTAGAAGCAAGTGAAGACTGATAGAAATGCATAAAGGAGATTTTCGTGAAAAGCGAAGGTCTCCTTTTTTTATCCTAATCTGTTAAGATGAAAGAAAAAAGTGGCAGGTGAGTTGAATGAAAGAGCAAATATTGATTATCGAAGATGAAGAGAATATTGCACGTGTTCTTCAGCTTGAGCTTGAATTTGAAGGGTATGGAACAGGGATTGCGCATACAGGGCCGGACGGTCTTATTAAATATCGTGAGCAGGCGTGGGATTTAGTGCTTCTTGATTTGATGTTACCTGGGTTAAATGGTCTTGATGTGCTTCGCCGGATTCGTGCAACGGAATTGTCTACTCCCGTTATTTTATTGACAGCGAAAAACGATGTAGAGGATAAGGTAGCAGGGCTTGATCTTGGAGCGAATGATTATGTAACGAAGCCTTTTGAAATCGACGAATTGCTGGCGAGAATTCGTTCAGCACTACGATTTTCGACGAAGTCAGTTGTTGAAAAAGACAAAAATCTTCATGAGTTTGCAGGTCTATCCATCCATGAACAGACACGTGAAGTAAAGCGAGTTGGTCGTGCGATTGATTTAACACCGCGCGAGTTTGACCTCATGCTTCATCTACTGAAGCATCCGAACCAAGTATTATCGCGGGAACAATTGCTAGATGCGGTTTGGGGATTTGATTATTATGGGGATACGAATGTCGTCGATGTCTATATTCGCTATGTTCGTAAGAAGGTAGATGCGGGTGAAAAAAGTTCACTTATTCAAACGGTTCGTGGCGTTGGTTATGTATTGAAGGAGCAGGTTGTTAATGAAGATTAAGTCGAAAATCCATTTGTATTCAACACTTCTTATGCTTGTTATTCTTATTATAACGAATATCGGTATTTATATTTTATTTGAAAAGATGGCGCATGATACAGAATATAACCAACTGCTGATTCGCTCCAAGGAAGTGACCGCTTCGCTGAGTAAAATGACAGGGGAAATGGACGCGGGTACAGTTGTAAGGGCTCATCTTCCACCAAATGGAGCGATACGAGTTGTCGATGATAAGGGCAAGTCGAAGGTTACGACGGAATCCGAGCTTGGATTGGAGAAAGAGCATTTTGATATAAATCCAAAAGAGCGTTATACAATCGATGATTTTAAAGGAACGCGGACCATGCTCATCCGTGTGCCTATTATATGGACAGATGGGGAAGTTGTGCAGCTGGAGGTGGTGCAGGTTTTAGAGGACTTAGAAAATAACTTAGGCTTGCTTCGACTCGTACTGATTGGGATGACCATTCTCGCGATGATCCCGATTGCGGCATCGAGTGTGGCGTTAGGGCGTATAGTGACACAACCTGTTGAAAAGCTGATTTCAACAATGGCGACAAGTCAACGGTCTGGTACCTATGAAAAAATCCAAGTATCTGTAGATGGGAAAGATGAGCTAGCACAAATGGGTCGAACGTTTAATGACATGATGGAACAGCTGGAACAGAATTATAACAAGCAAGAACAGTTTGTATCTAATGCCTCTCATGAATTAAAAACACCCCTTACGGTTATCGAAAGCTACGCACGCTTACTGACACGCCAAGGTTTTGACAACCGTGCAGTTGCACTAGAGGCAGTTGAAGCCATTCGAAGTGAAACGGGTCGCATGAAAGAAATGATTGCACAAATGCTAGAGTTGGCGAAGAGTAATGAGCATCTGACTTTTGAATTTGTCGAGACCGATCTTCGGGCGTTGGTGGAAAATACGATACAACCAATGAGGCAAGCATATGGAAGAGAGTTTATAGTAGAGGGAAATGAGTCGATGCTGCTCATCACGGATGTTAATAGACTTAAGCAACTGTTATTTATCTTGCTGGATAATGCACGCAAGTACAGCGACAGGGAAATTAAAATAGCCGTTCAGGAACAGGGGGAAATGGTTGCGATTTCTGTAATGGATTATGGAAACGGAATTTCTGAACAGCATTTGCTTCATATTTTTGACCGCTTTTATCGTGTTGATCAGGATCGTAATCGAAAAACAGGTGGAACGGGATTAGGACTTGCGATTGCCAAGGACATTGCAGCAGGTCTCGGGGCAGAGCTGAAAATCGAAAGCATTGTTGGAATGGGGACGACAATCCGTATTTTGATTCCAAAAGAACGGATTCTCATCGATTTTTAATGTTGTGCGCGTATGCTTGAGGGAAGGAGGGGATGTCAATGAAAATCATTAAAAAGCCTTGGTTTATCCCTATCGTGTTGACAATTATTATTTTGGCAGTTGGTGGCTATTATACAAAGCATTTAGTATCCAATGCAGAGACCTTACCTGAAAATGAAATTCGCAAGCAGCTTGAAGAAACATACGGCGGTAAGGTGGAGCGATTATCCTTAGATGGGACAGTGTTTGAAGTGGAATTGTCTCGCAATAAGGATGTCTATTTAGCGACGGTTGATGCTGAAACCGGGAAAGTACTGTCGATGATTCAAACAAAAGAAGTGATAGAGGAAGGGATACCGATTGCATCTGCAGAGAAAGACGACATCATAGATGATAAGGGTACTGAAACGGTCATGCAAGAAAAAACGTCAACAGATGAGGTAGCATCAGAACCTAAGCAGCCAGCACCGTCTGCACCTAAAACGGTAGTAACAGGGCCTAAGCAACCAGCATCATCTGAACCTAAGCCTGGAACAAATACCAATCAGACGACATCGCCTAAAACATCGACAACTGTACTTATTTCAGAAAATCAAGCGATAAAAATTGCACTTGGTCAATTGAAAGGGGAAGTAGAAGACGTTGAGTTTGTTCAAACGAGTGACGGCGGCTACTATTTAGTCGAAATTGATAGCGATCAAGATGATGATCATGAGGATGAAGCTACTATTCAAATCCATGCGATTTCGGGCAAAATTTTATCCGTTACATGGGACGACTAACAGGGAGGAATGGAGTTCAATTCCTCCCTGTTAAGCCTCCGGCGGATTCTCTCATCAAATTCTAATAATCCTCTCCCTCTCCTCTCATAATTGAGTCGTATGATAAAGGTAATAAGAGAAGGAGGCATTCAATTATGAATAAATGGATGATCATTCCTGCATTAGCGGGAGCAGTTGTACTAGGTGGAGCAGCGTTGGCAAACGGTTTAGGAACTAGTGAGGCACATGCAGCAGAAAGTTTTCTCTCTTTAAAAGAAGCAAAGGCATTGGCCGTTCAAAAAGTCGGTGGAAAAGTGACAGAAATTGAGCTTGAAAAAACAAAAACAGGTTTTATCTATGAAGTTGAAGTGAAATCAAACGGAGTAGAATATGATCTAGATATTGATGCACAAACGGGAAAAGTAGTGATTGAGAAACAACAAGCTAAGAAAGTTGCCCAAGCAGAACTACCACGAGTAGCAGACGCGAAGCTTTTAACAAAAGACCAAGCGATTGCGATTGCACAAAAAAAAGCAAAAGGTTCGGTGACAAAGGCCGAATTGGATGACGACGATGGTCGCAAACACTATGATATCGAGATCAAAGACGGCGCATATGAATATGATTTCGAAATCGATGCGATTACAGGTAAAATCCTTGAGTTTGAAAAAGACCGTGACGATGACGATCGATTAGCTGCTAGAAATACAAAAACAGTGAGTAACTCAACTAAAGCCGTAAACACAAAACCGACGATGCTCACGAAAAATCAAGCAATTGTCATTGCGATGAAACAAGCAAAAGGCACTGTAACAGAAATTGAATTAGATGATGATGACGGCCGAAAAATATATGAAATTGAAATCGAAGACGGCACATATGAATACGAATTCGATATCGACGCATTCTCAGGGAAAGTGCTTAAATTCGAAAAAGACCGTGACGATGACAACGATAACGATGACCAAGATGATTACGATGACGACAACAACGATGATGATTAATTAAGAAAAAGGACTGTTCCGGGAATAAAACCGGACAGTCCTTTTAGCTTCAACTCAGAAAACCTCATACATCTTTCCAACCTCAGCAATTTCAGTAGGACCATCATAGTTCTGGCTAGCCGCCTTAAGAATATCTTCAATTTTCCCATGCAAAGGCAAGTGCGTGAGTACAAGCTGTTTTGCATCCGACAAGCTAGCTAATTTCCCGGCTTCACTGCCACCCATATGACCTGGCGCCTTGCCGACATGCTCTTCATACAAATTTGCCTCGCTAATTAACAAATCTGCTCCTCGTGCGAAATCGACGAGCTCATCCCGCCATTCTGTGTCAGCAGTAAGCACAACTGAATGGCCATCGACGCTAAACTTCATGGCGAGACAGTAAACAGGATGGATTGTCCGACAAAATGATACCTCAAATGGTCCGATTTGGATGACATCATCATCAGAAATAGCAACGCCTACAGTTTGCTCTTTATACGATAGTTTGTCGAAATTATCTTGATCCTGAGCATGCCCGTAAATCGGCAAAGCAGGCACTGGCTTGCCAAGGTAGAAATTAATAATCCGACTAAATTGTAAACTACCGACATCAGCAATATGATCCGCGTGATAATGGCTGATGACAACTGCGTCTAATTTCTCGAGAGGTAAATAATTTTGTAAAGAGGAAAGAACCCCGCTTCCACAATCAATCAAGCAGTGAAATCCTTCATGTTCAATCAAAAAAGACGATGTCGCGCTATTTGCCTTCGGATAACCGCCCCAAATGCCTATCGGTGTAATTTTCATACGCTCAACTACCTCCTTCATTTACTGTAAGTGTACCGTGGCGATAAGATATTGAAAAGCAAGGGCTATAAAACTCAAAAATAGAATGAATCCGACGCCTGTTGATTAACCAAACATGCTTGCTCCTCGGTAATAATGGCTTGAATATTTCGCCGAAAGCGAACCGGAAATAGTCTCGTGAAAAAGGTAGTTTTCAAGCCTTTTCTTAGTTGGGATTCATGTAAGTAGGTGGCTAATAATCAGACGTAAAGAATACATTATTACTCGACTTTTATAATGAAAAAAGTATTCTTAGAAATGAATAATAAAAATAAAATTGACCTAACAGAAAATAAAACGTATAATTTATTCAAATAATTCAAGTAATTTTCGGCGGTAATTTAAACAAAAAAGGAATGTGACATACGAGTGAAGGATTCCACACTAGAGCAGCTTTGTAACTTATACACGGAATTGACAGAGGAAGATATTCGTATATTAAAAAATATTGCATCGACTTTGCAAATGTATGCGGATTTGTCAGATGCTTATATGTTTATCGATTGTAAGATGAAAGATAGTGAGAATGCGATTGTTGTTGCTGAGGCATTTCCAAAGTCTATTGAATCCGTATATGAGAATTCTGTAGTGGGGAAAATCGTGTTTGATACTTTTGAACCCGGCGTTTTTTATAGTTATCGTCAAGGAAAGAAGTCACTCATTCGACAAGCAGTAACACAAGAAGGTAGATCTGTAGAGCAAAGTGTTGTGCCTATTAAAAATGATTTACATGAGGTTATTGGTGTTCTTATTCAAGAAAAGGAAGTCGATTACCCTGTATCCTATCAAAATGATCGACAAAAGGACTCGTTAGGTCAAGGGTCAATTGATTATGTTATGGGTGATAAAAGTAATGATATGCCAATGGTTTCAGATTTGCTAATGGAGATTTTTTTATTAACTGATAACGAAAATAAACTAATCTATGCTAATCCGGTAGGTATAAAATTCATCACTGAAATGAGTCGTACAGAAGAAATTCAAAATAAAAATTTAATTGAATTATTGCCCTTCTTAAATCCAGTTTACAATCAGAAAGATGATGTTTTTGTTTTTGAATTAACATTAGATCATAAAAATTTAATTGTAAAAAAGGTACGATTGCGCAAGAAGGATAAGATGAGAGGAACGTTACTCATTATCCAGGATTTAACAGAGCTACGCACGAAGGAAAAAGAACTGATGATGAAATCAGTCGTTATTCAAGAGATTCACCACCGAGTGAAAAACAATCTTCAGACAGTTGCAAGTTTACTAAGATTACAAATGAGGAGAGGATTTCCGGAGGAAAGTAGATCTTACTTTGAAGATACTCTGAATCGTATTTTTAGTATATCTTCGGTTTACGAGCTCATTCTTGCAAATGAAGATGCGGAAGATGATGATGTCGATATCATTGAACTGACAAGGAAAGTTTGCTCGACAATGGTTGTAAATGAGCTACATAAAAAAGTTAACTTGATTATTTCTTCAAATGGCAATAGAATATTAACATCATCTAGGAAAGCGGTTTCAATTGCTTTAATCGTCAATGAGCTCGTTCAGAATTCATTAAAACATGCTTTTCCAGAAGATGAGCAAGGTGAAATTGTTGTGGATTTTCTATCAAACAAAGATTTTTTGGAGCTTCATATTTTCGACAACGGCGTTGGGATGAGGGAGCCTAAAACTTCACTTGGATTAGAAATTGTTCATAACTTAGTAGTCAATGATTTGAATGGTGAATTTAGTTATTTACCGGAAAACATAGGAACACATGCAGTCATTACGTTTCCAGTAAGTCCGGAGGTTATTATTTATTATGAGAAAGAAAATACTGATAGCTGAAGATGAATCCATCATTCGGATGGATATTAAGATGATGCTAGAGGATCATGGTTACGAAGTAGTTGCCGAAGCGGGAGATGGAGATAGAGCGATTGAGTTAGCTTTTCTTCATAGACCGGATCTTGTGCTGATGGATATAAAAATGCCTAAAATCAATGGATTGCAGGCGAGTCAAATAATTGGAAAACAATTAGATCTGCCTATTCTAATTATCACAGCTTACAGTCAAAAGGAGTTTGTGGCGAAAGCCCAACAGGATAATATTGTAGGGTATTTGGTCAAACCGATTGCGGAGTCCAATCTAATACCTGCGGTTGAAATTGCCCTGCATCAGGCAGATAAGGCGAAACGACTAAAGGGAGAAATCAGTGAAGCCCAACAGGAAGTTGAAAAGCGAAAGCTGATTGAACGGGCGAAGGGGCTTCTGATGACAAGGGAGCAGCTGACGGAGCAGGAAGCGTTCAAGGCAATGAGGAGTTCGAGTATGTCTAGGCAAATGACAATGGAGTCGATTGCGAAAGAAATTATTGCAACTCACAAGTAAATATTGACAAGCAATGGCGCTTAAAGAGTATGTTCTTTAAGTGTCTTTTTATGGTCTTTTAAAGGGGGTGATGTCGGTTGTATTGAAAGTAGGTAATGTTGGAACAAGGGAATACATAATTAAAAAAAGGGGGAATTTAAATGGCGATGATTGGTACGGTAATTGTATATATAATAATGGTTTGTGCAGTCTTAGGAGCATTCGCAGCAATTAAAAATCCTGAACAAGGTCTTGGTAAAGAATTCATGTCAGGTATGCATGCTGTGGGACACATTTTTATCCCAGCAGCGGGTATTATGGCGTCGATTCCTTATTTGACGTGGTTTATTAGTAAATTTATAGGACCTCTATTCGATGCGATTGGTGCGGATCCTGCAATTGCAGCGACAACAATCCTTGCGTCGGATATGGGAGGCTACCAGTTAGCGAACGCCCTGAAAACATCCTATGAAGGCTGGATCATGGCACTAATTGTTGGATATATGGCGGGGGCAACAATTGTATTCTCGATTCCTATGGGACTTGCAATGCTTGACAAAAGGGATCATAAATATATGGCTCTTGGTGTGATGTCGGGTGTCTTAACGATTCCGATTGGTGCATTTATCGCTTCTGTATTGGTTGTATTATTCAACACGCAAATTAGAGATGTCATCAGTACAACAACAGATTCTACGTATGAGTTTGTCATTAGCTATGGGCAAATTCTCATTAACCTACTACCTCTACTCATTTTTGTAGTCCTCATTGCGGCAGGCTTAAAGTTCTTCCCGCGTGGCATGATTGCAGGGTTTATGGTATTTGGTCGCGTTATGGATGCAGCGATTAAACTTGTGCTAGTGTTTTCTATCGTTGAAATTTTCACAGGTGTATTCACGACTGTATTTGGTGCATGGGGCTTCGACCCGATCATGGCGGATGAGGCAGATCAATTCCGTGCGCTTGAAACGGCAGGTTATATTGGAATTATGCTAGCTGGTGCGTTCCCGATGGTATACTTGCTACGTAAGTATGCAGCTAAACCGTTGGAAGCGGGAGGTCGCAAGCTTGGACTTTCTTCAGTAGGTAGTGCGGGGATTTTAGCAACGATGGCTAATATTTTGGCGATGTTCTCATTGGTCAGATATATGAGACCGAAAGATAAAGTAATTAATATCGCTTTTGGTGTCTGTGCTGCCTTCTTGTTAGGCGACCATTTATCATTTACAGCCAATTTCCAACCGAATATTATTTTACCAGTTATTATCGGTAAATTGACGGCGGGTATTTGTGCAATTGGAATTGCATACTGGCTATCTGTTCCGACAGCACTTAAACTAGAGGAGAAGGACCGTGCTGAAGGTGTGATTCGACCAGGAGAATACCTGGGAGATGACAATGCCGAGGAAGTACTTAAAGCTCAGTCGTAATCTCTGTTTAGGCAGATGAAAGGAGTGAGTAAAATGAGTGAAGAGAAAAAAAGATTTATTCAGGAATTTGTACCAGGTAAACAAATAACATTAAGTCATTTAATTGCCAATCCAGATCCTGATATGTTCCAGAAGCTAGGGATTCAAGAAGCAGGTGCTTTAGGCATAATGACTTGCACGCCTAGTGAGACGGTTATTATCGCAGGGGATTTAGCTACCAAATCAGCGAGTGTTAAGATTGGTTTCCTGGATCGTTTTACAGGGAGTCTCGTCATTGTGGGTAGTGTTTCTGAAGTGGACGTGGCAATGAATGAAATTAATAAATTTCTTTCTGAAAGACTTGGATATACGCCAGCATTCATCACAAAGTCATAAGGATGTGTTCTGCACATGAAAAATAGAGCCATGCTAATTGGTGCGATTGGTGCTGGGAAATCTACGTTGACGAATGCGTTATTAGGGAAAAAAGTTGAGGCTGTTAAAACGCAGACACTCATTTATCATGATTGGATTGTAGATACACCTGGGGAATATACAGAAAACCCATTTTTCTATAAAAACATCATGGCAACTGCTTTAGAAGTAACTCATGTTTTGTACTTACAGGATGCAACAAACGGTAAAATAATTTTTCCGCCTGGATTTAGTACAGGGATAGCGAAGCTTCCGATTGGTGTCATTACCAAAAGTGACCATCCCGATGCAGACATCACGCGAGCTATCGAAATGGTGAAGTCAGTCATGGCTAGTGGCCCCATTGTCATTACTTCATCGGTTGAAGGGATTGGCATTGAGCATATAAGAGAATTGGTAAAGCTGAACAATTCGGCCGACATGAAGGACTTCGTGGAAGCAGCTAAGGATGAAAAACTAATATTCACAGACTTCCTTTACAATTCACGTAATGTTTGATATGTTTATGCTATTAAAAGTTGATATTTAGGCAAAGGCGCCTTTACTGCTCGAGGATTTTTCTTCGAGTTTGTAAAGGCGTCTTTTTTATCTGAATTCAGATAAAAGCCTCCGGCGGATGTCACGGATTTTTTTAGGGTAGTTTAGAAGGCAGTCTAGATCGCGACGTCCTGTCGCAACGACTGCATGACCTACATCCTGTAGGCCTCTTGCTCGAAAAAATCCGGACGCAATCACGCGGGGGCGTGATCGATTATATTCGGAGGTGTGAGTGTGAACGATTTCAAGCGAAAGCAAGAGACGATGATTAGTGCTGGGATTGACATTGGCACGAGCACGACGAAGTTGATCATTAGCCGATTTTCATTAATGAATGTAGCAGGGACGTCACATGTTCCAAGAATTGAAATTGTGGAAAAAGAAGTTTTGTATAAGAGTCCTATCTTTAGAACGCCATTGACGGATCCTTTTACAATCAATGTAGCAGAAGTAGAGAAAATTATTCGTTCCGAATATCAACAAGCCGGTATTGAAGCTTCTCAAATTGAGACAGGTGCAGTCATTATTACAGGGGAAACGGCGACGAAGCGTAATGCCAGTGAGATGCTCCATTATTTATCGGGCGAGGTTGGTGATTTTTTAGTCGCCACGGCCGGACCAGATTTAGAAGGAATTATCGCGGCTAAAGGTTCAGGTGCCTATGACTATTCGGGTCAAAGTGGAAAAGTAATTGCCAATATTGATATCGGTGGAGGAACGGCGAACATTGCCGTCTATAAAGACAAGGTCCTCCTCGGGACATGTACGATGCATATCGGAGGACGACTCATCGAGTATGAAGGGCAAAAAATCAGTTCGATTTCCCGACCGGTTCAAGAACTGTTAGCTGCAAGTAATCGAACCTTGCAAATTGGCGATTCTTCGGAGGCAGCCGGTATAAAGTTTGTAACCGATTTCATGGCTGAGTCGCTCGGTAGGGTACTAAATAATGAATTGCAAGAAGAAGATTCGGTCCTATTGCTTGGTCATCGCCCTAACTGGACAGAGGAAATTGAAGTGCTTGTTTTCTCAGGGGGTATTTCTGAATGTATGTACAGTCACGAATTAATCGGTGGGCAGCTAGCTGAGTATGATGATATAGGCGTGCAATTAGCACAGGCCCTACAAAGAAATGAAGGATTGCAAAGTTTTCTGTGGATGGAACCCGTTGAAACAGTCCGAGCGACTGTGCTTGGAGCGGGTACGCAAACAACGGAAATTAGCGGAGCTACGATTCAAGTGGCGCCTCATGAATTACCGTTAAAAAATCTACCTGTTTACAATTATGCCTTTCAGTCAGATCTTCAAAGAGGATTGGAAAACTTTGAAGTAGCTATCAAAAATGCAATCGACATGTTTGATGCATCAAGGGAAGGGCAAAACTTCGCCCTCTATATTTCAGAGCTACCCTATATGGGATTCCGAGATGTTCAACAGCTAGCAGCAGCCGTCATTCAAGTGATGGAACAGCGTCCAGTTCCTGATCAGCCGATTGTATTGGTATTACAATCAGACCATGCAAAAGTAGTAGGCCAGACGCTAATGGCTATGAATGTAAGACAAAGCGTCATTTGTATCGATCAAATCTCTGTTGAACAAGGTGATTATATAGATATTGGGAGATCCCTTGAATCAGGGGTTGTCCCGATAGTCGTTAAAACATTAACATTTCACTCGTCGTGAAGGAGGGTGTTAACCAGTGAATTTAAAAACAGTTTTAGGCGGAGTAAGCTATACGTTCGCTGATTTGAAAGAAGTAATGGCAAAAGCAAATGAGGAAAAATCAGGAGATCGGCTAGCGGGTGTTGCGGCAGAAACCGTACAAGAACGAATTGCTGCGAAAACGGTCCTCAGTGAGATCTTATTAAGTGAAATTCGTAATAACCCGTTAATACCAATTGAAACAGATGAGGTTTCTCAAATTATTGAGGGAGACATAAACGAAAGAATTTATGCTGAAATCAAGAATTGGAGTGTCGCTGAATTACGGGAATATATTCTAAGTCATGAAGTTGGCGACCGTGAGCTCAAACGGATTAGTAGGGGATTGACCTCCGAAATGATTGCGGCAGTTGCAAAGTTGATGTCTAACTTGGATTTAGTACATGCTGCAAACAAAGTAGAAATTTTAACGACCTGCAATATTACGATTGGTCATAAGGGAACCATTGCATCCCGCCTACAGCCCAACCATCCAACGGATAGTGTGGATGGAATGATTGCTTCACTGAAGGAAGGACTATCATACGGTGTTGGCGATGCAGTTATCGGTATCAACCCGGTTGACGATTCAGTTGAAAGTGTCAAACGTCTGTTACATGCCACAAAAGATTTTATGAATGAGTGGGAAATACCAACTCAAAACTGTGTGTTGGCACATGTGACGACGCAGATGAGGGCGATTCAACAAGGAGCACCTGCTGATATGATTTTCCAAAGTATCGCAGGAACTGAAGTTGCAAATCGTTCGTTCGGGATATCTGCTGAATTAATAGCGGAAGCAAGAGACCTTGCGTTAAAGCAAGGAACGGGATCTGGTCCACAAGTGATGTACTTTGAGACGGGGCAAGGCTCGGAATTGTCCGCGGAAGCACATTATGGAATTGACCAATTAACATTAGAGTCTCGTAACTACGGTTTTGCAAGACATTATGATCCATTTATTGTGAATACTGTTGTTGGTTTTATTGGACCAGAGTATTTGTATGACAGTAAGCAAGTGATTCGTGCAGGTCTTGAAGATCATTTCATGGGTAAAATGCATGGTCTTCCGATGGGTGTCGATATTTGTTATACAAACCATATTAAAGCGGATCAAAATGATATTGAAGATTTAGGTGTTTTATTATCAGCGGCGGGTGTGAACTTTATCATCTCAGCTCCAATGGGGGATGATGTGATGTTAAATTACCAATCGATGAGTTATCACGATATCGCGACGCTTTTACAAACGTTTGGTAAAACACCATCACCTGAATATCTTAAATGGCTTGAAAAAATGGGGATTTACGAAAATGGTCGTCTAAGCGCTCGCGCTGGGGACGCTACTCTATTTACACGTTAGGAGGTGATATCTGTGGATGAACAACTTATTCAGCAAATTACGAAGTTAGTTGTTGAAAAACTGCAAGCGAATCAGTCCGATACAAATAGTTCTGGAAATAACAGCGAATCACTCGTCGACCTGTTTCAAAGTACACCTGTAGGTAATGGTTTGAAAGAGGAAAAAATAGGTGAGGCGCCTTCTGGAGAAGTAAAGTTTTTCAGTACAATTACTGAAGGGAAGAAACCTAACCTAGTACAGGCGAAGGTAAGTAAACCCGAACTTTTAGTAAGTGATGAGAAAAAAGAAGCCTATTTGGCAGAGCTCCGTAAAAAAACACCTGCTCGAATTGCAGTTGGGAGAGCTGGATCAAGGCCTAAAACAAATACGTGGCTACAATTCCGTTATGACCATGCAGCGGCTGTAGATGCGGTATACGGTGAAGTGCCAACTGAAATTTTGGATCGTTTAGACTTTTTCCAGGTTCACTCAAAAGTACAGGACAAGGAAGAGTATATTAGACGCCCAGACTTAGGTAGACGTCTATCGGATGACTCCAAGACGACTGTTAAAGCAAACTGTCAGCATGCTCCGACAGTTCAAATCGTTGCTTCAAATGGTTTAAGTGCAATCGCCATTGAAGAAAACTTAGAAGATGTATATCTTTCTTTGAAGCAATCGTTAGCCAATTTGAACATTGAAGTGGGTACGAGTTTTTATGTCGATAAAGGCAGAGTTGCTTTGATGGATGAAATTGGAGAAATTCTGCAACCAGATATCGTCATTATCTTAATTGGTGAACGTCCTGGACTCGTTTCGGCTGAGTCACTCAGTGCTTATATATGCTACAAACCACGTATTGGAACGATTGAAGCGGATCGTATGGTTGTTTCCAATATTCATAAAGGTGGCATTCCACCTGTTGAAGCGGGAGCCTATTTAGGAACAGTGATTCAAAAAATCTTGAAGTATGAAGCAAGTGGCGTTTCACTCGTGAAGAAGGAAGGATAGGAGGCGTGCAGATGTCATGAAGAAAATTCATGCGGAAATTTTGTCTATGCAAGTGATCCCTAATGTAGATGCTGGGTTAGCAGCGAAGTTTAATTTAAAACCTCATCAGCGGAGTTTAGGATTGTTTACAACGACGATTGATGACGTGGGTTATACAGCTGCCGATCAGGCGACAAAAGATGCAGATGTGGAAGTGGTCTATGCAAAGAGCTTTTACGCAGGATCAGCACATGCGTCAGGTCCACTTTCGGGAGAGTTTATCGGTATTATAGCTGGTTCTTCCCCAGACGAAGTGAAAAGTGGTCTTGATTCAATTCGGTTGACAGTTGATAGTGCGGCTTACTTTGAAGCGATTAATGATGATGACAACCATGCGTTGTATGCACATACGATTTCAAGTTGCGGTCACTATTTAGCGGAGGTTGCGGGTGTTGCGACAGGACAATCGCTTGCGTACTTGATCGCTCCACCTATCGAAGCAATTGTAGGACTGGATGCGGCATTAAAGGCAGCGGATGTAAGCGTATGTGAATTTTTTGCCCCACCGTCTGAAACAAACTTTGGTGGCGGACTATTAACAGGCAGTCAGTCTTCTTGTAAGGCGGCAGCGGATGCATTTCGAGAAGCTATTTTGAATATGGCAAATCGGCCATTGGACTATTAAGAAAGGAGGGAGTGCAATGGTAACAGCGATAGACGCTGATTTATTAGCTCTCCAGGAAATGCGTACAGCCGTGCAAACGGCTAAGGAAGCGCAATTGGCTTATATGAGTTTTACACAAGAGCAAGTGGATCGAATTGTGAAGGCAGTTGCCGATGCAGCTTATGAACAATCCGCGCGACTTGGCAAGATGGCGGTAGAAGAAACGGGAATGGGAGTAGCTGCCCACAAAACGATTAAAAATGAAGTTGGCTCAAGAGATGTGTATGAAAGCATCAAAGACTTGAAAACAGTCGGAGTAGTTGGGGAAGACAAAGTAAAAAAAGTAGTGGAAATAGCAGCTCCTTTTGGTGTAGTAGCGGCCATTATTCCAACAACAAACCCAACGTCGACGGCTTATTTTAAAACCTTAATTGCCTTAAAAACAAGAAATGCAATTGTTGTGAGTCCGCATCCTTATGCAGTCCAATGTACACATGAAGCTTTGAAGGTTTGTGATGCAGCGGCAGTGGCAGCAGGTGCGCCAAAAGGGTTGATCCAGTGTTTAACGATGGCCTCGATGGGAGCCACGCAGCAATTGATGACGCATCCTGATGTAAATTTAATTTTAGCAACGGGTGGTAGTGCGTTAGTAAAGGCTGCTTATAGCTCTGGGAAACCTGCATATGGAGTAGGTCCTGGTAATGTTCCTGTTTATATAGAACGCTCTGCAAATATCGTAAAAGCGGTAAAGGATATTATCGACAGTAAATCATTCGATTACGGAACGATTTGTGCAACAGAACAAGCGATGGTAGTAGATCGCAATGTTGTCGAGCTGGTGAACCGTGAATTAAAGAAAAATGGTGCATATATTTTATCAGATGAAGAAAAGCGCATCATGGAGAAAGTAGTTTCACCTATCCCAGGAAAAGTGAATCCAAAAATTGTTGGGAAAAGTCCACAGTTCATTGCGCAACTGGCGGGCATCACAATACCCGAAGGAACACGTGTTATTATTGGGATGGAAACAAAAGTGGGTAAGGATATTCCTTTCTCACTTGAAAAGTTATCGCCTGTATTTGCGATGTATGTAGCATCGGATGTGAACCACGCCAAAGAGCTTTGCTTGTCCCTATTAAATTTGGGCGGTCGTGGACATTCACTTTCTATTCATACAGAAACAGATGCGATTGCACGTGAATTCGCAATTGATATGCCTGTTTCACGAATTTTAGTCAATACGATGTCATCCGTTGGAGCAGTCGGCGGGACAACAGGCTTAATGCCTTCTATGACGCTAGGCTGTGGGTCATTCGGTGGCAACATTACATCTGATAACGTAACGGCTAAGCATTTGTTGAACATTAAACGAATGGCTTATGGCGTAAAGGATGTACAGCTTCCGCAACATACAGCTGATACAAACGAAGATGTAACACAGCAAGTCGTTTCTCAGGTATTGAAATCTATGGATTCAAGTGATGCGATCAATCCCGACATGGTGAAAGATCTAGTCAATGAAATTGTAAAGAAACTATCAAACTAAAAATTACTAGGAGGAAACAAACATGAGCAGAGAAGGATCAGCATTAGGAATGGTAGAAACTAAAGGATTAGTCGGTGCAATTGAAGCAGCGGACGCAATGGTGAAGGCAGCAAGTGTAAATCTAGTTGGAAAAGTACATGTAGGTGGCGGAATTGTAACAGTTTTAGTACGTGGAGATGTAGGTGCAGTGAAAGCAGCTACAGATGCAGGAGCAGCAGCAGCACAACGTGTAGGAGAATTGCTATCTGTTCACGTCATTCCAAGACCGCATGATGAGCTAGAAATACTATTACCTAAATCAGACAACTAATAGTAACGTGCTGTAAAGGAAAGGCGGTAACGACATGAATCAGCAATTGATTGAAAAAATTGTGGGGGAAGTACTTGGTCAGCTAACAAAAGTAAATAGCGGACCAAAACAACAACCTGTACTTCCAGCTAATACAATTCCAATCGCTGTTTCTGCTCGTCACGTCCATTTGTCGCAAGAACATGTGGAGATACTGTTTGGGAAAGGGTACGAATTGACAAAGAAATCCGATTTGTCCCAACCTAACCAATTTGCAGCGAATGAGACAGTAGTCATTGCGGGGCCAAGAGGGAGCATTGAACGTGTTCGTGTACTTGGCCCTGCACGCTCGTTGACGCAAGCAGAAGTCAGCTGGACAGATGCTATGAAGCTTGGCATTAAGGCACCGCTCCGTGAATCAGGAAATATCGCAGGTTCAGGAGCATTTACGTTAATCGGGACAAAGGCAAGCCTTTATCTCGAGGAGGGCTTGATTGTTGCCCAAGCACATATTCATATGCAGCCCCAGGATGCCACGAATTTGGGTGTACAAGATGGCGATTATGTCACGGTAGAAGCAGCCGGTATACGACCGATTGCTTATCGGAATGTGAAGATTAGAGTTTCTGAGCGCTATCGTTTAGAAATGCATATTGATACAGATGAAGCAAATGCGGGGCTAATCAAACAAGGGACAATTGGTTATGTTGTTCGTTCGGGTGAAGCTAGTCAACATGTAGTGGAGAAGCAAAGTGCTCCTGAGATACTTGTTAACAAGCAGCATAGCTTTAACAAGAAATTGTTATCCAATGATGATGTCAGGGACATTGAAGCATCTGAAATTATCGTGGAAAAAGGTACAATCATTACGGCACTTGCACGTGATACAGCAAGAGATTTAGGCAAATCTATTTCCGTTAGAAAATAGAAAAAGGTGATAGGCTATGCGTCTAGGAAAAGTGATTGGCAACGTTTGGGCGACACGTAAAGAAGAAGGACTACAAGGTGTGAAGCTATTGATTATTCAACCTGAGGATGCCCATGGAAATGCGGTTAGGACCCATTTCGTCGCGGCTGATCGACTCGGTGCTGGAATCGGTGACCAAGTCATTGTAACAAGTGGTGGTTCAACACGTTATATTGATAAAGATAACCCCATTCCGATTGATGCAGTAGTGATTGGAATAATTGATTCAACAGAAGTGAAGTGAGGTGAAATCAATGAGTCAAGCAATCGGAATGATTGAAACAAAGGGATTAGTCGGTTCGATGGAAGCGGCAGATGCAATGATTAAAGCGGCCAATGTCAGGCTCATTAAACAAGAATTCGTGGATGGTGGAATCGTAACGGTTCTCGTTCAAGGTGATGTAGGCGCTGTACAAGCGGCTGTCGACGCAGGTCGTGAAGCTGCCAAGCGTGTAGGAGAACTGTTAGGATCACATGTCATTCCACGTCCGGATGAGTCCGTTTATAATATGGTTAAGCCTCTTGATCCGAAAAAACAACAGACAAAATCCAAGCCTGCACCTGCTAGCAAAGCACAAACGACCAAAAAAACTGAGGAATAATCGTGTGAAAGGGTGAGTATAGTTGGCTTTTCGAAGAAATAAAATCGCCGTCATTGGTGCGGGATATACCGGTGCCACTGTAGCTTTACTATTAGCACAAAAAGAATTGGGAGATATTGTTTTACTCGATATTCCTGAACAAGAAAGCCCGACAAAAGGAAAAGCGTTGGATATGCTGCAAGCAGGACCTATTCAACGTTTTAATGTGAAAATTACAGGGACGTCAAACTACGCAGATATTCAAGACGCGGACATGGTTATCATTACTGCGGGGATCGCACGGAAACCTGGAATGAGTAGAGATGACCTAGTGACGACGAATGCAAAAATTATGCGTGCTGTATCGGAGCAAGTGAAAAAATATGCACCAGATAGCACAATTCTCATTTTAAGTAATCCAGTAGATGCCATGACTTATGTGTGCTATAAAACGACTGGATTCCCTAAAAATCGGGTGATCGGTCAATCAGGTGTATTGGATACGGCACGTTTCAATACTTTTGTTGCTGAAGAGTTAAATATTTCAGTGGAAGACATTTCGGGGTTTGTTTTAGGGGGGCACGGGGATGATATGGTGCCACTCGTTAGATATTCTTATGCTGGCGGTATACCTTTAGAGAAACTTATACCCCAGGATCGTCTTGATGCAATTGTGGAGCGCACAAGAAAAGGTGGAGGAGAAATTGTTTCCTTACTTGGCAATGGAAGTGCTTACTATGCACCGGCCGCTTCACTCGTCGAAATGGCAGAAGCCATTATTAAGGATAAAAAGAGGATATTGCCCTCGATTGCTTATTTGGAGGGTGAATACGGCTACAATGGGCTATATTTAGGCGTTCCTACTGTGATTGGTGGCAATGGTATCGAAAGTATCATTGAGCTTCCGTTGACAAATGAAGAGCAGACAGCGCTGGATAAGTCGGCAGAGGCAGTTCGTTCAGTCATTGACATTTGCAATCGTTAAAAATAGGGTGAGCAGCTACTATGTGTAGTTGCTCACCTTTTTTATCTTCATTCAGCAGAAGACCCCTGCTGAATGAAGATAAAGCCTCCGGCGGATGTCACAGATTTTGAAGGGAGTAAGAAGGTAACCTAAGTTCGCTGCGTCCTGCGGCAACGGTTCCATGACCAGCCTCGTGCTGGCCCCAATATCAATTCAAAATCCGGACGCAATCACGCCGAGGCGTGATTGATTAAAATGAAATCGCCGTATTTAAAAAGTATGGGGAATTCGTATGTGCATGGATAGAGCCTGTCATCTTCAGACCGCTATTCCAAGCGCTTACATGCAGGACTAGTAATTCAGCCGCTTGAATTGTATTTGGTACGTACAGGTTGAGTGAAATACATTGATCGATATGGCGTTGACGGGCTGCATTTTGCTTCAAAGTCCATTGTTGGTCGATGAAGTATCCTGATTTATAAAACCAACGTGTTTCTGGGCTTAAATCTGGAGCAATGATTGGAATGCTACTGTCTAGTTGTTCATCTAGATAGCACTTTTGAATAATAGGCTCAATTCCGATGGTACTAGCCGCTAGGGTCGCTGTCGATGAAAGGGATGCTATTGCCGTCATAGAGGCGTTCCGTATACCGTTTAACGCAACATTGGCACGAAGTCTCTGCCATGACTTTGAAAGGTATCCCCTATCTTCAAAATATGCTCCGTTATACCAATCTGATTCTTTGAATAAAGGATAAGCCCCTTTTTCTTTCGCGAGCTCCATCGAAGCGGAAATCGTTAAATAGGCGATATTCTCGTATAATTCATCGGCAAACTCTACTGCTTCCACAGACTCCCAACGAATTTTATTTAAGGCAAGCAAGTGATGCCAGCCTGTTGTACCTAGCAGTAGACCACGATTGTGTACGTCTTTTGGCATTGACTGTGCGTTTAAATCAATGGCATTGTCGAGCATGCGCACCTGAATCGTAATGAGACGCTCCAATACACCAGCAGGAACTGCACGTCCAAGGTTGATGGACGAGTGGATACTTTGATTTGGATGTAAGGCATCGTTTACTGCTGCATATTTGTTCGTCTTTTTTCGATTGATCTCATCTTTATAAACTAGATGGGGAAAGCCAGTTGTTAGTTGGCTATGCATGATCTGCTTCATAAGGTCGATAGCGAAAATGGTCTTTTTGCTAAGTTTCGGATGCTGCACACATGCCATGTATTTTTCACGAAATGAGCCTGCCCCCTTCTTTTCATCATAAAAATCCTCAAGGGAATAGCCCATGACAGCCTGCACCTCATGTGGGTCAAATAAATGCCAATTGCCAC
This sequence comes from Sporosarcina sp. FSL K6-2383, assembly GCF_038618305.1. Lineage (NCBI taxonomy): Bacteria > Bacillati > Bacillota > Bacilli > Caryophanales > Caryophanaceae > Sporosarcina > Sporosarcina sp. FSL K6-2383. The sequence continues at coordinate 791,459 of NZ_CP152017.1, forward strand.
GTGATTCAACTTGTTCCATAAATAAGTCAGGGATATAGACAACTTTGTCGTCGATCGTACTGTCAAGGAACTTAGTAATATCTATGTGGTAGACAGCTAGGTAGCTGGTAAACGTTGTTGGCTTGTTATTATTTTGTTTTTGAAGTTTTCCAGCGTTCAGCAAGGTTGGCAATTCGACGGTCATATATAAATGACTCATTGCCCAGTAGGCTTCCGCTATTTTTTTAAGCCGTTTTTCTGTTTCATTTTGCATAAGGATCATTGCGATGATGAGCCATCGTTCCTGGGGTAGTTCAACAGGTTCATTGTCAGCATCCCTCGTAATATAGTTACTCATCATCATTTGCAAGGCGCTATACGTGAATAATTTGTCTCTTTCTGGGGTGATTAGGTTCCCGATAAGCCGAAGTTCTTCTTGTGAATAGCGTTCAACTAAAATCGGGTCGTACAAACCAAGTGTCACTAATCGAGTAGTATGTGCCGCGAAATCTGTGTAGATGTTCGAGTGACGCTGCTTGGCATAGAGGTCATGAAGATGAATTCGTGCTGCGATAAAGGTCCAGTGTGGTTCGTGCTCATTTAATTGGCTGAGCGAGTGTGAAATCATTGACTGTGACCAGTCTACGTAGCTACCGTTAGGGAATTTTTTGATCCATAATGTACTTGCTTCCAATAAAGAGGCTACTGCCTTCGTACCAAAATCCAAGGATAATTTAGTTAATAAATCGAGATGTTTTGTTTGCATAGACATTATTTGTCTCCTTCCATGATTTATGTTTGGAATCAAGCTGATCTCGCTTTTCAAAACAAAAAAGCGATAGTTCTACCTTTTCGGTAGAGCCATCGCTCATGGATTATTCGTTGGAAACAGAATAGGACCGCACACATCATTTGATTTAGTCGTATAACGACGGATTGATGGTAGGAACCTGCTCGCTTCCACCTCTCAACCCCCGAAGAAAGTGTCGCATAACGATGGAGGGCAGGTCTTCTGGCTCGCGCTTCATTCTTCCAGCCAGCCTTCCCATGGATTTACTCCACAGTGGCTTTTTTGGCGGTCGTCAGCGCTTACAGTTGCGGGGACAGCTCCGGATTTTCCCGGATTCCCTTTTAAACCGATATCGGTACCCATTCATCGTTCAAAAGTATATAGTGTGTACAATTTACTAACTTAACACTAGCATGTAGTGGGCAAAACGTAAAGCAAGAAGGCGATATTTTGCGTGGCGGTCATAACCTCATGTGAGACGGTCATAAAGTGGCTCGTGGCGGTCATAAACAACTTCAAGACGGTCATAACGTGGCTTATGCCGGTCATAACGTCAAAACGCCGTGCAAAAACCGCATCTCTCGCTTGCGGAGAGGTGCGGTTTCGCATTCATCATTCTTCCATTAACCCTGACTCAATAAGGAACTGCTGTGCAACTTTCTCCACCATCATTCCCTCATTATCCACTTTAGCATTCATCTTCTGCATTGCTTCTTCGTCAATCATGTCTGCCAGTTGCTCGAGTACTTCTTCAATCTCAGGGTACTCCACTAATGTTTCTTTTCGTACAAGGGGCAGTGCATGGTAAGGCGGAAAGTAGGATTTATCATCCTCTAGCACACGTAAGTCGTAATCTTGTAACTGACCGTCTGTCGTGTACGAGTTAATGACGTCTACTTCATGAGCGCCGATGGAACGATACATGATGCCGTGATCCATTCCTTTGACGTCTTTGAATTTCAATCCATATTCTTCCTGGAATCCAGGCAAGCCATCTGGACGGTCGATAAATTCAAAGACAGCACCGAGTATAAAGTCTTCCGAGACATTAGCGAAGTCACTGAATGTCTTGACGCCAAGTTCCTCGGCTCTTGATTCATCTAACGCTAATGTGTACGTATTATTGAAGCCGAATGTGTCGAAGGCGATAATGCCATCTTCATTGACTAGTCGTTTGGTAGTCGCCAGTGTCTCCTCGGCTGTGCCTGGGTCTTCGTGATAATAGTTAACGACAATCGTTCCCGTGTAATCGGGTACGACATCGATTAGGCCGTTCAGCATAGCGTTCCAAACGACGTTGGAGCCGCCGAGATTTTCTTTGTAAACGACTTCGATATCTGTTTTATTTTCAATCAATTGCCCCATGACATGTGACAAAATGATACTTTCTGTATTATTCCGAGAGCCTAGTGTTAGTGAATCTTTTTCGATGAAAATACAGCCTGACAGCATACTTGCAATAAGGCCTACCAACATCAATACAATAAATTTATTTTTCATACTTACTTCAATCCTTCCGGCGTCGTCCATTTTTCAAACGCACCGAAGAGTGTTTCTAGTACAATTGCAAGAAGTGCTGCTGGAATTGCACCAAGTAAAATCAAACCATCAATGCCGCGCGTAATTCCAAGGAAAATGAAATCTCCGAGTCCGCCTGCACCGATAAATGCAGCAAGCGTTGCTGTACCTACGTTAATGACAGCTGCAGTTCGAATGCCGGCCATGATAACTGGAAGCGCAAGTGGCAGTTCCACTTTGAATAGAATTTGCATACTTGTCATACCCATCCCTTTTGCCGCTTCGGTTGTCGCTTTATCAACGTCTTTAATGCCGGCATACGTGTTGCGGATAATCGGTAACAAGGAATATAGGAATAGGGCAGCGATTGCTGTTTTGACACCAATCCCGAAAATGGGAATCATGAAACCGAGTAGTGCAAGGCTTGGAATGGTTTGCATAACGCCAGCACCACCAAGTACGACGGTTGTCAGTTTTGGAACCCGTGTAATCAAAATACCAAGTGTAATTCCAAGAGCAATGGCAATGAGCATTGAGAAGAATACGAGCTGAATATGGACAGACGTTGCTTCAAGTACCTCTTCCCAGCGCATTTGTGATTGTTGGACAAGTTGTTGCCAAATTGTTAAGTTATTCATTGGCTTTCCTCCGTTTCCGTCCACTGGCTGGACATAGCGGATAGCAGTGAACCTCGTGTTACGACGCCTAATACTTTTTGATGACTACCGACAATCGGAATAATACCAAAAGGCGCGTTGTCCATCATAATGATGGCGTCTTTAGCAGTAGCTGTATCTGTTAAGAAGGGTTCTCGTGGCCCCATAATTTCGTCAATCGTTTTAATAGTATCTAGCTTTTTAATCAAATCATACGCGGAAACAATTCCGAGTAACCTATTATCATCGTCGACCACAATAAGGCTTGTAATTTTGCGCTGTCGGATAAGTGAAAGTGCTTTTTCCGGAGATCGGTGAGGTAGAGAGGTGACGACCGATTCCGACATAATCTCGGTAACGGGCATGAGTTCAGGGTTTTGGGTAATCCGATGTTTCCCAATGAACTCCTCTACAAAGCCGTGGGCTGGTTCATGTAGTAATTTCTCTGGAGTGTCCAACTGTAGAAGCTTACCGTCTTTCATAATAGCGATACGATCGCCCATTTTTAACGCTTCGTCCATATCGTGGGTAACAAAAACGAATGTCTTATTCAATTTTTTATGCAATGCGCTTACCTCTTCTTGTAACTGGTCACGTGTTAATGGATCGAGTGCACTGAACGGTTCGTCCATTAAGATAATATCGGGGTTGCCTGCAAGGGCTCTTGCGATACCGACACGTTGCTGTTGACCACCTGAAAGTTCCTTTGGATAGCGCGTGGCAAATATGTCTGGATCAAGACCGACTAAATCGAGCAGCTCGTTGACACGGGCTTTGACTTCTTTAGGGTTCCAGCCTTTTAGTTGGGGAACAATCGCGATGTTTTTTTCGATGGTGTAATGGGGGAAAAGGCCAATTTGTTGGATGACATAGCCTATGTTTCTACGTAATTCTGACGGATTATACGAATTGATATCTTTGCCGTTGATAGAAATCGTTCCACTTGTATGTGGTTCCATCTTGTTAATCATTTTCATCGTTGTCGATTTACCCGAACCACTTGGTCCAATTAACACAAGAAATTCACCTTGCTGAATATCAAAGTTGATAGATTTAACAGCTTGGAATCCGTCACCATACACTTTGCTTACGTTTTCAAATTTTAACATACGTACCTCCTGTAGTTTTTTAAAAAAGAAAAAATTAAAAAATAGTAGATAAAAAAATAACGAAAAGCTAATAAAAAAGAAGCCCTATTTAGCTCCGATTTGTGTCGGAACAACGCCTCTAGTAACCAGTATAACATAATATTGACGATTTTTCATTATTTAAACTTGTTTAGTCTACTTATTGCTTGTCTGTAACAATTTCAATTAGAATAAATGAAAGGAAGGAAGTGCATCGGAAATGGATATGACTATTTTCATCGTTGAGGATGATGTCGCGATTTTTAATTCATTAAAAGAACGGCTTGAGCAGTGGTCTCTTCATGTGACGGGACCAGATGATTTTCATGATGTCATGGGAGCTTTCATTCAAGAGAAGCCACATTTGGTGATGATGGATATTCAGTTGCCTGCCTACGATGGTTTTCATTGGTGTCGTGAAATACGTGCCGTGTCAAAGGTACCCATCATTTTTCTGTCATCCCGAGATCATCCCATGGATATGGTTATGGCGATGAATATGGGGGCGGATGATTATATTCAGAAGCCGTTTCATACGGATGTGTTGCTGGCAAAAATCCAAGCGATTTTACGGCGCACTTATGCGTATGGTGAAGAGGCATCAGATGTACTGGAATGGAATGGTGCAGTCATTGATATGAAGCGCGGCGTTATTCGGAAGGATAGCGAAGAAGTAGAGTTGACGAAGAATGAGTTTTTCATCTTGGCGGTGCTTGTGCAATCGACGGATGAGATTGTATCGCGTGACGACCTGATTCGCAAACTGTGGGATGATGAACGATTTGTCAATGATAATACGCTAACTGTCAATATGACCCGATTACGTCAAAAGCTTGCGGAACTCGAGCTAGGGGAAGCGGTGATTACGAAAAAAGGGCTCGGCTATATGGCGATTACGTTGTAGGAAGGAGATGTCCACGTGTTCATAAGTTATTTGAAGGATATGATGAGCTGGATTGCCTTTTTCTTACTTGCGCTTGGTTTGACGGATATGCTTATTTGGCTCGATCAGGGAATTGACGCGAAATTTTCGTCTGTATTCTATGTCAATGTGTTACTTATTATAGCTCTCGTCCTTTTTATCGGCTGGCGTTATCGAAAAGAAATGAAGTTTACGAAAGAGTTAGCTTTACTGACGAATGATTCCACAACGGATTGGCATGAAATATTGCCAGAAACAATTTTTATGCGTGATGAAATGACAAAAGAAGTGTTGCAGCGGGCTGCGTTGTTATTTTCAAAAGAACTGGCTGATAGTAGGCGAGCAAATATTATCGAAAGCGACTATACTGCTGCATGGGTACATGAAGTCAAAGCACCGCTGACCGCGATGAAACTACTTATTGATTCATATGGTAAAGATCCAGCTATTCGCAAACTAGAGACGGAATGGCTACGTGTTTATTTGTTAATTGACCAACAACTTTACATATCACGGCTGTCAACCTTGGAAGCAGATTACATTGTGGAAAAAACAGGCGTTCACCGATTAGCTACGGCAGAAGTCCGTGAATTGGCAACATGGTGTATGGAAAAGAATATTGCTGTTGAATTTGAAGGGGAAGACGCAAAGGTAGTAACCGATGTTAAATGGAGTCGATTTATTATCCGTCAAATTTTGACGAACGCAGTGAAGTATAGCCAGGCGGGCGGTACGATTTGTATCTTAACGAGTGTTAAGTCAAGTGGTAACGTTGTGCTGACCATAAAAGATGAAGGTCCAGGCATAAAATCGTACGACCTTTCCCGTATTTTTGATAAGGGATTTACTGGAGGGATGGGACGACTTCAAAATGCAGCGACAGGACTCGGACTTTATTTGGCAAAGACAGTGGCCGATAAGCTTGGAATCACATTGGTCGCGGAATCAATCATGAATCAAGGAACTACGATTACGATGATTTTTCCGACTGAAAATGAATTTGATAGTATACGCATACTTCGTAAGGGTGGGTAAAAGTAATTAATGACGGAATCACTTTTAATTGGTGAAATTGTTCATTTTAGAAAGGATAATTTTAAAAATGGAAATTAATAATCTGATTAGAGTTAAAACAAGATGGGAATTAAGAGATTGGCTTGAGAGAAATTCAGAGACAGAAAGTTTTTGTTGGGTAATCGTAAGTGTGACTGAACGATCAGAAGTTATTCAGTATTTAGATGCGGTTGAAGAAGCATTATGTTTCGGGTGGATTGATAGTGTAAAGAAGAAAATATCAGCTACTGAAACAGCCCAAAGGCTTTCCAAAAGAAAGAAAAAAAGTAATTGGACAGAATTAAATAAAGAAAGAGCAAGGAGATTAGATAAACTAGGTTTGATGAAAGAGGGAGGACTGAAAATTCTTCCTAATATGCAACCTGAATCATTTATGATAGATAAAGATATTAAAGCTCGTTTGCAAGAAGATGAACAAATATATCAGAACTTCATTAATTTTCCTGAACTATATAGGAGAATTAGAATTGATACCATACAAAGTTATAAAAATGAACCTGATACTTTTAATAAAAGGTTGGATAAATTTATTGAAAATACAAGAAAAAACAAAATGTATGGTCAGTGGAATGACAATGGACGCTTAATCAATTATTGAGAGAAGGAAATGAGAATTGAAATTAGAACGTTTGCTATCGATCATATTCAAGCTCTTACATAATGAAATTTTGTCAGCTTCTCGTTTAGCTGATGAATTTCAAGTATCATCAAGGACAATTTATAGAGACATCGAAACGATTTGTATGGCTGGTATACCAGTCGTTTCTTACCAAGGTACTAACGGTGGTTTTGGTATAATACAAGGATACAAATTTGATAAAAGCTTAATGGGTTCTTATGACGTTATGAATCTAATCACAGTATTAAATAGTCTATCGAGTATTTTTGAAGATAAGGAAGTTGAACATACGATAGATAGATTGAAAATACTGGATACAAATGTCGAAAATGAGTCTTTACTGATTGACTTAGAAAGCCATAGAACGGAATCAAATTCATTAATGAATCTACGAAAAGCTGTACATGAAAAAAGGATAATCCACTTTGATTATGTAAGTAATAAAAATGAATTTACATCACGTGAATTAGAGCCTATTCACCTTCATTATAAGTTCCGCAGCTGGTATTTATATGGTTATTGCAGAGGACGTCAGAATTATAGAGAATTTAGAGTATCACGTATGATGAGTATAACTCTGACGCAAGAAAAGTTTCTACAGAATCACGAAATTAAACGTGATTCATCTCATTCAAACTGTAATCCAGAAGGATTTGAAGATGTAATCATACGGGTGAATCCTAATTCCTTAGTAGACGTATTAGACCAATTCCAACACTCTTCAAAAGTCATTCACAATGATGGAAGTATGTCATTTACCATTTCTGTTTATCAGCCACTACATGCTGGATGGCTTAAATCTATTCTTCTAAGCTTTGGTAGTGGGGCTGAAATTATAAAACCTATGGAGCTGCAGTCGGTTTTAGTAGATGAAGCAAGAAAAATAATTAAAGTTTATAAGGATGTATGACAGACTGCTGTCATATATCTTTTTTTATAATACAACTATCAACTGTTAAAGGAGAGATGTTACATGAACCATGCAAAAAAAATGTATGAGTACCACGTTTGGGCTAATAAGGTGTTACTAGAAAGGGTAAAAGAGTTACCGGGCAATGTCCTATATAAAGAGGTTAGTAGCTCATATCCAACTATTGCTCAAACGTTTAGTCACATCTATGTGGTAGACATTATGTGGTTACAGGTACTTAAAGGAATTGATATGCAAGAAGCATTAGAAGCTTCTATGGTTTTAGTAGAAAAGATTAATTTGTATTCTGTAGATGAATTCGTTAAGTCGTATGAAGATCTAGCATTGCAGTATGAAGAATGGATGAATAGCCAAAAAGATTTAGAACAAAAAAAGAATTTGAATAATCCTTGGTCAGGTGTGAGAGAAACTGCTTACTCAGAAATTTTATTTCATGTTGCTAATCATGGTACGTATCATCGAGGTAACATAACAACTATGTTGAGACAGCAAGGACACGCTTCGACAATGAATGATCTCTCTTTACATTGGTATATGAGCTAGGTCATGTAGTGCTGATGAACGAGTGGTAGCCCATGTCAATAGATATGCTGATTTCCCCCCCCTTTTTGTTGGGGCTATAGTTTAACAAGTCAACCTAAACAAGTCGATTCCTTAGTAGATAGGAATTCGACTTGTTTAGGTTGAAATTTGCTTAGCGTATAAAAAAATCTGTTGACGGTACTCCTAATGGGAGTTGAAGTAACTAGCGAATCGACTGGAAACTAGATGACATTGTCCGTCAGTTTAAACTAGTGGAAACACATCCGAAGAAGTGGGTATACTTTTACGGACTTTTTCTTTGATTATTAGGAGTAGGTAGCCCGCAGGAAAAGGTCCACACCTTACGCTATTTCTTATCTAACATGACAACAATGTCACATTACCTCTCAAGTTTGTCATGCAAATCGCACGACTGTAGTTTCAAACCGAGGTACGATAGGGACATGAAAAACAGGGAGGCATAATTGATGGACCAACATAAAACGATTTTACATGCACAAAACGTGCGGAAATCATATGGGACGCGGGGCAATGTTCAACAAGTATTGAAGGGAATTGATCTTCGTGTCGGAGAAGGTGAGTTTGTCGGCATTATGGGATCGTCTGGAGCAGGAAAGACAACGCTGCTCAACGTGCTCGCCACAATTGACCGTGCAACGGAAGGAGCTATCCTCATTGGTGGTTCTGATATATCCAAGATGAAAGACGCAGAGCTATCAGCGTTTCGTCGTGACAAGCTCGGGTTCATTTTCCAAGATTATAATTTGCTCGACACATTGACAGTGAAGGAAAATATTTTACTGCCCGTATCGCTTGGGAAAATGAAGAAAAAAGTAGCGGAGGCAGAGTTCAATAGTATTGCTGATATTCTGGGCATTAAAGAGCTTGCACATAAATATCCACACGAGATTTCAGGTGGGCAAAAGCAGCGAACATCTGCGGCACGTGCCCTCATTAATAAACCATCGATGGTATTTGCGGATGAGCCAACAGGAGCACTTGATTCCAAATCGGCGTCATCGCTACTCGGCACGATGGAAGATGTCAATAAAAAGCGTGGTGTCACGATTATGATGGTGACGCATGATCCTTTGGCATCAAGCTATTGCAGTCGTGTGGTGTTCTTGAAAGACGGCAACATTTACTCGGAACTGTATCGTGGCGATAAAACACGACAAGCCTTCTTCCAGGACATCTTGAACGTTCAAGGCGTTCTTGGGGGTGACAGCGTTGACACTATTTGACCTTGTCATTCGTAGTATGCGGAAAAATATTAAGCATTATTATCTTTATTTTTTTGCGCTGATTTTAAGTGTAACTTTGTATTTTGTTTTTGCAACATTACAATACGATGAGGCAGTTAGCGCTGGCTCAGGCGCCAGGATGAAATCGGCATTTCTGGCAGCGGGTATACTTCTGTTATTCATCGCGGGGATTTTCGTCGTGTATGCTAATGCCATCTTTTTGAAAAGACGAAGCCGGGAAATTGGTTTGTATCAATTGATTGGCTTGTCGAAAAGCAAGGTTTCCCGCCTGTTAATTACCGAAAACGTATTATTGAGTACGGGAGCGCTCATTATTGGAATTGGTGTAGGTCTGCTCGTATCGCGGTTGTTTTTACTTTTACTAGTAAAACTTATAGGGTACAAGGAGTTCATTACAGTGTCATTTTCATTCATGGCAGTTCTTCAAACAATGGTCGTATTCGTGGCGATTATTGCGCTGACATCTATACAAATGCTGTTGACTGTTCATCGAAGCACGCTCCTCAGTTTATTCAATGCTGATAAAAAAGGAGAGCATCCGAAAAAGCCGCAAGCATTTATTTCGGCTGTGCTAGCTCTGCTCGGGATTGGGCTTATTGTTTTCGGTTATTGGTTGTCAGGCCGCATGTTGGACTCAATACTCTCAATGCTATTCTTCAATATGTTAGCGGTGCTTGCATCAACCATTTTGGGAACATATCTTGTGTTCCGTGTCACAATTAGTTGGTTGTTTTATCAAATTCGAGTGCGTAAGCAAGGACATCTAGGATTGAATAATAGTTTGTCGATTGCACCGCTCATGCATCGCATGAAAGGCAATGCGAACTCGTTGACAATTATTTCGGTGTTGTCTGCGATGACGCTTGCTATGTTGGCCGGCTCGTATTCGCTTTACTACTCGACAGAGAAAGAAGCACGATATATTATGCCGTTTGATTTCATGTTTCAAGATGAATCATCTAGCTCGTTTTCAGCTGACGATTTAACGGTTGAGGATTTCGAAGCAGGTTTACAAGAAAATGGGATTGAGTATACATCTGAAACAATTGAGCTACTTGGAGTGGAAGGGACTTATGAAAAGGATGTTTTTCCTGAATTTCTTGACAGAAGTGAAACGATTTATAATACCTATATTGTAAATGCTAAGCAATTACAACAAGCGGGTCTTCAAGTCGAAACACCACAAGATGGATCTGTCATTTTTCATAGTGCATCCATGGGGGCTCTGGCAAAAGATATAAAGATGCCATTTGAGATGTATATTACAAGTGGTGAAACAGAAAAGGTATTTACCGCTGTGAAATATGGCGAAGGAGATGTTATGAACGCAAGTTGGGGACCTCAACTAGTGGTGAGTAATGCTGACTTTGAACAGTATAAAAAAACGATGGTTCCAGAAAGTATAAAAGAGATGGACCCGAGCAATATTGTGAAAAATGTTCGGGTGTTCAATATCACTGACAAAGATCAACTCGCTATTGCCTCAGATATCCGCAACCAAAATTGGGAGGATGGTACTTGGGCGTATGGTGTAGATTATTACACGATGTATGAAAGGTCCATACAGGGCAATGGCTTGCTCATCTTCATCGCAGGATTCCTTGGACTTGTCTTCCTGATCTCGACAGGTAGCATTCTGTATTTCAAGCAAATGACAGAAGCAGAGCAGGAGAAACAAGGCTATGCAACTTTGCGTCAGCTAGGTTTCACGGTGCAGGACATTATGCGCGGCATCATCCGTAAGCAAGTATTTGTCTTTGGGGTGCCGCTGCTCATTGGATTGCTACACTCGATATTTGCCATTAAAGCTGCGTCATTTATCTTCATGTCTGATATTACTGTGCCAGCTTCGATTGCGATGGGTGTTTATGGGTTAATTTATCTTGTATTTGCCTTTTTGACGGTTGGCTATTATCGGAAGACGGTCAAGGCAGCTCTTTAAACTTTTAGATGTTTTGTACCCTACCCGGATCATTCATCTTTATGTCTGATATAACAGTGCCAGCTTCGATTGCAATGGGGATTTATGCGTTAATTTATCACGTCTGTTGATTAACCATTACCTAAAATAACAGTGGCAAAGACTATGGTAGAAGCTTCAGCCGCCAAAATTATATCTTTGGCGGCTTTCTCCAGTTAAGAAGCCCTCTATTCTCTTGTCCCCAAAAGCATTTGCACTTTGTGTATCTATGTTTTTGTGGAGTGATGGATGAACGACCATCCTACACATAAAATATCACGGCTATTGTATAGAAGTCGTTCAATCCAGAGCGAGACAAAAAGAAAACATTACACAGAGTACCTAGTGTTTGATTAAGTTATTTTTTGGTTAATCAATAGACGTATTAATTTATCTACTGTTTGCAGTTCTAGCAATAGGTTATTACCGAAAGGGGAATAAGTAAAGCCATGAAGAAATTAATTGTAACGATTGTCGTTATAGCTGTTATCGTTGGTTTGATCTTGGGTTTGAGAAATATAAATCCAAATAGATTGGGCGCAGATAGTTATTATATTCAAATCACGGATAGTGGCGATACAATTGAAGATAAAATAAGCACTGGAGAAGTAATGATTCGATACGAATACACTTTGCCTGCGTTTGATAAAAAAGGAAATAAAAAAGAACTCACATTTACAAGTGGTCATGAACTGCGTAAGGATGCGTATATAAACTTATTTTGGAAAGAGAATAAAGGTGTCACTTCATATCAAGAGGTGCAAAAGGAAGATATTCCGGAAAAAGCATTAAATGAATTGAAGAGATAGAAAGTAACACGTCAGAATCCAATGTGGATTCTGACGTGTTATTTACATTTCCTCAGGCGCTTGCATACCTAAAAGTCTCAGTGCTTCTTTCAAAACTTTTGCAACGCTAGCGACAAGCACAATTCTATATTCTTTGTGCGCGACATCTGACAGTACGTGAACATTGCCGTAAAATGCGTTAAATGCTTGTGCGAGATTGACAGCATATTTGGCGACAATAGATGGATCTAGATGGTGAGCAGCTTGCCTAGTGATATGTGGAAACTGCTCAAGTAACTTCACAATTTCCCATTCGAAATCATTGACTTCATCCACAACAAAAGAATCGCTAGCCTCCTTTTTACGCAAAACGGAACGAGCGCGGGCATAAGCATATTGAACATAAGGACCCGTTTCCCCTTCCGTTTGGAGCATCGTCGCTAAGTCGAACTCGATATCGTGTTTTCGATGCTGCTTTAGATCACTGAATAAGATGGCACCAACACCAATGGCCTGAGCGGTCGCTTCTTTATTCGATAAATGAGGGTTTTTCTCTTCAATATTTTTTTGTGCAAGGGCGATCGCATCGTTTAGCACTTCTTCCAATAACACAATTTTCCCTTTACGTGTCGACATCTTTTTGCCATCCTTCAAAATGAGCCCAAAAGGTATGTGCTCGATTGTATCAGCCCATTCATAACCCATTTTGCTAAGCACTTTCTTGACTTGCGTGAAGTGCAGGCTTTGTTCATTGCCCACAACATAAAGGGATTTTACAAAATCATAGGTTTCTTTTCGGTCAATGGCAGCAGTCAAATCACGAGTTGCATACAGTGTCGCACCATCTGATTTCTTGATCAAACAAGGCGGCATATCTCCACCAATTTCAACAACTAATGCGCCATCAGACTCTACCAGTAGTCCTTTGTCAGCTAACTCGTTAACAACAGGCTTCATTTTGTCATTGTAATAAGCTTCTCCATTATACGAATCGAAGGTAATCCCAAGTAAATCATAAATGCGTTGAAATTCCTTCAGTGATTCCGATTTAAACCACTTCCATAAGGCAAGTGCTTCGGTATCGCGGTCTTCTAACGCTTTGAAAGCGGCTCTGCCTTCATCATTCAATGAATCATCCTGCTCCGCTTCTTCATGGAAACGGATGTATAGTTTCAAAAGCGTTTGAATCGGTGCTTGTTGGACTTCCTGTTCATTGCCCCATTTGCGATATGCAGTCAGTAACTTGCCAAACTGTGTCCCCCAATCTCCGATGTAATTGATTTTGATAGTCTTGAAACCATTCTTTTCGAGCAATAAAGCTATAGAGTTTCCGATGACAGTGGAGCGTAGATGCCCCATTGAAAATGGCTTCGCAATATTAGGAGAAGATAAATCAATCGTGACGACTCCGCCATTGCCATTATGATTGGAACCATAGGTTGTTGATTGGTTGTGAATTGTTTGTAGTAAAGAGTCTGTCATAACAGAACGATTCACAAAGATATTCACATATCCAGCCACAGCCTGTGCTTTTAGGATGAGTGGATGGTGGATTGCCTTTGCTAGCTCCTCAGCAATCACAACGGGTGACTTCCGAAGTTCCTTGGCAAATGGAAAACAAGGCAGAGCTAAATCACCTAGATGTGTATGGGTAGGCCGTTCAAGCATACTTTCATGTAGTGGAAATGAGCTAAATTGTTGTAGCACTTGCAAAACATCCTTTTTCATCGTCAACACTCCCTCGTCTTTTTTAATGGAACAAAAAAAGCCCTCGTCTCAAATTAATGAGACGAAAGCTTAGCTTCCGCGGTACCACTCAAATTGCCCGTATAAGGCCCCTTCATCATAACGGCGAGACACCGGCTTTCCCTACTCCATTCAGAAAAGCATCTTCGAAGTGCGCTTCGCAAGTATTCTTTACCAGGCTCTCACCAACCCCAGCTCGCTGAAAAAAGAAACAATTGCTACTCTCTTCGTCAATGATATTGTATGTGAATATAGCAAAACGATGTGCAAGTGTCAATAAGTGATCTAAGGTGATCCCGCGTGAAGGGATAAATACATGGCACCAATCAGCAAGAAATTTTGTTATTCATTATGAAGTGGGGGCGGAATAATCCAACCTTTTTCTTTATTTAATCGCAACAGTTTAAGGCCAAACGTTGCTCTTTCGGCAATATATTTCCCAAACATCATGGCGATATCCTCCCTGAGGCATTGCCCCATTACTTGGCTACAGGACACAAGTCCTTGCCCGACATTTAAGGAGACGGCGGCGCTGATCTCAGGGTCCGAAAACCTTGCACCAACTGGGATTTCTTCGGCACTCGCTTTAGGGCGCCCAGGTAATGTAGGGGGCGGTGCAATACCATTATCTTTTAGAAGTTGTTCGAGAGCCTTATTTTCAGCCTTCATTATTTTAATCACATCCTCAAGAAGCTTAATCAGTTCATCGTCCCCCGCATGATTAATAAATGCTTCATACCCACTGATTAATCCATTATTCGCCCCGATAAATGCCCATGTACCTATTACCTCGCCATAATGCATCGGTTCATCTTTGGGATTTCCATTCATAATGCCCAATAAAAGCACTCCTCTTAATTTTGATTTTTTGGTACTAAAGAGTACGATGTGTAACTTTTGATTATTTATACGGTAAATATGTGAAAAGATAAATATTCAATGAAAAACGAACTATAGAAACTATCTAATCTAAGTAGTGTGAATATAACTTTTTAGACTTTTACAATTTTGTTTATAACTTTTGAAAATTCTAGAACGATGCCGATGATAACGGTTGTGAAAATGTGGAAAAGGCACCTGTGGATATGTGGATAAGCACTTGTTTTTCAAGTAAGTAAACTTTTTACCTATTTACGTCTAAACCACAACATGTTAGGGTATAAAGAGACTAATAGGCACTATATATAGTATTGAACGATGAAAAGGTACCGAAATCGGTTTAAAAGGGAATCCGTTATTATGGAGCTGTCCCCGCAACTGTAAACGCTGACGACCGCCGAACAAGCCACTGTGGAAATTTCTATGGGAAGGCAAGGTAGGAAGAACGAAGTGTGAGCCAGTAGACCTGCCCTTCATCGTCAAGCGACACTTTCTTCGGGGGTTGAGAGGTGGAAACGAATGAGCTGCTGTTTATTTTTGCGCCTTATTTTGTTTCTAACAACAACCCATGAGCGACAGCTCTACCGATTAGGTGGAGCTGTCGATTTTTTTGAATCAAAAATAACAATATATACATAAAAGGAGCGGATCATGATGACAATTAAAATGGCGAAAACGAACACTGATCGACTATTGGATGCATTACAAAGTGAATTTGGAGTAGCACAAATCGAAACGCTTATTATCGCAAGTGAACGCTGGCAACAGAAATATCCGGAGGGATCTGAGCCCGAATGGGCGAAGGCGATGACATTAGAATCATTGAGTAATTTGGATGAGGCGGCGACCTATTGGACATTTGTTGCAGCACGTATTCACCTCTATGATGTGTATGCTCGTCAGGAGCAACAACGCGGTGCGAAGGTCTACACAGATTTCGCTCATAACGTTTCCCGTCTTGTAGAGCAAGGGTTATACACATCTGTATTAACAGAAAAATATTCACATGCCGAGCTTGAAACTCTTGGTCATTTGATTGAACCAGAACGGGACAAGCTATTTACATATATCGGATTGAAAACATTGATGGACCGCTATGTCGCGGTTGATTACAATAAACAATCGGTCGAACTTCCACAAGAGCGTTGGCTGGTCATTGCGATGACGCTGATGCAGGATGAGACAGAAAGTCGGCTGGATAAGGTGGCGGAATCATACTGGGCGATGAGTAACTTGTACATGACAGTGGCAACGCCAACATTGTCGAATGCAGGGAAACCGCATGGTCAGCTATCCAGCTGCTTTATCGACACCGTTGATGATTCTTTACAGGGCATCTATGACAGCAATACAGATGTTGCCAACTTGTCGAAATATGGTGGCGGCATTGGCGTTTACATGGGGAAAGTACGTAGTCGTGGCGCATCTATTCGTGGATTTAAAGATGCATCGAGTGGGGTTCTCCCCTGGGTTAAACAGCTGAATAACACGGCAGTCAGTGTCGACCAGCTCGGTCAACGCCAAGGGGCTATTGCTGTTTATCTTGATGTTTGGCATAAAGATATTTTCACATTCCTTGATTTGAAATTAAATAATGGAGACGATCGCCTGCGTGCGCATGATATTTTCACAGGTGTTTGCTTACCGGATATTTATATGGAACAAGTGGAGGCGCGTGGCGACTGGAATTTGTTTGACCCACATGAAGTTCGTACAATCATGGGCTATTCACTTGAGGACTTTTATGATGAAACAAAAGGGACAGGCTCCTTCCGTGAGAAATATGAGGAATGTGTCAACCATCCTACACTGAGTAGAGAAACTGTTCCTGCTATCGACTTGATGAAACGTATTATGCGCAGTCAGCTTGAAACGGGTGTACCGTTCATGTTCTACCGTGATGAAGTCAACCGTGCAAATGCGAACAAGCATGAAGGGATGATCTATTCATCGAATCTTTGTTCAGAAATCATGCAAAACATGAGTGCAACGAAATTTGAATCAGTCACACTGGAAGACGATATCGTTGTCACACGTTCAAAGCCTGGTGATTTCGTTGTTTGTAACTTATCATCTATTAACTTAGGGAAAGCTGTTCCAGCAAGTGTGTTGGAAAGATTGATCACAATCCAAGTACGTATGCTCGATAACGTTATTGATTTAAACAAAATCCCGGTCGTCCAAGCACAACGGACAAATTCCCGTTATCGTGGAATCGGGCTTGGTACGTTCGGTTGGCATCATTTGCTGGCGCTACAAAATATTCAATGGGAATCCGATGAAGCAGTGGATTATGCCGATAAACTATATGAAAAAATTGCTTTTTTAACAATCAAAGCTTCTGCGGAACTGGCGAAGGAAAAAGGGGCTTATCCGTTATTTGAAGGCTCTGATTGGCAATCTGGATTTTATTTTGAAAACAAGGGCTATGATTCGAAGGAATGGCGTGAATTGCGTATTGATGTAGCGACAAACGGTGTACGCAACGGCTATTTAATGGCGGTTGCGCCGAATAGCTCGACATCTGTTATTGCAGGGTCAACGGCGTCCATCGATCCTATTTTTAAGCCGTTTTATCATGAAGAAAAGAAAGACTATAAATTGCCTGTAGTTGCGCCTGATCTTAATCATAACACCTATGACGTCTATCGCCGTTCTGCTTATATTGTCGATCAACGTTGGTCGATTAAACAGAACGCTGCGAGACAGCGCCATATTGACCAATCGATTTCTTTCAACTTGTATGTGCCGAACTCGATTCGTGCATCAGTGCTTCTTGACCTTCACGTGCAAGCATGGAAGTCTGGCATGAAAACAACTTACTACACGCGTTCAACCGCGACAGATATTGAAGAGTGTGAATGGTGTCATTCTTAATTGCCTATGCTTCTTGGAGCGGGAATACCCAAGAAGTTGCTGACATGATTGCTGCTACCTTGGTCGCGGAAAATGTCGATGTTACGACGTATCGAATTGGTGGCGGCATCATGCCGAACCCTCGCCATTTCGATGCGCTGATTATTGGTTCATTTACGTGGGACAAAGGAGCAACACCTGATGAAGTGAAGGATTTCGCCGCGGATGTTGGGTATAAACCCGATAATGTCTACGTTTTTGGAACAGGAGATACCCAATTCGGAGGCGACGAGCTATTTTGTTTGGCGGCAGACAAATTGGCCCGGTTTTACGCATCAACTTATGAACCTTTAAAAATTGAACAAAGCCCACGTGGCGTACAACAATCAACAGTCATCGAATGGTCGAAAGGGGTCATCAAGAATTGGAAAAACTTACACGAGTAAAGGTATTAGAACCTGCAAATCCAAATAAATCAACGGCTATATTTGGTGGCAAAGCGAGCGGAATTTTGAACTGGAACGATCTCGCACATCCACATTTCTATACATTAAGACAACGGATTCGTTCGCTTTTTTGGACGGCCAATGAAGTCGACATGACGCAGGACGTTAAACAATTCTCGTCGCTGACAAAGCCAGAGCAAGACGCATTCCTAAAGATTATTGGATTGCTTGCAACGCTTGATGGTCCACAAACAGATATCGCGGCAAAAATTGCACAGTATACGACAGATCCTTCTGTTAAATCACTGATGGCAACCATTGCCGATCAGGAAAGCGAGCATAATCATAGCTATGCCTATGTATTATCTTCGGTAACGACGCTCGATAAACAGCTAGCGTCGTTTGAAATGGGACGCACAGACGAGGTGCTTATGCGCCGCAACGACCGAATTGTTGACGTTTATAATGAATTTGCAGAAAATCCGACAATTGAGTCCGCATTAAAAGCGATGGTGTATACAACATTATTAGAAGGACTTTTCTTCTACAGTGGCTTTGCATTTTTCTATAACTTAGCACGTAATCAAAAAATGGTCGGCACATCGACGATGATTTCGTATATAAATCGTGATGAGCTCCAACACGGTAAAGCAATCAGCGATATTTTTCGTGCAGCACTCTCAGAAAACTCAGAACAAAATACAGAGGCATTTACAGAATGGATTTACGACCAATTCAAGCATTCTGTCGAACAGGAAGTTGCTTGGAGTCGCTATGTATTAGCGGATATCGAAGGCATCGACTTGATTGAAATGGAAGGCTACGTGAAATATCGTGCCAATAAAATGCTACGCATGCTTGGGCTTAGTGAAATCTACCCGGAATTCACCGATAATCCAATGAAGTGGATTCGTGCCTACGTTGATAGTTTCGACGATACAAAAACGGACTTCTTTGAGCAGACTTCGAGGCAGTATGTGAAAACGAGTGATTTGAATGGTTTTGATGATCTGTAAATGAAAGATCGCATAAACATATTTAGCTAACTGGTTCAGTTGCAGGGGAGAAAACATTAAATAACAATGAGAAAGGAGACAAGATTCGTATATGAATCTTGTCTCCTTTCTCGTTTTTTTAAGTTCATAACAGCCAAGTTTTGTTTTTAGAGAAGAACCTATTGGTAAATGGATTAAGGTGAAGAAAGTTAAATTTCTTTCGGGCTATGCATATAAAGTTTTGTCTATTTGTTTTCATTCACTTGGTATTGGATTCTTGATGGGTTTTTATAATCGTAGAAGTAGAGGCATTCAGTAGCTAGTAAACGGCTAGATGGAGGCTTTTTTATATTGGTTAAGTTGAACTTCTTTGTATTTAAGAGAAGCTTATGTATTTCTTAAATAAAACTTTAAAATTCATGGATATAATCAGTGCATAAGCAAAATTTACTTGCTTAAATCAGAAGTAGAGGGAGAGATAATAATGGATAAGAAAAAAACAGGAAAGAAAGCTTTTATGAATATGCGAAAAGGGATAGTCACTGGCGTTGCAATAATGGTAATTGGTACTTCAACTACTGTTTTGGCATCTCAAGACACAGGGTATATAAATGAGTTGTTTGGAGGTGTAAAAAATAAGCATGATCAAGTGGTGGTAGAATCTGGGGTGAAAATGAAAATAGAAGAAAGTTTGAGTGGGGGGAAAAGCTCGCTCATCATAGTTTCCTTTGAAAAAGAAGATAAGACTAAATTTCCTGAAGGAGCTACAATCGAAAATTTGGAATTAGATATAAAGCATGGTGCAAGTTATATGGTTGAGCAACAATTAACAGAAGATCGCAAACAGATTATTGGCACATTTGATGTAGATACATTCAGTACTCTAGAAGGCAAAAGCGTTACGATTAAAGCCGAAGCCATTGTGAATACTGATACAGATGAAATCATTGCTAATGGTCCCTTTAAAAATAAATTTACAGCACATGATCGTTCTAAGAAAATCGATATTAATGTAATGCTAAAACAACAAAAAGAGGAAGTAGTATTGAAAGCTTTAAATGTTTCAGCCGTTGGAATTGAGATTGAGGGAGAAAGAATAGATGGTCAGGAAAGCTATTTACCAGAAATCAGTCCGATTGTTAAGGTGATTACAGATGATAATCAAATCATTGAATTGAGTAATGGTTCAACAAGTACAACGGACATTGGATTCAAATGGATGTATAGCCTAGATTCAAATGGAAACCGTATGTTTTTAGATAAGTCCACGATTAAAAGTATCATGGTAAATAATCAAGTAATGAGTATAGATTAAGTTAAACATTCAAATAGAAAATGTATGTAAGAACTCACGTAGATAGGATATCAATAGTCTAAAACGTATATTTCAGGTGAATATACGTTTTTTATTTTTTACGTGTTAAGAAATCATTGTTGATTTCTTAAGAAAAACTTTAAAAACAGAAGTTATACTTTGTTTAGTTACAAAAAAAATCAAAGATGAAAGTATTTTTTTGAGGTCGAATAAATGGAAAACTCATTCATGTATACAATAGATTCCTGGTATATTCTTATCCCGGCGTTTCTACTTTTTTTATGCTATATGGTCTTGGTTACGGTTATTAGAAAGAAATATCACTTTGGTCAGTTTATAATATTAACTTCTTTTGCAGTTTATTTTTTGTGTATGATTCATTTTGTGTTTTTTCCTATTGAAGTGAATATTGGGAAGTATGCTAATTTAACACCGTGGTATAAGTCTATTAACTTTATCCCTGTGTTAACAATAGATATACCAACTTTTATATTGAATATAATTATGCTGGTTCCTTTTGGTATGTATTTACCGTTATTGAGTAATAAATATCAATCGGTTAAAAAGGTTGCTTTTATGGGACTATCTATCAGCTTATCTTTTGAAGTGACACAGGTTCTAATTAGAATAATACTTGGAAATGGGCGTAGTACAGATATTAATGATTTGATTGCGAATACATTAGGGACTGTGATAGGATTTTTAATAATAAGTGAAATATCAAAAAACTCATTTGTTTATACTGTTTTACAGAAACTAAGACTGGAGAATAGTGTTCAAAGACATTAACGCGTTTATCCTGAAAAGGGGGCAAGACATATTGGGGAATAGTATCCTAATTGTTGACGATGATAGAGAAATTGGAAAGTTAGCGGAAATATACATGAAAAATGAGGGATATCATGTCCTTCAAGCAGGGGATGGATTAGAAGCTTTAAAAATTATGAAGCATAATCCTGTAAACCTCATTATTTTGGATATCATGATGCCGAATATGGATGGACTAGAATTTTGTAAACATATCAGAGTGGATAATCAGGTGCCCATACTAATGCTAAGTGCGAAAGTGCAAGATATGGATAAAATTATAGGACTCATGACGGGCGCAGATGATTATATGTTAAAACCCTTTAATCCATTAGAATTAGTGGCTCGAGTAAAGGCATTGTTACGGAGATCCAACTACGAACCAGTAGGTGTAGACAGGGGTACCATCCGAGCTAACTCACTTGAAATAGATAAGCAATCCCATAGGGTTACGGCGAGTGGAAAAGAAATTAAGCTAACGTCTATTGAATTTGACATCTTATATTTACTCGCAAAAAACAAAGGAACAGTATTCAGTTCTGAAGAGATCTTTGAAAGAGTGTGGAAAGAAGACAGCATGGGTTCGAATAAAACAGTCATGGTTCACATTAAGAATGTACGGGATAAATTCGAATTAGTCATTCCGGGAGAAACAATTATCCAAACTGTTTGGGGAGTGGGCTATAAAATTGAAAAAGATCATTAAGTTCATTTCTATTTGGAAATTATTGATTTATCTAGTGTCTGCAGCGATATTGGCAGGTCTGACTGGTTTTATACTGATTTCTGCTATCTTTTATTTAGAGACGCAATCTTCCCGTTTCTCGGACCTAATTGAATTAGTGGGCACTTTTGGTATAGCGTCATTTGTACTAGGCTATTGTGTATTATTTGTCTTATACTTTTTCCTTTTTATTCATTTTGAACGACAGAAGTATGTTGAATATTTACTAACGAGAATGATTAATGAAATTGAATATATATCAGAAGGCCATTTCAACAAAAAAGTAACAATTGCAGATAATAGTGTACTAGGCGAATTAGGTGCAAAAGTTAATCACATAATTACGCAAGTAGAAAAGTCAGTAGTTGATCAAAAAAAGTCTGCGCAAACAAAAAATGATTTGATTACAAATGTTGCCCATGACCTTCGCTCACCACTAACATCAATTGTTGGCTATTTAGAATTGATAAATGAAGATCGATATAAGAATGAGGTTGAACTGAGATATTTTATTCAAATTATTCATCAAAAATCTAAAGATCTTCACCAATTGATGAATGATCTATTTGAATATACCTTGGTTCAAAATAAAGAGTCTTTAATTAATGAAGTTCCTGTAAATATAGAAGAAATGTTAAATCAATTAGCAGTTCAATTTCAGGTTCAGGTTCATGAGGCGGGTATGGAAATAAGACAATATTTCTCAACTGTAAACCATCCTATTGTGATGGGAGATGGAAATAAATTAGCGAGGATATTTGAAAATCTAATTCAAAATGCCATTCGGTATGGAAAAAATGGAAGGTATATTGATGTTACATTATCTGAATCCGATAAATTAATAGAAATTGAAGTTACAAATTATGGACAAGTCATTCCTGAAATGGACTTGCCTTATATATTTGAGAGATTCTATAGGGTTGAAAAGTCACGTTCCCATCAAACGGGTGGTTCAGGTTTAGGTTTAGCCATTGTGAAAAGTATTGTAGAATTACATGGCGGCAAAATTGAGGTGGATAGCTCATTAGGTGGGACAACCTTTAGAGTAAAGTTCCTGAAAAATGGTTATTAAAAATGTATTGAAGATGAGTGCACTTTTCAATTGTGAAAAATTCATGACAATAGTCGAAATGTGATATATATCACATTCCCTTATACTCGCGTCAATTATGATGGAGATAGTAAGAAAGGTAAGAGTGTTATGTGTGAAAAACGCTATTATTGATATCTAGGGTAATCCCTAGTATGAACAATGGCAGTAAGCACGTATACTTGATAGTGAGAATGATTCTCACTAAATTGATTAGGGGAGGAACAACTATTATGAGTCAACTAACGCTTGAAACACAAGTTTGCGATATCGTCACTGCACTTCCACAAAGTGCGGATCTATTTAGAAGTCTTCGTATCGATTTTTGCTGCGGAGGGAAAATCCCGTTGAAAGATGCGGCAGAAGATCGCAATCTGAATCCAGAAGAAGTATTAGTAAGCATTCAAAAAATAGAAGAAAAACGAGAGCAAGTCGGTAGTACACATCCGACTTCATTCGGCAATAGAACGCTCGTCTCTTACATTCAAGAAAAATACCATGCAGGTTTACGTGAAGAATTACCAGCGCTTACACCGTACATTACGCGAGTCGTTAAGGTTCACGGAGAAAATCATCCGCATCTTGTACGTATCCAAGAAATTTTCAAGGAATTACGTGCTGAGCTTTTAGATCACACGGCGGACGAAGATAAAAATGTCTTCCCAGTCATTCTTGATTTTTTGGAAAATCCAACTCCAGAATTAAAAGAGCAAGTGAAGCCACATGTTATGGAATTAGAAGCAGAGCACGAGCATGCAGGCGAATTATTATTTGAAATCCGAGATTTAACAAATAACTACACACCACCAGAAGAAGCTTGTGGTACGTACCGTGTTGTCTATGCGCGTCTTGCACAGCTTGAAAAAGACACATTTGAACATGTTCACCTTGAAAATAACGTTCTATTCGATCGAGTACGTGCTGCACTTTAATAAATACACTAAAAAAGCTGCCCGCGGGTGGCTTTTTTTGTCTAGTAAGGTAAGTTTATATACGATATAGGACTTTCCCTAATAGGAAGGTGCTGGGTTAATCTTTAGAATTAGGGGTATATGAATGAACGTAATGATGTATCCCCTCATTAAGTTCATTATTCTGAAAAGGAGTGAGTTTTCTCGATGAAGAAAAAAAGTGTACTGAAAAGTGGACTAAGATACTTCAAGCCCGTTGAACGTTACTCAGGAAACTGGTCGATTCTAGAAGAGAAAAGCCGGGATTGGGAGAATATGTATCGCCAACGCTGGTCCCACGACAAGGTAGTTAGAACAACGCATGGCGTCAACTGTACGGGGTCATGTAGTTGGAAAGTGTTTGTGAAAAACGGCATTATTACTTGGGAAAACCAACAGATTGACTACCCTTCCTGTGGTCCTGATATGCCTGAATTTGAACCGCGAGGCTGTCCACGTGGTGCATCGTTTTCGTGGTATGAATACAGTCCACTTCGCGTGAAGTACCCTTACATACGAGGAAAACTGTGGCGGATGTGGGGTCAAGCATTGACTGAAATGAAGGATCCTGTGAAAGCATGGGCAAGCATTGTCGAAGATCCTAAAAAAGCGGATGAATATAAAAAAGCTCGCGGAAAAGGTGGACATGTTCGTGTCAATTGGCGCGATGCTACGATGCTGATTTCTGCACAACTTATTTACACAATTCAAAAATACGGTCCAGACCGCATTGCTGGATTTACGCCAATTCCGGCGATGTCGATGGTTAGTTATGCATCAGGTGCGCGTTTCATCTCCCTTCTTGGTGGAGAAATGCTTAGTTTCTATGACTGGTATGCAGATTTACCACCAGCTTCTCCACAAATTTGGGGTGAGCAGACGGACGTTCCTGAATCGAGTGACTGGTTTAATGCAGGTTATATTATTATGTGGGGATCGAACGTACCCCTAACACGGACGCCAGACGCTCACTTCATGACAGAAGTACGCTACAAAGGAACAAAAGTAGTTTCTGTTGCACCGGACTATGCAGAAAGTGTGACACATGCCGATGACTGGATTGCTGCAAATCCTGGTACAGATGCAGCTGTTGCACAAGCAATGACGCATGTTATTTTAGATGAATTTTATGAGCAACGAAAAGAACCGATGTTCATCAATTATGCGAAGCAGTACACGGATATGCCGTTTTTAATCATGCTAGATGAGCATGAGGGATCGTACAAAGCAGGTCGTTTCCTACGAGCGAGTGACCTGGGTAGTACGTCCGAGCACTCAGAATGGAAGCCAGTTATCTTTGATGAAGCAACAGATGAAATCATTGTTCCAAACGGCACGATGGGACAGCGTTGGGAAGAGGATGCGAAGTGGAATCTAATTCTTGATAACGCAGACGGTACACGTGTTGAGCCTGCATTATCGGTTGCAGACCATGGTGCTGAATGGACAGAAATGGTATTCCCTTATTTCGATAATATTGCCAATGGGACATTTAACCGCCCGATTCCTACGAAGAAAGTAACTTTTGCAGATGGGACAGAAAGACTTGTCGCAACTGTTTACGATTTAATGCTAAGCCAATACGGCGTTCGTCGTATCGATAGCGATCTAGAGGCAAGTGGTTATGACGATGTCAACTCCATTTATACACCTGCTTGGCAGCAAAAAATCACCAATGTTAAACCGGAGCTTGTGATACAAATTGCACGTGAATTTGCGCAGAACTCCCTTGATACGGGTGGTCGTTCTATGATTATTATGGGAGCGGGTATTAACCACTGGTTTAACAGTGACACGATTTACAGATCCATCCTCAATCTCGTAACATTGACAGCTTCACAAGGCGTTAATGGCGGAGGCTGGGCGCATTATGTTGGGCAAGAAAAATGCCGTCCGATTGAAGGTTGGAGCACGATTGCCTTTGCGAGGGATTGGCAGGCACCACCGCGTCTCCAAAATGCAACATCCTTCTTCTACTATGCGACAAATCAGTGGAAGTATGAGGAGGCTGGAGCAGAGGTACTGATGTCACCTACGGCTGGGAAAGCACGTTATGAGCACCCGGCAGATTATAATGTTCTAGCTGCTAGGTTGGGCTGGTTACCATCTTATCCACAGTTTAATAAGAATAGTTTGCTATTTGCTGAAGAAGCAGCGGCATTAGGAAAAACTACGACAGAAGAAATTGTAGGTCATACGCTTGAGCAATTGAAGTCAGGTGATTTGCAATTTGCTGTAGAAGATCCTGACGCACCGGAAAACTTCCCGCGCTCATTATTCATTTGGCGTTCTAATCTGGTATCTAGTTCTGCAAAAGGACAGGAATACTTCATGAAACACCTTTTCGGAGCATCTGATGGATTACTAGCTTCCCCAAATGACGAGGTAAAACCAGAAGAAATGGTATGGCGTGACGAGGTAGAAGGCAAGCTTGATCTTCTTGTTGCATTGGATTTCCGTATGACTGCAACGCCGATGTATGCAGATATCGTTCTTCCAGCAGCGACTTGGTATGAAAAACACGACCTTTCATCAACAGACATGCATCCATTTGTCCATCCGTTCAATCCGGCAGTAGACCCACTGTGGGAATCACGTTCGGACTGGGATATTTACCGTTCGATTGCACAAACATTCTCAGAAATGGCGAAAACTCATTTGCCGGGTGTTTACAAGGATTTGGTAACGACTCCATTGGCGCATGACTCTATTCAGGAAATTGCACAGCCTTACGGTGAAGTGAAAGACTGGAAAAAGGGTGAAGTTGAAGCGATTCCAGGGAAAACAATGCCTGGTATGACGATTGTCGAACGTGATTATACAACTATTTACGATAAATATGTAACGCTTGGTCCTTTATTATCAACAGGAAAAGTCGGTGCGCATGGCGTTAGTTTCTCTGTTGCTGAAGAGTATGAAATGATGAAAGGTATCAATGGCACTTATTTTGATGAAACCATCAAAAATGGGCTGCCAAAATTGCATACAGCGAAACATGCTGCTGAAGCAATGCTGACATTATCATCTGCTACAAATGGTCGGGTGTCACAAAAGGCATACGAAGCGGCAGAACATGATTCGGGCGTTGAGTTAAAAGATATTTCGGCAGATAGGGCGGCAGAACGCTTTACTTTTGCTAGTATTACCGCACAGCCTCGGGAAGTTATTCCGACGCCAGTGTTCAGTGGATCTAATAAGATGGGACGTCGATATTCACCATTTACAACGAATATCGAGCGACTCGTTCCGTTCCGCACACTGACAGGAAGACAGCATTTCTATATTGACCATGAGCTATTCCTTGATTTTGGTGAAGCATTACCGGTTTACAAACCAACATTGCCACCAATGGTATTTGGACCACGTGATAAGCAAATTGTTGGCGGACAAGATTCTCTAGTTTTAAGATATTTAACGCCGCATGGTAAGTGGAATATTCACTCTACCTATCAGGATAATCAGCATATGCTGACGCTATTCCGCGGAGGTCCAACAGTATGGATTTCTAATGAAGATGCAGAAGAGCATGATATTGACGATAATCAGTGGTTAGAAGTTTACAATCGAAACGGAGTTGTAACAGCGCGGGCAGTTGTCAGTCATAGAATGCCAAAAGGTACGATGTTCATGTATCACGCACAGGATAAGCATATCCAAGTACCTGGTTCTGAAATTACAGAAGAACGCGGTGGAAGCCATAATGCTCCAACACGCATTCATATGAAACCAACACAAATGGTTGGTGGTTACGCTCAGCTAAGTTATGGATTTAACTATTACGGACCAATCGGAAATCAGCGGGATGTTTACGTCGCAGTCCGCAAGATGAAGGAGGTAAATTGGCTTGAAAATTAAAGCACAAGTTGCAATGGTTATGAATCTAGACAAATGTATTGGCTGTCATACATGTAGTGTTACATGTAAAACGACTTGGACAAACCGCGAAGGTGCGGAGTATATGTGGTTTAACAACGTAGAAACAAAACCGGGAATTGGTTATCCAAAACGTTGGGAAGACCAAGAGCTTTATAAAGGTGGTTGGAAGCTGAATAACGGCAAATTGGAATTGAAATCAGGTTCTAAACTGTCGAAAATTGCCTTAGGGAAAATCTTCTATAACCCAGACATGCCAGAAATGAAGGACTATTATGAGCCTTGGACGTATGACTATGAAAAATTAACGATGGCGGGCGATAGTGAGCATACACCTGTTGCACGTGCAAAGTCAGTTATTTCAGGTGAATATATGGATCTTGAGTGGGGCCCTAACTGGGAAGATCAGTTAGCGGGAGCGCATATTACAGGCCCATTGGACCCGAATATCGAAAAGATTGAAGAGGATATCAAGTTCAACTTTGAGCAGGCGTTTATGATGTACTTGCCACGTCTTTGTGAGCACTGCTTAAATCCAAGTTGCGTAGCATCATGCCCATCGGGTGCAATTTACAAACGTGATGAGGATGGTATTGTCCTTGTCGACCAAGATGCATGTCGTGGTTGGCGCTATTGCATGACGGGTTGCCCGTACAAGAAAGTGTACTTCAATTGGAAAACAAATAAAGCGGAGAAATGTACATTCTGCTTCCCACGCATTGAGTCAGGACTACCAACAGTTTGTTCTGAAACATGTACGGGACGAATTCGTTATTTGGGTGTACTTCTATATGACGCTGACCGTGTACTTGAAGCAGCTTCAACACCAGATGAAAAAGATTTGTACAAAGCTCAATGTGATTTGTTCTTAGATCCGAATGATCCAGAAGTAATGGAGCAAGCAAGGAAAGATGGCATTTCGGAAGAGTGGATTGAGGCGGCACAAAACTCACCTGTTTATAAACTGGCAATCGAGTATAAGCTTGCATTCCCGCTTCATCCAGAATACAGAACGTTACCAATGGTTTGGTATGTGCCACCACTTAGCCCGATCATGAACTACTTTGAAGGGAAAGATTCTATCAAAAATCCTGATATGATTTTCCCTGCAATTGATGAAATGCGGATTCCGATTCAATATCTTGCGAATATGCTAACAGCTGGAGATGCTGAAACGGTGAAGCAAGGCTTACAAAGAATGGCTATGATGCGCTCTTATATGCGTGCAGTGTCATCTGGTAAGGAATTTGATGAATCACGCCTAGAGCGTGTTGGACTTACGGCTCACCAAACAAAACAAATGTATCGTCTACTCGCGATTGCAAAATACGAGGATCGCTTTGTGATTCCAACTGCTCATAAAGAAGGTCACATGAATATGTACCGTTCACAAGGGTCTGCTGGTTATACAGAAATGGGTGGGGATTACGCTATGGATTCATCTCCAACTCAATTCAGCTATACGGGTATAGCGGATAGTACGGACTGTGATGGATGTAGCGCGGTAGAACCGACGAAATCAGGTAAAGAAATCTATGAAGAGAACTTCTATGGAGGGATTTGGCGTGATTGATCTGAAGAAATTATACGAAGTAAAGCAAAATTTTGGTTTCTTCGCAGATCAGCTGTCTTATCCTGAAAAGCTTACATTTCATCCGTCGGTATTGGAGGAGTCATTTGACTCTTCCGACCCGGCTTACGCCGATATAAAAGTATTTTGGGATTTGATGCATGATTATAGCCTCGATGAAATCCAAGAGATGTATACGTACACATTTGATTTTCAAACAGAAACGACGTTGTTCATGACATATGTAAAATATGCGGATGCTAAAGAACGCGGTCAAATGCTGGCGAAACTGAAAGTGTTGTATGAAATGTTTGGATTAAATATGCCGGAAGGCGAGTTGTCTGATTTTTTACCGCTCATGTGTGAGTTCATCTATGCGGCTGAATGGTTAGGCGACCCAAGAGCACAACAAAGTTTTTCTATGCTTTTGGCGGTTATGGAAGATGGAACATACAATTTAATGAAAGCACTCGAGAAACATAACAGTCCTTATTTCCATTTAATTAGGGGGATGAGGGAGACATTTAAGTCTTGTATCCGTCAGGAGGAAGTAGCCAATGACTAGTCAATTTTTATGGGTCATTTTCCCTTATGCTTGTATAGTGACATTTATTGTCGGACATATATTCAGGTATCGAAATGATAAATTTGGTTGGACAGCAAAATCAAGTGAATTTATCGAGAAAAAGCAGTTAATGATTGGTAGTGTCCTTTTTCATATCGGGATTATCCCTGTAATTGGTGGGCATATTATGGGACTTGGTGTTCCGAAGGAATGGACACAGGCACTTGGTGTTAGTGATCATTTGTATCATACAGGAGCGATTTGGATTGGCGGATTTTTTGGTTTTGTTACATTGGCAGGAATGCTTATTTTAACAGCTCGTCGCTTTATGTTGAAAAATGTCCGCAAGCTGTCGTCTGCTTCTGATTTGATTGTTAATACACTGTTACTAGTTATTGTTTTGTTAGGGATTTATAGTGTTGTTGCGACAACTGCTACACAGCCTGATTTTGATTATCGTGATTCGATTTCGGTTTGGTTCCGTTCGTTGCTCATTTTACGTCCAGAAGCAAATCTGATGACAGTTGTTCCATTAGCTTTTCAGTTGCATATATTATCCGGCTTCCTTATTTTTGCAATGTGGCCATTTACAAGGCTTGTTCACGTTTGGAGTGTTCCGTTGAATTATGTTGGAAGAAGCTATATCCTATATAGAAAGAATAAAGTGAATTGATGGAGAGAAAAGGCCGTAACAGCCTTTTTTTTCTATGTAGGGAGTATAGATTATGGATGGATTAAGTATTTTTAAATACCAAGAGGAAATCGAGTGCTTGAAAGCTCAATGTGGTTTCGACTTTGTTGGAGTGGCGCTTGTACAATCAGCTGCACGCCATTTTGAACTTAGATGGGAGTTTGTAACGGGTAATCAAAGTGACCGTTATCGAAGAATTGTTTTACAAACCGGAAAAGGTGTTGCTGGACATGTTTTCAAGACGGGTAAACCGTTTCTTGTGGAGGACGTGGAAGAGAAGCTTGGGGAGAAAAACTTATTTAATTATCCAATTGTTGTTTCAGAAGGACTGAAGAGTTTCGGTGCAATTCCCTTATACAAATACAACTGGGTTAAAGGTGTGTTACTCATCGGATATCGTGACGGAAAGAAATTAACGCCACAAGAATTTGATGAGTTTAAAGAAGTAATTGGTTCAAGATTTGGTCCATTTTACAACAGGGAGAAGGTGAAGGATTGATACGCATAGAAGATTTTCAGTTAACCGATTTGTTGATGAAAATGTATGACAATTCAGCTGAAGCTATCTTCTTTTTTGATCGTCATCGAAAGGTGATTTCGATGAATACCGCTGCTGAGCTTATTTTAGATCCTGAAGTGCTCGACCGTATGGCGGCGGGGGATAGTGAAGCCATTTGTTTGTCTTGTAAAGGTTATACGAGCGAACAGGAGCTGCGAACATGCTTAGCATGTTATATCAAAAACCCTCAACAAGATTTAAGTTCGTTCCAGGTGTACTTAGATACAAAAGGAAAAGGAGTTATCCCGTATACGGGTAGCTACCAAACCATTGATGAAGAAAATGGTATCCGTGTTTTTATGCTTCGTGATTTGACGAAGCAGTATAAAACGCAGGAATCATTAAACCAAAAAATGATGATGAAAAATATTATAAAAGCGCAGGAAGATGAACGGAAACGGATTTCTAGAGAGCTTCATGATAGTGTCGCGCAAGAAATGCTGAGCTCATTGGTTGAATTACGCGTGTTGAAATATATGAATATCGATACAGAGGTACTGAAGAAAGTCCAACAGACGGAAGGTTCGCTGATGAGGCTATTAGATGATATCCGTCATCTTTCCGTTGAATTACGCCCCGCAACTTTAGATGACTTAGGGCTCGAAGCTGCGTTCAGAACGCATTTTAAATGGATTGAAAAAAATTATGGGCTAGTTGTCCACTTTACTTCAGAGCTTCAGTCGAAAAGGTATGGTGGCGAAATTGAAACGGTTGTTTACCGAATTTGTCAGGAAGCCGTGTTCAATGCGTTGAAATATGCAAATACAGATGAAATTACCGTTCGACTGTTTGAGAAGGGTGACTACTTAAAATTACATGTTGTTGATGAAGGTCAGGGGTTTGATTTGAATGCTAATCATCCAAAAGGTACTGGCCTAGGATTGTACGGTATGCGGGAAAGGGCTGCGCTTGTTGAAGGGGACATTATCATTCTTTCTGACTTAGGGAAAGGCACTATTGTCCGACTA
Source organism: Sporosarcina sp. FSL K6-2383 (assembly GCF_038618305.1). Taxonomy (NCBI): domain Bacteria; kingdom Bacillati; phylum Bacillota; class Bacilli; order Caryophanales; family Caryophanaceae; genus Sporosarcina; species Sporosarcina sp. FSL K6-2383. The sequence goes on from NZ_CP152017.1 coordinate 823,665, forward strand.
GAAATACCATTAACAAAGGGGTGATCAAAAGTTGAAAATTATAATTGCAGATGATCACGCAGTCGTTCGTAGTGGGTTTATGCATATTTTAAACTTTCAAGATGATATGGAAGTCGTGGCAACTGCTGCAGATGGCTTGGAAGCATATAGTTTAGTCGCTAAGCATCGTCCTGATTTGCTACTAATGGATTTAAGTATGCCTCCTGGGGAAAGTGGTCTTATTGCGACGGGAAAAATTAAAGAGGATTTTCCGGAAACTAAAATTCTTATTTTGACAATGTATGACGATGAGGAATATTTATTTCACGTCTTAAAAAATGGTGCATCAGGCTATGTCCTGAAGAATTCACCTGACGAAGAATTATTTGATGCCATTCGTATTGTTTATGAGGGTGGGACATACATTCATCCAACGATGGCGACTTCACTTGTTAGGGAGTTTGTTAAAAAAGATGGCGATGGTATCGAAACAGATCCCTATAAAATTCTATCGAAACGTGAAATAGAAGTTTTACCACTTGTGGCAAAAGGGTATGGCAATAAAGAAATTGCCGAAAAATTGTATATATCGGTTAAAACAGTGGAAGCTCATAAGTCTAAAATTATGGAAAAGCTTCAGCTGAAAAGCCGTCCTGAACTCGTTGAATATGCATTAAAGAAAAAGTTTTTAAACTTTTAAAGGTGAGGTGCGGAATCGGTGGTAAAAGAGAAGAAGTTCAAATTTGATTTACCCGCATTGCGTGTACTTGAAAATGAGCATAATTATTTGTTGCATGTAATGGAAGATTGGCATTTAATTGTCCTTGCTTTTGAGCGTGATATGTACACGCTTGAAGAAGGGCACGAGGCGTTACAGACTCTTCGAAGGCTGATAATTGAGTTTATTGATCCGTTGAAGAATCATACAGAGAAGGAGGAGGAGTTCCTTTTTCCCTTACTAGCTAAGTACGTAGGCACTGAACAGGGTCCTGTCAATGCAACTGAAGAAGAGCATGAAGAAATTGATGCGTATATTGGTCATTTCCTGCATCATACTCGCGGGGATTTAAGCGATATGACGATGCAGGACATGAAAGATGTCGTTAAGGACGCGGGAGAGGCCTTCGAAGTGATTACGGTCCATTTTGTGAAGGAAGAGTCGATTCTGTTCCCGATGGTCAATAATATTTTACGAATTGAAGAGCAGGACAAGCTTTACGAGCAGCTTTATACGTCTATTCTGTGACAAAGGATAGTGGTTAGGGATTTCCCTAGCGCTTTAGAGGGAGAACCCGATAGTTTTTAAGAATTGCAGTCGTTACAATCGAGTTATAGCATTAGCAATTAATTAGGATTGGACTGATTGGGATGATTAAAAAAGCGCAGTTGCCGTTACAGACGGCGAACTTAGTAGTCGGTTTCATGGTATGGGTACTTATATCTTCACTGTTGCCATTCATTACAGAAGATATTGCAATTCCAGCGGAAAAGCTTGCAATTGTAACGGCTGTACCAGTGGTGTTAGGGTCTATCCTTAGAATACCGTTAGGCTACTATGCAAATGTATTTGGTGCCAGAGTAATCTTTTTAGTAAGTTTCATACTATTGTTATTTCCAGTGTTCTACATAAGTGAGGCGTCATCGTTTTCAGATTTAATTATTGGTGGAACGTTACTGGGTATCGGTGGAGCTGTGTTTTCTGTTGGGGTTACATCATTACCGAAGTATTATCCGAAAGAAAAGCATGGTCTTGTCAACGGGATTTATGGGATGGGGAATGTGGGGACGGCGATATCCACATTCGCAGCACCAGTCATTGCTACACAAGTGGGTTGGTCGATGACTGTTAAATTTTATCTGATTATACTATTGGTTTTTGCGGCATTAAACTTCATATTTGGTGATCGTAAAGAAGTGAAAGTGAAAACACCTATTGTAGAGCAAATTAAAGGAGTCTATAAAAATGAGAAGCTATGGTTCTTCTCGTTATTCTATTTCATTACGTTTGGTTCGTTCGTGGCCTTTACGATATTTTTGCCAAACTTTTTGGTGACTTTTTTCGAGCTAGATAAAGTGGATGCTGGGATGCGGACAGCTGGATTCATTGTGGTGGCGACATTCCTTCGCCCGGTTGGCGGATGGCTTGCAGATAAATTCCAACCACTGTTTCTGTTAATGGGTGTTTTTTCAGTCTTAACATTTGCATCATTTTTACTCGCATTTTCACCGTCAATTCTGTTGTATACAATTGCAAGTATGCTGATTGCGACTTCTGCTGGAATTGGGAACGGGGTTATCTTTAAACTAGTGCCTTTCTATTTCAATAAGCAAGCAGGGATTGCCAACGGAGTTGTATCTATGATGGGCGGTTTAGGTGGATTTTTTCCACCATTATTATTATCTGCCATCTTTACATTGACAGGATCTTATTCAATTGGTTTTATGGCATTTTCTCAAGTGGCACTTGCCAGTCTAGTGCTTGTCGTTTGGCTCTATTATATGGATCGCGTATCGACGGCTGCGGAAGTGTTTAATTCAACTGGACAAGGGATTCTTGTAACAGATTCAGCAGGGAAAATTGAAATGATCAATCCTGCCTTCACGAAACTAACGGGTTATACGGAAGAGGAAGTTATCGGAAGAAGTCCTAATGTATTAAGCTCAGGTAGACAATCAACAGAATTTTACACAACGATGTGGGGACAGATTGGTCTTAAAGGCGAGTGGCACGGTAAGGTTTGGAATAAAAAGAAAAACGGTGAGGACTATTTGCAACTGTTGTCGATTAACACGGTGACAGATGATTCTGGAGAACCAACCCGATATGTAGGATCGTTCAGTGATATAACACCTCCAAACGAAGAGGGCAGCCGGTCAAATTGACCGGAAGCCCTCGCTTCATTTTATTTTCAATCAGTGGGTGTCCAAACGCCCACTGATTGAAAATAAAGCCTCCGGCGTAATTGATAATGAAAAGTGGTGAAACTTTGGACAATCGCTATTCAAGACAAATCCTATTTAAACCTGTTGGACAGAGTGGGCAAGACAAGTTAAGTTCAGCACATGTCGTCATCATTGGTTGTGGTGCGTTGGGATCAGCTATTTCAGAGACGCTTGTCCGAGCTGGTGTTGGTAGATTGACGATTGCGGACCGAGACTATGTGGAGTCGACAAATTTACAAAGACAGCAGTTATTTGTTGAGCAAGATGCGCGTGATGGTGTACCGAAGGTGGTGGCAGCTGAAAAAAGGTTGAAGGCTATTCGGCAAGACGTTGATATCGTAACGGTGCTTGATCATATTGATGGTCCACTGGTGGAGAATCTCACACAAGATGCAGATTTAATTATGGATGCCACAGATAATTTCGAAACACGTCTTCTGATGAATGATATTGCATGGAAAAGGGACATCCCTTGGATTTACGGGGCATGTGTCGGCAGCTCAGGTACGGTTTTCCCATTCATTCCAGGAAATTCTGCTTGCTTCCGGTGCTTGCTTCCGGTATTGCCATCGGTGAATGAAACATGTGATACAGCTGGGATTATTGCACCGGCAGTCCAAATTACTGCTGCACATCAAAGTGCGGAGGCATTAAAATGGCTAACTGGGAATGTAGAGGCCATGCGCACGAAAGTCTATCATTTTGATGTTTGGAACAATACGCATGTAGAGGCAGGGATTTCCCGAATGCGTAGCGAAGTATGTGAGACGTGTGGGAAAGCACCGACATACCCAACGTTACATCGTCCAGAAGGAACTGGCTATGCTGTGCTATGTGGTCGGGATACGGTACAAATTATTCCTGATAGTGGGCGTCCTTTGACGATAGCAGATGGAGAACAAGTTGCTAAACGTTTAGGTACATCTTATAAAGTAACTCCTTTTTTTGTGGAATTTCATGCGAGTGGTTATCGCTGTATTTTATTCGGCAATGGAAGGTTGTTAATTCACGGATTGAAGGATATGAAGATTGGCCGCAAACTGTACCATCAATTTTTTGGATGAAGTGGGGGGAAGTCTTTTGTCGAATGTACATAATGAAGAGAAACAGTTGATTTGCTGTGTGTTGACGATTAGTGACACACGTAATATTGCGAATGACCGAAGTGGATGGACAATCAGGACAAAGCTAGAAGCAGCGGGTCATAAAATTTTTGAAACATGGATATGCCAGGACGATAAAATGGAAATTGAGTCGATACTGGAGGAGTGGTTGAGAAATCCAAATGTCAACGCCATTATCACGACGGGTGGAACAGGTATTGGTTTCCGTGACGTCACGGTTGAAACGCTGACGCCTTATTTTACAAAAACACTTGACGGGTTTGGAGAATTGTTCCGTTATTTGAGCTATACAGAGGATGTAGGATCGAAGGCGCTGCTGAGCAGGGCAATTGCAGGGACTGTGAAAGAAAAAGTGGTATTTGCACTTCCTGGTTCGGAAAAGGCGGTTGAGTTAGCAATGGATAAATTGGTTGTGCCTGAGCTACATCACATTGTTCACGAATTGACGAAGCATTTAGATGAGTAAAAAAGGATGCTTTACGCATCCTTATAGTTGTCGATGGTAGTCACCATTTTTGCCGCCAGTTTTTTGAATAAGCATGGTCGGTCCGATGACCATCTCTTTACCAGCAGCTTTGCACATATCGTAAATGGTGAGTGCAGCAGCAGAAGCGGCGATCAATGCCTCCATTTCGACACCTGTTACACCTTTTGTTTTCGCTTCAGCTTGAATCAATACCTCGTAGTGTGCGGTTGCTTCGACGATGTTCCATTCGAAGCGAATGTCGACACCTGTTAAAGGAATCGGATGGCACATCGGGATAATTGCTGATGTGTTTTTTGCCGCCATAATTGCTGCCACTTGGGCAACTGCGAATACATCGCCTTTCTTATTCGTCCCTTCTGTAATTTGAGAATGGATAGTTTCATTGACGACAATCGAGGATGCTGCGATTGCTGTTCTGATGGTTTCGGCTTTATCGGACACATCGACCATTTTTGCGCGTCCTTGTTCGTTAAAATGTGTGAGTTCAGACAATGGATTCATTCCTTTCGGACAATATAATGTTAGTATACCAGAAGAATGTGAGGGATTAGCATGGTGGAAATGAGAAAACCAATTCCGGTGGCAGAGGCAGTTCAGCTTGTGATGGAACATATACATATTATCGGGACAGAAATGGTTCCTCTTGAACATGCATATGGAAGAATTCTCGCACAACCCATCATTGCCCAGCATGATGTACCATCCTTTAACCGATCGCCGTATGATGGCTTTGCAGTTCGTGCACAAGATACGCTAGGTGCAGCTGGAGACAATCGAGTTAAGTTCAATGTAATTGGTGAAATCGGGGCTGGCTATGTGGCAGACCAAGAGATTGGTAAGGGTGAGGCATACCGAATCATGACAGGGGCACCGATTCCTAAAAATGCAGATGCGGTTGTTATGTTGGAGCAAACTGTTGAGCAAGTAGATGGCTTTACATTACGAAAACCGTTTAGTCCTGGTGAAAATATTTCCTTCAAAGGTGAAGACGCAACAGAGGGCGAACTGTTAATAGAAGCGGGGACGGTCATTCATCCCGGGACTGTTGCATTGTTGGCGACGTTTGGATATGCCAATGTTGAAGTGGCTAAACGTCCGATTGTTGGAATTTTATCGACAGGGACAGAGCTGCTGGCTGTGGATGAACAACTAGCACCTGGCAAAATTCGTAATTCAAACGGTCCGATGATTGCGGCACAGTTGGACCGGATGGACATACGTTATCGGTCTTACGGTATGCAGGCGGATGATTTAGATGCTTGCACGGTAATCGTTGAACAAGCACTTGCTGAGACGGATGTCCTCATTACGACGGGCGGCGTTTCGGTTGGGGATTATGATTATTTACCTGCGATTTATGAGCGTCTGGGAGCCGAAGTTTTATTCAACAAGGTGGCGATGCGACCGGGTAGTGTGACTACGGTGGCGGTGCTTGGCAATCAGCTGTTGTTTGGCTTGTCGGGGAATCCTTCGGCTTGTTTCACAGGGTTTGAGTTGTTCGCGCGACCGGCAATTATTGGGATGATGGGTGGAACGGCTCCATATATGCCACGTATGAGGGCGAAGCTCGGTGAAGATTTCTTGAAACCAAATCCGTTTACTCGCTTTGTTCGTGCAATATGGGACATGACGCCAGAAGGAATGGTTGCAGTGCCTGCTGGTTTTAATAAATCAAATGCGGTGTCCTCTATCGCAAAAGGGAATTGCCTAATGGTCTTGCCGAGTGGAACGCGCGGTTTTGTGATTGGTACGGAAGTCGATATTTTGTTACTTGGAGCTGAGCAAGGTGTTGGTGAGTGGGTACTATGAAGACACTTCATATCGTAGGCTTTAAAAATAGTGGCAAAACGACACTCGTTGCGAGATGGGTTCGTTTATTGAAAGAACAGGGATTGACGGTTGCGGTGTTGAAGCATCATGGCCACGGTGGACAACCTGCCATGCCGGATGCTTCGACGGATACGATGCAGTTTTTCAACAGCGGAGCAGATGTATCGGTCGTTGCGGGCGGCGGTGCAGTTCAATTGCTGGTCAATGAAGAGCCGGGGTTTATGGAGTTGAAAGAAATGGCGGCAATTAGGCGTCCGAATATTTTGCTTGTAGAAGGGTATAAGGAACAACAAGGGAATAAAGTGGTGCTGTTAAGGAATGCGGAAGATTGGGGGTCCTTGGGGAGCTTGTCAGGCATTCAGCTGGTTGTGGGCTGTCCAGAAATTATAGCAGGTAGCAGGCAAATTGCATCAAGAACGGCTGTTGGACAACTAGACCGCTGGTTATTGGAATGGATAGAGGAGGACGGCAATGAAACCGTTTGAGATTGTAGAAAAACCGATTGAAACACAGAAGTATACGGATTATGTACTCCATGCGGGTGCTGGTGCTGTCACTGTATTTACGGGGCATGTGAGGGAATGGACACATGGAGTGCGTACATTATATTTAGCATATGAGGCATACGTTCCGATGGCGGAAAAGAAGCTGGCGCAAATTGGTGCTGAAATGGAAGCGAAGTGGCCAGGCGTGAAAGTCGCGATTGCGCATCGAATTGGTGAGATGCATATTTCGGATATCGCTGTACTGATTGCCGTATCTTCTCCACACCGAAAAGCAGCTTATGAAGCGAATGAATATGCCATTGAACGCATTAAGGAAGTCGTGCCTATTTGGAAAAAAGAAATTTGGGAAGACGGCGAAGAGTGGATTGGCGGGCAGAAAAAATATCCTGAAAAGGGGAGTGCAGAGCAGTGATCAAAGTAAACTATTTTGCAAGATTACGTGAATTGACGGGCAAGGCGGAAGAAACAATTGAACAACAAACGATGACAGTTAGTGAGTTGTTGGATTGGGCAGAGGCGACTTACCCGGGTTTTGGTAAGGATACGATGCATGTCGCGGTCAATGAAGAGTACGCCTTGAAGGAAGATGTTATCCAATCGGGTGATATTTGCGCATTTATTCCCCCAGTGAGTGGCGGATGATGAAGACGGTTGGTATCATTCTGGCGGGCGGACTTTCTCGACGATTTGGTTCTCCGAAAGCGTTTGCCAAGCTGGGTGAGCGGTATTTTTATGAGCTTGCTAAGGAAGCATTGAAAGCGCATTGTGACGAAGTAATTATCGTGACAAGGCAGGAGCTTTTGAAGTGTTTTCCTAAAGATATAAAAGCAATAACTGATATAATGGATTATATGGGACTCGGTCCGCTTGCAGGGATCCTGTCTGCGATGGAATCTGTGGAAGCGGACCGCTATATCGTGTTGCCTTGCGATATGCCATATGTCGATGAAACGGTTATTGGGAAGTTATTGTTACAACATGAACAAGGTGTAACTTCGGTCGTGGTAGATGGACGGCAGCATCCACTGGTTTCTATTTGGGATTACAGTGTGAAAGACAATCTCCAAGATGCTTTGGAAAACGAGCAATTACGCGTTCTACCTGTTCTTGCGAGTAGTGGCGTTAGGTGGATAGATGGCGGTTTATTGACTGACGATGAAAAACGAGTGTTTACAAATGTGAATACACCTGAGGTATTGGAAAGGAACTGAGCGTATGGAAGCAATCGTAGATAAGCTGGGAAGACCGATTCGGGATCTCCGAATATCGGTAACAGACCGCTGTAACTTCAGATGTTCTTATTGCATGCCGAAGGAAATATTCGGTGATGATTATGTGTTTCTACCGAAAAAAGAATTGCTATCGTTTGAAGAAATTGAACGGTTTTCACGTCTATTTGCTTCGTTGGGCGTTAAGAAGCTTCGTTTAACAGGCGGTGAACCGTTAATGCGCCGTGATCTACCTGAATTGATTGCGAAGCTAATGGGGATTGAAGGTATTGAGGATATCGGATTGACGACGAATGGCGTGTTGCTGAAACAATATGCAAAGCCTTTGTATGATGCAGGTCTTCGCCGTTTGAATATGAGCCTTGACGCATTAGACCCGGAGATTTTCGGCAAATTAAACGGGCGGGGCATTAAACCGGAGCTCATTCTTTCCAATATCGATTATGCACAAAAAATTGGTTTTGAAATTAAAGTCAATATGGTCGTTCAAAAAGGCGTCAATGAGGGTGAAATTCTTCCGATGGCGGCTTATTTTAAAGAGCGTGGCATTACATTGCGTTTCATCGAGTTTATGGATGTGGGGAATGACAATGGCTGGAGCTTTGAAAAAGTGGTCACGAAAAAAGAGATTTATGAAATGCTGAAAGCTGAACATAATATGGAGCCGGCAGATCAGGATTATTATGGTGAAGTTGCAAAACGTTATCGTTATACGGATAATGGAGCTCAGGTTGGTTTTATCACATCTGTGTCGGAATCGTTCTGTTCAACATGTACACGGGCAAGGCTGTCATCGGATGGTAAATTGTATACGTGTTTGTTTGCTTCAGATGGATTTGATTTACGGGAATTGATTCGCAGTGGATTGTCGGATGCGGAATTGCTTGATGCAATTACGGGTGTTTGGCAGGGCCGGGGGGACCGCTATTCGGATGAACGTACCGAACAAACTGTGCAAACGGCGAAAAATCGTAAGAAGATTGGTATGAGTTATATTGGTGGATGAGGCGCTACCGGAGTAAAAAGAGAAAGGCATTATTCACTCGAAATGATGGAGTGGATAATGCCTTTTTACATTCAACTATTAACCTTCCTCTTCCACAACAACTGCGCGCCCTTTTAGTTTCAGCAACAACGGAATAAGTAACCATGCCGCCGCAGCGATGATAAATACGAGTGATAGCGGCTTCGTGAAGAAGATACTGAATTCGCCATTTGAAATCGTCAGTGCACGGCGCATGTTGTTTTCAATCATCGGCCCTAGAACGAGCGCCAAAACGAGCGGAGCGACAGGATAATCATTTTTGGACAATAAATAACCGGCTACGCCACATCCGAGTAGCAAATATAAATCGAAAATGGTGTATTGGACGGCATATACGCCAAAAAAAGAAATAGCAACAATGATTGGTAATAGGTATTTCTTTGGTGTTTGAATAACCTTCGCAAACACACGCACGAGTGGCATATTGAGTACTAACAGCATTAAGTTCCCGATAAACATACTTGCAATCAGTCCCCAAGCGACTTCAGGGTGTTCATCAAAGAGAAGGGGACCTGGCTGGATGTTGTACATAATTAGTGCGCCCATCAGAATGGCTGTTGTACCCGAGCCTGGAATCCCTAATGTTAGCAAGGGAATCATAGCACCACCAGAAGCTGCGTTATTGGCGGATTCGGGGCCGGCGACACCGGCGATGTTACCTGTTCCGAAGCTTTCAGGGTTTTTACTGAACTTCTTTTCCGTCATATAAGAGAAGAAAGAAGCGAGTGTTGCGCCGGCACCTGGAAGAACTCCGATGAAAAATCCGAGTAGAGAGCCTCGTACGATGGGAACAGCACTATCCTTCATATCTTGTTTTGTAGGCATAATTCGATTGATTTTTGCGATTGCTCCATCTTCACCATCCCGTTCTAAGACGGTTTTGAACACTTCACCAAGTGCAAACAACCCAACGGCAATCGTTAGAAATTCTAGTCCAGAGAAAAGAATCGGTTGATTGTATGTAAAGCGGGCAATTCCTGAAACGGCATCGATGCCGATTGTACCGAGGATAAGTCCGAAGACTGTCATCATTAAAGCTTTCGTCATGGACTTGCCGGCAAGTCCACTAACTGCCGCTAAACCTAATAGCATAAGAGAAAAATATTCAGCAGGACCAAATTTAATGGCGACATTGGATAGTGGCTGTGCTAACAGGACAAGACCAATTAATGCAATAATACCTGCGCAAAATGAGCCGATTGCCGAGATGGCTAATGCCGCACCAGCGCGTCCTTGTCTCGCCATCTGATAGCCGTCAAGTGTTGTGACGACGGATGATGATTCACCAGGTGTGTTTAACAATATAGACGTGGTGGAGCCTCCATACATGGCTCCGTAATAGACGCCGGCCAGTAAAATAATAGAGCTGGCTGCTGCTGCACTTGTCGGCATGCCGGAGGTGATGGTTGCGGTAACTGGGATAAGAAGGGCAACCCCGCTCATTGGCCCAATACCAGGTAAGACACCGACAGCAGTACCGATGATGACGCCGACGAATGCAAATAATAGATTTTGCCATTGAAAAGCAATCGCGAATCCATCCGCTAAAAATTGCAATGTACTCATAGCTTAGTTCCTCCTTTCTCCTTAAAATGTAGGGAATCCGGGCAACGAGCCGCCGAGAAATTCCGAAAATAAATAATAGATACCAACTGAAAATATGAGTGCAATCAGGATGGACTGTAGTATTCGACCACGTTCCATTGTTTGAAAGGCGATGAGTAAGAAGCCGAACGTTGAAATGACATAGCCAAGCTTTTCAAGTGTAAATGCGTATAAAGCTGCGCCGATAAGAATGATGGCAAACTTTTTATATTGAAAATTCTCTTTAGCTGCCGATTCAGATTTGTATTTGAAAGTTTCGTATAGTAAACGTAAGCTCAAAATAAGTAGAATGGCGCCTAACCACATCGGAAATATTTTTGGCCCTACGGCAGATCCATATGCACTGTCAGGGATTTTTTGACTTTCTATAACAACAATAAGACCTATCAATAAAAAGGCGATGCTGGCATATCGGTCGAATGTTTTACTCATAGTCTTTTCCACCTCCTAAAAGAAAAGGCGGCCGTTAAAGCCGCCTATACTAGCAGTTATTTTTGCATGCCAAGTGCTGTTAACAATTCCACGATGACTTTATCCTGATCTTCTAAATAAGAAGTGAAATCGGCAGAATCACGATATTCATACTCCCAACCATTTTTCTCTAATTCAGCAGTCCATTCATCTGTCATAACCATCTTTTTAAGATTGTCATTCCAATAATTAAAAGCGGCTTCAGACATGTCCTTCGGGCCAAATAAACCGCGCCAAATCGTGAACTCTGCGTCAATTCCTTCTTCCTGGAAGGTAGGGACATCTGCTAATTCGCCTTCAAGTCTTTCAAGTGAACTAACAGCTAGGACACGGACATCGCCAGATTTTACATACGATCCAATTGCAGAAGCGTCAGTTGCGATGACATCTGCATTCCCACCGAGTAATGCGGCAATGGCTTCACCACCACCATCATAAGAGACATACTTGACCGTTTTTGGATCAATGCCATATTTAAATGCAGGAAGTACGCCAACAAGATGATCCATAGATCCTGGAGCTGATCCGCCAGCCAGAGTGACGGTAGTTGCATCTGCCTTAATAGCTTCCAATACATCCTTTAAAGTGTTGAACTGTGAATCGGCTTTGACAACGATTGCTCCATAATCACGCGTTAACTGTGCCAAAGGTGTTGTATCTTTATAGCCATAAGGACTGTTACCTTCCGCCTTATTATGATTAATTAAGATAGGTGGAGATTTAACAAGTAGGACATGATCATTTTTGACTTCTTTCGTCGCGTATTCTGCCATGTAGACAGCACCACCGCCACCCGGTTTGTTTTCAACGGTAATGGACTTATCGACTAGCTTCGTTTCGCCCATTGTTTTTGCAATTGCTCGAGCAGTTAAGTCCCAGCCACCGCCAGCCCCTGAAGGCGCAACAATTGTGATGTTATTCTTTGGGTATTCAGGAGCCTTAGCAGCAGTAGCGGTACCATCACTTTCATTTTTACTACTACCCCCTCCACTTGAAGTACATGCGGCAAGACTTAGTGCCAATAAACTGGTTGCTGCAATTGTCGTGAATTTCTTCCACTTCATTCTCTACTCCCCCTTAAAATAAAAAAGATGACAGCGTTTTCATACGCCTGTCATCAATTTATCAGAAGGTTATCTGAATTCAATGTTTATGTGAATAAGTTTGATAATGGAAGTAAACGTCATTTTGTTCATACTGTTTACCGTTTTTTTATAAAATACCTTCTTTCAGGGCGTCCAACTGATCCATATAATAGTTCCGTAAATGCTTGTTTCTCGGAGACGAGATATTCTAGGTAACGTCTTGCCGTTGAGCGGCTAACACCAATTTCCACTCCGAGTGTTTCAGCAGTAATTCCCCCTTCGATTTTGTTGATATGTTGAACTACTTTTTCCTTTGTAATTGGATCGATACCTTTTGGTGGAATAGAATCCGTGGCCGGTGTAGCCGCGCCTGTTTGATTCCACAGAAGCTTGATAGAGTCCTCTTGCATGGTTCCTTCGCCAGCAAGTGTTTTCCGTTTGCTTTTGTAAGACATCAGGCTTTCCTGGAAGCGGTCGAACGTCAGTGGTTTCAAAATATAATCGACAACTCCGCGGCGGAATGCTCTTTTAACGATTTCAATTTCTGCTGCCGCCGTTATGAAAATAATATCGGTTTCAGGACTATTTTCATGAATAAATGTCATGAGTTCTGTGCCAAGTGTGTCAGGTAAATAGACATCTAACAACACAAGGTTTGGCTGTAAGGCTGACACCCAATCTTTGGCTTCCTCGCCTGTATGAGCAGAACCGACTACTGTAAAACCCTCTATTTTCTCGATGAAACGTCGATGAATGTCGGCAACTCGTTTGTCATCTTCAATAATTAAAATCTCTATCGGAGCGGTCATGCAAAATTCCCCCTTTTGGTATAGAAATGATAAATAGCGCACCGCCTAAGTCACCTTTTTCTAGCGTGATGGAGCCCCCAAGGTCCTTCACATTTTCAGCAACCTTTATAAGGCCATATCCTCGATCCTCATCATTTTTTGTAGACACTCTTTTTTGAAACAAATATTCAAGAGTGTTCAGCGCAATTCCTTGTCCAGAATCCTCTATTTCCATCAATATTTCTTCTCCATTATCCAGAATAAGAATACGAACCATTCGTTGGTCCTCAGGATAAGACTCGACTGCTTCAAAAGCGTTGGTTACTAAATTACCGATGATGGAAACGAAATGATTTTTTTCTAAATGCGGTGGTAATTTCGCAAGGAAACTGTCTTCATCCAGAATAAATCGTACTTTTAACTCCTTTGCACGATTGAAAAAACCGATGACAATTCCACCGAGAAATGGATCCTGCAAGCGATTGGTCACAAACTGAATAAGGGACTGATGCTCAGCTGTTTCATCATGGATGAGGCTCAACGCCTCGTCATAGGAGTTAAGCTGAATAAGGCCTGAAATGGTGTATAAAAAATTATTGTATTCATGGGTCTGTGCCCGTAATGCTTCTGAATAGCGTTTTACTTGTGATAACTCCATCGCTAGACGGTCAATATCCGATTGTAGTCGGAAAGTAGACACTGCACCAACAATTTTTTTCCCAACCCGAATAGGAATCCGGTTGACGATGACCTTTTTGCCGCGAATTTCCATGGGTCGATCAAGATGCTGTTCCCCAGTTTCAAGTACTTTAGGCAGCAAAGAATTTGGCAGTACCTCCTGAATAGTTACACCAATTAGGTCAACCTGGTCAGGTAAGGATAGTGTGTCATAGGCAGCAACATTGACAGTTGTAATGATTCCCTTGGCATCTACCATAATAATTCCTTCACGAACTGATTCAATGAGTGCATTGCGTTCAGTGAATAAATTGGCGATTTCAGCAGGCTCAAGATTGAATAATTCTTTTTTTATATTACGTGCTAGGATGCTCGAACAAATCACTCCGATGAAAATAGCAATAAGGACGATATAGGAAATGTTATCAACATATTGAAAGAAGATTGTAGAATTATTTTCTTCCAAAAATCCGACTGAAATGATGCCGATAATGTCGCCGTTGTTATTGAAAACGGGTGCCTTACCGCGTAAGGCAGCCCCGAGTGTTCCTGTAGCTTCTGAAATATAGGATTCACCAAGAATAAGGGCACGGTCATTGTCATCGCCAACCATCTTTTTTCCAATCCTTTCAACAACAGGGTGCGCATAACGGGTACCTTCTGTGTTGCCGATGACAACATATTCAGCGCCTGTTTGTAGGCGAAGGGCTTCGGCGATTGGTTGTAATGCTTCCGCTGGATTCGTCAGTTCAAATCCAGCCCGAATATCAGGGCGATCCGCAGTTGTTTCTGCAATGCTGAGTGCTCGCAGTCCAATTTGTTGTTTAATGCCTTGGGACATTGTGAAGTAGAACGAAATACCGATTATAATTGCTAGTAAAGAAACGAAAATAGCACCATATAAAAATATACGCATTTGTAAGGAAACGGATTTAATGATGAAAATCACCTCGCTCAAGGTCAGGTATGATGTTTATTGTCAGTTGTTGTGTCATGAAGATAAATCTCTTTATATGTTACACTATTGGAAATTATTAAAATAGGGGGATGTACATGAAACAAAGAATCTTCATTACAAGAAAACTAGATGATGGAGTACTTGCGCCGCTCCGCGAAAAGTTTGATGTACGGATGTGGGAGTCGGAGAGTGAATCAGTACCGCGTGATATTTTATTGCAAGAAGTTGCGGAAGTGGATGCACTTTGGACAGTTTTGGCAGATAACGTCGATCGTGAATTGTTTGAAATGGCGCCGAAGTTGAAAGTCGTTTCAAACTTGGCGGTTGGCCATAACAATATTGATCTTGAGGTAGCGAAGGAACGAGGCATTATCGTGACCAATACGCCAGGTGTGTTGACGGAAACGACAGCGGATTTGACATTTGGACTGCTTTTGGCAACAGCGCGTCGTTTGATGGAGGCAGAAAATGATGTGCGAACGGGCAATTGGACGTCGTGGTCTCCGATGGGTTATACGGGTATGGACGTGGGAGGCGCGACGCTTGGAATTGTTGGTATGGGGCGGATTGGTGAAGCGGTAGCCCGCAGGGCCAAAGGGTTTGATATGCGCATTTTATATCACAATCGGAGTCGGAAAATGGATGCGGAAGTGGAGCATGGTTTTGAATATGTCGAATTGGATGCACTGCTAGGAGAGGCAGATTTTGTTGTGATTCTTGCACCATATACGCCGGAAACAGTTGGAATGATTGGGGCAAGGGAACTTGGGCTCATGAAAAAGACGGCGGTTCTTATTAATGTCGCACGCGGGGCCATTGTCGATGAGGTGGCGCTTTACGATGCCTTGAAAAATGGTGACATTTGGGCAGCAGGTCTTGACGTGTTTACAACGGAGCCTGTACCACAAGATAATCCGTTGTTGATACTACCGAATGTCACGGTGTTACCGCATATTGGTAGTGCGAGTATTACAACGCGTCTTGGGATGATGAAGTTGAATGGGCAGGCGATTATGGATGTGTTGGAAGGGCGAGAGCCGGAGAATCGGGTTGTTTAAAATCAGTAGAAGAATGATATTGAAATAAACGAATAGTAAGTAGACCTGTCACTAGTCGATAAGTTGTTCTCCAAATGTCTATCATTTATACTTGAAGAATAGATTTCGGAATAAAAAGACAATAAGGAGTGTTTAGAAGATGAAGACTGCCGTCGAAACGCTTTTTGTGAATTCATTCATTGATGGAATTTTGGATCCTGCCAAAGAGATGCTTGGTCCTGTGAAGAATGGCGGGCATATTATCGCCAATACTGCGCCAGGTTGTTGGGGACCGATGATTACGCCTTGTATTAAAGGTGGACATGAAGTTACGAAACCTGTTTATGTCGAGGGAGCGGAAGTTGGCGATGCGATTGTTATTAAAATCAAAACAATCGATGTTACGTCTATAGCGACTGCGTCTGGAAATGATCAACCTGTTGAAGGGCGTTTTGTGGGCGATCCGTTTGTGGCGGTGAAGTGCCCGGGATGTGGAACGCTTTATCCAGAAACAGTTATTAAGGGGATTGGTCAGGAAGCAATTCGCTGTGCAACTTGTGATACAGACATTACGCCATTTGTTTTCACAAGTGGCTATACGATTACATTTGATGAATCAGGCGATGTGGGTATTACGGTTTCGAAAGAGGCTGCGGAAAAAATTGCTCACGATGGTCGTCATTATATGCGGACGCCAGAAGCTTCTAAGCAAAATCCAATCGTTACATTTGCACCGCATGATCTCGTTGGAACAGTGGCACGTATGCGCCCGTTTTTAGGGCAGCTTGGTACAACACCGTCCAAGCAATTGCCGGATTCCCATAACGCAGGCGATTTTGGTTCTTTCCTAGTCGGTGCACCACATGATTATGCAGTGACTCAAGAGGAGTTGGACGAACATCGGACAGACGGTCATATGGACATTAGTCGAGTGCGTGCGGGTGCAACACTTATCTGTCCCGTGAAAGTAGCGGGTGGTGGGGTGTATTTGGGAGATATGCACGCGATGCAAGGAGACGGGGAAATTGCCGGCCATACAGCGGATGTTGCAGGCATTGTTCATCTGCAAGTCCATGTTTTAAAAGGTGTCCAGCTGGAAGGTCCGATATTACTGCCGAATGAAGAGGACTTACCTTATACGGCGAAGCCACTTTCCGCAGCAGAGAAACAATCCGCTCTCGCTCTAGCGAAAAAGTGGGGAATGGAAGAAATTGAAGAATCATTGCCATTGTCAATTGTTGGCACAGGATCAACGTTAAATGCAGCCACAGACAACGGTCTGTCACGTGCAGCTAAATTGTTCGGTGTAACTGTTCCGGAAATCATGAATCGTGCTACGATTACGGGCTCAATTGAAATCGGTCGCCATCCAGGTGTCGTCACTGTCACTCTGCAAGTACCCAAGCCATATCTTACGAAAGCGAACTTATATGATGCAGTAGATTCACAATATAAAGAGCGTGCATAGGTGTAGGTAAGGAATAAGAGCGCAGGACGCATGTCCAGCCCAAAGTTTAGATGTTGTTAATTACTGGGAGGGAATGTAGATGAAAGGTTCAGCGGTACCGTATTTAACGTTTTATGGACATGGCAAGGAAGCAGCTGATTTCTATGCGAAGGTGTTTGAGTTGGAACAACGCAATATACAAAAATACGGTGATGCGGACTTCCCTTCACCACCGGAAGCGGCAGATTATCTGTTACATTGCCACTTACAAAAAGGCGAATTCCAAATCATGCTTGCAGATTCGGTGGATAAACAGCCGGAAAGCAGGAGGCATGGACTATCACTGACAGTTCAATGTGAAAATGAGGAAGAAGCCCAGCGTATATACGATGGTTTGCGCGCGGAGGGTGAAGTGCTGATGGAACTTCAGGAGATGTTCTGGGGTGCAAAGTTCGGTAAAGTGAGAGATAAATTTGGTTTTGTTTGGGATTTGAATTGTGAAAAGGAAGAGTAAATCATTGAGATGAAGAAACGGAAGCCTCCTCATTTGAAGAGCCTTCCGCTTTTTATTTGCTGTTTAACCTAGGATTTAGCTGTGATATATTCGACGTAAAGTGAAAGAAGGCAGTTTGTATGATTGCTAGATGGCTGGCGGTGAATGTCCTTACTGTTTTGTTGCTAATTACATGGAGCTTGCTGTACCAGGGGTTCGATTCTTATACAATATTGACGGGGAAAGTTTTTGCTCATATTGCATTCGTGTTGTTTTTGGTAAATATCAATATGTACTTTGTTTTCTTATTCATTCGAAAAAGTAAGGTGAGGGCGGTTAAGGTCAAGTTTGCGAAGCTATCCCGCAAGATGATGAAATATCATGTGGCGATTGCTGTCACTGCGACGATACTCATTATTGTACATGCTTTTATCATCATTAAAATCCATGTGGATGATCTGTTGAAGCTGAAAACGATGAGTGGATTTTTAGCGGCCAGCATGTTGGTGATTCTGCTTTTTAGTGGGTTATTGCGAAGAAAGAAAGCGACAGGGATACGAAGAAAGTTTCATTATACGATGGCTTTTATTTTTCTCGGTTTTGTTTTGCTCCATATCTTACTGTAAAAACGGAAGACTCCTTATTTGGAAGTCTTCCGCTTTTTACCTTAGAAACCCCATAATCGCCTCGTTCACCAAGTATGCGCCAAGCCTCACGGTACGATTGTTTTCATCCAAAGTCGGGTTTACTTCCGAAATATCAAAAGATAGTGTTTTGTCGTGTGAAGTAACTTTTTGGATGATGGAGCGGACAACAGCTGGCTCTAAACCGAATGGGGACGGTGCACTAACGCCCGGCGCAAAGGCGGCGTTTAGGACATCTGTGCATAAGGTTAGAAAAATAAAGTCATGCTGGCTGATGAATTGGTCGAGTTCTTCAGGTAAAGAATCCATGTCATCCTCGTATAGATAGGCGACACCAAGTTCGTCTGCACGATTGAACAATTCTTGTGTATTCCCATAACGCTGAATACCGGCAACAAAATAGCTAGTATTCTCACCGTTATCTAAAATTTGTTTAAACATCGTACCCGATGATGATTGTTCGTCGTAAGGGCGTAAGTCAAAATGGGCGTCAATGTTGATGATACCGAGTGAAGCTTCTTTGCCGATGAATTTCCGAACGCCGAGGTAATGTCCATAAGCTGTTTCATGACCGCCTCCTAAAATGATAGGGGTTATTTCTTTAGTAAGCAGTTCAGCCACAACGTCGCCTAAATGTTGTTGGGCTTGTTCGAGGTGACTGTCCTGACATTCAATATTGCCGATGTCAACAAGTCGTTGCCCCTCCACCGCTCTCCAAGGTAATTTCGCCAGCTCGCTTCGCAGTGCATCAGGTGCTTGTGCTGCGCCAAGCCGCCCGTTATTGCGACGAACGCCTTCCTCGCATTGAAAGCCGATAATAGCGCATGTCTTGGGAGAAGAAGCTATGTTAGAAAAATCTACTACTTGGTGATACCGAAAACTCTCTCTGTTGTCTAAATGGTCCGTACGTCCAGACCACAACGCTGGATTTATTTTCTTTAACAATGGACTGCCCCCTGTCCTTCATTATCCCTAAACTACTTTCCAATGTTTCCATATAAATAGTAGCGTAAAAAGGCAAGACTGTCACTCAAATGAGCGATGTATCAGTCAACATGAAGCGACTAGTCTGCTATGATAGAGGTATAGATATAGCAACAATATAAGTTAAAACAGGGAGGAACATAAAATGATTGGAAGAAATGATCCTTGTACATGCGGTAGTGGAAAGAAATATAAGAAGTGCTGTGGTTCAAAAGGGACGGATCTCGTTGAAATGCTGGTCAATGAAGAGCTGGATAGAGTGCTTCTCGATTATTTTGCTGACTACCCAAAAGGTGATAATCGCAGTGAAATGATGCGTTTGATGCGGGAGTGGGTCATTCGCTTGAAAGATAGCTGGGAAGAAGAGCATATTGAAGAAGCGGCAAGTGAGTTTTATTTATTCATTCATAATAAAGAGGTTTGGCGTACATATGTAAGTGAGCAGTTGAAACAGGCAAAGCGCGAGTCAGTCGCTGCGGTTTTGCAAGTATGGAATGAGCCGTTTATGTTATTGGCGGAGATTACGGATGTTGAGCCGGACATGTTGAAGGTGCAGGAGTTATTCGGCGATAACAGCTATCATGTGACGCGTAACGAAGGAATGCCGGCGGATGTCGGGACGTTATTATTTGGTACAGTGCTGCGTGATCCACGGAAAGTGGCAGATGCCATTGCGCCCATATCGTCGATGATGTTTTTGGCGAAGTGGAGTAAGCAGACGAAGGCGTCGTTAGTTGAATTAAGGGAAGCAGTTGCAGATAAGACGCAGGAACAATTCATAGTGGATCATGCGCTTGATATTTATGAGCTGTTCATCAAACGGAGTATGGCGTCGATGACTGAAATCGTGGAAGAAGTGTTGGCACCATCGCAGTTGAGTGCATTACAAGCGATGGAAGCTACTTTACGCGATTTGGAGCAAACGACGGAGTCGCGCGAAATTATGCATAAGTTAGCGGTTGCATACTTCATGAATGAGAATAAGGACGTGCCGGTGGAAGCCGATTTTCTTGCGGCTACAGTTAAAACAGGTATTTCAATCGGTATTGTCCACGGTACTGGTTTAGAAGAGGAAACGATTGTGCAGAAATATGGTGCTTCAACTGAAGGTATGAAGGTTTATGTTGAGGAGCTTGAGGGGCTTTATGCGGAGATGATGAACAGTGGGGACGAGCCGATAGCAGCACAATTATATGATATTGGGACGGATCCAAAGCCATCAGAAAAAGCATTGTGGGAAACGTCGATGACGACAGCGGGTGTTGTGCAACCTGAACGAAAACCAAGTGTTGCGGAAGGGCGTGCACAGTTGTTGGCGTATGAGGCTTATGCGGCTGAAACGGAAGAAGGGCGCCAGAAATTGGCGGCTAGCGCACTGGAAATTGGACCGAACAATCCTGATGCATTGTTGCTGCAAGTTGAAGTGGAGCAGGATGCTACGGTGGCAGCTGAGCTATATGAAAAAGCCATTCATCATGCGAGTAAGATATTTGAGCCGGGAGAAAATCCGTGGCAAAATATCCCGAACCGTCCATTTATGCGTGCGGCATTTGCGTATGGTGCGCATTTATTTTGCGCAGGTGATTACCATGAGGCAGCGGGCGTGTTTTTGGATCTTATCAAACTAAATTGGAATGATAATCAAGGGGCAAGATATGAAGCGGTTGCGTCACTTATTCATGCGGGACGTTATAATGAGGCAGCAGAAATTATGGTACGCTATGAAAAAGGATCACAGCATGATGCAACGTATTTGTATTTAGATTGGAAGCTTGAACTAGAAGCGTCGAAGGGCGAATCAGCGGAAGCGGATGGTATGTTGAAGTTGGCGGCAAAGGCAAATAGTCACGTCATTAACTTGAAAACGTTTAAGGCGAAAACAATTGATTATCCGCGATATCAAGAAATTCAGCCAGGCAGTGAAGCTGAAGCGAGATACATTTGGTTGTTGGTAAATGGTGTGAATTAAATCATTGGATGAAAGTTTCATTTGTTTGTGAGTCATAGGTCCTAAAGTGACGATAACTTTGTTGAAATGATCGATAACTCTGCTGAAATGATTGATAACCCAATCCAATTAAGCGATAACACCACCTAATTGATCGATAACTTTTTGATACTACAAAAAAGCAGGGAGCACATCACAAATTAGAAGGCTCCCTGTCTCTTTTTTATTTCCCACCAAGTAAGTCGAATAACCCGCCTGCGATACTACCTTCACCAGTTGATTTTCCGCCGCCTTGTGGAGCAGCAGCAAACACACGGCTAGCAAGTCTAGAGAATGGCAATGACTGAACCCATACGGTTCCCGGTCCTTTTAGTGTAGCAAAAAAGAGTCCTTCACCGCCGAATAATGCTGTTTTTACACCTTTGACCATTTCGATATCATAATTGACTTCTTGTGTCATCGCAACGAGACAGCCTGTATCGACGCGTAATATTTCACCGGGGTCGAGCTTGTATTCAATAATGGTCCCACCGGCATGAACAAATGCCATGCCATCGCCTTCGAGTTTCTGCATGATGAAGCCTTCTCCACCGAAAAAGCCAGCACCAAGTTTACGTTGAAATTCGATGCCGACAGAAACCCCCTTCGCCGCAGCAAGGAAAGCGTCTTTTTGACAGATGATTTTGCCTTTGTATTGACTCAAATCCATAGGGATAATTTTCCCGGGATAAGGCGATGCAAAATAGACATGCTTTTTCCCGACGCCGTCATTGGTGAATGTCGTCATGAATAAACTTTCTCCTGTTAATACTCGTTTTCCAGCACCCATCAGTTTGCCCATGAGTCCGCCGGCGCCAGATGATTTAGAACCATCTCCGAAAATGGTTTCCATCTTGATGCCGTCTACCATCATCATGAGGGAGCCCGCTTCTGCTACTACTGTTTCTTGCGGATCGAGCTCGATTTCTACGAACTGCATGTCATCACCGTATAGCTTGTAATCAATTTCGTGATTGTTCATATAACCTGATTCCTCCCCTATCATTTTAATTGATAATTAACCATACGTTTGAGGATGAGAAAAGTTTCGATGTCACTCATCTTTTTTTAACGTATCAATGAATTTCCATAAGTATGTAACGATTTCACGCGCATCCGATTCAAAGTTTGTATCGCTGAATGTCTCATGGAAAGAACGAGTGACCGTTTCTAAAATGAATACGCGAGGTTGTGCTGAACGAATTTCATCCAATAAAAATTGTGTATACTGAACGTCACTTGGCATGGAATCGTTTTTAAACTGTTCAAGAAATCGAGTCAATTGCGTGATTAGCATAGTTTTTTCATCCAACTTTGTTTCATCTGTAGACTGTAAATTATCGAACAAACCTGCCCCGAGTAATGTGTCACTTTTTTCCATCATATCACTAATAATGGCGTCAATACGTCTTGTTGTAAATTGTGCGAGCCGCTGGATATCGATTTTCTCTGTTGAACTGGCATTCCAAAAATGAATGAGATGTTGCATCATGCCCATGAGAATAACTGCACAGTCAGGTGCATACGTTTGCGCCTCTTCCCCATAGACATCCACCAATCTTTCGGTCAACCAGGAAATCTCCATGAAATGATGCTTAACGATGAAGGATTTCAAGACTTGGTCGCCCGAGTTGAAAACGGATTCGTAAATTGGTAGCAGATTATGCGCACGATTGACGTGCATACGAACAACAATTTGCTCAGCCAAGATATTTTTATCTCGAATGTCTTGCCCAATTAACAGCTCTCTTCTTTTAATGGTAGCTTCTTCGTGAGCATATTCTAACATCGCCATGAGGCATTCATTTTTTGATGTGAAATAATTATAAAAAGTCCCTTTGGAAATTTGGGAAGCATCTAAAATATCCTGTACAGATGTCGCTGTAAATCCTTTTTCTGCAAAAAGTCGGCGAGCAACGACTAAAACCTGGCGTTTACGATTATTCATAAAATCACCTTTTTCTTAAGAATGGGTATCATACCCAGTGAGTTCCTATGGTCAGTACACTGAATTTGTACCGCTAGTATACCTATATCCTAGCGTACAAAGATGATTATATCAATGAATAAAAGTTTTTTTGAATGAAAGCGATTACTAAGGTTGCTAATTTTGGACTGACGGTATAAACTGTTCAACAGGGTGTACCGAGAGTACAAATTCTATACGTGAAGTAATAAATGGGGGAAGAAAGATGGATATTAAAAAAATGCACGAGAAACCGCCTTATGGCATGATAGCGATTTTGTTTATAGGGGCATTCGTCGCTTTATTGAATAACACATTGTTGAACATTGCACTACCGACAATTATGGTTGAGTTCGATGTCAAACCATCTGTCGTCCAATGGTTGACGACGGGCTATATGCTGATCAACGGTATTTTAATACCGGCCAGCGCGTTCTTCATACAGAAGTTTACAAATCGTGGAGTATTTATAACAGCTATGGCGTCGTTCACATTAGGAACACTACTTGCCATGCTTGCACCGTCATTTGGGGTGTTGGTGGCTGCTCGAATGATTCAAGCTGTAGGATCTGCGATGATGATGCCACTGCTTATGAACGTTATGCTAACGGCATTTCCGATTGAACGAAGAGGAACTGCGATGGGGATTTTTGGTCTTGTCATGTTTACGGCACCAGCGATTGGTCCAACGTTATCGGGCTGGGTTATTGAACATTACACATGGCGTACACTTTTCGGTATTGTTTTACCGTTTGCGATTTTGACACTCCTTTACGCATTCTTTAAATTGCGTAATATTACACCGAATCGTAACGTGAAATTAGATGTCTTTTCACTTGTTTTGTCGAGTGTTGGTTTTGGTGGTCTCCTTTACGGATTCAGTTCAGCGGGTGATAAAGGATGGGATGCGCCGATTGTTTATGGAACAATTATTATTGGTGTAATCGCACTTGTAACCTTTATTGGGCGTCAGCTGTGGATGGATGATCCAATGTTGGATTTCAAGATTTACAAACATCCAATGTTTGCTTTATCATCAGCGATTTCAATTGTTTTATCAATTGCGATGTTTTCAGGAATGATTCTGACACCACTTTATGTTCAGACGATACGTGGTATTTCACCATTCCACTCAGGCATTCTCATGTTGCCAGGTGCGATTGTTATGGGGCTAATGTCACCGATTACGGGCCGCTTATTTGATAAATATGGTCCGAAAGGTTTGGCGATTATTGGTCTTACCATTACAACTGTTTCAACATACTATTTAAGTAAACTAGGTATGGAATCGGGTTATTACTATCTTATGATGATCTACACAGTCCGCATGTTCGGGATTTCTATGGTTATGATGCCGATTATGACAAACGGATTGAATCAGCTGCCGATGATTTCAAATCCACATGGAACGGCTATGAATAATACATTGCAACAAGTGTCCGGTGCTATCGGATCTGCAGTTTTGTTAACAATTATGACGAAGCGGATGGAGTCAACAGGGGCTGGACTATTTGCTGAAGCTCAAGCATCTGGAAATGCTCCAACGACTGCTGAAGGGCTTGCGCTATTAAAGGAACAGATTGAAACGCAAGCAATGCTGGATGGCATTAACTTCTCGTTCTTTATATCAACAATCGTTGCAATTATTGCCTTAGTTTTAACGTTCTTCGTGAAGCGAGTTACACCGCCGAAGAATTCGATGTCGTTAGATAAATCACAGGAAATCAAAGCATAAGTACTAAATGAGTGTGAGCTCCGCATGGGTATGTTAATCCTGATGCGGAGCTTTTTTGTGGCGTAATAATAAAGGGATATCGTGGGATATGTCGAAATGGTTAAGTAGGTTTGTAAGCGTTTTCAATTAGATGCAGAGTAGAAAGGGGAAATGATGGCATGCAACTGAACAACTATATCGGAGGCGCGTGGCAAGGTGCGGAGGGAGCAGATTACATAGCTGTTACCAATCCGGCAAATGGCGTGGAATTGGCACAGGTAAGGCTATCGACAGCAGAAGATGTGGATAGAGCAGTGAAGGCAGCGAAAGAGGCGCAGAAGAAATGGGCACTTGTTCCAGCACCGAAACGCGCAGATTATTTATATGAAATCGGACGTTTAATGAAAGATAAGAAAGAGCATCTAGCGCAAGTGTTGACGAAGGAAATGGGCAAGGTCATTGAAGAGGCTCGGGGAGAAGTGCAGGAAGGTATTGATATGGCACTTTATATGGCTGGTGAAGGGCGTCGTTTGTTTGGAGAAACAGTGCCGTCCGAGCTGCAAGATAAATTTGCGATGAGTGTGCGTGCGCCAATTGGGGTTGTTGGCCTGATCACACCGTGGAATTTTCCAGTAGCTATTGCGACATGGAAGTCATTCCCAGCAATTGTTGCGGGCAACACATTTGTCTGGAAACCAGCGACAGAAACACCGATGATGGCGTATGAAATGGCACTTATTTTTGAACAAGCAGGGCTGCCTGCTGGTGTTGCGAATATTGTATTTGGTGCGGGCTCAACGGTGGGCACTGCGATGATTGAACATCCTGACGTGCGTGTCATTTCATTCACGGGGTCAACGGAAACGGGGCGTCATGTGGCTGAAACGGGTGGACGTCATTTGAAAAAGGTCTCACTTGAAATGGGCGGGAAGAATGCGGTCATCGTGATGGATGATGCGGATATCGATCTCGCGGTGGAAGGGATTTTGTGGAGTGCTTTTGGTACAGCGGGTCAGCGTTGCACGGCATGCAGCCGTGTTATTGTGCATAAAGATGTGAAGAAGGAACTTGAGGAAAAGCTTGTGGCTGCGATGCAAGGCTTGTCGATTGGCGATGGATTAGACGAGTCGGTGAAGATTGGTCCAGTTATTAATCACCAGGCGCTTGAGAAAATTCACAGCTATGTAGGCATTGGTCAAGAAGAAGGTGCGAAACTGCTGGCGGGGGGTAATATACTGACAGACGGGGATCTTGCAACTGGGCATTATTATGAACCGACGTTATTTACAGATGTGAAATGGGATAGCAGGCTAGCACAGGAAGAAATTTTTGGACCAGTTGTGTCGTTGATTGAAATCAGTAGTTTAGATGAAGCGATTGAAGTGAATAACAGTGTGAAATATGGACTTTCAAGCTCGATTTTCTCGCGAGATGTCAATCAGGTGTTCCGAGCACAGCGTGATTTGGATACGGGAATTGTCTATATCAATGCCGGAACGACGGGGGCTGAAATTCATCTACCGTTCGGCGGAACAAAAGGGACGGGAAATGGTCACCGGGATTCGGGCGTAGCTGCACTTGACGTTTTTACAGAGTGGAAGAGTATCTATGTAGATTACAGTGGGAAATTGCAACGGGCGCAGATTGACACGGAATAATATTCTAGGTAGGGGGATGAGTGCGTGAAAGTCGTTATACTTGGTGCAGGTTTGATGGGGAAAGAGGCGGCACGTGATCTAGTGAAAAGTGACGATGTGGAGAGAGTCTATTTGGCCGACTTGAATGTACGTCAAGCAGAGAATTTTGCGGAAGAGCTGATGTCCGACAAACTTGATATTCTTCTGTTGGATGCGACAAATGATGTGCAATTACGCGATGTCATGGCACTTGGCGATGTCGTTATCAATGCACTGTTCTATACATTCAATGAAAAAGTGGCAAGGCTAGCGGTGGAGATAGGTGTCCACTCCATTGATCTTGGCGGTCATATCGGTGGTGCAACGGATGCGGTTCTTGGGCTCGCAGAACAGGCGGCTGCGAAAGGTGTCACGATTATTCCTGATCTCGGGGTAGCACCAGGAATGATTAATATATTGACGGGCTATGGTGCAGAGAAGCTGGACAAAGTAGATTCCATTAAATTATATGTGGGTGGTATTCCGGTGAATCCAGAGCCTCCGCTTAATTATAATGTTGTGTTTTCATTGGAGGGCGTGTTTGATCATTATACAGATTCTTCTCATGTCATTCGCGGTGGTCAGCTGTTGGAAGTCCCTTCATTATCCGAAGTTGAACCGATATATTTTGAAAAATACGGGGAATTGGAGGCATTCCACACATCAGGTGGCACGTCGACATTGACGAAGTCATTCCCGGATGTGACTACGCTTGAATATAAAACGATTCGCTATAAAGGCCATGCAGAAAAGTTTCAATTGCTCGTTGATCTCGGTTTATTAGCACGTGATAGCGAGGTCGTTGTTGCGGGGAATAAAGTAAAGGTAAGAGATGTTATGAGGGAGCTGTTGTCGCCGCAACTTAGACTTGGCGATAAATCGGATGCCGTGCTACTACGCGTAATTGTTAGTGGTGATAAGAATGGCTCCCCTGTGACATATGAATACGATTTGGTTACGGAAAAAGATACAACGGTCAATGAAACAGCGATGGCTCGAGCGACAGCGAATACCATTTCTGTTGTTGCACAGATGATTGGAAACGGGACGATTACCAAGCGCGGGGTTCATCCACCAGAAAATATTGTGCCGGGTGCATTATATATGGAGGAAATGAAAAAGCGTGGTGTCATTATTGTAGAAACAGTGGAGACGAATAATGTTTCCGCTTGAGGGAGGGCTAGCGTAATGGATTTCGGATTCACGGAAGAACAGATTATGCTGAGGAAAACGGCACGTCAGTTTGTGGATGAAGAAATTATGCCGCATATTCAGGGATGGGATGCGGATGGTGGGTTTGATCCTGCCATTTGGAAAAAGCTTGCGGATCTTGGTTTCATGGGTGTTTGTGTACCTGAACAATACGGCGGTAGCGGCATGGATTATAATTCGCTGGCCATTTTATGTGAGGAATTAGAGCGTGGGGATACGGCGTTTCGAACCGCAGTATCTGTGCATATCGGATTGAATTCGATGACGCTGATGCAGTGGGGGACGGAGGCGCAGAAACAGAAATACTTAATTCCGCAGGCGGAGGGTAAGAAAATTGGTGCCTTTGGATTAACGGAGCCGGGTGCGGGGTCGGATGTTGCGGCGATGGCGACGACTGCTGTGCGCGACGGAGATGACTATGTGTTGAATGGCCAGAAGACATGGATTTCCCTTTGTGATGTGGCGGATCATTTCCTTGTTTTTGCTTACACGGATAAAGCAAAGAAACATCATGGTATTAGTGCATTCATCGTTGAGCGAACAACGCCGGGCTTTTCATCGAAAGCGATTAAAGGGAAGTACGGTATTCGGGCAGGCAACACGGGCGAGCTGTTTTTCGAGGATATGCGTGTGCCAGCTGCTAATTTGTTAGGGGCAGAAGGGGAAGGCTTCAAAATTGCGATGGCGGCACTTGATAATGGGCGCTTCACGGTGGCAGCGGGAGCGGTGGGGTTGATCATGGGCTGTCTTGAAGAAAGTGTGAAATATTGTCATGCACGCGAAACCTTTGGTAAGTCGATTGGTAAGCATCAGCTTGTTCAGCAAATGATTGCTAATATGGAGGCTGGTTATCAAATGAGCCGCCTACTTGTTTATCGAGCAGGTGACATGAAAAACAAAGGACTGCGCAATACGCGTGAAACGTCGTTGGCAAAGTGGCAGGCTTGTGATTTCGCCAATAAAGCAGCGGATGATGCCTTCCAAATTCATGGAGCTTATGGTTATTCGGATGAATACCCAGTTGCTCGGTTCCTACGCAATTCGAAGGCGCCTGTCATTTACGAAGGAACGCGTGAAATCCATACGATTATGCAGGCGGAATATGTGCTTGGCTATCGGGAGGATAAGAAGTTGAACAATATGTTGCCGGAATGGCCGTTTGAGTGATAGTGAAATCCTGAGGGGAAGTCTCTTCGGGATTTTTTCTTGATGAAAGGATGCGTCAAAGATCAAGATGCGCTGAAAAGTGATAGATATGAGCGCTGATAACTCTTTTGAAGAATTTCAATTGAATCTTTCTTCATATTCCCACGTATGTATAGTCAGCGCGGATAACTGAAAGGGGCGATTTAAGTGGGTAAGTATACGATTAGTGAATTCGTTAAAAAAACGAAGCAGGTTGAGCAAGTAAGAGAGAATTTCGATTTAGAAACACCTCGTATTTTGGAGGTCAATTTAACGGACCAGGTGTGGGCGAAGACGGGTTCAATGATTTCCTATACGGGTCAAATTAAATTCGAACGGGAAAGAATGCTGGAGCATGGCGTGGGCATGATGTTCAAGAAAGCACTCACGGGTGAGGGAACTTCATTGATGAAGGCAACGGGAAATGGGCGTCTCTACTTGGCGGATCAAGGTAAAAAGATCACAATTTTCGACTTGAATAATGAGTCAATTACAGTCAATGGCAATGACCTTCTGGCATTCGAGCCAAGTATTGACTGGGATATTAAACTGATGCGTAAAGTGGCAGGGATGATGTCCGGTGGATTGTTTAACGTGACATTACAGGGCAAAGGGAAGGTTGCTATCACCACCCATTTTGAGCCATTAACGCTACTCGTCCGTCCGGGAGAGTCTGTCAT
Source organism: Sporosarcina sp. FSL K6-2383 (assembly GCF_038618305.1). NCBI lineage: Bacteria > Bacillati > Bacillota > Bacilli > Caryophanales > Caryophanaceae > Sporosarcina > Sporosarcina sp. FSL K6-2383. The sequence continues at coordinate 853,418 of NZ_CP152017.1, forward strand.
TACGGATCCCAATGCAACTGTAGCTTGGTCTGGTCACTTAACGCCGGAATTCCGCACAGACGTTAGTTTTAGAACATTCATTGGTCGTGGTAGCGGGGAATCCATTCAAATGGAGTTTAAAGGTGAAGGTTTTGTTATCATTCAACCGTATGAAGAAGTGTATATGACGGGCAATAGTTCTTCCTAAGGGAACAAAGGCGGCTTCAATGGAATCATTCTGGATGCCTTATACTTTTTTACATTAATCAATTGATGTGTGATAAACTATTCCATAAAACAATTTCCCACACACAAGGAGTGCTTTCCATTGAAGATTGAACCTTCGTTAAAAATGTCTATCTTTGAACCAGCTATTTTTGGAGATTTAAAAGTAGCTGCCGAAGCAAAAAAATCGACAGGCGCTGAAGTGGTTGATTTAAGCCTCGGAAGTCCAGATCTTCCTCCAGATGAAAAGGTGAGAAGTGTTTTATCAGAACGGAGCGCTTTGGCGACTACATATGGCTATACACTGAGTGGCACAAAACGTTTTAATGAAGCTGTGGCAAATTATTACGAACGGCGCTCAGGTGTTACACTTAACCCGGACACAGAAATCATTCAAACAATGGGATCGCAAGAGGGACTTGTTCATTTACCTTTCGCCCTTTGCAATGAAGGGGATATCGTATTGACAACAAATCCGGCTTATGTCGCATATGATGCAGGTATTAAGCTCGCAGGCGCTGTGCCTTATTACATGCCATTGCGTGCGGAAAACAGATTTTTACCAAATTTAGATGATGTACCAGAAGACGTTGCGCGAAAAGCGAAATTACTCATTTTGAATTTGCCGGGTAATCCTGTTCCGGCTTTACCTGATGCAACGTTTTTCGATAAAGTCGTTGCATTTGCTAAGAAGTACAACGTACCTGTCCTCCATGATGCCGCTTATTCGGAATATTATTTTGAGGGCGACTCGCCAAGTAGTTTCCTATCGACACCAGGGGCAATGGAAGTCGGCATGGAAATTAATTCATTATCGAAAAGTTTTAGTCTAGCAGGTGCTCGCATCGCTTATATTGTTGGTAATGCAGAGATGATTAGTATTATTAAGCAGCTGAAATCGAATTTGGATTATGGGATATTTGGACCGATTCAAGAGGCAGCGGCAACTGCGTTGGACAATGCCGAGGAAATTACGGATCGTTTGCGTAAGGAGTTTTCACGGCGTCATAAGGTGTTAATGAATGGGTTAGCTGAAATTGGCTGGTCAGTGACACCTTCAAACGGGGGCATGTTTGTCTGGGCAAAATATCCGTTTGATTTGGACGATAAAGAATTTGTTTTCAAAGCTATCGAACAATGTGGTGTTGTCATGGTTCCGGGAAGTATCTTTGGTACGGAAGGTGCTCGATTTGTGCGGTTAGCACTTGTGCAAAAGGTCGGGGAATTACAAAAGGCAATTGAACAATTGAGTACATTAAATGTTTCCATAGGGAAGTAAATAAATGGCGGAGAGGATATGTGTTTCACAGTCCTTTCTGCCTTTTTGTCGTCTATGAATAACACGCATGCTATCATACAAGTAGTATAGACATCTAGGTTGATAGGTGAGAGGTTCTTAATGTATACTTGCCTACTCACTAAAAAAGATTCAATAGATCGGAGTTGTGCACAATGGACAAAAAACAAGTCAGCTTAAAGCCGTTTTTCTCTCTTATTTTATCCACAGGCATTCCAAAGCTTGCTTTAGCTGTCGGTTTAACAGCAGGTGTGCTGACGACACTTGCAGGTTTGGTCGTACCGTTGTTAACGAAAAATCTAGTAGATGGTTTTTCAGTAGCTTCACTAAGTGTCCCGATTATGATTGCGATTGGGATAGCGTTTATTCTCCAAGCAGTGATAGATGGGGTATCTATTTATTTACTCAGTTATGTAGGGCAAAAAGTAGTGGCAAGGTTACGTGAAAAAATGTGGACCAAGCTCATTCGTTTGCCTGTTAGTCATTTCGATAAAGAATCGAGCGGCGAAACGGTTAGCCGTGTTGTCAATGATACGGGAATTGTGAAAGAACTGATTACGCAACATTTTCCGCAATTCATTACGGGTATCATCTCGATTATTGGTGCAGTGATTATTTTACTTGTTATGGACTGGAAGATGACGCTGATCATGTTAATCTCAGTGCCGATTACAGTTGCTATTATGATTCCACTGGGGACTAGAATGGCGAAAATTTCTCGTGGGTTACAGGATGAAACTGCTGTATTTACAGGTCATATTCAACAAACCCTTGGTGAGATTCGTTTAATGAAGGCCTCTAATGCTGAATTAAATGAAGAGGTGAGTGGTAAAGCTGGCATTGAGAAATTATTCAAGTTTGGTTTGAAGGAAGCACGTATTACTGCGTTGATTGCTCCTTTTATGTATTTAGTTGTCATGGTCGTGATTGTCATGATTATCGGCTATGGGGGTATGCGTGTGGCGAGCGGCACGATGTCAACAGGTGAACTTGTTGCCTTCCTGCTCTACCTATTCCAAATTATTTTCCCAATTACATCCTTTGCGATGTTCTTCACACAGCTGCAAAAAGCAAAAGGTGCAACAGAGCGTATTATTGACATTTTAGAACTGCCATTGGAAGAAGGGCAGGATGGTTTGGCAATGGATATTGCGGGCAAACCCGTTCAAGTTGTGAATGTATCATTTGCTTATGAGGAAGATGAGCCGGTCATCGGCAATGTGTCCTTCGAAGCTCAGCCTGGTGAAATGATTGCTTTTGCTGGACCAAGTGGCGGAGGAAAAACAACGATGTTCGGGTTGTTGGAACGTTTCTATGAACCAACAGCTGGTGAAATCCGCATTGGTGACACGCCCATCAAAGAGTTGTCGATGACGTCATGGCGTAGTCAAATCGGTTATGTTTCACAAGAAAGTGCCATGATGGCCGGAACGATTCGTGAAAACTTATGCTACGGTTTAGAAGATGGCGCAAGTATTTCGGATGAACGGCTGTGGGAAGTCACTGAGATGGCCTATGCGGATGAATTTATTAAAGGCTTTACGATGGGTTTGGATACAGAGGTTGGCGAGCGCGGTGTGAAGCTTTCAGGAGGACAAAGGCAACGTATTGCCATTGCACGAGCCTTTTTACGGGATCCTAAAATATTAATGATGGACGAAGCAACCGCCAGTCTCGACAGCCAATCAGAGGGCGTTGTCCAAGATGCGCTGACACGCTTAATGGAAGGGCGTACGACATTTGTCATTGCCCACAGGCTATCAACAATTGTCGATGCGGATAAAATTATTTTCATCGAGAACGGGCAAGTGACAGGTAGTGGAACACATCAGGAATTGACACAATCACATGCTTTGTATCGTGAATTTGCTGAGCAGCAATTGGCGTAGGAGTTGAAAAGAGTGCTGAAGCATTACGATTCGGCACTCTTTTTTGATTATATCAAACCGCGGACCAATGTTTTTTTAATCAACACTGCAAGAAAATAGTGTGAATTAATTTGGAAACATGTTAAACTATTCTTACTAGTAGTGAAACGGAGGTGAGGAATAATGTTGGATACTGTGTATGCACGTGAAATTTTGTTGGAATATTTAGCTACTTCATGTGCGATTACGCATGAAATTACGCCTAACGGGATACGTCTGTCCTTTTTAGCCAATTTCAGTAATCACACAGCTGTTTAGCACTTATTCCTTACAAAGATTTTAAGGGGGAGATCGCTTAAACGCGGTCTTTTTTTAATGCTTCCAGCTGTGATAACAGAACGAAGGGAAGCGGAAAATATGATCTGTACAATTCAACAAATAAGCAAGATGCTTGGTGGTAATACGATATTTGAAAATCTTTCATTGGACATAAAAACAGGAGATAAATTAGGTGTTGTTGGACGCAATGGTAGCGGGAAAACGACTTTATTTAAGCTTATTGCGGGGGCGGAGCGACCAGATAGCGGCGCATTGCATTTTAAAAAGGGAACAAAAATTGGCTATTTAGCACAAATCCCTTCATTTGATAAAGAAACGACAGGCCTCGATGTACTGAATAGTGCTTTTGAAGAGTTAAAGGCTATGCAGGCGAAAATGGCACTGCTAGAAGTCGAGCTTGCTGACACTAGAAATGAGGAAATGGATAAGCTACTTCATGTGTACGGAGATTTGCAGGAAGAGTTTGCCCGTCGAGATGGTTATGCTATCGATTCAGAAATCGACAAGGTGATCAACGGCTTGCAATTACAAGCATTTGTCGGACGTTCTTTCTCACAATTAAGTGGTGGCGAACAAACAAAAATTATGCTCGGTAAGCTGTTATTGACGAAGCCTGATCTACTACTCTTGGATGAACCGACGAATCACTTGGATTTATTTGCGGTGGAATGGTTGGAGGGTTATTTAACAGACTATCCAGGAACAATCGTTATCGTTTCGCATGACCGTTACTTTTTAGATTGTGTCGTGACGAAGGTTGCGGATTTGGAAGAGGGAGAGCTCCATCTTTATTACGGGAATTATTCTTCTTTTATCCAGGAAAAAGAACAGCGTCTGATGCGAGAATTTCAAGATTATGAAGAGCAGCAAAAGAAGATTAAGAAAATGAGAGAAGCCATTAAGCGACTTCGGCTGTGGGCGAATGAGGCGAATCCACCGAATGCAGCATTGCACCGCCGAGCGCGCAATATGGAGCGGGCGTTGGAACGGATGGAGAAGGTGCGAAAACCGCTCATTGATCCGAAGAAAATGGCGTTGTCGTTTGAAGCTGCTCCACGCAGTGGCAAGGAAGTTGTTGTTATGGAGGGGATTACGAAATCTTTCGGGCAACAGCCACTATTGAAGGAGGCTGACTTTCATGTGTACTGGAAGGATCGGACTGCCATTGTTGGTCGCAATGGTAGCGGGAAATCAACAATCTTGAAAATTTTATTAGGCGAGTTACCGGTGGATAGTGGACTTAGCAAATTGGGGAGCAATGTGAAAGTAGGCTTTCTGTCGCAGCATTTTGAAATTGCCGATCCCAAAGCCCGTCTGATTGATGTTTTTCGGGCGGACGTCCAAGTAGAGGAAGGTGAATCGCGTCATCTACTAGCGAAATTCATGTTTTATGGACCAGATGTGTTCAAGCGCATTGGGGATTTAAGTGGTGGGGAACGGATGCGACTTCGTTTGGCGCAGCTGATGCACCAAGATATCAATTGCCTCGTGTTGGATGAACCGACAAACCATCTGGATATAGAATCACGCGAGGTCCTCGAAGAAGCGTTGGAGGATTTCACGGGCACAATCATTGCCGTTTCCCATGACCGTTACTTTTTGAATAAATTATTCACACGCACAGCATGGCTGGAGAACGGTGCCATTACGACGTTTGACGGACCGTATAACTGGGCACGTGACAAATGGCAGGAGCTTCAAAGTCGGAGGGTAGTTGAAGTCGTGGAACCTGTTGTAGTGTCGAAACCCCAAAAAGAAGTGAAGGCTGTTAATATGGAAGAAGAAATTGCGAAGTTGGAACTTGCCGTTATTTCATTAGAAACAGATATGGAATGTGAAACGGATTGGGAGAAGTATGAATCGCTAACGATGGAAGTGGCTAGTTTGAAAGAACAGCTGGCGTCTTGTTATGATAAGTGGATGAGTGAAATGGAGTAATATGCGATGCCTGGAGAAGGAGGAATCCTTTTCCAGGTATTTTTGATGAGTCGAAGGTCTCGAAATATCGATGACGCTGTTGAATTGATCGATAACTTTTTTTCTAGACAGTATTGCAAGGTCATTTCCAATTAATGAAACCTATATCTCATTCAAACGTTTCAGTAGTAAGACTGTTTAGTGAAAAACGTAAGGGGGAACAAATATGATGGGTTGGCTGAATGTTGGTAGTCTCGTGCTTGGACTAATTGCGTGGATACTGCCAGTTGTGAGTCTCATGCGATATAAACAAGGTGGGCATAAGAATTGGGCCGCATTTTCTGTTATGAGTGTCAGTGCCTGTGCAATTTCGCTGTATTTTCAAATTTGTTATAACCACCACCTAGTCACGATTGAAGACTGGAGTGCCCTTATGGATACAACGGGTGCTCTGGTGAAAGTTGCTGCAATTCTTCTTATCGTTACGATCGTATTAAATGCATTGACGCTGATTGTGTATCGTGACAGAACAGTAAAGTAGGATGCTGACTATCAAATAATAAACTTGCATAATTCCACCACGCGGAGTAATATAATGACTGTATGACTAAAAGTGTATTACAGTCAATTTTCTAATCCCTTCAAAGTGAGGTGGAGAAATGGATCGCAGACAAGAGATATTGGAAGCAGCGGCAAAGTCATTTTCGCTTTTCGGCTACAAGGCGACGACGATGGATCAAGTGGCCAAAATTGCGAACGTTGGAAAAGGAACCATCTACACGTTTTTTGCCAACAAAGAAGAGCTATTCAATGCGATTGTTGTGAAAATGATTCATGAGATGCGAGCAGAGGCAGATTCAGTTTCTGTCGAAGGTGCACCTTTTGAGCAAAATGCCCACGCCAGGCTAATGCGCATGCTCAAATTCCGTGAAACACACCAATTGTACGCCATGCTTGTCGATGAAGAGAAAGAACTTCGGACGCCGGCAGTCATTGAAGTGTTAGAAACGATAGAAAAAGAAATCGTTTCTTATATAAAAACCAAGATTGAAAAAGCGGTTGCCAAGGGTGAGCTGAAGCCTTGTGACAGTGAGCTTGTCGCTTATCTGTTATTTAAAGCGTATATGGCACTTGTTGCTGACTGGGGAAAAACCCATGATGCAGAGCTTGAAGAACAGCGCATTGTTGCGTTGCTGAGTGGGACAATTTTCAAAAGTCTCTTAGTCTGAGACTTATTTTTTTATTTTAAAATGACTGTTTGAGGAAAGTGGTCAACTAGTTCTGGAGAGGTGAGTATAATGAAGAAATCAATGACTCGGGCGGAGTGGAAACAACTACTACGCTCACGGAAAATGCTTGTGCCGATGATTGCCATCTTGTTCATCCCTGTCTTGTATGCGGGAATGTTTTTGTGGGCGTTTTGGAATCCTTATGCCAATATGGATGATTTGCCCGTTGCGATTGTGGATTTAGACGAAGGGGCGGAAATGGATGGTGAGCAGCTGGCCTTGGGTCAGGAGCTGACCGATAAATTAATAGATAGTAAGCAGTTTGATTTCCAAAGAGTCAAGAAAGCAGAAGCGGAAAAAGGGCTCAAGAATCAGGAGTATTACGTAGTCATTGAAATACCGGAAAACTTTTCGGAGCATGCAACAACGCTACTGGATGATGAACCGGAAAAGTTGACAATTATTTATAAACCAAACGAGGGATTCAACTTCTTATCTGGACAAATTGGTGAGACAGCAATGGACCGGATTCGCGCAGAAGTGAACGAAAAAGTTGCTTCAACATATGCGGGAAAGTTATTCGATTCCATTGTGGAATTGGGTGATGGCTTTGGCGAAGCAGCAGATGGTGCAGGTGAATTGCATGACGGTGCTACAAAATTAGCAGGCGGTGCCGACGAATTAAAAGGTTATCTTGAAACATTGGCCGGTAACACCATTACACTGGCAGACGGGTCCGATAAAATCGCAAAAGGAGCGGGCGATGCAGCTACAGGTGCGGATGAGTTGAATAAAGGGCTTGGCACTTTATCGCAAGGATCACAAGAGTTGTTGGCAGGGGCGCAAAAAGCCTTAGCTGGTGCTAGTGGATTGAAAGAAGGTCTCACAAACTATACAGCTGGCGTAGGCCAACTGACAGCAAGTTACGGACAAATTGGTCAGAAGGAACAGGAATTCAATACAGCAGTAGGAACGTTGAATGAAAAATCACAGCAACTCAATGGGGCTGCGGGTCAACTAACGGGAGTAGCGGCTAATGTAGCGACTGGAATTGAAGGGTTATCAAAGCAGCTAGACCCTGTTTTGGAAGGACTTCCTACTGAGCAACAAAAAGCCATTGGAGAAGCACTTGGTCAATTGAAACAAGGGAGTGCTCAACTATCAGGTGGTATGCAGGAGTTATCTACTGGGACTTCATCGTTAACGGAAGGTACTACTACTCTAAACGGCGCTGCCGGTCAACTTGCTGGCGCACATAGTGAAGCGCTGGCGGGACTTGGTAAATTGAATGGTTCTTCTGCCCAACTTCTTGAAGGAGCGAATGCTCTTGCAGCAGGAAACGGAGACCTTGCGGCAGGGATTACGCAATTAGCAGAAGGTGTAACAGCTGCGCAGCAAGGTTCATCAGATTTGACAACTGGTCTTACTTCATTGACAGAAGGAACAGGTACGCTGAAAGAGGGAACTGATACACTCGCATCAAAATCACAAGAACTCGCTGAAGGCTTTGTCACACTAGCTGATGGACTGGTGGAGTTGGATGAAGGAACATTGACGCTTCAAGAAAAACTAGCGGAAACAAATGAAGCCGCAAGTGAAGTGAACCCGACAGACAAAACATATGGCATGGTAGGTGCACCTGTGAATGTCGAGAAAGAAGGGATTAACCTTGTACCGAACTATGGTACAGGATTTGCACCATACTTCTTGTCGATGGGATTATTTATTGGAGCCTTATTGTTGTCTATCGTCTTCCCGCTTGTCGAGCCGGCGATGAAACCAATGGGCGCATTCAGATGGTTTACGAGTAAAGTATCTGTACTCGCCGTCGTAGGTTTGTTGCAGGCACTGATCGCGGTAGGGGTTGTGAAATTCGTACTTGGAATGGAAATCATCAACACACCGTTGTTCGTTCTAACGGCAATTATCACGAGTTATACATTCATTGCGATTGTCCAACTATGCGTGTCTATCTTGGGAGATACAGGACGATTCGTTGCGATTATCATCCTCATTTTGCAGTTAACGACAAGTGCAGGGACATTCCCGCTTGAATTGATCCCAGCACCACTGCAATTCTTCAATACATTCTTGCCGATGACGTATTCTGTCCAGGCGTTTAAAGGGGCTATCTCTACTGGTGATTTTGCGGCACTTTGGATGAACAATGGAATTCTGATTGGATTCATGGTTGCGTGTCTGGTAATTACGTTCGGATATTTTGCACTATTATATAAGAAAAGATATTCAAGAGAAACAGTAGAAGCATAATGAAAGAAGCCCCTAACAGCATGAAATTCATGTTGTTAGGGGCTTCTTCTTTAAAAAATCAGTTGCCTGTAATTGGATTTCCTCCAAAGTTATTTTGCTCTGAGGGTCGACGGTGCTCAATTTTTCTTTGTCACTGCTACAGCCTATCAAAAAAAGGTTGGAGATATCAGGATGCAAAGTGATAATACCCATACTTTCATAATAAAACATCTCCTATTTTAAAATAATCACATGTCCGACTAGTTGAATAAGGGTATCTAACTATTGATCTTTCATCAAGTAATTCCCTCCTAGACAATTGACTCATAAAGAAACTATTCACTCTTGATTAATGAATTAAACGGAAAATGATAAGAGGACTAGAATTTAACTGCTTTCGGCATAGATAATATGTGAGTAAAGGATTTTTCGTGTGTAAATAAAATCCAACCACTCAGAAAGTTTTTCCTTTTAGTGTAACCAAATCATCTCAGAGCAGTCTAATGAGGTAACAAACGAAAAAGAAAGGGTTGGTCAATTTGAGAAAATCGACAATGGGGTTCATTGCGGCTATTTTGATTATAGCAGGTACCATTACTTCTTCTGTTTTCATCCAACAAGGGGAAGTAGTAGCAGCGACTGATACGACTACAAATCAAGGATGGAGCAAGGTTTTTTTCAAAACTGTTAAAAAGAGCGATCTCTTCGTCACGAATGATCAAGGAAAACGAGTGGCGGCGGAAATTACAGTGAGTAACAAAGGAAAGACGGCTCATATAAAAGGAATCGAACCAGGTTCTTACACACTTCATGTCAAGCCAAGGACGGTAGATGGTAATCAATACGGCACACATACATTCAAGTTCAGGATGGATGAAGTACTGCCGAAGGTTGCTACAGAAAAGGAGTTAGTCGCCTATTTTGAGCGTGTGAAAAAACAACAGTCTATTTTGTTTAATGCGCCGCAAGAAGCAGCTAAAGAAAAATTGGAAACGGCGGACTCTGCAAAAGAAAGCTCTGCAGGCTCTTCTGACCATTCGACGACGAATAACCAAGTCGCCGGTGTTGATGAAGCTGACATGGTCAAAACAGATGGCGAATATATTTACGCAGTTGTTGGGGAAGGGAAAGTAACGATAACAGACATCCGTGATTCGAAAAACATCCAAATGGCTACGAGTATCAAAATGGAAGAGGGCTTTTATCCGTCACAATTATTTCTTCACGGCAAAACGCTAGTCGTTCTTGGGGAGAAGCATACGCCTTATCGGGAGGGAAAACAAGCAGCCTCCAGTGATAGAATGATGCCAGTCAATAGTATGACGACAGTGCGATTGTATGATGTTTCGAATCCGAAAAGTCCATCCCTACTCCGGGAATTTGGAGCGGAGGGCTATTTGAGCGGTGCGCGAAAAGCAGGAGATATGCTGTACTTTGTCACAAATGTCCATCCATATTTCTGGACGATGGACCAGTTTGATGGAGATGTATTGCGCCCGAGTATGTACGATTCTAAAGAAAGCTCAGACAAACAGCTAATCGATTATAAAAATATTACGATTTTACCAGGTGCGACAGAGCCTTCGTATTCTGTTATTACGGCTATCAATTTATCCTCGCCGACTACGAATAAAGTTGTGACAAAAGGGTATTTAGGTAGTAGTGAACAGCTGTATATGTCGAAAGACAATCTTTATCTGACTGCTACAACTTACGAACAACAGCAAGCTTCAAATACAGGTACTTCGAATATGACGATGATGTGGAATCCAGGTGTGGCAAACACCGAGTTGTTCAAATTCACATTAAAAGGAACCGATGTGACATTCCACAGTTCTGCAGAGCTCAAGGGTAGATTGCTCAACCAATTTTCAATGGATGAGTATAAAGGTAATTTCCGTGTTGTCATGACAGAAGGAACTATGTGGGATGACAAAAATCCGTCTAAAAATCATCTGTTCATTTTGGATCAAAACATGAAGATGACAGGCTCTGTTGAAGGACTTGCGAAGGGAGAACGCATCTATTCGGCACGTTTCATGGGGGATAAAGCGTATATGGTGACGTTCCGTGAAACGGATCCACTCTTTGTCATTGATGTAGCGAACCCTAGGGCGCCAAAGGTACTTGGAGAACTGAAAATCCCTGGCTTCAGTAATTACTTGCATCCACTGGATGAGAATCATCTCATCGGATTCGGTTATGAAACAGTTGCCGAGAAGAATCCAAACGGTGGTGAGCCATTCATTTTGACGATGGGTATGAAGATTTCACTGTTTGACATTACTGATTTTACTAATCCAAAAGAACAGGACACAGAAATTATTGGTGGCCGAGGAACGTATTCGCCAATTCAATATGATCATAAGGCGTTGTTCCAGCATAAGGACCGTAGCTTGTATGGTTTTCCAGTTATGGTTTACGATGAAATCGGAAAAGATCATTATGTTGAACTTCAAAGCATGGGAGCACTTGTTTACGAAATTACGCCTGAAAATGGAATTGTTCTGAAGGGCGATCTATTAACAAAAAATACACGTGGTGAACAGTATATGGAGTGGGAAGAACAAATTCATCGTATGCTTTACAGCAAAGATGAATTGTATACGATTTCGATGAAGGGGATAAACAATTATTCATTGGATACATTTGCTCCTATCGGTAGCGTGAAGATTGATTGAGTTGAAAAGATAGTTTGTCTACAGCCTAGCGTAAATGCTAGGCTGTTTTAATGTTTTACCCTATGGTTTTGTACCTTTGAAGTATGACGTTTTGGTGATAACTGCATTGTTTTGCAACTTGACATTGTCATTTGTGGTTTGCTTCGTTAAGATTATTCAAAAGGACTTTCAAGGGGGGGACAGAGGTTGTTGATAGTGGATAAAGAAATGGCGATAGATTGTTGTCTGCTTGCGGGACGATTGATGATGGAGGCTGGCGCTGAAACGTATCGTGTAGAGGATACGATGGAACGCATAGCCGTCACGCAGAAGCTATCTGCGACACATAGTTTTGTAACGCCGACAGGCATTATTTTTACGCCAGGGAGTCCGTATCATACAAAACTAATACGGATTAAAAGACGGTCGACGGATCTTGAAAAAGTGGCGCTTGTCAATGATGTTTCTCGCAGGTTATCTGCGGATGAATATACACTCGAAGAAGCTTATGCCAAGCTACAAGAAATCGAACAAACAAATGTCATGTTCCCATTGTGGTTACAAATCATTGCGGCGGCCGTTGCAAGCGGCTGTTTTCTTATTTTATACGAAGGTGTTTGGTCGGATGTTCCTGCGGCATTTTTCGCAGGTGGTGTTGGATTTATCATTGCTACAAAAATCCAAGAGCTAACGAAAGTAAGTTTTTTCGCCGAGTTCATTGCGGCATTGTTTATCGGTCTCATTGGTTTCAGCGCAATCTCTGTAGGGCTTGGTACCGAGTTGGATAAAATCATTATCGGGTCAGTCATGCCACTCGTTCCGGGTCTGCTCATAACAAACGCAGTACGGGATTTGATGGCAGGTCATTTTGTCTCTGGATTATCGAAAGGTGCCGAGGCATTTTTGACGGCTTTTGCAATTGGTGCTGGCGTGGCACTTGTATTATCTTTTTGAAGTTTGGTGTCTAGTCTTCGGGCGCCCTGCACTTTTCCTGAGAAATGAGGTGAAGAAAGTTGACGTGGGTTATACAGGCGATTTTTAGTTTTCTTGCAGCTATGGGTTTTGGAATAATTTTTAATGCGCCACGCAGGATGTTATTCTATTGTGGTTTTGTAGGGATGACGGGCTGGCTTGTTTATAGTGTGTTTAATGCATATTCGGGAGATCCGATGCAAGCTTCTTTCCTTGGTGCATTTGCGGTAGCTATTGTTGCGCATCTTTTTGCGAAACGCTTCAAAATGCCGATGATTATCTTTAGTGTTGCGGGCATAATTCCACTTGTACCGGGAGGGTCGGCGTATAATGCGATGCGTCATATTGTTGAAAATGATTTTTTAACATCTATGTCCTTTGCTTCGCGTGCCTTCATGGTTTCAGGTGCGATTGCGATGGGGCTTGTGTTTGCCGAAGTGATCATTCAGTTGTTTTTCCAATCAATGACCAAAAGGAGAAAAGGGAGTGCTCTTTGAATTTCAAGGCACTCCCTTTCTGTATTAATCCAATACAATCATATCTGCGCTAATCGGGGCACTAATATAATAACCTTGGACAGCGTCTATGCCCATTGCTTTGAGCAATTCGAATTGTTCCTCGGTTTCGACACCTTCGGCCACAACATACAAGCCCAATGATTTTCCTAGTTTAATCATTCCTTCGACGAGTTGCTGCGTCTTGGAATGTGTCAGTAAAGAACGGATGAATAGCTTATCGATTTTAATCTTTGAAATTGGTAAACTCTGAAGAAAACGGAATGATGCATAGCCCGTTCCGAAATCATCCAATGCAAACTGGATACCTTCGTCTTGTAATTCTTTCATCTGAAGAATGATAGATTGTTCCTCTTCGGCTTGGAGTGCGAATTTCTCAGTAATTTCAAGCTGAATGCTACTTGCAGGACAGCCTGTTTCTTCAAGGATTTTGGAGATCTTTTCTTTCATATGAGAGTTTTTAAACTCACGTACAGATGAGTTGACCGCGATGCTTAAGGTCTGCCCTTCGGCGTTCCATTTTGTCGCTAAATTAGCAGATTCCTCGAGCACAAACGCACCGATATCATGGATAAGTCCATTTTCCTCTGCGATGGGAATAAGTTCGTCTGGTGAAATGTAGCCGAGTTCAGCATCTTCCCATCTGACGAGTGCTTCGTACATATTAATTTTGTTTGCAGCAACATCAAATTGGGGCTGATAGACAACTTGTAAATTATTATGGTTGAGTGCGGTGAGCAATTTACGATCAATGATAGCTCGCCTATTCAATCCTTGGTGTGACGCTGAGGATAGTGAAGCAATTTTCTTCCCGCCATGATCTATCACTTCTTTCGTTGCGACAAGTGCAGCTTTCATCAAATGATTGTATGTCGATTGGTCTTCAGGGTAACGGACAATGCCTCCACTAACGGACAATGGCAATGCGCTGTTATCGATATAAATCGGTTGTTGCTCTAAAAATTGCAGGAATCCTTGTACATACCAATCGCCAAACGGTGTAAGCACAACGAATTCATTGACACCAATTCTAGCAATCGGGTTATCCTGAAAAAATCGTTTCAATCGATTGGTAAAGGATTTAATAAGTTCTTTTTCCGATTCGGGGGATTGTAAATCTTTCAATGTATAAAAGTGGTCAATCATTATGTAAACGAATGAGAAATGCTTATCTTCTGCAATGGCTTCATTGACAGCTGTTTCAAGCTTATAGCGACTCATCAATCCCGTTTCGTAGTCGATAAATGCAATTTCCTGAAGCTGCTCACGTAAATGGACTTCGTCTGTATTGTCTAATTCAAGAAACGTGACAGAAATCAGCTTGCCATCCGATTGCATAGATGGAATGGCGATCAGCGTAACGAAGTAAGGTTCAGCCAAGCGTGTTATTTTTTCGGCATTTCCGAACCACGTTTTGCCGTTTGTAACGGTGTTCCAAATAGCGTGAGCCTGATTTTGACCGGCATCCGTTTCAGGAAACATTTGCCATAATGTCTTTCCAAGGATACGCTTAGGAGTCCATTTACTTGTGTCTAAAAAATTCTTGTTTATATAAGTGATGGAGCCATCACTATCCGTTCGGTTCACCATATAAAATTGTTCGAGACTTTTCATGATGTCCGGTAGTTCAAGTGAATCCGGCATGAGTTGCTCATTTTGTGAATTCATAATAATGTCTCCTCCTGGATGTACTATACTCCTATTATAGAGAAAATTTACCGTCTGTACACTATAAAGTGAGGAAACAGATGACGTATTACTTATATTGATAATAAATTGCTACTGAAAGGGGGTAAAAAGGTGGAGAGGCTAAAAGGGATTATCCTGATTGTTTCGGGTGCAATGCTTTGGGGTACCACAGGACCTATGATTGAGTGGCTTCTGTTAAATAGCGACATGACGGTCTCCTACATGCTGACGGTCCGCCTACTTATTGCGGGAACATGTCTACTCGTGATGTTAAAAATGCAGGGCAAACGAATAAGTCTTCCATGGAAGCATAAGGTTTGGGCACGGCAGTTATTGATTTTTGGAGTATTTGGTATGCTTGGCGTTCAATACACATTCGTAGCCTCTATTGAATCAAGTAATGCAGTCATTGCAACTTTATTTCAATTTCTCGCACCGGTTTTCATTATTATATTTGTGACGTTTAGGCAAAAAACATGGCCGCCTGTCGTACAGGTATTGGGCATGTTCGTGACACTAATTGGGTTATTTTTACTACTCACAAATGGCTCGTTTTCTGGATTTGCTTTGAGCCAATGGGCAGTGATTTGGGGAATCGCACTCGGATTCGCCTTTTCATTTTATACACTGCACCCAGTCCGACTCATGCAAGAATGGGGTGTTTTGCTAGTCGTCGGTTGGGCAATGATTATCGGTGGCACGACACTTTTCCTGACGAACCCTTTGCAAATCATCAGGCATCTCGACTACCTGAAAGAATGGAATATATCGGCTATGCTCTTTCTCGTCATCGTTGTTGGGACACTAGCATTCGTATTATTCTTGAGTAGCATGAAATACATAACTCCAGTCGAAACGAGTATATTATCGAGCTTTGAACCACTGACGGCGATGGTGATTTCGGTGTTGTGGTTTGGACAAGTACTTGGTATGTGGCAATTGGCAGGAGGGATTGTCATGCTGATTGGTGTGACGTGGTTGTCGATTGCGGGGAGTAAGGCGAAAGAATAATGAAAGGACCGAAGCCTGTTAGGGGTCGGTCCTTTTGTTAAAATGTGCGTATTAGTTTTTCAATTCCTGTAAGTTGAATAGATGAATAAATTGAATTAATCTAGCGCCGTAGCAATCTACAATAGAAGTTACTTGCTAACGAGTATATTGGACTTCCCATATATCCGAAGTATCCCGCAATTCAGTAAGATTGACTATACACAACCCAATGGCTGTGGGATAATAGGGTCTACTAATCAAACACGCCTTGGAGTGTTGGCGGCCAGATTTTGAATTGAGCTTGCTCAATTAACTCCCTTCAAAATCTGTGACATCCGCCGGAGGCTTAAATCAACAGAAGGAAGGATTGCACTATATCCTTCCTTCTGTTGATTTAATGGTTCGTAAAACGAAAGAGTTTTCTGGGGGTCAAAAAATGAGAACAATATTTTCTTACGCAAAGCCATATAAATGGCCAATTGCCATTGCGCTAATTCTAATGTTAATGGAACTGGCTGTTGAACTTATCCAACCATTACTCATTCAAAAGATTATTGATGATGGTATTATTGCTGGCGATGCAGAAGTTATTTGGACGTGGGGGAGCGCGATGATGGCACTCGCCTTCGTTGCTTTATTTTCCGGCGTTATCAACTCTTACTTCGCCGCACATGTGGCGCAAGGCTTTGGCTATGATTTACGTCAGGCATTATTTCGCCAAGTGCAAGCCTTCTCGATGGCGACTTTCCTCCGTTTTCCGACGGCTGGTCTCATTACTCGCCTTACAAGTGATGTAACAATGACGCAAAACGTTTTATTTATGGGGCTTCGCATTATGATGCGTGCACCTTTGCTCGTTATCGGAAGTTTAATCATGGCGTTCTTCGTCAATGTCAAACTCGCCTTTTTTTTAGTTATCGGCGCTCCGTTTCTACTCGTATTCCTATATTTCATGGCTAAAAAAGGGGTCGGTTATTTTGCAGGGGTGCAGCAACGATTAGATCGAGTAAACCGTGTTATTCAGGAGAATTTACAGGCAGTCAGGCTAATCAAAGCCTATTTACGTGGGATGTACGAGGCCAGTCGTTTTTCAAAAGTATCTGATTTACTTAGAAAAGACACGGTCAAAGCGATGCGCATGATGGAACTCATCTTACCTGTATTGCTACTTGTGATGAACGGCAGTTTAATGGCTGTGCTGTGGTTTGGTGCAGTTGAGGTTAGTAATGATCGCGCGCAAGTGGGGGAACTTGTCGCTATTGTCAACTACGCGATGCGCATGACAGGCGCATTCTCGATGTTTGCCTTCATCATTATTGCGTTTTCACGTGCAAAGGCATCAGCAGAGCGGATGGAAGAAGTACTACTTGCGAATGAAGACTTAGAAATTCACGAAACAGAAAGTTCTGGACTAGGGCGATTGGAAGGTGACTTACGCTTTGAGAATGTTTCGTTTAACTATCCGGGGAAGTCGACACCTATACTGGATAATGTATCATTCCATATAGCAACAGGTGAAAAGCTCGCAATTATGGGGGAAACTGGCTCTGGAAAATCAACCCTGCTGAACTTAATCCCGCGCATATTTGAAGCGACGAGTGGGGAGATTTTTGTCAGCGGAACAGAAGTAAAGGAATGGGCGTTGAAGGATTTGCGCGATACGATCGGACTTGTACCGCAGCAATCCATTTTATTTACGGGATCAATCTTAGAAAACCTGTCGTGGGGTGATACAGAAGCAGATGTCGATGAGTTGGAACAGGCTGCGAAGAAAGCGCAAATTCATGAATCGATTGATTTGTTCCCGCAAAAGTATGGCACCCGAGTTGGGCAAAAAGGCGTAAACTTATCCGGTGGACAAAAGCAACGGCTATCCATTGCGCGGGCACTCGTCCGCAAACCATCGATTTTAATATTAGATGACAGTACAAGTGCGCTGGATGTTAAAACGGAAACGGCATTATGGGATGCTCTCGAAGGAGAGGCCGCAACGATGCTTGTTGTGACGCAAAAAATTCGTACCGCGCAAGGAGCAGACAAAATCCTTCTCCTTGATGAAGGAAAGGTTGTCGGCTATGGAACGCATGACGACTTAATGGAACAATCTACGCTCTATCAAAAAATAGCACAATCTCAGTCGGGAGAGGCGGTGGCGTCCGATGCTACGCGTAATTCGTAAACCATTTGGCTATGAGCCTATCATTACAAAAGATGATTTAAAAGATCCAAAAAAGAAAAAGGGTGAGCGCGCGAGTAACTGGAAGTCAGTACTTTACCGAATTTGGAAGCTTGTTGATGAACAACGCGGTCTTCTCATCACAGTGCTAGCACTTGTTTTTGTGAGTTCTGTATTGACGCTACTCGGACCACTGATGATAGGGAAAATCATTGATAATTTCATCATTCCGATGCAATTTGATGGTCTTGGCGTTCAAATCGGTTTGCTGATTGTCATTTATCTCGGTTTATCATCGGCGACTTATTTTCAAAGTTTCTGGATGGTTGGGATTGCACAGCAAACGATTTTCCGTTTGCGAACAAGTTTGTTTGCCCATCTTCAAAAATTGCCAGTGACATTTTTCGATAAACGACAGCACGGTGAATTGATGAGCCGGGTGACGAATGATATCGAAAACGTCAGTCAGACGTTAAACTCTTCTTTTATCCAAGTGTTTTCTAGTATTTTGACCCTGACAGGAACACTGGCAGTCATGCTGTATCTAAGTCCATTGTTAACACTGTTGACGATGATTATCGTGCCTCTGATGTTTGTGGCAATGCGTTGGATTACACGTCGTACAGGGTTATTGTTTAAGGAACAACAGCAAGCAGTTGGTGAATTGAACGGTATGATTGAGGAAACAATTTCTGGTCAGCGCATCGTTAAAGCCTTCTCGCAGGAACAGCGTGTCATGGAAGAGTTCGCGGAGAAAAGTGATCGACTTCGCCGGACTGGGTTCTGGGCATTGACGTATTCTGGTTTTATCCCCAAGGTAATGAACATGTTGAATAATGCTGCTTTTGCAGTCGTTGCCGGTGTCGGTGGATTGCTGGCACTTAAAGGGGATGGTGCTGTGACAATTGGGACGATTGTTATTTTCTCTGAGTTTGCACGCCAGTTCACACGTCCGCTCAATGATCTTGCGAATCAGTTTAATACGGTGTTATCGGCGATTGCTGGAGCAGAGCGTGTGTTTAAGATTATGGATGAGCCAGTTGAAGACGATGAGGCAATAGAACATGCAGATACAATTTTACAAGGGGATGTTGAATTTCGCGATGTGTCATTCGGTTATGCGGTGGAAACGGATGGCTATACAGTAGACGGGGTTTCATTCGATGTAAAAGCAGGGGAAACGGTAGCTTTTGTTGGTGCTACGGGGGCAGGGAAAACGACGATTATGCAATTACTGGCTAGATTTTATGAGGTCGATCAAGGAGAAATCTATATTGATGGTATCCCAATTAGTGAGTTCCCGCGAAAAACATTGCGTAGTCAGACGGCGTTTGTGTTACAGGATCCGTTTCTATTTGAAGCGACCGTTCTTGAAAATATTCGCTATGGCAAGCTTGATGCGACAGTTGAAGAAGTTATTGCAGCGGCGAAAAAGGCCAATGCACATAGCTTCATCAGTCGGCTGGAAGATGGATATGACACGCTTTTGACAGCGGACGGCGGCGAAATATCACAGGGGCAGAAGCAGTTGTTGTCTATTGCGAGGGCGCTTGTCGCCGATCCTGTTCTCCTATTGTTAGATGAAGCGACAAGTAGTATTGACACAGTGACCGAGCTACAAATTCAAGAAGCATTAGAGCGTTTGATGGCAGGTAGAACAAGTTTCGTCATTGCACATAGATTGAATACGGTACGAAAAGCAGATACAGTTTACGTCATGGAACGAGGGAAACTGATTGAGTCTGGGAGCCAGCAGCAATTAATTGAACGACAAGGTGTTTATTTCAATATGTTGGCGGAATCGAAAGTATAAGTTGAAAAGGCTACAAGGATATTTATATCCTTGTAGCCTTTTCAACTTGAATCCGTAAAAAAAGATGGAGTTACCTAGGGGATAATGGATTATTGCACTTCGTTAATATCGAGCTTTGTTCCATCATCAAAGTCAACTTCCAAATCGAAATGAGAGTAACTGTCTAACTGATACCATTTTAGAATTTTATCGATTACTTCTTGCGGTGGTGTATCCTTGGTGATGAGAATATCCATAAAAAGCTTCCCGATTTCATTCATAGCTTCGCTGTCTTTCAATTTGGTGTTGGTTAGTCTATTTTCATAATTTGCATCTAACTTTTTTTCCGTCTTATATTCGGTTTCAATCGCGTCTTTGCCATCGACTTCGATATCAAGATCGAAGGATGTAAATCCGAAACCATCCCCAGTTTCAAGCGATCCTCCAGCTTTCTCATCTTCATGAATAATAGTCGCATCTTCCCTGTTTGGTTTATCGGCATTTTTCCCGAAGTTGCCACATCCGCCGAGTATTAAAGCACTTGATAGGGCTGCAGCACCAAATAATGTAAGTTTATGCATTTCAAACAAACCCTCCAAATAGATTTCTTGTTCTTAGTTTACCTAAAATACGGGTGAACTAAACAAAAGAATGTTTTGTACAATGAAAAAACCGGCTTTTGGGCCGGCGTTAAAATAATCTATAATGGCAAAGTTTGTCGCTGGATTACCATTTCGCGACATGTTCTTCCGAGCAACCAAGCATATTACGGATGTGTAGTGTGGAGCCGTCGACGAGTTGAACGGTACCGTTGAAATAGCCAACGAGTTGGTGAACTTTAGTCTGCACAACTTTAACATTGGTAGCTGCTATACGTTCAAAAAAGGGTGAAAAAGTGATGTCGACTGCCTTCGAAAACTTCGTTTGGATTTTCCAAGGATTCATAAAATTATTTTTATCATAGCTAAAAAGGACATCTTCATGAATTTTAGTCATCCGTCCATCTATAAAAACCGCATTCTCTGTCATTCCAGTACCATCCGTCCACTTCCCGCCAAAATTCAATCCAATCCGACGATTGCCGAGGCGCTGTGACGCCATCGCCCAATTCCATTCTGCCCTGCGCGGCCAAATGCCTCGTCCATAATCGAGTACAGCGAAACTGTAATCAGGGTTGAAATCATATCGTTTATCGCCGATTTTAACAAAGCCAGAAGTCGGCAACGAATGATGCTTCGCAGTGAATTGAAAAATATCGCGGCTTTTGGGTATGACAACATTTAATGATTCATCACCCGGTGGATGAGTGATGTGTAGATCAGCATGGAGTACTTCATTATCAAAATCCTGGATAGTGACAGATAGATGTGTTTCTCCTTGAATATTGACAATCTGGACAGTTAAGCTCTCATTGACAAATTTAACGCTACCGAGAACGTCCTCCGGCATTTTGACACTGCGCCCTATTGGAATCGTAATTTGCTTTTCAAAAAATCGTTGTGTCTCATAATCCAAAATATAGACAAAGCAGACAGCGGCATAATCGATATGGCTAATTGTTGCAGAAAATAATAGATCCTCTCCGTATACACACCAATAATTCCATTTCTTCTTTCGCATAAAGTGGCCCGTCAAATTGCTCTGGATGACAGGCTGCCGTGCAAATCCGATTGCTTCTGGATTCAATAGCCCCTTGCCGTCACAAAGCGCGACGGGTTCGGTGAATTCTCTTTCTGCATGTTGCATGAAGACGTCCCCCTGCCTATTGTCTTTTATGTACCTTATTGCTATAATTCTTATTGTATCAAATTTTCGGGGCATTAGCTCAGCTGGGAGAGTGTCACGCTGGCAGTGTGAAGGTCAGGGGTTCGAGCCCCCTATGCTCCATATGAAATAATTAAAAGTATCCATTAGGATACTTTTTTTGATTGGAAAGCGGAAATGAATCTTGTTCAGTTTTCAGACTAATGTTCTAGTATGAAATCCCTATAATTGTTGGAAGGAATAGTAGGATCTTTCGAGTTAATAATAAAGATCGGTTTCTATTTCCTCTAAGGAATAATACAAAATATAAGATTTCGTAATAGATTCAATAGGCAAAGGCAACTACCCATTTAATTATAGGTGGTCGCCTTTTTTACTTTGATGTTCTTTTCAGTCAAGAAGCAGACTGTCCACCGAGTAGGACTAACGCAATTACCAACACTGCTAAAAGTAAATATTTTACGATAGTTGACATTTCAATAAAACCTCCCTTTTTCGCATTTCTGATGTATTCCGAATCAGAGCGCAAAAAAAGCCTTTGGTTCTGATTGTTAAACGGACATACCTGTCCCTTTGACACAATCAGCCCAAAGGCCTTAATTAGTCATCAACCGCTCGGTCCCGCATGGGTCCAACCATAAAAGAAAATCAATATACAATTAATCTAACATCTTTTAATTTCTTTAGCAATTATTTTTATGTTGGCAGCATCTCCCTCAAGGTGCTTTTTCTCTTGCAATATGAACAAGTAAAAGCGGGGTGCAGTTCAGGGTAGGTCGCTTTTTTTGTCAAGTTTTGTCGAAAGTCTTTGAATGCAATTTTTTTCTGTTATATTAGACCTATATTCAGAATATAGTTACTATACATAACTTGTTGTTTTAAAAATATAATATGGAAAGGAGTATGGAGAGGATGCCTTTTAAAGAAGAAAACTTCCCTGAACAATGCCCTCCATTTGATGCAATAGAGCAGGATATTAATCCTATATACAGAATCATAGAAAATGATACAGTTCAAGAAATTGATTTTTTAAATCATAGGGAAAGAAAAAAACCATATCCACAAAATAAGACGTGTGAAGCGCTTGCGATATCATTTTTCACTACTGCTAAAGCAGCTAGCGATGCAACCAAAAGATTTAAAAATTTAAGGAATAAAAAGTTTGTTGGAGGAATTATTACTTCAAAAAGTGGTATACATAAAACGGAGAATGTTCATTTGAATTTATGGTTATATAAAGATGTTGATATGGTAAAAGTGTTTCTAGGAGAGGGAGATGGTAATGAGAATAAATAAATACTCTGAACTAGAAGCGCTTGAAATTGTACATATTTTTGACTACTATGATTTCCCATTGTTTTTTATTTCCAAGTCATTAAAATCGGAATACTATTTAAACTACTACATTGAAGAAATTCAAGAACATGTCGATAAATGGTTCTTCAGTAGAATTTCTAATAAAGAGAGAGTCAATTTAATAGAGCAACGAATATCCGTAGTAAAACTGCTGAACAGACTTTTAAAAAATGGCAGATTACATCACCTATTTATTGATTCTTTATTAGAGGCTTCTGAAGTGAAAATAGTTCTTGAAGTAGTGGATGAAAGTAATTTCGAGATAGATAGCTATCCGGAAGAAGATTTCGTGGTTGATTACGACTACATAAGTAAAGAAAGTTTAAATAAGGTCAATGAAACGATTATTGATAGTTCAAGGTTTAAATTAGTATTTAAAGACGAGTCGAATAATCACGATATAGATTTAAATTTATTTATGGATTTAATGCAAAAATTCAATAAAACATATGATGGATTATTGCAATTGAAAAATAAATTAATTAATGAGAGGGTGATTGATGCTAACTACTCAATGAATTTGAAGATTGATTCATTTCAACCTTCTTCGTTCGGAGTATGGTTGAAAACAGATCCGTTTGAAGCGGATTTGTTCGAGATACCAGAAAGATCTTTGAGTTCTTTTTATGATTTAGTTAATGAAGTTAAAGAAAACAATGGAATAGTGATAGAAGAATCTCTTGAAGTAGATGAAGAATACAATATTGAAACTATCAAAGACATGAAAAACTTTTTGAAAGAAATATCTTCAAATAAATTAACTTTTACTCTTGAAGCGCAAAATAAATCCGATAACAATGAAATTAAAACAGTAGTATTTGATAAAAATAATTACTCGAAAATCGAAGTATTGAATGATATTTTAGTGAAAAATAGTAACGAAAAATCTGAAGTAATAGAAATAGAAGGGATATTAACTTCTATAAATATTCCTAATAATAAATTTAGATTGACTTCCGATGAATATGGAGAAATACAGGGTAGTATGTCTAAAACTCTTAGGGATGCCGTAAAAGATTCTTTTGACCAGCAATTTAAAGTACCAGGTAAAATCAAAACACAAATTGAGAGGAAAATAATTAATAATCACTTGGATGAGGAATATACAACAAAAAATAAAATGATTTCTTTTACTCAGGATTAAGCATCTCTCGCGAGGTGCTTTTTATGTGCTTTACACACGAACATTTATTCTATATAGTTGGTAGAAAAGGAGATAAGACTATAACTTTACGAATAGTAAAAGGTGTTCCTGGAATAATAGAATACCTCAAATCACACGGTGTGGAACTAAGCACATCGACAGTTAGTAGGTTGATCCGTGAAGAGGAAATGCCGTTCAAACGCATCGACACACAAATCCTTTTGTTCGACTTAGACAAGATTGATAAGTGGATTGTTGGTGATGATTATCAATAATCAGTAGAAGGAGTAGAATGGGGTGATTATAAAATGACTGAAGAAAACATACGTAAAGAAATGGAACAGTTAGGTATCAGCGAAGAGACCGTGAATAGTATGAAACGTCTATTCTTGAAAATGTCAGTACCGAGGTTCATTGAGGAAAAACGGAAAGAAGAAGAAAGAGAAAGGTTGGCTTTGGATTATGCTGATAATCAGCTTGAAGCTAAAAGGTTGCCTATGCGACGTATAAGAGGCGTGAAGTCACTTGTGGAATATCTTGAATCCATTGACTGCCCAATATCGGAATCTACTATATATCGACTAGTGAGGGTCAAAACAATTCCGTTTAGGAGACCATCCCCACAGGTTCTAATATTTGATTTAGATGACATTGATTATTGGTTGAGTTCTGACTATGAGGAAGCAAGTCAATGATCTCTATACGTACTAAGAGAGAGAGGCACGAATTCTTTTTAAGAACTTCGGCACCGCGTATAGCTACTAAGATGGAGCAAGAACAGCGAGAGCAGGAAGAAGGTAAGAAAAGGGAGGAGTAATCATGCGAAGGGTACGCGGAACAAAAGCGCTAGTCGAATACCTGGTATCTATCGGTTGTCCAATGTCGGAAGCTACAATTTATAAGCTGTTACGTGAGAAGCGCATTCCGGCAATCCGTCCAGCGATCGTATCTTACTTTTTGACCTGGATGCAATTGATCGATGGCTTACTGTAGACGAAAGTGAGGTGTAAAACTACTTGTGGGGGCCGCGTGTTATCAATATGAGATTGCCCTATTATTGTAGATTGGTATAATAGAGCTTATTATTTGAACTGTACTAAAATATTGGATTGTGAGGCATCGAGGTAAGATCAAGTGGATGCGGAGGGAAGAGGGTGAGGAGTTCTGAAGTTACAATATTGGATAATAAATTTGTTTTTACTTGTATTTGTAATGGTAGATATTTTTCTTGGGGAGACAAGCGGTAAAGGTGTTAAAGTACAAATAATTAGTTACGTAATACTCTTTGTTGGGACTAACGCTATTGTTATTATTGTTCAGTTTTTAGTTACTAAGTTATTGGATAAATTATTCATTTGGATTGATAAAAGGAAAATGGATAAATATTCATTGTATGAATGGTCAGGAGAGCCTATCTGGTTAGAGTTTCATGAGCAACTGTCATCTATTAAAGAATTTAATCCTAAAAATTTAAGTGAAAACTATGAGAAAATCAAGGAAGAAATAAAAAAGTCATTTAATAATCGTAAACAGCTTAATGCATTTAAAATATATTTAGAGGTCAAATGTGAAAGTACTAGGTTGAATAGCCTGTTAAATTCGACACAAGCAATCTTTGTAGCACTGATTACATTTTCTTTAGTAACAATAGTGAATTTTACAGAATTGACTCAGATGAAAAGCATATTTTTCATAGTTGTTTTTGTAGTTGTATGGTTTGGCCTGCTGATGGTTATTGATTTTGTAAGTAAACAAATAGATCGGAATAAGGTTCTTCTAAAGTTAGTATCCGAGTGTTTAGAAGAGAAAGAGTCTAAAAGAAAAAACAAAAAAAGATAAAAGTCCTCCCGTCCAACCAAAGGACAACGATTGATTGCAGCACTGCGACGTGTCATTTGTCATATTCAGTGCGATATAACTTGATTGATAAAACAGTAAAGCAAAAAGCGTCTACTCTTAATTGAGTTGGCGCCTTTTTTATTATCTAAAATGTCGAATATAATTAAAGGTATTTCTCTTTAATTGTAGAATACTCAGATATATATAATTATATTAATGGGGGAGTTCTTATATGACTGCTGAAATATGTCTAATAAATAAAATGGGAATTGCCCTGGCTGCCGATAGTGCAGTTACGATTGGTGGCGGAAATAAGATTTACAATAGCGCTAATAAATTATTTGCGCTATCAAAATACCAGCCTGTTGGTGTAATGATTTATGGAAATGCAAATTTCTTACGAGTGCCTTGGGAAACGATTATAAAATTATATAGAGAAAAATTAGGGAAGAAGGAGTTTGAAAGACTCGAAGAATACTATAATGATTTTAAATCTTTTTTAGAAGAGAATGAATATGAAGAGTTGACATCAACTAAAGAAGAAGAAAGGTATAACCTGGCAGTAATAGAGCAAATACTTTCTAATCAATACGACGATTTGATGCGTACAGTTAAAAGTTTTCTTGATGAACATTCCGAGATTCTTCAAGAAAACCTTCATGATATTACAGCAGATTTATTTAAAGAAAGAATTAAAAAAGTTTTAAGAGTGCTAGATAATCGGGATTACATCGGGGAATTTTCGAGTCAACAACATAAATTTCTATCGGAGAAATATGATGATCATATAATACATATAATTGAACATTACTTTAATGAGATAAATGTTTATAGCGAGCAATATGAGGACTTAAAAGAAATTGTAAAACAGTTGTTACTAAAAGAGTTTTCAAAACACTCATCAGGCTTAGTAATTGCTGGCTTTGGTAGGAAGGATATATATCCTGTTATGATTGCCCATACATTTGATGGGAAAATAGCAAATATGATAAAAGTATCAAAAACCGCCCAATCAGAAATAGGAGAAAAATCAGATGCAGGAATTTACCCTTTTGCCCAAAGTGAAATGGTACACTCTTTTCTGGAGGGGATAGATCCAGAAATGAAGAGTCTCTCAGATAATTATCTCCATCAAACGTTTCACGAGATATCAGATATCTTTATCAATCAACTTGAGGATGCATTAAAAGAAGGAATAAATAAAGAAGACTTGGAATTGAGTATTAAAAGCGAATTTATTAAAGTTTTTGAAAGATATAACGAAACAATTGAAGGCTTCCAAAAAAGAGAGTTTACGGACCCTACTTTAGCAATAGTTCGCAGTCTTCCTAAGGGGGAACTTGCAGAGATGGCTGAGTCATTGGTTAATTTAACTTCATTTCGGAGAAAGGCGTCAGGAAGTTTAGAGACGGTTGGTGGACCGATTGACGTCGCAGTTATCACTAAAGGCGATGGACTTGTTTGGATAAAAAGAAAGTATTATTTTGATCCGGATAGAAATCAACATTTTTATACAAACTACTTCGAGGAGGAGATTTAAATGAAGGAATTATTAAAGTTGTCGATGATGTCAAAGTTCGGTAAAAAAGAAAGCATTGCAGATATGAAAGTTAAAGAAAAAGAAAATGTGAAAGAATTGGGTGCTTCTATGGCTAAGGAATCAATGATGAAAGTGCTTGTGAAAATTTAGTTGATAAAGCATCTCTCACGAGGTGCTTTTTTATTTATCTAATCAATCGAAGATAATATTAATAAGGAGGAAATAGGATATGAAAAAGAAATACACGTTTCGGCATTTTATGATTGTGGACGGAAAACGGGTAGAAATCGATCCAACGAAAGTTAGCAGAATAGCCGACGGATGCAAGTTGTTATGGGCTAATATCTCGACAGGAAAAGAACATGTACTTGTGAAAAAAGGAAAATGATGCAGATTTAGGAAATAATAGTTAGGCGTGGTAAATAAAGTTTGTGACAGACAAAAAAACACCTCTATATCAGAGATGCCGAACATCCCTATTTAATTGCCCTTGCCCTATTTTAAGTACAATCATTGAATCGTATTCAAACCTAATTTTTTAACCAACCGTAGTCAAACCCGTATTCACTGGAAAATAAAAACGCTTGTAACCCCTTGTAACCCCTTGTAACCCCTTGTAACCCCTTGTAACCCCTTGTAACCCCTTGTAACCCCTTGTAACCCCTTGTAACCCCTTGTAAAGCTTGCTATTATTGGACTTTAGGGTGGGGTTGGTTCGAGCCCGGTATGCTCCATATGAAATAATTAAAAGTATCCATTAGGATACTTTTTTTGATTGGAAAGCGGAAATGAATCTTGTTCAGTTTTTAGACTAATGTTCTAGTATGAAATCCCTATAATAAATGGTATATTTAATTGATGTGAAATTTTCAAAAAACTCATAACTGCTTGTTAAGAAGGGAAATAGGGGTGTTCTGTGATATGGTATTACCTTTTGATACTACTTTAATGGAAGTGCTCGCTGATATGGTATTTATCGCGAAGGTTGAAAAAAATTCAATGTTTACCTATGCTTATTTCAATCATCTGGCACTTAGTCATGCCAATGTAGATCAAGCTGCGATTGGTAAAACCTTTGGTGAAGTGCATGATACAGAGCTTAGTGCATGCTTGGATTATCAATATGGCAAAGTACTACAAACTAAAAAAGTAGTAATCTATGAAGATTCCTATTTGTCGCCTTCGGGGATCCGTCAGTATTCGCATACTCGATTGACGCCTTTATTTGACAAGATAGGTAAACTTACCTATATTATGGGCGTTGTACAAAATATTACGAATGAAAAAATTGCACAGATTGAAAGTGAAAACTCATGGAGTGAGCTCGTTCAAAGCGAAAAACAATTTCGAATCATTGCAGAAAATGCACAGGATGTTATTGTGTTGATCAATGACCAGTATGAGTATACGTATGTCTCACCTTCGAGTCAGGAGGTTTTTGGATTTGGCTCGCAGGATTATATTGGAAAGCCAGCGCTTTGGCCTATACATCCTGATGATGTGGAACGATTAACGAAAACATTTATAAAAGCGAAGCTAAATACCAAAACCTACAGTTTGCGTGTAAGGATCACACATAAAGTCGACGGTTGGCTATGGTCGGAGTTGAAGGCGAGTCCTGTGTATGATAAGTGGAATAATTTTAAACATATGGTAGTAATTATTCGCGATGTGACGATGCAAAAAAAGAACGAGGACAAGCTGGAGTACTTTGCAAATCATGACTTTTTGACAGACTTGCCCAATCGTCGCCTACTTACCAATCGTTTGTCAGTTGAATTGAATCAATTTCGAGAAGAAGGGAATGGGTTTGCAGTTTATTTGCTTGATATCGACAGTTTTAAAAGCATCAACGATCAATTTGGTCATGATGTCGGTGATTCTGTCATTCAGGAATTTGGCAGGAGATTATCTGTCGGCGCAAGTCCAGATTCGATAGTAGCACGCCTTGGTGGCGATGAGTTTGTTCTATTATCGCCGCATGTCGAGACTGAAGCATTTGCGCGAGAAAATGCAATAGCCATTCAATCTGAGATGATGAAAGCACCGTGGCCGATGATGAAGCATGCGGAGCTGAATGTAACGACTAGCATTGGGGTTGCGCTCGTTGCATCAACGAATGCAACAGTGACCTCGGTTTTGAAAGATGTAGATGATGCAATGTATGAAGCGAAAAAGTCAGGGAAGAACTGTTTCCATATTGTCCATTCTGAGTGAGTACCTGGTCTAATCAGGTACTTTATCTGATTTCAGCAAATGCTTTTGTACTGAAAGCGAAGCGTCAGCTACAGAAAACCCCCACTTCCTTAAGTGGCAGGATGAATGTGATGCTTTTACTGTTCAGTGGGGGTTCAACCCCGGCTGAACTCAGATAAAGCCTCCGGCGGATGTCAGGGATTTTGAAAGGAGTAAAGGAAGGCAGTCTAAGTTCGCGACGTCCTGTCGCGGTGACTGCATGACCTACATCCTGTAGGCCTCAAGCTCAATTCAAAATCCCGACGCAATTACGCCAAGGCGTAATTGATTATCTGAACTCAAACAATCATCTATGTATGCCCTCCTCCCGTCATTCATAAAATGACAGGAGGAGGGATTTTACTATGTACGACAGGGAAGCTGCTGTCCGTTATGCAAACGAATGGTGGAACGGTCGTAATCCGGCGTTTCCATCATTTGACGTGGATTGTACCAATTTTATATCTCAATGCTTGTTAGCAGGTGGTGCGCCCATGCATGGTTATCCAAATAGAGAACGAGGCTGGTGGCTGCAAAGGGGGACATGGAGCTTTAGCTGGTCAGTTGCTCATTCACTGCGCTGGTATTTAGCTACCTCGAAACAAGGACTGACGGCCACGCAAGTATCATCAGCCGAACAGTTGGGGCTAGGCGATGTCATTGCCTATGACTTTGAAGGTGATGGTCGCTACGATCACTCTACCATTGTCACAAGCAAAGTAGGCTCTGTTCCGTTTGTCAATGCACATACATTCGACGCGCAGCATCGCCTGTGGGACTATAAAGATTCTTATATGTTCTCACCCAACGCCAAGTACATCTTTTTCAAAATCGACGATCAATTTTCATAACAAAAGGCAGTCTGT
The DNA here is from genome assembly GCF_038618305.1 of Sporosarcina sp. FSL K6-2383. Lineage (NCBI taxonomy): Bacteria > Bacillati > Bacillota > Bacilli > Caryophanales > Caryophanaceae > Sporosarcina > Sporosarcina sp. FSL K6-2383. The sequence continues at coordinate 884,060 of NZ_CP152017.1, forward strand.
CTCATATAGACGGACTGCCTTTATCTGAATTCCGCAAATGTATTTATACTGAAAGTGAAGCTTTTGCTAGAGAAGACCCCGCTTCAACAAGTGGAGGAATGAATGCGAAAAGCTTTTCGTTCAGTGGGAGTCCTAATACCTGCTGAATTCAGATAAAGCCTCCGGCGGATGTCACGGATTTTTTAGGGTAGCTTTTCGAGCAAGCTCGAAAAAATCCGGACGCAATCACGCCGAGGCGTGATTGATCAATCAATCAAACCACAAAACAGCAAGCGTACCCTCTCCCGCATGAACAGCCAAAACAGAACTAATATCCCCGATCTTAACATCTAAATCGGGTACTTGCTCGGTGATTAGATTTTTTAAGTGGGTAGCTTGATCTAAGACATTACCATGCATAAGATAAACACTCTTTTTGTTCGTATGTTTGCTAGCGACTACTTTATCGACCAAATATTGTAGCGCCTTTTTCTCGGAACGTACTTTATCAATCGCCAGCAATTCGCCTTCACTCGAAATTTGAACAATCGGTTTTACCTTTAACAAGCTGCCAAGGAAAAATTGCACACCACTCATCCTACCACCTTTATATAATTGGTCTAGCTGGCCGATCAAAATGAAGTTCTGCAACGTCCCTGCCATTTTTTCGAGCTCAGCTTTAATGTCTGAGACGCTTGCTCCGTTATCATACAGTTCCATGCCTCTTTCGATTAACCCTGTAATTCCATAGGATAGGGCCATGGAGTCGATAAAGGTTACAGGAAATTCAGCAAGTTCAGCCCCGGCAGTCGATGAGGTGAGTGTACCACTTAATTTGCTCGATACATGAATGGCGATGGCTTGTTCATACTGCTCTGCAATCACTTTAAAACGCTCGGAAAACTCGCCAGCGGAAGGCTGAGACGTTTTTGGAAAATCTTCTGCATTTTTTATTTTAGCGTATAATTGTTCAGGATTTAGGTCGACACCATCGACAAACTGTTTTTCACCGAAATGTATATTCAAAGGAACTGAAAAAAAGTCAGGATGTTGTTTGAGTTCCTCAGAAACATAGGCAGTGCTGTCTACAATCCATGCAAGCGGTTTTTTATTCATAAAATAAATCAATCCTTATCACTAATTTTTTGATTGTTATTACTATACCATGAAAAGTAATCGAAATGTATTCTGATAGTTGACAGTAGAGTGACACTCGGAGGATGTAGCGGCAAACGAAAGACAGAGTACATGTGAATTCTCTCGGTTATCATAGCATGAATGCAAAATGTAACAAAAAACCGGACTCCCTTAACGAGAATCCGGCATCGTGTTTATTTCTTCAATTCATCCTTCGAAAAGTTAGCAATTTCATAATAATAATCACCGATGACGCGTAGTCCTTGATCGAAGTTTTCTAAATGGAAATGCTCATTAGGGGCATGGAAGTTTTCCGATGCAAGCCCAAAGCCCATTAGGACAACAGGTAGCTGTAAGATTTCATCGAAAGCCGCAACAATCGGAATCGATCCGCCACCACGGATATATGCAGTCGGCACATGATACACTTTTTCATACGAGCGACCCGCAGCTTGAATAGCGGGGTGGTCAAACGGTGTAATGAACGGCTTTCCTTTGTCGAACTCACTCACTGTCACCGTTACACCTGCCGGTTTATGCTGTTCGATATGCGCTTTCAACTTGTCAATGATGTCGTCTGGATCTTGGTCTGGAACGAGGCGACAAGTGATTTTTGCGCCAGCTTCTGCGGGCAATACAGTTTTAATACCTTCGCCTGAAAATCCACCGAATACGCCATTCACTTCAAGTGTTGGACGGGTCCAAGTACGCTCCAAATGGGTAAATCCTTTTTCTCCGAACAACTCTGTTACGCCGATCTCTTCTTTCAATGCGTCTTCATTGAAACCTAGCGCTTTGTAAGCCTCGCGTTCCTCGTCGGCCAGTGGACGAACTTGGTCGTAAAACCCTTCAATCGCAATCGTTCCCTCTTTATCGCGGAACGAGGCCAATACCTCTGCTAGTGCATGAATCGGATTGGCTACGCCACCGCCATACAAGCCAGAATGCAAATCACTTTTCGCGCCTTGCACATCGATTTGTACACCGCATAATCCGCGCAAACCATAACAAACCGCGGGGTGTCCCGGACCTTGCATACCCGTATCCGAAATAACAATGATGTCGGCCGCCAACTTGTCCTTATTCGCTTTAATATATTTCTCTAAATTGGGACTGCCGACCTCTTCTTCTCCCTCGATGAAAAACTTAACGTTAACCGGTAAGCTGCCTGTCTTCTGCATCAGCGCTTCAACCGCTTTCACATGCATGAACACTTGTCCCTTATCATCACTCGCACCGCGAGCAAATAATTTATTATCCCGCACCTCAGGTTCAAATGGAGCGCTTTCCCATAGATGTAACGGGTCAACGGGCTGTACATCGTAATGACCATAAACTAAAATCGTCGGTTTATCCTCTGCATGAAGCCAATCACCATACACAACCGGATGCCCATCCGTTTCGTCAATCGACAAATTTTCGAGCCCCGCTTTTTCGAACGAATCCTTTAGCCACTCTGCCGCCTTTTGCATATCACCCTTATGTTCGGATAAAGAGCTGATACTTGGAATACGAAGGAATTCCTTTAGTTGTTCAAGGTGTTCATCTCGCTGCTCTGTAAAATAACCGTCAAGTGTCTCTAAGTGTGTCAATGCAATCCCTCTTTTCGAAATAATATCGCTAATAGAAATAGTATAGCAGAACAGGCAGAAATAGAGGAAGTAAGTCGGACGTAAATATGAATATTATGGTATGCTATCTTAACTAGCTAATAATCGGAAACTAATATTGGAGGAAGCGCTTTTGTTTATTGCACTAGGATTCTTTTTATTCATGTCGTTTTTCCTATCTGGAAGTGAAACGGCGCTCACAGCAGTGAACAGGATGAAGGTCCAGTTTCGCGCAGATCAGGGAGATGGGCAAGCAATTCGGCTACAGCAACTGATTTCGAAACCGGACCGTATGATTACAGCCATTTTAATCGGTAATAATATTGCCAATATTATGATGCCGACAATCGTGACGATGATTGCCATTGACAAAGGTTTGAGTGTCGGTATTTGGACAGGGGTCCTAACGGTCATTATTATCGTTTTTGGTGAAGTGCTGCCGAAAACCATTGCTGCGACATTTGCTGACAATGTTGCTTATATCGTTGCACCGCCAATCACGCTATTCGTAAAAGTTCTAACACCACTGACTGCTACTCTGTCTTTATTCACAAATATTTTCATTCGCATCATTTCGAAGGGTGCTGTGACGGAAGCGAAGCTGACGAAGGATGATGTAAAGTCGATGGTGGACATTGCTTCTATAGAGGGAACGTTTAAACAGGAGGAGTCAGATCGTTTGAAGGAAGTGCTCGATTTTCCTGGAAAGGATGTATCTGATGTCCTTGAAACGCATCGAACGGACATTGTCGGCATATCAATACAGGCAACATATGAAGAAGTGCGGGGAACAATATTAGAACATTTCTATACACGCTATCCAGTATATGAAGACAATATGGATACAATTGTGGGTATGTTTTATTCCAAAATGTTCATTGAATGGTCTATGAATCCTGATAAACAACTAGGTGAGCTAATTGACCGCAATCCACTATATGTTGTGCAGTCTGCCAGTGTCGAGAAAGTGTTCAAGCTGATGCTTGCAAAGAAAAAACATATGGCAATTGTGTTGGACGAATATGGCGGGACGCTTGGTATTGTGACACATGAAGATATTATCGAAGAGATGATTGGTCAGGATATTGAGGATGAAACGGATATTGATGAAGAAGTATTAGTCTATGAACAAACGGTGAATAAGTTAGTTTGTCATGGACGGCTCGAGATTATTGAAGCGATGGAGCTGCTCGGTATCGAATTGCCGACCGATCATGATACGCTCGGTGGGTTGGTTTTACAAGAGTTGGGCCATGTACCTGAGCCGGGTGAGCGATTCACATATGGCCATCTGCTTTTTGAAATCGAGAAAATGGAACGAAGTCGAATTATCCGAATGACGATTACAATTCGGGAAGATGAATAAAATAGGAATCCCTGTCGCTAGCTCATTATCTAGTTACAGGGATTTTCTTGTAGATACGCAATGTTCACCTAGCCTTACAAGTTTGTAAGTAAACTGAAAGAGAATACAATGGTTTGAAATGTTGAGATTGGCGATAATAGGGACAACAGATAGAAGACGGAGGCGTTACCCTATGAAAATAAATCTTAACGAGTTGTATGAAGAATATGGTCGATACATATATCATCTATGCCTTAAATTAACACGTAATAAAGAAGAGGCAGAGGATCTGATGCAGGATGTCTGGTTGAAGGTTGTTCGCTATAGCGAGCGAATGGACAGTGTCGATCATATGAAAGCATGGCTGACGACAATTTGCATGAATACGTTCCGCGATCGTTATCGCAAAGATGTGAGAAGAAGTAAGCATGTTCTGAATCAACCAGATACACTCGATGTGCCAATTCTTGATCTTGTACCGAGTGATAGTTTAACACCGGCGGAAATGCTGGAGCAAAATGATATTCAATCACTTGTTCAACAAAAAATCGGTGAGCTCGACGCTATTTATAGAAAAACCATCGAGTATTTCTATGTCCATCAATATTCGCTTATTGAAATTGCTGAAGCGATGAAAGTATCCATTGGAACGGTAAAGTCCCGTTTATTCCGCGCTAAGAAATATTTGAAAGAGCTAATGATGGAAGATAATGCAGTACGTGAATACGTGATTGCGTAAAAGCACAGCCGACTTGAGGCTGTGCTTTCTGTTTGGAGATTGTAAGGTAGCTCAGTTCTTCGAATAGGTAGCCCAGTTTCCCTGGGGTTGCATAATTCACTTATATAACAACAAAAGGCTATCCTCAGGATAGCCTTCAACTTTATTCAGCAGGATCCAAATACCTGCTGAATGAAGTTGAGCCTCCGGCGGATGTCACAGATTTTGAGAGGAGTTAATTGAGCAAGCTCAATTCAAAATCCGGACGCAAATACGCCAAGGCGTATTTGATTTATTCAAATTCCGCAAGCTGCTTATTCAATTCTGCTAATTTTTCTTCCATAGTAGCAAGACGTATCTCCGCTTTTTTGACGAAACTATTGTTCCCTGTCGATTCTAGTTTCTCAATATCACCTTGTAGATTGATATAATCCATTTTAAGTTCAACAATCGCATTTTCTACTTGCCGTTTATTCATAGGGAAACACCTCGCAATTTTCCCCTAGTGTAGCATATTTAACGTTTCTTTTCCTGCGGGTCGCTTCGGGTACTCGAGGTAGTAGCGAATTGCTTCGCAGACGGCATCCTTACCATCACCAATGCCGAGCGCAGTTTGTCGTGCAATGGCTTTTTTTCGTAGTGGTTCGTGTAGCAGTGGTTCCATGACAGCGTTTAGCAAGCTGGATTGTTTTATTTTCCGACCGAGACCAAGATGAATGAACCCATGCTGTTCTTTCGGAAAAGCGAGTCCAAGCTCAAAATCATTTTGTGCCAGAACGACGCAAGGAATACCCATCACCGCTACCTCATAGGGCATATAACCGGAAGCGCATAGAACGACGTCTGCATCTGCATATATTTCGGAAAAATGATGTGGGTGCTCCACTATAATTGTGTTACGTCTGCCAAGGGCCATCATGCGTAGTGTGCTTGTATCATGTGCATACTGTTTACCGATGATAACAGTCACTTTCAGAGGAATTTGGAGCTGCATCATATGACGCAGGGCACGATACGTCAAATTACCAGCATCTTCATCGCCGAATGAAATCACGAGATGAGGGAGAGGACCCGGTCTTTCTTTCCGAAGCCCGATTTGTTTCAGTGAAACGATCTCATCATCAGCCATGTAGCTCTCGATTCCAACGACATAATGGTCAGGCACTTTATCATTGGAGTCAGCATACAATGTTTGGAATACAAGGTCAGCCGAATTACCACCGTCACCGAAATCATCGAAATGGATGATGGAAGGGACGAGCTCCCGAATTTGTTCTACTTCCTCGCGGAAAGTGGAGCCGCTATCGCGAATTAAAAGGTCGGGTTTCATTGCTGTAATTGCTTGTAAAAAGGCTGTGCTGTTCGCGATTGATAGTGTTCTAAATCCATCGGGAGCTGAAGGTGAGTCTGCTCCGCATAAAAATATGATATCTGCTTCATCAGCCAAATTATGTGCAATCATAGCTGCCCTGCGTGCTGGGTATGTCCCTTTTCCTTCTGATTGGGAGAGGTAGATAGCGATTCTTTTCTTTTCTTGTCCGTCTATTGGAATCACCCTTTCATGCAACATTGATAAACCCATCCCTCTACGGTATGTTATGGGAATCGTACATATGCGTATTCAGTAATGAATCCTCGACAATCTATCTAAATCAGGTGGATTGAAACAGCCTTTATGGTAAACTAACATTATTTAAATTTATTCAACGGGATTAAACCCCACCAAATGAATGAAAAGCCTCTGGTGGACGCCATAAAGTTCGAATGTAATTACGCGGAGGTATAATTGAAGGGTAGGGTGATGCTAATGTTTGATTCACTATTGTTTGATTTAATGCTAGTTGTGCTCATAGGGATATTATCGCAATGGGTGGCATGGCGGTTCCGGATGCCGGCAATTGTTGTGATGTCAGTAGCGGGGTTATTGGTAGGGCCAATCTTTGGTTTGATTAACCCGCAAGAGAGTATGGGGGAGCTTTTTAGTCCGATTATTACGTTCGCGGTCGCGATTATTTTGTTCGAGGGCAGTTTGAATCTCGATTTTAAAGAAATTAGAGGGTTTAGTAAACCAGTTGCGCGTATTGTTACAGTCGGTGCATTCATTGCGTGGATTGCGGGGTCTCTTGCAGCGCATTATTTAGCGGGTCTATCATGGGCAGTTGCTTTTATTATTGGTGGTTTGTTTATTGTGACGGGTCCGACTGTTATTTTGCCGTTACTAAGGCAGGCGAAGCTGAAGCCGCGCCCGGCAGCCATTTTGAAATGGGAAGGGATTGTTGTCGATCCATTCGGTGCGCTTCTAGCGGTATTTGCTTTCGAGTTCATTAAATTTTTGAACAAGGAAGCGACATTGACGGCGTTGCTGTTATTCTTTGCCGCATCTGCTTTTGCAGTTGTTTTGGGGTGGGGTGTTGCGCGCATCGTTGGCAATGCATTTGAAAAAGGTGGCATCCCTGAATTTTTAAAAGCGCCAGTACTTTTTGCACTCGTCATTTTCACCTTCGTTTTTGCAGATGAAATTATGCATGAAACCGGGCTGCTTGCAGTTACGGCAATGGGGATGACGATGGCCAATATGCGTTTGACGACGTTGAATGACATCCGTCATTTTAAGGAAAATATATCTGTTCTGCTGATTTCGGGGATTTTTGTCATGTTGACGGCATCACTTAATCCAAAAGTGCTAATTGAAATTTTTAATCCACATATCATTTTGTATGTCTTAGCAATGCTGTTTATTGTGAGACCATTGTCGATTTGGATTTCAACAATGGGGACAGAGCTGAATAATCGTGAAAAGCATCTCATTGGATGGATTGCTCCACGGGGGATTGTTGCCCTTACGGTATCCGGCTATTTTGCGACAATTCTACTTGAAAATGGCTATAAGGATGCCGAACTATTAACAGCCTTAACGTTCGCGCTTGTATTCTCGACGGTTGTCCTGCATGGTTTCACAATTGGTTTTCTGGCCAAAAAGTTAAATCTTACGACGACGGATGAATCGGGTGTACTGATTGTAGGTGGCACTCGTTTTGCAGCTGAACTGGCACAATCGGTAAAAGACACGGGAAATGAAGTGTTACTAATCGACCAATCATGGGCAGGCTTGTCATATGCTAGGAAACTGGGATTGAACAGTTTTGTGGGAGATATTCTTTCTGAACAAGTCGAATACCATATCGATTTAACGCCGTATCGCTACATTCTTGCGATGACGAAAGCTGATATATATAATGCACATATTTGTGCGGATTTTGCGCCGGATATTGGAGGTGACTATTTATTCCAGACTGCATTTCAGGTGGATAATGATGTGGAGTCGTTTACAATTACTGGGGGTCAAATGCTGTTTTCACCTGCCATTTCAATCTATGAGTTGGAAGAGCGGATGAGTGCAGGGCATGTTATTCGAAAAACATTACTGACCAAGCAGTACAGCTACACACAATACTTACGCGAACGGGATGATAAATCAATCCTTCTTTATATTCTTAGGGCAGACGGTATGATTGAATTTTTCACGCCGGAAATTGAACGCAAGGCTTCCGCGGGCGATGCTGTAATTTCCCTAACCTCCCCCGCGAAAATAATTGAACGCGTAAAAGAAAGACTTGAGGAAGAAAACGGGGAAATGACGATTCGGTATGAGGAGATAGAAGAACAGTTTATGGGAGAGGACAGAATGGGGAAACCGATGATTCCAGGTGAAGCACCTCTTTCAGCAAAATGAGTTCCAATAAGAAGTGGTTGTCTGAGCCGATGTATGGGTCGGCAACCATTATTTTTGGTACGATGGAGTAGGATTATTAGTTATTAGGAGGATTGTCATTGAAAGTTTTGTTTGTGGACGGGACCATTATCGGTAGCAAAACAGGTGCTGTTCTCGAAACGGTCAAAGGTTATATTGAAGAAACGGGTTGCGGCTATGAATTAGAGTACTTAAATTTTGCAGATTATACGCATCAAATTGTCGATGGTCGCCCTTTGGCTGAATATAACGATGATATGCAAAGGCTCGTTAAAAAATTTGAAGATGCAGATGGCTATATATTGGCATCGCCGATATTCCAGGGGTCGATTCCAGGTGTGTTGAAAAATGCGTTCGACATGCTACATCCGCACACGATGCGCTACAAACCCGTATCTATCGTTGCAAATGGCGGTACATATCAACATCATCTCGTTGTCGAAAACCAGCTAAAGCCCATTTTAGACTACTTCCGTTGCCTCGTAACTCCGAACTACGTCTACACGCATATGAGCCATTTCGATAAAGACAACACGATTATCGATGATGATGTGCATAATCGTTTGCGAGAGCTTGCAAGAGTTTTCGTGAAATATGCTGAAATGAGTCAAGGTTTATCAAAAGATGTATTAGATGAAGAAAAATAAGATATGAATAAACCCCGCTCTCACACTGAGTAGAAAATAGTGTGAGAGCGGGGTTTTGGTTTGCGCGAGTAGTGCTTACATCCAATCAGGTGCTACTGCGTGAGGAAGCCCAACCTCCTCTTCATCAGCAATATTAGTGTTGGGTCCATTAGCAACAAGCCCGATTAACAATAGCATAACAATAAAAAGTTTTTTCATTTTAAAACATCTCCCTTTAACTATTTTTTGTAGCAAGTAAACATAATTTAGTAAGCTCATAGGCTTTTTTATATTGTTTCTTTTGGGCATAATACTCCGCTAACTCCACTGAAATATCTTTTAAAGACTTCCATTTCTTATTTTCGAAATAATAGTCAACGCACTCTTGTATCAATTTTACATAATCGGAGTCGCGGCTTTGTAATAAACATAGTTGACCTTCAATAACTTGTAAATGTATTTTATCTAGCGTAGATTTACAAACATCTCGTGCTGATTCAATGACATTTAGTATCGTTTCAGTATCACCAATTTTAAGTAAGATAGTAAGTTTAGCTCGATAAGAAATAAATAGAGCACCGGGATTGTGGCTTTGCTTTAATAAAAGACATTTTTGGATTAACTCTAGTGCTTCATCGTACTGTTTTCTCACTGTATAGATAAGTGTAAGATTGTGTAAAAGTTTTAAATAAATTTCCCCGGGCTCATTATTTAAAATATGTAAACCTTTATGAATATAAAATTCTGCAAGCTCCAGATTATTTATTGATTTATAAAGTACAGCCATTAGATTATAGCAGTCGGCTGTCTTGTACCAATCATGTAAATCCAAGTATAACCTCTTTGACTCTTTAACAAATTCCAATGCAGAAGCATAATGGTGAAGACGGAAATTAGCCAATGCGATATTAAAATTAAGTCGTGCCTCAATCAGGGGATTTTCATTTGATTTTAAAACGTTAATAAAAAATGGGATACAAGGCTGATACTCAGCCTTCATATAATAGTATAATCCTGAAATATAATTATATAATTCTTGAATATGAGGGCTTAGATTATGTAATGTATCTTGGTCTACGTAAGGTGCAATTTTTTCTGTATAGCATTGCCCGAAGGCTTTAAGTTCTCTAGTTTTAAAAAGATTAAAGCAACGTAATAATTTAAAATGTAATTCCTGATGTAATGACTGAATATATGTGAAGCTTTTCTCATGGGCTTCACGAAAAGACAATGCCTCTTCCAAACGATCTTCATTCAAAATACTCTCATATTTCTTCAATAGAATTGCAAACTTTTTATCCTTCACATGTCCATTGGTTAAGTAGGCTGAAGGTACGGACAATCGCTTTGCTAATAATAGCAATATGTCCTCTGAAGGTGCAAAATGACCACCCTCAATATTACTGTAATGAGGGGCAGATGTGATCCCATGACTTAATGTAGCCTGTGTCATACCTTTTAAGTTGCGTAGCTCTTTCAATCTTGTACCGATATGCAAAGGAACACTCCTACTTTCTTCGATAAATCGGAGGAAGAAAAACAGGGATAAATTATTAACTTTAGTTCTAAATATTCCCTATAATTATCATAATATAGGTGTAATACGACCTAGTCAAGAGGAAAGAGAAAAGAAACAGGGTGGTGTACCTACGCATTTTATGAATAAAACAGGCTTAAATTGTTGTTTTTTATCGAACCTTTGTATTTTGACAAAGGTTGTCTTGATTTAGGGTCTTTAAATGAAGGAAATCAGCATAATATATAATATTTTTTTGTAATATTTAATCTGCTATAATTATGCTATATTAAGGGTGTTGTACAACAAGCTATAAGTTAGGTCAGTTATGTAGGAAAACCCACTGAATGAAGAAATATGAGTTGAGAGGGTGATGTTACTACTTATTATTCAATAATAATGTCTGCATGAGCCTTCCAGTGTTCGCTAACGGGAGGGCTTATGCTTTTTGTCGTTTGACAGAAGGTCCGGTGACGAGCAAATAACCTGGTTTTCCTATATAATTGTCATAGGAAGAAAGGGGATTTACCGATGTCTAAATCACTTATATTAGCTGAAAAGCCGTCCGTAGCACGCGATATTGCGCGGGTGCTCGGCTGCAATAAAAAAGGAAATGGATTTCTTGAGGGAAGCAATTATATTGTTACATGGGCGCTAGGCCATCTTGTAACACATGCAGATCCAGAAGGGTATGGCAATGAATTTAAGGAGTGGAAGCTCGAGCATTTACCAATTATTCCAGAGCCTTTTAAGCTTGTGCCGATTCGTCAAACGTCGAAGCAATTTAATGCGGTAAAAGCACAGTTGAAGCGTAATGATGTTAAAGATGTCATTATTGCAACGGATGCGGGACGTGAAGGAGAGCTTGTGGCACGCTGGATTTTGGAGCAGGCGAAAGTTCGTAAGCCTGTGAAACGGTTGTGGATTTCTTCGGTTACGGATAAAGCAATTAAAGATGGCTTTAATAATTTGAAAGACGGTCGTGCTTATGAAAACTTGTATGAGGCGGCGGTTGCCCGTGCGGAAGCGGACTGGGTGGTCGGCATTAATGCGACGCGCGCACTGACGGTGAAATACAATGCCCAATTATCGACAGGACGCGTACAGACACCGACGCTTGCCATGATTGCGGAGCGTGAGAAGCAGATTCGTGATTTTAAGCCGAAATCATTTTATGGGTTGCAGGCACTAACAGAAACTGCGAAATTTACCTGGCATGATAAAGCGGGCCAAACGCAATCATTCGACAAGGAAACGGTTGAGAAGTTGATGGGCAAGTTGGATGGGGTTCATGCAGGAAAGGTAACAGACGTAAAAATGACGCCTAAGTCCCAACCCGCACCGCATTTATTTGATTTAACGGAGCTGCAAAAAGAAGCACATCGTCGGTGGTCATGGTCTGCGAAAGAGACGCTATCAACGTTACAAAATTTATATGAGCGCCATAAAGCCGTAACGTACCCGCGTACGGATTCGAAGCATTTGACATCGGATATGGAGAGTACGCTGAAAGAGCGTATTAAAGCTGTGGATATTGGGCCATATCGCAAAGCGGTTAACACGCTACTGCGTTCAGGAGCGGTTAAACCACAGAAGGGTGTTATCGACGATAAGCGTGTGTCGGATCACCATGCAATCATTCCGACAGAGGAAACGCCAATTCTACAAAATTTATCAGATAAAGAACAGCGTCTCTATGATTTAATTGTTAAACGCTTTCTGGCCGTGTTCTTTGGTTCGTTCCGTTTTGATCAGGTCACAGCGGAATTTGCAGTTGGTGGAGAAATGTTCAAGGCAAAGGGCCGCACGATTACAGATGAAGGTTGGAAAAAGGTTTATTCGACGGATGAGGAAGAAGTCGATACAGATACACTTCCTTCATTTAAAAAAGGTGATGAGGTGAGTATTCGTGCCATTGTGATGACGGATGGAAAAACGAAACCACCTGCTCGTTTTAACGAAGGAACATTGCTTGCGGCGATGGAAAATCCTGCACAGTTTATGCAAGGTGAATCTAAAGAGCTGATCAAGACGATTGGTGAAACGGGCGGACTGGGAACAGTTGCGACACGTGCGGATGTCATTGAACGATTATTCAATTCGTTTGTGATGGAGAAAAAGGGTAACGATATTTACACGACGTCAAAAGGACGTCAGCTGCTTGAACTTGTTCCGGAGGATTTAAAATCACCGGCATTGACGGCAGAGTGGGAGCAAGGGCTGACGAAAATCGCCAACGGTCAGATGAAAAAAGCTGCCTTCATGAAGGATATGATTGCTTTTTCGAAGCGTACTGTAACAGAAATTAAAACGGATGACAAAAAGTTCAAGCATGATAACGTCACGGGGAAAACATGTCCAGATTGTGGAAAACTTTTACTAGAAGTCAATGGCAAGCGTGGCAAAATGCTTGTTTGTCAGGATCGTGATTGCGGTCATCGTAAAAATGTATCGACATTAACGAACGCAAGATGCCCAGTTTGTAAAAAGAAATTGGAATTGCGTGGGGAAGGCGATGGCAGGATTTTCGTCTGCAAATGTGGTCATCGTGAAAAGCTGTCGGCATTCGAAAAACGCCGTGCAAACTCGGGTGGCAAGAAAGCTGATAAACGCGACGTTCAAAAATACATGAATAAGCAGGAAGAACCAGAAGATACAGCAATGGCAGATGCGCTGAAAAAATTATTTGAAAAATAAATAGCGTTACGAATGATAAAAATGGGTGTTCTTTCAGTTGTAAATCGACTGGAGAGCACCTCTTTAAAATGAAAAGTAAGGAGCTAAGTGTATGAATACTTTTGAAACGTAGTTTACTTACCGCCAAATCTTCTATATACTTGGTACGGAATACATAACATTAAAAAAAGAATAATTGAGAAATAGGTTTTTTGAATGGTTGAAAAATAACTGTTTAAAACGAAGAGGGAAGTTGGTGTGAATCCAACACGATCCCGTCACTGTAAGCGTTTATGGCGACTAAAGAAAATCCACTGTGCATATTGCATGGGAAGGAATTAGTTTGCCGATGAGACGTAAGTCAGGAGACCTGCCTATTTTGATTTTAAGCTTCCTCGAGGAAGGGATGTTTAAAGTGTTTTATCATCTTATTTGGGTATGGCTTCATGATGGAGTTTTCCCAGATGAATCTCTTTTTTTGTTGTAAGAGATTTGTTGATAACGCTTTTCTCTGTGCGCCTTCTTCTAAAGAAGAGCGCTTTTTTTGATGTCAAAAAGAGGAGAGATTATATTGAAGGATTTATTTCAAAGATGGGTTTTTTTAAGTTTTGTGTTTGTTTTTATGCTTGCTATTTTGACAGCGTGTGGCACAGATAATGGTTCGACTGGTACAGTGCAAGGTGAGGGTACTGATGAAGGGGCAGCTAAGGTTACTGGAGAAGTCATCGAAGCGTTTCCAGTTACCATTACGGACGATGCAGGCCGAGAAGTGACAATAGAGAGCGAACCACAATCGATTGTGTCGATTCAAACGAGCAATACAGAAATTTTGTATGCACTTGGTGTAGGCGAACGCATGATAGGTGTTTCCGATTACTGTAACTATCCCGAAGAAGCGTTAAGCGTACAAAAAGTGGGTGGCCAGGATATGGATGCGGAGCTTATTCTTTCGCTCTTACCTGATATTGTTTTTGTCACGACGTACCATCACGATACGCATGGCAATATTCTGAAGCAATATGAGGAAGCAGGCATTACAGTCGTTGTGACGGGCAGTGCTTCAACTTTTGATGATGTTTATAAAACGATGGGTATGATTGCGCAGGCAACGGGAACGTCTGAAAAAGCAGATGAAATCATTGACGACATGAAAGACCGACGTGCAGCAGTTGAAGACAAAGTAAAAGGGATTACAGATAAAAAGAAAGTATGGGTAGAAGTTGCCCCTGCTCCAGACATTTTTACAACAGGGCAAAATACATTCATGCATGAAATGTTGGAAGCAATTAACGCAACAAATGCTGCTGAAGATCAAGATGGTTGGGTGAAGATGACAGAAGAAGAGATTGTACAGTTGAACCCGGATGTCATTATTACGACATATGGTTACTATATTGACAATCCAGCTGAACAAGTTTTAGCACGCGATGGTTGGGCAGAAGTAACTGCGATAAAAAATGAACAAGTATTTGATGTAGATAGTGATACGGTCACTCGCCCAGGACCTCGTTTGATTGAAGGAGTAGAGACGCTTGCAAAGATCATTTATCCGGAAGTTTTTGGGGAGTAAGATTGGCTGGCTTTACTTACTAAGTATTGGGTTTGTGCTGTGTACGCTGTTACTTGGTCTATTCATCAGCAGCGTACAGTTTCCGATCATGACTATTTTGCATATTGTGTTGGATAAATCATTTGGTATTGGTTGGCTTGAAAATATTCCGCGTAATGAAGAGTTGATCATTTGGAATATTCGACTGCCACGGGTTTTACTGGCCCTTTGTGTCGGCGCTTCGCTTTCGTTAGCGGGTGCCGCATTTCAAGGGCTTTTACGTAACCCGTTAGCGGATCCCTATACAATCGGTGTTTCGTCAGGTGCTGCCTTAGGGGCGGTATTTGTTCTATTTTTTCAATTCACGATTATTGGTCTTGGGAGTTTTACATTACCAGTCGTCTCAATTGTTAGTGGATTTATTACGCTTATGATTGTTTTTGGATTAGTTCGTTTGAGCAGCAGGAGTCTTGCGATTGAAACGATTGTCTTGGCAGGAATTATCGTTGGCTCATTTATCGGTTCAATTACATCACTGCTCATTTCCTTAGGTGATAAGGATTCGATGACGCAAATTATGTATTGGCTTTATGGCAGTGTAGGGATGAGAGGATGGAGCCACGTTCAGCTTGTTGTGCCATTTATGATTATTGGGACGATTATTTTACTCATGCATTATCGTGAATTGAATGCGCTTGCACTTGGTGAGGAAGCGGCAGATCATATTGGTGTCAATGTTAAAAGAGGTAAAACCATGATTTTGATTGGTGCCTCATTGTTGACGGGGGCAGCGGTAGCGGTGTCGGGTTCAATCGGGTTTGTTGGTCTTGTTATCCCACATCTAGTTCGTTTACTGACAGGGCCGAATCACCGACATCTTCTGCCATTGTCGATGTTGTTCGGAGGTTCTTTTCTTATATTGGCAGATTTGTTGGCCAGGACAATTATTGCGCCGAGGGAATTGCCAATTGGTGTCATCACCGCATTGATTGGCGCGCCTGTTTTTGCTTTTCTGCTGATTAGGGAAAGAATCGGAAGAGGTGAACGAGGATGATTAAAGTCGATCGACTCGCAGGCGGCTATGGGAAGAAACCAATTGTCAAAGACATTAGTTTAGACATAAAACAAGGAGAGTTTTTTGCATTACTTGGCCCGAACGGTAGTGGAAAGACGACCCTTTTTAAATTAATTACAGGGCAATTGCCCGTCATTTCAGGTGATATTTTCATTGATGGGAAAGCGATGTCGAAATTAACGAAGTTGGAGAAGGCGAAAAAAGTAGCAGTACTTTCTCAGGAAGTTCAAATGACGTTCGATTACACTGTCGAGGAAATCATTAGCCTTGGACGATATCCGCACCAAAAGGGCATGTTGAAAACGTTATCGGCCTATGATCGTGAAGTGATTGATGCGGTGATGGAGATTTCTAAAGTCGAACGTTATCGCAAGACGCAATTTCGCTTGTTGAGCGGGGGAGAAAAACAACGGGTTTTGTTGGCAAAAGCATTGGCACAGGAGCCTGAGATTTTACTATTGGATGAACCGACAAACCACCTGGATATTAAGCATACTTTTCAAATGTTGGATTTGCTGAAAGAGTGGCAACAGACGAAGGGATTGACCATATTTGCGATTTTGCATGATTTGAACGTGGCATCGCTGTATGCAGACCGGGTTGCGCTGCTTTACGAAGGTTCATTTTTAGAGGTTGGTGACGTGAATACGTTACGTAAGGAAGAGCAGTTGAAAAAAGTGTATGAAGTTGAAGTTAAGACGCAAGCACACCCGCTTGTTCCGAAACCTCAGCTTCATTTGACGCCAACCCATTCATACAGTGCAGACCCGACGCCGTTGTTAGATAGCTTTCAAGTCGAACGAAATGAAAGTTCGGTTCATCTACGCTTCGAACAACCTTTACGCACGCTATCAAATGCGGATGTAGGAGAAGGAGTGCAGTGGTTGCAGCATTTTTGTTTAGTAGCCAGCCATTCAGTCGGTGAAAAATCGCCGTCTGCATGGTTGGGTAATTATGGTATTCCGTCTGAGCAAGCAGCGGCTATTGCAACGACTGGGAATATAGAGGATGTTGTTCTGATCGAGCAACGACTGATGGGTATTCAACTAATGATTGTGGTAGCGATTGAAGTGGATGTTCATAAGTATAAAAGCTTGGATGGTGTTCATCTACTATTGTTTGTAGATGGACATTTACAAGACAAAGCGTTGTTTGATTGTTATATGACAGTTATAGAGGCGAAGGTGAAAGTTTGTCAGCAGCTAAACCTGCAATCGGTTCATTCGGCAAGAGATGTGGTAGTCATTGCTGCCAACCAGCAGGAAAATCAACTAGGTCATCGCGAATACAAAGATGACATGCGAAAAGGTATTGAACAGCTTATTACGACAGCTATGATAGAGGCGATAGAGAAGAAGTTTATTAAGAACGGTATCATGTTGTAATGGTTATGACAGAGGGTGGGGGAAGTTTCGATGACTGAACGAAGGCTCGTAATAGCGGGAACGGGTAGTGGAGTTGGGAAAACGACTGTAACAATTGGTTTGATGTCCGCTTTGAAACAAAGGGGATTCGTGGTCCAAGGATTTAAGTGTGGACCGGATTATATCGATCCCTCTTACCATACTGCGGTGACCAAACGTATTTCACGGAATCTAGATAGCTGGATGTTTGGAGAAGAGACGGTTCTTGATATTTTTAATCATGGAAGTGAAGGTGCGGATATTTCCATCATGGAAGGGGTTATGGGACTCTATGATGGAAGAGACCCTACAAATGATAAAGGAAGCACGGCAGAGATTAGTGTAATGACTAAGAGTCCTGTCTTGCTCGTCGTGAATTGTGCAAGTGTGGCGCGAAGTGCGGCGGCGATTGTGAAAGGATTTCAAACACTGTCAAGTGAGCCTAACATCGTTGGCATCATTGCCAATCGGGTAGGGAGTGACAGACATTTTGAAATTGTGAAAACAGCAATTGAACAAGAATGTCGAATACCCGTTATCGGCTATTTGAAGCGAGAACAAGGGATTGAAATACCTGAAAGAAGTCTCGGACTTGTCCCATCGATTGAAAGGGGAGATCTTGATCCTTTTTTCAAACGCTTAGGTCAATTGGTGCTTGAAACGATCGATGTGGATAAGTTATTGGAGATTTCGTTGGCGCAGCCTTTAAACGTGAAGAAAGCGACTTCGTTTTTTGAAAGTAAAAAAGAACCTATTGTGCGAATTGCTGTGGCGAAGGATGCCGCATTTAATTCGTATTATATTGAGAATTTGGAGATTTTAGAGTCGACTGGTGCGGAGCTCGTTTACTTTTCGCCGTTAGCAGATGAAACATTACCCGATAATATTGACGGACTTTATATTGGCGGTGGACTCCCCGAAGAGTTTGTCAGTTCGCTTAGTCAAAATGAGGCGATCAAGCAGGCATTAAGAGTGGCATTTGAAGAAGGAGTTCCGACATTTGCTGAAGGTGGCGGATTTATGTATTTGACGCATTCAGTCGAAACGGCGGCTGAAGAAACATTTGACATGGTCGGCTATATTCCGGGGAATATAAAAATGCATACTACTTTACAAGCAATTGGCTATCGAGAAATTAGTGGGCATCAAGACAACTTTTTACTCAATGAGCACCAAAAAGCAAGAGGACATGAATTTCACTACTCTACATTCCGTCCTGTGGAATCATTTCAACATGCTTATGAGACAACTGGGATGCGTGGTACAAAGACAGATGGTTATGTAACAGATAATGTGGTTGCTGGTTATACGCAATTCCATTTTGCAACATGTGTAGGGATGGTTGAAAAATGGATTGAAGTTTGCTTAACCTACCAAAAAATTAGAGGAGGCACACAATGAGTAAAAATCAAAAAGGACTTACACTTGTGTACACGGGTCATGGTAAAGGAAAAACAACAGCTGCATTAGGATTGGCTTTGCGTAGCACAGGAAGAGGACTAAGTGTTAAGATTTATCAATTTATTAAATCACCACAACGGTCCTACGGAGAGCAAATTGCGTTGAAAAAACTCGGTGTGGAAATGGTACAACTCGGCATTGGTTTTACATGGACAAAAACACCTGAAGAGCATCGGGAAGCGCTCAAGAAAGCATGGCCACAAGCGAGAGATGCTGTCATGAGTGGCGAGTATGATGTTGTGATTTTAGATGAATTGAATAACGCTTTAGCAATCGATAAGTTTCCGATCGATGACGTTCTTCCGCTGAATGAAATCATCGATATGATTAAAAATAGACCACCACATGTTCACCTCGTCATTACAGGAAGAGATGCTCTGACTGAAATCAAGGAAATCGCTGACTTAGTTTCAGTGGTAGAGCCTGAAAAACATTATTATGATGAAGGTGTAGAAGCAGTAAAAGGCATAGAATTTTAATAATCAGATTTTAGAACTTTCGTAGGGTTTATTTGGAAGGAGAATTCCGGTATAATAGTTAGACTAGTATATTTCGGAGAATAGCACTACGGAGGTGAAGGTACATGAATGCTGTAATGACATTCGCGACGGCAAGTGATCAATTGCAACGTTATGATGCGATTCGGCGTAAAAATGCTGAAAATGCATATGATCGTAATGTGCAATATAATGGACAAAACCAAAAAACACTGGAAGAACTTGAGGCTTTATTGATGGGGAAGGACGAGCTGGAAGTCGTTCAACCGGAGCATCAGGAATTACAGGAACTTGGCGCAGGACAGATGAAGCAAGTCGAACTTCCAATCGGTAAGACGCTTGAAGAGACAATTGATCTTTGGCGGGATGTGCGGACGGATGCAGTTTCTGTGCCGGAACCAACAACTGCAGATTATCAGCTTGCAGCTACGGCGTCTGCAAAAATTATACAAACAGAAACGCAAATTGCATTACAAAAATTGGCGCAATCTGAATTTGAGGCAACTATGGCAAGACGTGAAGCTGAAACGGGAAATATCGTTTCTTTTGAAGTGCCGGTAGGTGTGGATAGGGAAGCGTTTATGATGAGAAAGCGTTTCGAACAAGCTATTTCAACCTATTCGATTCAAGCTGAGGCGAAGCAAAAAGGTTATAGTTTAGAGGAACCACAGTTTTCTAGAGTAGCGTAATGCGTTGGAAGGTCACCTCATTGGTGGCCTTTTCTTCTATTGGAGGGAAGAAGAGAGATGGCAAAGCAGAGTCGGGCAGCAAAGACCAACGCAGTCAGAATAGTAGAAGGAGCAGGCATTCACTATGACCTGATGGAATACGATGCGACAGATGGCTTACTAGATGGTGTGTCAGTCGCAGGGAAAACGGGACAGACTGTGGCGAGCGTCTATAAAACATTAGTGACAATTGCAGGTCCCCGAGAGTTATTTGTTTTTTTAGTGCCGGTGGTGCTTGAGTTGGATTTGAAGAAAGCAGCAAAAGCTGCAGGAGTAAAGAAGCTGGATATGCTGCCTTTGAAGGATTTGATGAAAGAAACAGGCTATGTGCGCGGAGGTTGTTCGGCTATTGGTATGAAAAAGAAATATCCGACATTCATTGACCAGTCAGCAGAAAGCTTGGAATCAATGATTGTCAGTGCAGGGAAAGTGGGCTTGCAGATGAGGGTAGCCCCTAAAGAATTGGCAAATATAACAGAAGCAGCTTTTTGTGATGTTGTAAAATACAGTTAATCTATATAGTGGATCATAGCATGTTATAATAAGAGGATTGAAAACTTGGCATTCATGGGGACCGTGCATGAATGTTCTTTGACGTGTAGAGAGAAGGATTCGAATGCGAAAAGTTTTAATGTGGAGATGGATTTTTTATTTTGCAGGACTATTAGTGATGGCTCTTGGGGTTTCGATGACTATTAAAGGCCAAGAGGTAGGAATTGGTCCATGGGATGTACTGCATGTTGGGCTGTATAAGCATTTTGGTTTGACGATAGGTACATGGGGAATCATTACTGGGTTTGTAATTATCCTCGCGACAGCCGCAGTTTTGAAAGAATGGCCGAAAATCGGTACGTGGCTCAATATGCTGTTACTTGGTATTTTTATCGATATTTTTAACTGGCTACTGCCTGACTTTACGACATTCGGAGCACAACTGATTATTTTTATATTCGGTGTGATTGTTATGGGCTATGGGGCTGGTATGTATATATCGCCTAATATTGGGGCGGGGCCTCGAGATAGTCTCATGTTGTTATTTGTTAAAAAGACAGGGATGAGCATTAAGAAAGTGCGAACAACTATCGAAGTGATCGTCGCTCTTGTGGGCTGGTTATTTGGTGGTCCGATTGGGGTTGGTACGGTGTTAATCGCATTATTTTTGGGGCAAATGATTCATTACACATTGCCGCAAAATCGTAGGGTTTTGATGAAAATAATTGGAGAGCAGGATGAAAAAGTTCTGCTGTAATAGTTTTTCAAAGCACGGGCAACGATGCCGTGCTTTTTTTTGTTGTTCGTGCATAGGCTAATCGTATGTAAAGAAAGGATGGTCGACATGTACGGAACAATTACTCAATATATGGGGACAGCCTATACGGGTTGTGGGATTTCTCATAAATACGATACATTGATAGCATCAGCTGTGGAGACATTTTTTTTGAAATGTCCACCGACAAATATGCTATCAACAGTCTTGCATGAACTGGCTACGAATTATGTGAAACGCGGCTATGATGTCGATAAATTCATGGATCCTGTGCAACCTGAAAAAACCGATGCTATCTTTGTGAAGGGACCTAATTTATTTTTCATCCAAGCCTCGCATCCTGTTGCACTTGAGCCCGCAGAAATAGGAGGGCGACATCGTGTAATTAGCTTTTATGATGTCTATGATGAAGACCAGTTGCGTGACTGGAACGGTTTGATAGTTGAGGAGTTGGAAGAGGCAGAGGAGGCACTAAAAAAAGCGTTGAAATCACTCGCTGATGCGAAAGGAATTCATGATGAATGGGAAGCTGTCAATATACAGCGAATGATGTGGGAGCAACATGAAAACCTAATTCTGTCGTTGAAGGAAGAGTTGTTTGGTACGATTCGCTTGAATAAGGCAACGACTGTTTCGCATCGGCTTATCGGCTCGTTGACATCTGGCGGGGCACAGGATTTTATCCCCTCCATTACGAAACGTTTAGAACGAAGAATACTCATTAAGGGACTTCCTGGTACAGGGAAATCAACGCTAATGAAGGCAATTGGTACCGAAGCGGAAAGGCGGGGCTTCGATGTTCTGTACGGCTGGTGTGGTTTAGATCCGTTAGGGGTCGACCTCGTCCAAATCCCTGAGTTATCAATTTGTCTGCTTGATGCAACGCAGCCGCATGTCTATGATGTAGAACGTCCGGGGGATGAATTGCTTGATCTTGTCTCTATGTGTGTAAAAGATGCCGAGGCGGAACGGGAAATTGATTTGATTCGGGAGACGTATACAGAAAAGATTTTGGATGCGACGGGTTATATGCAGGCCTATGCACAGGCTGAAAATAGAATGAAAGTAACAATGGATTCAGCTATTAAGCATGCGATATTTGAATTGAAATCGAAGATATTATTGGAATTGCCATAACGGGAATAGTCATTATTCCACGATTGGGCCAATCGTGTGATAAAATGAAAGCATCATTCGTTTGAAAGGAAGATTGTTTTGTCCAAAATACTCGATACTTTTTTACAGGAAAACTTAAAGGATCTCCGCGACCAAGGGTTATACAATGAAATTGAACCTGTCGAAGGTCCAAATGGCCCAATTATTAAAATTAAAGGTAAAGATTTGATTAACTTGTCTTCTAATAACTATCTTGGATTGGCGACAGACGAAGATTTGAAAAAGTTAGCAATCGCAGCAACGACTAAATACGGTGTTGGTGCAGGAGCAGTTCGCACAATTAACGGGACGCTTGATATTCATATTGAGCTTGAAAAAAAGCTTGCGGAATTTAAAGGGACAGAAGCTGCAATTTCTTATCAATCCGGCTTCAACTGTAATATGGCGGCAATTTCAGCTGTTATGAGTAAAAAAGATGCAATTCTGTCGGATGAATTAAATCATGCTTCCATCATCGACGGCTGCCGTTTATCGGGCGCGAAAATCATTCGCTTGAAGCACCAAGATATGGACGATTTACGTGCGAAAGCGAAGGAAGCAACAGAGTCCGGCTTATATGAAAAAGTGATGTATATTACGGATGGTGTGTTTTCGATGGACGGCAATATCGCCAACCTCCCAGAAGTCGTGAAAATCGCGAAGGAATTCGATTTGATCACGTACGTGGATGATGCGCATGGTTCGGGTGTAACAGGTAAAGGAAAAGGGACTGTGAAGCATTTCGGTCTTGAAAAAGAAATCGACTTCCAAATTGGCACATTGTCAAAGGCAATCGGTGTTGTAGGTGGATACGTTGCGGGCTCACAGCAATTGATTGACTGGTTGAAAGTTCGTTCTCGTCCATTCCTATTCTCGACTGCATTGCCAGCAGGTGACGTTGCGGCGATTATGGGCGCACTCGACAAAATTACAGAATCTACAGTGCTGCATGACAAGCTATGGGACAACGGTAATTACTTGAAAGAAGGACTTGCTAAGCTTGGCTTTAACATTGGTGCTTCTGAAACGCCGATTACACCATGCATTATTGGTGAAGAAAAGCTTACACAACAATTTTCAAGTCGTCTTGCAGAAGAAGGCGTCTATGCAAAATCAATTATTTTCCCAACAGTTGCTAAAGGAAAAGGGCGCGTCCGCAATATGCCAATCGCAGCTCACACGAAAGAAATGCTCGATGAAGCACTTGCTGTTTACGAAAAAGTGGGTAAAGAGCTCGGTGTTATTTCATAATGAATTACGAATCCCGGATGGCTAATAGGCTGTCCGGGTTTATTTTTTAGTACGGGCTTTGTTAATAAAAAACTGAATGAAGCACATACTCCTATGAACAGAAAATTTCTGTCGATAAGAGGGGATTTTTATTATAGTTAGTGATTTGTCAGACATTCACTTATATTTTAAAATGCATTGTCTTTTCCCTGAGAACGTTCTATAATGAATTTGATTGATAGAATCAATGAAATTATAAAATTAACGAAATGGTGTACTCTCCAAAAATACAAACGTTCACAGGCGAGGAGCAATTGAAAATGAAGAAAATTATCGTAACAGGGGCACTGGGTCAAATCGGTTCAGAATTGATTACAAAGCTTCGTTCAGAATATGGCATGGATAATGTTTTAGCGACAGATATTCGATGCACGGATGCTATGACGGAGGGGCCATTTGAAGTACTGGATGTAACAGATGCCGCTAAAATGTATACGCTTGCAAAAGATTTTGGTGCTGATACGATGATGCATATGGCGGCACTATTGTCTGCGAAAGCAGAGGAAGAGCCATTATTTGCATGGAATCTTAATATGGGCGGTCTGATGAATGCGCTTGAGGTATCACGTGAACTAGATTTGCAATTTTTCACCCCAAGTTCAATCGGTGCATTTGGTCCCTCGACTCCGAAAATAGATACGCCGCAGGATACACTGCAACGTCCAACGACGATGTATGGTGTCAATAAAGTGGCTGGGGAACTATTATGCGATTATTATTTCCATAAGTTTGGACTCGATACACGTGGTGTTCGATTCCCCGGTCTTATTTCATATGTAGCACAACCAGGCGGTGGTACAACGGATTATGCGGTGGACATTTATTATAAGGCGCTTGAATCAGGGAAGTACACATCATATATTGAGGAAGGTACATATATGGATATGATGTATATGCCTGATGCTTTGCAGGCAATTGTAGGTCTAATGGAGGCGGATTCATCGAAATTAATCCACCGTAATGCATTTAACGTGACGGCGATGAGTTTTGAGCCTTCACAAATTGCGGCTTCAATACGCAAGCAAATGCCATCATTTGAAATGGCTTACGATGTTGATCCGGTGCGCCAAGCTATTGCGAATAGTTGGCCAGATTCAATCGATCCAACGGCGGCTATAACGGAATGGGGATTCAAAGCTGATTACGATTTAGACAAAATGACTGTCGATATGCTTTCGAAGCTGAAAGTAAAATTGAATAGCTAACACGAAAAAGACTTCGCAACGAATCGCGAAGTCTTTTATATTTCATCGAAACATTTCATCAAAACAGTAAATGGGCAATCCCTGCAATGATAGGCAGTGAAATCAGTGTACGCAATAGGAAGATAACGACCAAATCTAGGAAGTTAACCGGAATTTTTGATCCGAGTAAGAGCCCACCAACTTCAGCCATGAAAATCAATTGTGTCACGGATACTGTTGCAACGACGAACAATGTCAATTCAGATGTGATAAGACCCTCTGCCAAAATAACAGGTAGGAACATGTCCGTGAATCCGACAACCATAAGTTGCGCAGCGTCTGCCGCTTGTGGGATGCCGAGGACGGATAGAATGGGTTCAAACGGTTTTCCTAAAATTGTGAAGATGCTTGTGTACTCCGCAAGAATAAGTGCAACTGTACCGAAAGCCATGACAATGGGAATAACGCCAATCCACATATCAAGGACATTTTTAAAACCTTCAGTGAACGTTTTGAAAAAAGAACGGTTTGCATCCGCTTTCTTCAATGCATTTTCTAGGCCATGAGAAAGAGCGTTATACCCTTCAGGTAATTTTTCCTCATCTCCAGTAAACGGCCTACCATCAATATACTCCTCTTTTTTTCCAACTAACGGATAAATACGAGGCATAATGAAAGCGAGCACGAGACCTGCAAAAACGACTGTTGCATAGAAAGGTAGGAAGTAATTCCCGAGTCCGACATATTCAATGATGATGATGGAAAATGTAATGGATACGACCGAAAATGTCGTTCCAACGATTGCGGCCTCTTTTTTTGTATAATAGCCTTCTTCATACTGTTTACTTGTTAGCAATACACCGATTGTTCCGTCCCCAATCCATGATGTCAGCGCATCAATCGATGAACGACCGGGCAATTTAAATAATGGACGCATGACTTTTACCATCATTGTTCCAAAAAATTCAAGCAACCCGAAATTCAAGAGTAGTGGTAAAAGTAATCCGGCAAATAAGAAAACTGTGTATAGAAATGAGACCAATCCACCTGGTGAAAGAAGAAGCCCCCCTGTGTTTTCATTCCAAATTGCTTCAGGTCCAATTTTGAATGTTACCATGACTGCAAATGTAGCCCCGATAATACGAGTAACTACCCAGAATGGTGTTACTTTGAATAAACTTGTCATAAATGACGGTTTGGCATGCTCTGTCCTAACAAATAAAAACAATGTAGAGCCAAGTGCGGCGATAACGATAATGATCATGGCCGCCATAGGCATTGCGGGTTCAAGTTCTTTCGCCAAAATGTTTGCGAACATGGCAACTGGAACTTTCCACTCGCCCCCCAATTTTATCGGAATCATAAATAGAACAATCCCGAGGATAGATGGAATTAAAAAATAAAACCATGAAGCTAAAGAAAACTTTTTCATATGCATCCCCCAATGTATAACAAGTCGGTTTGTATAAAGTGAATATTTATACATAATAACCTGTTTATTTTCCTTTGTAAATAGAGTATATCCTATTTCTATTTTTCGGTCTATTCCTTATTATGAAAAAAGTTTCAAAAATGGAGAATCTAGTCTTAGGTACATGAAGAAACAAGTGAAAATCATCTTTCACAAAATTTATTTTTAAAAAGTTGAGCCGAAAAGTTTATGGATGAATAGTGAAATACTAGCATTAGTACGATGAGTTAATAGAATTATTAGTAATGAAAACGCTTTAAAATAGTGGGTTTTCATTAGTTATTGTCCGGGGTCTATTCGTTGGAAATAACTTATTAGCGTTTTAAAATTCTGTGGATTGTATATATGCAGAAAAGTTATATGTGGGGGATGAATATGTATACGTTAAATGTACTATTAATTCATAAAATATACACTTTCGTTATGAAAAAGTAATATAGGGAATCGGGTTTGTTGATAAATAAAAGAAGTTCAGATGGACAAAATCCTACTGAACTTCTTTAATAAGATATATATTTCTAAATGGGTGGCTGTTACTCAAAATCCTTTTGCCAATTGTACGTATAGAAACGCTCAGTATTGAGCCATTTTAATGCATCGGGGTCTTGTGCTGCTAATTTCTTTTCCATTTCCTTCATCATCCAAACCGTTTGCGATGCATGGGCATTCAGCGTAGCAATCTTTTTATCGGAAACTGCTGACACATCGTGAATGACATCAGGTTCGCCAAGGATTTCAACTGTATTGTTTGCAAAAGCGATTGTATAGAGGTTCGGACGTTCGTTTTCAGCAATTCGTCTCACCGCTCGAACCACAGCGCGTGCAGATGCATCATGGTCGGGATGGACGGACAAGCCGGGATAGAACGAAATGATGAGTGAAGGATTCGTCTCCTCGATTAAATTAGTCATGAGTTGAATCATTTTTTCATCATCTTCAAATTCAATCGTCTTGTCGCGCAAGCCCATCATGCGCAAATCATCGAATCCCATTGCCTCACAGGCTTTTTGAAGTTCGCCCTTACGAATTTGTGGTAACGTTTCACGGTTAGCGAATGGCGGATTACCGAAATTACGGCCCATTTCACCCAGTGTTAAACATGCATAGGTGACGGGCACGCCCATCTCTCGATACGATGCGATTGTACCCGATACGCCGAATGCTTCATCGTCTGGATGGGGGAATACAACAAGTACGTGACGTTCTTTTTTTATCATCAAAAAGGCCTCCTTAATATGTGAACGGCGTCTCGCTTATTTCAAGCGCGACCGCAAGCTTTCCTTCCGGATCAAGGCCTGCCATTAATAGTCGCCCATGTTCGTCAAGTTTATAATGTGTGATTCCTTGTGCATAAATCCAACCGGATGGCAATTTTAAGCCAATGCGATGTGGTGAATCGCCGGCTACCTTGCCCAATTCGAACTTCACAATGACATTACGAATAAATGCACCCACATTAAAAAATCCTTCATTGAAATGAGAGGCATAGGAGCCGTTTGTTGTTTCAAGATGGATGTAGACATCTTTATTGGCGAAGGAAGTAATGAGTTCCTGTAAATGATCTGCTTTTACTAATTCCATGAGTAATCCTCCTTAACACTGTAACTGTGCTTCTTTATTAGTATATAGAAAAGAAGTATTGAATGCGATTGACGCGGCTTGGAGATGGAGTAACAACGGTTATCTGGGGGCAAGGAAATCGGTGGAGTGTACAGCGAAATCGAGTAACTGTCCAACGAAGCTGAAAAGCCGTCAACAAAAAAACGCCAAGAGGATATTGCAAAATCTCTTGGCGTTCCCCTATTGTATTACACTTCAGTCGTCGTAATTTCTGGTGCACCCACACGGTTTTTCGCGCCGTGCATGACAGGTCCGACGTATTCGTTTAGTTTCCACCCGTTGGCAATTGCGGCGGAGACGAACTTTTTCGCTTCTAACACGGCCTCTTTTACTGCTAAACCATTTGCGAGATTTGCTGTGATGGCTGCCGCAAACGTACAGCCAGCTCCGTGATTGTAATGTGTCTCTGTTTTCACTGCTTCAAGAAGTGTAAATGTTGATCCATCATAGAAAAGATCGACAGCTTTAGCATGAACAAGCTGTTTGCCTCCTTTGATGACAACGTTACGGGCACCGAGTGAATGGATTTTTGTAGCGACTGTTTTCATATCCTCAATTGTTTTAGGTGTTTTTGTTCCGGCAAGCTGTCCTGCTTCAAACAAGTTAGGTGTGACGATTTCTGCTTTAGGCAGAAGGAATTTGACCATTGCGTCAACTGTGCCAGGGTTTAGTACTTCGTCTTCCCCTTTGCAAACCATAACGGGGTCAATGACAACGTGATCGAGGCCGGATTCGGCAATAGCGTTGCCCGCAATTTCAATGATTTCTTCTGTGCTAAGCATGCCTGTTTTAATAGCATCGACGCCTGTCGAAAGGGCTGTTTTAATTTGCGCCTTCAAAACATCGACTGGCAAAGAATAAACACCATGAGACCAATTATTGTCTGGGTCCATCGTGACGACGACAGTAACAGCTGTCATGCCATATGTTCCATGCTCTTGGAATGTTTTTAAATCGGCTTGAATACCAGCGCCGCCTGATGTATCGGATCCTGCGATTGTTAAAGTTTTTTTCAACGTCATCATGTGAACGTCTCCTTTTGTTTGGAATGAACTATGAATGTCATCTTATCAAATAAATCCGAAATTACAAAGAAGGAATGTCCCCAGCAGTCATCATTTTAATAATGGAATATGTCAGGAGTGCTGTGATTAGGAAAACGATTGTGGCAATTATGAAATGGCCATTCATCATAAGTCCGATGGTTAATGCAAAAAGAACGATTATTCCACATCCGAAAAGAAGCAGAAAAATGATGAGTCCTATATTTTTAGAACGTTCAGATATAGAATCGCCCTGTTTTGCGGCAGCAGTTATTTTTTTTATTTTTTCACGTAGTTGTATATCAGCCATGTACATCCCTCCTCAAACAATCGTACCATGTCTTTCTAGTTGTTTGCACTGCAACTTTCCTATAGTCTAAACGTATAAGATATTGTCGGAAAAAGAGGAAAAGAGGGATGATATGAAAAAAGGGCAAAAAACGGATGATAAAGAGCAGCTGTTGAAAGAATTACAAGCTGCTAAAAAGGAATCGGCAGTGACAGTAGATGAAGTGAATGGCCGTCAATTTGGCTTTTGGCGTGTTGGAAAACTATTCTTTTCAGTATGGAAAAAATCATTTTTAGTCATAGCTTTACTGATTATACTGCTCGTTGTCTCCTTACCGATTATTACATTTTTTATTCTCAAACAAGGGAGCACCTATACAGAGCAGAAGGGTGTGTTTTTGGAGCAAATCCAAGAATTGAATGAGCTAGCCACAGCTGAGGCTTATACGAAAGTCATCATTGAACGACAAGATAATACATTGTTTGGACAGAGTATCGGACTTAATTTGCCAGGCACGAAACGCCAGCTGTTAGTTGTTATTCCCGGATCCGTAAAGGCGGGTGTCAATATGTCTAATTTGACAGAAAAAGATGTCGTCATTGACGAGGAGAATAAAACGGCTAAGTTGACATTGCCGCCTGCAACCTTTTTAGGAGGAGCAGAAATTTATTTTGATAAAGTGGAAGTGTACTCTTACGAAGGGCTTTTCCGTGATAAGGCGAATATCGAAGAGGCATACGAGCTTGCAGCGGAGGCGAAGGAATTGATATTGGAAGAAACGGCAGGACAAGGTGTGTTGACGATGGCGCAACAAAATGCCGAGAAGACGCTACGGGAAATGTTTTCGTTCGCAGGGTATGATGTGACAATTGAATTTAAGGAAGAGATTGATAATGAATAAAGAGATTTACGGGAATGATTGGGATGCAGTTTTGAAAGAGGAATTTGCCAAACCTTATTATCTGAAGCTACGTGAATTTCTCAAAAAAGAATATGCAGAGCAAACGATTTATCCACAAATGGATGATTTATGGACGGCATTTCAATGTACGCCTTTCAATGAAGTAAAGGTCGTCATTTTAGGACAAGATCCGTATCATGGCCCAAACCAAGCGCATGGTTTGAGCTTTTCTGTACAACCGGGCGTGAAGATTCCACCGAGTTTGCGCAATATGTTTAAAGAGCTATCATCAGATATTGGTTGTGTGATTCCGGAAAGCGGAACGTTAACTGGATGGGCGCGGCAAGGTGTCCTCATGCTAAATACGGTATTGACTGTGCGGCAAGGCGAAGCCCATTCGCATCGTAAACAGGGGTGGGAGGCATTCACGGATGAAGTGATTCGGAAGTTGTCAGAGCGTGATCAGCCGATTGTGTTCATATTATGGGGGCGACCTGCACAGGAGAAGAAAAAGCTGATTGATGTAACACGTCATGTGGTAATTGAATCGGTTCATCCAAGTCCGCTTAGTGCAAGCCGCGGATTTTTAGGTAGTCGGCCGTACTCGGCAACAAATGAAATTTTAGAGTCGTGGGGTGAAGGGGCGATTGATTGGAGTAAGACAGGCGGGGTGCTTTAAATCGTACGCTTCACATGATAAAGTGAACATGAATAGAGGTGACCGGAATGGCTGTGAATTGTTTTCAATGCCAGCATTTTTTTGTGACATGGGATCAGCGAAATCCGCGTGGCTGTAAAGCATACGAGTTCAAAACACGGGAATTGCCATCGGTCGTTGTGAAGCGGTCATCTGGCATGGAGTGTTTGAAATTTACACAGAAGAAAGGGGATATGAAACGGTGATTTCATATGACCGCATCATCTCAGAAATGGAACGTCAATTGAGTGTCGCAAAGCGCACGAATGATGAGCGTGCGATGCGTGAAGCCTTGGCGGCTGTAAGGTCATTGTGTGAAGTGGCGCTTAACGGGGATAGTAGTGTTAGGCAAGAAGAGAAAATTGCCCCTAAAATGCTGATAGCACCTGATGTGCAGTCTATATCTTCATTAGAAGGAAAGCCGCTTGAGGAAGAAGATGCAAATGGCGGCTCGTTATTTGATTTTTGATTCATAACAAGAAAGTAGGAAAAACAATGCCATTTTTCATTATCGCAGGTGCTATCAACGCGGCAATTGCTGTCGCATTTGGTGCATTTGGTGCACACGCACTAAAAGAAAAGCTCTCTGCACATTATTTAGCTGTTTGGGAAACAGCTGTTCAGTATCAAATGTTCCATGCGATTGGACTGCTTGCTGTCGGAATCCTTATGAGCTCATCACTGTTTGGTGCATCCACACAGTTAACGTGGGCGGGCTACTTGTTGCTTGCTGGGATTATCATTTTCTCGGGTAGCTTGTACGTATTAAGTCTATCGGGAATCGGTATACTCGGTGCCATCACACCAATTGGCGGCGTTGCATTCATCGCAGGCTGGATTATGTTGATTATTGCGGCTGTTAAATATACGGCTTAAATACAAAAAATCTTCCGTGCGCCAAACTTGGCTAACGGAAGATTTTTTATTTAAGTTTGAGGAAAGTAGTTTATTTTACCCGTAAACTCTGCGTAATCAAAATAAATCATAGGGAATAGGAATTCATGGCCGGTTGCTGTTTCGTTTAGGATGACGTGGTCGCGACCGGCAGCTACGACGGTTCCAACAATGCGTTTTGTGTTCACGCCAGATTCTAGTGCATGTTCAAATGAAAAATTAAAGACACCAGGCTGACCGATATTTAACCGTAAAATGTTTTCGATGTATGACTGCTCGCGCGCGGGTGGCCCTGGGAGTGGCCCGACAGACATGCCGGGACTAGGGGGTCTTCCGCCGTTCGGAATTGTGACTGGTGGCGGAGTGATATGTTGATTTTGATAGGTAGGGTTCCAATAATATTGGACCATTTCTTCATCCTTTCAGATTGTAATTTAGGTAGCGTTAGACAGTAGGGCAGTCCGATACTGTTGGTGAAAAGAAACAATGTGACTTAAATCTACCGGTATTCCATTGACCATACCATTGTGCGGGGCAATCGCCGGTTGGCATGAAAAACCATAAAGATCGCTCGCCAGGGGTGAAGCGTTCCCCGTTAATAACCCGCCTCGCAAGTTTTCTATCCATCTCTCGTGCCCGTTGATAAAAATAACTTTTTGTCGTCGCTTCAAAACCGCCGGGACGCTGGAATACCATCTCTTCCAAATTACGAATGTCTCTAAAATCTAGACAATCTGCAAGTACGCGATTTACACCAACATTACCGACCAAAAGCATTCCTAATTGACCATCACCCTCCGCTTCTGCCCGCATGAGCCGTGCAAGCATATCTAATTGGGCCTCGTTATATTTTACCACCGCCACGGAACAACCCCCTTGGGGGAATCATATGCAATGGATGCGGCATTCATGACCGCTGACAGAAAAAACCGTCCAACTGAACGATGCCAGTTGAACGGTTTGATTAGGAAGTAACTTAAATATTGAAAAATGCAGCTTTTTTATCGCCATCTAAAATCGTACCAACGAAGAATGAGCCGAACTCTGCATATCGAGCACTCACTTCGTCAAATCGCATTTCATAAATTAATTTTTTAAACTGTAGCACATCATCCGAGAACAATGTGACAGCCCATTCGTAGTCATCGAAACCAACAGAACCAGAAATGATTTGTTTCACTTTACCTGCATAGCTACGGCCGATTAAACCGTGTGCCCGCATCAGTTCTTTACGTTTGTCCATATCAAGCGTGTACCAGTTAACATCACCATCACGCTTTTTATCCATTGGATAGAAGCAGATATACTGACTGCGTTGTAGTTCAGGATAGAGACGTCCGCGAACGAATGGATTTTGGTAAGG
The DNA here is from genome assembly GCF_038618305.1 of Sporosarcina sp. FSL K6-2383. NCBI lineage: Bacteria > Bacillati > Bacillota > Bacilli > Caryophanales > Caryophanaceae > Sporosarcina > Sporosarcina sp. FSL K6-2383. The sequence goes on from NZ_CP152017.1 coordinate 917,305, forward strand.
ATCTTCAGTGGATTCGCCTGCAAGGTAATTCGACAATTCGACAACTGACACATAAGAGTACGCTGGAATTGTAAAGTCGGCGATTGCCAGCTTGTTAAATTCTGTTTCGAGAGCCTGAATTTCGTCCATCGTTGGACGTAACGTCATTAGCATGAAATCAGCCTTTTGACCAATTACTGTATAAAAAGCATGTGCGCCTGTTTTTTCATCATCTACTTTTTGGAGCTTTTCAAGATAAACAAGAAATTCCTCCACTGCTGCTTGGCGTTGCTCTGATGAAATTAGTTTCCATGACGCCCAGTCCATCGTGCGTAAATCATGTAATACATACCAACCATCAAGTGTTTGTGCTGCTTCGATCATATGAATTCAAACTCCTTCATCATGAATTTACTTCTGAATCGAGTGTAGCATAGTTGAGTGAGAAAACGCTTTTGATATGTGTCGTTGTCACGAATTTGACATGAAGTGTCCGGCTGTTATCACTGACTAAAGTCGTGTATGCTAAGTGTATAAGATAGCGGAGAAAGGTGATAGAGATGACAAATCTTTTTACAAATATTCAAGATAGCTTACGTGGCAATGAAAAAACAATTATTTTACCCGAAGGAACAGATGCACGTGTGCTAGAAGCTGCATCGCGCCTTCAGGCTGAGGGACTTGTGAAACCCATTTTGCTTGGCGATGAAAGCGGAGTGACACAGGCAGCAAATGCAGCGGCAATAGATATTACAGGTGTAACCATTATTGATCCAAAGAAGGCTTCTTATTTCGAAGAGCTTGCTGAAAAGTTCGTCGAGCGTCGCAATGGGAAAGCAACTTTAGAGCAGGCACGTGAGCAATTGAAAGACGTCAATTACTTTGGTACGATGCTAATTTTCACAGGGCGTGCAGATGGGCTTGTCAGCGGTGCTGTCCATTCGACAGCGGACACGGTACGTCCGGCACTGCAAATTATTAAGACGAAGCCGGGTATTTCAAGGACAAGCGGTGCATTTATTATGATGAAGGGCGAGGAACGTCTTGTTTTTGCAGATTGTGCCATTACAGTTGCACCGACAGCGCAAGAGCTAGCAGAAATTGCAGTTGCTAGTGCGAAAACGGCGCAATCATTCGGTATTGATCCACGTGTGGCGATGTTGAGCTTCTCAACAAAAGGCTCCGCTGTTACGCCAGAAACGGAAAAAGTTGCGGAAGCGGTAGCCATTGCTCAAGAGCTTGCACCGGATCTACCACTTGATGGTGAATTTCAATTTGACGCGGCGTATGTGCCAGAAATTTCAGCTAAAAAAGCGCCTGGTTCTATTATTCAAGGGAATGCAAATGTCTTCGTCTTCCCATCACTTGAAGCCGGTAATATCGGTTACAAATTAACAGAGCGTCTTGGCGGCTACGAAGCAATTGGACCGATTTTACAAGGACTGAATGCACCGGTCAATGATCTGTCACGCGGTTGTTCAGCAGACGATGTATACAAGCTTGCTCTCATAACGGCGGCACAAAGTCTATAAGTAGGAGAATTTCAAATGGCACACTATGAATCATTATTAAAAATCCCACAATGGCGTTTTGTGGATGAATCTATGACGGGGCGTACTCGTTCTGCATTAGAGTCCTTCGCTGCGGATGACACCCTATGTCAGCTCGTCGGACAACAAATGAGTAGTCCAACTGTGCGCACATGGGTGCATGATAAAACTGTCGTTCTTGGTATTCAGGATCATCGTCTTCCGCATATCGAAGAAGCGATTCCGATGCTTGAAAACGCAGGTTACAATGTCATTGTTCGGAATTCGGGCGGTCTCGCGGTCGTGCTCGACAACGGAGTCTTGAATATATCCGTCGTGTTATCAGAACGGGATGGAGCGATCGACATTCCGGCGGGCTATGAAGTGATGTTAGCATTTGTTCGTAAACTCTTTCCGGAAGCGGGTGACCGCATCGAGGCTTATGAAATTGTCGGATCTTATTGTCCAGGCTCATATGATCTCAGCATCGAGGGGCGAAAATTTGCCGGTATTTCACAACGTAGACTGCGTCAAGGCATCGCCGTACAAGTCTACTTATGCGTCGAGGGAAGTGGAGCTGAACGAGCAGAATTGATTCGTGATTTATATGACATCGGTTTGCAAGGCGCAGAGACAAAATTCAGCTACCCGGTAATTAAACCAGAAGTGATGGCATCTCTCGCGGAATTGTTGGGTATACCACTTACCGTCAATGATGTCGTCATTCGCCTGCAACTGTTGTTGCGCGAACTTGCAAAAGAAGTCGAAGTGGGTGGCTTCAAACCGGAGGAAATGGAACTGTACACATTCTATTTAAATCGTGTTGTTGAACGAAATAAAAAGATGTTGGTGAGTGAATGAAAATCGGCTATCTCCTGAATAAGGGGGTAGCTGTTTTTATTGAACTAAACAACGAAATCGGATAACTAAGCAATGTATTCGTCAAAGTAAGCAACGTTCCCGCCGAAGTAAACAACGTATTCCTGAAACTATGCAACGTTTGCTGAACTAAACAATGAAATCGGGTAACTAAGCAACGTATTCGTTAAAGTAAGCAACGTTCCCGCCGAAGTAAACAACGTATTCCTGAAACTATGCAACGTTTGCTGAACTAAACAATGAAATCGGGTAACTAAGCAACGTATTCGTCAAAGTAAGCAACGTTCCCGCCAAACTAAACAACGTATTCCCGAAAGTAAACAACGTTCTCACTAAACTAAACAAAGTCATTCCTCATGCTATAAGAAAAACCGCCAATCAATGATTGATTGGCGGTTCTTTCGTGACTAGATTACCATTTTGCTCCATCGTAAAGACGGGGGCAGTGCGATCCGTTTCGTCTTCGAGTGTTACGAGGCGGCGTGCGCGATTCATAATTTGAACGAATTGCTCGTAATCAGAACGAAGTGTTTTGTTTTCATGCTGGAGCTTTTCGATTTCTTTTTCAAGCTTTTCTGACTTATCAATGGCGATTTTGGCGGTTTGTCTCCAACGAAGTGACTCGCTATCGCCGATTCCTGTGTGATGCATTCGAACAAGGTACGCAATAACTGTATCGAGCGATAATGCCGATAAGGGAACAGGCGTCATTTGATCTTCTTGAGTTCCTTGAGAAGGACTATACAATTGCTGGCCACGTCGTTTGAAGTCCTTGCCAAGGACACGAATGGCTTGCTTGCGTTCTTTTTTTGCATCAATCAGCTCTTTTTCATAGTCCTGCCTGACGACGGCGTTCCACCTGAATCCACAAGCGGCAGCTGTCCGGTTGAGCGCATCGCCAACTTCTTCGAAGGCGCTTAGCTGTGTGCTACCCTCGCGAACATGCCGCAGCACCGTCTCAGCCAATAAAATATCGTTTTCTTCAATCCAAGCATCCTGTCTAACTTTCACCATTTCCGTGCCTCCTACCATATGTTCATAGTTTCTTTCTACAATCAGTGTGGACAGGGTTGCTCTATTTTATTCATAATGAAAAAAGCATTCTATCTTACTTTTACTCAAATGATTCCTTTTCCGTCTTCCAACTAAGTGATTGATTGATTATACTAAAGAGAATGAGTTGAACCGAATTACGTCGAGGCGTAATTGATTGGAGGTGCATGATGGATTACAAAGATGAAAAACTGATTGAAGAAAAAGTTTTCAAAGACCCGGTGCACCGCTATATCCATGTGCGTGACAGAGTAATATGGGATGTGATTGGCACAAGCGAATTCCAACGTCTTCGTCGGATTAGGCAGCTCGGGACGACTTATCTTGTGTTCCACGGCGCAGAACATAGTCGGTTCCATCATTCACTAGGTGTCTATGAAATCGTTAGGCGCATTATTGATGACGGTTTTAGTCATAGACCCGAATGGAACAATGAAGAACGACTTGTCACGCTATGTGCAGCGCTGTTACATGATCTTGGACATGGTCCGTTTTCACATGCATTTGAAAAGGTATTCAATCTCGATCATGAACAATTTACACAAGCTATTTTGCTAGGGGATACGGAAGTGAATGCAGTACTCCGTCGTGTGGCTCCTGAATTCCCGCAAAAAGTAGCTGATGTTATTGGGAAAACGTATCCGGATAAGCTTGTGATCAGCCTCATATCAAGTCAGATTGACGCGGATCGAATGGATTATTTACAGCGTGATGCTTATTTTACGGGTGTATCATACGGACATTTTGACATGGAGCGTATTTTGCGTGTCATGCGACCGGCAGAAGAACAGGCAGTTATTAAATATAGTGGGATGCACGCGGTAGAAGATTACATCATGAGCCGTTATCAAATGTATTGGCAAGTGTATTTTCATCCTGTATCACGTAGCGCGGAAGTCATTCTGACGAAAATTTTACATCGCGCAAAGCATCTACATGATGATGGTTATATTTTTAAACAAGAACCGACCCATTTTCGCTCGTTCTTTGATCGGACATTCGAACTTGAGGATTATATAGCACTTGACGAAAGTATTTTATTGACCTATTTTCAGATTTGGATGAAGGAAGAAGACGCGATATTATCAGATCTCTGCTACCGATTTATTAACAGAAAACTATTCCAATACGCAGAGTTCGATCCGGCGACGGAATACCGAAAAATTGGTGAGCTGGAACAATTGTTTAAGCAAGCAGGCATTGATCCGGCTTATTACCTTGTTGCAGATTCTTCGTCAGATTTACCGTATGATTTCTATCGCCCAGGTGAAGAAAATGAGCGTCTACCGATCTACTTACAGATGCCGAATGGCGACTTGAGCGAGTTATCACGGTCATCGGATATCGTGGATGCGATTTCGGGTAAAAAACGAACCGACCATAAAATCTATTTCCCAGAAGACTTGTTGAATGAAGGGAAAGACCGAAATCCGTTATATAGACAAATTTTGCATATATTAGAAGTTTAGGAAGGGGTGGTTTTCTTGCTACAGGAGCATGCCAAGATTGTGCAATTCATTTCAATTGCGAATGAAGTGAAGGGTAGAAAAAAGATACAAAAAATGATTTATATCGCAAAAAAGATGAGTTTCCCGTTTGCAGAAAAATACGAGCTGCATATGTATGGTCCTTATTCTGAGGAATTGACGCTACGTATAGAGGAACTATGTGCGATGGGATTTCTCGCGGAACAGTGTGTGGACAAGGGCTCGTATGTTCAGTATAGCTATACAACGACGGATGAAGGGACGAGTTTTCTTGAAACAGCCCAAACTCCGCATGAAACACTAGCGGTTTGCGTGGATATGATGAATGGCAAAAGTTCGAGGTTCCTTGAACTAGTATCGACATTGCTCTATTTCGATCACCTCGATAAGAATGAACAGATAGCAAAAGTTCACATTGTAAAAAGTAAGTTAAACTTCACTGGGCAGGAGATGACGGATGCATTCGACTTCATCGCCGAACTGCAACGCTGCTCGGTACAATGAAAAAAGCGTAAGCCCCTATCAAGGTGCTTGCGCTTTTCGTTACTGATCACTAAAACGTTTTCCAGCGACAGCATAATGATTTTTAGGCATTTCTTCGATGAATACGACAACAGCTTCAATAGGTGCGCCAGTTGTTTCAACAACAGCCGCCGTTACTTTTTCACAGAGTGCACGTTTTTGCTCCTCTGTACGACCTTCCAACATCTTGACAGTTACATAAGGCATTCCAGTTCCCCCTTTCTGCATATATTCGGTATAGTGTATATATTATCAGAGTTGGGGAGGCAAACAAATGACAAATGAACAAAAACCAAAACAGAAAATGGGTTTTACAATTATAAAAGATGATCCGACAGATGGACATAAAGGGTTCGGAATTGGCTCATTGTCGTTAGAAAATGTGTCACCTGTCATTATTGACGTGGACGAAGGGCTTGCGAAGATTGAAATTGGCGCTATGCACGCGAGAAGTGATACGGAGCGAGGCATCAAGTTCACGCTGAATCGTGAGGACTCGGCGGGCGGCAAACCGTACTGGTTGGTTTGGGTGACGATTGATTTTAAAGAAGATGGACCTTTTTACGCAGGTGTCACAGCTTGTGAAATGGTTGTGAATCGTGAAAAGCGCCGTGGCTACAAAGTACTGGCAGATCATGTCAATCGAATGGATAAGTCGATGAAGCGCCATATTATGGTCGCGGACATGGATGATAAATCGAAGAAAATTCTTGCTGAATTTCTTTCTAGCCACAATAAGGAAATGTGGGAGCGTAGTGAAGCGAAGTTACATGCAGATCTTGTCGTATAATCGCTTAGATTATGAACAATATGTGAACTTTACTGCATAGTTTCCTTTCGGAGGTTGAATGTCAGCCTGAAAGGAAGTACACTAAAAATATAGCTTGTACTTGTAAGCTAGGACAACCGAAATGGTATATTTTCTAACGAGTAGCGTATCAAACAAACCCAAGCGTGATACCGTATTCGTAAGTGCCCAGGACGGTAAAAAAGCTTTCTTCCCTTGAAGTCATTCAAGAGAGGAAAGCTTTTTTGATATAGATAATTGCGCTATGGCTCGGGGAGTATCCGATATCCTGGGGTGGAAGGGCAAAGTGTCCAACCATTTCACGGGAATGTCCAACGAACCATGGTAACCAACGCTCATCTGCTCCGCGTTCAACAAAACCACTCACTCAAAAAATGAAAACGGAAATAGCTCGAGTTTACCACCGTCATCTTCGCCAGAGGATCGCTGCTCTCTCAACGTCTTATCCGTACACAGTTTTTGAGGCATATCCTTCTCCTTCACGTAAACGAGCCGTTGCTTTTCGCATTCATTGACCGCAATGCCGCCCGTTTCCACATCGACGATGACGCCGTTGACTCCTTGTGGGGGGATGAATGGCTCGGCCGGCTTGCCGCTATGCACCGTCTCCATGAAATCAATCCATATTTTCTTGGAAGCGGCCTTATCCTGCGCGTCAGCTAATTGTTTACCAACGTCAAACCCTGTCCAAATACCTGCTGTTAGCGAGGGCGTGAAGCCAATTAGGTATTGATCGGAAATCGTTGTTCCTGATTTTGCAGCATAGGGGCGTGTCTGTTTTTGACGCATGGAAAGCCCGGTAGAGGATGTGTAATCATTAAAAACAGGATCGAACATGCCTGTCATTAAATGAGTAAGAACGGATGCGTCCTGTTCAGAAATAACATGCTTCTTGCTTTGCTTCGGATGCTCGTACACCGTTTTGCCCTCAGAATCTGCAATGGATAGAATTGTCATCGGTTTAATTTCAGTGCCGCCTGATGCAATTCGATTATAGGCACTTGTCATATCGGACAGCGTAACATCCGATGTGCCAAGTGCGACAGCGGGTGATTCAGGAAGTGTGATGTTAACGCCTAGTTTTTCTGCCATTTTACTAAAATTTTTATAGCCAATTTCTTCGAGCGTTTTAACAGCAAAAATATTATCAGAAATAGCCAATGCCTGTGCGAGAGAAATAGGATGTCCTGCAAACTTGCCATTCACATTGCTCGGTTCATAAGTTGAACGTCCTTCGTCATACGTAAAAATGGTTTTTTCGGTCGATAAAAAAGTGAGTGGATTGAAACCTTCCTCAAGTGCCGCAGCGTATAACACAGGCTTAATGGCGGAGCCGGGCTGTCGCTTCGCTTGTGTGACTCGGTTAAATGGACTTTCCGAATAATCTACTCCGCCAACAAGTGATGTAATATAGCCCGTGCCTGGTTCGATGGATATGAATCCGATTTGTAAATCACTTTTCGGCATCCATTTAGCGATTACTTCCTCCGCGCTTTGCTGATGATGCGGGTCCAATGTTGTGCGGATGGTCCAACCACCTTCAGCGGGGGAGCGTCCTTTGGTAGTTAGTACTTTTTCCGCTTCCCGCCACACTTCATCCAAAAAATAGGGAGCGACGCGCTTCGAATCTGCCCACTCACGTGTCTTCAACGTAATTTGTTCAAGATTTGCCCGCTCTTCTTGACGTGCGGTGATGTATCCCTGTGCTTCCATAAGTGAAAGGACAAGTGCTTTCCGCTTCTGCGAATTTTCAGGACTTTCAATAGGCGAATAAATTGAAGGACCTTTGGCAATCGCTACGATGACGGCAGATTCTTCTAACGTTAATTCTTTCGCAGGCTTTCCGAAATAAAATTTACTAGCTGCCTCAACGCCATACATGCCGTGTCCAAAATAAACCGTATTCATATAACCTTCTAAAATGACATCCTTGTCGTAAAATATTTCCATACGGTATGCATAGAGTGCCTCATCGAATTTTCGTTTCCAGGTCTTTTCAAACGTTAAATATAAGTTTTTGGCGTATTGCTGAGTAATTGTGCTAGCCCCTTCGACTTTGCGTCCTGCCTTAGCGTCCTTCAGCAATGCCCCAGCAATTCGTCGGTAATCAAAGCCGTTGTGGCTATAAAAATTTTTATCCTCCGTCGCAATGACTGCGTCGATTAGAAAGGGCGACATCTCGTCAAGGTCAACCCAATAGCGCCGTTCAACTGTGAAGCGATCGCCAATTTGCTTGCCGCTTTTATCGAGAAAGACGGAAGCTTTTGGCACACTTAAAGAGGGGGCTCCCGTAACCTGAGCATATAATCGTAGCAATAAGAAAACGGTTAGTACCGCCGTTAGCATCGTAACGGAGAGGAGTAATAGCCGCTTGATAGCCTTACGTCTCTTTACCTTTTTTAAATACACTACCCGTTGCATACAATCCCGTCCCGTCGATGTTGTTACATGTAGTATGTGACGCATGGAAAGAGATTAAACGGAGTGAACATAAAAACATGCATCATACGGATAGATTGAAAAATCTATTGCAAAAAGGATATAATGGATAGATGCATATTAAAAAGGACGGTGAGCTTGTGGAAACGCAGGATAGAGTACGCAAGGTGGATATCCAGCTCCATTCGTCAATCCGGCATCCCGGACAGGATCAGGAGAGTCATGAGATGAACCTAGTTGGTCAGCTCATCGAAAAAAAAGGAATCTATTACTTGAAATATGAAGAGCAACAAAATGGTCAACTCGTTTTGACAACGGTCAAAATGGGTGCGGAGGACGCACTGATATTCCGTAGTGGCGCAGTGACGATGCGGTTGCCTTTCATTTCAAACGGTGAGCGGCTGGGGAATTATGGCAATGGTCCGGCATCATTTAATTTACTTGTCAAAACAACTCTACTTGAATTTAATGAACAAGCCGGACGTTTCCACGTAGCCTACGAGCTATATGCGGAAGGATCTTTACTTGGCATATACGAATTGACCATTACATATACGGAGGGAACAATATGAACGCAGTAGAACAAATTCAACAAGAAGTAAAATCGGCATTGCGCGCAGCGGTTATTGCGGCTGAGCTTGTAGAAGAGGCAGCGATACCGGAAATTATGCTGGAAACACCAAAAAGTAAAGACAATGGAGATTACGCGACAAACATTGCGATGCAGCTCACAAAATTGGCGAAAAAACCACCCCGTGCTATTGCAGAAGCGATTCTTGAACAGTTAGATACATCCGGGACATCTATTGAATCCGTTGATATTGCAGGTCCTGGATTCATGAATATTAAATTGGCAACGGATTACTTAGGGGATATCGTTAAGACAGTTCTTGAGCAAAGTGAAAATTATGGTCGTTCAACTTCTGGGGCAAATGAAAAAATTCAAGTCGAGTTTGTTTCAGCTAACCCGACTGGCGATCTTCATTTAGGGCACGCACGTGGTGCATCACTTGGCGATTCCTTGAGTAATGTCCTTGATTTTGCTGGTTATGATGTCGCGCGTGAATACTATATTAACGACGCCGGCAATCAAATCAATAACCTTGCTTACTCAATTGAAGCACGTTATTTCCAAGCGCTTGGTTTGGACACAAAAATGCCAGAAGACGGCTACCATGGAAAAGACATTATTGGAATTGGAGAAGAGCTTGCGAAAGAATTCGGTGATAAATTCGTCAATGTTTCTGAACAAGAACGTTTTGACTATTTCCGTAAGCACGGACTTGATTTTGAATTGGCAAAACTGAAGAAAGACTTGGCTGATTTCCGCGTATCATTCGATGTTTGGTTCTCAGAAACATCATTATATGAAAATGGTAAAATCGATGTAGCACTCGACAAGCTACGTGCAAACGGTCACGTTTTTGAAGAAGATGGCGCAACATGGTTCCGCTCTACGACATTCGGGGACGATAAAGATCGTGTACTTATTAAAAACGACGGCACATACACGTATTTATTGCCGGATATCGCCTATCATGAAGATAAATTATTCCGTGGCTTCGATAAGCTGATTAACATTTGGGGTGCCGATCACCACGGCTATATTCCTCGTATGAAAGCCGCAATTGAAGCACTTGGCTATGACCGTGATACGTTGGAAGTAAACGTAGCACAAATGGTGCAGTTATATAAAGATGGCGAAAAGTTCAAAATGAGTAAGCGTACAGGGAAAGCAGTTACTTTACGAGAACTTGTGGAAGATGTTGGTCTTGATGCAGTTCGTTATTTCTTCGCCATGCGTTCAGGCGATTCGCAAATGGATTTCGACCTGGACTTAGCCATTTCTCAATCCAATGAAAACCCGGTGTATTATGCACAATATGCACATGCACGAATCTCTTCGATTTTGCGACAAGCCAATGAAACAGGACTTTCTGCGTCTGTGGATAATGTTTCTTTATTGCAAGCTGAAAAAGAATTGGAATTACTAAAGAAAATTGGAGATTTCCCGAAAGTGGTCAGTGACGCTGCAAGAATGCGTATACCACATCGCCTCGCAACGTATATCCAAGAATTGGCTGCAACATTCCATAGTTTCTACAATGCAGAAAAAGTATTGGACCTCGAGAATCGCGACTTGTCAGAAGCAAGACTTGCACTTATTACGGCAACACGCACGACCATTGCAAATGCATTGAAACTGATTGGTGTTTCTGCACCGGAGAAAATGTAATCCGTTTAAGCGCCAGACTAAGATGAATTCATCTTGGTGTGGCGCTTTTAGTTAGGGAAAAGGTCACAGTTTGCAAGCAAACACTAAACGAGTGCAAGCGAATGCAGATTGAATGCAAGCAAAAAAAATACCCACTCCACATCCTGTGTCCAGTCACTGGCACATTCAATGGAGTAAAAATGGCTTATCCACACGAGGTTCAGTAATCGTAAAATCTACACCCCTCTCGACACCACGAAAACTTGTAGTATACTAAAAGATGTACAAAATTACATAGCTAAACATAAAGGTGCCTCGCCATCAAAGACGAGGTTAAAAGGGAAGTCGGTTCAATGCCGACGCGGTCCCGCCACTGTATGTGTGAGTACATTGCGAAGCGATGTGAACACGAGCCAGGAGACCTGCCTTTATGAACAACCCGATAGCCTACGCGGATAGGTTTGGTGGAAATCGGTGCATCTATGCGACCGCATTTTTACTAAACAATCCTCCGTACTCATACGGGGGATTTTTATTTAGAACAGTACTGGAGGGAAACACTATGAAAAAAATATGGCGATTATGGCTGACGTCAATACTAGCAGTGTTTTTACTCGCTGCATGTGGGACAACTGCAACAGATGATAAGCCGGAAGTAAATGCAACAGCACAAGAAGACGTTGTTGAAGCAGCATTTCCAGTAACATTAACGGATGCAGTAGGCAATGAAATACTATTTGAAAAAGCACCTGCAACAATCGTTTCTATGACTCCAAGCAATACGGAAATACTATTTGCACTTGGACTTGCAACTGAAATTATTGGTGTCAATGATTATGATGATTACCCAGAAGAAGCATTGGCCAAAGAGAAAATCGGTAGTATGCAATTTGACGTTGAAAAAATCATTGCCATGGACCCGGAAATTGTTTTTGCACATGAGTCGGGGCTAGGTGCAGGCGAAAATGGTCTACAACAACTCCGTGATGCAGGCGTATCTGTATTCGTTGTGAAAAATGCACTGGACTTCGAAGAAACATACGGGACGATTGTAACAATCGGACAAGCAACAGGTAAAACAGCAGAAGCTGAAAAAATTGTTGCTGACATGAAAGTGAAAGTTGAAGAAGTGACAGCTAAACTAGCGTCAGTCGACAATGAAAAAACAGTCTTTGTTGAAACAACCCCAGCTCCAGAAATTTATACACCAGGTAACAATACGTTTATGAATCAAATCCTTGAAATGGTGGGAGCAGAAAATATTGCCGCAGACCAAGAAGATTGGTTCATAATGGATCCGGAAGAAATCGTTAACCGCAATCCTGATGTCATCGTTGTGATGTATGACTATATCGATACAGCTGTCGAAGATGTTTATAAACGTGATGGCTTTGATTCCATTACGGCTATCAAAAACCAAGCAGTTGTTCAAGTGAATGAAAACAAGACAAGTCGCACAGGCCCACGTCTTGCAGAAGGCTTGGAAGAAATAGCAAAAGCCATCTATCCAGAGGCGTTTGATGAATAAATCTAGTGTCGCCTACATCGTATCCATCGCCACGCTCCTGGCGGTGGTCTGGCTCGGTGTATCAATCGGTTCTGTGAATATACCGATTAGTACGTTATGGAGTTCGGGAGTGGATGAGAAGGCTACAAACATCCTATGGAAGATTCGTATGCCGCGCGTCGTATTGGCAGGACTTGTCGGTGCGTCGCTGGCGATTGCAGGAGCTGCTTTTCAAGGGCTACTCAAAAATCCGCTCGCTGATCCATACACCCTCGGAGTGTCATCCGGCGCCTCTGTCGGCGCTGTGATGACGCTTTTTTTCGGTATTTCCATTCCGGTTTTGGGCACTTATACGCTACCCATTTTTAGTATGGTTGGTGCGGCACTGACAATGTTCCTTGTATTGGGCTTTGCTCGTCTTGTCGACCATTCGATGACGATGGAAACCATTATTCTGACAGGTATTATCTTCGGTTCATTTTTAGGCTCAGTACTATCGCTGATGATTGCGCTGACAGGGGAAGAACTGCGCCAAATTATCGGCTGGTTGCTTGGCAGCGTGTCCATGCGCGGCTGGAATTATGTCACGATGATCTTGCCGTTTGTTATTATTGGCTCCATGATGTTGTGGCTATGTCGCCGTGAATTAAATGCTATGCTGTTTGGCGAAGAACGTGCGCATCATTTAGGCGTCAATGTCAGACGTCGGAAGTTTATGATTTTAATCGGCGGATCTATTTTGACCGGTGCGGCAGTCGCTGTCTCTGGTACAATTGGCTTTGTAGGACTTGTTGTCCCGCATATGACACGTCTCCTATGGGGGGCAGATCACCGTCATTTATTAACATTATCGTTTTTGAACGGTGCATCATTACTTATTATTTGTGATCTGATCGCACGGACGATTATTTCGCCAACGGAATTACCAGTTGGTGTCATTACGGCATTTATCGGTGCGCCGGTATTTGCATTGATATTTTATAAACAACGCAGGAGAGGGGCTATGTGACATGCTGCAAGTGGATAACTTAACAGGTGGCTACGGCAAGGACCCTATCGTAAAGTCTGTCACATTTTCGGTTAAGAAAGGTGAGGTCTTAGGTATTTTAGGACCGAATGGTAGTGGGAAATCAACGCTGTTAAAGCTGATTTCGGGTATTCTTCCGAAGCAGGAGGGTTCTGTTGTCATTGACGGTCAACAGGCGTCCGATTATTCACAAAAGGAATTTGCTAGAAAGGTAGCTGTTTTACCACAGCTCCATGCCCATGCCTTTTCGCATTCCGTCCATGAAACTGTCTCGCTCGGCAGGTATCCACACCAGTCTGGACTTTTTTCGTCTTGGTCCACGGACGATGAGCGGGCTGTCGATGAAGCGATGCAGCATATGACCATTACGCGCTACATGCATACGTCTATCGAATTATTATCAGGCGGGGAACAGCAACGTGTTTTCGTAGCTCAAGCGCTTGCCCAGGAAGCACCGGTTTTATTGTTAGATGAACCGACGAATCATCTCGACATTGCTCATCAGCAACAATTATTGGATATCATTCGCAGACAAGCTGTTGAAAAAGGGCTCACCGTCGTGTCAGTATTCCACGACATTAATTTAGCGTCGCTGTATTGCGACCGCTTGTTGTTGATGGATAAAGGGCAAATTGCCGCCATTGGAACACCGCAGGACGTAGTGAAGGAATATGCAATTGAGCAAGTCTATCAAGCACGAGTGAAGACGCAAGCGCATCCAGAGCTACCGAAGCCGCAAATTACTCTTCTTCCCGATACGAAAGATGAGGTAATTCCATTTACTGTCACACTCGATGATTTTACGGTGTCATCGGACTATGTCGCCTTACGGACAGCAGGTCCATTGAAAACGATGTCGTCTGCTGTGCATAATGCAGGAACTGGCTGGTATCGTGCATTTGTTAACCGCCACGTGGACGCTAATTACGATAGTGATGATGTCAAAGTTGAAATGGCGGCCTATTTGGAACAGCAAGGTTTTCATGGAACAGACACGGTCGGTATGATGACGGCGGTCATGACAGAACATGTGGAAATGGAGCAGTATAAAGGAGATTTCGGTACGATTTTAATCGCGGTAACGGCTGGAGTTGGTAATGCAGTTGACGTGTCGGAGGCACTCACCCGCGATCGTGAGCAACGCATCGGTACGATTAATACATGGATTATTGTCAACGGTACATTATCTGACGAGGCATTTATTCAAGCGATGATTACTGCGACAGAAGCAAAAGCCAAAGCGCTACAAATGGAAGCAATCCAAGACCCACAAACGGGTACCATTGCAACGGGTACGTCTACGGACAGCTTGCTTGTAGCTGCAACGCAGCAAGGCGAATTTCTGTCCTATGCAGGACCGATTACACCGCTTGGCAAATTGATTGGTCATGGGGTCTATACGTGTACAGTTCGAGCAATCCGTGCCTATAAACAAGCGAAAGGGTGGACAACGTGATTCCAGCTCATTTTATAGCGATTGCGATTGGTTTTTTGCTGGACCGAATAATCGGTGATCCACCAACCTGGCCACATCCTATTCGCTGGATAGGGAACTTCATTTCAAAACTGACTTCTTTGTTGAATAAAGGGCGGTTTCGCACAGAAAAAGGGGCGCTAACGCTCTTTGGCACAGTTGGTATCGTCTTCATCGCTGTATTCGTTATCGTCGCATTCGCCTATCAAATCCACCTTTTTGCAGGTATCTTAGTAGAAAGCGTTCTCATCGCCGTTGGGCTGGCACAAAAAAGTTTACGCGATGCAGCATTAAGTGTTTATAAGCCACTTGTTGCAAAGGATTTACCAGAAGCGCGTACAAAGTTATCGTGGATTGTCGGTCGAGATACGGATAACTTGAAGGAAAGTGAAATTGCGCGTGGAGCCATTGAAACAGTATCCGAAAATACAGCAGACGGCATTACATCACCGTTATTTTGGGCATTTTTACTCGGTGCACCGGGGTTATGGTTGTACAAAACGGTCAATACACTTGATTCGATGATTGGTTATAAAGATGAACGCTATGAGAAATTTGGCAAGTTTTCTGCACGTGCAGATGATGTCCTGAACTTTATCCCAGCACGAGTGACAGGCTTTCTTATTATTTTTTATTCGCCGAATGAAGGCAAGTTAGGCATGATGAAGCGGTTTGTGGGGTGGAACCGAGATGCTAGACGACATCCTAGCCCGAATAGCGGTTTTTTAGAAGCGGCAACAGCTTGGCAGCTAGGCGTTACACTAGGTGGTCAAAGTACATATCGAGGCAAAGTATCTGAACGACCAGAAATCGGTCCAGGTACGATGCCACCAACAGCAGCACATATTAAATCGACCATTAAACAAATGCATATGGTCTCCTTCGTTTTTTGGTTAACGATGATGGTGATAGGGGTGTTTTTCTATGCGATTGCCTGAACACGGCGCAAACCCGCACCATGTATACGCGAAGCTAGGCGTTGATGTGCCAGCTCGCGTGTTGGATTTTAGTGAAAATGTCAA
This sequence comes from Sporosarcina sp. FSL K6-2383, assembly GCF_038618305.1. Taxonomy (NCBI): domain Bacteria; kingdom Bacillati; phylum Bacillota; class Bacilli; order Caryophanales; family Caryophanaceae; genus Sporosarcina; species Sporosarcina sp. FSL K6-2383. Next base: position 933,246 of record NZ_CP152017.1, read on the forward strand.
TCCAGCTGGTCCACCACAAACTGTTCGTGTGATGTGGCCGAATTTATTGGCGGAAATGGGGACCTATCCAGATCCGGTGGGAGAACCGTTTTTGACCGCAGTCGCTGATTTTCATGACATTGACAAGTCACAGCTTTTTGTCGGCAACGGGGCTGCAGAATTGCTGGCGCTTATCGCGGAGCGTTATCGAGACAAACGGGCGATTGTTGTCCATCCAACGTTTTCTGAATACGAAGCGACATTACGCGCAAAAAATGTTGAAGTCATCCGAGTAATCGCTTCGGAACTAGACGGCTTCAAGCTACCTGTCGACGAAGTGAAACAAGCGATGGCAACAGCTCCCGTACTCTATTTATGCACACCGAATAATCCAACAGGCGTCATGCCTGCACAAGAGGATTTGGGTGCAATCATTCGTCACGGCGCTGAAGTTGGCTGTGACGTCGTGTTGGACGAAGCCTTCATTGATTTTGTCGATGAAAAGCTGTCGTTCATTGCGTCCATAAAAAACCATTCCCACGTCATCGTCGTCCGCTCGATGACGAAAATGTACGCCATTCCGGGCATCCGACTCGGCTATGTCGTGGCGCATCCATCTATCATTGAGGGTATAAAGAGATTAGCACCCCATTGGAATGTTAATGGTATGGCTGCCCGGATTGGGGCGGCTTGCTTGCCAGAAGAATCGTTCAGACAGCAAGCAATTCAGCATAGTAATCAGCAACGCGAACAATTCACGTCATTTCTTAAAGGCTATGGTTGTACGGTGACGGATTCCGTGACGAACTTTCTAACTTTTAAAATAAACCAAGATGCTAACAAGCTTTACCTAGATTTATTAGAACGGGGCATTGTGCTGCGGCACTCCGAAAATTTTCGTGGCATGGATGGTCGTTGGTTCAGAATAGGCATGAAAAACGGGACGGATATGGCTGCATTACAAGAGGAGCTGAAGCGATGGTTCGCGGTAAACTAACGTTTATAAGTGGTGGTGTTCGCAGCGGGAAAAGCGCTTTTGCAGAACGATTACTTGTTGATGAAGTACGGCAAACTGGTGGACGCTTAATCTATATCGCCTCGGGCCGAGCGACGGACCCGGAAATGCAGTCGCGCATTGATCGACATCGACATGACCGTGCTCCTCAAAACTGGACGACATTGGAGCAACCAACGAAGCTAGAGGAGGCATTGCCCGCCATTCAACAAGGTGACTATGTCTTATGGGATTGCCTGACAACTTGGCTGGCCAATGAATTATACGATGGCTGGGAAACAGGAAAGCCTTGCATTCATCAAGACGGTTGCATGGAACAAAAAGCACAGCAACTTCATGAAACGATTGATACGCTACTGACTCAAGTGTCGCATCTCGTCATTGTCTCTAATGAAGTGTTGGACGAGCTAGCTTCTACCTACGAAGAAACAAATCGCTATAGGTACTGGATTGGACAGATTCATCAACAACTCGTAGCAACAGCAGGTACGGCTATCGAGATGGATTATCGCGTAGCGACCTATTGGAAAAGGGAGTGATCTCATGAATGGGCTAATGGTCTTAGGCACTGCATCTGATTCTGGGAAAACAATGATTTGTACGGCGTTATGCCGCATTTTATCCGATGAAGGCGTACGTGTGACGCCCTTTAAATCACAAAATATGTCTAGGTTTTCTGCGACAACAGATAATGGCGAGGAAATGAGCCGTGCGCAATTTATTCAAGCGCTGGCTGCTAGAACGGTGCCAAGGATTGAGATGAATCCGATTTTGTTGAAACCGGTAGCTGGTATGAAATCCGAGGTATTGTTTTTTGGAGAAAAATTTGGTCCGATAGCAGGAATGACGTATCGGGAACAGTTTTTTAATCGTGCGATTGAAGTCATACAGACATCACTTAATAAGCTGGCGGAAAGCTATGACACAGTCATTATTGAAGGTGCAGGAAGCCCAGCAGAGGTGAATCTCAATGACCGTGAAATCGTCAATATGCGTGTGGCAGAAATTGCGGATGTGCCTGCTGTGTTGGTGGCGGATATTGACCGTGGTGGCGCCATTGCATCGATTGTCGGTACGCTTCAACTACTTTCTCCAGCGCATCGTGCGCGTGTGAGAGCGATTATAATCAATAAATTTCACGGGGACGTGTCATTATTTCAAGAAGGCATTGAATTTATTGAAACATATACAGGAATTCCTGTTGCAGGAGTGATTCCTTATAAAGTCGATCACGGCATTGAAGAGGAAGACGCGGATCGTCCGGTCATGTCTGCACCGCGCGGCGTAGATATCTATGATGAGTGGGCGGCTCATGTGAAGGAAAACCTCAATTGGTCGCTATTGACTAACATTCTGTCGGAACCGAGGGAATAAGATGACTGGTATATTGTTAGCACTACAGTTTTTTACAGCAATCCCAGTGACGAAAGAGCTACCGCTTGGACGCAAGGAAGTGACGTCGATGTATGTGGCGCTGCCATTTGTCGGAGCGGTAATTGGATTAGTGATGTATGTAGTATCAGTCCTCCTATTAGACGTCGTACATGTAGGTCCACTTCTTGCTGCGGTACTCGTGCTATTGGCTGGAATACTTTTGACTGGCGGCTTGCATTTGGATGGCTGGGCGGATACGGGCGATGCATTTTTTTCCTATAAAGATCGTGCGAAGCGATTAGAAATTCTGGATGATCCGCGTCTTGGTGCGTTTGGGACGATGGTGCTGGTGTTGCTTATTATTGTCAAAATTGCCTTGTTCCATGAAATCCTAACGCGGGGGGTGGGGAATATAGCTGTGTTCATCGTCATCCCTTTTTTAGCAAGAGCTGCTTTGAACGTTTATTTCACAACGGTTCCTCTTGCGAAAGATAAAGGAATAGCTCATTTCTTTAAGGATAAGATGGCCGGCAATGTGGTGATTGGTTGTTCATTGGTTGCTAGTACGGCGGTGTTGGTAGCTGTTGGTTTATGGATGAATAGTTTGCTCCTACCAGTTGGTTTGTTTACTGTACTGGTAGTTGCCCTTGTCATATTTCGTAGCTGGTCACTCAAACATTTTGGCGGCGTCAGCGGTGACTTATGCGGTGCTTTCATCGAAGGAACGGAGGCGTTGTTATGGATGACCGTTTTGTGCTTCATATAATTCGCCATATGCCGACCGCTGGTAATGAACAGCGTAAGTATATTGGCTGGACAGATGAACCGATTATAGCGACGGACGTTAGGTGTCAGATATCAGCAAAGGTTGTTGTAGGTAGCGATTTGCTACGTGCAAGGCAGACAGCCGCCCTTTATTTCCCAGAAGCGATATATGAAGCAAATTCGAATTGGCGTGAATGTCATTTTGGGGATTTTGAAGGAAAAACGTATGACGACCTTGAAAAGGATATGGATTATCGTCGGTGGATTGACGATCCTTATCAAAATGCACCGCGTGGTGGTGAAAGTTTGTTGGTGCTTGAACAGCGTGTACTATCTGCTTTGAAGCGGGTTTCAAATGATATGGTGATTGTGACGCATGGTGGTCCGATTCGGCTCATGTTGACGAGGTTTTCACCAATAGACAAAGAATTTTGGTCATGGTCGATTCCGCATGGCACAGGTTATCAGATGGAATGGGCAAGTGAAAAAGCGTTTAAGGAGGGGCAGCGGTGCATATCATTATCGGCGGTGCTCATAACGGCAAACGAGGCTACGTGAATACGATGTTGGCGGGACGGGAAGTCGAGTGGTTTGAAGGTGTTATACCGAAATATTCGGAAGCGCGTCAGGTAATGGTTGTTGCGGGCATTGAGAAATGGCTTGCAGAAACAGATTTGTCGGAAGCAGATGCGGTTGACTATGTGTTGGCAGCAGTTGCTGATCGTGATGTAATTGTCGTTTTGACCGACATCGGACGGGGAATTGTACCGATAGATGCACAGCAAAGAAAGTTGCGCGATACTTGTGGACGGCTCTATCAGCGGTTGATGGTGGAGGCAGATGAAGTGACTAGAATTTGGTATGGTCTTGCACAAACTTTAAAGAAAAGGGGAGAGGTAGTATGAAAATTTATACACGCACAGGAGATAAAGGGCAAACAAGTTTAATAGGCGGACGTGTTGACAAGGATAGTTTGCGAGTAGAAGCGTATGGCACGATGGACGAATTGAATTCATTCGTCGGAAAGGCAATGACAGAGCTGGATGCGACTATTTTCGCAGATATGCTGGAAGATTTGGAAGCCATTCAAAATGAATTATTTGACGGTGGCGGTGACCTTGCAAACGTGATGAAAGAGCGCCACTATAAATTAGCAGATGAGCCGATTGAAGTGTTGGAACAGCGCATTGACAAACTGATGGAAGAGGCACCGGAGCTTGAGCGATTCATATTACCGGGTGGATCACCAGCTGCAGCAACACTCCATATTGCACGAACGATTGCGAGACGTGCGGAGCGTCAAACAGTGACACTGATGAAGGCGGAAGAAGATGTGTCACCAGTCGTGCAGCGCTATTTAAATCGACTCTCCGACTATCTTTTCGTTGCTGCGCGTATCGCCAATGCACGGGTGAATGTACCAGACAATGAATATGTCCGTAGTGCCAAAGTGTTTAGAACGGATAAGAAAAAGGAGTCCTGAAAATGAAATTAAGAAGGATGACATTAACGGCATTGTTCGTAGCGATGTGTGCGGTTGGTGGTTTAATCAAAATTCCGTCGGCTGTCGGTTCGCTGGCGCTTGATACGGTACCAGCTCTTGTGTCGGCTGCCTTTTTACCACCTGTTTTTTCGGGGATTGCATCTATGTTAGGTCATACGGCTTCTGCGATGTATGCGGGATTTCCATTAGGACCATTCCATGTGATTATCGCACTTGAAATGTTTGTGATTATATTGATTTTTGCAAGTATGCATCAAGCGGGTTTCTCCGTTATGAAATGGGTATTCTTTGTTATCGCCAATGGCTTGCTTGCGCCACTCCCATTTTATTTCCTAGTGTCACCAGCATTTTTCATTGGGATATTACCATCAATAGTTGTTGCAACTGTGCTGAATGCAGTAGTGGCCGCTGTCGTTTTGCCAGCACTTAAGCATGTTGTGGTAGATCGCATGGGGGCTTTACGGTGAGAAATGCTATCGAGATTGGTAATGGTTTTATTGTCACAACGGATAATTCAGGTGGCATCGGTGAAAAGCCAGGCGATATGGTTGCCGCCCCAGACCATGTTACGGCCTATTTTGCTGCGCGTGTCGCTTTGCTCGAACAATGGGCGAGTCATGCAGAACCTGTAACTGTGATGATCCACAATTTTAGCGGCAGTGCGAGTTGGGACAAATACGTGGCGGGTGTGACGGATTTATTCGAAGAGGCGGGGCTGGTAGTTCCTCCGATTAGCGGTAGTACGGAAACGAATATGGAGCTCGTACAGTCCGCGGTTGCAGTGACAATGATTGGCAAGAAAAAAGGGTGGTCGTCTAATGCCGAAACTAGATGGTTTATATATGGAACCCCCCTTGTTGGCAATGAAGTGCTAGAGCGTAAAAAAGAAGTTGCGTCACTTCGGCTACTTCGAGAAGCATTAGAGGACGGCATTGTCCAACAAATCTGGCCAGTCGGCTCAAGCGGCGTTTTGGAAGAGGTCCGTCACATGACAGATGATAGATTGGCACAAGTCGAAACCGTGCTAGATTCAACGAAATCTGCGGGTCCGGCTACTGCCATTCTTGTGGCGATACCGATAGAGAAAATAGCTGAAGCCGAAGTCCATTTTGGAGCATTGCTGAATAAAATACAGATTATGAGTTGAAACCTGCGTCGTCATTGCAGGTTTTTTGAATTTAGTAGCTAGTGATAGGTACGGGGGAGTCCAGTTTGCCGAAAAGGTATCCGAGTTCCGTAAATCGGTAGCCGAGTTCTCACGGGGTAGCTCAGTTTGTCGAAAAGGTAGCCCAGTTCCGCAAATCGGTAGTCGAGTTATCGAAATCGGTAGCTGAGTTCTCCAGGGGTAGCTCAGTTTGTCGAAAAGGTAGCCCAGTTCCTCAAATCGGTAGTCGAGTTATCGAAATCGGTAGCCGAGTTCTCCAGGGGTAGCTCAGTTTGCCAAAAAGGTATCCGAGTTCATCTCCAATAATTCACCCAATACCATGAAATGTTCAAAACTTTAGGTTGACTGAATGCTCATTCATATTTTAAACTAATAAATAGAGTATCGACAGAAAAGTTATTTTCCACTACACTATCTGTACATCCATACACCAAGAAAGGGGAGAGGACAAATGAGCCCATTACTGATTGCCAACTGGATTTTGTTTCTCGCAGTGACGGCATACGCATTAGCTTTGTTCACATACTTAATCAAAACACGTATTCAATTTATCAAACTTGGAAGAAAAGAAGAGTTTGATAACAACATCAAAGAACGTCTTCAGAAAATATGGGTTTACGTCTTCGGACAGAAAAAGTTATTGAAGGATAAGAAAAGTGGAGCGATCCACGTCATGTTCTTCTACGGATTTTTACTCGTCCAATTTGGAGCAATCGATCTTATTTGGAAAGGCTTGAAACCGGGATCGCATTTACCATTCGGTCCAATCTATCCAGCCTTTACATTTTTCCAAGAAATCGTAGCACTTACGATATTAGTAGCAGTTGTTTGGGCATTCCATCGCCGCTACGTTGAAAAGTTGGTCCGTTTGAAGCGCGGATGGAAATCAGGTCTTGTTCTTATCTTCATCGGCGGCCTTATGCTATCAACACTATTAGCAAACGGTATGGGAATGATTTGGCATGGTCACGAAGCATCCTGGTCAGAGCCAGTTGCATCGACAATTGCCACGATTTTTAGCTTCATGCCAACAACAGCAGCTGCTGCTATTTTTTACTTCGGCTGGTGGATTCATCTGTTAATTTTATTAACGTTCCTTGTCTATGTTCCACAATCGAAGCACGCGCACTTAATTGCAGGTCCTGCAAACGTTTACTTTCATCGTTTGGATAATGCGGGCAAGCTGAAAGCAATTGATTTCGAAGCGCTAGAAGATGAGGAAAATGAAGACGACATGCCGGCTCTCGGTGTGGGTAAAATCACTGATTTTACGCAACTACAAATGATTGATTTATATGCCTGTGTAGAATGTGGACGCTGTACGAATATGTGTCCGGCATCTGGAACAGGTAAAATGTTATCTCCGATGGATTTGATTACAAAATTACGAGATAACTTAACGAGCCACGGCGCACTTGTGACGAAACAAAAGCCATGGGTACCAACTTTCGCGTTTAACAACACAAAAGCTAACCAAATTGCATTTGCAGCTGGTCTTGAAGGCGCTTCAATGGATGATATTTACAGCCCGTCTTTGATTGGCGATATCATTACAGAAGAAGAAATCTGGGCTTGCACAACTTGTCGTAACTGTGAAGACCAATGTCCAGTTATGAATGAGCATGTCGACAAAATTATCGACCTTCGCCGTTATCTTGTTATGACAGAAGGAAAAATGGACCCGGATGCACAGCGTGCGATGACAAATATCGAGCGTCAAGGAAATCCGTGGGGCCTTAACCGTAAAGAGAAAGAAAAATGGCGTGAAGCACGTCCTGACCTTCATATTCCGACGGTGAAAGAATTGAAAAAAGCAGATGAAGAATTCGAGTACCTATTCTGGGTCGGCTCGATGGGCGCATTCGATAATCGTTCACAAAAAATTGCCTTGGCATTCGTACATCTCATGAACGAGGCAGGCGTCAAATTCGCTATTTTGGGCAATAAAGAGAAGAACTCTGGTGACACACCACGTCGTCTAGGTAATGAGTTTTTATTCCAAGAACTCGCAACTGCCAATATTGAGGAATTTGAAAAAGCGGGTGTGACGAAGCTCGTCACGATTGACCCACATGCTTATAATATCTTTAAAAATGAATATCCTGATTTTGGCTTCAAAGCAGAAGTTATTCACCATACGGAATTACTTTATGAACTTGTTGTCCAAGGGAAATTGAAGCCGCAGCATGCAATCAATGAAACAATTACGTTCCATGATTCATGTTATCTAGGTCGTTACAACGATGTTTACGATCCGCCACGCGAAATTTTGAAGGCCATTCCGGGTGTTACGCTCGTTGAAATGAAACGTAACCGCGAAGATGGAATGTGCTGTGGTGCAGGTGGAGGCCTCATGTGGATGGAGGAAGATACAGGTCACCGCATTAACGTGGCGCGAACGGAGCAGGCGCTCGAAGTCAGCCCAGGCATTATCTCATCCGGTTGCCCATATTGCTTGACGATGCTATCCGACGGAACAAAAGCCGTTGAAGTGGAAGATAAAGTGGGCACATACGACATTGCGGAGCTTCTTGAACGCTCTATTTTCGGCGAAGATGCACAAGCAATCGAAGAGACAGAAGAAGAACCTGTTTTACAATAAAACATTGCAGAACGATTAGTAATATCGTAGAATTAAAGAAATGGGAGTGTCAGCACTCCCTCTTTTCTTAGAATTCAATTGAGCGAGCGTTCAGTCGGGTGTCACTCGATGTCCGGCACCAGACGCTGCCACTGTAATAAACCAAAAATGAAAGCGCTAACAAAAATGAATGCGGAGGCGATACAATGGCAAGAACAGTCATTTTAGACGGAGCAAGAACCCCGTTCGCAAAATTAGGCGGAGCATTACAATCTTTAACGGCAAGTGATCTTGGCGGGATTGCGATTAAAGAAGCATTAAACCGAGCAGGTGTAAAAGAAGATAACGTTGATGAAGTCATTATCGGAACGGTATTGCAGGCGGCGCAAGGGCAAATCCCATCTAGACAAGCGGCAACAAAGGCAGGACTTCCATGGTCTGTGAAAACGGAAACCATTAACAAAGTATGTGCATCTGGCATGCGTAGTGTCACGTTAGGTGACCAGCTTATCCGCCTTGGCGATGAGGAAGTCATTGTGGCAGGCGGTATGGAATCGATGTCCAATGCACCGTACTATTTACCAAAAGGTCGTTTTGGCTTGAAGATGGGGGATACACAACTCGTTGACGGCATGATCTATGACGGGCTTTCTTGTTCATTCTCACCAGACCGCGTTCATATGGGGACATACGGCAATTCAACAGCAGAAGAATTATCATTGACAAGAGAAGCACAGGACGAATGGTCGCTACGCAGTCATGAACGGGCTTTACAAGCGATAGATAACGGCTTGTTCGCGGAAGAAATCATTGCCGTAGACATTCCGCAACGCAAGGGTAATCCGTTGACAGTAGATACAGATGAAGCACCACGTCGTGACACATCACTGGAATCACTGGCAAAACTGCGTCCGGCATTCGGGAAAGATGGCACCATTACAGCTGGAAACGCACCAGGCGTCAATGACGGAGCATGTGCCCTTGTCTTGATGAATGAAGAGCGTGCACAACAAGAAGGTAAAACACCGTTAGCAATCATTATTGGTCATACGGAAGTAGCCATTGAACCACAAAACTTCCCGCAAACACCAGGCCTCGTCATTAACGAGCTATTGAAAAAGACAGGTAAGAAACTAGAAGATATTGATCTTTTTGAAATAAACGAAGCATTCGCAGCAGTCGCACTCGCAAGTGCACAAATTGCAGATCTTGATCCAGAAAAAGTGAACGTCAACGGTGGGGCAGTGGCACTTGGCCATCCAATCGGGGCAAGCGGAGCACGCATTATATTGACATTGGCGTATGAACTGAAACGACGTGGAGGCGGCATTGGTATTGCATCCATTTGTTCGGGTGGAGGCCAAGGCGACGCGATTATGATTGAGGTACCAAAATCTGAATAAAGCCGGAGGAATCGACACAATGAATATCAAAAAAGTAATGGTCATTGGAGCGGGGCAAATGGGTGGCGGCATTGCTCAAGTATGCGCACAAGCGGGCTTCGACGTAAAACTAAACGATATTAAGGAAGAATCCTTTATCAAAGGACTCGCAGTCATTACAAAGAACCTGTCACGTAATGTCGAAAAGGGCCGTATGACGGAGGATGAAAAAGCAGCTGTTCTTAGCCGCATCACAAAATCACTCGATCTACAAGATGCTTCAGACGTTGACATCGTTATCGAAGCAGCTGTTGAAAATATGGATATCAAACGCTCGATTTTTGCTAAACTCGATGGTATCGCACCTGCACATGCCATTCTTGCATCCAATACATCTTCTCTTCCAATCACGGAAATTGCAGCGGCGACAAGCCGACCAGAAAAAGTGATCGGTATGCATTTTATGAATCCAGTACCTGTCATGAAGCTTGTTGAAATTATCCGTGGTCTTGCCACGGCTGATGAAGTCTACAAAGCAGTCGAGGATATGACGGTGAAGTTGTCAAAAACACCAGTCGAAGTCAATGACTTCCCAGGATTCGTTGCCAATCGCATATTAATGCCGATGATTAACGAAGCCATCTACACATTGTACGAAGGTGTTGCGTCCATTGAAGCGATTGATGACGTCATGAAACTCGGTATGAATCATCCAATGGGACCTCTGCAACTCGCAGATTTCATTGGACTCGACACATGCTTATACATTATGGAAACGTTACATGAAGGATTTGGGGATTCTAAATATCGACCGTGTCCATTGCTTAGAAAATATGTCAAAGCAGGCTGGTTAGGGAAGAAATCGGGTCGAGGTTTTTACGTCTACAACTAAAGGGGAAACGATTATGAATTTAACATTCACCGAAGAACAGCAGATGATGCGTGACATGGTCCGCGGCTTTGCGAAGACAGAAATTGAGCCGTTCATTCCGCAAATGGAGGCGGGCGAATTTCCGCGAGACATCTTAAAGAAGATGGGTCAGCTTGGTTTGATGGGCATTACGGTTCCAGAAAAATATGGCGGTTCAGGCATGGATTTTGTGTCGTATATTAGCGCAATCCATGAGCTATCAAAGGTGAGTGCAGTTGTGGGTGTCATTCTTTCTGTTCATACGTCGGTTGGAACGAATCCGATTATGTATTTTGGCAATGATGAACAAAAAGATCGTTATTTGCCGAAATTGGCGAGCGGCGAATATCTCGGTGCGTTCTGTCTGACAGAGGCGTCTTCTGGTTCAGATGCAGGTTCACTAAAAACGCGTGCTGTGAAAAAAGACGATCACTATGTGCTAAACGGCTCTAAAATGTTTATTACAAATGGTGGCGAAGCGGATGTTTACATTGTTTTTGCATCTACAGACCCTGCACAAGGAACATACGGAATTACAGCGTTTATTGTCGATAAAGATACGCCGGGCTTAATCATTGGAAAAGATGAGCAGAAAATGGGGCTTCACGGCTCTCGTACAGTTGAACTATCCTTCGATAATATGACAGTACCTGCTCGCAATCGTCTTGGAGCAGAAGGCGAAGGGTTTAAAATTGCGATGGCGAATCTGGACGTTGGCCGGATTGGTATCGCGGCACAGGCACTTGGTATCGCAGAAGCTGCGCTAGAAGCAGCGGCAGGCTATGCGAAAGAACGCGTGCAGTTCGGCAAGCCGATCGCAGCGCAGCAAGGTGTAGGATTTAAGTTGGCAGATATGGCAACAGCGGTCGAAGCAGCCAAATTGCTTGTCTACCGTGCGGCACAGCTTCGCTCAGAAGGACTACCTTGTGGCAAAGAAGCATCCATGGCCAAACTATTCGCATCGAAAGCGGCAGTCGAAGGCTCTATTGAAGCAGTCCAAGTATTCGGCGGCTACGGCTACACCGAAGATTACCCAGTCGAGCGCTACTTCCGCGACGCCAAAGTAACCGAAATTTACGAAGGCACAAGCGAAATCCAACGCATCGTCATTAGCAAGCATTTGATGAAATGACTTAACTATATAAATTAAACTAATGATTTTATCTAATCACTAGTGAAGGCGCCTTAAAATGGGTAGACGAAGCCATAAGACTAGCGGCGAAGCTGCTTGGCTTATGGCGGGAGTCATCCCCTAGCGCCGCAACGAATTCAATGGGATTTTTTTCTACAATAAAAAACAGGGGGAACTAAAATGAATTTCAAACTATCCGAAGAACATGAAATGATCCGCAAAATGGTCCGTGACTTTGCTGAAAATGAAGTAGCACCAACAGCAGCAGAACGCGACGAAGAAGAACGTTTCGATATGGACATCTTTAAAAAGATGGCAGAGCTCGGCTTGACGGGTATTCCTTGGCCGGAAGAGTATGGCGGCATCGGCAGTGACTATCTTGCCTACGTCATCGCAGTCGAAGAACTATCACGTGTTTGCGCGTCAACAGGCGTCACACTTTCTGCCCACACATCACTAGCAGGCTGGCCTGTATTTAAATACGGCACAGAAGAACAAAAGCAAAAATACTTACGCCCAATGGCAGAAGGTACAAAAATCGGTGCGTACGGCTTAACGGAGCCGAGCTCAGGATCAGACGCTGGCGGTATGCGCACATCAGCGAAACTCGATGGCGATGACTACGTCTTGAATGGTTCCAAAATCTTTATCACAAACGGCGGCATTGCCGACACTTACATCGTCTTTGCAGTCACTGATCCAGAATCAAAACACAAAGGAACAACTGCATTCATCGTCGAAAAAGATTTCCCAGGCTTCTCTGTTGGAAAAAAAGAAAAGAAACTCGGTATTCGTTCATCACCAACAACTGAAATCATGTTTGAAAACTGTCGCGTACCGAAAGAAAACAGGCTCGGTGAAGAAGGAGACGGTTTTATTATTGCCATGAAAACACTGGACGGTGGGCGTAATGGTATCGCTGCACAAGCAGTCGGAATCGCACAAGGAGCACTTGACGCATCGGTTGATTATGCGAAAGAGCGTGTTCAGTTCGGTAAACCAATCGCTGCCAATCAAGGCATTGGCTTCAAACTAGCAGATATGGCGACGGCGACAGAGGCATCTAGACTGCTGACATACCAAGCAGCTTGGTTGGAATCAAATAATTTACCATATGGCAAAGAGTCCGCAATGGCGAAACTAATGGCTGGAGATACGGCGATGAAAGTAACAACGGATGCCGTCCAAGTATTTGGTGGTTACGGCTATACGAAGGACTATCCTGTTGAACGCTTCATGCGCGATGCGAAAATTACGCAAATTTATGAAGGAACGCAGGAAATCCAACGTCTTGTCATCTCCCGTATGCTAACGAAATGATCGGGGGGAACAGCTATGGAAACAAAGCGTAAAGTAAAATCATCCGTTAAGGATGAAAGTCTCATCGAAAAACGGCGTGAACAGATGATTCAAGGTGCGGTGAAATTGTTCAAGGAAAAAGGATTCCATCGTGCAACGACCCGTGAAATTGCCAAAGAAGCAGGCTTTAGTATTGGCACGCTTTACGAATACATTCGAACGAAGGAAGATGTGCTTTATCTCGTTTGTGATAGTATTTACAATGAAGTGCATAGCCGCCTATCGACCTTGCCGACGCAGGAAGGGACGATTGATGGACTACGGCTAGCGATTGACCAATATTTCCATTTAATCGATGATATGTCCGATGAATTTCTAGTGATGTATCAAGAATCGAAATCACTGCCAAAAGATGCTTTGACTTATGTACTGAAAAAAGAAATGGAAATGGTCGCTTTGTTTGAAAATCTGCTAATCGCCTGTGCGAAATCAGGCGATTTACGTATCGCGCAAGCAGATATAAATATAGCGGCACACCATATCGTTGTCCAAGGACAAATGTGGGCATTCCGCAGATGGGCATTGCAGAAAAATCATACAATTGAAGACTATATTCGTATCCAGACGGATCAGCTCTTCAAAGGACTTGTGGGAGAATAAAAAAGGGGTGTTCTAATATGGCTACAGTTGAAATTTACAAACCAAAACATCATATCCGTTTCGTCACAGCATCTAGCCTTTTTGACGGTCATGACGCGTCCATCAATATTATGCGTCGCATATTACAATCCAGTGGCGCAGAAGTGATTCATTTGGGGCATAATCGTTCTGTCGAGGAAGTAGTAAATGCTGCGATTCAAGAGGACGTACAAGGGATTGCTATTTCATCTTACCAAGGCGGTCACGTCGAATATTTTAAGTATATGTATGATCTGCTACAGGAAAAAGGTGCACCGCATATTCGTATTTATGGCGGAGGTGGCGGAGTCATTATCCCGAAGGAAATCAAAGACCTGCATGACCATGGTATTGCCTGGATCTTCTCACCAGAAGATGGTCGTACAATGGGGCTGCAGGGCATGATCAATCGGATGCTGGAGGAATGTGATTTCCTGACGGAAGTTGACAATGAACTGGGTCAACTCGAAACCGTAACGACGGAAACACCGGAAGTACTCGCCAATCTTATTACGTATGCGGAAGAAATGTATGATCAGAATGATGCGAAGGCGAATGCGTTCATCACACAGGCGCGCGCACTAACTAAAAACACGCCAGTTCTTGGAATTACAGGTACGGGTGGTGCAGGGAAAAGCTCGCTGACGGATGAGTTAATCAGACGTTTTTTACGAGAACTACCTGATAAGAAAGTAGCTATCCTGTCGATTGACCCAACAAAACAAAAAACGGGCGGGGCATTGCTTGGTGACCGTATTCGCATGAATGCAATTTTCAATAATCGTGTCTTCATGCGCAGTCTCGCAACACGCGGTTCTCGCACGGAACTTTCTGGTGCCATCAAAGACGTACTCGATATTGTCAAAACAGTTGGTTTCGACTTGATCATTGTCGAAACAAGTGGAATTGGGCAAGGGGATGCGGAAATTACAGAAGTATCCGATGCTTCGATGTACGTCATGACAAGCGAATTTGGTGCACCAACTCAGCTAGAGAAAATTGACATGATTGACTTCGCGGACCTTATTGTCATTAATAAATTCGAAAGAAAAGGCTCCGAAGATGCGCTTCGCCAAGTACAAAAGCAGTATCAGCGCAGTCATTTACTATGGGATAAAGATGTAGCAGATATGCCCGTTTACGGCACAATCGCTAGCCAATTCAACGACAAAGGAACGAACGCATTATTCGCTGCGCTTGTTAACGTGTTGAATGAAAAATGTGGATTGGACTGGGAAACATCCTATGGACAATTCATTAAAACACAAAAACAGAATGTTATTATTCCAAATGATCGTCACCATTACTTGCGTGAAATTGCTAGTACAGTGCGTGATTATCATAAGAAATCTGAACAACAAGTTGACCTTGCGCGCCGCCTATTCCAACTTGAAGGTGCGATTGAGGCTGTGAATGAAAAAGCACCGAATGACGTACTCACTGCATCTCTTCAATCGCTTGTAGACGGCGTACATGAAGAGATGACGTCTGAGTCGAAACGGATTTTAGCGAATTGGGAGCAATTGAAAGAAGCTTATGCGGGTGATGAATTCATCACAAAAATTCGCGATAAAGAACTGCGTACAGCGTTAACGACTACCAGTCTTTCAGGTTTGAAAATCCCGAAAGTATCACTCCCGAAATTCAAAGATTACGGCGAAATCCTACGTTGGGTTTATAAAGAAAATGTGCCTGGTTCTTATCCGTATACGGCTGGTGTTTTCCCGTTCAAACGCGAAGGAGAAGACCCGAAACGCCAATTTGCAGGAGAGGGTACGCCAGAACGGACGAATCGTCGCTTCCATTACTTGTCGAAAGATGATGATGCTAAGCGCTTATCGACAGCCTTCGACTCTGTAACGTTATACGGGGAAGACCCGGATGAGCGTCCAGACATTTATGGGAAAGTCGGAGAGTCAGGCGTTAGTATTTGTACACTTGAAGATATGAAAAAGCTCTATGACGGCTTCGACCTCTGTGCACCGTCAACCTCTGTTTCGATGACCATCAACGGTCCAGCACCGATTATTCTAGCGATGTTCATGAACACGGCGATTGATCAGCAGGTTCGCATCAAAGAGGAAGAGCTCGGGCGTACATTAACAATGGAAGAATTCACTGCACTACGCGAGGCAACATTGCAAGTTGTGCGTGGAACTGTACAAGCCGATATTTTGAAAGAAGACCAAGGTCAAAACACTTGCATCTTCTCGACAGAATTCGCGCTACGCATGATGGGCGACATTCAGCAGTATTTCATCGACCAAAAAGTACGTAATTATTATTCTGTATCGATTTCGGGCTACCATATCGCTGAAGCAGGTGCGAACCCGATTTCACAGCTTGCCTTTACATTGGCGAACGGCTTTACGTATATTGAGTATTATTTAAGTCGAGGTATGGCGATTGACGATTTTGCGCCGAACCTATCGTTCTTCTTCTCGAACGGCCTCGATCCAGAATATACGGTCATCGGACGAGTCGCTCGCCGTATCTGGGCAGTGACTATGCGCGAAAAATACGGTGCGAACGAACGCAGTCAAAAGTTGAAGTATCATGTACAAACATCAGGACGTAGCTTACATGCACAAGAAATTGACTTTAATGATATTCGGACAACATTGCAGGCGCTAATGGCGTTGCAGGATAACTGTAACTCCTTGCATACCAACGCCTATGACGAAGCTATCACAACACCGACGGAGGAATCCGTTCGTCGTGCAATGGCTATCCAAATGATTATTACAAAAGAGCTTGGCCTTGCGAAAAATGAAAACCCGCTTCAAGGAACATTTATCATCGAGGAACTGACAGATCTTGTCGAAGAGTCCGTACTTCAGGAGTTTGACCGTCTCAATGACCGCGGTGGTGTTCTTGGGTCGATGGAAACACAGTACCAACGCGGTAAAATTCAAGAAGAATCAATGCATTACGAAATGCTTAAGCATACGGGGGAGATGCCGATTATCGGCGTCAATACCTACTTAAATCCAAACCCACCGTCTGCGGATGATATCGATAACATGGAATTGGCACGCGCCACTCAACAAGAAAAAGAAACACAAATTACCAATCTACGCGCATTCCAAGCTACACACGCCGACCAAACGGCGGAAGCGTTAGACAAACTAACAGCAGTAGCTGTCTCTGGCGGCAACATCTTCGCCGAGTTGATGGAAACCGTGAAAGTAGCCAGTCTCGGCCAAATCACAAACGCCCTCTACGAAGTCGGCGGTCAATATCGCAGAAATATGTAATAAACAAAAGCGCAGGGCGCCTGCCTAGATGCTCGGAGTCTAGACGATATAAAATCCACGGGGCAATCCCCGTGGATTTTTACGATTATATTGTACTCGAAAACAAATCGAAAAACGTGACATACTTTACCTTCATTTTTTATACTATATACTGAAGGAAAGGGGCTGTTTACTATGAAAGGGATTACGCACATAGCCATTGTCACAGTAATTATTATCCTTATTTATGTTCTATATGATGATGGCTTAGGTGCCATTCCTTTCCTTTTAGCAGCCATTTATTTATGCGGGATTATCATAAAAGAACTGAAAAGCTTGAGCAGAAGTAAAAGATTGTAGCATATTCCTGTCTTCATTGTATATAATGGTAGATATGTTTATCTTCATTATGAAGATAAAGCCTCCGGACGCAATTACGCCGGGGCGTAATTGATCTGCAGAGAAAGGACGTGCGTCTATTGAATATACGTGAAATGACAAAAGAACAACTGTTGGAAGAATCGATGATTAATATCGCCTATGCGATTTTGACTGAAAAGCATGAGCCGCTTACACTTCAGCAGCTAATGGATGAAATCCGTAAGCTTACAGGTATAAGCGAAAGAAAAATGAAGGACAAGCTACAACAATTCTATACAGACATGAATATTGACGGCAGATTCCTTGCTATCAATGACAACCGTTGGGGTCTTCGTGAATGGTACCCCGTGGATCAGATTGAAGAAGAAACAGCTCCTGTTGTTAAAGTACGCAAAAAGAAAAAGAAAAAAGTAGTCGTTGATGATGAGGATGAAGATCTAGAAGAAGAGGATGACGACGAAGACGAGCTATTCGACGAAGAATTCGATGAGCTTGTAGACGACGAAGATGAAGAGGACGACGAGGAAGAGGAAGAAGAAATCGTCGAAATCGAAGCGGATCTACTCGAACCTGACGATGACCTTGAAATCATCCCTGACGATGAGGATCTCGAACTCGATGAAGAAGAGGACGACGAAGACGAAGATGATGAAGAAATTGAGGAATAAGTACTTGACTTCACTCGTCTAACACTATAAGATTTTACTGGGCTCCTTAAAAAAGGACACATGAACTAGTGCATATGCGCTCCTCCTGTAGATTCATTTCTACAGACGGGGCGCTTTTTAATTTTTTCTTTTAAAAATGATGAAATAGATGGAGGAGTTTGACATGACAAAATATATTTTTGTAACAGGTGGCGTCGTATCATCGCTCGGTAAAGGGATCAATGCAGCATCACTTGGAAGGCTATTGAAAGGTCGTGGACTTCAAGTAACGATGCAAAAATTCGATCCTTACATTAACCTCGATCCAAGAATGATGAGTCCTTTACAGCATGGTGAAGTATTTGTCACTGAAGACGGGGCGGAAACGGATCTGGATTTAGGTCATTACGAGCGCTTTATCGACATTAAATTGAATAAGTACTCAAACGTGACGATGGGAAAAGTCTATTCCTCAGTACTGAAAAAAGAGCGTCGTGGTGAATACAATGGAGCGACAGTTCAAGTTATCCCCCATATAACCAATGAAATCAAAAGCCTCATCAAACGTGCTGGAAAAGAAACGAACGCAGATGTTGTCATTACCGAAATTGGTGGCAGTGTCGGCGATATTGAATCTTTGCCATACCTAGAAGCACTTCGCCAGATGAAAACGGATCTCGGAAAAAATGATGTCATGTATATCCATAACACACTAATTCCATACCTACATGCCGCTGGTGAAATGAAAACAAAACCAACGCAGCATAGCGTTAAAGAGCTACGCAGCCTGGGCATCCAGCCAAATATGATTGTCGTGCGCAGCGAATATCCAGTGCCACAAGAAATGAAGGACAAAATTGCGTTGTTCTGTAATATTAAATCAGAAGAAGTGATCGAAGCGCTTGACGCAGAAACATTATACGAAGTTCCCCTTCGTTTGCATGAACAAAAGATGGACCAAATCGTCGTAGACTTCTTAGACCTTCAAACGAAAGAGCCTGACATGACAGAAATGGAAGCACTCGTCGATAAAGTGAAATCCTTATCGAAAACAGTACGCATTGGGCTGGTTGGTAAATACGTTGAACTGCAAGATGCCTATATTTCTGCAGTTGAAGCACTTCGCCACGCAGGTTACGACTTTGGCGCAGATATTGAAATGAAGTGGATCAATTCCGAAGAAGTAACAACGCAAAATGTAGCAGAATTACTCGGGGATGTAGACGGAATCCTTGTGCCAGCTGGTTTCGGCGAACGCGGCATTGACGGGAAAATTGAAGCCATCACGTATGCACGGACAAACAAAGTTCCGTTTTTCGGGATTAGCCTTGGTATGCAATTAGCGGCAGTTGAATATGCACGTAACGTTATGGGATTAGAAAATGCGCATTCAGCTGAATTCGATAAAGATACAAAACATCAGATTATCGAAAGTCCTGTTGAAAGTAATGGGAACGTAGAAGATTATTTCAGGTTGGGTAGTTACCCATGTAAGTTAAAAGAAGGAACGAAAGCACGCGCTGCTTACGGCGAAGAATTGATTTACGAACGTCACCGTAATCGCTATGAATTTAATAATGAATATCGTGAGCAATTTGAAGCGGCAGGTATGACACTTTCTGGCATCAGCCCGAATGATGAGCTTGTAGAAATCATCGAATTGGAAGACCACCCATTCTTCATCGGTGTATCATTCCACCCAGAATTCGCATCACGCCCAACACGTCCACAACCACTGATTCGAGATTTCATCGAAGCAGCACTTACTAATAAATAAAATAAAAAGCCACGCCTGAAACGGAAAAGTTCCGTTCAGGCGTGGCTTTTTAAATCTATTAATCCTCGTCAGAAATCATCTCATCATACGCAAGTTTAACAGCTTCATAAACAAATAAAGCCGCAATTGCATGAGGTTGAACAATGCGTTCCCCGTTTTCACCCGGTAACAATCCACGCGTTAAACCCGTCGATACATATGTGTAGGACAAATCTTCGAGCATATTCTCTTCGGCAGGCTTATCAGCACTTAGTGCGGCGAATGGGATGAAGCGCTCTGCAAGCATTTGCGCTAGGGACAACGCACGTTCATCCTCTGCTGAACGACTCAATAACCAAACGCGATCTGCGGATTCAATGTCCATCCCTTCTACATAGCGGATGGCTCCCTTAAATGGCTCTACACTCGTTAATGCAGTTGCAGTTACAGCACCCATTTCGCCAAATCCTGCAATAATTACACGGCCCTCGCCAATTGTCGCCTGTGCAAGAAGTCTCGCTGTCTCTTCAATTGATTCTTCGCCATTGGCAGCGATACGCTGAAGAAGTCCACCGATTTGTGTCGTTAATATTTTCATCATGATCACCTCTACTTCATTATAAGAAGGGAAGGTATAGAAAGCAAAAGGCCAACCATTTGAAAAAGTAAGTGTCGAAATTCAGACGCAATTTATGTTGTAATCCAATTAATTTCAAAAAAAAGAAGGGAAAAACTTTAATTTGTCAAATAAGTACTATAAGTGAAACCGATTGCAGGAAGAAGGGGTAGATGTTGAAAAACTTATTGATTGTTGATGACCAAACAGGCATCCGTCTTCTGCTAGACGAAGTGTTCCGCCGGGAGGGTTTTGTCACGCGGCTCGCCGCAAATGGAATGGAGGCGCTTCAAGCCGTAGAGGATGAAGTGCCGGATTGCGTCCTCCTCGATATGAAAATGCCAGGAATTGACGGTGTGGAAGTATTGAAGAGAATTAAAAAGGGCTGGCCCGAAGTTCCAGTCATAATGATGACCGCCTATGGTGAACTTGAAATGACTGACGATGCACTGCAAATTGGTGCCTTAAAATATTTCACAAAGCCTTTTGATATTTACGAGGTTCGTGATGCTGTCAATGCAATTTTTGAAAATTGACAAAGTGGACAGTGGTAAACACTGTCCTTTTTTGTTATGATAAGAAAGGTATATAAAATTAATATGCAATTTTCAGTTCGATTTTTTCGGAGGAGGAATTTATATGGCATTGGAATCAATGAAAGATATGATGATTAAAGGGAAAAAAGAAGGGTATGCAATCGGTCAGTTCAACTTGAACAACCTTGAATACACACAAGCGATTTTACAAGCTGCACAAGACGAGCAATCACCTGTTATTTTAGGGGTTTCTGAAGGAGCAGCACGTTATATGGGCGGCTTTACAACAGTTGTTAATATGACGAAAGGTCTTATTCATGACCTGAAAATTACAGTTCCTGTTGCGATTCATCTTGACCATGGTTCAAGCTTTGACAAATGTAAAGAAGCGATTGATGCTGGATTTACATCTGTCATGATTGATGCATCATCAAAATCACTTGCCGAAAATATTGAAATTACAAAAAGCGTTGTAGCCTATGCACACGAGCGTGGAGTTTCTGTAGAAGCTGAGCTAGGTGTTGTCGGTGGACAAGAAGACGATATCATTGCAGAAGGCGTTATTTATGCAGACCCAGCAGAATGTAAAGAACTTGTTGAAAAAACAGGTATCGATTGCCTAGCACCTGCACTTGGCTCTGTTCACGGACCTTATAAAGGTGAACCGAATCTTGGCTTTAAAGAGATGAAAGAAATCTCAAGTCAATCGGATCTTCCACTTGTTCTACACGGTGGAACAGGTATCCCGACGAAAGATATCCAACGTTCAATTTCTTTAGGAACAGCAAAAATTAACGTCAACACAGAAAACCAAATCGAAGGTACAAAAGCAGTGCGTGAAGCACTTGCAGCGGATACTGAAGTATACGATCCACGTAAATATTTAACACCAATGCGCGCCGCTATCAAGAAAACAGTTAGCGGAAAAATGCGTGAATTTGGCAGCTCACAAAAAGCATAATACGATAGTAAGAGGAAAGAGGAGAAGCATTCAGTAGGGTGCATTCTCCTCCTTTTCCATTAAGCTCTATTATATTTCACGGTTGAATTTAACAATTTCCATTGATTGAAGCGCAAGGCGGCGACTCCTGCGGAAATCAACAGTACAGAGCTTACCATTAAAAAGTACTGGTTCACGACAAAAAAAGGGGGAGTACAGATGAAATTTTTCATTGACACAGCAAATTTTGAAGAAATTAAAGAAGCACATAGTTGGGGGATTCTATCTGGCGTCACTACAAATCCTTCACTTGTCGCGAAAGAGGATGTTCCTTTCCACGATAGATTACGTGAAATCTCCAAGCTTGTCCCCGGTTCAGTCAGCGCAGAAGTCATTGCACTGGATGCGGAAGGAATGATTAAAGAAGGGCGTGAACTGGCGGCAATCTCACCTAATATTACAGTGAAATTACCGATGACGCCTGAAGGATTGAAAGCTTGCTCAGTGTTTGCTCGAGAAGGCATTCAAACAAATGTCACACTGATTTTCAGCGCCAACCAAGCACTCCTTGCCGCACGTGCAGGTGCTACTTACGTATCTCCATTCCTCGGTAGACTAGATGATATTGGACAGGATGGTATGTCTTTAGTTTCTACAATCGCAGATATATTCACAATCCATAATATAAAAACAGAAATCATCGCCGCCTCAATTCGCGGTCCTCAACATATTACAGATGCAGCCCTTAGCGGTGCGCATATTGCAACAACACCATTTAATGTATTGAAACAATTATTCAACCACCCACTGACTGACAAGGGAATCGAAGCATTCCTAGCAGACTGGGAAGCTAGAAAGAACAAGTGATGTACTGAAGGAGAATAATATGGACGTTTATAAAATTACAGGCGGTAAACCATTAAAAGGGACTATTAAAGTTAGCGGTGCAAAAAATAGTGCAGTTGCACTTATTCCAGCGTCCATTTTAGCGGACTCACCCGTCACGATTGAAGGACTCCCGGAAATTTCCGATGTGTTGACACTTCAAGCGTTATTGGAAGATATCGGTGGAAAGGTCGACTTTACTAACGGTACAATGACGGTAGATCCAACAGAAATGATCTCTATGCCACTTCCAAATGGCAATGTAAAGAAGCTCCGTGCGTCCTACTATTTGATGGGGGCCATGCTTGGTAGATTTAAAAATGCAGTGATTGGTCTTCCAGGTGGCTGCCATTTAGGGCCAAGACCTATCGATCAACATATTAAAGGCTTCGAAGCACTTGGTGCAAAGGTGACGAACGAACACGGAGCGATTTATTTGCGTGCGGAAGAACTCCGTGGTGCGAAAATCTACTTGGACGTTGTCAGTGTTGGCGCAACCATTAATATTATGCTTGCAGCTGTCCTTGCTAAAGGGCGTACAACAATCGAAAATGCAGCCAAAGAACCTGAGATTATCGACGTAGCAACATTACTCTCCAATATGGGTGCGAAAATTAAAGGTGCTGGGACGAATGTCATTCGAATTGAGGGAGTAGAAAAACTTCACGGTACGAAACATACAATTATCCCTGATCGCATCGAAGCGGGTACATTTATGATTATGGCAGCTGTTGCCGGAGATGGTGTGACAATCGACAATGTCATCCCATTCCACGTAGAAGCCTTGACAGCTAAGCTTCGCGAAATGGGTGTCAACATCGTTGAAGGAGCAGAACAAATTTTCATCCCAAAGTCGAGGAATTTGCAAGCAGTTGATGTGAAAACACTTGTCTATCCAGGTTTCCCCACTGACTTGCAGCAGCCGTTTTCCGTATTGCTGTCACAGGCAATTGGTTCGTCTGTCATTACGGATACTGTCTACTCCGCAAGATTCAAGCATATCGACGAGCTACGTAGGATGAATGCGGACGGTCGTGTTGAAGGACGGTCAGCGATAATTGCAGGACCGACGCCACTACAGGCTGCAACAGTACGCGCATCAGATCTACGTGCCGGTGCTGCGCTTGTCCTTGCAGGGCTTATTGCTGACGGAGTAACTGAAGTACAAGAAATTCAACATATCGAACGTGGCTACAGCTCGCTAATCGACAAACTTCAAGGTCTCGGCGCGGACATCCGTAAAGTAACCATTCCAGAAGAAGTAATCGTCAACGAATGAGCACTTAAGCAGTCTAAGTCTTTGTGTTATAATTATTTCGAATGGTAAAACCTACGGGAGAAACCGTAAAACAGGGGGAACACAACCAATGGAACGCAGTTTATCGATGGAATTAGTTCGTGTCACAGAAGCGGCGGCAGTCTCGGCATCACGCTGGATGGGACGCGGTTTGAAAAACGAGGCAGATGATGCTGCAACAACAGCGATGCGTAACGTATTTGATACGATTCCAATGCAAGGAATTGTTGTGATTGGTGAAGGGGAGATGGACGAAGCACCGATGCTTTATATTGGTGAAGAGCTAGGAACAGGCCAAGGTCCTGAAGTGGATGTTGCAGTGGATCCACTTGAAGGTACAAATATCGTTGCAGCTGGCGGCTGGAACGCACTTGCAGTTATTGCTATTGCGGATAAAGGAAATTTGCTTCACGCACCAGATATGTACATGGATAAAATTGCGGTCGGTCCAGAAGCCGTTGGTAAAGTTAGCTTAGATGCGTCTGTAACAGAGAACCTGCATGCCGTTGCAAAGGCGAAAAACAAAGAAATTGGGGATATTGTTGCCACTGTTCTTGCAAGGGATCGTCATGCTAAAATTATTGAAGAAATTCGTGCAGCAGGTGCGCGTATTAAGCTCATCACAGACGGCGATGTGGCAGCGGCTATCAACACTGCGTTCGATGAAACAGGTGTGGATATCATGTTCGGAATTGGTGGAGCACCGGAAGGCGTCATCGCAGCAGCTGGACTAAAATGTCTGGGCGGTGAACTGCAAGGACGACTCATGCCTATGAATGATGCAGAACGAGAACGTTGTGAAAAGATGGGCATTGATGTTGAAAAGATATTATATATGGATGATCTCGTCAAAGGGGACGACGCCATCTTCGCCGCAACAGGCGTAACGGATGGAGAACTTCTCCGTGGCGTACAGTTTAAGGGTGGCTATAGTGAGACACACTCACTTGTCATGCGTTCAAAATCGGGTACGATTCGATTTGTTGAAGGTCGACATAGCATGGAGAAAAAACCTCTACTCGTTATGCAAGACTGAAGTACACAACGCAATCTCGCCAAGGTGCGATTGATTTGATCAGACCTCATCGCCCGGACATGCGCCGGGCATCTTCCTTTTGCCTCAAAAAAATACCCATTAACGTAAAGAGTGGTGCCAAAAGATGACAATATTAACAATCTCAACGCTAGAGAATATGACTCTAAAAGAGTTATATGCCCTCGCTAAACAATACAAAGTTGCCTACTATGCTAAACTTACAAAAAAAGAATTGATTTTTGCTATATTAAAATCTAGAGCAGAACAGGAAGGCTTTTTCTTCATGGAAGGTGTTCTTGAAATTATTCAATCAGAAGGCTATGGCTTCCTTCGTCCGATTAACTACTCCCCGAGTTCGGAAGATATTTATATATCAGCGTCGCAAATTCGTCGCTTCGATCTTCGGAATGGTGACAAAGTGTCGGGGAAAGTTCGACCTCCGAAGGAATCGGAACGCTATTACGGTCTGCTACAAGTAGAGGCTGTTAACGGTGAAGACCCTGAAGTTGCCCGAGAGCGTGTGCATTTCCCAGCCCTTACGCCGCTTTATCCAGACCGTCATATAAAATTGGAAGTAGACCCTATGAAGCTTTCCACGCGTATTATGGATCTCGTTTCACCGGTAGGTTTTGGTCAGCGTGGCCTCATTGCTGCTCCACCAAAAGCCGGTAAAACATTGTTATTAAAAGAAATTGCCAATTCTATCACAACGAATCATCCCGATACGGAGCTTATTGTCCTTCTCATTGATGAAAGACCGGAAGAAGTAACGGATATCGAACGGTCAGTCAATGCCGATGTTGTCAGTTCAACCTTCGATGAATTACCGGAAAATCACGTCAAAGTAGCCGAACTTGTACTCGAACGGGCAATGCGATTAGTAGAGCATAAACGTGATGTTGTTATTTTGATGGATTCAATCACTCGGCTAGCGCGTGCGTATAACCTCGTCATTCCGTCAAGTGGCCGAACGCTGTCTGGGGGAATTGACCCTGCAGCTTTCCACCGTCCAAAACGATTTTTTGGAGCAGCACGTAACCTGGAAGAAGGCGGTAGCTTAACGATTCTAGCAACGGCTTTAATCGACACAGGCTCCCGCATGGACGAGGTTATTTACGAGGAATTCAAAGGAACGGGCAATATGGAGCTTCATTTAGATCGTCATCTTGCAGAACGACGTATTTTCCCAGCACTCGACATTCGTCGTTCAGGTACGCGGAAAGAAGAATTACTCATTCCAGCTGATCAGCTGGAAAAGCTATGGGCAATCCGCAAAACATTTTCCGACGCACCGGACTTTTCAGAACGCTTCCTAAAAAAGCTTCGTCTTACAAAAACAAACGAAGAATTTTTCGACAAACTCAACGAAGAAATGAAAGCCCAGCGTAACGGTAAGGGATTGCTGTGAGGTAGTTAATTTGAATAAGCGACAATAATAGCGAAAGCCGTCACGAAGAACGGCTTTTGCGACCGAAAAGCGAAGCGTTTGGGAGCACCGAGAAGGCGCCTTAACGGGGTAGCCGAAGCCATAAGACTGACGGCGAAGCTGTCTGGCTTGTGGCGGGAGGCATCCCGCAGCGCCGCGGCGGGTTCGACGGAATTTTTTATGTCAACATTTCCAGAAGTTAATTTCGTAATAAAAGTTGCACTTGAAAATAGAATTTGATATAATAACTCAGGTATGTTAGATACTATCTGTTGCATATGCGGTTGAAGCATACGGACCGTGTAAGGCACCAGTCTTATATTATAACTCTGTACCAGATGGTCCAGGGCAAAGGAGAGAGCGTAATGAAAACAGGAATTCATCCAGCTTATGATGCATCAACAGTTACTTGTTCATGTGGAAATACATTCACTACAGGTTCTGTAAAAGGAGACATCCGAGTGGAAGTTTGTTCGGAATGCCACCCATTTTACACAGGACGTCAGAAATTTGCTGCAGCGGACGGCCGTGTCGATCGCTTCAACAAAAAATATGGCCTCAAAGAAGAAATTCGCGACGAAGAGTAAGAATTTCTCGATACCCGTCAGGTGCCTAGGCGCCGGGCGGGTATTTCTATTGTCGAAAACGATCTACATAACACAATTAGTCCAGAAAAAACAGACGTTAAATTCAATTTGTTTTCGGGTATGATAGACTTTCCAGGAACTATTTATCTTCATTCAGCAGAAGACCCCTGCTGAATGAAGATAAATGCCGCCGGCGGATGTCACGGATTTTTTAAGGAAGCTTAAGAAGGCAGTCTAAGTACGCGACGTCCTGAAACAGTGCCTTAATTTCTGCAAAGAACACAGAAATACGGCAAATCGAACCCTTCGCTGTTCGATTCGCAACGGCTGCATGACCTACTTCCTGTAGGCCCCAAGCTCGAAAAAAATCCGGACGCAATTACGTCAAGACGTAATTGATAAACGACATATAAAGAAGTATCGAAAGGAGACTATCCATGTATGTAACGATGCAAGGTGGATGGATTGAAGTAATTTGTGGCAGTATGTTTTCGGGGAAATCAGAGGAATTGATCCGACGTGTAAGACGCGCCCAATTCGCCAAACAGAAAATAGCAGTATTTAAACCCGAAATTGACAATCGCTATAGTGAAGAAGCTGTCGTGAGCCATAATGGGACAACGGTCATTGCGATACCGGTTGCAAGCTCAGTTCATATTGAAGAATTCATCACAGAAGACTATGATGTCGTCGCGGTCGACGAGGCCCAATTTTTCGACGATCATATCGTAGATACCGTAATGGAGCTAGCAAATCGCGGATTCCGTGTCATTGTCGCTGGCCTCGATCAAGACTTTCGTGGCGAACCATTCGGCCCAATGCCACGCCTAATGGCGATTGCTGAACACGTCACAAAACTGCAGGCTGTCTGCACAGTGTGTGGCTCACCCTCAAGCAGAACGCAACGCCTTATCAATGGTGTGCCCGCCGGCTATGACGATCCCATCATTCTCGTAGGCGCCGCAGAAGCATACGAACCAAGATGCCGGAAACATCACGAAGTACCTAAAGGTGTTTCAATCATGGCAGAAGTAAAAGGATAAGTCGTAAACCCGTCCGTGGAATAGGGGCGGGTTTTATTTATAGGGATGGGGCGTTGTTAAGTTTGTCCAGAACGTCGTTAACTTCCGTAAACGTTGTGAACTTCTACGAAAACGTTGTCTAGTTCACCCAAAACGTTGTGAACTTCTACGAAAACGTTGTCTAGTTTACCCAAAACGTTGTGAACTTCCGTAAACGTTGTTTAGTTCCATCCAAACGTTGTTAACTTCCACGAAAACGTTGTCTAGTTCACCCAAAACGTTGTGAACTTCCGTAAACGTTGTCTAGTTTCTCCAAAACGTTGTGAACTTCTACGAAAACGTTGTCTAGTTTACCCAAAACGTTGTGAACTTCCGTGAACGTTGTTAAGTTTCCTCCAAACGTTGTTAACTTCCACGAAAACGTTGTCTAGTTCACCCAAAACGTTGTGAACTTCCGTAAACGTTGTCTAGTTTCTCCAAAACGTTGTGAACTTCTACGAAAACGTTGTCTAGTTTACCCAAAACGTTGTGAACTTCCGTAAACGTTGTTTAGTTCCATCCAAACGTTGTTAACTTCCACGAAAACGTTGTCTAGTTCACCCAAAACGTTGTGAACTTCTACGAAAATGTTGTCTAGTTCCTCCGAAACGTTGCGAACTTCATATAAACCGTCCAGAATCCCAATCGACAAAGAAATAACTGTATTTACCCTGCGATTTCCCGTACAATGAACGTACAAAACAGTCCTGAAAAAGAGGTGCACACAATGTTTGAAAGGCTTCAAGCAGTAGAAGATCGTTACGATCATTTAAATGAATTGCTCAGTGATCCCGCAGTTGTGAGCGATATTACAAAACTTCGTGATTACTCGAAAGAGCAGTCTGGCTTACAAGAAACGGTTGAGGCATACCGTGACTATAAAAATGCAAAAGCGGAACATAAAAATGCCAAAGAAATGCTCAATGATCCACTTGATGATGACATGAAAGAACTTGTGAAAATGGAAGTGTCCGAACTCGAAGAGAAAATCGAGTTACTCGAGACGCAGCTGAAAATCCTATTAGTACCAAAAGATCCGAATGACAACAAAAACGTCATTATGGAAATCCGCGGGGCGGCTGGTGGCGACGAAGCCGCCTTATTTGCCGGGAGCCTATTCCGCATGTACAGCCGTTATGCGGAAATGAACCATTGGAAAACGGAAGTAATCGATTCATCCCCAACGGAACTCGGTGGCTTTAAAGAAATTATTTTCACGATAAACGGCAACGGTGCCTATTCAAAACTCAAATTTGAGAATGGTGCGCACCGAGTTCAGCGAGTCCCGGAAACTGAGTCAGGTGGAAGAACGCATACATCAACTGCGACAGTCGCAGTTTTACCGGAAGCTGAAGATGTTGATATTGAAATTCTCCGAGAAGATATGAAAATCGATACGTACCGTTCAAGCGGTGCAGGTGGTCAGCATGTTAACACGACAGACTCTGCTGTTCGTATTACGCACTTACCGACGGGAATCACCGTATCCATGCAAGATGAGAAATCACAAATTAAAAACCGTGAAAAAGCGATGAAAGTATTAAAAGCTCGTGTCTATGATGCGGCACAGCAAGAAGCGCAAGCAGAATATGCTGCGAGCCGGAAATCGGCAGTCGGAACAGGTGACCGTTCTGAGCGCATACGTACGTATAACTTCCCGCAAAACCGAGTAACGGATCATCGCATTGGCTTGACGATTCAAAAGCTAGACCAAATTATTGAAGGCAAGCTCGATGATGTCATTGACGCACTCATTATGGAAGAACAGGCGTATCGCCTCGAAAGCTTGGATCGCCATGACTGAAAAAATTTATGAAGCTCTTCAACGGGCTTCTTCTTTATTAGAAGAAAAAGGACTGGAACCACATACGGCGCAAATGCTCATGGAATTCGTCACAAAAAAGTCGAGGGTGAACTTATTTGCGGATGTACGTGAATTACTAACTGAGGATCAGCACCAAGCCTTTTGGGATAAAACGGCTGAGCTACTCGAAGGAAAACCTGTTCAATATGTCATCGGAGAAGAAAGCTTTTATGGCTATACATTCAAAGTGGATGACAATGTCCTCATTCCACGTCCGGAAACGGAAGAGCTTGTTTACGGAGCGCTCGAACGCGGTCGAAAAATTTTCCCGAACAAATCGATTGCCGTCGCAGATATTGGCACGGGTAGCGGTGCAATCGCAGTGTCCTTCAAAAAAGAATGGCCAGAATCTATTGTCACTGCGACGGATATCAGTGAAGGTGCATTGACCATCGCTAAGCACAATGCGATTGCAAACGATGCAGTCATTGATTTCCGACTAGGTGATTTGCTCGAACCGATTGAACAAGAAAAATGGGATATCGTCCTATCGAATCCTCCCTATATTGCACATGAGGAAGCGGCGCAGATGTCGGATACTGTATTGAATCACGAGCCGCATAATGCTTTATTCGCAGAAGAAGATGGGCTTTACTTCTATCGTAAACTTGCGGAGAATCTACCAGCACTTATGAACAAGCCCTTCCTAATTGCTGTGGAAATCGGCTATTTGCAAGGTCCGGCTGTGCATAAGTTATTCCAAGATGCATTTCCGACAGCGCTTGTGGAAACTGTCCAAGATATAAACGGTAAAGACAGAATAATATTTTGTGAGACTCGTGAATAAACAACCTTCCATCCGGCAATAATGCGGTGTAGGAGGGGATAGACATGTTACCAGACTATGAGATTAAAAGAAAGACAACTATATTCGAGAAGATGATGCCTTTTATCGAATTCATCATCGTTCTCATTATGATTCAGTCCGTATTAACATTATTCACTGCGGGGGCGGCGGAAGAGGATACTATTCGCTTCCGAATGCTCGCTCACTCAAATGCACCCGTCGATCAGCAAATAAAAATGGATATCCAGCAACAAATCGAACCACTTATTAACAAAGCGATTGCTTCGTCTGTATCAACAAAAGAACTTGTGGATAACTTAGCAGAGCTTGAAAGTACCATTCTTGAAACGGCAAAATCATTGTCGAATGGCCAAGCTGTTTCACTGGAGCGTACACAGGCATTGTTCCCGGCGAAGCGCTCGGGGCTAGTCATTCACCCACAAGCAATATACGATGCTTATATATTAACAATTGGTAGCGGGCGTGGTGATAATTGGTGGTGTGCGTTATTCCCAAAAATTTGTTTTCCCGATAAACAGGAAAAGGAAGAAGAACAAGTAACATTCTTCATTTGGGAGTGGATAAAGGGCTTATTCGATTAAGTTACACACAATATCAGTGGATAACTACTGAAAACATGTGGATAAAGGAGGTTTGAACTGTGGAAACTAGTATAATATCTGTGGATAATAATATGGATAACAAAATAAATTACCAACAAGCTGTGGATATTTTGACAAATGGTGGAGTCGTCGCTTTTCCGACAGAGACGGTCTATGGACTTGGCGCGCTTGCAACTGATGAGCAAGCGGTACAGAAAATTTTCGAAGCGAAAGGGAGACCGTCCGATAATCCGCTCATCGTTCATATTGGTCGTCAAGCTGAGGTTGCCAATTATGCAACACATATCACAGAAGATGCTGAAAAACTAATGGATGCTTATTGGCCGGGACCACTTACACTTGTTTTCGATAAAATTCCGGGTGTCATTGCGCCAAATGTAACACCAGGTGTTGAAACAGTTGGGATTCGAATGCCGGATCATGCTGTGGCATTGGGGCTCCTTAGGGCATTAGGTGGACCGCTTGCTGCACCGAGTGCCAATCGAAGCGGTAAACCGAGCCCAACTGAAGCGGTGCATGTCTTTGAAGATCTCGAAGGGCTTATCCAACTCATTTTGGACGGAGGGCAGACAGGGATTGGTGTTGAATCGACTGTGTTAGATATGACGACAAACCCGCCCACCATTTTACGACCAGGTGGTACAACACAAGAAATGATTGAGATGATTATTGGTCCGGTACGTGCGGGAAGTAAAGGTCCTGGTGAACAAGAAGCACCGCGTTCGCCGGGCATGAAGTATATGCATTACGCACCGGAAGCACCTCTTTTCGTCATTGCACCTGATGTGCTAGCGATTCGTGAAGCGGTTGACGCTCTTCGCGAAGAAGGGAAGCGTGTTGCGGTCATCGGGCCGGATGATATAGATATTCCTGCCGCAGACTGGTATTTTGCAGTCGGGCCAAGAAATAATAATGAGGCAATGGCCTCTCACTTGTACAGGGCAATCCGTCAATGTGACTTGACGGACGCGGATATCATCCTCGCGGTTGAAACAGATTTGTCTGGAGTAGGTGCTGCGGTTATGAATCGACTAATAAAAGCCGCCGATGGAAAACGGTACTCAAACTAAGTAACATGCGAATCTAAATCAATTACGCCAAGGCGTAATTGCGAATCGAACAGCAAAGGGTTCGATTTGCCTTAATTTCTGCGTACATTGCAGAAATTAAGGCACTTGCCGGCGCTCTAAGTTCAACTAGTTAGCAGGGGGTGGACTCCCACTGAATTTGAAAGCATACCCGGCATTCATCTTGCTACTTACTGAAATCGGAGACACCGGCTGATTCAACTTGAATAGGAATGACCTCCCCAGAAAGCGCATAAGATGGATAGATGCTCTATCTGGGGAGGTTTTAATGTGGTGGAATTAGTCGCGGCAGGTATTACGAGCATCGACGTTGTAGTCATCTTCACTTTCTTGCAGGTGAGGAAAGGTAGATTAAGGTTGGCGCTTTGGACATCTTTCCTCAATATGATCTTTCCTTTTCTAGGATTTGCGACGGGGCATTTTTCATCGCATCTATTTGCAGAATGGAGCAGCCTATTATCGGGTGTACTGCTCGCTTTAATAGGTATACATATGTTGTTGCAGGATGATGAGCCAGGTTTTACGGGAAAACATCTCCCTCCCACCTTTGTAGCGTTGGCAGTCAGTCTAGATACATTTTCCGTCAGTGTTTCATTTGGTATGCTTCATTTTGATAAAACTCTTTTTATCCTTGCGTCAGGGCTATTCACATTTATCCTTTCTTATACAGCACTTGTATTTAAAGAGCGAATTGGTTTAGGAGATGGCAAAAATATAAGACGTTTTGCAGGCTTGGTTTTATTAGTCATGGGTGTAATGTCATGCTTTCGTTGAAATTGTCTATTTCTTTATTTGTAAAACTCGGTTATTCTATAGGGAGTAGGTGATAGATTATGAATATTTATTTGATTTGCACAGGTAATACGTGCAGGAGTCCGATGGCGGAAGCGATTCTTCGCTCCAAGGAACTCGGAAATTTGACAGTTCGCTCGGCGGGTATAAACGCGCAAGACGGGCAGCTAATTTCTCGACATGCCAAAACGCTTATTGAAGAAGCGGACATGCCTTACACTCCGTGGTCAAGAGCCGTCACGGGAGAAGATTTGGAGTCGGCAGATGTCGTGTTGACGATGACAGAAGGGCATAAGGCTGAGCTTCTATATCGTTATCCGACAATGCGAGAGAAAACGTTTACATTGAAGAGCTTTGTGGAGTTTGAACCGGGTGGGGATGTACAAGACCCATATGGGGGTAGTCTTGACATTTATCGACAGACATTTAGTGAGTTGTCTGCCGTGATGGACAGATTAGAACAGAAGTTAACGGAGGGAAAAGTATGAAAGAAGCTGGCCGAAAGAAATTTGGATTACGTAAAAAAATCGTTCTTTTTGTAACAGTCTTGGCAGTTGTCACTTATACGATGAGTGGAATCTTTATCAATATCATTCAACCGCAATTTTTTCCGGACTTTAATGCATTTTGGTTTGAATTGTCAACGTATGCAGCAGGTGTATTTTGGTCGGGTGTTCTGGCATTTGCCTTCAGTACAATGTTGACAAAGCATTTACAAAAACTCGAAATAGCAGCTATCAGAGTGGCTAAAGGGGAGATTGGAACAGATATCGAACTGCCACGCTCGTCCGATGAAATCCGTTCTGTGGCAGAAGCGTTTCAACAAATGGTTCTCAATTTACGCACAATAGTTGGACAAATTGAAACGAATTTTGAGCAAACAGCGAGTACTGTGGATAATCTATCTACCGAAACAGGGGCAGCTGCGAAGCAAGCAGATGCAGTAGCATCGACCATTATTGAAATTTCCACAGGGGCAGAGGCGTCAGCTGTTGCCATCCAAGAAACGGCGGAGGCGATGGAAGACATTCGATTGCTAGCTGTTGAGGTGAGCAATCGAGCAGATGATTCATCAGTTCGCTCGCAAGAAATGGTAGAGGAGCTTAGACGGACGACGGAAGTGTTCCGTATACTCGTTGATGGTATCCGTGAAATGTCGACGCAAAGTGAGCTATCACTAGGCACAATTAGGCAGCTTGATCAAAATGCAGTGAAAATCGGAGAAATTGTTCAGCTTGTCGGCAATATTGCAGCACAAACGAATTTATTAGCGCTCAATGCCTCTATCGAAGCGGCGCGTGCGGGTGAGCACGGCAAGGGCTTCGCAGTTGTTGCAGAAGAAGTTCGCGTCTTGGCGGATGAAAGTGCAAGAGCTGTAGAAGGTATCTCGGGTCTAGTCGGAACGATTCAAACAGATGTTACAAAAGTCGTCAAAGAGATGGAGCAACAGGTGAAGACAGCAGCGATTGAAGCTGATCGAGCCAATGAGACAAGTGAAAATGTCGCAGAAATGGCAACTAAAATAAATGGTATGGCTGACTCTGTTGTCGACATCACGAAATTTGTAGAGCGTCAGCTGTCGAATATTGAAGTAACTGCACGTCAATCTCAAGAAGTGGCGGCAATTGCAGAAGAAACATCGGCAGGTGCACAAGAGGTAGGAGCTGCTACTGAGGAACAAGTACGCTCGATTGAACAGGCAGATGCAATGGCCGGTGAATTGAAAAAGCAATCAGAGCAGCTTTATAACGTCATCAATCAATTTGATTTAACAAAATGAAAAGCGGTCGAAGTTTAATATGCTGATGCATATTTGAACTTCGACTGTGTTTTTTTTTGTAGGAAGATGGTAGAATGAGTTGTGAGTAAATTATGAAAAGAGGGACGCAAGTGAAAATCGCGATTTCTTCAGATCATGGCGGCAATAATCTTCGTCGTGAAATTATCAATTTGTTAGCTGAACTTGGTGTAGAGTTTGTAGATTTTGGACCGGATTCAAATGAATCTGTCGATTTTCCGGACTTTGCAGCACCTGTTGCAAATGGAGTAGCCTCGGGGAACTTCGATCGTGGCATTTTAATCTGTGGAACAGGAATTGGCATGTCCATCGCAGCGAACAAAGTAAAAGGTATTCGCTGTGCGCTTGTTCATGATGTTTTCAGCGCGAAAGCAACGAGAGAGCATAATGATACAAATATCCTAGCAATGGGTGAACGCGTCATTGGCGTGGGCCATGCGAGAGAAATTGTTGCAACATGGTTGAGTACATCGTTCGAAGGTGGACGCCACGAACGTCGTATTGAAAAAATAATGGAATTAGAAAACTAATATAATTTGATGAAAAAAGTAATATTTAATCGTGCTTGAACACCTAAATAGCATAAGAAGGTTGGTGAATAACAGTGGATGCTTCACATTTATGGCAGCTTCAGCTTGAACAACTATTAGCAGAAATGGCTGAACAGGCAAGCCCTGTTTCGGGCACGCTATTCGTTGTAGGTTGTTCAACCTCGGAAATTGCGGGCAGTCGCATTGGCACGTCAGGAGCACTCGGAATCGGAGAGGCGCTGTACAAGCCCTTAAAAGATTTTGCAGAGAAATATAATCTATTCTTGGCCTTCCAGGGATGCGAACATATTAATCGAGCGTTGACAATCGAGCGCCAAGCAGCGGACAAGTTCAATCTTGATCTTGTCTCCGTTATTCCAGTGCAACACGCAGGTGGCTCAATGTCTACATATGCCTATCGTCAAATGGATGAGCCAGTCGTCGTAGAAGCGATTCGTGCGACCGCGGGAATTGACATTGGACAAACACTAATTGGGATGCATTTGAAGTCTGTCGCTGTCCCACTCCGAACGTCAATTAGTAAAATTGGAGAGGCAGTCGTTACTGTAGCTACAACACGACCGAAGCTTATTGGTGGAGAGCGTGCAATATATATAATAGATGGAGAAGGGGAATGACAAAATGGATTTGACAAATGTGAAACGTGAAGATGCAGCGGTATATGAAGCAATTATGGCGGAAAAAAACCGTCAAAATGCGAACATCGAACTAATTGCCTCGGAAAACTTTGTAACAGAAGCAGTTATGGAAGCACAGGGATCTTATTTGACAAACAAATATGCAGAGGGTTATCCAGGCAAACGTTATTACGGTGGCTGTGAGCATGTCGATGTCGTCGAAAACATTGCACGTGATCGTCTGAAAGAAATTTTCGGTGCTGCCTATGCAAATGTTCAGCCGCACTCTGGCGCACAAGCGAATATGGCTGTTTACTTCGCAGTTCTTAAACCAGGTGATACTGTTTTAGGTATGAACCTTTCCCACGGTGGCCATTTGACGCACGGTAGCCCAGTCAACTTCTCAGGCGAATTATATAATTTTGTCGATTATGGTGTTGGCAAAGAAGATGAGCGCATCGATTATGAAGACGTTCGTCAAAAAGCACTTGAGCACAAACCGAAAATGATTGTTGCGGGTGCAAGTGCATACCCACGCGAAATCGACTTCGCAAAATTCCGTGAAATTGCAGATGAAGTGGGAGCATATCTATTTGTTGATATGGCGCACATCGCAGGACTTGTTGCGGTAGGTGAGCATCCAAACCCAGTGCCATACGCACACTTCGTAACGTCTACAACACATAAAACATTACGTGGACCACGTGGTGGGTTGATTTTAGTCAACGAAGAATTCGCTGAAGAATTTGGCCGTAAGCTCGACAAATCTATCTTCCCGGGCGTTCAAGGTGGACCATTGATGCACGTTATTGCAGCAAAAGCAGTCGCATTCGGCGAAGCGCTAAAACCTGAATTCAAAACGTATATTCAACAAGTGAAGAAGAATGCCAAAGCATTTGGCGAAGCACTTGTAGCAGAAGGCGTCGATATTGTTTCTGGTGGTACAGACAATCACCTCGTTCTCTTGAACCTACGTTCACTTGGCATCACAGGTAAAGTTGCAGAGCATGTACTGGACGAAATCGGTATTACAGTCAATAAAAACACAATCCCATTCGACACAGAAAGCCCATTCGTCACATCAGGTATTCGCATTGGTACACCAGCGGTAACAACTAGAGGCTTTAAAGAAGAAGAAATGAAAGAAATCGCATCAATTATTGCAAAACTTCTTAAAAACCATGAAGACGAAGACGTGAAAAAAGAAGCGCGTCAACGTGTAACAGCATTGACAGATAAGTTTCCACTCTACGCATAAGTAATATAATAGAATAAGCCGCTATCATATGATGGCGGCTTATTTTTCATAGATGTGGATTGTGTAATAATACCTAAGTTGAAAGACTGAGTCATGAGGGGGGAAAGTCGATGGATAATCTTCAAGCGACTAATAAAGAGAAAAGAATCTTATTGGATTGGCTTCAAAGGTTTGGTAGTCGTTTTCGCTAATGAGTTTTATATTGAAATGACAGGCTATACTGCTTCAGAGATTATTGGTAGTAATTTGGGTTTTTTGCATGGTGAGGACACGGATATGGTGCAAATTAGAAAAACTGCTCAAGAAATTATGAATGGACAATCGACCAAGGCAGAAGTACTCAACTATAAAAAGGATGGTACACCCTTTTGGAATGAGCTAGTGATTCAACCGATTATCGACGAACGTGGCGATAATTTATATACAATAGCGTTTTACCTAGATACGACGGAGAGGAAAAAGGGTGAAATTTTACTCAAACTTCAAGAGGGTATTTTTGCAGGTATTAATGAGAGTGAGCAACCGACAAGCCTTATCCAAAAAATCGCGAATGTCATCCAATCCTTCTTTTGGCAAGATGCAGTCTGTTCGATTTTGTTCAAGGAGAAAGAAGGGAATTGGTATATTGGAGCGGCAGATGATGTGCCGCAGCATTTAATAGATGAGCTACTTGAGGATGCATATATCAATGTGTACGTACCAGGGGAGTTGATTGTACGGGAAGGGCAAGAAACGAGTCATCTCAGCGGATTTTATTCCGAATTGTCGATGCCGATAGTGGACAGCGATGGGGATGTTAGTGGACTTGTAACGATATTTAGTCAGAAAACGAGGAAGCCGACCGAAGTGCAAATTGGATTTATGGAAAAAGTTATCCCAATTATTCAAACGACAAAAATCTTTTATGGCCAGCAGGCTGAGTATTATAGACTTGCCTACACAAACCCGGAAACAGGACTACCAAATCGTCATGCGTTTTTGAGAAAATTTGAGAAAGATCTGCGGGATGGACGGAATCATTTTGCTGCGATTATTGAGCCGGGTGAATATACCAAAATTGTGGATTTGTATGGAGGGGAAGCAGCTGATGAGTTATTCATTCAGCTGAGCCGACGCATTGAGCGAGTGGGGATTGGGGGACCTAACTTTGTTGGACGTTTTGCTAGTTCAGCGCTTGTTTTCACCAATGAGCCTTTGCCGGGGGACAATGGAGTTTATATTATCGAACTTAATCAGCTCGTTGCTAAACCTTTTATGATTGCGGGTCAGGAAATGTTTATCACTTTGAAAATAGGGGTTGCACTATTGGAAGAAGGCCTTAGTGGCGAGGGCTTACTACGTCGCGCTGATACGGCATTGTCCGATGCGAAGAAAAAATCAGGGAATGCTATTTCCTTTTATAAGGACTTGCAGTATGAAGAAACGAGAAAAGAAATGAAGGTTTTCAATGAGCTATCGAAGGCGTTATTGACCAATGAAATTGAAGTCTATCTTCAGCCGCAGGTAGATTTGCAGGACGGTAGCGTCATTTCTTTTGAAGCATTGGCTCGTTGGTTCTCACCTACACTTGGATAAGTGCCACCTTCCTTATTCATTCCAGCTGCTGAAAATATCGGTAGAATAATTGACTTAGAAGTTCATATTTTATCGAAAGTAATGGAATGGCTACAACAGCGAAGCCAAGCTGGCAAAAAAATGTATCAGATTGCCGTCAATATTTCTGCCCAGCATTTCTTTGCGCCGACATTTGTAGAGGATCTGCAAAAGCAGATTGCGACATACGACCTTTTACCAAATCATATTAAGCTAGAATTGACGGAGAGTATTGGCTTAACAGATGTACTCAAGGCGAAATTGATATTCCTGGAATTGCATGAGGTGGGCTTTGAATTATCCGTAGATGATTTTGGTGTTGGATTTTCATCTTTGAGCTATTTACCACAACTCCCTTTAAGCGAATTAAAAATTGACCGTAGTTTTATCAATGCAATTGGTGAACCAGCTACACTTGCTGTTGTTGAGACGATTATCCAATTGGCTACCAAATTGAACTTTTCGACGGTCGCAGAGGGAATTGAAGAAGAGTGGCAAGGGGAAATATTGCGTGCGTTAGGCTGTAAAGTAGGGCAAGGTTTTTACTATTATAAACCAAAGCCTTTGCTTGAAATTGACCGACTACTCAGTGAAAAGTAAGATGATCAACATGGGGTGTTAGGTGTGCCCGAATCGGCTCATATCTGTTATAATGAACAGGACATTTTGAAAAGGGGCGAATATATATGCCGAAAGTACATGTTTTTGATCATCCACTAATCCAACACAAACTGACGTACATACGTGATAACAACACAGGAACAAAAGAATTCCGGGAGCTTGTTGATGAAGTGGCAACACTCATGGCATATGAAATTACACGCGAGCTACCGCTTCAAGAAGTAGAAATCGAAACGCCAGTTTGTATGGCTAAATCGAAAGTGCTTGCAGGAAAGAAACTGGGCATTGTGCCAATTCTACGTGCTGGCATAGGTATGGTAGACGGTATTTTGAACTTAATTCCAGCAGCAAAAGTGGGTCATATCGGATTGTACCGCGATCCTGAAACATTGCAGCCAGTCGAATACTATGTGAAGCTGCCTTCTGACGTATCGGTAAGGGATTTTATCCTTGTCGATCCGATGCTTGCGACGGGCGGATCCGCTATTGCAGCGGTTGATTCATTGAAAAGTCGTGGAGCAATAAACATTAAGTTTATGTGTCTAATTGCGGCACCAGAAGGCGTGAAGGCGTTGACGGAAGCGCACCCAGACGTAGACGTTTACATTGCGGCGCTTGATGAAAAACTTGATGAAAAAGGTTACATCGTACCAGGACTTGGCGATGCTGGAGATCGACTATTCGGTACAAAATGATAGGGAAGGCGTGGATATTTTGAAAAAGAAATGGAAAGTGATGACGATTTTTGGTACGAGGCCAGAAGCGATCAAAATGGC
The DNA here is from genome assembly GCF_038618305.1 of Sporosarcina sp. FSL K6-2383. Lineage (NCBI taxonomy): Bacteria > Bacillati > Bacillota > Bacilli > Caryophanales > Caryophanaceae > Sporosarcina > Sporosarcina sp. FSL K6-2383. Next base: position 973,802 of record NZ_CP152017.1, read on the forward strand.
TCCGCTTGTACTGGAACTACAAAAGCATTCGGATGATATTGAACCGATTGTGACAGTTACAGCGCAGCATCGTGAAATGCTTGATCAAGTACTGGAAACATTCGGCATCACACCTGATTTTGATTTGAATATCATGAAGGATCGACAAACGCTTGTAGACGTGGCAACGCGCGGATTGGAAGGTCTCGATCGGATTATGAAAGAAGCACAGCCGGATATCGTGCTCGTTCACGGCGATACATCAACGACTTTCATAGGAAGCCTAGCCGCTTTCTACAATCGTATTGCAGTCGGGCATGTGGAAGCAGGGCTTCGTACATGGGACAAATATTCTCCATATCCAGAGGAAATGAACCGACAGCTAACAGGCGTTATCGCAGATCTTCATTTTTCACCGACAGAAAAGTCGGCACGCAATTTAGTGAATGAAGGAAAACCAGAAAATCGTATTTATATCACAGGCAATACAGCGATTGATGCACTTCAGACAACTGTGCTTGAGGAATATTCGCATCCTGTTCTTGACAAGATTGGGACTGACAGACTTATTCTGCTCACAGCGCACCGTCGTGAAAACCTCGGTGAACCAATGCGCAATATGTTCCGTGCTATTAATCGACTACTTGCGAAATATGATGATATTCAGGTAATTTACCCAGTTCACATGAATCCAGCAGTTCGTGAAGTGGCGGATGAGCTTCTTGGCAACAATAACCGCGTCCATCTAATCGAGCCGCTTGAAGTTGTTGACTTCCATAACTTTGCTGCACGCTCACATATTATTTTGACTGATTCAGGTGGTATTCAAGAAGAAGCGCCGTCACTTGGCAAGCCAGTCATCGTCCTGCGTGATACGACTGAACGTCCAGAAGGTATTGAAGCTGGAACACTGAAGCTGGCAGGAACGGATGAAGAAACAATCTTTACACTGACAGATACGCTCCTTACTGATGAAGCGGAATATTCAAGAATGGCCAAAGCGTCCAATCCTTACGGTGATGGACATGCCTCTGAACGAATCGTTGAAGCATTGAAAGAGTATCTAAATTCTATTGAAAAATAAACAAAAAAACGACCGAGCAACTCGGTCGTTTTTTTTTGCTATAGAAATTTAGAAGGCGAGTTCTCCCCTAGGGGTAGCCGAGTTTTATCGGAAGGTATCCCAGTTCTGCAAATCGGTAACTGGTTTTGCAAAATAGGTAGTCCAGTTCTCCCGAGGTAGCCGAGTTTCCTCAATAGGTAGCCCAGTTCCCAAAAGTAACGACAACTAGCAGTCTTAGGGGAATCCCTTATTTATCCTGAATCCGAAAATTGCTTCCGAATATATTACGTTTGCATTGCAAATTTGTCGAATGTTTGACAAAACGAACACTTTGTGAAGAATTTCACGGGAATCAATTGACATCAATTTTCGCCTATTGTATGCTTACAAAGGATAAGAATGATAGGGGTTTCATATATAATTGAAACGACATTACATCTAACAGTGTTAAGATATCTCTATCATCCTATCTGATTATGTTGAAAATGTAGGGATGCTCCTAGTTGTCAATCATAGACACGTTAGGCTCATCGTATTATTTGCCAAATTACCTACTGTTCGACGCTACTCGCGCAACTTATTGGTTTTATCTTTTTCAAAGTTTTGCCTGTATTTGGCTAAACTATGAAACAAGAGCCACCCTCGCTTTTCCGTGTGTTTGGCTTGTGACTACATATAAACAAGTAGCCACAATGCACCGTACAATCCTAAAATACGAGTCAGGAGAATAACCTACCATGCAAACCTTGCAAGAAATTTATAAAAAGCAAAAGAAGGCTCTCTTTTTTTGTCTAGCATTGTTCGTTTTAGGTTGGGGATTTACTGATTTCAAGACAGTTTTTGCAGGTTTAATACTCGGCTCACTGTTTGGATTGTATAATTTTTGGATTCTTCTTCGAAAAATGGAGAAGACTGAACAGAAGTTTGCGGAAGGTAAGCATAGTTTATCGCTTGGAACTGTGTTGCGTTTTGCATCTGGTGTTGCTGCGGCTGCAATTGCGACCGCGATGCCAGAACATTTCGACCTGATCAGTACAGTTATCGGTTTTGCGATACCTTACGTTCTCCTACTAGTGGAGAGGATCATATACCATGTAAGGCATCAATAAAGCTTTCTCACGAATGTGAAGCGATACGAAAAAATTCGACTTAATTCTGGATGCAAGAGGGAGGTGAATGAAAATGGAACATGGAAATCCGTTACGCACGGCTTTCGAAGGAACAGCATTTGAAATGACATTCAACCTATCAAACGTCCTAATGCTATTCATCACATGTCTAATTGTTTTCCTCATCGCGATTTTCGCTACACGTAGCTTGCAGCTAAAGCCGACGGGAATGCAGAATTTCTTTGAATGGGTTATGGATTTCGTTAAAGGGATTATCAAGAGTAATATGGACTGGAAAACAGGTGGACGATTCCACGTATTAGGAATCACGCTTATCATGTTCCTCTTTGTAGCGAACGTACTAGGACTTCCAATGGCAATCTATTGGAAAGGGGACCTTTGGTGGAAATCACCGACTGCGGACCCTGTAGTTACACTGACACTCGCAGCTACGGTCATAGCCCTTACACACTATTACGGTATTAAGATGACGGGTTTGAAAGAATACGGAAAAGGCTATCTTAAGCCACTCCCTTTCCTTGCACCGCTCAAAGTCATTGAGGAATTTGCAAATACGCTGACACTCGGTCTGCGTCTTTATGGTAACATCTACGCCGGTGAGGTTTTGCTAGGACTCCTAGCTGGACTTGCAACATCAGGCATGTTTGGATTGGTAGGAGCGGTTGTACCGTCTCTTGCTTGGATGGGCTTCTCGATTTTCGTCGGGGGGATCCAATCATTTATCTTCGTTATGTTGTCGATGGTCTACATGTCACACAAAGTGGCAACAGACCATTAAGCATATAATGCCCGGATAACCGGGCGACAAAACAAAAAACAGGAATTCTTAGGAGGAAACAATAATGGTAGGTTCAGTTGGTCTATTAGCAGCAGCAATCGCAATCGGTTTAGGAGCACTTGGAGCAGGTTTAGGTGCAGGTCTAGTCGTTTCAAAAACTCAAGAAGGAATCGCACGTCAACCAGAAGCACGCGGTATTCTTCAAACAAACATGTTCGTCGGTGTTGCACTTGTTGAAGTTGTTCCGATTTTCGCAGCAGTTATCGCGTTTATCGTAATGAACCAATAAGTAATACGCTACAAAGTAACGATATCTAATGGCGAAGAACATACTATGTAGTCCTTCGCCATTCCTTTATGTAAATGAATGAAATATCCATATTTTAAAAGACAAAAGCTCTTGAAGGGAGTGAAACAATCGTGTTTTTGGATACCTTCTCCTTATTGGCAGCAGATAGTGGAGCTGCTAGTGGATTGGCAAAATTAAATAACCCAGATGGTCTTAACCTCGGCGATATTATCGTTACAGTGGCGTTCTTCACGATACTCATGTTACTTCTTAAAAAGTTCGCATGGGGACCACTAATGGGCATCATGGATCAACGGGCTCAATTGATTTCAAATGAAATCGATGCAGCTGAAAAAAGTCGTTTGGAATCACAAAAACTTCTTGAAGAACAACGCGAGTTGCTAAAAGAAGCACGTGAAAATGCTCAATCGATTGTTGAAAATGCTCGTAAGCAAGGTGAAACACAGCGTGATGAACTAATCGTCACTGCGCGTGCAGAAGCAAACCGCATGAAAGAAGCAGCAGTGCTTGAGATTGCGACAGAAAAGGACAAAGCTGTTGCAGCAGTCCGCGAAGAATTCGTATCACTTTCCATCCTTGCAGCGTCTAAAGTTCTTGGGAAAGAAATTTCTGAAGACGATAACCGCGCATTGATTGAAGAGACGATTGCGAAGGCAGGCGAGGGTCGATGAGCCAATCGATTGCAGCAAAACGCTACGCACTCGCCTTATTCGAACTTGCACAACAAAATGGGCAACTCACTTCAATTCAAGAAGAACTTCAAGAATTGAAAAAGGTTTTCCAAGACAATAAAGGACTTGGGCAATTGCTTGAGTCTCCGAAATTACCATTGGCAAAAAAGAAAGAATTGCTTACAGACTTATTCAAGGGAGCAAATCAGCTCATTTTGAATACGTTGTACGTCCTGCTTGACGGGAAACGCATGAACGAAGTGATTCACTTTGTCGATGAGTTTAACACATTTGCAAATGATTCCGCGGGTGTCGCTGAAGCTACAGTGTATTCTACACTGCCACTTACAGATGAAATCAGCCAATCCATTTCAAGTGCGTTCGCACAAAAAGTTGGTAAACAGTCCTTGAAAATTGATAACATCATCGATCCAGCGCTAATTGGTGGCGTACGTCTCCAAATTGGCAATCAGATTTACGACAGCAGCGTAAGCGCGAAGCTTGAACGTCTGAAACGGGATCTTATCGGATCATAAAACTGAAATTTGAGGGGTGACATGCATGAGCATCAAAGCTGAAGAAATCAGCGTTCTCATAAAACAGCAGATTGAAAATTATCAATCTGAGTTGAAAGTGAGCGAAGTAGGTACAGTTATTAAAATCGGTGACGGTATCGCACTAGCTCATGGCCTCGACAACGTCATGGCCGGAGAACTTCTTGAGTTCTCTACAGGTGTTCTAGGTATGGCGCAAAACTTGGAAGCGAACAATGTAGGTATCGTTATCCTTGGCCCATACACAGACATTAAAGAAGGCGATGAAGTACGTCGTACAGGTCGTATTATGGAAGTACCAGTTGGTAAAGAAATGATTGGACGCGTTGTCAATCCACTAGGACAACCAGTTGATGGACTAGGTCCGATTGCAACAACAAAATCACGTCCAATTGAAAGTCCTGCACAAGGGGTAATGGCGCGTAAATCCGTTCATGAGCCACTTCAAACAGGTATTAAAGCGATTGATGCACTAGTTCCAATCGGTCGTGGACAGCGTGAATTGATCATCGGTGACCGTCAAACAGGTAAAACAACTGTTGCCATCGATACAATTTTGAACCAAGCTGACCAAGATATGATTTGTATCTATGTTGCAATTGGTCAAAAAGAATCTACTGTTCGTGGTGTTGTTGAAACATTACGTAAGAACGGTGCGCTTGACTATACAATCGTTGTAACAGCTTCTGCTTCACAACCAGCTCCACTACTATTCCTTGCACCTTATGCAGGTATAACAATGGCTGAGGAATTCATGTTTGACGGTAAGCACGTGCTAATCGTTTATGATGACCTATCTAAACAAGCAGCAGCATACCGCGAACTGTCCTTGCTACTTCGTCGTCCTCCGGGTCGTGAAGCTTATCCTGGTGACGTCTTCTATCTTCACTCCCGCCTTCTTGAGCGTGCAGCGAAGTTGAACGATACACTTGGTGCAGGTTCAATTACAGCATTACCATTCGTTGAAACACAAGCAGGGGATATCTCGGCTTATATTCCAACAAACGTAATTTCGATTACGGATGGTCAAATTTTCCTTCAGTCTGACCTATTCTTCTCGGGTGTACGTCCGGCCATTAACCCTGGTCTTTCCGTATCACGCGTAGGTGGTTCAGCACAGATTAAAGCAATGAAGAAAGTTGCGGGAACACTGCGTCTTGACCTTGCAGCATTCCGTGAGCTGGAAGCATTCTCACAGTTCGGTTCTAACCTTGACTCTGCAACACAAGCGAAGTTAGACCGTGGTGTGCGTACAGTTGAAATCTTGAAGCAAGATTTGAACAAACCATTCAAAGTGGAACAACAGGTTGTCGTGCTTTACGCATTAACGCGTGGACATCTTGACGATGTTCCAGTAAAAGATATCTTACGTTTCGAAAGCGAAATTTTAAGCTGGCTTGAAACGAACCACACTGACGTATATGATCATATTCGCAAGACAAAGGATCTTCCAGCAGACGACGTAATGGTAGCAGCAATTACAGAGTTCAAGCAACTCTTTGTCGCAGCAGAATAAGTAAGGAAACGGTTTTGACAACAACGCCAAAACGATTCTTGATCTAAAAAACGATAAGGTGGTGAAATGTCAGTGGCATCATTACGCGATATAGAAAACCGTATTAAATCGACGAAGAAAACAAGTCAAATTACCAAAGCAATGCAAATGGTTTCGGCTTCTAAATTGACACGTGCAGAGAATAACGCTCTAGCGTTCGTTCCTTACATGGAGAAAATTCAAGAAGTTGTAGGCTCAATTGCTGCAGGTACAAGTGACTCAGGTCATCCAATGCTCGTATCTCGTCCTGTTAAAAAGACGGGCTACATCGTAATTACTTCGGATCGTGGGCTGGTAGGTGGCTATAATGCCAATATCCTACGCACGGTTAAAAATGCAATCGAAAAACGTCATGCGTCGAAAGATGAAGTGATGATTATTGCAATCGGACGGAAAGGTCTTGAATTTTTCCAACGTCTTGATTTCAATATTGTCGAAAGCCTCGAAGGAATTAGTGATCACCCTTCATTCAACGAAATAAAAGAAGTCGCTAATCGAGCTGTTGGCATGTTCACAGAAGGCGCGTACGATGAAGTGTACTTGTATTACAACCACTTTGTCTCCGCCATCTCAAGTGAAGTGACGGAAAAGAAATTGCTTCCGCTCACAGACGTCATATCGGCATCGGCAACGACTTCCTATGAGTTTGAGCCTTCAGGCGAAAAAATTCTTGAAGTGCTTCTCCCTCAATATGCAGAAAGCCTTATTTTCGGTGCGCTGATTGATGGCAAGGCAAGTGAACATGCTTCAAGTATGACAGCGATGAAAACTGCATCTGATAATGCAGCTGACTTAATAGATTCTTTAACACTTTCATTCAACCGTGCACGACAAGCCGCGATTACTCAACAAATTACAGAAATCGTCGGTGGCGTCGCAGCTCTCGAATAATATATAATTTGAATTTTTGATTCCCACACTATTTAGCTGATTGGAGTGGAGGGCGGCGACTCCAGCGGGAACAGCGCGAGCTGAAGACCCTGGACTGAGCGTAGCGAGGGAAGCGGCTGAAGCCGTGCCCGCGGAAAGCGTCCGCCCGGAACGGAAATCAGCGATTGATTGGATTCTTTAGTTCAGTATATACAGCTGAATTAGTACGGCAAAAGTAAGACAGGAGGGAAAAGTATGAATAAAGGACATGTACTTCAAGTAATGGGTCCGGTTGTTGACGTTAAGTTTGAAAACGGTCAACTTCCTGAGATCTATAACGCATTGAAGGTCCAGATTACTCGTCCAAACACTGAGCCTGAAACGTTGACACTTGAGGTCGCGCTTCACCTTGGGGACGATACTGTACGTACAATTGCAATGTCATCAACAGATGGCCTACAACGTGGTTCAGTCGTAGACGATATGGGTTCTGCGATTTCAGTTCCAGTAGGTGACGTAACACTAGGACGCGTATTTAACGTACTTGGAGAAATTATTGACCTTGGTGAGGAAATTCCGGCAACAGACCGTCGCGACCCAATTCACCGTTTAGCTCCAGTATTTGAAAACCTTTCAACAGAAGTTGAAATTCTTGAAACGGGTATAAAAGTTGTTGACTTACTAGCTCCATACATCAAAGGTGGTAAAATTGGCCTCTTCGGTGGTGCGGGTGTAGGTAAAACAGTTCTTATCCAAGAATTGATCAACAACATCGCTCAAGAACACGGTGGTATTTCGGTATTCGCTGGTGTTGGAGAACGTACTCGTGAAGGAAATGACTTGTTCTATGAAATGACGGATTCTGGCGTTATCAACAAAACGGCAATGGTATTCGGTCAAATGAACGAGCCACCTGGCGCACGTATGCGTGTTGCTCTAACAGGTTTGACAATGGCAGAATATTTCCGTGACGAAAAAGGCGCGGACGTTCTTCTGTTCATCGATAATATCTTCCGCTTCACACAAGCGGGATCTGAAGTATCGGCACTGCTTGGTCGTATGCCATCAGCGGTCGGTTACCAGCCAACACTTGCAACGGAAATGGGTCAGCTTCAAGAGCGTATCACATCGACAAACGTCGGTTCTGTTACATCTATCCAAGCGATCTACGTTCCTGCGGATGACTATACGGATCCAGCTCCTGCAACGACGTTTGCTCACCTTGACGCAACGACGAACCTTGAGCGTAAACTTTCTGAAATGGGTATCTACCCAGCGGTTGACCCACTTGCTTCAACTTCACGCGCACTAAGCCCAAGCATCATTGGCGAAGAGCATTACGAAGTTGCACGTCAAGTACAACAGACGCTTCAGCGTTACCGCGAACTTCAAGATATCATTGCAATCCTTGGTATGGATGAGCTTGGCGAAGAAGACAAATTGGTAGTAGGACGCGCGCGTCGTATCCAATTCTTCTTGTCACAGAACTTCCACGTAGCAGAGCAGTTTACAGGACAGAAGGGTTCTTATGTGCCTGTAGCTGAAACTGTTAAAGGCTTCAGTGAAATCCTTGAAGGTCGCTACGATCACCTTCCAGAAGATGCATTCCGACTTGTTGGGCGTATCGAGGAAGTTATCGAAAAAGCAAAAGCAATGGGCGTAGAAGTTTAATTTAAAATAGCAGGTAACCCCGCTATTTTAAATTAAAGCCTCCGGCGGATGCGACAGATTTTTCAAGGGAGTTAGTGAGCCCTGCTCGATAAAATCTGCGCCAAATTCGCCAAGGCGAATTTGAATTAAGCGACCAGGAGGGGAAACAAATGAAGACAATTAAAGTCAATATCGTCACTCCCGACGGCCCTGTTTGTGAAACTGAAGCGAATGTAGTCATCGCAGTTACTGAAGCAGGCGAAATCGGGATCCTTCCCGGCCACATTGCGATGGTTGCACCACTTCAAATTGGTGCACTTCGTCTGAAGAAGGATGACGCGACAGAACATATAGCGGTACATGGTGGTTTCCTTGAAGTCCGTCCGGATGTTGTTACTGTCTTGGCACAAAGTGCAGAAATGGCTTCATCTATCGATATCGCTCGTGCACAAGCTGCAGCGAAACGTGCGGAAGATGCATTGAGCGCTGAAAAAGATGAAAGTAATTACAAATTGGCGGAACTTGAACTAAAACGTGCCATCACTCGTATCAATGTATACGAAACAAGAAAAAAATGAGTTGTTGATGATGGCGGGCAGAGGAATAAGTTTCTTCTGTCCGCCTTTTATCGCGTTTACAGGAGGCTGAAGTATGACCGGTATGTTAGCATTTCAACCTTTGCTCGCAATTGTGTCACATATTTTTTTCATCGGTATTTCCTTTTTTGCACTACAGGCGATTATGCCGGAAAAAATAATTAAAAAGAATCACGTGATGCAAGCGCAGCTTTTGTTTATTTTACTTAGCGTAGCAATCGGTTCGTCCGTATCAAATTTCTTTTTGGAGATATCCTATTGGTCAGGAAGGCTCCCATTTATGTTTGAGTAATTTTTTAATTTCACCTGAATAATTATGCTTTTTGAACGACAATGCAAAATAATCCATGTTATCGCCGCGTATATGACAGCTTTTTAACTTGAATCAGCAGAAGTCCGCTGCTGATTCAAGTTAAGCATCCGGCGGATGTTAGGGATTTTGAGGGGAGCTAATTGTGAATCGAACAGCAAAGGGTTCGATTTGCCGTGTTTCTGCGTTTTTTGCAGAAATTAAGGCACTTAGATAAGCACAATTCAAAATCCCAACACAATCACGCCGAGGCATGATTGATTAAATGATGCATATACGGGGCGATGGCATGAAATTGACCATTCGTTGTTATGACACAAAACGTCAAAACTATACATAGTATAGACTACTTAGCAGTTAGTTCAGAAAATAGCCCTGACGCCGCTTGTTTATTATGCGTGGGCAATGTAAAATAGAATATGTTTTCATGGTAAATATCTAATAAGAAAATGTCGATAAATGTCTATAATATGTATGGCTACAACTTAGGAGTCGGAGGGACTTACTTTGGATAAAATTATTATTAACGGTGGACGTGTTCTAAGAGGAAATGTCCGAGTGGAGGGTGCTAAAAATGCAGTATTACCAATACTTGCAGCTGCATTACTCGCATCAGAAGGACCAAATATAATACGTGATGTACCAAATCTTTCAGACGTTGGAACGATTAATGAAGTACTCAAAAGTTTAAATGCAAAAGTGGAGCATTTCCCAGAAAAAGATGAAGTGATCATCGACTCAACAGGCACGCTGTCTGATGAGGCACATTTTGAATATGTACGCAAAATGCGTGCATCGATTCTCGTCATGGGACCACTTTTGGCGCGTAACGGTTACGCAAGAGTTGCTCTTCCAGGTGGTTGTGCAATCGGCTCACGCCCAATCGATCAGCATTTAAAAGGCTTTGAAGCGATGGGAGCAGAAATTTCATTTGGTCATGGACATGTTGAAGCGAGAGCTCAAGGTGGTTTGAAGGGCGCAAAAATTTATCTCGATTTTCCGAGTGTAGGGGCGACCGAAAATATTATCACAGCTGCCGCTTTGGCAAAAGGCACAACAATCATTGAAAACGCGGCAAAGGAACCTGAAATTGTAGACCTTGCGAACTTTATCAATGAAATGGGTGGAAAAGTTGTTGGGGCTGGTACGGACACAATCCGAATTGAAGGTGTAGTGAAATTATACGGCACAACGCATCATATTATACCGGATCGTATTGAAACAGGTACATTCATGGTGGCGGCAGCCATTACAGGTGGCGACGTCATTATTGACAACGCTGTTCCTGAACATAATGCTGCGCTAATCTCTAAATTAGGTGAAATGGGTGTCGTTATTACAGAGTTAGATGAAGGTGTACGTATCACTGCACAGCTGCCATTAAAGTCTGTTGACTTGAAGACAATGCCACATCCTGGCTTCCCAACGGATATGCAATCTCAAATGATGGCATTGATGCTGACGGCAACGGGTACAGGTGTTTTAACTGAAACTGTTTTTGAAAATCGTTTCATGCATGTAGAAGAATTCCGACGTATGAATGGAGCCGTTAAAATTGAAGGCAGATCCGTTATTCTCACGGGTCCATCTGAACTTCAAGGGGCAGAAGTAGCGGCGACAGATTTGCGTGCAGCTGCAGCGCTTATTTTAGCCGGCCTTGTAGCAGAAGGCGTTACACGTGTCACAGAGCTATCGCATCTGGACCGCGGCTACGTCAACTTCCACGGTAAACTTGCAGCACTCGGAGCGGATATTGTCCGTGTTTCACCGGAAATGCAAACTGAAAAAACAGCACAACTCGCTTAAATTGAATGTAATACATGAAAGAGGCTGTAGTCTACTCGCTACGGCCTTTTTGCTATTCCCCTGCAGCGTAGAAAAATGCGAACCACACACTAAGGAAAGAAAAAACCACCAAAAATCCCATGTATAAAACCCGTCCCCCCACATATACTTAATCATGGACAAACTACTAACCGTCTTATTCATCATACTCTTATTTTTTATCCCTGTTTTGTTGAAACAACCGCCGGACATGAGTAGCAAAGTCGAAGAGACCAAAGAGAAAACTTGCCAGATTATGATCACAGTGGCGGGTGTGGACAAGTCCATTACATTGGAAGAATACGTCGTAGGAGTAGTTGCCGGTGAAATGCCCGTTACTTTCCATCAGGAAGCACTGAAGGCACAGGCAATTGCAGCACGGACCTATGCACTCCGCACGACAAACTACGGTGAAAAACCAATCGCGGCAGATGTATCCGCCCAAGTTTATTCCAATGAAGTGCAGCGTAAAGAACGCTGGAAGAAAGAATTTAAGAACAACGAACGAAAAGTGCGTGCAGCTGTAGAAGACACAGCGGGAGATACGCTTGTCTATGGCGAAGAAATGATATCCGCCATGTTTTTTTCTACATCTAATGGCAAGACTGAAACCGCAGAAAACTTCAGTGGCAATGATATTCCCTACTTACGAAGTGTTGAAAGTCCTGGGGAGGAGGACGTGGCGCCAAAAGTGGAGAGAGAACTGAAGATGGAGCTAACTGAATGGGACGATAAGATAGGGAGCAAATGGGGTGCCGAGCGCTTTAAATCATTACAGCTTGTTAGAAACCCAACCGGCAGAGTTCAAAAGGCTGTCGCTTCCAACTTCGAGATGAGTGGACGGGAAATGCGAGATTTACTAGAACTTGCATCGACGGATTTCGATATCGCCTTCGACGTCACGAACCAAATTGTGCATGTGACAACAATAGGTTACGGGCATGGCGTAGGAATGAGCCAGTATGGGGCAGAGGCATATGCTCAGAAAGGGTGGAAGGCGGAAGACATTCTTTTACACTATTACAGTGGCGCTCAAATAAAAAAGTTTACATTAGTTGATTCCAAATGTTTAAAAACTCCTTCACTTGCAAACAATAGCGAGTGAGGTGATGACAATGCGAGAAGAAAAACCGAAAGCCCCTTCTCAGAAGAACAAAAGTGCAAAGACAAAAAGTTGGTTTTGGCCTATAGTCTATTCCGGTATCGCAATCGTCTTCGTCGGCATGATCTGGGGTTATAATGCATTCATGACGGAAGATTCCCCGGGGCTAGCAGACGTTGCAGGTAAGGACGTAAAGGATTCGCCAATTGTAGAGACCAACGCAGCAAGTGAAACGCTCAAGTATCCATTTGCTGAAGAACTCTATGATGACGTGGTCATTGTGCAAGATTTTTACGACCCAGAAGCGGACGCTGCTACACGTGAAAACGCTCTGCTCGTATTCGACCAAGAATATGTGACCAATACCGGCGTAATGATTTCCATTCAAGGCAAGCCATTCGAAGTGGTCGCAGCACTTAGCGGCAAAGTAGAAGAAGTTGTGAACGACCCATTCATGGGTGACGCAATCATCCTATCCCACGCAAACGGACTGACGACCATTTACAGTTCAGTCACAGCAATTCAGGTCAAGCCAGGTGATGAAGTGAGCCAAGGTCAGTCACTCGCCACAACTTCAGAGAATAAATGGAATACAGTAGCAGGTATCCATTTGCAATTTGAAGTACAAGAAAATGGCGTAGCCATTAACCCACGTTCCCGCCTAGCTTTCTGATTTGAACCACCAGCGCCAGTTACTGCATAATTCACGCTTGTTGAATTGTGAATAGTAGCCGGTGCTTTTTTTTGACAGGTTGGAGATTCTCCAGTAATGCTTGCACAGCTCCAACACTCCACTCCCACGCTCCTCCACCTCTGCGCATAACCTCGCCTTTAACAGCATAGAATAAAGGAAGATTCGGAGTTGACAGGAAAGGAAGAGGGCGTGCACGAGCAAATACGGAGGCGATGCGTGCGCCTCGGAAAAATGTTGCTGGAGACAGGACTAACGGTACGGGCGCTGGCAAAAGCGACGGGCTATTCGAAAAGCACGGTCCACAAAGATTTGACAGAACGGTTACCAAATGTCGATGTGGCATTGTCGGAAGAAGTCGCCAAAATACTTGCCTATCATAAGTCTGTCAGACATTTACGGGGTGGCGAAGCGACAAGGATTAAATGGATGAAAGAAATGAAGAAAGTGGGAAGTAGTTAGGAACGAAGGGCGGTTTCGCAATCTACATTGCGGGGCGCCCTTTATTTATTTTCATTCAGCATCTTGCTGAATGAAAATAAAGCCTCCGGCGGATGTCACAGATTTTGAAAGGAGCCAAGGAAGGCAACCTAAGTTCTGCCGCGTCCTGCGGCAACGGTGGCATACCCGCATCCTGCGGGCACAAGCTCGATTCAAAATCTGGACGCAATTACGCCGAGGCGTAATTGATTGGAAAGAAAGTGGTACTAAAGTATATTCATTAACGGATAACTATGGTAAAATGTTGAGTTAGGAGAGTATACATACACGGTATTATTCGATGATCCAGGTGGAAGGGGAAACGGAAATAATGTTTGCAAAAGATATTGGGATCGACCTCGGTACAGCCAACGTCTTGATTCACGTAAAAGGAAAAGGGATTGTTCTTAACGAGCCATCAGTCGTTGCCATCGATAAGAACTCAAACAAAGTACTAGCAGTTGGAGAAGAAGCAAGACAAATGGTGGGCAGAACGCCAGGTAATATCATCGCAATTCGTCCATTAAGAGACGGCGTGATTGCAGATTTTGACATTACAGAAGCGATGTTAACTCATTTTATCAATAAACTAGATGTAAAAGGATTCTTATCAAAGCCACGAATTCTTATTTGTTGCCCGACTAACGTTACAAGTGTTGAACAGAAAGCGATTCGTCAAGCAGCTGAAAAATCAGGTGGTAAAAAAATATATCTCGAAGAAGAACCAAAAGTTGCGGCAATCGGTGCAGGAATGGATATTTTCCAGCCGAGCGGTAATATGGTAATTGATATCGGTGGGGGAACGACGGATGTAGCCGTGCTTTCAATGGGAGACATCGTTACTTCGCAGTCCATCAATGTAGCGGGGGATACATTCGATAGTGATATCACACAATATATTAAAAAACATTATAAATTGCTCATCGGAGAACGCACTTCGGAGAATATTAAATTCGACGTGGGCACAGTTTTCATTGGCACACGTAAAGAACAGATGGATATTAGAGGACGTGATATGGTGACAGGTCTTCCGCGTACCATTACCGTCCATTCTGATGAAATTGGTGAAGCATTAAAAGAATCCATTTATATGATTGTCCAAGCAGCTAAAACAGTTTTAGAACAAACACCACCAGAGCTGTCTGCCGATATTATTGATCGCGGTGTGTTTCTGACAGGTGGCGGAGCATTACTACACGGTATCGACCAATTGCTCGCTGAGGAATTAAAAGTACCTGTATTTATCTCAGATAATCCTCTCGATTGTGTTGCAATTGGGACAGGCATCTTATTAGATAATATCGATAAAATTGCGGGTCGTTAATTAATAATGTTCCCTGAGTTACAATAGAAAATCGAAAGTAAATGAGGAGGCGGGCACATGTTCCGTGGGTTTTATACAGTTGGGTCAGGTATGATTGCACAGCAGCGTAGAACTGAAATGTTAGCGAATAACTTAGCGAATGCGAATACACCAGGCTTTAAGGCAGAACAATCATCTATTCGTTCATTTCCGGAAATGTACATGTCGAGCATTAATACGGCACGTATTCCAACGAAGGATGGTATTCAGTTGAAGGGTTTGACACCAGTTGGGGCGATTTCGACAGGTGTTTATATGCAGGAGACGTTACCATTGTTTGCGCAAGGTCAATTACGTGAAACAGAACTGACGACGGACGTGGCGCTCATTGACGGTCTTCTACCCGTTGACGATGAAACAGGAACGCAAGGCGCTGTCTTTTTTCGTCTTGAAAATCCAAATGGCGGCGAGCACTATACGAAAAATGGTAGCTTTACACTAGATCCAAGCGGTTTTTTGACGAACGCAATGGGGCATTACGTACTGGATAGTACCGGACAACGAATCGCCCTTCAAAATGACGATATACAAATCACGCAGGAAGGCGTGATTATGGACGGAGAAAATGCCGTGGCAACACTCGGTATTGCATTCGTACAGCGCCCTGATACACTGCTCAAACAAGGGAACGGAATGTTCGCGACAGAAGGCGGCGAAAATCTTCAAAATGCCAATGCAGTCGCGGGTGTGACATATTCCATGCAACAAGGCTATTTGGAAGTCTCCAACGTGGATGCAGCACAAACGATGACGGATATGATGACAGCCTACCGTGCATTTGAAGCCAATCAAAAAATTCTGCAAGCCTATGATCGCAGTATGGAAAAAGCAGTCACTGAAATCGGTCGCGTTAACTAAAAACTAAATCAATTACGCCTTGGCGTAATTGCGTCCAGATTTTTTCGAGCGAGCTCGAAAAGTTCCCCCTGAAAATCTGTGACATCCGCCGGAGGCATAACTTGAATCAGAAGGGATTTTGAACTCCTTCTGAATCGAAGTGCAGTCCGGCATTCATCCCGCCACCATATAGAAGCGGCGGACTTCTACTGATTCAAGTTAAGCTTTTTGAAGGGAGTCGACATAAATGCTACGCACAATGACAACAGCAACAAACACGTTAAACCAATTACAGCATCAGCTTGATATTATAGGGAATAACCTGTCGAATTCAGCTACTCATGGCTATAAATCGAGCGATGCAAAATTTCACGAGCTACTCTATCAACAATTCAATAACGATAAAGCTGACACAGCACCGCGTCAATCACCGCTGGGCATTCGCTATGGATCAGGTGCAGTTCTCGGACAAGCACAGATGAACTGGAAAGTGGGTACATTGCAGTCGACAGAACGTCAACTCGATTTTGCGCTGACGGAACCGAAGCAATACTTTAATATTCTTATGCCAGGAGACGGCGGAGAACAAACAGTTTATACGCGACAAGGGAATTTCTATATTTCCCCAATAGCAGATGGACAAGGTATGCTTGTTAACGCCGATGGTTATCCTGTTGCCAATAGTGCAGGTCTACCAATTACATTTACAGATGATGTCACAAATTTTACAATGAACGCGAGTGGAATGCTTACATTGACACATGCTGATGGTACAGCGGAAACGGTTGAACTGGGCATTACAGTCATGCAACGCCCTAATTTGATGGAACGTCTTTCGGCTACGAATTTTGGCTTGCCTGGAAATTTAGCTGACCTAGGTGTTACAGAGCAACAAGTGCTAACTGATCTGCAAGGCGAAGCCCGAAACCAAGTAGGCATTGAAGCAGGGAAACTTGAAGCGTCCAATGTAAACTATGAGAAAGAAATGACAGATCTTATTACTGTTCAACGCTCTTATCAATTCAATGCACGAACGGTGACATTGGCAGATCAGATGATGGGGCTAATTAACGGTATACGATGAAGTTTCTGTAGGGAGCACTGAATATGACAGATGAAAAACGAAATAAGGTAGACGAGCTAGAGACGCCGACGCGGACTCGGGCAACCCGAACACAACCACTACGCAATGAGCAAAGGCAGCGTAAGCGTAACAGCGAAAGTGAGCAAGCTACACCTAAAAATCAGTTTTGGGTGCAAATCCGCTTGTTACCAATTTGGCTACGTGTCGTACTCGTCTTGCTGCTACTTCTAGGCGTGGCTATATTGGGTGCGACTATTGGCTACGGCTATATAGGGGACGGCCAACCCGCTGATGTTCTCAAAAAAGAGACATGGACCCATATACTGGATATTTTGAATGGAAAAGAGTCGTAAAGGCTCTTTCGCTTTTATCTGAATTCAGCAGAATACCAGCACTTCTATAAGTGGCTGGATGAATGCAAAAAATTTTACTGTTCAGTGGGAGTCGAAACTCCAGCTGAACTCAGATAAAGCCTCCGGCGGATGTCACGGGTTTTTTAAGGGAGACTTTTCGAGCTCGCACGAAAAAATCCGGACGCAATGACGCCAAGGCATGATTGATAATGAATTACATAAATAACCTATCAGGGGGATGACTATGCTAACAACTGAGCAGATTCAAGCAATTTTGCCGCATCGTTACCCATTTCTCATGGTAGACCGAATACTTGAGGTCGAGGAAGGGAAACGTGCAGTCGGTATTAAAAATGTAACGATTAACGAAGAGTTTTTCAATGGACATTTCCCTGGTTACCCAGTGATGCCCGGCGTTTTAATTGTAGAAGCGCTGGCGCAAGTAGGGGCAGTTGCACTGCTACAAAAAGAAGAGAATAAAGGACGTCTCGGTTTTTTTGCAGGTATTGACAATTGCCGCTTTAAACGACAAGTAACGCCAGGGGATACATTGCGCCTTGAAGTAGAAATCACGAGACTTCGGGGAACAATCGTTAAGGCGAAAGCAACAGCAACTGTGGACGGGGAAATTACCTGTGAAGCAGAAATCACATTAGCATTAGGTCCTGCCGTTTCTAAAGAGGGCTAAATTTGCGAATAGATGGAAAATTAGTTACAATATCAGTGCAGGTCGTTATAAAAATGACAATGTACTTTTATAGTAGGAGGGTACAAGCTAGTATGTTTAAAGATCTTTCTCCAAATTTAAAAAGCAGTATTACGAGGTCGATTACACAGACCTTCGAACAATATATGAGTGATATTGAATGGTCTGAAGAAAAATTCAGCATTAATGATTTTATTGCCAATTGGCGTGAATATATCACGACAAAAGCGCTATGGTATACGAAAATTCCAGATGAAATGAAAAATGCTCCAACTTTTCATGAAGATCTTGCACAGCGTATCAATGAAATCATTGCGCGTCTCCTTGGTGAACCACCATCCCAAGAACAGATTGCGGCTATTCAAGCAATGCAGGAGCAGCTAAACACGCATTATGAGTACCATTGTAAGGCAGAAGCTGTTTACGTTGAAACATTGCTAAAGAATCATTTAGGTTTGTAAAAAAAGATACGGGGATAGTTCCTCCTTTTTGGGTCAAGCTACAAGTATCATACTGATTTGTATGGTAAACGGCTTGTGGAAAGGAGGAAATCATTTCATGTTCAAAAAAGCGATACCACTCGTTTTGATGTCGGGACTTGTATTGACCGCTTGTGCAAACAATGGGACAGTGCCCAAAAACAACGAAACGCCAATGGAAAACGTGGAAGACCGTACAAGGGACCTGACGCCTAACGTTAACGAGGGGCAAACGGGACCGAATATGGATGGTCTCGATAACAATCGGGATACGAACGGTGTACGTAACGGCGTCATCAATGATAATAACGGTGTTCGTAATGGAGTTATTGACAATGGCACCACAACGAATCCGACTGATGAAATCATTAATGGCGAAAATACGAACGTTCCCAATGAAGTGATCATTGACGAAAAAGTCAACAAGAATGGAAACAACCGCTAACCGCAAGCCGTATAAAAACCGCCTCGAATGCTGAGGCGGTTTTTATTATGGTGTAACAAAAATGCATTCTTATCGCTAGAATTTATTCATTATCTAGAAAATCATAAAATTTTCGTACTGTTAATAAGTTGGAACCTTCACGTTTAAATTCAAAGGCATTTGAGGTAGTCGAGTTTCCCCGAGGTAGCCGAGTTTTCGTAATTCGTAGTCCAGTTTGTCCAAAAGGTAACCGAGTTCTCGAAAAAGGTAGTCGAGTTTCCCCGAGGTAGCCGAGTTTTCCTAATTCGTAGTCCAGTTTGTCCAAAAGGTAGCCGAGTTCTCGAAAAAGGTAGTCGAGTTTCCCCGAGGTAGCTGAGTTTTCGTAATTTGTAGTCCAGTTTGTCCAAAAGGTAACCGAGTTCTCGAAAAAGGTAGTCGAGTTTCCCCGGGGTAGCTGAGTTTTCGTAATTTGTAGTCCAGTTTGTCCAAAAGGTAGCCGAGTTCTCGAAAAAGGTAGCTGAGTTTCCCCGGGGTAGCCGAGTTTTCGTAATTCGTAGTCCAGTTTGTCCAAAAGGTAGCTGAGTTCTCGAAAAAGGTAGTCGAGTTTCCCCGAGGTAGCTAAGTTTTCGTAATTCGTAGTCCAGTTTGTCCAAAAGCTAACCGAGTTCTCGAAAAAGGTAGCTGAGTTTCTCCGAAGTAGCTGAGTTTTCGTAATTCGTAGTCCAGTTTGTCCAAAAGCTAACCGAGTTCTCGAAAAAGGTAGTCGAGTTTCTCCGAAGTAGCTGAGTTTTCGTAATTCGTAGTCCAGTTTGTCCAAAAGCTAACCGAGTTCTCGAAAAAGGTAGCTGAGTTTCTTCGGGGTAGCCAAGTTCCACAAAAAAAACAGGAATGTCCTTTTTATAGTGAAACCATGTGAAGGGCGAAAAAAAGCCCCAAGTGAATTATTTACACTTGGGACGTGGACATAGGCGGTTTGCACCTTTGTTCACTCATTTACTTCCTCAATATCCCTCTTCAACCGCGGACGCGAGCGCATATCGGACTCGAAACGGCGGAGCAAGTCAGTGCCTGCCAAACCTTCCGCAATCAATTCCTCCAAAAGCTGCTCCGCATACTGCGAGCGTGCCCGTTTTAACCGCCCCTTCAACAAGACAGAGATATTACTACCAATCTGCTTCACAGCTTCAACGGCAACACTGAACGGGGCGGGATCATTCTCAGGATAAGAAATGACCACTTTTGCGTCCAGTAACACCTCATCCGCCATCCATTTTTCAAAAGTCGATTGATATGCCTGATCGATGAACATCTCTAGAACCCACAAACGGTGACTGTTTTCTTGATTGATAATAATACCGTCAATGAGCGGGAAGTTCTGTACGCCATCACCATTCACAATGCCGACAGACAACATTTTAAACGATTTCACCGTAAACCAGCCCCAATCATTTTCCTTTAATTATACCATAAGTGGAAAAAACGACATGAAAAATGGAAACATGCCAAACTTATAATTTGAAGTGACTATTAAAAGAGTAGAAAAAACAGTAAGTAAGGTATTTTCCTATAAAAAGGAATTTTTTGAAGTGCTGAAAATGATGCGAAATTGGTATGAAAGGCGATCAAATCTCGAATATGGCACTTTGCACGTCTCGGGAGAAAGAAGTAAGATAAATCCAATAACTCAAGGGAGGTGAATTAAATGAATCAGGTTGCACTTGTAGGGCGTGTTACGAAAGATCTAATCCTAAGAAGAGTGTCTGAAGGAAGAGTACAAACAAGCTTTGTCCTTGCAGTAAATCGTAGCTTCAAAAATCAAAATGGTGAAATCGACACTGACTTTGTCCTTTGTACAATGTGGGGGAAAGGAGCAGAAAATACAGCAAAACACTGTGGCAAAGGATCTTTAATTGGCGTCGGTGGTCGAATTCAATCGAGGTCTTATGAACGTGAGGACAAAAGTCGAGTCTACGTCACAGAGGTGATTGGTGAGGATATTCGTTTTATTGCAACGAAAAGGCGCAGCAATGACAATCTGTATGGAGAAATTGAAGTGACAAGCCATGCAACTGCATCAACAGTTGCGAGGACGAAGGAGGAAGAGCATTTTAACCTACCAAATCGTGAGACAGAAGGATTACCGATTTTTTGACCGGAACGCTGATACATAATGAACCGGAAAAATCGACTGACGGGAGGAGATTCGCCGGAAAGTAAACCGGAGCCGCAACAATTAAAAATGGATATGTGAGAAGAAGGAGGCTAGGTAGCAGGTAGGATTGGGGTCCTTTCTCCCACCATAGCCTATGCAAAAAAACGTGCAAGATCCATTCAGGGAGTCCTTGCATGGTTATATGGGTAAAGATAATGACTGAAATGAATGGCAGATTGGGACAGCCATTTAAAATAATCGCTAATGGGCCCGCATGCAGAGACCACTTTTGCCCGCGGGCTAATCATGACAGAAGGGAGTTAACAAATGCATACACTTGAAAAGGATGTCAAACGAATGGAATTACAAATTGGCCAGCTCATTAGCATTGTCGCCTACCAAAATGAGCGACTGAATCGTTTTGAAGAAGTAGAACGCAAGAAAAGAATCGCGATCATACAAAGAATCCCACTTGCAGAGCGCGTATGACTATAGAAAAAAGACCCCGAAGCTGTGAATACGCCCGAGGTCTTCTAATGATTCTGTTAGCTTTTAAACGATAATAAATCATCTAGCTCTGTATCGGATAACTCCGTTAGCCATTGACTTGACTGAATAAGATCAGCGGATAACGCTGCCTTTTCCACTAGCATTTTATCAATTTTTTCTTCAATCGTTCCAATCGTCACGAATTTATGGACATGCACAAACTTCGTCTGACCAATTCGATAAGCACGGTCCGTCGCTTGATTTTCAACAGCAGGGTTCCACCAGCGATCGGCATGTAACACGTGGTTTGCACCTGTTAGATTCAGACCAGTACCGCCCGCCTTCAATGAAAGAATGAAAATCGGGAACTCACCCTCCTGGAAAGCCTCGACCAATCGGTCACGCTGTCCTTTTGGCATACTGCCCGTTAAAAACGGCACATCAATACCATGCAACTCTGATAGGCATTGACGGATGAGCTGTCCCATGCCAATGTATTGTGTGAAAATTAAGCACTGCTCATTATTGCCTGCAATATCAGCTGCCATCGATACAATTCGATCTAGCTTATCGGAGCGATTCAACATTTGCTCAGCAGGCGCGTGTGGCTCCTTCAAGAACAAT
Organism: Sporosarcina sp. FSL K6-2383; assembly: GCF_038618305.1. NCBI lineage: Bacteria > Bacillati > Bacillota > Bacilli > Caryophanales > Caryophanaceae > Sporosarcina > Sporosarcina sp. FSL K6-2383. Next base: position 995,876 of record NZ_CP152017.1, read on the forward strand.
GCCGGGTGATTACAAAGCTGCTTTAATCGACTAAGCATTTTTAAAATAAGTCCCTTTTTTTCAAAGCCCGTTAAAGTTTGCAACTTGAATTTCGTTTCTTCCAGGAAGCTTTCATATAAAGCGGCCTGCTCAGTTGTTAACGGACAATACTCATTTTGCTCCAATTTTTTCGGTAAATTAAGCTGTAAATCGGGATCACTCTTCGTTCGACGTAATAAAAACGGACTAATTTTAGCACGTAGCTTCCGTTTATCCACCTCAGAATCATCACGCTCGATGGGAATGATGAAGTTATCCGTAAATCTGCGGAAATTCCCAAAATATCCTCTATGGATAAAGTCGAAAATAGCCCAAAGCTCTGATAAGCGGTTTTCAATCGGCGTACCAGTTAAAGCGATATGGTGCTTGCCACGTAACTTCCGAATGACGCGGGATTGCTTCGTCTGCATGTTTTTAATATTTTGTGCTTCATCTAGCGTAATACTCGCAAATTCAGTTTCTGCCAGCATTTTGCCATCCTGTGAAGCCGTGCCATAGGTTGTCAAAATCACATCTGGCTTTAGCTCACCAATAAGCTCCTTAAAATCTTCGTCCTTCGCGCGCGACGGTCCGTAATGTGTATGAACTGACAATGACGGCGCAAAGCGCTCAATTTCCTTTTGCCAATTCCCAAGAACACTGGTCGGACAAACAATGAGCGAGGGTGTAGTAGTTTCTGCCCTTGCATGGACATTGAGTAAATAAGTAATGAGCTGAATCGTCTTTCCAAGCCCCATATCATCGGCGAGACAAGCCCCAAATTGATTATCACGCATGAAAATCAGCCAATCATAGCCTTCTTCCTGATAAGGTCGGAGCTGTGCTTGCAGCTTATCAGAGATACCAGCAGAAGGCAGTCCTTTTTTCTCAGAAAGCATATCCATGTAGCCACGAAGGGATTGCTGCATCGAAAAAGCGAAAAGTGGATCATCGATTTCGTCATCCTCTTCCAGTGGAACAATTTCTTCGGGGACATCTTGAAATAGTAAATCTTTGACGGTCCATTCTCCCGCATCCGCTCGATCCATTAAATCACGGATCTTCCTCAACCATAGTGGATCAATGTGGAACCATTCGTCGCCAGACCGGATGTATTCCCGATTTTCATCGACAAGCCTTCGGAAAGTATCATTGTCTATAGCAGTGCCAGCTAATGAAAAGTTCCAATCGAAGGCTAACACTTCATCTAAACCGGTAGCTGATTTATAGGATTGTATACCTGCATTTGTCCGAACTTGCATCTTCGATTCTGTTACCGATTTCAACCATGCGGGTAAAATGACGGGATAGCCGAATGATTGGAGGAGAGGAAGATCCTCCTTGATGAACGTCCGAACTTCCATGTCAGACATCGGTGTCGAAAGAAAGCTGTCATTCGATACAATTGCAATAGAGCCGAGAAAGGATGTCATCTCAGATTGTTTTTTGATAATTTCATCGGCATAAGGCTTCCATTTAGCAGGTAACGCCTCCAGTGCAGGCGCATTTGCTTTGCGGGCGGCAGGCAACCAATGGGTACCGCGCTCACTCACGATAACGGATTCCAGGAGCCAGTCAGTATCGGCATCTTCTGCTGGTTCAGTTAGGCGGAAAGCGACGTGAACAGGAATTGTTGAAACAGATTCACCGGGCCATCCATACGTCCGTAAATGGGGCAGTAAGGAAGGCAGTAAATCGGGGGAGATGGCCGAATTGGCTAGCTTGCTACGTACAGCATAGCTAATAATGAGCGCAGCCTCTTCCGATAAGCCGGCCGCCGTATGATTAAAACGAATGCTAGTGCCGTCTATTTCTGCATAATTCCATAATTCAGGATCAAGCCAGGCATCGGCAGCCTCACGAATAGTAGTAAGCTGCGCATCATCCCCGGCAGTAAGTCCATGGAATGTGGCATAGGGATGTGAAGTGGAAAAGGCTTGTAGCAGCTGATCTGCCTGCAACAAAACTTCTCCACCGTCAGTCTGTGTTAGCAGTCCAAATAATGCACGTTCATTGTTGAAAAACAAATAAGAAACCAATTGATCCGGATCTACCGAAAATCGCTTGTCATCTTTTGCCGAAATGGAAAAGAGTCCATCATCTGTTAGGCGAATCGCCATCCGAAAGAGGCGATTCAATGTGAATGATTCATTCATAAGTTCAGATTTCCTTTCTCCATTTCCTCCATCAATGCCCGAAGCCGACGATTTTTTTCGCGCACAGTATCGATATATTGATTCCAAAAGTCGGTTTTTCCACCCTTTTTAGAACCAGCTTTCATCTTCTTAAATAGTTTTACGGCACGTCGATAACTATGCCGGTTTTTTTCTTTAATAAAGCTCATAGCATACGTATGAAGTAGGGGCATAACGGCTACAGGATCTGTTGACAGGGCAATTTTTAAACCGCCAGCCTCTGCGCCGTCATAGGAAACACTATATCTATGCATAAGAGCTGCCCATTCAGCGAAACGTTCGCGCTCGACAAGGAAATCTGCAAAGACGTCAATGCCGGATTCGCCATAATGCGCAAACAGGCTTTCCCGCGCTTCCTCTGAAAAATCGGCTGCTTCAAATAACCCATCAATTTTCCGAACGAATGCGGGACGATTGACAAGTGTTAGGGTTTGATTGACATAGTCGCCAATGAAGGGCAGTAAGGCCGTCATAATAATGGAAAGCGATTCAAGGTCATCATCACCTTCAGCAAGATCTGCAAGCGGCAACCAAATAGCCATATTATCGACTGATACATGACCGACGAGCTCTTCTAGCTTGTCATGCTTGCCCTGCAATAAATAGAAGAAAGCAACCAAAATTTGAGCTTCCTCAGATTCATCCTGTTGAAGAATCGCTAATTCAACATTCCTTGCCGCTTGATTTGGAAAAAGATGCTGCCAAAAGAGACGGTAGACACGGAATCTCTCTGCGAATAGTCCGTTATTTCCAAGCGTAAATGCACGAACAAGCTCCTTCAGGCGTTCGTGGAAAGCATCTGCCTCAAAAAGTTTGGGCTTTGCACCAATCGCCGTTACACTATCAGTCAATTTGCCAAGCTGCTCTGTCATCCAATTTTGTACATACCATTTTCCGTAGAAAAAAGAAGACGGTTGTCCGCCGAGATGTGTCTGAACATAAGTCCAGCCAGCATCCAGTACATGTAAACGATAGTACAGCTCGAATAGTGGCTTCCATTCCCATTCAAACGGAATAAGTGGAATCGCTTTTTGATCGATTAAAGATGTTTCGTGGATAAATACACCAGGGTTTTCTGACGTTCCAATAGTCCGCAACGATTGCGTTAAATGAACGAGCACTTCAATCCATGCATCAGGTGTGCGTGCTGATATAGAAAGCGTCATTTGCTGCGACTCCATACGACGCCATTCATGCAGCCAATCATTCAAGGAATTGAACTGCGAGTACAGGTGGAAAATGACAGCAAGACGATGTGAGCACCAGCCGTGCGCTTGACATGTGCAATCTGCATTCATTTGCCCAAAAGAAAGGCGCACATTTTCAGGCTCAGCCCCTAGGGTCATGACAGAAATTGTATCTCCGGTAGGTAAATAACTATCTATAGCATTATTGCGTACAAGTGCGACAGCAAGGCGCACTTGAAGCGCATCTCCTGCGATTCCTGGCTGGAGAGCATGCTGAATATCATTCATAAATTCATCTATTTCACTTTCGTGTAAGTAAGAAACACGTTCTACGGTCATGTTGATGGGACCACTCCTTCAGAAAAGCATCTTTCTATTATACCGCTTTTCAAGCCAGACCGGAAATGATGTTATTCGGTATCTTCCTCTTTTGCATGTTTGTGGATTAAAGTTAGCAAAGATTTATTGGCATTCAGGAAAATCCGTCGATCTTTTTCAGTTAAATGAGAGGCTAGCGCAACAAACTCCCGCAACTCAGAACTCTCTTCAAATAGCTGCCGATGTCTATCTATAAAGCTATCCATATAGCGTTCCCGCACCTCGGACGTTTTGACTGGCTGTGTCTTTTTGAAATCCCTGACAGATTTTAAAGGAGTTCCAAGAATCATCGCCAGAAAATAATCATCTGGCACAGCGAACGTTTCCTTGACGATAGGCAGGAGATCATTTGGGAATCCCCGTTCACTCCTTTCGTAATTGGACAATGCAGCAGGATCTATTTTTAACTCAAGCGCAGCTTCGAGCTGTTTCAAACGTAAATACTCTTCCCGATATTCTTTGAATTGTTTACCGAAATGCATAGGACCATCCCTCTCGTTTTTCACAACCGTATAGAAGAATAGAATGAATTATTGACAAACCAACGATACGTTGATAAAAAACTAATATTTGTTGGTTTCAAATAAAAATATTACTTTTACCACGACTAAGGAGGCGATTCATTGGAGAAATTAGTTCTTTACGTGCCTAATTTAGAAAAACAATTTAATGAAAGAAAAGGATTGCAGCAAGCCTCTTTCATTTCGAATACAACCAGTCACGTAAACTATATAAAGGAAGAAAGAAAACTATATATGAGCTCAGCCGTATTTGGAACACTTGAATTCCAAATTGTACTGTTGGACTTTGAAGAAAATAAAATAATCTTTAAAAGAAAAAAGGACCTGCCCCGAGGGATAAATGAAGAGCTATATGAACTACTAACTTCATGTCAACTCGAGTTCCAGCCAGTCCAACTTTCATTTGTCATGCACAGACCACAGCAAACAAAAATAAGATAACAGAAGCAGACTCAGGCGTGAAGAACAAAATATACACAAAGTAGCCATAGATGTGATAGAATAGTAATAATCGGAATATTCAATACAAGGAGGAGGAAAGATGCTATCCGTACAGCGTATGACACCTTTTTTTACAAGCCAAGAGGATTTTCGTCTTCGTTTAGTATTCGCTTATCAGTATTTCTCCATCATTAAAGGAGGAGAAGTGTTTCAATTCGTTCCGTCAGAGGGGAAAGAAATCGTCATCAATATGAAGAGTTTGCAGGTTGAAAACCTTGGAGAAGTATTCGTATTCCAACGAGGCAATCGATTTATTCGACTGCCACTCTACCAACTGCTACTCATATCAGACCTTCATATCCATTTGACAACGATTCTTGAAGGGGCACTCGATCTCGAAACAGAGTTGCTTGAGGTCGTCACACTTGAAGCGGTTGAAATCCTCGAACAATTAGAGAAGGAAAACCGACTACGCATGATTGACTACGCACTTGAAACGAATAATGTATCGTTGTTCAATGAATTGACGGAAGGACTGTCGTAATAGTGAAAAAGGGCATATGAAAAACACCAATCGTTAGCGACTAACGGATGGTGTTTTTTTGTTGTCTAGGAAATTATAAAATTTTCGTACGAGGTGGCCGAGTTTCCCCAGGGTAGTCGAGTTTACCTAAAAGGTAGTCCAGTTTGTCCGAAAGGTAGTCGAGTTCGCGAAAAAGGTAGCTGAGTTTCCCCGGGGTAGCCGAGTTTTCCTGAAAGGTAGTCCAGTATGTCCGAAAGGTAGCCGAGTTAGCGAAAAAGGTAGCCGAGTTTCTCCGGGGTAGCCGAGTTTTCCTAAAAGGTAGTCCAGTATGTCCGAAAGGTAGTCGAGTTCGCGAAAAAGGTAGCTGAGTTTCCCCGGGGTAGTCGAGTTTTCCTAAAAGGTAGTCCAGTATGTCCGAAAGGTAGTCGAGTTCGCGAAAAAGGTAGCCGAGTTTCCCCGGGGTAGTCGAGTTTTCCTGAAAGGTAGTCCAGTTTGCCCGAAAGGTAGTCGAGTTCGCGAAAAAGGTAGTCGAGTTTCCCCGGGGTCCAAGAATATACTTTTTGTAGTGGAACCCAGCGTAGGGGAAATATATAACTTGTCACCCTGTAATAAAATAAAGCATGACAACGAAAAGAGTCGAACCAGTCAATCCGAATAGAAAATCCTGCCATGTTAATCCATACTTTTTATCCTCTTTCATAATAATCCGCTCCTTTGTCGATTTCCCGGGAAATAAGTTGAAATTCATTTCCTCATGAATCGGTCCTTGCCAGAAGGATAGACAAGAAGACCATATTTTAAACAATGATGACTACATATCTAGTGCCTATTTATAGAGAAGTCGTGAAAAAACATACTGTTTCATGAAATATCAGGCGGGAGCCTCTAAATACCCCATTTCGTAATTAGTGTATGCAGGCTACCGCGTATCTATGCCTATTATTGATGTGCTAACAACAAAGTGGTGACTGTCTCAAAGAATTGAACTTCATTGGATGAAATAAATAAATTCTAGCTTTCTAGTCTAAATCGGATTGCCCCGTAATAGGTTCTACTTATCGCACAATTTTTAGTAAGTGCAGAATAGTAGTAAAGGGGAAATGAGAATTGAGGAACAATAAGTTCACTTCATTTTTCAGTGCATTTCTTGCATTGGCGATGGTCTTCTCGCTACTGGCGCCGTTATCGGCAACAGCAAATGTGAATGCACCGAAGCCATTCAAACCGGACAACCGGAATGAAAGCATCATGCAACTGAAAGCAGCAGTTACGGAGCAAGAGCAAAATCAGCTAAAGCAACTACAATTGCATCCAGATTTACAAGGTCTCAAGGGGAATGAAGAAGTGAGCATCATCGTCCATCTATCTGAAGACTCTGTTGGACTCGCACATGGTAAACAGCAGCTGAAAAATAAAAGTTTCACAGCAGCAGAACGATCGAAAGTGATAAAAAATGTGAAGACACAGCAAGCACAAGTGAAAAAGATGATGAAAGTTAAAAATATTAGCGTTAAAGAGAAGTTTACCTACGATACAGTATTGAATGGGCTGGCGCTCACTGTTAAAGCGGACGAGCTACAGGAACTACTCAATATTCCGGGAGTCACACTGATTGAACCTGATTTACTTATGTATGCACTCGACAATCCAGCAAAAGATGGACAAGTCGATGCAGCGATGTCAACAAGCACACCACATCTTGGCATTGAAAAGTTATGGGACAAAGGTATTAACGGGAAAAGTATTAAAGTCGGTGTCCTCGATACGGGAATCGACTACACCCACCCAGAATTTGAAGGGATTTATAAAGGTGGCCGTAACTATATTCAACATACAAGCCAATACGCACGACCGCGAGCGGATAATGATCCATACGAAACGACACCCAAAGACCGTGCGGCGACTACTCCGGAATTCGATGCAAGAGGGAGTTCCTTCTATACATCACATGGTACACACGTTGCCGGAACGATTGCAGCAATCGGTAACAATGCATATGGCATTAAAGGTTTGGCACCACAAGTAGACTTGTATGCCTACCGTGTCCTCGGTGGATACGGCAGTGGGGCAACATCAGGCATTATTAAAGGCATTGAAGACTCTGTAAAAGATGGCATGGATGTCATCAATTTATCACTCGGCGGATCATCTAACAGCGCCATCGCTGCGGATGCCATCGCCATCAATAATGCGATGATTGAAGGGACAGTCGCTGTTGTGGCAACAGGCAACTCTGGACCCGAGCGTGGCACAATTGGTAATCCCTCAACAGCAGCACTTGGTATTGCTGTCGGGAATTCAACAAATCCCGAAGTGGAACATACGGCAACAGTGTCTGTGAAGGTAGGCGCATATGAAGAAACGACTGACATCAAACTAATGGGTGTTAAATTCGGAGAAGATCTAGCGGCAGCACTTGCAGGTGACTTCGAGGTCGTTGCCGTTCCGAACATAGGAGCAGCAACAGACTACACGGGCATTGATGTTCAAGGGAAAGTAGTACTCGTTTCCCGTGGAGACATTGCATTTGTCGATAAAATCTCAGCAGCCAAAGCGGCAGGTGCATCTGCCATTTTAATTCACAATGCATCGAACGGGGCGGGGGCGCCAGGACCGTCAGATGTTTACTTGGGTGATTCATTCGATTTCATCCCAGCATTTGATATGTCTTACACGGAAGGTAAAGCCCTTCGTGATGCACTAGCTGCAAATGAAGGTCAAGTATCATTCAGCAATTTCACATTTACAACAACGACAGGTGATATCATGAATCCATCTTCGTCACATGGACCGACGAATCCGGATTTTGATATTAAACCAGATGTCACGGCACCAGGAACAAATATCATGTCGGCTATACCAATGTATGGAAAAGATTTTGCAGGTGCAGATTACAGCGAAGCCTTTGACCGTAAAACAGGCACGTCGATGGCAACACCACATATTGCAGCCATCGCAGCATTGGTTAGACAAGCTAATCCAACTTGGACGCCATTCGATGTGAAAGTAGCAATTTCCAACACAGCAAAATTGATCGATACGAAGGACTATGACGTTTTCGCACAAGGAGCTGGACGCGTCCAACCTTACGAAGCCGCATTCCCTACAATCCTTGCGTATTCCATGGATACAACCTCTTTTTCTGGCAATGAAGTCGCGCATGAAAAAGGAACTGTCACATTCGGCAAATTGCCACAAGTAAAAGATCAAGCTGTCACGGTGAAAAAGCAAATACGTGTCGTTGATGCTGCTAAAAAAGGTGGTACCTATTCGGTACGTGTGGAAACGACAAAAGCATTTGGGTCTGCCAAAGTGACAGTCAATAAACCGACGTTCACATTAAATGGTACAGAAATGCTGGAGGTCACATTAAACGCACCGCAAGCAGCAACGAAAAAAGGTGACGAGCTGCTTGGGTACATTCATATTTCAGGTAGTGGCACAGAGGTTTCATTGCCATTCGCAGCAGATTTTAATGGCATAGCAGAAACAGCGATTGAAGACCTTGCGATTACGGAAACAGATCTATCATTCGATGGAGACGGCGTCAAAGACTCTGCTGTTCTCACGTTCAAATTGACAGGCGATGTCAAAACGAACTACATCGAACTTTGGGATATCATGAATCCGGACGGTGGTGAGTACGGCGATGGCTATATCGGCTACCTGCATGTAAGTTCAACCCTCGCAGCTGGTTCATATGGATTGGATATTGAAGGAACTTACAAACCGTGGGCAACAGGAATGCCGGAAACGACAATTCCAGACGGCCTTTACACAATCGACTTCACGGGAGAAACGGTATCAGGAAATCCGCCGATTATCGGTGATTATGCTGGACCTGTTGTTGTGAAATCACAGGCGGGTACAATCGAAGGAACAGTAACAGGCACAACCGCAACGGGTAGCATCATTGACAAATATGTCGACTACCAGGCCGAACTCGTTAACTACGATCTTGGCTATGACATCAACACGAAATTGAATGCAACATTTGAGGTTTTAGCAAACGATATTGTCAAATCATCAGGCGCTGTAAAACTTGCACAAGATGGAACTTTTTCCTTTGATGTTGGTTCATTTAATAAAAATACAGATGTTGTCAAAGTAAAATATAGTGATGCTGCAGGCAACAAGGCGGAGAAGGCTCTTGAAATAGGTGCAGTAGACCCGAACCCAGATCCGGACCCAGATCCAGATCCAGATCCAGATCCAATCACCACCTATGTTGTGAATAAAACGAGCTTGACAATGGGCATTGATCAGCAAGACCAACTTATTGTCACTGAAAAAACGACAAACCCAGACGGTACAGTCACAGAGAAGGATGTCACAGCAAGAGGAAGCTATAGTAGTACTAATAGCAAAGTTGCGACGGTTCAAAAAGGCCTCGTCACAGCAAAAGCGATTGGAACAACGCAAGTCCGCATTCAACTGCCCCAACAACAGCCAATCATAGTGGACGTTGAAGTGAAAGCGGCCCCGCAGGACATCGTTACCTATGCTGTTAATAAAACCAACTTAACATTAGGTGTTGGTCAACAAGAACAGCTCATCGTCATAGAAACAACGATTAAACCCGATGGTACAGTGATAGAGAAAGACGTTACTGCAAGAGGAAGCTACAGTGTTGTTAACAACAGCGTTGCAACAGTCCAAAAAGGTCTTGTCAATGCAAAAAAAGTTGGAAAAACACAAATCCGCGTCAATATTCCTAACCAAGAACCAATCTTCGTCTATCTTGAAGTGACGAAAATCCAGCAAGACATCGTCGACTATCAGGTGAGTCACACGAGTATGAAGCTTCAAGCAGGACAACAACAACAGCTAAAAGTAACAGAGATAACGACTAAACCGAATGGCCAAATTACTAACAAAGATGTCACAGTAACAACAAAATTCAATGTTGCGAATAACCAAATCGCAACAGTCCAAAAAGGTCTCGTAACAGCGAAAGCAGCTGGAAAAACACAAGTGCGTGTTATGATTCCAGACCAAGAACCAATCCTGGTCTACCTCGAAGTCACAGAGGTGCAGAAAGATGTCATCACGTATTCGGTGAATAAGGAAACAGTTACGCTGACAGTCGGTCAGCAGGAGCAGCTGAAGGTCACAGAAACAACAACCAAGCCAAATGGTCAGATCATTACCAAAGACGTTACCGCAACGGGACCTTACAATGTTGTCAACAACAAAGTGGCAACTATCAAAAAAGGTCTTATCGCGGCACTTACGCCTGGAAGTACACAGGCACGAATTATGATTCCAAATCAACCGACAATTCTCGTGTACATTAACGTGAAAGACGTGGAAAAGGATAGTGTGACCTATTCAGTTAATACCACAGATTTACAGTTAATTATCGGACAACAAGAACAAATCACTGTTACAGAAATAACGACCAAGCCGAGCGGGGAAATTATCACAAAAGATATCACAGGTGCGGCAAACTTCAACGTCATCAACAATCAAATTGCGACGGTTAAAAAAGGCGTTGTCACAGCACATAAAGTAGGGAAAACACAAGTAAATGTCAAAATCTCTGACCAAGCTACACAATTTGTTTATCTAGAGGTAGTAGAAGCGCCACAAGCAATTGTGACCTATTCAGTCGACACAAATAATCTAGAGCTCAAAGTGGGGGAGCAGCAGCAATTGGCAGTTATTGAAACCACATTAACACCGGACGGCTCTTTAACAACAAAAGATGTGACAGCCGGCACCACATTCACACCATCCAACAACAAAGTTGTGAAATTGAACAAAGGCCTTGTCACAGCAGTTGGCCCAGGAAAAGCTGTTATTACGGTAGCACACCCGAACTTCACGACAATAGTCTATGCAACTATTGAATCAGTTGAGGGGAGTATCTTAAAACCAGTGGAAGAAGTGCAAACACATGTTTACATTGAAAACTAAGTATTTGTTTTGAATTCACGGTGATAGGGAATACCTAGTGTATCAAGGGTATTCCCTATTTATGTATTAAATTAGGGAAAAAATTTGAAATTAAGGGTATAAAGGAGTATAAGTGGATTAAAATAACGGAGTTTCCGTAATGATAAAGGAAGTGCACTTATGACAGACATAAATAGCGATGCAATGGAATTGCTACACAAAAAACCGAGGCAGCAAAATGGAGTAGCAAGAAGAGCTGCATCTGACAGAAAATACAGGACATCATCTGCTGCCGTACAAGATTACGTTGTACTCGATTTTGAAACAACTGGATTCCGTGCCGGTGCAGATCGAATCATTCAAATCGGAGCCGTCAAATATATGAAACATGAAAAAACAGACATCCTAAATACATTAATTAATCCACAACGCCATATTCCACAATCAGTTACTCAGCTCACAGGGATATCAAACGAAATAGTACAATCTGCACCAACAATCGAACAAAAGATTGAAGAATTGATTGATTTCATCGGAGATTTACCAATTATTATTCATAATGCACCATTCGATATGGGGTTTTTGTATGCGCTCGAATTCAGCATTAATGTAAACATCCCCGAATATACTGTCATCGACACAGTAAAGCTTGCCCGGAAAATGATCCGCGAAACACCTAACCATAAACTGACAACGCTAACAGAGTTTCTTCAACTCGAACACGATGCCCATGATGCAATAGGAGACTGCCTAGCTACCGCAGCAATTTTTCAATACTGCACGAAGAATCGGTAATTATTTTCCACCGCGAGCAGGTGTCGTTTACAGAAAATCATCATTTCTGAATGGGGTGGATAATGTGAAGAAAATGATAGTTGCCATTTGTACAATGCTAATCATCGTCGTTGTTTTTAGCACAACACAAAGTAAAGCAGCCGACAAAAAGCCAACACACCACGTTGGACTTCATGATCGTTTGCTAGATTTCACAGATGTGCGCGTTATCGACAATGATATGAAAGTACCGCTCGACGATATTGCGAAGGTGTTATACCTCCCAGTAGAACAAGAAAACAACAGCATATACATCCGGAAGCGTGGTATTGAAATCAGCTACAGCTATATCACACGACAAACGGCAAAAGACGGGGTGCCAATTAGCTGGTCACCTATCGTCAATGTGGGCGGTGAATTGTTCATCAGCGTCAAATACATCGCTCGCGAAATCGGCTTTAAAACAGAGTACCTTCAGAAGCTAAAAACACTACGCATTTACCGCGACGATTACACGCATATGAGCCATGCTGATTACGAAAAAAAGCTTCACCAGTTATTAGATGAAAAAAAGCCTGTCATCACACAAGTCAATCCAACTAAAAAATCGCCCGTCAATGTCTACTTAACCTTCGACGATGGCCCCAACCAATTCACAACCATCAACAATAAAATCCTAAAAAAATACAACATCCAAGGCTCATTCTTCTTTCTTGGAAAGCATATGAAAAACAACGAAAGTATCGTCAAAGAAGTATTCGATGCAGGTCACTACATCGGCACCCACAGCATGACGCATGACAAAAACAAAGTATACAAATCACCAAAATCCTTCATCGACGAAATGAATGAAGGTACAAAGCTCATTCTACAAATGACAGGTCAGGACGCCAAACTACTGCGTGTTCCATACGGCAGTAAACCGCACGTCACACCCGACATGCAAAAGCTACTCACCAGCAACAATTATAAAATGTGGGACTGGGACGTCGATCCCGCCGACTGGAAATACACCGACAAACAAGCAGATAAAATCACCCAAAATGTCCGTGACGGCGTTGAAAAAGCCTACAAATCTGGCGACCGCGACATCATCATCCTACTCCACGACCGCAGCCAAACAACAAAAGCCCTGCCACAAATCATCGAATGGCTCCAACAAGAGGGCTACACCATCAAAACATACGAACCAACCCAACATATCATCCGAAACTTCCTAAACGACACAGAGCTTTAACTCTAAAAACCGCCCGTGCGGTTTTTTAGTGTGTCCAGGCTAGCGTCGGGGGAGGAACTTTACCCAAAAAGTTGTTTACTTCGCCGTGAACGTTGTCTACTTCGGGTAAAACGTTGTCAACTTCGCCGTGAACGTTGTTTACTCCGGGTAAAACGCTGTCAACTTCACCATGAACGTTGTTTACTTTGGGTAAAACGCTGTCAACTTCGCCGTGAACGTTGTCTACTTCGGGTAAAACGTTGCCAACTCCGCAGTGAACGTTGTTTACTTTGGGTGAAACGTTGTCAACTCCGCCGTGAACGTTGTCTACTCCAACTCACAACAAACAGACAACTCTTCATACAAACAGACAACGTTTTGACAGGCCAAACAATCTAAATTCCGAACCACTTGTCATATTCTGCGAAATCTGCTATTCTACCATTGAATGAAGAAGATTCAGTCAACTGAAAAGGAGGACAAACTATCAAAATGAATCGCCGCCCACCGGACGACCTTATTTCGCTAGAGCGCCTACTGGCACGATTACCCCAAAACCATGGCAAATACCAAACCATTAGTCAAAAATTATACCAAGCAAAAGCTGGTTATGCCGGCGAACTCATCATTGATCGCATTCTCAACGAGATTACCTTCCCAAAAGGGACCATTATTATCAAAGACCTAACCTTGGAAATCAACCCCAATTTCCTCGTACAGCTAGATACCCTAATCCTGACTCCCACATCTATCATTCTTTTGGAAATCAAAAACTATTCCGGCACTGTCCTGTTCGACGAAGCCTCTGGAAAAACAACGAAAATCTCACCAGGAGATGAAATCGAAAAGTATGACTGCATCATCCATCAGTTAGATCGTGCAACGGAAGCTATCCGAGGATACCTTAGAAAACGGCACATCAATCTTCCTATCAACCCCATACTCGTCATGGCCAACCAACGTACCGAAATACCTGTTTTCCCTGAAACTGTCCCGCTTAAATTCACCAAACAGCTACCTCGGTATATTCGTACACTTATTGGAAATACAGACGCAATCACAACACAACAAGTGACAGCAGTCTCCAATCAACTTCGGGCTGCCCAAGTCAAATGGAAACGTATTCCCGCGTGTGAAAAACACACAATTTCCGCAACAGAGCTAAAACAAGGTGTTCTGTGCCTTGACTGTAGCGCAATCATGTCAAGAATGAGAGGTCGCACATGGATCTGTAATTCATGCGGAAAATCGAGTGAAGGAGCACTCGAGCAGTCCATCGCCGATTGGTACCTGCTCATCAGTCCAACACTCACCAACAAGCAACTTCGCCATTTTCTTAAATTAAATTCAAACTCCGCCGCAAGTATCATTTTTCGTCAGCTGCGGCTTCACAGAAAAGGGAATCCCCCAGGAACCCTCTACACCTGGGACTACAAACTACCATTGCATAAGTAGCCGCTTAAAAAGCCGTCCGGTGAAGGACGGTTTTTTGGATTGGCGTATGGCGAGATAAGCTATATAATGAGTAGGTTGGTATTCGGGAACAATTTATCATGCAGTACGTTTAGTATAAATGATGTAAAATAGATGGAGGTTTTTTAGATGAAAATGAAGTCTCGGCCACTTGCCTTGCTACTGTTGCTTGTCCTGTCCGTGATACTTGCAGCATGTACCTCGTCGAATTCCGGCGAGGATAATGTAGAGGACAATAGGAAAAAAATACTGACTTTTGGACATAGTGGGGTTGCTTCTTCACTCGATCCGGCGCATATGAAGGAGGGAGATTCCTTCCACGTTATTGCCAATATATATGAAACACTGGTGAACATCGGAGAACAAGAGCCGACGGTTGTTCCTGGATTAGCTGAAACATGGGAATCTACCGATGATGGTTTGACGTATACGTTTAAGCTTCGAAAAGGTGTTACATTTCATGACAAGACAGACTTCAATGCGGATGCGGTTGTGAAGAACTTTGAACGTTGGTCCGAGGGGAATGCAAAAGATTACCCAAATTATCAACTAGTATTCGATGGATTCAACAATCCTGTTATAAAATCAGTGAAGGCTGACGGTGAAGATACTGTCATTATCAAATTAAATTACCCACAAGAATCGTTCCTGAAAAATCTAACGATGATCCCGTTTTCAATGGTAAGTCCAACATCATTGGATCAAGCTAACGATGAGATAGAATACATTCCTGTAGGAACAGGACCATTCAAATTTAGCGAAGGTAGCTTAAATGAAACAATTATATTGGCAAAATTTGAGGGTTACTGGCAAGAAGGATTACCAAAGCTCAACAAAGTTGTGTTCAAGTCCATTCCAAATGATATTGCGCGCCTGAATGCATTGATGGTAAAGGACCTCGATTTGGCTGACCATATCACTCCAGCAAATAGGATGGAAATTACGAACGATGAGGACTTGCAATTTTATGAACGCCCATTTGTGGCAAATATCTATGAAGGTGCTGCAGCTGACCTAAGCGATGATTCGAAGCTCCTTATTGGTGCAACGAATGAATTGATCGGGTTCGTACCACAGTTAACAGGCTTTGATGTCTTGTCGAAGGTGGAATTCGAATTACAACAAGAAGAAGATTGAAAATAACTATCCATTAACCAAGAATGTTTGGTTAATGGATAGTTTTTCATTAAACTCCGGATTTTGCACTGCATCAATAGAGGTGGAAGAGCCTTTCCGTTAAACAAAGTAACGTTTTTCCAAAAGTAAACAACGTTCTCGTAGAACAAAACAACGTTTCCCACGAAGTAGACAGCGTTTCTTTGAAAGAAAACAACGTTCCAGCAACAAAACAACATAATCCCGAAAGAAAACAACGTTTCCCGCGAAGTAGACAACGTTTCTCCGAAAGAAAGCAACGTTCCAGCAACAAAGCAACATAATCTGCAAACAAAACAACGTTTCTCACAAAGTAGACAACGTTTCTCCGAAAGAAAGCAACGTTCCAGCAACAAAACAACATAATCCCGAAAGAAAACAACGTTTTCCACGAAGTAGACAACGTTTCTCCGAAAGAAAACAACGTTCCAGCAACAAAACAACATAATCTCCAAACAAAACAACGTTTTCCACGAAGTAAACAACGTTTCCCCAAAACTAAACAACGTCCCCCCCACAACACATCGCAATCCCTATATCCACCCAACAAGAAAACTAGTATACTTAAAACAGCGAACTAGACTACTAAAAACGGGTATACACATACATACCAACACCAAAGGAGGCACTATCACTATGAAAAAACGCATCATGACACTATCTCTCGCAACAGCACTACTAGTCACTACGCATACGCCAGCTCACGCCGCCACATTCACGGATGTACCCAAAAACCACTGGGCCTACGAAGTGATCAACGACATTTCAACGCGGGGCATTATCAACGGTTATCTAGACGGCACCTATCGCTTAAACCATCCGGTTACTCGCGCCCAAGCTGCCAAAATTGTCGCGCTTGCGATTGACGTAAAACCATCCGCTACATACAAACCGAGCTTCCAAGACGTTGGTCCTGCTCACGGTTCATATAATCACATTCGGGCACTCACTGAACTAGGCATCTTCACTGACGGAGACAAGTTTCAACCAAATAAGCCACTCACACGCGCTGAAATGTCGAAAATGTTCGCGCTTGGCTACAACATCATTCTCGATGACAACGACAAAATTACATTCCGCGACGTCGCGAAACAAAATCAATACCACGGCTACATCACAGCACTCGCTGAACTAGGCGTCACTACAACACCCGAAGGCGGCGAATTCAAACCGAACGACGACGTATCGCGTGCCCATATCGCAGCCTTCCTGTATCGCACAATGGAATTCAACACTGCACGCGAAAAAGGCCTTATCATCTACGACAAAGTGGCCAAAGCGTACGTCGACAAAGATGAAGCAGTTAACAGCACTGATGACTCTGCACTCAGAACCATCACCCTTGTCAATCAACAACGTACACAACAAAATGCAGCGGCACTTATCCATGACAAAGAACTATCCAAAGTTGCCCAGGCCAAAGCGCAGGATATGGTGAAAAATAGTTACTTCGGCCATACATCACCAGTCTACGGCTCAACCAGCCAACTACTTGCCACATTCAATTACAAATGGACAGCATATGGTGAAAACATCGCCAAAGGTCAACGAACACCCGAAGAAGTCGTCCAAGACTGGATGGACTCACCAACGCATCGGGCTAACATTGTCAATAAAAAATTTACACACATAGGCACAGGCTACGCCACTGACGCCAACGGAACCACCTACTGGGTCCACGAATTTTCACGAAAATAACTACTCAAGTGACTAGCCGCTTTTTCCTGCGGTTGGTCACTTGAGTAGTTTTATTTCTACCACATATAGGTATGTATTTCTCCCATTCGGGGTATAGTCTAGTAATAGATAGAATCCATCACTCACTAAAGGAGGTCGTCGCCATGAAAAAAATACTCGCTGCATTCCTAACAATTCTCTTCCTTACCCTACAAATACCACTCGCCCAAGCTGATACCCTCGATGACATTCAATACTTCATCGACACCTACTACTACGGAGACGTCCCGAAAGACCTTTACACCCTGACATCTGTCGATGAAATCATCCATACACTTGATATCTACTCCCGTTACCTTCCTGCGAATGAATATCAAAGCCACCTTGCCGCAGTAGCCACGAATAAACCAACAGCCAAAATTGCATCGATAACAATAGCGCCCCAAACAAAACAAGCTGTCACATCATCTATGCTGCCTCACAACATCGGCTACTTAAAAATTGCTCAATTCACAGCCGACCTAGACCAAAAAGTTCACGACCATTGGCTCGCCTTACAACAAGCTGGCGCGACCGAACTCATCATCGACCTACGATATAATGGTGGAGGCTACGTCGAAAGCGCTGAACAACTACTCGGCTACTTTCCGGGAGTAACAGACGCCTACCAACTAACAACACGCACAGGCACGCGTATGATTCAACCGGTCACGACCAACGTAAAATTTCCACAACAAACCTATGTCCTTGTCAACCGATATTCCGCTTCCGCCTCTGAACTTGTCGCGGTCGCACTCCAAGACCAGCAAGCTGCCACCATTATTGGTGAAACAACAAGAGGGAAGGGTACCATTCAATCCATCCTTCCACTAGAAGACGGTGGGGCACTTAAACTAACAATCGGCGAATTCGCCGGACCCAAAGGAACCAAAGTCCATAAAAAAGGCATCACCCCAACCATCCAGACCGAACCAAACAAAGAATTCATCACCATCTACACCCAGCTTATCCAAATGAAAAAACAATCTTCTTTATAAGCTGACTCCTTTCGGAGTCGACAATCAGTATCAGTAAATACCCGAAAACCTTGAACAAATCATAAAGTCACGGTATAATATCGGTAGAAGTACGCAACATAGAAAAAGACCGAGTGCGTCAACACTCGGCCTAGTAATCGCAAACCGCAAGAAGAGCGGTTGGTCCGGATTAGGTAAGAATAACCGTCCAAACCTGGTTAGGGGGGACGGTTATTCTTTTTTCAATAGAAAAAAGATGATTGACAACAAAACTGCTATAATCATCAACCATACAATTGAAAGTTGTAAAAGAAGACTGATTATCTCGTAAGTTGTCATAGTTATCACCTCCATACTAGGTTCAATAGAAACCACTACTCTTCCACTCACCTATCACTAGTGACCTGCCCCCCAGTTGTGCTATAATCAACAAATGTTTAAGATAAAATAAGTAACCCTAGAAAAGAGGAAAATCACGATGACTAAAAATATATGTGTCGTCGGCCTCGGCTACATCGGCCTGCCGACAGCAGTTATGTTCGCGAACAACGGTGTCCGGGTACACGGCGTCGATATCAATGAAAAAGCAGTCAGCATGATCGCCAACAAACAACTTCATATAGAAGAGAATGGATTACAACAGCGTCTCGATCAAGCGATCGACGAAGGTATGTTTACCGTCTCAACGCAACCAGTAGATGCAGAAGTCTACATAATTGCAGTCCCATCACCTATTAACGCAGACAACACCGCTAACCTAGAGTACATCCGACGAGCAACAGCATCCGTCGTCCCTTATCTAAAAAAAGGAGCACTTGTCATACTCGAATCGACTGTGCCACCTAAAACAGTAGAAAACGTCATGCTACCAGAGCTTCGTCAATCGAATCTGACACTTGGTGAAGACCTTTTCGTCTCGCACTCACCAGAACGTGTTATCCCAGGGAAGATATTCGAAGAGCTCATCAACAACGATCGCATCGTTGGCGGTATTACGCCACAATCGGCGGAAATGACAAAAGAGCTGTACGAAACATTTGTCAAAGGGGCTATCCACCTAACAGATGCAACAACGGCAGAGCTTGTAAAAGTGATGGAAAACACGTATCGCGATGTTAACATCGCATTCGCCAACGAACTTGCTAAAATTGCGGAAACAATCGACGTGGATATCTGGGAAGCGATTCGCTTCGCTAATTTCCACCCGCGTGTCAACATCCATACACCAGGGCCAGGCGTTGGAGGGCATTGTATCGCAGTCGATCCGTGGTTCCTTGTGGAATTAAGCCCAGACAAAGCGGACATCATTAAAAAAGCACGTCTTACAAACGATGGAATGCCGAAATTCACTGCGCAAAAAGCGAAAGCGTTACTTGCAGAGCAAGGCATTCAACAAGGAAAAGTAGCCATCCTAGGACTTGCATTTAAAGGCGATGTCGACGATCTACGAGAAAGCCCATCTACAGTTGTTATTCAAGAGCTACAAAACATAGGACTGAACGTTGTCTCATTCGACCCGCATATCAAAGAGCTACAACATCCGACACAAGTGGCAACACTAGGAGAAGCAGTTCAGCAAGTAGATATGATCATTCTTACAACGGATCATACAGAATTCAAAAACCTTGACCCACAAACGCTTAACACAGGGGATACAAAGCCACTCGTGTTAGATACGAAAAACGCACTCAACCGAGACAAGTGGGAGCAAGCTGGATTCCGTTTCTTTAAACTCGGTGACGGCAAAAACAAAGGAAACTCTTCTATATGAAAGAGCAGATTTTAGGGGTCCAAGTAAATACCGAAAACTACGACCAACTGATTCCAAAAGTCTTTCGCAATATCGAAGACAAGAAAAAGTCACTCGTCGTAGCCATTAACCCTGAAAAACTCATGAAGGCGAAGGAAGACCCGGAGCTAAAAGCGCTACTCAATCGGGCGCAGTTCCAAATCCCGGATGGTATCGGAGTCATCATTGCCTCCAAGCTACAAAAAGGCAACATCAGATCCCGTGTCACAGGTGTGGATATGATGGACCACGTCGTTAGAGAAGCAGCAAGAACCGGACATGCCATTTTCCTATACGGAGCAAAACCGGGCGTAGCCGACAAGGCAGCACAACAATTGCAGCAAACCTATCCTGATCTAATCGTCGCAGGTACACAGGACGGCTATGAGTCAAATAACGACAAAATCATCGACATCATTAACCAAGCCCAGCCATCCATACTATTCGTAGCGATGGGCTCTCCCAAACAAGAGCAATGGATTGAACAACATCGGGACAAGCTATACCCGACACTTTATCAAGGAGTTGGCGGCTCATTTGACGTTCTTGCAGGAAATCTCAAACGCGCGCCAGCTATCTTCCAACGCTTCGGTGCAGAGTGGCTATATCGACTATTAAAGGAACCGAGCCGTTTACAACGGCAAATGAATCTGCCGAAATTTTTATTTGAAGTTTTTAAACAAAAATGATGGGTAGACTCTTGTATTCTCGCAAATCAGATGCTAGAATACATAAGTGTAAGGATAATTTCCTCTAAAACATATATAATTAATCGCCACGCAGAACAAAACGGTTGGTTGACCATGCAAAAAGGCTTGAACAGTTCCCATCTGTTCAAGCTTTTTTGTGTCTTCATGACATAGAAATATAGGAAAGATACCCCTTGTACCAAGTAAAAGGCATCGTAATGAAAATAACAAATCCGTACTATTATCCCTCCGAAACCGCATTTCTATCAACAAACACCCCGTAATACTATTTATATAATTGAAACAGTATTGTAATTATACACCAATTTCAGTAAAACACTTGATAATTATAAGATATGCGATAGAATGGTAAGAGCGACTAAAGAAATCTAGTGAATTTCAAGGGGAATTTATAAGATTACTATTTAGTAATTGACATCCTTGTTGTAACTATCTATACTTTAGTGTGTAATGGCTTCTACCTTTCATTTTGCCGTGGAAGTAGATGACAAATTTTATTTCTATCTAAGAGGAGGAAATTATTCAATGGCTAACCAACCAACGAAGTACAGAAAGTTTCTAGTAGGAGCTGCATCAGCTGCTCTAGTAGCATCTGCAGTAGCACCAGTAGCAAGCGCGGCAACACCAGAATTATCAGATGTACAAGGTAACACGCACGCAGAAGGTATTAACGCACTAATCGCACTTGGTGCAATCAGTGGTTACCCAG
Source organism: Sporosarcina sp. FSL K6-2383 (assembly GCF_038618305.1). NCBI lineage: Bacteria > Bacillati > Bacillota > Bacilli > Caryophanales > Caryophanaceae > Sporosarcina > Sporosarcina sp. FSL K6-2383. Next base: position 1,017,556 of record NZ_CP152017.1, read on the forward strand.
ATGGAACGTTCAAACCGAACCAAGTATTGACTCGTTCTGACGTTGTTAAAATGATGGGGAAATACCTAGTAGCTCTTGGACAAGAAATCCCTGGAGACTATAAAACAGTTCAACGTTTCAACGATCTACCATTGACTGCAAACGAAGAGTTGTTGCAATATGCAGCACTTGTAAAAGATGCAGGCGTATTCAACGGAACAGAAGCAGGTAACTTGGATCCAACAGGTAAAATCACTCGCGAAAACATGGCACTAGTACTTGTTCGCGCATTTGATGCAATCCTTGACAGAGACCTAGTTGCTGAAGTTGCAGCAACTACTTTCAACAAAGAAGTAACGGACCTTGCATCAGCAAAAACTGAAGCACACGGTGCTATCAACGTTCTTGACTTTTTAGATATCACGACTGTTGCTCAATTCAATCCAAAAGGTTCTACAACTCGCGGACACTTTGCAACATTCTTAAACAACACAATCAAAGCTGAAGCAGAAGGCAAATTACCACAACAAATAGTAACTGAGCCTAAAGTTGAATCTGTAAGCGCAACTAACCTTAAAGAAGTTGTAGTTACTTTCAATACAGCTGTTGACAAGGAAACTGGTAGCGACAAAGCTAACTATTCACTTAAATCAGGTAAAGCAATTGATACAGTGAAACTAGCTGACGATCAAAAATCAGTAGTTCTTACTGTAGTTGGTTCTTTGACTAACAATAAAGCAGACCACTTAAACGTTTCAAACGTTAAAGCTGGAGACAAAGAAATTAACGTAAAAGATATCGAATTCAAAGTAGTAGATAACGAAATTCCAGTAGTTAAAGAAGTGAAATCACTTGGAACAAAATCGTTGAAAATTACATTCTCTGAGCCAGTAGAAGATGTTAAACAAAACAACTTTACACTAGACGGCAAAGCGTACTTCGGTAAAGTTAAAGTGACTGGTAACGAAGTCATCTTAACGCCATACGACACTGCTGCACTTGCAGTGGGTGACCACACAGTAGTAGTAGAAAAAGTTAAAGACTTTGCTGGCTTCATGGCACTACGTACTTCACACGACTTCACAGTTGTTGAAGATAAAGTAGCTCCAACAATTGACAAAGCAGAAGCAACACTTGAAAAAGTGACAATCACATTCTCAGAAGAAATTGATGATGAAACGGTTGTAGCTTCTAACGTGTACTGGAAATCTGGTAACGATAAGAGAAAAGCTGATACAGTCAAGCAACTTTCTTCTACTGAATTCGAATTCACATTCTTAGATGCAGATTCACTACCAACAGGTTCAATTGATATTTATGTTGAAGGTGTGAAAGATTACTCTGGAAACGAAATTGCAAAAGATACAAAAGTATCTGTAACACCAGTAGTAGACCAAACACGTCCAGAGGTTAAAAAAGTAACAGTAACAAGTGCAGACACAGTTAAAATCCAATTCTCTAAAAATGTTTTAAATAGTTCTACTGCAGCTGGATCTGCAACAAATGTATCTAACTATACTCTTTTAGATAAAGATGGTAAAGTGATTTCTATTAAAGAAGCAGTAGTTACTGAAGGGAATATTGTTACTTTAACAACGTATTCAAACCTTTCTACAGGTAAAAACAAGTTAACTGTAAAAAATGTTAAAGATAACACGAAACTTCAAAACACAATGCTAGATTTCAGTGCGGACGTCACAAAAGATGATTCGACACAACCGAAAATTGATTCTAAAACTGCAAATGCAGACGATCTTCGTGTAGTAATTGGATTTGATGAGAAAATGGATGTTGCTACATTAGCAAACTATTCTAACTACCTTGTGAAAATTGATAATACACTACAAGCTTTAAATTCAAATATTGCTGACATTTCAGTAGTACAAGATGGTAAAGTAGTAGTTATTACTTTCAATGAAAAAATTGGTAGTAAAGATGTATCATTCACTACTCAATCAGCTACAAAAACTAAAGTAGAAGAAATTCAAGTTCTTGCAGTGAAAGACTTAGAAGGTAACTTCTTAGAAGGATTCACAAAAAATGATGGAACTAATATTGTTGATGTAGCCCTTGCGCAAAATGCGTTAAGCATTACAGAAACGAAATTAGTAAATAAAGATACAGTTGAATTTAAATTCAACGCAGCTATCGTAAGTGCTCCTAATAGTGCGTTTTCTGCAACTGGAAACCCTGTTAAAAGTGTAGAAGTCAATGGTACATCTACAGTTAAAGTGAAGTTTGAAGGAAAGTTTGATGCGGATGCAGCTAATCTAGCAGGCGCTATTACAGTCGATGGAACAAAATTAGTGACACTTGCAGGTACAGCATCAACTAATGCAGCAATAACAGCACTAGGCACTATCGTTGACAAAGTAGCTCCATCATTGGTTACGTCAACGGGTGTAACTGGAATTGTATCTTCTGGTGATACACTTGTCTTAACATTCGATGAGGCTATTAACGCTACAGCGCTTGGATTACTTGCAAGTGACTTGGATATTCGTATTGCAGGTACAGTTCTTAAATCTACAGAACTTCAAGTTTCTGCTGGAGCTACTGGTAAAGTCAATATCAAAGTATTGAAAACTGGCTTTGCACCAACTTCAGATGTTAATGTTACTCTAACAAACAACCGTTTCCTTCTAGATGGTGCAACTCCAACAGCTAACGAAGCGAAATTGTTCACAAATGTTAAAGCTACAGGTACATTTTCTAACTAATCCTAATACCAGGTTTTAACACGACTAAGATAGTTCGGGATCGATGGATTTTGAGTGTTTGGTAGTGTTGTGAAAATCCCCTTGGGTCTGAACTGACCCAATAAAGTTAGACAAATATTTTAAGCAGCTTCTAAGATCTGAGTTCGGTATTCTACCGGGCTCAGGTCTTTTAATTTTGCCTTCATTCGCTTGTGATTGTAATACTCAAGATATTCTTCTAACTCCTTTTCAAAATGCGCCATGCTCTTAAACTCTTGTAAATATAGTAATTCCGATTTTAATAAGCCAAAGAAATTTTCGATGACCGCATTATCCAAGCAGTTGCCCTTACGGGACATACTTTGCGTTATCTGGTGCTCTTGTAATGTTTTTTGATACTTTCTCATCTGATAATGCCAGCCTTGATCAGAATGAAGAATGACTTCATCTCCTGGTTGAAGGCGCTGAACAGCTTCATCTAACATATCACCTACAAGTTGATAGACCGGTCGATTCATGACTTTATAGGCGATGATTTCACCATTACACAAATCAAGAACAGGTGACAAATAACGTTTTTCTCCAAAGAGATGGAATTCGGTTACGTCTGTTACCCATTTTTGATTCATTTTATCTGCCTTAAAATCTCGTTGTAATACATTAGGAGCGATATTTCCGACGTTTCCTTTATAAGAGCGATACTTCTTCATACGGACCATACATTTTAAGCCGATTTCATTCATCAAGCGATTGATGGTCTTTGGTTCATGCGTAAAGCCGTATTTCTTTAGTTCTTTTGTGATGCGACGATAACCATATCGACCCTTATGTTCGTGAAAAACATGCTTGATTGCTTCTTTAACCGATTCATATTTATCGATTCGATCCAATCGGTTTTCCCAGTAGTAATAGGTGCTGCGTGGAATGCCCGCGACTTTAACTAAATCCACGACCTCGTATTTTTCCTTTAGTTCAAAAATTACTTGCGCTTTGATTTTGTTTGTAATTTTTCTTGTTCGAGAACTAAAGCGTTCAACTTTTTTAAATAAGCATTCTCCATTTCTAAACGCTCGATTTTCGCTTGTAAGGCATCTACTGATCCTTCAGCTGGGATTAATTTTTGTGATTCAACTTTCTTCTCTTCTTTTTTCATGGATGGACGCCCCTTTTTCTTTGGTTCTAGCGCGTCCAATCCTTTTGACTTAAGCAACTGCTCCCACTTATAAACGGTGCTAGGGGAAGTAATATTAAATGTGCTTGCCGTTTCTCGAAGAGACGCACCTGTTTCGATCATAAAATTGAGTACGTTTAGTTTAAACTCAGATGAGTAACTTGTATAGTCTTTCTTAAAACCATTTTCACCTTGCGCTTCAAATAATTTCACCCAATTAATGACTTGAGATTTAGTTGCGCCAATGCTGTCTGCAATGGATTTATAGCCTTCGTTTCCAGTTAAATAGCGTTCCACCGCTTGTAATTTAACTTCTACTGTATATTTTGACATAAAAACACCCCGTAAATGTTAGTTGGTGTCTAACATTTACGGGGCAGTTCAGTCTTTTGAGACTTAAGGGGATTTTCTTTTTGTGAACTGAAAGTCGGTGCCTGATTAGCTGTCTGGGAATGGTGATATATGATAACCTCTTAACTTAGCAATTGGTTAAGGGGGTTTTTGTAGTTTGATTCTCACTTCAATTGTGATAAGACTTATGAGAGGATATTTCTTTGTGAAATATGAAGCTTTACCAAATACTAGAACAAACGGAACTCCCGTGACTAATGTCGGAAATTGTTGTATACTTGTCAAGTGTAGATACATATTTAATGATAGATTAGGAAGGCTGAAGTAGATTATGAATATAAGTGATTCGATAAGAAAAAGTATTGTAATAGGACTTGTTTTACTTATTGTACTTGGCTTGATTACTGCATTTGTAAAAGCAAAGAAGCAGAATGAGGCTTTCCAAGTAGAAAGTCTATATTATAATGAAGTGGTCCAACGGGTTCAAGATGGGAATTACGCGGATGCACTAGAAGTATCTAAATCGTTAGAAGCTAGTCAGAAATCTTCGGAACCAGTAAATTATATTATTGCGGTTGCAGCTGTAAATGCAGGGGACATCGAAAAAGGGCTTATGCATATGCAAAGAACTCTCGATATTAATCCGCATAGAGTAGAGGATGCATTTTTTATGCTCCAGTATGCAGAATTTCTTGTAATGGGTGATAGGAAAGAGGACGCTACCAAGGTATTAGAAAGATGTGCTTTACTACCAACGCCAGAAGAATATCCACAATATCAGGAACGGATCGTTGAACTCCAAGAGCAGATCGCAATCCAATCGTAAAAGGAAGGTCTATTAAATGACATCATTTTATCAAGCAAACACTAAAATCTTAAAAGATGAAGAAGAAGATCGTTTATCTCGCATTAAGGTAGATAGGTGGATCTTTACTCTACTACTACTCGCAGTCGGTCTTGTACCTTTAATCGTCGGTGGTCATGCAAGAACTGTTATTAGTCCACAGATAACTAATGTGGCGCTACTATCTTCAGGAGTTAAAGGAGATATATTTACAAACTATAAAGCTAGCGTACTCATTGTAATTGCAATCATTGCAATTAGCCTCTTGTTTTCAAAAGTATTTTTCATGAGTGGCGAAATAAGGAAGACCAAATTAAATATATTTGTTGGTATTTTTGCTATTGCAATTACCATCTCCACGATTCTTTCACCTAGTATTTCAATAGCATTATGGGGCCAGTACAATCGTTCTGATGGTGCTATTTCATATCTATGCTATCTTGCGCTGTTCTTTGTAGCTATGAATATTGACTATCCGAAAAAGGCATTACATTATGTGATGTATTCATTTTATCCTTTTGTTATCATCAACTTCATTCTTATTACGATGAATTTCTATGGGCATGATGCGATGATCTATCCGATTGTTCAGAAGATGATGACCCTGTTTCTTCCAGAGGGTGCATCGCTTGGAGACGGAGCGATTTTTCTAGGGACACTGAATCAGTGGAACTTTATGAGTGGAATGTTTGCAGTGATGATGGTCATGTATCTTGCATGGGCGATTGTAGATAAGAATACGATTAGAAGTTTTGTGAACGTTGGAGTCTCAGTAATGACGTTAGCTGTTATGTTGATGTCTATTTCTACTAGTGGATTTTTGACTGTCTTAGCAATTACTCCATTATTGGTTTGGTTAGCTATTAAATCAACCGATCGCAAAAAGGCGGTTATTGCGCTTTGTGCTTTTGTTGTCGTTAGTTTGCCAGTGTTTCATGTATTGGCGGAGAAAAATCCGCGTGTTTGGAATGAGTCGATTGGGTTTATTTTTAAGAAAAATCCTTATGTAAAAGAACAACCAGTGGCAACGGTACCAATTAACTTTGGTTTAACGGTTGAGAACAACAGGGTCTATGCGGCTGAAAACAGTTTTGAGCTACCCGTACTTCCTGGGCGTGGGACCGCTGCAGGATCAGGGCGCGCCTATATTTGGAGCAAAACGATTGATCTGACAATGGACAGACCCATATTCGGCTTTGGATTAGATACAATTATGTACCATTTCCCACATTACAATATAGATGCACGTGCAGGAATGCGGAGCGAGCATACGATTGTCGATAAGCCACATAATATGTATGTCGGGATTTTTTATGGTACCGGAATTATTGGTTTTATCGGCTTTGCGGGTTTAGCAATCATTATGGCACTTGGCGGGCTGAAAGCTGTTGTCACAAGGCGATCCATAGTACCAACAGTTTTTGCTGTCGGATGGCTAGCATATCTCATACAGGCCCTGTTTAATGACACGCTACCAGGAACAGCTGCACCAATGTGGGCGATTGCTGGGATGATGATGGCGTTTATACTTAGAAATAAAGAAGTTGAGGAGATTATCGATGGAAGAAACGATTGAGTTACGTGAGTTGATAGAAACAGTTTGGAAAGGTAAATGGATTATTGCGGGTTTAACTGCATTATTCATGCTGATAGCTGGGGGAGTCAGCTGGTTTGTCCTACCGGAACAATTTGAATCGAAGGCGACGGTGCAAGTGGCAAGTGAAGTACAGGATACCGGTATCATGGCTAGTTATGTTGCGGCAGAGTTCACACCGGTTATTTTCTCGCAACGTATCAAAAATGAATCGCTTATGAACGAGGCGTTTGTAGAGCAAGGGATAAATGAGAAGCTTAGCATGGATGATATTTCTGCAACAGTACAAGCAAATACGAATATTGTTGACTTAAAATATACAAGTACGAGTGCTGAAAAAGCACAGGAGCATCTGGAGCTTTTCATAAACAAAACAAAAGAACGTATGAATACCTCCGTCAAAAGAACATTAACGGAGTTGGAGAAAACTTACACATCGGAAGCAAATCAGTTGTCAGGTGAAATAGAGTCACTGATTGAACAATACAATAAGTTAATTGTGTCAAACGAACTGCCGGAAATGCTGGTTCTACAAACGTTAGTGAACTCGCAAATCATCATGACTGTCAGTGATGCCCAGTCGCAAGCATTATCAAATGTGAACGGAGCATTACATAACGAATTGATGCAGATGCAGGCGCAAGTCGAATCGAAGTCTACGGAGTATAGAAAAGTACTAGACAAGTATCAGTCGGTGAAAACAGGTTTAGATAGTTTCCGTCCAGACCCATTCATTCGTACAATTGTAGAACCGACAATACCTGAAAATCCATCTGCACCAAGTAAGCTGTTGAACGTTGCAATTGCGATGATTATTGGTCTAATGGCCGGCCTTGGAATCGTATTTTTCCGCCAGTATTGGCGGAATTCGTCACCAACGAAATAAATCTATTGAAAGAAGGTCCTGGATATGGGCTATGGATTGCGCTATATTACATTCTTCATACTTGACTCGGCAATCGTACTCTCCGCGATCTTTATGAGTTATTTTTTGCTACACCCAACATTAAACTTTTATTCAGATACAATGATTGTTGTGAGTGCAGTAACACTATTAGTAAGCCACCATATTGCGGCTTACTTCTTCCATTTATACGACCGAGTGTGGAGCGTTGCCTCTGTTCGCGAGCTATTGATCATTGGCTATGCAGTGACAATCTCAGTTGCTGCCGCAAGTGCTATGCAGTTTATCATTAAAAATGATGTCTATTTCCGAGTGATGGCAATAACGTGGATGCTCCACATCATTATGATTGGTGGCTCAAGATTTTTGTTGCGTTTATTGAAGGATCAGGAGTCATTTACGAATCCGACTGAATTCAAAAGGGTACTGATTATTGGAGCTGGGCAAGCGGGAACGATGCTTGTGAGAAACTTAAAACAGGCATCAAACACAGAACTAATTCCTGTTGCCTTTGTCGACGATGATTTCCGAAAGCAACAATTAAAAATTATGGGGATAACTGTTCAAGGAACAACAAAAGATATTCCTCGTCTAGTTAAACTAAGAGGGATTGATGATATTATTATCGCGATCCCTTCACTGGGGAAATTAGGCATTCAAAGTATATATGAGCAGTGTGCAAAAACAGGTGCCAAAGTAAAAATCATGCCAAGTATTGAAGATGTCATGACTGGAAAAGTGTCTGTTAGTGACATGCGTGAGGTGGATATTGAAGATCTTCTGGGGCGCGAAGAAGTTGAACTTGATTTAAAAGCCATCGCGGATAAGCTGACTGGAAAAACAATCCTTGTTACAGGAGCCGGCGGTTCAATAGGTTCAGAGATTTGCCGACAAGTGAGTGAGTTTAGACCGAAGCGATTGATATTGTTAGGGCATGGAGAAAGTTCAATATACAATATAGATATGGAATTAAAGCGAAAGGTTTCGAGCGGAATTGAAATTATTCCGATTATCGCTGACGTGAAGGATCGCAAACGTATTTTTGATATTGTGAGTGAGATGAGCCCAGACGTTATTTATCATGCAGCTGCTCATAAACATGTACCACTTATGGAAGCACACCCAATGGAGGCAGTAAAGAATAACATTTTTGGGACTAAAAATGTAGCTGAGGCAGCTGATACATTTGGTGTTTCTCATTTTGTAATGGTTTCAACTGATAAAGCAGTGAATCCACCAAATGTCATGGGAGCGACAAAACGTTTTGCTGAAATGATTGTTCAAAACCTTGCAAAAAATAGCGAAACAAAGTTTGCAGCCGTTCGATTTGGCAACGTGTTAGGCTCTCGTGGAAGTGTCGTCCCCTTATTCAAACAGCAAATCGCTAGAGGGGGCCCTGTGACCGTTACAGACCCTGAGATGACCCGCTACTTCATGACGATACCCGAAGCGTCAAGGTTGGTTATTCAAGCAGGCACGCTTGCTGCTGGTGGGGAAATATTTGTTCTGGATATGGGCGAACCAGTGAAAATAGTAGATTTAGCGAAAAATCTTATCAAATTGTCTGGATATGCAGAAGAAGAGATTGGTATTGAATACTCGGGGATAAGGCCAGGAGAGAAGTTATATGAAGAACTACTGAATGAAAATGAAATTCAAACAGGCCATATCTTTCCGAAAATCCATATTGGAAAAGCCACGCCAATTAATGCTAGTGAAATGAATGAGGTATTGGAGAAATTGCCTGATATATCAGTTGGGGAAATAAAGTCAACACTCGTAGGGCTAGCTAACCGGAATGTTTCCGAAGTGGATAAAAATATGACGGCAGCTCAATAGTAGTCACTAAACGACTATTTGCTCAAGAAAAGTAGGTTTCAGTATGACAGATAAAAAAAGATTGTTTGAAAACTTCTCTGCGCTGGCAATTATGCAAATGCTGAATTATATACTTCCGTTTGTTACTCTTCCATACTTGGTAAGGGTTTTGGGAATGGAAGGATACGGTACTTTTATCTTTTCCCAAGCCTTTATATTGTATTTCATCATCATTGTCGACTTTGGCTTTGAGTTGTCTGCGACAAGAGAAGTTAGTTTAAATCGTGATAACCCAAATAAGCTATCAGAGATTGTAAGTGCGGTCTTAGGTGTTAAGATAATTTTAGCCGTAGGATCTTTGATAGTTTTATTACTTTTACTAGCAACTGTACCACAATTGCGGGAATACTGGGCATTTCATTTATTATCTTTTGGAATGGTCATAGGGAATATGTTGTTTTCTCTATTCTTTTATCAAGGAATAGAGAAGATGAAGTTTATTACAATCTTTAGTGCAAGTGCAAAAATATTTTTCACAGTGAGTATTTTTATATTTGTAAAAGATACTTCACAACTATTATTGGTACCAATTTTCAACTCGCTTGGATATCTTGTAGTCGGGGTTGTATCTTTGTTTGTTATGATTACTAAATTCAAGGTAAGAATTAGGTTTCCCAAAAAGGACACTCTAGTACTCCAGGCCAAAAACAGTGCACAATTCTTTTGGTCTAGAATAGCCGTATCAATGTATACAACTAGTAATACTGTTATTATTGGGCTAGTATTGGGTCCTGTAGCAGCCGGTATTTTTGGGTCAGCAGATAAATTATTTAGAGGGGTTGTGAGCTTATATCAACCACTAAATAACATATTGTATCCTTATATCGCTTATAGTAAAAATATTAAATTGTACAAAAAAGTATTCAAGTTTGCAACAATCATAAATATATTTATTGTGGTAGTAGCTTTTGTTGTTTCAGATATTGTGGTCCAAGTTATTTTTGGCAGCGGGTTTGAGGAAAGTGCTTTATTATTAAGGATCTTTTTGATTACGACCGTCTTTTTGATGCCAAGCATTTTATTAGGCTATCCTTTATTAGGGGCAATGGGGTATACGGGAGAAGTAAATAAAAGTGTAATCATTGCGTCGGTTTTTCACATAGTAATTCTTTTGATATCGATTCCATTTTTATCTGTAATCCATGTGACACTTTATGTATTAATTACGGAACTAATTGTATTTTTGTACAGGTTATATTATGTGAAGAAGTTTAAATTACTAAGTGAATAGCAAATGAGGGATAGAATTGAATGGAATAAATATTCCAATCTATTTAAAAGTAGATACTGAGATTTTTAATAAGATTAAAAATCATCTAAATGAAGAACAACTAGATCTTACAAAAGTACTGATAGTTTCGGGATTGAATCAAACAGCTAAATTGGCAGAGCAGGTTTACAATCAGCTAAGAAAAAGTTTAAATGTTACACATTTACAAATCGAAGAAAACACAATAGAAAATGTCACAAAGATAAATGAAAAAATAATTTTAGAAGAATATTCAACCGTTATTGCGATAGGTGGAGGAAAGGTTTTAGATGTATGTAAGTATGCAGCGTATACAAGTCGTATCGACTTAGTTTGTGTACCTACAACACTGGCACATGATGGTATTGCTTCTCCAATTGCTGTTTTGAAAATTGGAGAAGAAGTTAGAAGTTTGGGGTGCGGTGTTCCCAAAAGTGTACTAATAGATTTAGATATTATTCGCAAATCACCCATAGAAAGTAGAAAATCAGGAGTAGGGGATATACTTTCAAATATTACTGCAATTTATGATTGGAAGCTTTCAAGTAAAGCCACTAACGAGGAAATAAGCGAGTTTTCTTTAATGTTATCTGAAATTGCGTATAGTTCCATTGTAAATCATCGTTGCAGAGATTTGGATAATATGGACTTTTTATACGACTTATCCAAATCTATAATATTAAGTGGTCTTTCTATGGAGATTTCAGGAAGTAGCAGACCGTGTAGTGGTTCAGAGCATCTTTTTTCTCATGCGTTAGATATTTATGGGGAAACGAAATTGCCACATGGAATTCAAGTTGCTGTCGGATCTGTAATGTCATCGTATATTCAAAAACAAAACTTTGAAGAGCAAATTAATTTTTTGAAAGAATTTAACATCCCGTATAGCCCTTTGTCAGCTGGTATAAGTGATAAGGTTGCACTCACTGCATGGATGAACGCAAAGAGTACTAGAAAAGGAAGATATACAGTACTAGATGCGATAGACTACGATAAAGAATACTTTATGAATATCATACAAGAAATTAATAAATACTAGGAGTGTAATAGATGAAAGCTATAATATTAGCAGCAGGTATTGGTTCAAGATTAAGGCCGCAAACGGATGAAATTCCAAAATGCTTGGTTAAAGTAAATGAGCAGGATTCTATTATTGATACTCAAATCAAAGCGCTGAAAACAGCAAATATAGAAGAAATTATTATTATAACAGGTTATCGAGCAAATCAAATACAAGAGTATATCTTAAATAAATATACGGAGTTGAAATTTACTTTTATTGAAAATAACAAGTATTTAACTACTAATAATATGTATTCATTTTTATTAGCGAAGCCGTATTTAGAAAGTCAATCCTTTGTTTCGTTAAATGCGGATGTAGCACTCGACGATCAAATCATTAAAGGCCTATTGAATAATCCGAATTCAAATTTAATAGCTGTAGATAAAGAGATGTTTTCTGAAGAGTCTATGAAAGTAAAGATTGGGAAACCAACTGAAGCAGTAATTAGTATTTCAAAGGGAATTGAGGAAAGAGATGCATTTGCGGTATCGATTGATGTATACAAAATAGCCAAAGAAGCTTCTAATATAATTTTTGCTGTTGCTCAATCAGTTATAGACTCTGAAGGAGAAAATCAATGGTTTGAAGTGGCTTTAAATGAAAGCTTTCAGCAGATTGATTTTGCCACACATGAAATTCAAGGTTTAAAATGGTTTGAAATTGATAATCAAGAGGATTTATTAAAAGCAAAGGAATTATTTAAATGAATATAAATTTAAAAGAAAAAAAATGTTTTGTTTTTGATATGGACGGAACAATTTATTTAGGGGATAAGTTAATAGATGGAACGGCAGAATTATTTCAGTATTTCATCGAGGAAGATATCCATTACTTCTTTTTGACAAATAACTCCTCTAAGAGCGTGAAAGACTATATAATAAAACTGAATAATTTAGGGATTAAAGCAGATGTATCAAATATCATTACATCTAGCATAGCAACTATACGTCATGTAGAAAAAAACTTTGATATAAAGGAACACCAGTTTTTTTTAATTGGTACACCTTCTATGGAAGAAGAGTTTAAGAAAGCTGGTATAAAATTTATTACAGAAAGAGAAGACACTATAAGTATTGAGGCTGTCATAGTTGGATTTGATACGACGCTGACTTATCAAAAACTCATGGATGCTTCGTATTATCTTAAAAGAAATAATATGTTAATCGCTACAAACTGTGATTATGCTTGTCCATTACCTGGCGGTGAAGTAACCCCGGATTGTGGTGCAATTGTTTCCTTACTGGAGAAAACTATAGACTGTTCGGTTATATTTTGTGGAAAGCCAAATCTTTCTATATTAGAGCCGATTTTCAACGAAGGCTTTAAGCGTGATGAGATGATAATTATTGGAGATCGCATTTATACCGATATTGCATTAGGTTTTGAAAATGGAATAGATACCGCACTTGTTTTTACAGGAGAAGCTACTCCAGAATCCGTAATTGAAAGTGAAGTCAAACCCGGATTGGCACTGAAATCTATCGAAGACTTGTATAAGTTGTTAAAGGAGCAATAGTAACAAAATACTAATTGCATGAACGGGGGTAATTGGAAAACAAAATAAATTAAGATGTAAGCTGAAAAATATTATAAAGTATACCATGCTCTTTCCATTTTAGTGTTTAAGTTATTTGTTTGACAAAAATAAAAACTTATGGATATTTGGTTCATATTGTAAGAATATGTATTCTTACAATAGTAACTGTGTTTTAAAGTATAATAGAAAATAGCTGAAATTAGTATCGTATGACTAGTTGTGACAAATTAAAGTAACAATATTAATTCTAATCTATATCAATTCAAAGAGAAATTAAGGTAATAGGCTTAAATTCAAGGGCCGAGTATAAAGTAATCTCGTCAAAGCTTTAGCATTACAAACTATTTTAATTAGAGGTTTTTAAATATGATATTAAATTTAATTAAATATATATTTTCTTTACCTTTATACTGGCTTAGTTTTTTTATTAAAAAAGATAAAAAACTTTGGGTTTTCGGAGCGTGGGCCGGACAAAGATATTCTGATAATAGTAGATATATCTTTGAATATGTACATGAAAATGAGACAGGTATAAGGGCGGTTTGGTTAACACGAAACCCCAATATTTTAAATGATTTAAGATCTAGAGGGTATGAAACATATTCAATAGTATCGATCAAGGGCTTTATTATAGGATCCAGAGCTGTTGTATACTTTTTCACGGACAGCTTGTTTGATGTTGGACAGTTAAGTAGTGGTAGGGGATTGAAGTTTCAACTTTGGCATGGAGTACCACTTAAAAAGATAGGATACGATAGCAATATAAAAGAAAGTACTAAAAAGAAAGTTGCGAAGTTTTTTTTTCCTTTTCAAAATGAATGGAACAGGTGGGACTATATTAATTCATCAAGTAAGTATGTTTCAAATAGATTACAATCTGCATTTGGTAAAAGTGAAAATCAAATAGTCATAAATGGATTTCCAAGAAATGACATTATTTTAAATGGAAATAAGGTTGATATTGTAGAAGCGATTAAAGAGCAATTAAATGATCAATCGAAAATGATTGGGTATTTTCCGACATTTAGGGATGAAGAAGGATTTGTGACTGAAAATTTCAATGAAGATTTTTTCAAACTAAATAATTTGCTTGAAGAATTAAAAATGGTTTTGATAGTGAAATTGCATTTTAGAGATGCTAAAAAATTAATTTTACAAGGCGAGTATTCAAGAATAATCTTTCTTACAGAAGATGAATGTCAAGATATAAATTACTTATTACCACATCTTGATAGTATTATTACTGATTATTCTAGTGTTTTTTACGATTACCTAATTTTAAATCGACCAATAATTTTTACCCCATTCGATCTTGGAACTTATATGTCTCAAGATAAAGGTTTATACGAAAATTATTGTGAGGCAACTCCAGGCATTAAATGTTTCGATTGGTCAGAAGTTGAGACAGCTTTGAGAAATATATATATAGATAAATGTGATAGTTTTAAAAAAGAAAGAAAAGAACTAAAATCAAAAATTAATCAATTTGTAGATAAAGAAAATTGTAAACGGGTGGTAGAATTCACGAAAAAAAAGTTGAAGTGAATTGTTATGAGTTTTAATTTATTGACATACTTAACTAGTAAATAAGGAGAGAAATAATTGGATAAAGAAGGAGATTTACAAATCAAACTTTCTGTAGTAATAATCACCAAAAATGAAGAAAGAAATATTATTAAATGTTTAGATTCTGTTTATGAGAGCTTGAATGAGATAACTATTAATTATGAAGTTATAATTGTAGATAGTAATTCTTCAGATCAAACAATTGAAAGAGTTATTTCAAGTCGTGTAAAATATAAAAATTTAAAAGTAATTAGTATTATCGAAAGTTCCCAATATTCAGCGTCTTTAGGGAGATCTATAGGGACTGATCAATCGAGGGGAACCCATCTTTTATTTCTGGATGGTGATATGGAATTGCATAAGGACTTTTTAGAAAAATCTCTGAAATTATTAAAAAATCAAACTGTTAATTGTATAGGTATTATAGGAAAGCGAAATGATGTTATTTGCTTTTCAGACGGCACTTTTCAGTATAGAGAAAATGTATATAACATTAAGAATGATAGAAAAGCTATACATTTCGGTGGCGCATTATTGATAGATAAAAATGCTCTAATAACTGTAGGAGGGTATGATGAAAATATTATTGCTTCTGAGGAACCAGAACTTTTTTTAAGGCTTAAAAAAAGGGGGTTTTGGATCAAAGAAATATCAGTTGAAATGGTGACGCATCATATTGCTGCTGAGGAAAAGACTTCTATTGTTTCTAGAATTATAAATAATAGAAGTATTGGAATAGGTCAAGCTTTTAGATCCAGTTTTCAAAAAAAAACAATTTTAGAGTTATTTAGTCATACTCCTTTGAATAAATTTCTTATACCATTTATATTTGATTTAACATCTTTATTATTATTAATTTCATTTTTTTTTATAGCAGAAATTAAGTTGCTTTATATTGCGATACTAATCCAATTAATATCTTTTATAGTATCAGTTTTAAATAAAGGGTTCAAAAAGTATATTTATGTAAAGTTAAACTTTTTTAACATTTTAAAAGGCTGTTTATATAAAAAAGAAACTTTATTTAAATTAGAGAAGATTGTTGATTAAATATTTATGAAATAGAACGGGGATTTGCAAACATGATTAAAATTAAATTTACACATAAAGAAATATTCAATTACTTGTTTGCTTTCTTTTTTATATTTATTTTATTTAAACCATCACCGACAAGGTTATTAGGGGAAATACTAGGTTTTAAGCTGTTTGATATTTTAGCTTTTTTGATAGTTCTTTTGATAGCTTTATTCATGTTTAAATATCCATCTAGTTTGTTTGTTGAAAAGAAAATTTTTAGTGTTTTCCCTATAAGAATATTGTCGTTAATTTCAATTTTAAGTCTTATGTCGCAGTATATTGCAACTATTTTTTTAGGTTTGCCTACAGTGCTAAATGATTTATTTGAGATGTATCGATATTTTTATTATATTATCGTATTCATAATAGGTTATATTGCTGGAACGTTATATGAATCAAGAAGACTAAAGTTCCTTTTTCTTATTTCAGGTGGAATAGTAACTTTTATTGCTCTTCTACAGTATTTTAATCCTATGAATGTGCAAAGTATTATATCCATATTATATACGGATATAAAGTTGCGGAGTATTTCAACCAGTAATCCAAGGGTGTTTGGAAGTATGTATAACGCAAATTGGTATGGTGTTTTTGCATCTATTTGGGCGAGTTATACTTTTGTTCTTTTACAAAATGCAAGAATGAATATAAAAATTATTCCACGAATTCTTATATTTTTATATGGGGTTTTTGGAGTGGTTATGTCTGGTTCAAGAACTGGATTTATTCTTTTGCTGTTAGGCGTTTTAATTGCATTGGTGTTTTCTTTATTTAAAAGAATTAGTTTTAAGTTAATAGGTATTTCTTTATTCTTTATAGCTGGATTCAGTATTTTATTGCCAAAGATAATAGAGAAAAGCCAAAGATTTAATGAGCTCTATTTAGCACTTAAAACAGGGAGTCTACGCAATGTATCTAGTTTTGATGGTAGAATTGAAACTATGTCAAGTTCAATAGAATATGCTCTTATCAATCCAATTACGGGTATTGGTTTTGGAAACTTCTATGAATTACTACCACATAACTCATATATATTAGTTTTTATACAGTTTGGTTTAATAGGATTTGTTTGTTTTGTTTTATTTTTTGTTTATAATTCATTGAAAATGTCACAAGGTTTCATTAATAATAAAAGTGAAGATAATCATATTATTATGCTTGGGTTACAAACAAACTTTATTTTTATTACAGCTATGCTGACGGGAGAATTTATTAACTCTATTCAGATTATGAGTATTTATCTGCTACTTATAGGATATGTAATTGGTTTCATAAAATCAAATAAATAAAAAAGTGGAGTTGTTGCTAGTTGAAAAAAATTCTAATAACAGGCGGCGCTGGTTTTATTGGATTCAACCTAACAAAAAAAATTTTGGCGTTGGGGTATGCTGTAATCGGTGTGGACAACATGAACGATTATTACGAAGTGTCGCTAAAAGAAGCTCGTTTGTTACAACTTACAAGTCATGGAAGTTACAATTTTTATCAGACTGATTTAGAAGATAGAGGTAAGATTGAATCGATATTTAATGAAAATAGGATAGACGTTGTAATAAATTTAGCGGCGCAGGCAGGAGTACGATATAGCTTAGAAAACCCCCATGCTTATATTGCTTCAAATGTTGTTGGGTTTATGAATATTCTAGAATCATGCCGTCATAATGACGTAGAGCATTTGATATACGCATCTTCCAGCTCTGTGTACGGTGCGAACACCTCCCTACCATTTTCAACAAATGATAATATTGATCATCCATTAAGTCTATATGCTGCAACCAAAAAAGCTAATGAATTGATGGCTCATACTTATAGTAGTCTTTATAATTTGCCTACAACAGGTCTTCGTTTTTTTACAGTTTACGGCCCTTGGGGGCGTCCAGATATGGCGCTATTTAAATTTACAAAGAGTATCATTGAAGGTAAGCCGATTGATGTATATAACAACGGAGATATGATGCGTGACTTTACCTATGTCGATGATATTGTTGAGGCGATTAGTAGGTTAGTAGAGAAAAAAGCGCAACCAAATCCTGAGTGGTCTGGTAATAATCCAGATCCAAGCTCAAGCTACGCACCTTATAAAGTTTATAATATCGGTAATAACAGCCCGGTGAATTTGATGGATTTTATTGAGGCTATTGAAGAAAAGATAGGAAAGAAAGCGATTAGGAATTATATGCCACTTCAAGCTGGGGATGTACCTGCGACATATGCAAATGTAGAAGACCTTTATCGTGATATTGACTTTCAGCCACAAACATCCATTAAAGATGGAGTAGGAAAGTTTGTCGATTGGTATATAGATTATTATAAAGTAAAACTGTGAGGATGGTATACATGGATCGTAGCATCGCAATCGTAGGTTTGGGATATGTTGGACTACCTGTAGCTGTAGCATTCGGAAAGAAACATCCTGTCATTGGGTTCGATATTAACATAAAACGTATTGACACATTAAAATCTGGAATTGATTATACCAATGAAGTAGAGTCGGCGGACCTAAAAGAAGCTCAAATTGAATTTACTGCCGATGCTAGAAAGTTAAAGGAATCCGATTTTATTATTGTATCTGTCCCAACTCCAATAGATAAACATAATCAGCCGGATTTAAGTCCATTATTGAAAGCGTCAGAGACGGTCGGTGCCAATTTGCAAAAAGGATCTATAGTTGTATATGAATCGACTGTATACCCTGGGGCGACTGAGGATAATTGTGTTCCTGTTCTTGAAAAAGCTTCTGGATTAGTGTGCGGTAAGGACTTTTTCGTCGGATACTCACCTGAACGAATTAATCCTGGAGATAAGATTCATACGTTTACGAACATTACAAAAGTCGTTTCTGGTCAAACTCCGGAAGTGTTGGATATTGTTGCAGATGTCTATGCGAGTGTTGTTGCTGCTGGTGTATATAAAGCAAGCTCTATTAAAGTGGCCGAAGCCGCAAAGGTTATTGAAAATACACAACGCGATGTGAATATTGCACTTATGAATGAACTAGCTTTAATCTTTGATCGTATCGGAATTGATACGGCAGAAGTATTGGAAGCTGCGGGCACAAAGTGGAATTTCCTTAAGTTTACGCCAGGCTTAGTTGGTGGGCACTGTATTGGAGTAGATCCTTACTATTTGACGCACAAAGCAGAAATGGTTGGACATCATCCTGAGGTAATATTGGCAGGTCGTCGGATAAATGATGATGTTGGTAGATTTGTCGCAACGTCATTAGTAAAGAAATTGATTAAACTCAATTTGCCCATTCAAGAAGTGAGAGTCACTGTCCTCGGATTGACGTTTAAAGAGAATGTCCCAGATTTACGAAACTCAAAGGTGATTGATGTTATCCGTGAATTACAGGAATATGGGATAGAAGTTCAAGTCGCTGATACACAAGCTGACACGGAAGAAGCTGTTCGAGAATATGGCGTATCTTTAACTGCCTATGATGAACTGCTACCTGCAGAAGCTGTTGTTTTGGCCGTTTCACATCATGAATATATTGAAGCAGGATGGATGCAGTTCGAACACTTACTTAAACAGGGTGAAGGAATTGTTATCGATATTAAGAGTGCTTTGGATAAAGAAAGTAAACCTAATAAAATTGATTTGTGGAGATTATAAGATTGACTAAAAAGAAAATACTACAGATTTGTGCAATTGATGTCAGTGTTGATGCCCTTTTAAAACCATTGATTTTAAAATCAATGGAAGAAGGTTACGAGGTTCATAATGCATGTACGGATACAGGGAAGTTTGCTGAATTGGAAGCACAAGGCTTAACGATGATTGAAATATCAATAGATCGTCAGATTCATCCTGTGAAGAATTTAAAATCAATTTGGAATCTGTACAAACTTATGAAGAAAGAAAAGTACGATATAGTACATGTGCATACACCTGTAGCAGCATTGTTGGGGAGAGTCGCAGCAAAGTTTGCTGGAGTTAAGAATGTGATTTACACAGCTCATGGATTCTATTTTCACGATGAGATGTCTAAAAAACAATATAATTTATTCTTTAATATCGAAAAATATGCTGCTAAGTGGATGACAGACTGGTTGTTACTGCAAAGTAAAGAAGACTATCAGTTATCACTGGCACAGGGTTTTAAATCTAATGATCATACAATTCATCTAAGTAATGGCGTAGATATATGGCACAAGTTTCATGAAAAACAAGTATCATTTGAAGAATTAAGTCAATTTCAATCTGAAAATGATTTAAGTGGGGATGACTTTGTTTTTACTTTCGTAGGTAGGTTAGTGAAAGAGAAAGGCATTTTTGAATTAATTGAGGCGTTTAAATTGCTGGCAAACAACTTCCCACAAGCAAGACTTGTATTGATTGGTGGTCTACTGGAAAGTGAACGGGATCATGGAAGCTATCAGGAATTAATGAATGATTTAGAACATCCGAGTATTCGTTATCTTGGTTTTAGGAAAGACATACCAACAATAATGAAAGCTTCGGATGTATTTGTACTACCCTCTTATAGAGAAGGACTACCTAGGTCTATTATTGAGGCAATGGCTATGGAGAAACCAATTATTGCAACAAATATTCGGGGATGTCGAGAAGAGGTATTTCCAGGCGAGAATGGTTTATTGGTAGAGAAAGAGAACTCTGAAGAACTAAAAAAAGCCATGATAGAGTTGATAGAAAATCCGCAACTCGTTGCTAAATATGCGAAGAGAAGTAGAAGTATTGTTGAGGAGTTATTTGATGAGGAGAAGGTTCTGAAGAAGCAAATTGATTTGTTTGATGATTTGACAAGGATATGAGAATGAATTTTCACTTGACGGTTAGTTAAGTGTTTTTTATTCTATAGTCAAACTGTTAAAGAAAGGGGTAAAGGATGGGTGAATTTTGGGGTACAGTAAGAGAGGAACTTGTAACAGAAGTTTTTTGGATTGTACTAGGAATTTTAATCGGTACAATCTTGAATATAATTTTTCGTAGAGTAGTAAAGATGTATCGGCGGAATCGAAGAAAAAAAGAAATGGAGTTAAATAAAAACAACTTTTTAGAAACAAGAAATATTTTATCATTGGATCATGCTGATCCTCATTATGAGTTACAGGATATTTCTGTGAAAGATACAGGGAAAAACCTATATATAGGATTTCCTTCCGAATTGTTAGATGAAATACGTGAACTAGATCCTAATTTTGATATTAGATCATCGGTTTCATTCGACCAAGAGACGGATTTTAGGAATCTTGAGGATCTAACTGGAATAGCGGGATTGGCTCAAATGATTCAAATGCATAAAATACAAGTAGCTAGAGAATTTATTCAGCTAATTGGAGAAGGAAGAACATTATTTAACGGAACCAAGTATGGAGTTTACCGCATAAAACCGGGAAGAACAAGTGATGAAAAAGAAAATTCAAGCCTCCGGATAGAATTGTTTAAAACAGATTATTTTACGCATCGGGTTTTCCGTTCTATTTATAAAGAACTGGTAAATCAGAATCATCCTATAGGTGAAGTTCGGAAATTTGAAGAGTTACACAAGTATTATCCATTCTTAACGTCTTTTGGTATGAATACTTTTGTATTATTAGATAATGGAGATGACATTGAAATCATTTTTGCTAAGCGATCTAAGTATATATCTAAACAGGAATCTGAAAGTCTATGGCATGTCACGATGAATGAGGGTCTTACGGGAACAGATAAAGATGGAAAAGATGTTAGTCTAATAAAATGTTTGCACAGAGGGCTTCAAGAAGAGCTTGGAATTCGTGTAGAGCATCATCGATTTATCGAAGAAGAATATTTCATGGATTTATTCTTAGAAAAAGAAAGTTTTGAAATCGGAATTACATCTTATGTGAAATTGAATATGGATTTGAATCAAATTAAGCAGTTATACATTGGGGCTCAAGATGCAGAACTTGAAACAGATGCATTGGAAGCTGTAGATTTATCATCTAAAAAAATCAAGAAATTCTTAGAGAATAATAAGTTAACGCCAGCTGCTGAATATACTTTGAATATGTTATTGGCAAGGCAGAGGTCTTTAGGAAATTGAAATCAAGAGAGTATGGTGAAAGTGGGGGTTGGTGATAAGATTAGATAGAATTCGATGGAAAACTAATATTGTACACTACTAGATGGAGAAAAGTAGTGTCATTATAATATCAATGTATTAAGGAGGACCATTTGAAAAGATTATTCGATTTTATTGTTAGTTTTCTGACGCTGATTATCTTATCTCCTTTTATCGGTATAACAGCACTACTTATCCATTTGAAAATTGGCTCACCAGTTTTATTCAAACAGGAACGCCCTGGATTGAAGGGGAAGTCATTCTTCGTTTATAAGTTCCGTTCGATGACAGATGAGCGGGATGAGCATGGAGAGTTACTACCTGATGATGTACGCTTGACTTCGTTCGGTAAGGTAATTCGGAAGTTAAGTTTGGATGAGTTACCACAGCTTTGGAATGTACTGAAAGGTGATATGAGCTTTGTTGGGCCGCGGCCATTATTGGTGGAATATTTACCATTGTATAATGAGCGACAGGCGAGGCGTCATGATGTACGCCCGGGCATTACGGGTTGGGCGCAGGTGAATGGACGAAATGCGATTTCTTGGGAAGAGAAGTTTGAGTTAGATGTGTGGTATGTGGAAAACCATTCTTTTTGGTTAGACATTAAGATTTTATTCATGACGGTGATGAAAGTGTTTAAGTCTGAAGGCATTAGTCAGAATGGACAGGCGACGATGACGAAGTTTGAGGGAAACAGAGGAGGGAAAGATATATGAACAAGATTGTTGTCTATGGATCAGGTGGTTTTGCGCGAGAAGTTGTCCATTTGATTGAAGATATTAATGAGCAACAAGCAACTTGGAAAATTCTTGGCTATATCGATGATAATCCGGAGAATCATGGGGAAGTTATTAATGACCTACCAGTTCTTGGTGGATATGATTGGCTCAAGGAGCAAGATTCTATTGCAGTGGTGATGGGAATTGGCTCACCCAATGCTAAAAAGGCTATTGCGAATAAGCTAGAAGGTTTAAAGAATGTTACCTATCCAAATCTGATCCACCCATCGGTAAAGTTTTCTAGGTACAATACAATTGGAAAAGGCAATGTCATCTGTGAAGGAAATATTTTAACAATAAATATTGATATTCAGGATTTTGCAACGATTAACTTGAATTGTACAATTGGCCATGATGTGGTTGTAGGGTCGTATACGACGATTTTACCAAATGCTTCAGTTTCGGGGAATGTTGTGTTTGAAGAACGGGTAGATTTCGGAACGAATGCTACAATAATTCAAGGTATAAAAGTAGGTGAAGGTACGATTGTTGGAGCTGCTGCTGTAGTAGTTAAAGACTTACCAGCAAATTGTACTGCGGTGGGTATGCCGGCTAAGCCTATTAAATTTCATGAGGAATCGCATAAATGAAATAGCGGTGCTGTAGAAAAAGAAGAAATGATTAGGTGGTTTTTCAAAATGCAAGATGTAGCAATCATTGGTGCAGGTCAAATGGGCGCCGGTATAACACAATACTTAGCTATGAATAATATCAATGTTACTTTGATTGATTATAAAGAAAGTAATATTAAAAGGGCTTCAGGGGCAATTAGAAACAGCTTAAATAGGTTATTGTCTAAAGAGAAAATAAGCGAACTGGACTTGGTGGGAATTCAAGATCGCATTCACTATTCAACTGCATTAAGTTCTTGCAGTGAAATGGATTTAGTCATTGAGGCAATACCAGAAGAAATAGAGAAAAAAGAGCAACTACTTATTGAATTGAACGGAATTTTGAATGAGCATACAATAGTAGCAACCAATACCTCATCCTTGTCTATAACGAAATTAGGTACTTTGTTTAAGGATCCGACGAGGGTAATCGGATTACATTTCTTTAATCCAGCTGTGATTATGCCACTTGTTGAAATAATACGAGGGCTGGAAACTTCAAAAGAGACTGTAGATAAAGTTACGTCGTTCATCGGAAATATTAACAAAGAACCAGTATTTGTACAAGACAGATCTGGATTTATTGTAAATCGCATCTTGATCCCAATGATCAATGAAGCTTTCTTTGTATTACAGGATGGTATAGCAACGGCAGAAGAAATTGATAAGGCAATGAAGCTCGGCTCAAATCAGCCGATGGGACCCTTAGAATTAGCGGACTTTATAGGGTTAGATACTTGTTTATCAATTATGGAGACCCTCCATATCAATTTCGGAGAAGACAAATATCGACCAGCCCCATTATTACGTAAATATGTAGAAGCGAACCGCTTAGGTAGAAAGACAAAAAAAGGTATCTACACATATTAATTTATACTTTCTTAGAGTCTACTATTTTATTAGCCAATCAAATTAGATGAGGAATGATACGATGAACAAGCGCATTTTCTTATCCTCCCCACACATGAGTGGGAACGAACAAAAATACATAAATGAAGCATTTGAAACAAATTGGATTGCTCCGCTTGGGCCGAACGTGAATGCATTTGAAGAGGAATTGGCTACCTATGCGGGGACGGCTGGAGCTGCGGCAACATCGTCAGGGACAGCGGCTATTCATTTGGCGCTTGAACTGCTAGGTGTTGAGCACAGCGACACGATATTCTGCTCAAGCCTTACTTTTGTAGCGAGTGCGAATCCTATTCTTTACACAGGAGCTGAGCCGGTTTTCATTGATTCAGAAGAAGAGACTTGGAATATGTCTCCTGTTGCTTTGGAACGGGCCTTTGAAGAATCACAAGCCGCAGGAAATTTACCGAAAGCAGTGATTGTCGTTAACTTGTACGGTCAAAGTGCCAAGATGGATGAACTGATGGCGATTTGTGAGCAATATGAAGTTCCAGTAATTGAAGATGCCGCAGAATCGCTCGGCTCTTTCTACAAAGGGAAGAAAAGTGGTTCCTTTGGCCAGTTTGGCATTTATTCATTCAACGGTAATAAGATCATTACGACGTCTGGTGGCGGTATGCTCGTTTCAGACGATGTTGACGCATTGGCACAGTCACGCTTTCTAGCGACGCAAGCCCGTGATGCAGCACCGCATTACCAACACAGCACAGTCGGCTATAACTACCGCATGAGCAATATTCTAGCTGGAGTAGGTCGTGCGCAGTTGGAAGTGTTGGATGAGCGGGTGGAGGCAAGGCGTGCAGTATTTGAACGCTACGTAGCCGCGCTCGGAGCTATTGACGGTGTGGAATTCATGCCAGAGCTGGAAGGGACCTATTCGAATCGCTGGCTGACGGCATTGACGTTGGATCCGAAGAAGATACGAGTGACACCTTATGAGTTGATGGATGTACTAGCGGCGGAGAATATTGAAGCGCGTCCCGTGTGGAAGCCATTGCATTTACAGCCGTTGTTTGAAGGGTGTAAGTTCTATCCGCACACGGAGGATGATGTTGTGAGTGAACGGTTGTTTGCGGAGGGGATTTGTTTACCATCGGGGTCGAATATGACGGTGGAGCAGCAGGGGAGAGTAATTGAAATTCTGAAAAAGCATCTACACTAGTAATCAAAATGCCCTAGTATCGCTTGTGAACTGACTTGCGTCTAGGGTATTCTTTTACCACTGGGCGCCAAGAAATCTACCATCCTATGCGATTACGTGCATCAATCGACGAAAATGCGTGCCTATTGGGGGAGTTTTTTTAGAGCAGGGGTGTGGGACGACATGCATTGGATAACTACTTGAAACTGGGCCTCTGCGGGTATGATGAGCACCAAGCCAGGAAAACGAGCAAAACATGTTAGCTTGGCCCCAAAGGCTATCATGCCCACCCTTCAGTGTAAAGTTGTAGGTCGAATAGCTACCAGCACTCCCCGGCCATTTGTGGAATGGTAAACCCAAGTCATTGCTTGGTACATTCGTTGTCATTTCGTGGTAAGAATGATGGAAGAGGTGGTACATTCTATTGACTGTAATCAATTGAAACGGTTCGTACGTCCAGGTCATACAAAGTAGCTATACAACTAGCGAAAAAACTCATCATATCGATGCAAGCGATATGATGAGTTTGGGAATTTGCTGTAATCGAACATTTAAATTGCATCACTTTCATTACTAGGGATAGGAGTAAGTGCTAATACGTTTTCAATTAAAAAAGTATGCTTGGGCTGCCGTAGATAGCAATAAGCCTAAAAAGAAACTTCACCAACTTGGATTACTTGCACCTGTCTTTTGCTGATTACCCCGTTTTTTATTCATATAGATCATATCCAGAAGCACGCCATTGTCCATTGACTTGATTAATCGATTCGAAACACCTGCTCTATTCTTTTTATTCAACGTACGGAATCCACATTCTTATTTTGACATTTATTAAAATAAAAGCTCATCCAACGACACATCATATTCCATAAAAATATCAGCAAATAACGCCTTATCAATCAAATTCCGGTATACGCCATCAAAATAACCAGCGATATTTCGTACAGTTTTACGCTTTGTCGCTTGAACAGTAATATGGAGTGCTTGCATCGCTAACTGTTCAAATAATTCTCCTTGGTGTGCATGAATGCTAAATTTCAACATGCGTAATGACAGTGCACGATAAATGCCAAACAATTGACGGGCTAAAGAACTGTCACCAATCGTCGTTGACAACAGTTCTTTCATTCTCCCAAACAACGTTGTAGGTGAAGGAATCGGCTCCGCAGGATACGTATCTGTAAGAGTATTGCCCTTTATGTTTTTAGATTTAGAAGAAAAGGCTTCAGGTTCGGAAACGCTGTCTTCAGCCTTACTGTCACAAGGGTTGTCCACTGTTGGCGGAGTGGTCAAAGTCGACTGGTCATCGAAGGGTAAAATGGTGTAAATGTTAGCGCCCAACCCGTTCATAACAGGGCGAATGTAGTGAATGCGATCGATGATTTTTAGTTGCTCCAACTTACGAATCGCACGGCGCACTGTGACGTTAGACTTGCTAATTGCATCCGCCATTGTGTCGTGCTTTAAGTGAGCAGCTCCGTATTTCACGGAGTAGCGACGAATCATATCCAGCACAGCGCGGTCCGTATCGTTCATTTCATTCCAGTTTGCGAGTACATGACGGCGAGCTGCTTCGTCCATATCTTGTGTGTTTGTGAAATGTGAGTAATCTTTTAAGTAAGTTGTCATGGTGGTCATTCCCCTTTATTCTTTATATAGAGAGAAATGAGGAAAACGGATACACCTTTGAAAATATATTTTTAAAAAAGAAAAAATCCTTCTGTGGAAGCAAGGATTTAGATGACTATCAAGCGGGGGAACTGATTCTGAACCAGGTGCTTTTTTGAAAAACTATCACATCAATAACCCGAATCCAGACCTTATAAAAAGTCCAGATTCGGGGATTTGTGAGCTATCCACTTCTAGCATCCAACACTCACTGCAGCATGATCGTAAAGCCTTCGTTCCCATGTCCCTTCATAATCATCAGCAACTCCAGCGCAGTCATACTCGATAATCGATTGGCAAATGAAACCGCAGCTTCATGATCAGGAAATGCGAACGCCTCCAATTCATCATGAACCATAAACTCTCCATCCACCTTACCCAACAGATACACCCGCACCACATAACCAGTCGCATCCACCGACAAATCATGAATCATGATTAACATCCCTATATCACCAGCATCAGGTTGTACCAACAATTCATGCAAGTCCATTTCCTCTTTTAACGCCTTCGGTAGTGCAAGTTTAATATCGCTTTTCAGCATTTTTATTCACCCCCTACGTTAATTATCGACAGAAAGGGAGAGGATATCACCTACATTTTTTTAACGGTTATGTAAATGTCACCATCTCCTAAATGAATGAGAATGTTAAAATTCAATGTGATTTTCATCATTTGCTGATAACATACTTATAAATTCTAACGTATTCATATCGTATAGGTGACTGTGTGCCGCGCATTAGTGAAACTGAATGACTATTCCGATTTTTTGAAACTATTTACCTACCCATGCCGTATAATAATTATCTCATATTGAAAGGAGGGATGAATATAGCTGGAAATGCTGGTGGTCATCGAGATGGTGCTGTAAAAGGTCGTAGCCAATTCGAAGGTCCGAATGGTAACTACATTAAGCGCGACACTTCGACAGGCAGATTTATGGATCAAAAAACGACCGATGGAAAGTTTAAAGGTGTTCGTAAAGAAAAGTAACTAATAGAGTATCCATCTTTGAACGGGATGGATACTCTATTAGTTTTCATAATTGTAGGATCGGGTACCAGGTTCTAATACAATTCAGACAATTCGTTTTGCAAGAATTGAGATTTGGATCTA
This sequence comes from Sporosarcina sp. FSL K6-2383, assembly GCF_038618305.1. NCBI lineage: Bacteria > Bacillati > Bacillota > Bacilli > Caryophanales > Caryophanaceae > Sporosarcina > Sporosarcina sp. FSL K6-2383. Next base: position 1,045,744 of record NZ_CP152017.1, read on the forward strand.
GTTGAAGAACGAAAGAACCCCCTGTGGTGAGTGAAATGCCCCGTAAATGTTAGACACCAACTAACATTTACGGGGTGTTTCTTTGTGTATTGGCTGTTCCGCGTGAAGAAAACAACGTTTCGCGCCAAAGCAACATAATCGCCGAAGAAAACAAAATTTCTCGCAAAGAAAACAACGTTTCACCGGAAGAAACATAATCGCCGAAGAAAACAAAATTTCCCGCAAAGAAAACAACGTTTCACCGGAAGAAAGCAACGTTCCCGCGGCAAAGCAACGTAATCGCCGAAGAAAGCAACATTTCGCGCGAAGTAGACAACGTTTCCCGTAAAGAAAACAACGTTTCACCGAAAGAAAGGAACGTTCCCGCGCCAAAGCAACGTAATCGTCGAAGAAAGCAACGTTTCACGCGAAGTAGACAACGTTTCCCGCAAAGAAAACAACGTTTCACCGGAAGAAAGAAACGTTCCCGCGCCAAAGCAACATAATCGCTGTTTATGGCATGATTGAAATGTACTAAACGGCAGCTAATTTATGCTCATAATAAAAAGGGCCACTTGCCAACATCTATTAAAATACATACACTCCTCTTGGGCATAACGTTCATAGGAGGTATATAGGAGATGTTAGCAATGGCTGAAATTAATTATATCAGATTAGAGACAAACACCAAAGGAAGGTCCTATTCATCGGTGGCAAAACAGATGGAGTTGGATCGCAGGACAGTTAAGAAATATTCGGAGATGGAGGATTTCAGTCCAGAGGTGAAGTCTGTACAGAAAAGAAGAGCCAAGGTGATGGATCCAGTCAAACCGATAATTGATCAATGGCTTCTTGAAGACATAGGGAAGAAAAAGAAGTTTAGGAGAACAGCGCAGCGGATCTATGACCTTCTCGTTAAGGAGCATGAATTTCAAGGTTCTGACCGTTCGGTCCGTGACTATGTGGCAAAAAGGAAAGTCGGCTTATTGGAAGAGAACAATGACGCTGCTTTACCACTGGAAGCAATAGCTGGAACTGCACAAGTAGACTTTGGAGAAGCTCCATTCAAGTACAGGGGAAAAGAGGTCATTCGACATTTTCTGGTCCTCTCTTTTCCTAATAGTAATTCATTCCTGTTCCAAGTCTTCGCTTCCCAGAATCGGGAGTGTTTCCTGCAAGGACTGACAAACATGTTCACCTTTTTGGAAAGCGTACCGCATACCATACGTTTCGATAACCTATCACCTGCGGTGAAAAAGGTACTGCCAAACGGCGAACGGAAATTAACCGATGAATTCACTCGTTTCGTAGCCCATTACGGATTCCAATATGAATTCTGTAATCCGGGGAGCGGAAATGAGAAAGGTCATGTGGAATCTATGGTCAAATACATTCGAAATAATTATCTGTTACCAGAAATATATTATGAGGATCTTTCGATCTTGAATGAGCAGACATTGAATTGGAGCCTAGAAGATCGGAATCGTCGCCATTATGAAAAAGATACTATGATTGCCGAACTGTATTTGGAAGATAAGGAGCGGTTCCTTCAACTTCCAGGAAAGGCATATGAATGTGTGCGGTTCGTACAGGTCAAAGCAGATAAATATGGAATTGTCCGCATCGACACCAAACAATATTCCACTTCTCCACGTTTTTCAGGACAAGCGGTGCTAGCAAAAGTTTCTTTTGATACTGTTGCGCTTCTAAATGAGGAGAATAAAGTGATTGTAAGCCACCCTCGACTATATGGAGAAACAAAGAAATCTATGGATTGGCAGCCTTATCTGACGTTGATGGCCAAGAGGCCAACTGCTTTAAAGTACAGTTCATTTTATCATCAGTTGCCGGAAGACTGGAAAGCCTTTTTTGCAAATTGTACAACCGAAGAAAAACGGAATGCCCTTCAACTCTTATCCGTCATTTTGAAGGAGCAGGATTTTGATATATCTGTGAAGGCCTTGCGAATGGCATCTGAACACGGACACCCAACTACTGATTCTATCAAACATGTTTATTATCAACTCGTGAACGGGAGAGGTATCCGAGAAACGCTATCCCTCCCATCTTCCGTTCCAACCACCATAAATTCAACCAGAGGTCTTTCTCATTACGATCGGTTAATGGTTGTAAATGGAGGTAATCCGCAATGAGAGACACGATTGAGGAACATGCAAAACGGTTAAAGTTGAGTTGGATACGAGAACATTATCACGAAGTGATAACCGGGACGCATGAAGAGTTTTTACTAACCCTCTTTGAAAAGGAAATACAGCAAAGAGAGGAAAGAAAGTTAAACCTGCTCATTAGTCAATCCTGTCTGCCAGATATATCTGGCAGGCAGCTAGACTGGCAAGGTATTCATATGAATGGTGATATAACAAAGGAAGACATCTTGAGCGGTGTATTTATAGAGAGAAAAGAGAATCTGATTCTTTATGGAGGTGTTGGTGTCGGTAAGACACTTATGGCCTCCATAGCGGGATGGAATTCTGTACAGGAGAATTGGAAACGGGTGAGATTTTATACGGTGGCACAGCTTGTGAACAGTCTTTTGGAAGCCAACGAGAAAGGAACACTCGGGAAATTTTATAAACAAATTGAGAGCCTAGATTTATTAATCCTTGATGAATTGGGCTATGTACCACTACACAAGCAAGGAGCAGAGCTCCTGTTTCAAGTAATCAATCTCTGTTATGAAAAACGAAGTGTCATCGTAACAACGAACTTACAGTTCGGTCAATGGAATCATGTTTTTGGCGATCCAATATTAACGGAAGCATTTATCGATCGTCTTATTCATTACTCACATTTAATTGTATTCAATCGTGATAGTTTTCGTCATAAAGAGTCACTAATGAATCAATGACACCCTGGTTGGCAAGTGATGTACATTTTTAACTGCCAAACAGTACGTTTTATACTTGCCAAATACACATAATCGCCGAAGAAAGCAACGTTCCCGCGCCAAAGCAACATAATCGCCACAGAACGCAAGAAACACCCTACAGAGATTTCTCTCCGCAAAGTGTTTCTTTGTGTATGGGTATTGGCTGTTATTAGTTACCTACGATAACTTGGGTCGTCAGTGTTTGACTGTCGACGATGTAGGTTAGGTAGAATGAGTCGCCGCGTTGGACGCCGGTGAATGTTAAGATGTTTGAACCGTTGCCTAATACGGCTGGGACTACGGTGTCATTGTTGGAGTTGACGAGATTGGTTGCAGTTAGTTTAATCCGATTGGATGCTGTTTTTGAAATGTCTTCTCCGTATTGATCTGTGATTTTCAATGCTCCTCTTAAATCGGCGGAGGAGATGCTCACATTTGCTGCTGTTCCTGGAACATGTAGTGCTTGATCCCGAACGCTTAGACTGTTATTTGATTGTAATTCAATTGCATTGGCGAACGGTGCTGCTTTTGTAATGATGACTGTTTGTTCGAGTGTAAATGGTTGTTGGTCGGCATTGACGATGACTTTTACAGGAATACTTTGGTCGTCCTTGTCGACGATGTCTTTATTCCCACGGACATAAATTATGCCTGACGATGCGTTATAGACTAGATCATCGTGGCCTGTAATGACGGTATATTCAGATGCCGGTACAATGATTCTGTTGCCGTCTGTTGTAATACCATAGACGATTAGCTCTCTCGTATAATTGTTTAGCGCTGAAGTTGTAGGATTATCATAAATGACATCAATCGTTTTTAATTCATAGTAAACGATGTTTGTTTTATCCGTTACTTTTACGTTGATCTCGAATGCGCTTGAATTGATTGTTCTTGCGATACCTTTTGTATCAATTTGTTGCAATGTCAGCCTTACAGCGTTTGACCCTTTTTTCTTGCCTGTTACTGTGACTGGGTTTGTTGCGGTAACGATTTTGTTAGAAGAAAGGGCTACTTTATCGTCCAATGTTTCTACTTGGACAAAATATTTACCGGCATTTTGGGTTGTTGCGGCAGTTGCCAAATTCGCCTCTGTTAGAACAGATTCACGTCCATACTGATCGCTTATGCCAATTGTACCTTTTCCTAATGTGAAGGCTCCTCCGACTAGTAAGTTTGTTTCAATGTCTGTCGTAGAAGTAATCGTTGTTGCTTCCGCTTTGGCTTTTACTGTTACTAACAGTGTTGCGACTCTATTATTCGCAGTTGTCGCTGTGATGAGCACTTGGCGATCTGTTGTTGCGCTCGAAGAATCGGTTAGGACTAGCTTCGCTTTGCCTGTCAGTGAATCGTTTTCAATTACTGCTTTTGCATTCGTATCATTGGTCGTTATTTTTACACCATTGGCACCATTTAGCGTTACTGCGTTCGTAATTTCTTTACCATCAATACCGTGCACGACGAAAGGAACTTCGGTCTTTTCAGCAGCAACGACTAATTGTGGAGCCGCTAATGACATTGTATCTGCTTTTACGCCTTCAGTAACCGTTAATTCATATCTGTCGCTTTTACCTGTCGATTTCGAGGTAATAGTAACTGTTGCTTTACCTACTTTTTTATTTCTCGGTTGTTTTAGCTCAAGTACCGTTTGTTTTTGGCCATTAATCGTCATTTGTTTAAAGACTGGTGAGCTCACGCTGTTGTTCACATCAATGACGGATGGATCTGATACGACAATAATTACGTCCTTGGCGATATCTTGTGCAGGTACTTCCAAACCATATTGGTCTTTCGCGCTAAGCACTAAGTGGAAGTCTTCATAAGAAGCATCTACATTGAATGCTGCCTCTGAATTAACATCATTGTAAAGACCCGTCATTTTCACTTCGGAAACTAGCGATTTACTAGCCACAGTTACGATACTTGCTTTTGAAATAGATGTTGCTTTATCAGCTACGGACAGGGAGATTTTATCACCCACCTTAAAATTAGCAGAGGCAGTTGCTTTCGTAATTTCTACTATGCCTTCAGATGGCTTCACAATCGTTTCACTGCCAGTGCCTGACACATTGGAAGTGGCAGTTACATTTGGAACTGATGATGTCATGTCTTCGCCGTATTGGTTGACTACTTGATAGGCAATCTTCACTTTGTTGCCGACTGGATTCAGAATGGCATAGTTATTCAAATAATTGATGGCAGTTACTTTCTCGTTTGCTACAGCTGTTGTTTTTGTGAACGCTGTTTCTGCAACACCAGTTACGGAAACGGTGTAGCTTCCTTCAGTTAACTTGGAAGCTAATTCAAGTTCGGCAGACTTTTTATCTGTTGCAAATTCGACAGCAGCGATTGAAATCGTTGAACTTCCTTTTTTCACTTCAAACTTAGCAGTTGCTGGATTGACTTCTTGGTTAAATGTCACAGTCAATGAACTAGCGCCTGTCGCTTTAAGTTCAGTGAGTTCCACTGGTTTAGCGAGTACTTCAGATAGATTCAGATTGACCGTACGCGATAAAAACGTCGCAAATTGGCCCCTTGTTGTTGTGCTTTTTGGATTGAATTTATTTAACGTTGGGTTCGTGATATCGAAATAATCCAACACGTTAATATAGGTACGAGCAGACGCTTTTGCGGCGCTTAAGTCGGTCACATCAGGCTTGTGTTGCTGGTCAGCCACATACGCTATTACGTCCGCGCTTTCCATTGTATTCATTAGACGTACTAATGCGATGGCCATATCCTCGCGCGTCATTTCCTCTTTGGCTAAAAGTTTGCCATTACTGCCGCCTAAAATACCGTTATCCTTAATCATTGCCGCATATTTTAGTAATTCATCTCCAGAATCCTTCATCGTGACATCTGTGAAACGGCTAATTGTTTTATAGTCCGCCGGTACTTTGAAGCCTTCGGATACTAAATATTTGCCGATTAATTTCACTACATCTGAGCGAGTGAGTGTTTTGTTCGGTTTGAACGTGCCGTCTGGATAGCCGTTAATGACTTTTGCATTGACGAGTTGATAAATGGCCTTTTCATGAGTATTTCCTTTTAAATCTGAAAAATCAGCTGCAAATGTAGTTGGTGCGACAGCTGTTGCGACTAATGTTGCCGCTACGGCGCTTGCTAAAAACTTACTTTTTCTTTTCATGGATGGGGTTCCTCCTTTTAAGTGAACACTGATCAATTGCGCCTCGGCGTAATTGCGTTGGGATTTTGAATTGAGCTTGCTCAATTCACTCCCTTCAAAATCTCTAACATCCGCCGGAGGCTTAACTTGAATCAGCAGGGGGGGTTGAACCCCCTCTGATTGAAATGAATGCTGAATCAAGTTAAAACTTTCCCTATCCTACTATCATATAGTATTTTCCAATGTAATAGGGTAATTTTGCTATAAATTTCCCATGAAATTATTTCGTTAAAGGGTAGACCAAGCTGTGTGGAGCCTTTAGCGAGTTCGTTAAGAAGTATTCAGTTTTCAATTATTTTCCTCGCATATCTAATGAGGAAGTTCACCTTCCTTTGGTCTGACATCCGCCGGAGGCTTTATCTGAGTTCAGTGGGGGTTTTCTGTAGCTGACGCATCGCTTTCAGTACAAAAGCATTTGCTGAAATCAGATAAAAAAATAGTAGCACAAACCATGGACTTGGTTTGTGCTACTAATGGTAGTGTGTTTAATTTAAAAACAACATATCATCTCGATAGTTTTGTTTGAGGTCGCTTTCCAAGAAATCAAGGAAGCGAACAATGATTGCGGAAGCCTGTGCTCTTGTTAATGGCTTATTTGGATTGAAATAGTTCTTTTCATCGCCATTAATGAGACCGAGCTCGGTTGCAACGTATACGCTATCTTTCCCCCAAGCAGGGATTTTACTGTTATCTACATAATTTGTTCGATAGCCTGGGCTCGGCGCTCGACCCTCCATACCTAATGCCCGAACAAGAATGGCTACTGCTTGTACACGTGTAATTGGACTATCGGGCATGAAGTTTTCACTCGTTACCCCATTGATAATTCCTTTTTCAACAGCACTTTCGACAAATAGATAGTCAGGCTCTTTCGGGTCTAAGTCTTTGAATATCGGGATTCTAGGTGCTCTCTTGTTCGAAGGCTGCTCAAGAACCCGAATATCGACGGCTTTTAATACACCGACAGTATATTGATAGCGTTGCATAGGTGTATTTGGTGAGAAAAATTGTGTAGATTCATCTAAAATTCCTAAAGAATATAAGCGTTCAATGCTATCCTTTGCCCAATGCTGCGAGAGATCGCGGAATTTAGGAACAATTAATCGTTCAATTTTCGGAACCCGTTCTTGTGCTAAACGAATGGTCCCCTTACCACTCCCGTAAGGAATATTATACGTGTATTCACCAACCATTTTGGAGTTGCTAAGAACCGCATGTCCTCCAGTAAAGCTAGATAATGAAGGATCATGTGGTTCGTATTGTAATACTTTGGACTTGCTATCAGATACCTTACTTGTAATATATGAGCGTCCAAAGGGGTGAATGATTTCTTGGTCAATAATTTGAGTTTCGGTAGCCCCCCAGAAATTTTCATAACCAACATTACGACCAGTTAAATGGACTGTAATCAAGTCGTTCGTATTCGTTTTATAAATCTTTCGGGCAATCATGTTTCCTGAATAATAATCTGATGCAGGACGATTATCGATAACAGTTCCTTCTGAAAACTGGTAGTCATCGAGTGTATATGTTGATTTTCCGATAGTCACTTTCTCTGAATAGCTTTTAACAGTAGATTGGGCAGTTGTTTGACCTTTATCAGTCCGTTCGGTCAAATCATCGACGTATACTACGCTACGTGATAGTTTATCACCGTTTTTACTTGTTAAAGTAAAACGATATGTTTTAGTTAGGAGGTCTTTTCGTTCTTTTTCAGTGATAGTAGCTTTTCCGCTAAATTTAATTGGGGTACCAGAGAGGAAAAAGTATTCTTCGTATGTATATTCATTAAAAACACCGCCTGAGTAATCAGCAGGTGCCGCATTTACTGAAGGTGCGATGATGAATGCACCAAACAATACCGTAAAAGATACAATTAGAATTTTTATTGAAGTACTAAATTTTTTAATCATTTGTTTTTCCTTTCTAATCGGGGATATATGGCATATAAAATATTTATATGCCATATTGTTTGTTGATTAATTTACAAAAATGATTTTTCCAGATGTACTGTATTCATGCAGAATATAAAGCTGATCTCCTTGTCTTAAGTCATTGACGGAGATGATACGACCATTTCGAATAAACGTTGCTTGGTTAACGTTCAAGTTTAACCGAGTGTTAGTTGAATTAAATGAATTGTGTCCCCACCTAGATACATTACGAATTGAAATGATATCTGGCGAGTATGAGTATCTGCTGTCGTATTGCCCAATTGATACATAAGGGGCAGGTTGGTTACTATACCCAACTAAGTGAACTCCGACAATCGATTTGTCTTTTACATAAAAGTAACCGTATCTTCCAGTATTATTTCTTAATTCATCTCTCGCATTTAAGCGACGTGTGGATGATCCGTAATCCTCTGTCACAACAGTATCGTTGGCAAAAGAAAGAGTAGGAGCGGTAGTATTTTTCCACGTATGCTGAGTTAGTGATTTCGTGTTTTTAAGTTTCAGCTGATATCCATTTGTAGTATCAATTTGTCCAAAGTAAACGGAATGGCCAGTTAAACTGGAATTCATGAAACCATCATTGGATAAGTTAACAATATTTGCCGAACGATTCACATTATTAGTTTCAGCTACCACGAATGCGGTATCACCTAGACGCAAGCTCTTCGAATCAACCAATCTTCCATTGCGAATGAAAATGGTGCCTGAATGATAGGAAAGTGATCCTGCTGTTTTGAGCGTCAGTTGACTTAGATTGTTATTCAATCTTTGAATAGGCTCTGTATATGAGGATTCAGTTCCCTTTTTAATGATGATTTTTTTGATGACTTCTTGTCCGAATTGACTCACTGTTACAAAATAAACAACGTGATTCCGGTAATAACGAAGCTCATCACGTTTGATGGCTTGGTTTCCAACGTAAATGGAAGTGTCTGATGAATATGCATAAGCTGTATTTCGACCATTGCCCGTCAGTCGCCAACGCCCATTTAGGAGTATCTCTTCATTATTTAGCAACAACTGATTGCGGGACGAATCGATTTGTTGAAGTGACCCTCTGTAAATATTTTCAACTTTGACTCCCTCAGTAATAATTTCGATGGAATCAATAAACTTCGTATTATATTCAGCAAAAGTCAGCTTGACACGATCTCCTTCATAAAGAGTGCTTGAATCAACCATTGTTTTTCCATTGAAGAAACTCGTTTTGTGGTTTGCTATATACGAATTAACTTCTCCATTGTCGAGCTGAAAGGAAATAGTAGTATTCCGATTATTAATAAAAAGAACTGTTCCCATTAGAACCTTATCACGATTTTCAATTTTCCCTGGGAGTGCCCCAGTTTTACCACGTAACGCCTTTACTCGACGTAAATTAACATCCGCTTCAACTTCCATGCCAAGTTTAAATGCATCGATTGTTGTCGTAATCGTATCGACCGATAAATTTGCGAACTTGTCGATATTGAGTGTTGTTGTTTGTCCTTGATTGTTCTCAATCGTAATGCTCGTCAACCTTTTCTCCGTATTGTCCTCGTCTATGTACACATCTTCATACGTTACTTTTACAAACTTTCCCGTGATAGGGGAACTAGCTTCGGCAGGATTCGCTACAAATAATCCAACAAAAAGTAAAACCGCAAATGTAATAAGACGGCAGCAGTTTCTAACCAAATGTGACACCTCCATTAATCAATTGCGCCTCGGCGTAATCCCTAACATCCGCCAGAGGCTTAACTTGAATCAAGTTAAATTTCCACAGAAACCCTATTTGCCTAAGTATACACTATCTACCCCATATATCGTCTAAATATATGGGATTGTTAGATTCAAAATAAGATAATCCAGAATCATATGATCAGTGGGATTTATATTAAGTTCAGCAATATTTGATTGACCCCTTGGGTGAGTGACTAGGGACTAGGATACAACCGTCCCATTAAAATAAGCCTTACCTTCGCAATAGGAAGTAATCTTGCGGGTTATTATTGTTGAAAAGGAAGCGCTAAATGGAGATTTACTAAACAAGTTGACCTATATCGACAAAAAACACATGTATACTACAAAAATAGAATCCAGATAACCGCATGAAGTAACGTAATATTTACAGAGATTTGGTTATACTGGACTACAATATAGGGAACTGTGAAGTACGTACCGTAAATGGGCACCTGGGGCGTATGGAGTTGTTGGTGCAACCGACCTGATTAAATTTGGACAACTTGTCTAATTTAGTTGGGTTTTTATTATGAAATGGGGGGACGTATTGAAAAGTTTTTTTCTGTTAACAGTGCTTTTGATGGCAATGGAAGCTTTAATATTTCGTATTAATAGTCTCGCAACTACTGAAATAAGGAATGGGATGGCTTTATCTATTGTTCCAGAAAAAAGTGCTCTCATTGCGATAGATTATGGGGGAGAAAGTATGTTTGCTGTCAAAAATAATACTGGACAAGCATCTAAGTTAGAAAATCACCAGTTAACGAGTGATGAAGTATATGCGGCAAGCTAGCTTAATAAGAAAGAATCCTTCCAGTATCATGGATTTGGGAATTTTGTATCGGGTCACTTCTCTTCTATTAACATCGCTCTTTTTTTTCCTAGGGTCTGCATCGTCATTTGTATTTAAACTAGGGTTAGTTGTGACTCTGGGGATTGCGGCCTGGATCATCATTGATTTACAAAAAAGATATATAAAAAACACTAAAATTTTACAAGCAATTGTCTTAACGGAAACAATTGGATTGACATTGTTACTTATTCCGACAGGTGGTATTTCAAGTCCGTTCATCTGGTACGCACTCAATCCTGTACTCGTAGCAGCCTGTTTTCTGACGCCATTATTTTGCTGGGGAGCACTCATATTTTACCTTGGAAGTGCCACATTCATCGCTTACCGTCTTATAGACATAAACAATATCGTAATGATTTTTGAAGGGAAATCCTATTTTTATCTTGTATGTTTATTAACAACATTGCTTGCGAGATTATTCTCACGGCTAACGACGGAGTTAAATTCAAAAGCAGCCTTACTAAATAGGCAACAAGACGAACTCATACAGGCCAATGAAAAACTGACTGAAACAAATCAAAAGTATCAGGAAACCTTAGAGCAAATCATGCTAGAGAGAATCTATATGGATCAGATGATCATCAGTGAAGAACAGAATCGTATCGCCAATGAAATCCATGATAGTGTTTCACAGAGATTGTTTGGAATCGTCTATTCATTGCACAGTTTACAAGCTAAAAGTAACAGCATGACGAGGGAAGAATTGAACAAGGAGTACCAGTTCTTATCACAGTCTGCTAATACGACAATTAAAGAGCTGCGGGGGGCTATTTACCGGTTAAGCTCGGTGAAGAAAGGTGAACAACCATTTCTCTTGCGTTTGAAAAAATATTTAGATGAATATGCACGATTAAATGACATTAGAATTGATTACCGAATTACGGGCGATGAATTTTTCATTTCAAACGAACAAAAGGAAGCGCTTTATCGAATTATATGTGAAGCGTGTGGCAATGCGGTTCGACATGGAAAGTGCACAATTGTTGACCTGAAATTATCCTTGCTAGATGAGAAAACAGTAGTCTTTATTCAAGATGACGGCATAGGGATAAGTTCATACGTTGATAAGAAAGAACAAGGAATTGGGCTCATCAATATGCAAAATAGCGTCAGTTCTTTTAACGGGACATTTTCAATAGAAGGGATGCTTGGTTCAGGTACAACAATAATCATTGAAATCCCAAGTACAAAAATAATGAAGAAACAAGAGGTGGCTGGATAATGAAAGTTGTTATTGTTGATGATCATCCATTGGTTAGAAAAGGCCTAAAATCTATACTTACCCTAGACGGATCAATGGAGGTACTTGGTGAAGCGGCAAATAGTAGAGAGGCATTGGAGCTTTTCAGTGAACTTAAACCGGAGTTAGCGCTTGTTGATCTTCGATTGGGAAATGAATCCGGTTTGGATCTAATAACAGAAGCCATTCGACAAGGAGCAGCTTGCAAATTCGTTGTGCTGACGTCATCAACGGAAGAAAATGATTTTAAGCAGGCCAAAGAGTTAGGCGTTGCTGGCTATGTATTAAAAGAAGCACTACCCGAAGAATTGTTACAAGCATTGCTCATTATTAGCAAGGGGAGAAAATATTACGATCAAGGAGTACTAGAATTTGTCATGAAACCACGTGGACTCGTTGAAGAAAATGGACATGTGGAAAAATTAACACCAAAGGAAAAGGAAGTCTTAATGGCACTGGGAAGAGGGTTTTCAAATAAAGAAATTTCGCAGTTCCTGTATATCACGGAGTACACTGTGAAAAAACATGTGAGTCAAGTATTAGCGAAGCTAGGACTAGCCGATAGAACACACGCCGCACTCTACGCCAATGCAACGGGCTTGGTGAGATATGTTGTAAATTAATGGGCCCGGGCTCTAACACAATATGGAGTTGTATTGGAATCATTTACCTTTCATTATCTGGTACAAAAGTACACCAGACTTAAACTAAAGTAGAAACTAGCAGTAGACATTAGATATCAGAAAAATCACTCATTTGAGGGATGGGGAATTGTTTTTGACTGGGTATACTGAACGTAGTTCCATTTTCATAGTGAACGAAATAAAGTCTAAGGAAGGAGATGGCTGGCATAAAAGGAGGAACATAAGTCTATACATGCATATCCGTGGATTAGAATTGGCATTTTACTTTTTTATCGCTACTAATTAAGAAACTATGCCAGACAAAAAGTGAAACATTAAAAGTAGCCGGCTATGAAAATGGTTAATGGAATCAGGTCAAACTGATCAAAAGTAAAAGAAAACTTTTAGCCAACGTCGAAGAAGAAAAACAGTTTTACAAGACCCGGGAAGACAAGTAGTAAAAAAATATAAACTAAATTGGAGGAAATTAAAAATGAGTATTAAAAAGAAACTAGCTATGAGTATCGCAACTGGAGCATTGGCTGTAAGTATGATTGGCGGAGGAACTTATGCTTATTTCAATGATGTTGAAGTAAATAACAGCAGTTTTACAGCGGGTACTTTGGATATTAATGTTGCGGGTAATGATGCAGCAAATGCAATTATTGATGTTAGCAATCTAAAACCAGGTGATATCATGACACGTAGTTTTAAACTCAATAACACTGGTAGCTTGGATGTATCGAAAGTATTATTGACATCCAATTATTCTGTCACTGATACAAATTTGAATAATGCTGGCGCAGATTTTGGTGAGCATATTAAGGTTCAGTTCGTTATCAACAATGACAAAAGGACTGAAGTTGTTCATGAAACTACTTTAAAGAATCTGAGTCAAGCAGACGTTACGGATAGGGATCTGTTAGGATGGCTCCTTGGTGGAGAAAATGGCGGACTAAAAGCCGGTACAACGGATAACCTTACAGTTATGTTTGAATTCGTGGATAATGGCGCAGATCAGAATGTTTTCCAAGGGGATTCCTTGAAGCTTGAATGGACTTTTGATGCAAAGCAAACAGCTGGCTCATTGAGATAACATATAACCCGGGAGGAGAGCTCTTCTCCTCCCTTATTTTATTTCAACAAGCCATCAGTGCTCGTTCTTAAATATATTTCTCAACATATAACTCATTTTATGTTTTGAGGAATATAATTAAAAATTTCATCGGCCAAAAATGGAAAGGCGGGATCAGATTGAAAAGCAAGCGTAGACGTAGATATAAGAAAAAGAAACGCGATCTTTTCCTAATTTTAAAAATAGCACTCATTTGTTATTTAGCTATCTTTGGCGTCGGTTATATGTCGTCTGATACGTCTGCAAATTTCAGCAGCCAGTCGGAAGTTTCCCAGACAATCACTGCCGGTATATGGGAAGTGCCGATTGCACTCATTAATCAATGCGAAGAGGAATACGAAAATGATGAGGTATCGAGTGAGGAAACTGAGTTCAACCACGAAGACGAAGACAATAACCCAGAGGGCAAAATCGAAAAGGATGAAGTAACGAGTGGAGAAACCAATGTTGACCGCATTGACAAGGAAGATACTCCCCCAGAAGAAAACGAAGAGGATCTAGTCTCAAGCGAGGAAGCTGAAATGGATTGTGGAGACAAAGATGATGCGGCGGGCGGGGGCATCTGCGAGGGCGAAGAAAACGAAGAGGATCTAGTCTCAAGCGAGGAAATTGAAATGGACTGTGGGGACAAGGAAGATGCATCTAAGGAAATAGATGAAAAGGATGCTGCAGGCGAGGTCTTCTGCGAGGGAGAAGAAAATAAAGAAGAGGATACAGTTTCAAGTGAGGAAGCCAAAGTAAACTGTAAGAATAATGATGATAAGTCTGAAGAGGATAACGACATAGAAGAAGCTAGTCAGGAAAATGAGATAGATGGTTCAGATGGGGAAATTGGTAATATTGAGGGGACTCAAGAAGAATTGAATGCCAGCACAGAGAATGAGCAGGAAGAGCCTGAAAGTGAAAATCAAAAACAACCGGATGGTAAGAATGAACCTGTAAACACATCAAAAGAAAAGATTCTAACTGACGAAGATTCTGCAAATGATAAAGCTTCAGAAAATAGTTCTGATAAAAAGAAAGACGAAGAGATGAACGAAGCCATAAAAGAACAAAAAAAGAGTGCGGAAGGTGATATAAATGAGAAAGAAAAAAACAACGAAAACGAAAAAGATGATGAAGTGGGTAAATAGCTTTGTCTCCGGCATATTGATGGTCCTGTTGATTAGTGTAGCTTCCATAGTAGTTATATCGAAAGCCTCCGGCGGAGAACCACAGCTTTTTGGTTACCAATTAAAAACAGTTCTGTCGGGATCCATGGAGCCGGGAATGAAAACCGGCTCGATCATTGCCGTAAAATTAGCCGAAGATAAAACGGGTTTAAAAAAAGGCGATGTTATCACATTCCAAGAAGAAGAGATTTTGATTACACACCGAATTACGGAAGTAGTCAAGAGTGGAGACTCCGTACTTTACCGGACAAAGGGAGATAACAACAATGCAGAGGATGTGAATCCAGTTCTGTCTGACAATGTGGTGGCGGAGTATACAGGTTTTACATTGCCTTATGTAGGATACTTCATTAACTTCTCTCAGTCGAAGAATGGTGCATTTTTACTGTTAATACCTGGATTCCTGTTGCTGATATACTCCGCAATTACGATTTGGAAAGTGCTATCTGAAATCGAATTGCGTCCGAAAAAACAAGTAGATTTAGTAGAGGAAGATGGCGAGAAAAGTACTTCCTGAATTGATTGACAGAATAAGTAAGGAGGCGTTACCGTATCAAACCTTTCAGATTACTTCCTTTCCTTCTATTAATTATTAGTGGAATCTGTTTCCTTCCCGTGACGAGTGTATTTGCAGATGTTGAAAACGACGCAGCTGAGACTGATTTAGAGATCAGTCTTTCACCAAAAGATACTTTATTTGATATTACTAATATGAAGCCGGGTGATTGGGCGCCAAGGACCATTACAGTTCAGAATTCGGGAAGTAAAGATTTTGTCTACCATATGCAGTTGCAAAACAGTGGAGAAGTGAAGCTTTTCAATGAGCTGTTGTTGGAAATTAAAGTAGGCGATATAGAATTGTATACAGGGAAATTGGCCGCACTAAAATCTTTGCCGGAAAGAAAACTCACAAGTGGCACCGAAGAAAATTTAAATATCACTATTCGTTTTCCGGAACATCTTGGAAATGACTTCCAAGGGCTAGAGTCGGCATTTGTTTTCGCTTTTACAGCGGAAGGAAAAGATAACGCGGCAGCCCAAGCGATGACCAAAGTACAGATTGACAGCGGAGTTCTAGCAACGACTGGGTTCGGACTGCCTGGCAAATCGTCAAATATAGTTACGCTGATGTTTTTAGGTTCTATACTTGTGACAGGTGGAATTGTATTGTTGATTATTAGGCGTTACAGACGTGTTTCTCGTTTCCTCAATTAAATCAAAAATATAACCTCATCCTACAATTGGCTGAGGTTTTTTCTGGCTGAATCTAGAAAAAAACGGTACAGTCACGCACGTCGAGTGTGCAATAGGTAATTATCCACAAGTCCTCACCTGAAATAGATTATTTAAAATAGTGTGACAAGACGATCGGAATTATAGTATTCTATTTAAGAGAGAGACTAAAATTACACAAGTAATTATTCATACAACAATAACAATAAAGGAGGAATTTGATGAAAAAATCGTGCAGGCTGGCTTTCGTTTTTGTTTTTGTCTCGAGTCTTTTTATTGCATATACGTCGGCAGATTCGTATGCGGAGGATAAGGTGCTCAATGACGTTAGATTGGGAAGTTATTATTATGAATCTGTATTGAGTTTAAGTGAGCGGGGAATCATTAGTGGGTTTAACGATGGTACGTTTAAGCCCAATCAAGCTGTGACGCGTGGACAAGCAGCCAAGATTTTGGCACATGTGCTTGAGCTTGATATGGAAAATGTGGAGGATCCGAAATTTCGGGATGTGAAGCCAAATCATCCGTACTATAAGGAAATTGCAGCGTTGGCGAATGCTGGTGTGATTAGCGGCTTTGAAGGCGATACGTATAAGCCGGATCGTACATTGTCGAGAGCGCAAATGGCCAAAGTTATTACGGAGGGCTTTCGTTTTGATGTGGAGAAAATGGAAAAACTACCGTTTACCGATGTGAAAAGCACGGTATGGTATGCGGATTATGTACAAACATTGGTTGCGCACAATATTACAACGGGGGTTACTGCTACAGGCTTTGAGCCAAATCATGCCGTAACGAGGGGGCAGCTCGCTACGTTTATTACGCGTAGTGAAAAGGCGGCTATGCTTTTTAAGCCTCTTGTTATTGCAGGAAATGGTGGTTTTGATTTTCTTGACGGGAATGCAATGGATGCGTCATTTCGCTCTCCCGCCAGCCTAGTTGTGTTGGCGGACGGGGCTGTTTTGATTTCAGATCGTCAAAATCAGTTGATTCGAAAACTGCGAGGCGGGATCGTTTCTACGTTTGCGGGGACAACGTTTGGGTTGAATAATTGGGAACTTCCTGAGGGCGGTCTCCATGATGCGGTGAAAGAAACAGCAGTATTTAACGATCCATCTGGAATGGTTGCTGATCGTGAAGGAAACATTTATATCGCGGATGCATCGAATCATGTCATTCGTAAAATCGCTACGAGTGGTGAAGTGACGACCGTTGCTGGAGATGGACTGCCTGGTGATGAGGATGGAATTGATGGAAATACGCGATTTAATCAACCGCAGGATGTAGCGATTGCAGCAGATGGAACGCTCTATGTGGCCGACACATTAAATCATTTAATTCGGAAAATCGAGCCAAATGGAAAGGTGACGACATTAAATGCTCCTTCCAACCGTCCCATTGAGGTGGTGGCTGGCGACATTGAGAGTGCTGGTGACTTCCAAGATGGTGATTTGAAACATGCGAAGTTTAATGAACCATCGGGATTAGCGATTGATAGCAAAGGGAATTTATATGTCAGTGACACTGGTAATCAATTGATTCGTTATATCAATTTTTCTACCAATACTGTAACGACGGTTGCTGGGAAAAGTGTAAACAACGGAACATTATATGCAGACAGTGGATATCGAGACGGGGCGGCACTTGAGGCACTGTTCCATTCACCAAGTGGAATGACAGTAACGGCAGAGGGAGGGGTTCTGATAGCAGATCGTTTAAACCATTCAGTACGTTATTTGTTGAACGGGAAAGTGACGACACTTGCAAGGAATGGTTTGAGTTATCCAACAGATGTTGCAGTTCAGGATGGAATGATTTTAATAGTGGATAGCTATCACAATCAAATCCGACAAATACAATTTAAATAAGGAAATAGGGAAAAACGCATGCATAGCAACCAGAAGAATACAGCCCTTCGACCGAGCAATCGGTTGGAGGGCTTTTTCTGTTTCGATATATTTTGTGAGATAGCATTTTATTAATTAATAGGAACAAAGAATAAAGAATTGGATGGGAGTTACTATTAGCGATTATTGTAAATGCTAGTACAAGGAGAAAATATTCCTTTTACTGAGGCGAAATTAACTAGTTACAAATTATTAAAGAATAAATGCTAATCATTAAAAGCAAGCTAACAAGAAGAAGTTAGCAGATGTATTGCATTATTGCTCGATTAATCGTGCAATTTTGCGTATGGACTTAAAAAATGAGTAAACTTATAATTTAGTCAACATAAGAGTAGGGGTTGATAATGTGAGCATGATGGACACGATTGAAAGCATTCCAATTCATTTGAATAAAATACTTAGGAACAAAAACCTTGTAGATCAAAGCATACAAGATTATTTGAAAGCGTTTCCCGATATAAAGGGAATTGTATTTATCGCATCAGGTACTTCTTATAATGCCGCTTTTACAACAAAGAAGTTTGCAGAGGATTTTACCAGTATTCCGGTAGAGTTAATCTATCCAAACATTTTTGTAAACTATTTAAACAAGTCCTTATTAAATAAAGAAACGTTATATGTCTTTATTTCCCAGGGTGGAAAAACAAAACTTGTTTATGAAGCATTAGAAATAGTTAAATCGAAGGGATTCCCGAATATATCGATTACTGAAAATATAGATTCTCCAATTGCGAAAAGCGCTGGTTTAGCTTTAGAGATGGGTTCTGAAAATGAAGCGTATATGTTTAGAACGTTAGGGTACTCTGCAACATGTGCCACGTTATATTGGCTTTTTGTTTCATTATCAAAGCTATATTGTGGATTATCAGCAGCAAAAGAACAGGAGCTAGTGGAAGATTACTCGAAAATGGTTGAAAACCTACCCAAAATTAAAACTGATACACTCGATTGGTATAGACAGAATAAGTTCACTTTAATGCAAAAGAGTAAATTTATATTTTCGGGTACAAATGATTTATGGCCAGTTGCGCAAGAAGCTGATATTAAGTTCATGGAAATGTTGCCAGCGCTTACAAATAGCTTTGAGCTTGAGGAACTCATCCATGGACCACAAAATGCGTTCGATAGTACGACGGGTTATTTTATTTTAAGTAGAAAAGGTGAAGACTCAGAGAAAGCCCAAAAGATATCGGCATTTATTAATACCGAAATCACGAAGTGTTTTATGGTTGGGGAAGAGACTACCTTGGACACAGATTTATCGATTGTTTCACCTAGCAAATATTTTAGTAGCTTAGAGTATATTACGGTCTTCCAGGTTTTATCGTATCAATTATCTACAGATAAAGGTCGTGATCTCTCAAAAGGCGTATATCCACAAGTCGTAAATTATATCGAAAAGTCATTATAAAAGTAAAGGTGGGTACAAATCGGATGAAGAAAATATTAATTGCAACGCATGGGGAATTTGCAGAGGGAATTATGTCTTCTGCGGAGATCATTTTGGGGAAACAGGAAAATCTGTTTTTCATAAATGCGCATGTGGATCATATACCAGTCGCTGAGAAAATAGAGACCTTTCTTGAAGAAAATGTTAGTGAGGATGACAACTTAATTATCATTACGGATGTATTTGGAGGCAGTGTCAACCAAACAGCCATCCGCTATTTATCGAGTGGAAAGGTAAACATTATTACCGGTTTCAATTTGCCGCTGTTGTTAGAACTAATCATGTTGAACGAATCAGATATTACACCAGAAAAGCTCAAAGAGGTTACCAAGAAATCCAAGGAACAAATCATATATGTCAATGATGAATTACTAAAAGTAAATGATGAAGATGATGATTTTGATCTGTAAGATTAAAGAACAGGGGTGGAAAAGATGATCGTAACCGTTAGAATTGATGATCGCTTATTACATGGACAGGTCGTGTATAGCTGGAAAGCGGCATTATCTTATAATGCTGTCGTAATTGCTAGTAATGAAGCAGCCAATGATGAAACGAGGAAAATGGCGCTGAAAATGAGTTGTCCGGATGGAGTTAGACTTGCAATCCGAACAATTGAGGATGCGGCAACTGTATTGAAAAACCCAAAGTTAGCACAAATGAAGGTATTTGTGATTTGTTCAAAGCCTAAAGATGCATATGAATTATTATCACTGATCGACGAAACGCCAGTTTTAAATGTAGGTGGCATGCAAATGCATGAAGGTAAAGAATTGCTCTCACCAGCGGTATATGTATCGAAAGAGGACATAGCGTATTTAGATAAAATTCAAGATAGTGGGATTGAAATTGAGGTACGTCAAGTTCCGACAGATAATGTTAAAAACTATAACGAGTTAAAAAGTAAATTGACATTCAAATAGAAATAGAAGGGGAGAGGTCTTATGGGAACTGCGCTTTTAGTAGGTGCAATACTAGGAATACTTTGGTTTATAGAAAAAATGCTTGGAACACCAATGGTTATCAGACCAATCGTTGTCTCAACGATTATTGGCTTAGCATTGGGAGATGTACAAACGGGTCTCCTCGTAGGCGCAACACTTGAATTAGTTTTTATGGGGTTCATTCAAGTTGGAGGGGCAGTACCGCCAGATGTTCTCGTTGGTGCGGGGCTAGGAACATCCTTTGCTATATTAAGTGGTAGTGGAGCAGAGGTTGCATTAGCATTAGCTTTACCCATTGCAATTTTGGCTCAATCTTTAAAAGTAGTCGTCTTTATCGTACGAAGTTATTTTATGAAGTATGCGATGAGTCTGGCTAAAGCAGCGAATATTAGGGGACTCATAACCTTAAACATGGCGGGCCTAGTTCTTCAGTGCCTGATGTATTTCGTAGTTGGATTTGTGGCAATTCTATTTGGATCAACTGCAGTAGAAGCCTTTGTGAATAATATACCAGGAGTAATTATGAACGGACTTCAGGTTGCGGGCGGCTTATTACCTGCTGTTGGATTTGGTCTGTTATTACTTCCAATGATGAGCAAATTTAATGTATTATATTTCATCTTTGGTTTCGCATTATTTGCATATGTAAATTTACCAATCCTAGGTATCACGCTATTCGGAGTTGTTCTCGCGTTTATCCTAGTCTACGAAATGCCAGGGAAGAATGTTGCGGTTGCTGGTTCAAATATAGATGAGGAGGACCTATTCGATGTCTGATAAAAAGAAACTAACAAAAGATGAGAAAAAAATGATGCACGAGATTTTCTGGAACTCATTTATGCTAGAGGCTTCCTATAACTATGAAAGACAACAAGCGTTAGGGTTTTCAATCGGAATGTGGCCTGCGATTAAACGGTATTATAAAACCAAAGAGGAGCAAGCCGAGGCACTTGAGCGTCATATGAATATTTTTAATACGACACCACATGTGGTTACTACGATAACGGGTGTTGCCACTGCATTGGAGAAAGAAGCAAGTGAAAATCCTTCCTTCGACAAAAGTATCATTAATAACGTGAAAATAGGCTTAATGGGCCCATTCGCTGGGATTGGCGACTCCCTTTTCTGGGGAACATTGCGAATTATCGCTGTTGGAATTGGTTTGTCCTTGGCTCAACAAGGAAGCATATTAGGCCCCATATTATTTTTACTACTCTTTAATATTCCGCATATGTTAGTTAGATATTATGGTGGGGTTTATGGGTATAAATTAGGTACAGGCATTATGCAACAGGCTAATAACTCCGGTATTATGGAGAAAATCTCAAAAGGGGCTACCGTTGTCGGACTCATGGTCATTGGGGCAATGAGTGCTTCCATGGTAAAACTTAATTCAGCCTTTGTATTCACCGTTGGAGATCAAAAAATTCCAATGCAAGATTATTTAGATCAAATATTCCCATTGTTATTACCACTTTTATATACTTTGGCTATGTTCTTGTTATTAAAAAAGGGCTTCAAGCCAACAACTATATTGTTCATAACAATCATATTTGGTATAGTTGGGTCCTTAATAGGAATTATATAAAAAATGATTACTGTAATCTTCTTGATTACAGTAATTTTTTTAGCGCATAAGGAGGGGGAGAGAATTTGAACTTTAGTCGTAGAGAATTACTTATCTTAAATGAATTATTTCATAAAAAAAGCTTAACCTCTACTGATTTATCCCTTGTTGTAGACACTTCAGTTAGAACCGTTAAAACAGACATTTCTAACCTGAAAGTAAAATTATCGGATTATGGAATAACCATTCATTCTAAACCGAATCAAGGCTACAAACTTAACTATGAAAATGCGGATAGTATCACTTTTTTAACGAATCAGCTGAAGTCTATGAATGTAGAAAGATTATATACTTTTAAGAAAAATAACTATGAACGGGTTTTTTACGTCCTAAGGCGGCTGTTACTGAAAGATGTTTATATTAAATTGGATGTACTCGCCAATGACATGTTTATTAGCCGATCTACTTTAAATGCAGATATGATAGAAGTAAAAAAAGTTCTAAACAAATACGAACTAAAATTAACCTCAAAAGCAAATCATGGAATAATGATTCAAGGTACAGAGATCAATAAACGGATGTGTATCGCAGAATATTATTACCATAATAACACAAAGCTAGGGTATGAAAGTAAGAACGAATCCTCTTATTTTAAAGAACATAATGATAAATATATTCAAACAATCGAATCTATACTGAGAATCGTTTGCGAGGAGTACCTGATTGTATTATCCGACTTCTCGATAAAAAACATCGCAATCCATATCTTTATTTCGATTCAAAGAAATCTTTCAGGTAATAAAATTTCGGTACCCAACACCTATTTGAAGAAAATCAGAACGAAGGAAATTTTTAAGGCGAGCGAAAATCTTTCCATGAGACTCAACGCGCTATTTGGCTGTAATTTTCAAGAGGTAGATAGTGCTTATATTTTCATGCATATTGAAAGTAAACAGCTCTTAAATGATTCGACGAGTATTACCAATGAACAACAAACGGAAGTAAAAAAGGTTTTAGAAAATATATACGCTGAAATTAAAAGTAATTTTGATATAGATATTTCGGAGGATAAGACACTTAATCAATTTTTAGCATTACACATTCCGCAGATGATAAAGCGAATTCGGAATAATATGGTCATCCGAAATCCAGTTGTACATGAAAATCTTCAAAAATATATCTTTGCCACTAAGGTAACGATATCAGCAACTGAAATTATTCAAAATCATTACGATGTACAAATCAATTTAGACGAGTTTGGTTATTTGGTACTCTATTTCAACGTTGCCTTAAGGAACCTTCAAAAGAATAAGAAAATCACAATTGGCTTAATGAGTGGTAGGGGCAGAGCGGAAACCATTATGTATATCAATGAGATTAAAGAAAACTTTTCAGATGAAAAGTATGAATTAATTAATTATGACTCTAAGGAAAAAGCAATTAGTCATTTAGATGATATTGACATATTGGTATCCTCCTACGAAGTAGAATTATCTAGAAATATATTGCAAGTAGCGATTGAAAAAGGGAATTATATTAATGAAATTAGAGAGTACACCAATAAAACAGATCTTTATAAACTCAATATAGAAAACTATTTCCAACCGCAATTTTCAGACTTCTATTTAGAGGGAAAAGATAAAGAGAGCGTTTTGAGTAATTTAGTAAAAAAACTGCAATCTCTAGATATTATAAAATCAGAAGTTCAAATGGATATGCCATTTGTTGCCCATGAAATTGGTAATAATATTGTCCATCTTCAGGATTTATATAAAATATGCCGGAAGTCATTTTGCTTTATCGCCGTACTTGAAAACCCAATCATTTGGGACAAGGATATCATTAGAGTCCTGTTCATCATCAAAACAAAAAGAGACGGCGACCATAACTTAAGTATTTTATGTGATATGTTTTCCAAGTGGACAAGTAATAAGGAGAATGTAAATCGGCTAATTCAAAATAAAGATTATGATTTATTTTTACAAAGCATTCAAGATTATTAAGACGAGCTGTCTTAAGCTGGTAGCTCTTTGGAGAGTGTAAGTAACCAACGAAAAAGTCATAATAACTAAGGAAGAAAATAATATGAAAAAAACAATCCAAGATATTGTATTAATCACGATTGGTGGATTTATTTTTGCTATTGGTATAAATTATTTCACCCTCCCAAATCTGTTATCAGAAGGCGGGATTATTGGACTGACAATTATTGCACACTATTTATTCCAATGGTCACCAGGGATTATTAATTTTATTTTAAATATGCTTTTATTTTTGGTTGGCTATAAATTTTTTGATAAACGGACTGTTTTTTATACGTTATATTCCATTGTATCCTGCTCTGCTTTTTTGTATGTAACTGAAGATGCGGGGAAAATGCTGACAGAGGATCCACTTTTAGCAGCTATTTTTGCAGGATTATTAGTAGGTATTGGTTTAGGCATTATTTTTCGAATAGGCGGAACGAATGGAGGAACGACAGTCCTTGCTAGAATGGCTAACCAATACTGGGGCTGGAGTATCGGAAAGAGTATGCTAATTATCGATATTATAGTAGTTGCTGGCTCTATTTTTATAATTGGTTTAGAAAAAGCAATGCTCACTTTACTTACTGTTTATATTGGTGCCAAAGCCATCGATTTTATTGTCGAAGGTCTGGATGAAAGGGTCGCCGTTTTAATTATTTCAAATTCACCAAACGAAGTTTTACATAAAGTCATGGATAGTATGTCGAGGGGAGTCACTGTTTTAGAAGGGCGCGGCGGCTATACGAAAGCCAATAAAGAAGTTCTGTATATTGTCATCAGCAAACAAGAAATTGTGCGACTCAAAAGTATTATAAAAGAAATTGATGAGCAAGCCTATGTTACGATGCATAATGTTCGTGAATTGATTGGAAGAGGTTATAAGGCGGCTAAAGCCAATTAGTCACCCGCGATTCTTACCTCAGTTACTCATCCAATCAGTCGGACGATCGGCTAATTGGATGAGATGTACATCAAAAGAAATAGTAGGATTGAATCCACATGTACCGCCGCTTCACATTCACTTCATCTTCAATGAAAGTAGCACATCATGTATCGCGACGAGCTTTGTTTCGAGCCGGTGCAAAAGATAGAATGATACGAATATCGGAAAGCCGATTTCCTGTATGAGACTCATCCATTGTTCCATCTCGTTTCCTCCTTTCTGTGATTAAATAAAAAACCGGTTCCCCAGTCGGAAAGCTGAGGAGCCGGTTTTACATGTTGTTATCAGTTTACGAGTTCAGTCACATTACGCTCGACAATACGAGCGTTTTTTGGTGTTTCAAGTGGAGATCCGTCCACTTCGAACACGCCCGATGCGATAATTTCCTGCATCGCAGTTTCCACGGCTACTGCCGTTAAATCTGCACGTGGCTCGTCCACCGTCAGCATCACGTTTTTGCCGGCTGCTGTACTGAAATTCAATTGCAAAGTTTTTGCCATCCTTCATCCCTCCTTTCCCCATCAAACTGTGCTCCCCTGATTAGTTAATGACGTTAGATGTTTCCACCTTGTCTGCACCGATGAATGGAAGCGCTGATAACTGCGCAAGTTCCTCGAGCGCATTGTACAAGTCATCCGCATCCGCATTTTTTGCAACGTTACGATAGGTCTTTGATTTACGAATCAGTTTACCGTCATCCGTCAGACCGTTATCAAAGTAAACCCGACCAACTGCATTTTTAAATTCGATTGTCGCCATGTGATCACCTCCTTTCACCCTTTATATAGAATGAAATTAGGGAATCGGATACACGGATGTGAAATAATATTTACTTTAATTTTCCTAGTGCAAGTCAATTAGACATAGGGTGGGGAATAATTATTCTAAACGTATGTAATTATTTGTAATTTATTCATAATATTCTCCAAATTATTCCTAAAGGGTGATATAATAGAACTACGTAATATTCAATTCGGGGTTCAAAGAACTAGCTGTTTTCTTATAAGCTGGAACAAAGAGTACTTGAAAAGGGGGACATTGGATGGGGACACGCAAGGTAACACATGTTATTTTAGGGGTTTGTATGCGGACGGGAAAGATGGCAGAAATGCTCGAAGATGCGGGAGCAACAGATATTGCAGTGATTGACTATGAAGCTGAAGAGGATCACATTCAGGTGGCGAAAGTGGATTTCTATTCTCCTAAGACTGCGAGAAAGACATTGGGAAAATCCAAGCAAATCATATTTCATAAGCTTTTAGTGAGGAAGAAAGAATGACTAGTGTAAAGTACTGAGATAGGTTAAAAAAGGACAGCCCTTCGATTGGATTTGCTCAATGAAGGGCTGTCTTTGAGTGTGTGCTGGTGTTAATGGTGCTTGCATTAATGTGAGAGTGTGTCACGAATTAATAAGATCCTTTTTTCACGAAAACTACTGCAACTCATCCTATGAAAGCGAGTTCCTCAATTTGACTAGCATTCGCTCTCTGCGCTTCTTAACGCCTGCCACTGAAATACCGTTGCGAACAGCACATTCAGCCAATGGTACGCCCTCGACAAATAACCATTGAATCAGTTCTATTTCCGTCGGTGACAATAAATCAAGTACCTCCGCAAGATCATCAGACCACTTGTATTCTACAAAATAAGCTGTATCCACGATGTTTTCTACTAAGCTATCCTCCATCTGCGTATTATGCTCATCAAATCGGTTTTCCTTTTTTAACTCATCTAACATAGCTCCTCGGATACTTCGAAAGGCAAATGCTGTGAAATTTCCTTTATCTTCGTCAAAACGTTGCCAGGCCTGCCATAAGGCGACGCGTCCTGCCTGACGATAATGTTCATAATCGCGGTAAATGTTCAGCTTGCGGATAGATGCAGAAATCATCGGCTCATATTGCTCCAATACTTCTTCAAACTTCTTCAATTTTACGGCCTTCCTGACCGTGCACGATGCTTTATATTCCCGGGTGACTCCATAGTAGTTCATTAGAATTAGAGAAACCAATGGACTACTATGATGAATGGAGTGTCAAACGTTACGTATGACTTAGTTATTTGTCATGTATTTAGCGTATTTGTATAAAAATACTATATTTTTGATAAATTTGGTCTATTAAAATGTATGTGGGAGTGGTAATGTAGAAGTATAATCGGTAGAAGGGGGATTTTTTAGTGCTAGCGTGTGATTCCTATTTACTAGATATAAGAACATTGGCCCTTGAATCAGTTTTTGCTGGAGATTTTAAATCGAAAATCAGTACGACGCATGGTATTTATTATTCAAAACTTACACCGGCTCAATTACTCAATAAGGCATGTCTCCATTATTTTTCGACAATGGAGGGACGTATCCAAGCTGCATCTGCCCTATTAAACTATGTAAAGAAGCCACCCTTCATCATCGCACCAAACGAACTAGGCGTCTATCCAACGGCATCTCCCGACAATGACGATTGTGTATGGTTCTTTAACCATCGCTTTACAATCGTTGAAGTTGCGAAAGGGCAGTCAATCGTCACTTTCATGGAAGGGACAAGTATTCATGTAAAAGCCTCCAAGCACACAATGCTAAAGCAATACCTACGCCTGCACTCATTATTAAGCGTCTCCGACCAAATAGGACGAGAAAGACAAATCTACATTATCGATAAAAAGGGAATGAAAGTATAATCAAAGGGATGAGTGTCGAGTGACTAGACACTCATCCTTTTTGTTATGGTGAAGTACCATCAATCAGACGCCCAAATTCGAATGGCAGTCTGGATCATCGCGGCAAGGAAAATTGTCGTTTTACTGGTTCATTATTATCAATAAAAATGAAATCAATCAAGCTGAAATGAGTTTTGTCGAATGCGTAGTCGAGTCTTCGAAATCGGTAGTCGAGTTCGGCCAAAAGGTAGCCCAGTTTCTCCGGGGTAGCCCAGTTCCGCGAATGCGTAGTCGAGTTACCGAAATAGGTAGCCGAGTTCGGCCAAAAGGTAGCTGAGTTTCCCCGAGGTAGCCCAGTTCCGCAAATGCGTAGTCGAGTTACCGAAATAGGTAGCCTGGTTTCCCCGAAGGTAGTGCATTTCGTCTAATGAGTAATCATGTTTACAAGAGAAAAGGCCCGTTCGAATATGAAAGGGCCTCGTCAACCTATTAATATCATTTTCTCCCGGCTATATAAAACGTAGATGTTGATTTCCCTTTTTTCATAAGAGGAGATTTATTCAATGCATAACTGGCGGCATACTTGTCCTTTAACATTAAAAAGTTTCGGCAATCTTTATTATTTAATGAGGGCTTAACTAATATAAGCCAATCTTGAATTGCGTCATTATGGGGATCTACAGCAACTTTTAGGCAATGTGGACAATGCCAAGTCTCACGATTTTTCCGCTTAAGTTGCCCATGACAATCATGGCATAACAGACCCTTACGTAAATCATCGGGATGAATATGATAATAGGTACACAGTGGAAATGGATTGAATTGCTGTTGTTCGGCATGGATTTGTCTGGATAGTTCTTGAATTTGTTGGGGTGTAAGAATATCTTCGGTTGGTCTTAATTTTTGCAGATAAAAAGGAATTTGTTTTTTATAAATGATAGGAAAATTGTCTGGAGTATCTATCACTTTCGTGTTTGGGTTTGCGAGAATAAGGAGACCAAGTGTTTTCAAATGAATTCCACGTTGTCGAAGCCATTCATCAAGATTCGACTTATTCGATTCAATTTGATAGACCGGACAATCGAGAACCACTTCGTCGCCGGTTTCAAGTACTTGCACAAGATGGGGAGGATTGGGTATAAATCGGACTGAATCCTTCAGATTTTTCACTTCGATAATAAGGATGTATTGCTCTGTAATAATCAAAGTATCAATCTGAAATGTGAATTTTGGGGAATTACACAAATGGACATCCGTAAAAATTTTCATTATATGAGGAAATTGCGTTCGCTCAATATAAGAATCAACATTACATTCTCCAGAGTAGCCGGCACCAATTCGATAAAGTTGTTTTTGTAAATACTGGACTTTTCGATGATCAGGGGGAAGCCGGGCAATCAGACGGGGGATTCCTTGAAGTAAAACAGGCTTCTTTCTGAGAATAGTAGTACTTATGAGATTCATCTCCTTTTCACTAATCAGATAATTCGATTTAATCATACTATAAAGGTGCTTAGTTAACAATAGATTTATTACTAAAATTGTCAAGGTAGTCGAATCTGGCCAAAAGGTAGCTCAGTTTTCCAGAGGTAGCCCAGTTGCGTGAATGCGTAGTCGAGTTTCCGAAATTGGTAGCCGAGTTTGGACAAAAGGTAGCCCAGTTTTCTGGAGGTAGCTCAGTTCCGCGAATGCGTAGCCGAGTTTTCCAAATCGGTAGCCGGGTTCGTTCAAAAGGTAGCCCAGTTTTCCCGGGGTAGCCCAGTTCTGCGAATGCGTAGCCGAGTTCTGTCAAAAGGTAGCCCAGTTTTCCAGAGGTAGCCCAGTTCTGCGAATGCGTAGCCGAGTTCTGTCAAAAGGTAGCCCAGTTTTCCAGAGGTAGCCCAGTTTTGTCGAATGCGTAGTCGAGTCTTCGAAATCGGTAGCCGAGTTCCGTGGATAATACGCTAATAACTTGTAAATAACCTGTGGGCAACTTATATTTTTTTGTGGAAAACTTTAGTCTATTACACTATTCCTTAAAGTAAAATGAATAGTATAATAGGGAAAAGTGTTACTGAGGACTGGGGGCTTGTTGTTTTGAAGAGAAATAGTAGATGGCTATTGGTGTTATTCACGATGTTATTCGTTTTATTGCCATTCACCACATCGGCATCAGCTGAGCCTCTGGGAGATATGAGGCAGCTCGTCAAGGATTATTATGTTGACGATGTTCCAGAATCGGTTTTAATGAAAAATACGGCGTTAGAAATTACGAAGCAACTGGATTCCCACTCTGTCTATATGACTGCGCAAGAGTATCAACGATTTGTCAATGGTATTGAAAAGCGGATTATTGGCATTGGTATTGTACTCGAGGAAGATGTCAAAGGGATTAAGGTGGCATCGGTTATTCCGAAAGGACCCGCAGAGCGAGCGGGCATTCTGGCTGGCGATGTGATTACACATGTTGGAACACAAAGTCTTGTCGGTAAGTCAGTACAGACAGCTACGTCATGGATTGGTGGTCAAGAAAATACAGTTGTGACGCTGACAGTTGAACGTACGGGGCAAACGGGACCACTCTTAATGAGCATTAAGCGTGAAGTCATTACAATGGTCAATGTTGAATCGACCATGCTAGGCGGCAATATTGGTTATATTCGCCTAAACAGCTTTGCTTCTGAAACTGCGAAGGAAGTGAATGCCGCGATTCAATCACTGCACGGTGTAAAGGGATGGATTGTAGATTTACGGAATAATGGTGGTGGCTATATAACAGTCGCGCAGGACATGACGGGATTTTTCCCCAATGCAATCGGAGCTTTTCAGTTAAGGGAAAAGACCGGTAAGCCACAGGTTTTTAATGCGATTCCTCAGTCCAATAAACTCAATGCACCCACACATCTTTTGATGAATGGATATAGTGCAAGTGCTTCCGAGATGGTGGGCGCAGCAGTCAAGGAACAAAAACTAGCAACAATATATGGTCAAACCAGCTATGGCAAAGGCTCTATGCAGTCAATGTTCAACTTTACAGACGGTAGTGTCTTGAAGTTAACGACGGCTCGATTCTATTCGCCAGGAGGCAAGGCTGTGGATAAAGTTGGCGTAAAGCCAGATGTCGTTACGGCAAAGGAATTGGAATTAGAAGTATCTCATCGTGATCAACTGATTGCACAATGGAAGGGCTATAAGGCATTTCCTAAACTGAACAATGTCCCAGTGACAAAGAAATTTCAAGTGGAGATGAATGCAGAGATGGATTGGAGCAAGCTCAGCAATGGTGATGTCCAACTTATTCAGTTAGGTGGGGGAGAAAGTGCTGTGACAATTAGCGTTACGAATGAACGAACTGTAACCGTTACTCCAACAAAACCATTAATAGCGGGTAAAACCTATATGCTCGTCATACATCCACATTGGAAAGGGACTAATCACTATTCAATGAGGCAAGGAATTTATCTAGATGTTACGGTGAAATGAATAAAAAAGGCAGTCGGTTCTCTTTAACAAGAGAATCGTCTGCCTTTTTTGTGAAATGAAGAACATAGTTAAAGTTGGGGCGATAGGGATCTTCGGCGGATTTCGATTTCCAAAAGTTGAATGAAAAGAGGACTGAAATTAGAAGACTTAGCAGTAGTATAGGATTTAATGAGCAACGCATCAGGTAGTTGAGTCATTTGAAAGGTCACCTCCAATTTTATAATATATGTAGTACTAAATTAAAATGCCTGGGCATAGAATGTTAAGTAATAAAGCTCTATATTTAATTTACCAAAAAAAGAGTGACGGAACAACCGTTCTTTTATCCACAGTTAGTGGTGGATAACCTGTGGTTAACTTGTTTATAAAGGTGTAGAAGTCATATATTATAGTCGGTATAATGTTTATAAACTTATCCACAGGTGTGGGATAGTGAGAATTTTGTCGAACGATTCTTTGAGATTTTATCAAAAATGGAAGGAGAAATGTATTGTATTGCATCCATTGTGGAAACCATCAAAGAGAAGGTCAATTTTGTGCGAAATGCGGAACGCCTTTAGGGAGTGAGGTGGCGGCGACAAGGACAATGCTTGTGAAACGACAATCGAATGATTATGCCGAAAAGACAAGCAGAATGCTCAAAGGATACGGTCATTATCTACTAAAATATGTGAAGCAACCGAGCACAGTTTTTACACAAGAAGTAAAGGAGTTCACCTATGCTGTCGTAACGATGCTCTTCCTGTCTTTATTTGTCGGGTTGGCCATTTTCACGAATATGAAAGAGTTTGGAGCACCTTCCATAAGCATGATTGGTAGCACAGCGTTGCTTGTCATGGTGAGTACATTCGTTGTCGTTGGTTCGCTATATATTACAGCAACTCTGCTAGGACCCGAGCATTCTTTTAAAAAACTGGTCACCCAATACGGTACTCATCTTATCCCATCGACTATCCTCATTGGTGTCGCATTACTACTTCTTATGTTAAAAATAAATACCCTCGGTAATCTACTTCTATTAATCGCCCTCCTATTTGCATTGCTCATTGTTCCACTTTACATACTGGTAAAAGTACAAACGGCAGAGGCATCAGCGCTCGATCCTTTATATAATATTGTTGTGTACATCATTATATTGGGTATCATTTCTTCGGTCTGCATCGCTATTTTTGGAAACTCCATCATAGGTGACATCTTGAATTGGTTGAGTTTTATAAAGTAGATAATACGACAACAAGCCCTCACAATTTTCGTGAAGGGCTTGTTTGGTGTTCTTTTTACTTACCCACTAGCTTATCCGCAAAATCCTTTAGCGTCGTGCTGGAGTGGATGCGTTGGCGCTTTAATTCAAAGAGAGAGTCACCTTGAAAAACGTTACCTTCGTCAATCGTATAGCCGCTTGTCATTCCGGCAGATCGTAAGGCAAGGATGGCTTGGGGACTTCTCTTGCCATATGGATAGGCAAGGGTAGTAACTCGATGATTGTAACCCAAAATTTCCTCGATAGCGTTATTTGCTTGCTCAAGGTCATTCAAAATGGTAGATTGTGATTCCAGTTCGAGCATACTCTTATTCGACAGTGAGTTGAACATATGAAATCCGTGGGTATGATTTTGATAGGAATAGACGTCTTGTGTTTGAATCATGTCTATCTCTGATATTGTGTTTAGACGATTGATGCGACTTGTAATGACAAATGATGTTGCTTTGAAGCCATGCGTTTTTAAGATGGGATAAGCCAAGTCAATCGTTGATTTATAACCGTCATCGAATGTGATGAGTACAGACTTCTTTGGCAGTGCTGTTTTTTTCATTACCCATGCTTCTAGTTGCTGTGGTGTAATCGTTGTCCAACCATTTGTCTTCAAGTAATCCATTTGTTCTTTAAACTTTTCAATTTCCAGCGTAGACGCATTAGTGTCTGTCTTGCTTCGCAATATATCGTGATACATTAAAACGGGGATGCCAGCTTCAATTTTTAGCTGATCCTTATGTATGTATCCTGTTTTTCCACCCAATATAATGGGGAAATAATCACCTTTTAAGCGCTGT
The DNA here is from genome assembly GCF_038618305.1 of Sporosarcina sp. FSL K6-2383. Classification (NCBI taxonomy): domain Bacteria; kingdom Bacillati; phylum Bacillota; class Bacilli; order Caryophanales; family Caryophanaceae; genus Sporosarcina; species Sporosarcina sp. FSL K6-2383. Next base: position 1,078,737 of record NZ_CP152017.1, read on the forward strand.
ACTTGAATGGTCATATTGGGTTGGATTTGTCCAATGACCGTTGCATTTTTAGCTGGACGATCGATAATCTGTATGTAAGTAGCTGTTTTTGCTCTTACTGGATGTGCACCTTTCCAGGTTCCGGGTTCATCCTTTGTTACCTTTGCTTTTTGCTTTGAAAACTTAACCTCGTCATTGCCAATCAGAGTGTAATAATAGCGCTCTGCTTCTTTCATCACTGTAAGTGAAGTCCCTTTTTCAAAGACGGCTACCTTTTGATTTTCGTTAAAAACAGCTGTTGCTTCGGTAATCTTAATTGACTTCACAGTAGAGGCTTCTGTGAAAGTTGGAAATATGATGATGGATAGTAACAGTAGTGCAATTAATTTTTTCAAAGTACTTTATGCTCCTTCAGTTTACATTCTCTACCTTATAATAGGGAGAAGTGAGGGAGTTAGCAAGTTGAATTGCGGAAAATCAATATATAAACAAAACGCAGTAATGTACAATTGAGTTTCAATGAATTGTGATGAAAGATTGTGCAACGTTTGGATTTGTTGTGGTATACTAACGATGAGGGGAGGGTAAGTATGCAGCTCGATAGTCGAAGTCGTATGATTTTTGATGAATTGATGGAGAATCCTAGCATGACCAGTAAAGAGTTAGAAGAAGGATATAGTTTAACTCGTAGGCAGTTAGGGTATAGTTTCGATAAAATCAATGACTGGCTACAAGCAAAACGTCTTCCGATTATTGAACGGACGAGACAAGGGCATTTCATCATTGACCATTCCATATTTTTAAACTATGGAAGCAGGGAAACCATTGCTTCATCACAAATGACGATTATATCTGAAACGCAGCGTGTTCAGATGATTATCTTGATGCTTCTCAGTAAGCAAGAGGAACTTTCCCTTTTACATTTTACAAGTGCTTTAGAAGTCAGTAAAAACACGGTGCTTAGTGATTTAAACGTAGCGCGTGCTTGGGTAGAAGAGTATGATTTGGTGATTCGATATTCGCGCCGAGATGGCTATCTGTTGGAGGGGGAAGAGTTTTCCATACGAAGACTCCTGATCAATACGATTTATAAAGTGTTGGCAATCCCTAATGGAAAAAAGCGACTAAAGGAATTAGCAAACATACAGGAAGTAGAGTTGAAAGAGTTAATGGTTCGACTCGAAAAGATTGAACGGAAATTGAATTTGAAATTTGCTGATGCAGAAATCGAAACGTTACCGTATTCTTTGTTGCTCGTCCTTCGTAGAATGGCCGACAATAAAATCGAAACGTCATTTTCTATTCAATACGAGGAATTATCAGATACGAAGGAATATCAGGCAACTGAAGAGATTTTGTTTGATATCGAGGATATTCCCGTGCAGGAACGTTTATTCATCACGTTGCGGCTGCTGACGACAAATGTCTATTGGTCCGAAGCGCCGCCAGAAGAACCGATTCCTAATTTAGCCCAAGCGCTTGATGAAATGCTACGGCTGTTTGAAGCGAGTGCAGTGGTTCAACTACAGGATAGACAACAATTATTAAATAAAATTTTACTGCATTTAAAACCAGCTTATTATCGTATTAAATACCAACTGACAGAGATTAATGACGTTGGTTATGCGTTGATGAAAAATGAATATAAGGAATTGTATCACCTTGTTAGTCAGTCGACGAAGCCATTAGCCACACTGATTGGCACGGCTATTCCAGCGAGTGAGATGGCCTATTTAACGATGTTAATAGGCGGCTGGTTGAGAAAACAAGGCGATAATCTACACGAAAAGGTGAAGGCGATTGTCGTTTGCCCAACCGACGTGTCGGTCTCGCATGTCATGTTCAATGAATTACGAGAGTTGTTTCCAGAGTTCATATTTTTGGACGTCGTATCGGTTCGAGAATTGCATAGCTCTAAACTCGATTACGATATCGTTTTTTCACCGTTTTTCTTAGAAACGGATAAAAAGCTCTATTTAGCAAATTCTTTTCTGAAACATGAAGATAAGCCTCGTCTACGCAAGCGTGTTTTGTTTGATTTACACGGCTATATTCCTTATGAAGTGAATGTAGATGAAATGATGACAATCATGGCTAAACATGCAACGATTCACAATGAAGCCCTTCTTAGAAAAGAATTGCACACCTATATCAATGAATTAGGTAAAATGAAGGTATAAAATTTGTTTTTACATGCTTTAAAAAGTATTGTAAGTATAGAATTATCAATTATATTATGAAGGAGTTTGATTGAGATGGTCGAAAAACAATTTAAAGTAACGGATAAAGCAGGTATTCACGCACGTCCAGCAGCAATGTTAGTGAGTGTGGCAAACAAATTTGTATCAGACGTAAATTTAGATTACGGTGGCAAGAACGTTAACCTAAAATCTATCTTAGGCGTTATGTCTTTAGGAATTGGGCACGGTGAAACTTTCAAACTAAATGCTAGCGGCGCAGATGAACAGGATGCGATTAATGAATTGGCAAAAACATTGAAAACAGAAGGACTTGCTGAATAATGAGCCTGCTAAAAGGAATTGCTGCATCGAGCGGCATTGCAATTGCAAAAGCATACTGTTTGGTTGAGCCTGATTTATCCTTTAGTAAAAAAAAGATTGAGGACAGTGCAACGGAAGTTGCACGTTTTCAATCTGCACTAGCTACTTCAAAAAGCGAATTGGAAGCAATTCGTGATGTCGCTGAAAAGGAGCTAGGCGCAGATGATGCGGCTATTTTCAATGCGCATGTGTTAGTGCTGACAGATCCAGAGTTAATCGGACCGATAGAAGAAAAGATTAAAACGGATCAAGTCAACGCTGAATTTGCTTTGAAAGAAATGTCAGATATGTTCATTACGATGTTCGAGCAAATGGACAATGCATATATGCAGGAACGTGCGGCAGATATTCGAGACGTCACAAAACGATTGCTGTCACATTTACTAGGTGTTAAAATTGTTAACCCAAGTATGATTTCTGAAGAAGTTGTTGTCATTGCGGAAGATTTAACGCCATCAGATACTGCGCAGTTAAATCGTCAGTTTGTCAAAGGCTTCACAACAGATATTGGTGGAAGAACATCCCACTCTGCTATCATGGCTCGCTCGTTGGAAATTCCAGCAGTTGTCGGAACACAAGAATCGACGAAGCTGATTCAAGACGGTGATCTTGTGATTGTTGATGGATTAAATGGAGAAATACATATTAATCCTAGCGCTGAAGTGGTTGCTGACTACAAAAATAAACAGCAGCAATTTGAGCAGCAAAAGGTAGAATGGGCCAAGCTGGTCAATGAAAAAACAATAACAGCAGACGGTCATCAAGTAGAGTTGGCTGCTAATATTGGTACGCCAGAAGATTTGGTCGGCGTCGTGAATAATGGTGGAGAGGCCGTCGGGCTCTACCGTACTGAATTTTTATATATGGGCAAGGACCAGCTGCCAACAGAGGAAGAGCAGTTCGAAGCTTATAAAAAGGTTTTACAAGGAATGGCAGGTAAGCCGGTTGTAGTGCGTACTCTCGATATCGGTGGAGACAAAGAACTGTCTTACTTACAGCTACCTGAAGAGATGAACCCATTCTTAGGCTTCCGCGCAATTCGTTTATGCTTGGAAGAACAAGATATTTTCCGTACGCAACTACGCGCATTGTTACGGGCAAGCACATTTGGGAATTTGAAAATTATGTTCCCGATGATTGCAACGCTCGGCGAATTCCGCCAAGCGAAAGCGATTTTGGAGGAAGAAAAACAAGAGTTACTAGCAGCGGGTACGGAAATTGCAGAACATATCGAAGTCGGCATCATGGTGGAAATTCCATCGACTGCTGTCCAAGCAGATGTATTTGCGAAAGAAGTTGATTTCTTTAGTATTGGAACGAATGATTTAATCCAATATACATTTGCGGCAGACCGTATGAACGAACGCGTTTCTTACTTGTACCAACCTTATAATCCTGCAATTTTGCGCCTCGTGAAGATGGTCATCGACGCTGCGCATAAGGAAGGAAAATGGGCGGGCATGTGTGGAGAAATGGCAGGCGACGAAATCGCTGTGCCATTATTGATTGGCCTAGGACTCGACGAATTCTCGATGAGTGCGACGTCGATTTTACCCGCACGCGCACAAATTAAGAAATTGAAGAAAAGCGATATGGTTGAGCTTGTAAACGAAGCACTTCAGATGGGAACAGCCGAAGAAGTTGTGCAAGCTGTTAAGGAACGTACTGGTTTATAAAAAACGAATATCACTTTCATAATTATCTATGGATAAAAATATCCCTTGTAGGCCTAGGCTTACAAGGGATATTCTATTACACCTGCTAGATTAACCAACAAATAACTTAATCAAGCACCAGGCGCACTGTGATTAATCGCTTTTGGCTCACTTTGGATTGAACAACGTTCGCAAGTTCCCGAAATTGTATCTTCGGGAATCTTGAATAGTTCACTGAAAGCGGACCAAAATGAACCGACACGCTGCAATTCAGCAGTACCCAGACAATAAAAAGCTCAATACCTTATTCACTCAGTAGGATTAATCTTAAGAAATTCCTCAATTGCAAAAGCCGACACCCCGAGTGCGGCTGAATGGGAGGATAATTCGGAAAACGTTATATTCATATCCACTTTGTGAAAGGGTAGTAGTTCTTGTTTAGCAGTTGTTATGATGGGTTCTATAATCCATTTTTCCGCATCTGCTAATCTATTTCCAATAATAATGAGTTGAGGATTAAACGTTTTTATTAAGTTGGTAATTCCTGTCCCCATATTACATCCGATCTCCTCGAAAATTTGTAGCGCATCTTTGTCATTATTCTCGGCTAGTTCGATCAATTGTTCAAAGCTTGCTTCGGATAAATGGTCGATTTCTTTTGCTTGCTTTAATAGTGCGTGTTCAGATGCATAGGCTTCCCAGCATCCCCTGCTTCCACAATTACATGTGCGCCCATTCTTAACAATGGTCATATGGCCACTCTCTCCTGAAAAACCATTAATGCCGCGATATAATTCTCCATTTAAAATGATACCTACTCCAATTCCGATTCCGGCACTTACATAGATTAAGTTGTTGCTCTTTTGTCCGGCACCAAATCGTTTTTCTCCGTAGGCACCCGCATTTGCCTCATTTTCAACCAGTATAGGATAGTCGAATTCAGCTTCGAGAATTTTTATTAAGTCTACATCTTTCCATTTTAAATTTGGTGCCAATAGAACCTTGCCTTCGTTATCAACAATTCCAGGTACACCAATTCCAATGCCTATGACACCATATCTACTTTCAGGTGTATGGCTGATAAGTGTACGAATTGTTTCTATAACTAGTTGAATTTGTTGATCTGCCGAAAGATTATTATCAACTGTTTGGCTCGCCTCATAAATAATATTACCTACTAAATCAGTAACAATCCCTAAAGTATAATTAACCCCGATGTCAACCCCGATTGAATATCCGGCTTGTTCATTAAAAAGCAGTATGACGGGCCGTCTACCTCCACTGGATTCCCCGATTCCCGATTCGTAAATAAGCTCTTCATCGATGAGTTCACTTACTAAAGAAGAAACTGTTGCTTTATTTAAGCCGGACTGTTGTGCAATTTCCGCACGTGATAAAGGAGCTAACTTAATAATGGCTTGTAGAACAATTTCTTTATTCATCTTTTTGACAATATGCTGATTCCAAGTAATTTGTCTCACTATATCGTAACCTCCACGTCTTATTAACAATTATATCTGCTAGAAATATTGTACTACAAATCATTGTTTATTGTATGGACAAACGAAGTCTGTGGTGGTAAAATTTGAATGTACAAATATTTACAACAATTCGGAAGAGGGGGAGTATTCAATTATGATGAAATGGAAGGGCTTACAATCAGTTGTTATTTTAGTGCTTATGCTATTTTTGTTGGCAGCATGTGGTCAGGATGCCGGTACGAGTCAGGAAGCTGATACAAAAGTAGATAGTGGAGATAATGCAGATGTTGGGGAAAAGTCAGAGGAGAAAATTAAAATCGGTCTTTCTGTATCAGACTTAACGCTAGAACGCTGGCAACACGATCGTGACTTTTTTGTAGAGAAAGCGGAAGAGCTTGGAGCAGAAGTAATCGTTCAGTCAGCAAATGGCGACGAGGCAAAGCAATTATCACAAATCCAGAATATGCTATCCCAAGACATTGACGTATTAGTCATCATCGCAATTAACTCAGATGCCCTTTCTACAGTTGTTGAAAAAGCAAAGAGCGAAGGCATTCCAGTACTAGCTTATGATCGTCTAGTAAATGGTTCAGACATTGATGCCTACGTATCTTTTGATAATGTACGAGTAGGTGAGATGCAGGCTGAATACTTAGTAGAGAAAGTACCCACAGGGAAATACTTCCTAATGGGTGGTTCTCCGACAGACAACAACGCTAAGATGTTTAGAGAAGGTCAAATGAATATTATCCAACCTCTTGTTGATAAAGGTGATATTACAATTGTCGGCGATCAATGGGCAAAGGGTTGGGATGCAAATGAAGCACTAAAGATTATGGAAAATGCATTAACAGCAAATAAAAATGATATTGATGGAATTGTTGCCTCAAATGACAATACAGCTGGAGGAGCAATTCAGGCATTGGATGCGCAAGGTCTAGCTGGCAAAGTTGTTATCTCAGGTCAAGATGCCGATTTAGCAGGAGTTCAACGTATTGCAGAAGGCACACAGACAATGACAGTGTATAAGCCAATCAAGGCCATAGCGATTAAGAGCGCAGAAGTAGCTGTACAATTGGCAAATGGCGAAGCAATCACTTCGGATTCAACTGTAAACAATGGCAAGTTGGATGTACCTTTCATTAAGCTAGATCCGATTAAAGTGGGTAAGGAAAATATTATCGATACTCTAATAAAAGATGGTTTCCATTCATATGATGATGTTTATAAAAATGTACCAGAAAATGAGCGTCCAGCACGCCCATAAGTAGAATTTTTAGGAGGGGGATCGCATCCCCCTTTAAATTTATCTATTTTAGGGGAGGAAAACCGAAATGGAAGATTACGCACTTCAAATGAGGGCAATTACAAAAGAGTTTCCTGGTGTACGTGCGCTAGATAACGTTACTTTTTCAGTTCGTAAAGGCGAAATCCATGCGTTATGTGGTGAAAATGGTGCTGGTAAATCTACTTTAATGAAAGTGTTGAGTGGGGTTTATCCACACGGGTCATACGACGGAGATATTATAATAAACGGCAAAAATGTAGCATTTAAATCGATTAAAGAATCGCAAAATGCTGGTGTTGGAATCATTTATCAAGAACTTGCATTAGTAGAAGAAATGTCAGTTGCAGAAAACCTATTTTTAAGCCATGACTTAATGAGAGCAAAAATCATTGATTGGAATAAAATCTATGCAGAAGCTCAAAAATGGTTAAACCATATTGGGTTAGATGTTGATCCGCAAACAAAAGTTGGGCAACTAACAGTGGGTAAACAGCAAATTATTGAAATCGCAAAGGCATTAACACAAGAAACAGAGATTCTTATACTAGATGAGCCTACCGCTGCATTAACGGAAAGCGATGTTGATGTTTTAATGAAACTTCTTCATGATTTACGTGCTGAAGGGGTTACTTGCATCTATATTTCACATAAGCTCAATGAAGTGATGGCACTCGCTGATTCTGTCACTATTTTAAGAGACGGACAAACCGTAAGTACCGACAAAATTGCTGACCTAACAGAGGAACTCATTATTACCAAAATGGTAGGACGTGAATTAACCGAGCTTTTTCCTTATGAAGCCCGTCCAATTAGTCCTGAAAATATACTGGACGTGAAAAATTATTCAGTTACTGATCATATAGGGAAAAAGATAATTGTTGATGCTTCATTTACTTTGAAAAAAGGCGAGATTCTTGGTTTTTCTGGCCTGATGGGTGCTGGTAGAACGGAATTATTTATAAGTTTATTTGGTGGACTGAAGGGTAACCGAACAGGAAGTGTTTTAATTGATGGGAAGGAAACGAATATTAAAAGCCCGGCGGATGCTATTCGAGCAGGATTGGCATATGTTTCCGAGGATCGAAAGCGCTATGGCTTAGTTTTAGGAATGGACATTACTAAAAACACTACACTTGCTGCTTTAAATAAGATGATGAAATTAAAGGTGATTGATAATGCCTTGGAAGTCAAAACAGCGGGGGATATTACATATAAAATGAATTTGAAAGCCCCTAACTTGGAAGCGTTGGTAGGTCAACTCAGTGGTGGAAATCAGCAAAAGGTCGTTCTGAGTAAATGGTTATTAAATGACCCTAAAGTTTTGATACTTGACGAACCGACAAGGGGAATTGATGTCGGGGCAAAGTATGAAATTTATAAAATCATAAATGAACTTGCTAATCAAGGAGTGGGTATCGTGATCGTTTCATCCGAGTTACCTGAGATATTAGGTATGTCAGATCGGATTATTGTAATGGCAGAAGGAAAAATAACAGGGGAATTCCAAAGAGCAGAAGCAACTCAGGAGAAAATAATGACATGTGCAACAGGAGGGAAGAATTCGTGAAAACACAACCCACGGTTAATCCAGAGGCTAAGGAAAAAAGGGGTTTAAGTTTTAAGTTAGATATGCAAGCCTACACATTGATAATTGCACTGGTGCTAATTGCTGTACTATTTGGTTTTTTCACTGGTGGTGAATTTTTATCGTCGCGAAATATTTCCAACTTATTTTCCCAAATGTCTGTCATTGCAGTGCTAGCTATAGGGATGACATTGGTCATCGTAGCCGGACATATTGATTTATCCGTTGGTTCCTTAGTAGGTCTGACGGGTGGCGTTGCGGCGATTTTACATGTTTGGTACGAATGGAATACGTTTACTGTCGTCGTTGCGGCAATCGCCGTTGGTGCGCTTTTCGGTGTGTGGCAAGGTTGGTGGGTTGCTTACAGGGCAGTTCCAGCATTTATTGTGACGCTTGGCGGGATGTTGATTTTCCGTGGTATCCTTATTGGATTGAGTAAAGGGCAAACAATCGCGCCGATGAATGATAGTTTTAAGGCGATTAGTAATAGTTATTTCCCCTTCACTTTAGGCTATATTTTAGCTTTAGCGAGCATCGGCTTGTTGATTGTGTGGACAGTCCGAAATCGATCGAAAAGAAAAGGGTTGGATTTATTACTTCCGGCAGGATTTATTGACTATGGGAAGATCGGAGTTTATTCCTTCTTCATATTATTGGCTACGTATATGTTAAACCGCTATCAAGGGATTCCAACTCCAATATTAATCGTGATTTTATTAGCAGCTATTTTCATCTTTATTTCCAATAAAACCTCGTTCGGTAGATACGTTTATGCTATCGGTGGGAATCCAGAAGCAGCAGCTCTTTCAGGTATCAATATTAAGCGGAATACGCTGTGGGTTTTTATATCAATGGGTGCTCTATCTGGAGTTGCAGGTGTGATTTTAACAAGTAGATTGAATGCAGCGACGGTCAACGCTGGTAACATGTATGAGCTTGATGCGATTGCGGCTTGTGTAATAGGCGGTACCAGTTTAATGGGTGGTAAAGGAAAAGTAGTTGGTGCTCTTATTGGTGCATTAATCATGGCGAGTATTGACAATGGAATGAGTATGATGAATATCGAAACCTTCTGGCAATATATCGTCAAGGGGTTAATTTTAATTATTGCTGTCTGGATTGATATTGCTAGTAAAAAGTGATTAATCAACTAGAAAATAAGAAATAAAGGGCGTGTGATGATGAAAAAAGTTCGTTGGGGAGTATTAAGCACAGCAAACATTGCTCAAACACAACTGATTCCAGCCATTTTTCGAGCAGAAAATGCAGAAGTTGTCGCCATTGCAAGTCGAGGAAGTAAAGTCCATGCAGTCGCATCGGCTTTACACATACCTAAAGCTTATGAAAGTTACGAGCAGTTATTGAATGATCCGGATATCGATGCGGTATATATACCTCTCCCTAATCATTTGCATAAAGAATGGGTACTACAAGCTGCTAAACAAGGAAAGCATATACTTTGTGAGAAACCAGCGGCATTAACAGCCGGTGAGGCCGCTGAAATGGTACGAATTTGCTCGGAGCATAACGTGAAGTTTATGGAGGGATTTATGTACCAATTTCATCCACAGCATGCACGTGTGAAAGAAATTATAGCTTCCGGAGAAATCGGGGAGACTAAATTGATTAGATCCAGCCATTCTTTTTACTTAGAGAATCGTAATAGTGATATTCGAATGGACAAAGATATGGGTGGAGGCAGCTTATACGATCTGGGTTGTTATTCTATAGAAGTCATTCGCCGTATAACAGGAGCAGAACCTATTGAAGTACAGGCCGTTGCCGTAATAGAACCTGAATCAGGGATTGATATTAGCGCATATAGTCATATAAAGCTCGATAATGGTGTGACAGCTATTTTCGACTGTAGTTTTGACATGACCGCAAGAAATGAGTATGAGATTGTTGGGACAAAAGGGACGATTAAGGTACCTTTTGCATTCCGTCCAGATGTGAATGGTGGTATAGGCTCTATTCTGGTACAAGGAAATGGGATGAGTAGAGAAGAAAAAGTGTCTGGAGACATTTATCGTTTGGAAGTAGAGCATTTTTCCTCGGCAATACTAAATAATACGGATCCTGCAATTACTGGGCAATCCACGGTTAATAATATGCGAGTAATAGAGGCTTGTTATCAATCCATTCAAACTGGGCAACCAGTAGAGCTAACGTAATACTTTTGCAGTGAATAATTATGGAGTTGTTTAAAAGTTGCAGGTGAAAAGCGGTATCCTTGGAATGATAAATCATTCGGGGGTACTGCTTTTTTTGAGGGATTAAGTGAAACGTTGCATAGTTTGCTGAAAATGTTGTCTAGTTCCTCCAAAACGTTTAGAAGTAAGTGAATTACGTTGTCAACTCTCGTGAACGTTGCATAGTTCACCGAAAACGTTGTCTAGTTCCTCCAAAACGTTTCGAAGTAAGCGGCTTACGTTGTCAACTCCTCGCAAAATACTACATACTTCCCTCGTCCTATCAATCTATTAAATGGCAAACAACCAAAAATTGGACCCTAATAGAGACTAACTACCATGCTAATATAAATGGTGCAACAACCAAGGTACATAAGCTGTACCGTGTCTATTTATTCAAGAGGAGGAAATAAAATAATGGCTAATCTTCAATCAAGGAAGTATAAAAAATTTGTACTGGGCGCGGCGTCAGCGGCTCTAGTTGCATCTGCGGTTGCACCAGTAGCAAGTGCGAAGGATTTCAAAGATAGCAAAGGGAATACGCATGAAACTGCAATCGACGCACTATCTGATGCGGGTGTCATCAAAGGCTATCCAGATGGTACATTCCTACCGAACAAGAAATTGACTCGTTCTGATGTTGTTAAATTGATGGGGAAATGGCTTGTGACTGAAGGGTATGAAATTCCGACAGATTACAAAACTAACATGCGTTTTACAGATTTAACATCAAAATCAAACGATGAACTCTTGCAATATGCTGCAGTTGTTAAAGACAATGGCGTATTCAAAGGGAGTAACGGCAATCTATTGGCTGGTGACAATATCACTCGTGAAAACATGGCTGTCGTTCTCGTGCGTGCTTTTGATGAAGTAAAAGATATGGAACTTGTCACTTATGTTGCGGCACAAGACTTTGAAAAAGATGTTACGGATCTAGGAAAAGCAAAAGCTGAGGCACGTACAGCAATTGATGTTCTAGATTACTTTGACATCACGAATCCAGCTGCGCCAGTTTTCAATCCTAAAAACACAACAACTCGTGGTCAATTTGCTACATTCCTTTATAAAACAATCAATACAGACTTTTCTGCTGTTCAAGAATATGAAGTAAACGAAGATTTAGTTGCAGTAAAAGCGGCAGCTGAACAAGTGAAAGCGGGAGCAGTAACAGTTTCACGCGGAGTGGATGCAACTGATGCTAATAAACTAGCTGCAGTTCAAACATATGTAACTTCACTTGTCACTGAAAAAGACGTTGTAGCAACAGTAGTAGCAGGGAAAACAGCTGGAGACTATGTTGTTACACTTACTAAAGGTGAAGAAAAAGTAGAAAAAACAATCGCGGTAACATTCGATTTCGCGGCAGACGATCGTTTTGTTACTGAAGTGAAAGCACTTAATTCAACAGAATTACAGTTAACTTTCAGCCAAGCGTTGGATAAAAAATCTGCTGAAACAATTGCTAATTATGCTGTTACTGCTAATGCTCCATCAGCAGAAAAGGCAAAAAAAATTCAGGATATTCAGTTGCAAGCTGATGGTAAATCAGTTATCATCCGTTTCGCTGATGTACTTGTGAAGAACACTGTCTATACTGTTGATGTTTCAACTGTTTTAACGGCTTCTTTCCATAAGGTAGATAAGTTTAACGGGACAGTTTCTATCAGCACCGATGCGGCACCTAGCTTGGTTTCAGCATCTTACGATGGCAAGCTCAACTTAACTTTTAATGAAGAAGTTGATTTATCAAAAGCAATCGTTAGAGTGGATGGCGTTCAGTATAATGGCTTTGCAGCTGTTGATGCTGAGGCTGGAACTTACACATATGTAGCTACGACAACAGGCATTGCAGCTACTAATGGCGCACATGCTGTTACAATTATAGGGGCAAAAGACAAGGCTGGGAATGAGGCAAGCACATTAACAGCTTCTTATACAGTGTCTGAAGATATAACAGCTCCAACAGTAGCTAGTATTGAAAAGGTTACTGCTACTACATTCAAACTTGTATTTAGCGAAGCTGTCACACAACCAACTGTCAAAACTGTCAAAGGTGCAACTGAATTTGAAGCTAAAGTTGTTAGTCAAACAGGTTTACAGAAAGAATGGTTGGTAAACGTTGAAACGAAAGCCGGATCAAATGATTTATTCAATAAAGACGAAAGCACAGTGTCGTTATCAGTTGAAGTGACTAAATATAAAGACAGAGTAAATCTTCTGGGCAGCAAATATACTGGAGCAGTTTCATTGACTAGAAATACTGAAGTACCAACAGTTGTATCTACTAACCTAAATACAGTGGTTGCTAAAGGTACTGGTACTGTTATTACAATTCCATTCAGTGAGAGTATTACTGCTGGGACAGGTGTAATCACTGTAAAAGATCCGGATGGAATTATCCAAACAGCTACTAGAGGATATGCAGATAAGAATTTAACGCTAACAATCTCTGGTAAAGCACCTAAAGAAGGTACTTATACAATTACTCTAGCTGCTAATGCTGTGAAAGATGCAGATTTGAATGGAAATCTTAGTGCGACAACATCTGTTAATTTCTCAACTGTTGCTACAAACCAAGAACTAGCTACTAGTGCAGTAGCTGTGAACACGGCAATCATCAATGGTAAAGTAGTAAATTATATTGATATTGCTTATGGAACTAACGATATGGCTAATTCGGCAATCGAGCTAGCGAATTATAAATTAGATAATAGTGAACTTCCAGCGGGGACTACTATTGGATTTGTTGGGAATAAACAATCTGTTCGTATTACATTGCCTACTAATTTTGAAGTTCCTGCTAAAGCAGGATACAAATTCGAAATCAGCAAAAATGTAAAAACAATTGCTGGTAGCACGATTGTTGCTACTGATAAGCTAACAACATTTACAAAGCAAATTACATTAAATGATACAAAGGCTCCCCAATTGGTATCTGCTAAGTTAGTAAATGCTGACCAAGTGGAATTAACTTTCAGTGAGGTTTTAGCAGCAGTAGCTGATGACCTTAATCATATCAATGATCTTGTCGTGAAGGTAAATGGCAGCATTGTAGTGCCAACGGCTATTCTTGATGGTGTAAAAGGTGACAATAAAGTAGTAGTAACAATCCCGACTTTTAATGCTACTCAAACTGTAACTATAGAAGTTGTATCGGATTCATTAACGATTAAAGATGTATCTGGTAACGTAGTGGTAGCAGGAGCTACAGTAACAGCTAAAAAATAATTGTTTAAACAAAAAAGCGGAACGAGCTCAGTGCTTGTTCCGTTTTTTATTATACTTATTTCGCTTCTTCCTTAGCTTTTTGAAGTTCTAATTCTAACCCTTTCATGAACTCTACAAGCTAATCACGTCAGTAGGAACTTCAATTTTGAAAGTTCTTATGAATGTATGAAAAATCCTTTAGAAAACTATTGTACAGTAATTCTGTGGCACAATTTTATAATAAAAATGTGAACAGTTTGTGAAAGGTCTAATGACTCGTTGACATTGGTATTCTATCAGTTATTATTAGGAAGAGTCCTGCAGTGATAATCATTCTCAATATCTAGTTTGAATCGAAGAGACAAGAGCTTGCCTACTAAAAGGTTATTAGGGAAGTGAGGAGGTATCGTTCGTGAAAAAAAAGGTAGTACTTCCGTTTTTCATGGCCGTACTTGTTAGTATGATAGCTGTTGTTCCGCTATCTGTTGCGGCTGATTTATCTGATGGTACATATGTTGTCGAATACGAGATGCTACAGGCCGAAAATGATTCCGTGTCTATTGCTAATGATTATTTTGAAAAACCAGCAATACTTACAGTCGACGGTGAAGCCCAATATATTCAATTCACAGTTAACCGCAGTGATTGGGTTAAAGTTCTTGAGGCTGCAGACGGAGAGTCGTTTGTCGATGTGGCTGTCGTTAGTGAAGATCCCGAAAATGATCAACGTGTCATTGCATTTAAGGTAGACGGAGATATTTCCGAGCCTGTGTTTATGCAAATGCACATTGTCATTAAGGATATGGAGCCTGCGTATGACCATAAGTATACCGTTCGTTTGAATTTTGACTTGGAGACAATTCAAGAAACAGACGCGCCTGCTGTTGTCGTTCCTTCATCGGAATCAAAAACTGAAGAAAAAACAGGGAACAATGTAATCATCTATATACTTATCGCAGTACTTGCCGTGGTGATTGTTATCATCGCGCGCAAAGTTAAATCATCAAAAAAATAAACCACAATTAGAGGAGAGAAACAAATGAAAAAGCAAATCATGCTATTATTATCAGCACTACTCGTTGTATTTTCAGTATTTCCAGCACTTCAATCTCAAGCTGCTGAAGTAACTACACAAGAACTTGAGGTAGCGTTTGACGTATTAAAAGCAGATAGTGATGACAAGTCTACTGCTGGAGATTTTGTGAAAAGCCCAGCAAAAATTGCTGTTGAAGACGGCAAGACCTATGCATACGTAACACTACAGCAAGCTAAGTTTTGGCAGACACTAAAAGTGCAGGCGACACAACCAGGTACATTTACAGAAGCTAATTTTGTAGATGCAGTAGTCGTTAGTGAAGATACGCAAGCAAATACTAGACTTGTAAAATTTGAAGTGCAAGATATTACTAAAGTTTTGAATGTTAAAGCTCATATCATTGTTACAGGTGTGCCAGGGATTGGCGAGTATGACCATACCTATGATCTCCGTTTGAAATTTGACGGCAGCAAAACTCCTGCAACACCAGAAGTAAACCCTGAGGTAAAACCGGATGTGAAGCCAGAAGCATTGAAAGATGGTGCATATACAATTGGCTTTGAAGCATTGCATGAAACAGAAGATAAGGCATCTTCAATGGGTAGATATATTGATGCTTCGGCAGCTCTTACAGTGAAAGACGGTAAAAATCTTGTAGCACTGACGTTAACAAATAACGAGCAAATTACGGCATTCCAAGTAGAGCAAGAAGACGGTAAATACGTTGATGCAACAGTTATTGATACAGACGAAAAAGCAGACACACGTGTAGTTGGATTTGAAGTAGCAGATCTGTCTGCAATCATGAATGCCAAAGTAACAGTATTTGTGGCAGCAGCAAACCACACGGGTAACTATACAGTTCGTCTTGCTTTTGATCAAAAAAGCATCAAAGCAGCAACTGAAGAAGTAGCAACAGATGGTGTATTTACAATCGACTTTAAAGCATTGCATGAAGAGGAAGACAAAGAATCTTCTATGACAAGATATATCGAAACACCCGCAGCACTTACAGTAAAAGGCGGTAAAAATCTTGTAGCACTGACGTTAACAAATAACGAACAAATAACAGCATTCCAAGTAGAGCAAGACGGTAAATACGTTGACGCAACAATTGTGAACACAGACGAAAAGGCTAATACGCGTGTCGTATCATTTGAAGTAGCAGATCTAGCTGCAATCATGAATGCAAAAGTAACAGTATTTGTGGCGGCAGCAAATCACACTGGCAACTATACAGTTCGTCTTGCTTTTGATAAAGATAGTGTCAAAGCAGTAACAACTGAAGAAATTGTTAAATTTGCAGACATCGACAAATCATGGGCAAAACCATATATTGAAGCACTTGCTGCTAAACAAATCGTTAAAGGTAAAACAGCTACAACGTTTGCTCCGAATGACACGATTACAAGAGCGCAATTTGCATTGATGTTATCACGTGCACTTGAACTTCCAAAACAAGATTTCGAAGGAACATTCTCTGATGTAACACAAGCGATGGATGGAATTGTTTTTGAAATCGAAGCAGCAAACCGTGCAGGCATTATTAAAGGAAATGAAGGCAAGTATAACCCGAATGAAAAAATTACTCGTCAACAAATGGTAACAATGATTATCCGTGCGATTGAATTCAAGGATGCAAGTGTATTAAAGGACGTAACAAATGCAGTAGTATTTACAGATACTAAAAACATCACTGCTGAGGCAAAAAAATCAATCGATTTGGCAGCAGGCCTTGGTATCATTAGTGGAAAAGAAGTAAAAGGTCAGAAAGTATTCGAACCACAAGCAGACGCAACTCGTGCACATGCATCTAAAATGGTTTATCAGCTAGTCGAAAAACTTAAATAATTATCAATCTATATGAATAGCAATCCCAATGCCGGCGTCACTGTACTTAGTGATGGCCGGCGTTGTAGTGATTGCCGGGGAAAAGTTCCTTAATAAAGGAGAGAGTTTGATTTGAAAAAGAATGTTATTTTTTTAGCAGCTATGATGTTAATGCTTATCATTCCAACATTCGTACCTCAAAAAGCCGCAGCCGCCTCACCTTATGCTGACGGTGAATATGTGGTGCCGTTTAGCGTGTTAAAAGATTCGGGTAGTGAACCATCGGCAACAGCGGACTACGTTGTCAGTCCAGCAAAACTAATTGTCCAAAACGGTAAGATGCATGTAGTGATGACGCTGAATAATAGCTCGTGGTGGCAGTATTTTAGAGTGAACGGCGCTGAAGTACAAGTGGTCAGTAATGATACGGCGAATGACAAGCGTGTTGTGAAGTTTGAAGTGAAAGACCTCAACCAATTGATCAACGCTAAAATCCATATTATTGTCACGGGGATTCCTGGCTTTAATTATGACAATAAATACGATATTCGATTCAAATTTAACAGCTCGAATATCCCGTTAGCGCCTGTCGTTGAAAAACCAAAATCTACCCCAACTCCAGCAGTTAAACCTTCTGAGCCGGAAAAAGTAGCTACGACACCGTCTCAAAAACCATCTGATACAAAAGAAGAGAAAAACCAACAAGCACCGCCAAAAGTAGAAGAAAAACCCGCAACATCCAAAGAGGATGCTGTTAATCCAAAAGCAGAAGATTCGATTGTGGAAAAAGATCAAACATCAACTGAACCAGTTGAGTCAACGGATTCCATAGACGCTGAAGTTCCGGCAAGTGAGGACGATGCAGAAGAACTAGAAGCTGAGGAAACAGCTGAAGGAATTGAAGAACCGGTCGTTGAAGAAGTAGAAGCGATTTCAACACCGAATTTTAATCCGACATGGATCATTATAATTCTTGCAATTGTTGTTCTTGTTGGTGCAGTGTTACTATTCAATAGAAAACGAAAATCATAACTAACGCGGGCCTTGATGTAATATCAAGACCCTTCTTTAAGGAGTTGTTCAATAAATATGCGGAAAATGAGCTATATGCTATGCATACTTATCACCATTGTGTTGGCTGGTTGTTCATCACAAAATGAGGCTTCTACTAAAGAGCCCATCGATCCAGCAGAGGATCGAATTGTTGCAACGACAGTCGCTTTGACGGAAATTATGGATGCGCTGGAACTTGATTTAGTCGGTATTCCATCGAGCTATAAAGACTTACCGGTGCGCTATGAAGACGCTAAAGAAGTCGGCAATCCGATGAGCCCTGATATGGAAATGCTCTTGTCATTGAAACCAACGGAAATACTATCCGTGACAACATTACAATATGATTTGCAAGAAATGTTCGATGAGCGCAATATTGATATGACCTATGTCAATTTGGAAAGCATCGACGCGATGCACGATGAAATTTTGAAAATGGGCGAAAAATATGATCGTCAAACACAAGCGCAGGCGATAATTGATCAATTTGAAACGAAAGTAGCTGAGATTGAGCAAGCAGTAGAAGGACAAAAGCAACCCTCTGTTCTCATATTACTGGGGATCCCGGGCAGTTATCTCGTTGCAACTGAACATTCTTACATCGGTGATCTTGTGAAGCGTAGTGGTGGGAAGAATGTCATCACTGGGGAAGATGTCGAGTTTTTATCATCTAATACGGAATATTTACAGCAGGCTAAACCGGATATCATTTTAAGGGCGGCACATGGTATGCCTGAAGAGGTCATTAAAATGTTTGATGATGAATTCCGAACGAATGATGTGTGGAAACATTTTGAAGCAGTGAAAAATAATCGTGTCTATGATTTGGATGAACTTCTATTTGGGACAACTGGTAATCTAGCAGCTATTGAAGCGTTGGATGAACTGCAAAAAATGTTGTATCCATAAAAGGTAGGGAAAAGGATGTTTGCTAAAAATAAAAAAATGCTTAGTTTTGTCAGTGTCATCATACTGCTCGCCGTTGTCATTATTATATCGGCCATTACAGGTAGCATAAAAGTTACACTGTTCGAGCTCATTCAAGGGCTATTCACAGGAACGAATGATGATATGGCGATTATTCAAGATTTACGATTTCCGCGGATTATCATAGCATTGTTTGCGGGTGCGGCTTTGTCAGTGGCAGGGGTGCTATTGCAAGCGGTTATGCGTAATCCTTTAGCGGATCCAGGTATTATCGGTGTTTCAGCGGGTGCAGGGTTTATGTCGATACTCGTCGTAGCTTTATTCCCAACGTTGTATTTCTTTGTGCCACTGTTCGCTTTTTTAGGCGGAGCCTTGGCGTTTTTCCTTGTCTATTCATTATCTTGGAAATCAGGACTTGACCCGTTACGCATGATTTTAATCGGAATTGCGGTCAACGCCTTATTTACGGGGCTTAGTCAGGGTCTAGGGTTTAGTGGCGGTGCATTGACTCAATCCCTAAGTCAGACGCTGACCTCGACGTTGACGATGAAAAAATGGAGCGATGTCGATGTCATTGTGTTGTATGGCACTATCGGGCTCATTTTATCATTCGGTATGTATGCGTGGTGTAATTATTTGGCGCTAGAAGATCGAACAGCGAAAAACCTGGGTGTCAATGTCAATTTGGCACGCTTTGTGATTTCATTAGTCGCAGTCTTACTTGCATCAGTTGCGACGTCTGTTGCTGGGCTATTCGCGTTTGTCGGATTGCTAATCCCGCATATTGGCCGTTCGTTAGTCGGCACGGATCACAAAGTGCTCATTCCATTTTCAGCGTTGGCGGGAGCATTACTCATTTTAACGGCGGATACACTTGGCAGAACAATAATCGCGCCGAATGAAATACCCGCATCTATCATCATGGCCGTCATCGGAGGACCTTTCCTCATATTCTTACTCAGAAAGAGTGATCGTATTTATGGACATTAAGGATATTACTTTTTCGTACGATAAAAAAGTCAATACACTACATGGTGTCACAAGTACGATTGATAGTGGGAAAATCACAACGATTATTGGACCGAATGGTTGTGGCAAATCAACGCTGCTTGGCATCATGTCGAATAATTATCAGCCGCAACGTGGACAAGTACTCTTAGATGGCAAAGCACTCACGGACTTTAAACCGAAGGAACTGGCGAAGAAGTTAGCTGTCGTCCATCAGCAAAATAACGCCCCCTCTGATATGACCGTCGAAAAGTTAACGAGCTATGGACGAATACCTTACAAAAATCTGTTCTCCTCAACGACGGAGGAAGACGAACAAGCCGTTGAGTGGGCACTAGACTGTACGAATTTGACGGACAAAAGAAAAGTGCCGATTGACGAATTGTCAGGTGGTCAAATGCAACGTGTCTGGATTGCCATGTCGCTTGCACAAAAAACGCCCTATCTTTTTTTAGATGAACCGACAACTTATCTCGACATTTATTACCAATACGAGCTATTAGAATTGATCAAGAGCTTAAATCGTACACACGGTATGTCGATCGTCATGGTGCTGCATGATATTAACCAAGCCATCCGCTATAGCGACACCATCATTGCGATGAAAAACGGTAAAGTTGTTGTCAAAGGTACGCCTAGCGAAGTCATTACAGTGGAAACAGTGAAAGAAATTTATGGCGTTGACGTTGTCGTAAAAACAGATGAGCAGGCAGGGATGTATATTGTTCCTGTTGGTATATGAAATTAAATTAGGAAGCCACCATTTCAATGATAGAGATGGTGGCTTTTGTGCGTTACCTTAACGTGCCAGCTGCTAATAGTTGGAAACTCTTCGCTCTTGGTTGCAGGTTCTTGTGATTTGATTAACAGGAGAGTACTCGCCATTACAGTTAGCCATATTGCCATTACAGTTTGTGCATTTGTCATTAGAGTTATAGCGCGCCATTACAGTTCTCGGATTTGCCATTACAGTTTGTGCATTTCCCATTAGAGTTTTAGAGCCCCATTACAGTTTTCGGATTTGTCATTACAGTTCCCACATTAGTCATTACAGTCTTAGCCCTTCTAGCCAGTTCACGAATTTCTACAAGCACTCCCGCGAGCTCAAAAATGACTCTGAAAAAAATATTTTAATTTGTTCATAAAATAGTAGTATGCAATATATCGCGATGCGTCGGGATTTGTAAGCGCATTCAAACAAACGCACTATTTGTAATTGGCTAATAATTTAAAAAAGACTGTTGACTCTAGTAGGAATCCAAGATATGATGACTTCAATCCAATAAAAGTTCGTGATTCAAATCACAAACTTTTAAGCGAAACGAGTAAAATTACAAAATAAGCGAGCAGAGAAGAATTAAAACTGTTCTTCCTTCATGTGTGAGTGATTTGATTAGGAGAGAGTGCTATGAGAAGTGACATGATCAAAAAAGGTGTGGATCGCGCACCTCACAGAAGTTTGCTTTACGCGACTGGTATTAAAACGAAAGATTTAGAGAAACCATTCATTGGTGTCTGTAACTCATATATTGATATTATTCCGGGACATAAGCACCTAAACAAGTTTGCGGAAATTGTCAAAGCAGCCATTTGGGAAGCAGGCGGGGTTCCGTTCGAATTCAATACAATTGGTGTTGACGATGGAATTGCGATGGGGCATATCGGTATGCGGTATTCATTGCCAAGCCGTGAGCTCATTGCTGATTCAGCGGAAACGGTCATTAACGCACACTGGTTTGACGGTGTGTTCTATATTCCAAACTGTGACAAAATTACACCAGGAATGCTAATGGCAGCGGTTCGCACGAATGTCCCTTCTGTCTTTGTATCAGGTGGTCCAATGGAAGCTGGTGTATCTTCAGATGGGAAGGCACTGTCACTCACTTCGGTATTTGAAGGGGTCGGCGCCTATAAAGCAGGCAAAATGTCAGCCGAAGAACTTCTCGACATTGAAAATAACGCTTGCCCAACATGCGGCTCTTGTTCAGGAATGTTCACTGCGAATTCCATGAACTGTTTAATGGAAATGGTTGGTTTAGCATTACCGGGCAATGGAACAATTGTTGCAACTTCAGATGAGCGACATAAACTCATTAAAGATGCAGCCAAACATTTGATACGGATGATTAAAGAAGACGTTAAACCTCGCGATATCGTTACAAAAGAAGCTATTGACGATGCATTCGCTTTAGATATGGCAATGGGTGGTTCAACGAATACCGTATTGCATACATTAGCACTCGCTCATGAAGCAGAAATTGACTATAACGTTCATGATATTAACGTAGTGGCAGAGCGCGTCCCCTATTTAGCGAAAATTATGCCAGCTTCAGATGTTTCAATGGATGATATTTTTAAAGCAGGTGGCGTAAGTTCTATTATTAATGAACTAACGAAAATACCAGGTGCCATTCATCCAAACCGCATTACCATAACTGGAAAAACGATTGGTGAAGATGTAGCTGATTATCCGATTCTCAATGACAAAATCATTCGTACGAAAGATAACCCACATAGTAAGGTCGGTGGTCTATCCGTTCTTTTCGGAAACATCGCACCAGATGGTGGGGTGATTAAAGTAGGTGCTGTCGATCCATCCATTAAAGAGTTTCGTGGTGAAGCAATTGTCTTTGAATCACAAGACGATGCACAAGAAAACATCGATAATGGCACTGTACGTGAAGGTCATGTCGTGGTCATTCGTTACGAAGGACCAAAAGGTGGACCAGGAATGCCAGAAATGCTTGCCCCGACATCCGCAATTCAAGGACGCGGTTTAGGCACAAAGGTAGCACTAATTACGGATGGACGTTTCTCCGGAGCTTCTCGTGGGATTTCAATCGGACATATATCCCCTGAAGCAGCTGATGGTGGACCTATCGCACTTGTTGAAAATGGAGACATCATCGCAATTGATTTGACGAATAGAACAATTGAGCTCGAGGTTGCGGATGAGATTTTAGCAGAACGTAAATCGAACCTACAACCGTTCGAACCGAAAATTAAAAAAGGCTGGTTAGCTCGATATTCAGCACTTGTCACATCTGCAAGTACTGGCGGCGTAATGAAAATCTAAAGTAATTAAATACATTAACTCGTTGATGAGGTAAAAGTGGTTGGAATTCGTATTCACAGAGAGCCGGTGGTGCTGAAAGCCGGTAATACAACCAACCGCGACATCCCCTCGGAGTGGATTGCTGAAACTTGTGTAACAATAGGCAATCTCGGGCTTAGAGAAATCTGTGCTCGTTAGCAACGAATAGACTCGTCTATTCATAAGGTAGCGATTTTGCTACGAACAAGGGTGGTACCATGAAAAGCTTTTTCATCCCTATGTAAAGAAGAATATTTCTTTGCGTGGATGAAGAAAGCTTTTTTTATTCGATGAATTAAGTGATTATTCAATAATTAAAAACAGTAAGGAGGAGTTTGTAGATGAATGCTGGAGTTCAAGCGAAGCAAGTAACAACTGAAATGGCACCGGAAACTGTGACTGAACAACAAACAAACCAACCGAAAGATGGGTCGGCTGTTCTCATTCAGGCGTTAAAGGACCAAGGTGTCGAAGTTGTCTTCGGTTATCCTGGGGGGGCCGTTTTACCCATCTATGATGCACTGTATCAAAACCCAATCACTCACGTACTTGCTCGACATGAACAAGGCGCGATTCATGCGGCTGAAGGCTATGCACGTGTTTCTGGAAAACCAGGCGTTGTCATTGCAACATCAGGTCCAGGAGCAACAAACTTAGTAACAGGAATTACCGACGCCATGATGGACTCACTACCACTCGTTGTTTTTACTGGCCAAGTAGCAAGCTCCGTCATTGGGACAGATGCTTTCCAAGAAGCTGATATTATCGGTATCACGCAACCAATTACGAAACATAATTACCAAGTAAATAACGTAGCAGATTTACCAAGGATTATTAAAGAAGCGTTCCATATTGCTTCAACGGGACGTAAAGGTCCGGTTCTAGTCGATATTCCGAAAGATATTGCTACGAGTCTAGCTGTACCTACTAATGAGGTAGAGGCAGAAGTCAATTTACCAGGCTATCAACCGACAACAACTCCAAACTTTTTACAAATACAAAAAGCAGCACAAGCCATTTCCCAAGCGAAAAAACCATTGATTCTTGCAGGTGCCGGTATTCTTCATGCACAAGCAATGGACGAATTGAAAGAATTCGTAGAAAAACATCAAATTCCAGTAACGAACACGCTACTAGGACTTGGTGGAATCCACGGAAATCACGAAATGTTCCTTGGAATGGCTGGTATGCACGGCACGGTTACATCTAATATGGCACTTTATAAATGCGATGTACTCATCAATATTGGTGCACGCTTCGATGATCGATTGACGGGAAATCTGGGGAAATTCGCTCCAAACGCAAAAGTCATTCATATCGACATCGACCCAGCCGAAATCGGCAAAAATGTCCCGACAGAAATCCCGATTGTGGCAGATGCGAAGGAAGCATTAAAAGCTTTGTTACAGCAAGAAATTACTGTGACAGAGACAGGCGATTGGCTAACGTATTTACAGGAATCTCTTAACGAGTATCCTCTATGGTATAACACGGATGAAAAGGCATTGCTTCCTCAACAAGCCTTGGAAATCATCCACCGTGTGACGAATGGAGATGCCATTGTGACGACAGACGTCGGACAACATCAGATGTGGGCGGCGCAATATTATCCACTAAATAATCCGGATCACTGGGTAACTTCCGGTGGGCTTGGAACAATGGGCTTCGGTTTCCCAGCAGCAGTGGGTGCTCAAATTGCAAAACCAGATAAACGTGTTGTTGCCATTGTGGGTGATGCTGGCTTCCAGATGACGGCACAGGAGCTATCCTTACTACAAGAGCTTCGCATTCCTGTGAAAGTTGTTATTTTGAACAACCAAGCACTCGGTATGGTTCGTCAATGGCAGGAAACATTTTATGAGGAACGCTTCTCACAATCCTTGATTCCTGTACAACCGGATTTTGTCAAACTAGCAGAAGCGTATGATATCAAGGGTTACCGTATTGAAACGTTGGAAGAAGCTGAAACAGTGTTCCAAGAAGCATTATTATCGGATGAACCGGTCCTCATTGATTGTCGCGTAAAGCAGTTGGAAAACGTCTATCCGATGGTAGTACCAGGTACAGGGCTACATGAAATGATTGGGAGGAACCCGAAATGAAAAGAGTCATTACTGTAACGGTCATCAATCAAAGTGGTGTATTGAATCGGGTGACGGGCCTACTGATGAAAAGGCAATTCAATATTGAAAGTATTAGTGTAGGTCACACAGACCAGCCCGACAGATCAAAAATGACGTTTATCGTCAATGTGGATGATGAACGGAAAATCGAACAGCTCGTTAAACAGCTGTCCAAACAAATTGATGTCTTGAAAGTCAATGACATTACGGACAAATCAATCGTCATGCGTGAGCTTGCTTTAGTGAAGGTCATTTCACCGCCACATGTCAGAAGTGAAATGAACAGCATCATCGAGCCATTCGGGGCGAGAATCCTTGATTCTAGCAAAGGCGTTGTGACCTATCAAGTTGTCGGTCATCCCGAAAAAATTGAAGCGTTCATTGAATTGCTGAAACCCTATGGCATCAAGGAATTGACACGAACAGGTACGACAGCGATGACACGTGACATGCAAAAAATCCAATCGCCACAGCTATCGATTTTGAAACAATGAGGAAAAGATTCACGGCAATACCATATAAATCTAAAAAAACAAACAACCTACTAGGAGGAAATTAAAATGACAAAAATGTATTATAACCAAGATATCAACGAGGCAGTTCTACAGGATAAGAAAATTGCGGTTATCGGATATGGTTCACAAGGTCACGCACATGCACGTAACCTACAAGATTCAGGATTTAACGTAGTTGTTGGTGTACGTCCAGGTAAATCTTTTGACCAAGCGAAACAAGATGGATTGCAAGTAACAACTGTCAAAGAAGCTGCAGAACAAGCAGACTTTATCATGGTCCTATTGCCAGATGAAAGACAAAAACAAGTCTATGAAGCAGAAATTGCTCCAGCGCTTACAGCAGGAAAATCACTTGTATTCGCACACGGTTTCAACGTTCACTTCGGTCAAATCAAACCGCCAGCAGATGTTGACGTATTCCTAGTTGCACCAAAAGGACCAGGACATCTCGTTCGTAGAACATTTGAAGCTGGCGCAGGTGTACCCGCATTGTTCGCAATTTACCAAGACGTATCAGGCAAAGCGAAAGACGTTGCACTTGCATATGCAAAAGGAATCGGTTCTGCACGCGGTGGTGTTCTTGAAACAACATTTGAAGAGGAAACAGTTACGGATCTATTCGGTGAGCAAGCAGTCCTTTGCGGTGGCTTAACTTCACTTGTAAAAGCAGGATTTGAAACACTTGTAGAAGCAGGATACCAACCAGAACTTGCGTATTTTGAAACATTGCACGAAACAAAACTGATCGTTGACTTGATGTATGAAGGCGGAATGGCGGGTATGCGTTATTCTATCTCAGATACAGCAGAGTGGGGCGATTTCGTATCAGGTCCACGCGTTGTAGATGCAGATACAAAAGCACGTATGAAAGACATCCTAACTGATATCCAATCAGGTAAATTTGCGAAAGAATGGATTGAAGAAAACGAAAACGGTCGTCCAAACTTCAACCGTATCGAAGAAGAAGAAGCGAAGCACCAAATTGAAGAAGTCGGTCAAAAGCTTCGTTCAATGATGCCATTTGTGAATGAAGGTGCAAAAACAAAAGAGGAAGAAGTGGTGGGTAGTGCGAAAAATTGACATATTTGATACAACACTTCGGGACGGCGAACAATCCGCCGGCATTAATCTAAATACGGCTGAGAAATTAGAAATTGCCAAACAGCTTGAACGATTCGGGGCAACAATTATTGAAGCAGGGTTTCCTGCTTCATCCCCGGGTGATTTTGAAGCGGTTCAACGCATTGCGAATACGGTAAAGAATTCGACAGTAACAGGTCTTGCTCGGGCGATGAAAAGTGATATTGAAACGTCGTGGGAAGCACTTCGTGGTGCGGAACAACCTCATTTACATGTCTTTTTAGCAACATCACCTATCCATATGGAATACAAGCTGCAAAAAACACCCAATCAAGTAGTAGATATTGCAGTGGAAGCTGTGAAATATGCACGCAAGTTTTTCCCGACTGTACAATGGTCAGCAGAAGATGCTTTCCGCTCAGACTGGGAATACCTCGTCCGTATTATCAACCAAGTCATCGTAGCGGGTGCAACAGTCATTAATATCCCCGATACAGTTGGCTATGCTACGCCACAAGAATATGGTGCATTGTTCAAATACTTGAAAGAAAATGTAACAGGTATCGACAATGTTAAGCTGTCTGCACATTGCCATAATGATTTAGGAATGGCCGTTGCTAACTCCATCGCAGCGATTGAAAACGGCGCGGAACAGGTGGAAGGAACGATTAATGGTATCGGTGAACGAGCTGGAAATGCCGCACTTGAAGAAATTGCAGTCGCGCTACATATTCGCAAAGACATTTATGGTTTTGAAACAGGCATTAATTTGCAGGAAATTAAACGCACAAGTCAGCTTGTGAGCCAATTGACGGGTGTTGTCATCCAACCGAATAAGGCTGTCGTTGGGAAAAATGCTTTCGCGCACGAATCGGGTATTCACCAGGACGGTTATTTGAAAAATCGCCAAACATATGAAATTATTACACCCGAATTAATCGGTGATAAAACAGAACCATTGGCACTTGGTAAGCACTCCGGACGTCATGCATTCAAAGACCGCGCCATTACGATGGGCTTTGATTTAAGTGATGAGAAGTTGAATCAAGCGTTTGCCGAGTTCAAAAAACTAGCAGACCGTAAAAAAGAAATTACAGAAGATGATTTGTTTATTTTATTTACAGATCAACAAATTAAATATAAAGATACTCCTGTCTATGAATTGACGAATGTTCAAGTGCAGTACGGGACATCCAATATTCCTACAGCAACAGTATCGGCAGTCCAGCCAAGTGGTGAAGCAATCACTGTTGCTGCAACAGGTGCTGGGTCCGTAGAAGCCATTTTCAATACCTTGGAACAGCTTGTAGCTGGAGAAGTTCATATCCTCGATTACCGTGTGACGTCTATTGGTAGAGGACGCGATGCACTCGGTGAAGCAGTTGTGAATTTAAGTATTGATGGTGAAGTGTCCATCGGGCGAGACGTTGCGCAGGATGTATTAGAAGCTTCAGCCAAGGCGTATTTAAATGCTATTAATAGGCATTTGATGAAAATGGCAAATCCAGTTAGAACAGCTGTGACAGAAGTTAATTAAAACAAGGAGGAGAGTTCCTATGGAAAAAAGAGTAGCAGTATTACCAGGCGATGGAATCGGTCCAGAAGTGACGGCAGCAGCAGTAAAGGTGCTAGAAACGATTGGAAGACGCTTTAATCATACTTTTCATATTGAATATGGGGCAATCGGTGGCAATGCGATTGACCAATTTAACAATCCACTTCCGGATGAAACAATTGAGCTTTGCGAAAAGAGTGATGCCGTTCTACTCGGAGCAGTAGGTGGACCAAAATGGGATCAGAATCCCTCGGAGCTACGTCCAGAAAAAGGGCTGTTGGCGATCCGAAAACATTTTGACCTGTTTGCTAATCTTCGTCCGGTAGCTGCTGTCCCATCTTTGCTCCATGCCTCTCCTCTAAAAGAAGAAGTGGCGAAGGATGTCAATATGATGATCGTTCGCGAATTAACGGGCGGTATTTACTTCGGCCAACCGAGCAGACGGACAGAGAAATCAGCCGTTGACACACTGGTTTATACGCGAGAAGAGATTGAACGCATTGTGGAAAAAGCCTTTGAATTGGCTAGATTGCGCCGAGGAAAAGTGACGTCTGTCGATAAAGCAAACGTGCTAGAATCCAGTAAGCTATGGCGTGAAGTGGTGGAAGAAAAGAGAAAGGCGTATCCAGATATCGAAGTAGAACACGCATTAGTCGACTCCTGTGCAATGAAATTAATTACAAATCCAGCAGCATTTGATGTTGTCGTTACTGAAAATATGTTTGGTGATATTTTGAGTGATGAAGCGTCCGTTATTACAGGTTCTCTTGGTGTGTTACCGTCGGCGAGTATTAATGGAGATAACTTTGGGTTATATGAGCCAGTTCACGGGTCAGCACCTGAAATTGCAGGTCAAGATATTGCTAATCCAGCGGCAACGATTTTATCGGTTGCGATGATGTTGAAATATTCCTTTGACCTGAAAGCAGAGGCGACAGCTATTGAAGCAGCGGTGAATACAGTATTCGAAGACGGCTTCTTCACAGCGGATCTTGCTTCACCGGGGCAACGGGTTTTATCGACAAGAGAATGGACAGACAAAGTTGTAGATGAACTTGATACGCAATTTGTTTCAAATAGTATTATGTTCTCATACGTTTGATACATTTCAGAGGAGAGGGAATGGGTATACTGCCCATCTTCCCTCTTAGATTTTTTATACTATCTATGTGGAAGGGAGAGGCACAAAATGGCTAAAAATATTATTGAAAAGATTTGGGACCAACATGTCGTTTACGAAGAACAGGGGAAGCCGGATTTGCTCTATATCGACCTTCATTTATTGCATGAAGTGACTTCTCCACAGGCATTTGAAGGGCTAAGACTAGCGAATCGAACTGTACGACGACCTGATTTATGCTTTGCGACGATGGACCATAACGTGCCGA
Organism: Sporosarcina sp. FSL K6-2383; assembly: GCF_038618305.1. Taxonomy (NCBI): domain Bacteria; kingdom Bacillati; phylum Bacillota; class Bacilli; order Caryophanales; family Caryophanaceae; genus Sporosarcina; species Sporosarcina sp. FSL K6-2383. The sequence goes on from NZ_CP152017.1 coordinate 1,108,297, forward strand.
CGCGTAATAGAGATGCCATTAAAGATCCGATTGCGCGGAAACAAATTAACACATTGCAAACGAATTGTGATGAATTCGGTATCCAGCTTGCGAATATGGATCACCCCGACCAAGGGATTGTTCATATTATTGGACCAGAACTTGGGTTGACGCAACCAGGAAAAACAATTGTCTGTGGAGATAGCCACACATCAACACATGGAGCTTTCGGAGCGATTGCATTCGGTATTGGAACGAGTGAAGTTGAGCACGTACTATCGACACAAACACTTTGGCAGGCGAAACCGAAAACGATGGAAATTCGTGTAAATGGTAAGCTCGGTTTCGGCGTAACCGCAAAAGATATTATTTTAGCGATTATCGCTAAGTTTGGCATTGATATGGGAACAGGTCATATCGCTGAATTTACTGGCGAAGCCATCCGAAATCTGACGATGGAGGAACGGATGACGATTTGTAATATGTCGATTGAAGCAGGTGCAAAAGCAGGTTTAATCAGCCCGGACGAAACGACGGTTGCTTATTTGAAAGGTCGTAGATATGTTGCGGAAGATGAAGCATTCGACGAAGCTGCAGCAACGTGGTTAGCACTTGCATCAGATGAAGATGCGACATATGACAGAGTTGTCGAGATTGATGCAAATGAAATCGAACCATTTGTGACATGGGGAACGAATCCGGCAATGGGCTCAGGTATTACAGCAAATGTCCCCTATGCGAAGGATTTTGAATCGGAGTCAGACAAAGAAGCGTTGAAACAAGCACTTGCTTATATGGGACTTGAAGAAGGAGTACCATTGACTTCAATTGACATCCAACATGTTTTCATTGGTTCTTGCACAAATGCTAGATTAAGTGATTTGCGTGCCGCTGCCGAAGTGATAGAAGGGAAGAAAGTCCATTCCTCTGTCACAGCGATTGTTGTACCTGGTTCGCGTACGGTTAAAAAACAGGCAGAAGACGAAGGACTCGATTCCATCTTCCTTGAAGCAGGATTTGAATGGCGGGAGTCTGGATGTAGTATGTGTTTAGCGATGAATGATGATGTTGTGCCAACTGGCGAACGTTGTGCTTCGACTTCAAACCGTAACTTCGAAGGACGCCAAGGGGCCGGTGCTCGCACACATCTAATGAGCCCAGCAATGGCTGCAGCTTCGGCAATTGCAGGTCATTTCGTTGACGTCAGGGAATTGCAAAGTGCGAATGCATAACGAAGGGAGCTGAGTAGATGGAACCGATTAATGAAGTGATCAGCGTCATAACGCCACTCGATCGTAAAAATGTTGATACAGACCAAATTATTTCAAAAGAATTTCTTAAACGAATTGAACGGACTGGGTTTGGAAAATATGTATTTTATCATTGGCGCTTTAATGAAGATGGTAGCGAAGTGAAAGATTTTGTCCTCAACGATGAGCGATTCAAAGGATCGAAAATTTTAGTCGCCCATGAAAACTTTGGTTGCGGATCGTCTCGAGAGCATGCACCTTGGTCAATTTTAGATTATGGATTCAATGTTGTCATTGCTCCGAGTTTCGCAGATATTTTTCACAATAACTGTATGAAGAATGGTTTGTTACCTATTAAATTAACAATTGCTGAAGTGGAAGAGTTACTGGCGAATGGTCAACAACAGCCTTATTCTGTGGATATAAATTTGGAGAAACAGACGGTGACAGGGCAGGATGGCAAGGTGTATTCATTTGATATTGATCCTTACTATAAACAAATGTTGTTAAACGGTTGGGATGAAATTTCGTTAACAATCCAATATGAAGAGCATATTGCGAAGTATGAAGAACGAGTGAAACAATCGGTGTAAATAGGAGGGGCTATCCGAGAAGTTAGTGTACACTAACTTCTCGGATAGCCCTAATTTTTTATTTACCACTAAAATATTACTTTCTCTACTTCAATCAAGTGTCATCATGAAGTTATCGATCATTTTGAGGAGGTTATCGATCAATTCAGCAGAGTTATCGTCATTCCGGGACCTTTAGCTCATCTAAGTGGTAAACTTGCCTATCTGTATTAAGGTTTTTGGGATAGAATCTTGCTCTTGTTTACCGTCTTTTTGCATGTGTTTTTATTAATTGATACTCAGACCTGCACTTGCCTCTCCTGTCAAAGTGTTTACTAGATTAATGCCGCTAGCAGTTGCAGAAAACACCATTAGCAAACGGTCACCTTCAGTGACATTAAACGAGAAGCCACTTGCAGTATCCGCTACTGCAGTACCGATTGAGATTGTACTTGGGAACTCTAGACTTACAGTAACACCAGTAGCGTTGAAGGTGCTGCTATCTCCGGTTGCATGATATATTTCAGCATGAACGGTCATTGTGGATAGTGGAAGGTTCAATCCGATGGTACTTCTGAAAAACGCCGATATGCTTGTCAGTGCCCCTGTACGAGGAACCATAAAGGCTAAGTTACTAAGGGCCGGAAGTATGAATGAACCACCAGCGATGGCAACGCCAGGTATTGAAGTTCCAAAGCCTATTAGTGCCGGAGTACCAACTAATCCTAAGGCTAATGTGTTCAATGTGACAGCTGAAGTTCCCGAAGCAAATGGAATTAACGCGCTAGCACCTGGTATACCTTGAGGTCCTGTATCGCCAGTGACACCTTGTGGACCTTGGATACCCTGAATTCCTTGTGGCCCAGTATCTCCCGTGACGCCTTGAATACCTTGTATCCCCTGAAGCCCTTGTGGTCCGGTTGGTCCGGTAGGCCCTGTATCCCCGGTGACACCTTGTATTCCCTGGATACCCTGAATTCCTTGAGGTCCAGTATCTCCCGTGACGCCTTGAATACCTTGTATCCCCTGAAGCCCTTGAGGTCCAGTCGCACCGGTAGGTCCAGTATCTCCAGTGACACCTTGTGGACCTTGGATGCCCTGAATTCCTTGTGGTCCAATCGCGCCGATTGTCCCAGTGGGACCTGTAGCCCCAGTTGGTCCCGTTACACCTTGAATCCCTTGAGGTCCAGTCGCGCCTGTATCCCCGGTAGTACCTGTAGCACCAGTCGGTCCCGTTACACCTTGAAGCCCTTGTAGCCCAGTCGCGCCTGTAGCCCCAGTTGGTCCCGTTACACCTTGAATCCCTTGAGGTCCAGTCGCACCTGTAGCCCCGGTAGTACCTGTAGCACCAGTCGGTCCCGTTACACCTTGAATCCCTTGAGGTCCCGTCGCGCCTGTAGCCCCGGTAGTACCTGTAGCCCCAGTTGGTCCCGTTACACCTTGAATCCCTTGAGGTCCCGTCGCACCTGTAGCCCCGGTAGTACCTGTAGCACCAGTCGGTCCAGTAACACCTTGAATCCCTTGAGGCCCAGTCGCGCCGGTAGCTCCCGTAGTACCTGTAGCACCAGTCGGTCCTGTAACACCTTGAATTCCTTGAGGTCCAGTCGCCCCCGTAGCTCCCGTATTTCCAGTAACACCTTGAATGCCCTGAACGCCTTGGGGTCCTTGAGGTCCAGTCGCACCTTGAATACCCTGAATCCCTTGGGGTCCTTGAGCTCCGGTAACGCCTTGAATTCCTTGAGGACCAGTTGCACCTTGAATACCTTGAACTCCCTGAGGTCCCGTAGCGCCAGTAGACCCTGTAGCTCCTGTAGCCCCTGTCGGTCCAGTAGCTCCAGTTACGCCTTGAACTCCTTGAGGCCCCGTCGCGCCAGTAGGCCCTGTAACTCCAGTAGGTCCCTGAGGTCCAGTCGCACCTGTTGGTCCTTGACAACAACATAAGCAACTATCGCATTCGCAACAGTCATCAGTTCCACGACACTCACTAGATTCATTACATTTGCTAGATTGATGTCGCACATAATCATAAAAATTCATTTTATCACTCCTTTCCGTAACATCTTATTCGTGTAATAAAGGAAGGGACGGGCTATCAACTACTTGTCTACGAAATCTTGAAATTAAATATGAGGAAATCCTAGAATTTATGATGTAAGAGATAGCGGAATGCTACGTTTATAAATACAAAATAAACAGCTGCTTCGTAAAAATGTCGGAGTAGCTGTTTGGTTTATTCACATCGAAAAAATATATAGAACTAACTTGATAAGGAGTCTCACGGAAGAGAATTGGAGCAAGTATCTAGTATCTAAATAGATTCAATAGACTCACTTAGATTGATTATTTTCTTTTCCGGACATATTATCAAAATACTTTTTATTTCCGATTATCCTGTCGTCATTAGGTCTATACTTGCGTGCTAACTCATTATGTTGATAGGCTTTGTCGTATTGTTTTACACGATCATAAAGGACGCATAATTGAAGATGAGGTACCCAAGTCGAAAATGAAGTGTTTTGCAAACTTAGATGCTGGTTCACTTCATAAAGTAGCGCTTGATGATACCAGTGAATAGCCACTTCATTTTTACCTTGTTGCATAAAGTTATAACCAAGTCGACAACAAGTTTCAGGTCGTGGAACATCATAGGTAAGAGTTTGTAAAGTTGCGTGCAGTGCACTTTCTTTGTCATTTAATTCATAATAGCAATCAGCAAGCTTCAGGCATGCCCGAATTTCGTCTTCTATCCAGCCTAACTTTGAATCTAGAAACTTTTTATAATAATGGCTGGCTTCTTCAAAGAGACTATGATCTTTCAATTCATTGGCAAAATAGAATGTATCCCGCGGGGAAAGCGCCTCTCCTGATTCAATCAACTTGCGATAAATCCTGAGATTACGTTCATGATCATGGCTTAAAGGGGAGTGGGTGACAGCAGCATCACCGTCAACTAGGTTACCTGACACGGAAAGAAACTCATGAACTGCGCCTATCCATTGAAAATTATTTTCTCTTTTAACCAAGCGATACCTTCTCAATCGAGAAGTTACATTTCCCTCCTCATCAAAGCTTAAATGGTAATTCAATGAAACGGCGTCAGTTGAAGGAGACAATGACTGTTTCAGCAATGTGAATTTCTCCTGATCTTCCTTTGTAAAGATATCATCCGCATCCAGCCAAAGAATGTAGTCCTTTGTAGCTTGTTGAAAAGAAAAATTACGTGCTGCTGCAAAATCATCGATCCACTGAAAATCAACAATATGGTCCGTATAGTTTTTGACAATGTCTTTTGTTCGGTCAACCGATCCTGTATCGACAATAATGACCTCATCGACTAACTCGCTAACCGATTCCAAGCATCTTCCGATGACCTCCTCTTCATTTTTTACTATCATGCATAAACTTATCGTTATCATTTTTATCCCTCCGAGCATTCTTACTATATATATGCAGAGGGGAATCATATGGTGGTCATTATGAATGTATACATTACTTTTTAATTAAACCAATCAAAAACGATTGAAGAGATAAGGAAAATAAGACATCCTAGTAAATGGAAGTTTTTTCGCTGTGTAATTATGGTATTATAAATGGATAACTGTACAATGTAAGGAAGTAGAAAGATAGGCAAGGAGGAAATAATTACATGTTAAAAAATAAAAAAATGAGGATCCTATTCAAATTCGGAATAGCAACAATAGCTATTTCATTATTTGGCTTTGGCATCCTAACTGTTAAAGCAAATCCAATAGATCAAAGCTTTACAGACGTACATAATGAGTTCTGGGCAAAGGATGAAGTGACACAACTTGTTGAATTGGGGATTATTAACGGTTATCCGGACAAGCAGTTCAGACCTAGTTTGGAAGTGTCACGGGCCCAGGCAGCCAATTTAATGACTAATGCACTGACGTTACCGTTTACATCATATAAGCCCGTTTTTAAAGATGTGAGTGCGAAATCATCCCATGCAAAAGGTGCAATTGCGACCTATGAAGCAGGTATTTTCCTTGGAAAAGAAGATGGGACGTTCGGAGTCGGGGATTCATTGACACGGGAACAGATGGCGACGGTCATTGTTCGTGCTTTCGACTTGGAAGATACAGGGGAAGATATTCATTTTAAAGATGAGGTCCGTATTAGCGATTCACATAAGTTTGGTGTGAAGGTGCTGGCGCAGCATGGGATTACAACAGGGAAAGAAGATGGGACATTCGATCCGAAAACGCCTGTCAATCGCGCGACATACGTTGTGTTTCTCCATCGGGCAATGACGCAAAATAAACTGATTGAAGAGCTACCTCCAACCGTATTTAACGAGTCTCAGCTCTATGGAAGCTACGAGCCGATTCGTTATGAACAACAATTTGTAGAAGTACCAGTATCATCTAGTCATAAAACGTATTTACGATCAAACGACACTTTACAATTTGCAGGGGAGAAGATTATTCAGCATCCCCATGCAAAGGATATTGCCTATACATATAGGGTTGCTGGTAAATCACCTGCGACGGTAACTTTAACGAAAAGGGAATTACCGAATGGGGATTACTTTTTATTCACAGAGCTGCGAAATCCACAACGGATGCCTCTCACAATTGATGTTGTCCAGACAGAAGTGGGTCTGGCAAAAGCTGTTCTTCATGAATTTAGTCGGTTCCCCATTAAAAGAGTTGTGGATGAAACATTTGGTCTAGACATTACAACGTATCCGACAGGGGTTTTTGAGAAAATTGATGTTGACGGTAAAGTGACTCAAGATATGATTGGGAAGTCATACCGTTCAACGGAGTTATATCAGAAGTATCCGACGGGTGCGGAAAGTCATACAAGAGAATTGCATCAAGAAAACGAAGCCTTTAGTGGTGTTCAGCTAGGGGAAACACAGCTGTCGATTTACAGATTGCATTCAAGAGGCTTTGATGTAGTCGATCAATGGCTGTTAGCATCCAAGGAGCGATTGTTTGAAGATCGCAAGCAGATGGATGCGTGGATGTTAGAATCAGCAATAAATTATAAAAAACGTAATAAATGGTATACGGCACAAGGTCCATATAATAAAATGGCAATCACTGTTGAGCCGATTCCTAAGTCAGGAAAAGGCTATGGGCGTAACCTATTACTTGTGAAAGAGGATAGAGTTATGGCACTTTATTCGGCAACGAACCAACGGTATTATGAAAGCCTGTTATATAATTCGTTTGCCAATCTAGATATTTTTAGAGGTGGCGCAACCTATTGGGAAACTGAAGTAACGAGTACGTACTTGAAGAGCTTGTATGGTATAACAGCTCCGTTTGTCGATACTAGGTTTAACGAGCAGATTGCTTTGTTTATGTATAATAGTGGGAAAGCATTCAATCATACTGATTATAGCGTTGGGTTGAAAAACTATGCTGATTTACTTGTGTCACAGAAGAAAAAAGGTAATGTCATCGTAGTGGATAATGCGTCCTATTATATTTCAGATTATTTCCCATTGGCGCAAAAGGTGAAGACACATACATCCATGAACCATTTACTGGGTGGAATGAACATTCTTCTAAAGGCATACCAAGAATTCAATGATCCGGCGTACTTAAATACGGCGATTAGCATCCAGACAGCGGTGGAAAAGGATAAGGCGAAGTGGATACGTCCAGATGGGGATATTTGGTATAAGATTTCACCTGAATATGAATTCATCGGTCGCGATTATGTCCACTTGACGTTAGAGGATTTGATTAATTCTTACGAGCTATGGTCTGAGATTGATCCCACGAGATTGCCGATTTTTGAAGAAATGATTCGTTCAAAAGCCGGCTATTTGAATCAAAATGGCTTAGGCTACACGACGAAAATCAAAAATGGCCTTGAGCGCATAAATCTGCCGGAGTTACTTCCAGCGGGTTCTGAACATACTGATGCCCTATAAAACAGTAGCACCCCTCACATTGTGTGGGGTGCTTTTTTTTGATGTGAACGTTGCATAGTTAAGTGTAAACGTTGTTAAGTATTGCGCGAACGTTGTTTAGTTAGGTGTAAACGTTGTGAAGTATTGCGCGAACGTTGTTTAGTCAGATGGAAACGTTGTTAAGTTAGCAGGAAACGTTGCTAAGTGGTGTGAACGTTGCGTAGTTAGGCAAAAAGGTTGTGAAGTATCGTGAAAATGTTGTTTAGTTAGACGAAAGCATCGCATATTTTCGCGAAAGCATTGTCAAGTCAAATAAAAAAACCCATCCACAACTCAGCAGTCGAGAGTGGATGGGGTCACTAAAATTTATTGAGTCGTTACGCGTTCGACGAGGTCTGAGCGAATCCAGCCATAGTCTGATGGTGGATTAGCGTCTGATAGCACTTTGTACCACAGTGCACCATCGCTGCCGATTGTTTCTTCGACAATTACTAAAGGATAGCCAAATGCGGCATTATAACCAGGATCCTTCTGCTTATACGAAAATAGTTTTGTACTTAAAGGATCTGGACTTGTCCTTACATTGACACCGACAGGACCCTTGTAAATAATGCGTCCAAGATCGGCTTGTTTGTAATCGCGTTGACCAAGATATGAATCGATTCGCCACATGTGTCCGGCAACTTTCGCACCCCAGTTTGGATCAGACGCATATTTCACATTGAAGCCTACAGCTTTATTACCCGGAGCGGCTCCGTTAGAATGGCCGCCGAGTGGATTGGCGTAATTAAGATTGATATAGCGTGTGATGAATGCATCAATACTATTGATGGGATGCAAATAGGTAGCTCCTAATTCTGGAGAAGAATCAAATACTTGGATACCAAAAATATTATTTTTCGTTTGGGCATTGCCACTCATTCCGTAATCACTTTCATGGATGGCTGTCGCGAGAATGAACATCGCATTGACACGATGTGTTTCTTCAATTGTCTTCAAATAATCACCAAGGCCGATGAGTTTTGACTGAGTAGTCGCACCTTGATAACGAGCAATTCCTGTATTTTCACGGTCCTTCAGTATTTCATTAATATATCGATTAAGCTCTTCGCTACTATAGGAAGTAGGTTGGCGAACAGATTGAAATTGGAAATATGAATAGTGGGTTATTGTATTTTTCGTACCCATTTCATTAAAATGGACACCATCAAAGCTTGTATATTTTTTACCAACCCGCATAGTTGAAGGAGCTAATCCGATGTAATAAACCCCACGAACTTTTGCCAATTGATTATACGTATTATGATATAATAAACCATCTTGGCCGACTTCATAAAAGTCATAACCTTGGACAAGCTCTGTTGGAACAAGCTCAACTTCGTTAGTTCTTGCATAGAAAGTAGCGCCTGCTAATTCTACAATGACATAATCGGGGCCACTGCCGATATATTTCATCTCACGCCCTTTTTGAATGTATGTCACTTCAGTGCGAAGGGCGGAGTCTAGATAAAGGGAAGTCACTTGTTTAGGATTTTCTGCGCCAAATGCACGCCCGCTCTTCATCTTTACCACTTTGTTGTTTTTAACAATGGCCTGAATAGTGGAAGATGAATTGTATACAGCTAATGCATCTTCATAAGTTTGGTATTGTGCAGGTGTAGGATTCAATTCGCCATTTGAAATACCACTGACCTGATAGACTTCTGGGATGACGCCTGGTGTACTTGGAGCAGTAGGTTTTAGTGAATCTGCTGCCGCAAACATTCTGAACAAAAATGCGGAAGCATGTGCGATTGTTGCGTTATCCTTTGGTTTAAAATAGACACCATCTTTACGGTGATCCCCTCGGATAATATTCAAATTGACGGAGGCGTTAACGGCATCGACAAAGTTAGCTGAAATTTTATTGGAATCCTTGAATGTGAATGTTGATTGTTGAACGGGCAACTTTAAATAACGGAAAGCCTTGTACATCATTCCTGCCATATGTTGTCTTGTGATTTTATCATTGGCTTTGAATGTTCCATCAGGGTAGCCCGATAGAATACCGGCGCCAGCAGCGTTTTGGATTTCAGTTGTTATGCTTGAGTTGGCTTTCAAGTCTTTAAATGTGTACTTGGTAGAAGCCGGTAAATCGAGTGCGCGGGCTATATAGGAAGCAAATTCTCCACGCGTAACTGCCTTGTTTGGGTTGTAATTCATCTTGGCATCTGCCCGGATAACATTTTTGGCAATCCAATAATTCATTTCCATTTCCATTTGATGTCCGTCAATATCACTAGCGAACACTTTTGTTTGGAAGAGTGGCGCAAACAAAAGCAATGTGACTAACGTAAAAGTGACTATTTTTTTCAATTATAATCCTCCCTACTCATTATTCTTCTATATTAGCAGAATTTCATGAGAATGATAGGAGTTGAAGTTACTTGTAATGAAAATGAAACTAAAGGATATGCCACGACGTCATATAAAATGTTATAATATGAAGGACTTTGTTTAACTTGATTCAGCAGAAGTCCCCCACTTCCATAAGTGGGGGGATGAATGCCAGAAAAGTATTTCAATCAGAGGGAGTTCAAACTCCCTGCTGATTCAAGTTAAAGCCTCCGGCGGATGTCACAGATTTTGAAGGGAGTGAATTGAGCAAGCTCAATTCAAAATCTGGACGCAATCACGCCGAGGCGCGATTGATAAAATTACTAGCTAACATCTATTATCGTGCGAGCAGTCGTAGAAAGGGTAAATTCGTTGATGACAATATTAAAAGAGAAATTAAAAGAAAAAGATACATTGTATTTCGTGGTGGCACTGGCTGTCACCGTGATAGCTTTACTCCTTCCTACATCCATTGCGCTTATTGTAAGTTCGGTATTTTTTGTGCTCTTTGCCTTTTTGAGACCACAGCAGAGCTTGCTGTTCCTAGTTGTGTATGTCAGTATTCGTCCGCTTCTTGTGGAAGTGAATTCGGGACTTAAGCTCATTGGGGATCTAATCACACTCGTTGCTTTTGCAAAATTAGTGTTATCGAGTGGGCGAGACTGGAAATCATTGTTTACATTTAAGTGGTTTGAGTGGGCATTTTTTGCCTTCTTACTATTTGGTTCTATTATCGGGCTCACACATGGCGTGTTGCCTTCTTCTATTATTTTCCAAATCAGAACATTTGTTATTATGTACTTGCTCTATTATATTGTGTCAAGGATGTTTTTATCAGAGGGCTGGGTCAAGCAACTGGCATGGATTACGGTTTGGACAAGTTTGATTGTGTCCATTCATGGACTCATTGAAAAGCTATCTATGAGAACGCTATTGTTGCCTGATGTTTGGAAATATAAGACGTTATCTGCCACGAACTTTGTACGAATATATGGATTACCGGGTAATCCGAACTCACTAGGCTTGCTGTTGTTCTTCGGAATAATTGCCATCTTGTATCTTCAATATATCTATAAATCGGAGAAATACAAATGGTTTTTGATGATTAATTTAGTGTTATTCCTTGGTACGTTTATTATGACTTATTCACGCGGGACATGGATTTCAGCTGCGGTATTCGGAGCAGTTTTTATCTTTTCGACAAAGAACTGGAAGGTGTTAAAACGTCTCGCATTGGCGGGCGTTGCTGCACTTGTATTGGTCTATTATCCAGTGAACCTTGGCGTCCAGCTTTTTGCAAAACTAGGGCTAGAAGCGCCACCAACTGGACCAGGCAGTATTGGGGAACGTTTTAATGAAACATTTGATGAGAAAAACTTAGCGCTGATGTCTGAAAGTGGTCGCTTTTTCTATATCGAGAAAGGATTTGAAGTATTTAAGGATAATCCAGTAACAGGTACTGGATTTGGTTCGTTTGGAGGATCTGCTACACTGTCCTACGGATCACCTATTTATAAGTACTACGGAATTCGTTCGGATATTTACGGAGGAAAGTATTTTTACTCAGATAATCAGTATATTCAAGTCATTGCTGAAACTGGAGCGATTGGTGTAGCCTTATTCGCTGCATTTCTTCTCACTATGCTTGGAATGTTCTGGAAAGAACGCAAGACTACTTTTGGTAAATTCATGATTGCCTTTTGGCTTGCAACAGGATTCTCTGGTTTCTACTATAATATTTGGGAACTGAAATTGTATACGATGTTCTTTTTCCTGATATTCGGTGTATTTGCCTCGCAGACGAACCAATATGTTAAGTTGAAAATAAAAGATTTGTGAACGGAGCCGTTCTGAGGAATAAGACTTTCCTCTGAACGGTTTTTTCCTTCTTATAGATTATGGTAATCTGTCGAATCCTCTGGTAAGCTGTATATTCATAGGAAGGGAGAGTGGCGCTTTATCACTAGTAAAGTAGCTTCAATTAAACGTTTTAGTAAACAACTTGCAATAACAGCGGTGGCAGCCTCGTTGATCTGGACTGCACCTGGAAATACATTCGCAAAAGAGACTCCGGTGAAAAGTTATCCAGTATCATCGGGCGTGACATACTCACAATATGCCAATTCGACAACTAATTACATAAACCATCTTTCGGTTAACTTAGGAGATCCTTATACAAAATTAGCAGTTGGTTTACCGGCACCTATTACAAAAACATCGACAACAACTGCCCAAGCCAATCGAGATTCAAGAGATGGTAATCGAGTGGTAGGTGCAGTGAATGCTTCATTTTTTGATATGAAAAGCGGCTTGCCTATGTATTTGATTTCACAAGGGAATAACATTGTAAACGGAGGCGTTATTTCCAAGTCATCTAGCTATTATGTTAGCCAGCCGATTGCCTTTGGTGTGACGAAAGATGGACTCGCTGAAATTGATACATATAAATTAGGTATACATGTCGGCTACAAAGGTCAAAATTATCAAATTACGGGATTGAATCGTGAGCGCCAGAACGATGAAACGATTATTTTTACTCCGCAATACAATAGTAAAAATACTAATTCCAATGAATTCGGGATTGAAGTTGTCATTGATACAGGTCAGCCCATTACGAATACACAGTACGGCCAACAACTGACTGGGAAAGTAGTTAAAGTACGAGACTACGGATCAAAAGAGAAATTAGAAATCCCATCAACAGGGTTTGTCCTATCTGTCCATGGTGCGAAAGGGTTAGAACGCTTTAAGGGCATGAATGTTGGGGATGATGTCTCACTTTCTTTATCCATCGATGATAAATGGATGGATTCTCAATTTATGTTGGCGAGCGGCCCGATGTTAGTAAAAGATGGCCAGCGGAATATTACGATGAACACGTCCAATTGGCGAGCAAGTACACCAACAGCGCGTACAGCCATTGCGATTAGTAAAGATAAGAAGCAAGTGCATTTAGTTACTGTAGACAATGTCAAAGGCTATAGTAAAGGAATGACATTGACGCAGTTTGCTAATTATTTGGTGGCACAAGGCTATGACCGTGCTATCAATTTTGACGGTGGTGGTTCAACTGCTATGGGCATAAGAAATTATGGTAGCAATACTGTGGTATTGGCAAACCGTACTACAGCAGCAGAACGAAGGGTGTCTTCTATTATTGAAGCAATCAGTACAGCACCAGTTAGTGATCCAGCACATTTGAATGTATCGCGTAACCAGGTAGGTACGATGTTGACTGGTGCCACAACTTCTTTAACTGTCAATTATGTGCTCGATACGCACTATAATCCTTTAACAGTAGACACCAGCCAACTAGTAATTACTTCGGAGAAAGGTAATCTATCTGCTACTGGATTATCCTATAGTGCACTGAATGCGGGTGAGGATCGCGTGACTGTGCAATACGGAAATGCGAAACAATCCTTCCCAGTGACAATCGTTAACGAACCAGCGAAGTTGACGATTTCACCGTCTACAACAAAGGTGAAGCCTGGATCTTCAGTCGCATTTAAAGCGAATGCAACGGATGCACAAGGGAAACCAATTATTTACTCACCAGAACAAGCGAAGTGGAGTGTCACAGGTGATATTGGTACAATCACACAGTCTGGTAGCTTCCAAGCAGTCAATAAAGCTGGGCAAGGAACGGTGACAGTGACAATAGGAACAAAAACAGCTAGTATTCCTATCTCGTTAACGGATGGAACACCTGCGTTTACAGATATTCCCGCGAATTATGCCTATTATACAGAGATTAGTTATTTGAAGGATCTCGGCTATATTCGAGGAGATTTGGATGGTAAATTCAATCCAGGCAACACGTTGTCCCGTGAACATGCGGCAGTCATTTTGAGTCGAGTATTTAATCTGAATACAGTAGCAACAAGCGAACAGAAGTTTACAGATGTTCCGGCAACGCATCGCTATGTCAATGAAATCAATGCGATTGCAAATGCTAATTTAGTAGGCGGTAAAGGGGACGGAACATTCGATCCAGCCGGCGAATTGACACGTGCGCAAATGGCAGCAATTCTTGTCAAAGCGTATAATCTATCAGGTGAATCTGCGAAGAAATTTAAGGATGTCCCAGCAGGTCATTGGGCGTATAAGCAAGTTCATATTTTAGCGAATTACGGTATTACGACAGGTAACGAAAAGGGTAATTTCGAACCGAATAAGCCTGTCAATCGCGCACAATTTAGTGCATTCTTGTATCGTAGTATTAATCAGTAATATAGATGGAACCCTTCATTCGTGAGGGTTCCATTTTCATGTGGATGCACTGGTATGATATAATGGGAACATCATGCAGTAAAGGAAGTTGGCCAATGAAAATCGGTATTGTCGGCAATTATGGGAATGATAATAACGGAGATGAAGCGATTTTGCTAAGTATCGTTAAGCAGGTCACATCGACGTTCAATATAAGTAGTGAACAGCTCACTGTCTTTAGTAATAATCCTGAGCAAACGGCAAAACGCTATGGAGTCAGTAGTTTTCCTCTTTATTATAAAAATGGTAATGCGGTTAAAACATTTTTCAAAACGTACCGTCTCAATAAGGAAATCGTGAAGACATTCGATTTACTAATTATTGGCGGCGGTGGTATTTTAATGGACTTGTATCGAAGGGAAGCTCCGTTGTACGGTTCGTATGCCATGATGGCTAAAAATTCGAATACGCCTTATGTCATTTATGGGTGTGGAGCAGGGCCGCTATTATCTGGGTTGGGCAAATGGTTCATCCGTTATATGTGTAAGCACGCGGAAAGTATTTCGGTGCGTGATCCTGAATCGGCAGACTTGTTGCAAGCGATTGGTGTGAAGGAGCAAGTGCAGATCATTGGGGATCCGGCATTTTCACTACGGAAAGTCGTGCAGGACAAAGCAGCTGCTCCGACGAAAATTGGAATTACAGCCGTTCCTTATTATAATGCAGGCTATTGGCCAGAAGGAAATGCTACGATCTATAACGATTACGTTGAAGGTATGGCAAAAAACTTGGACAAGCTTGCGGCGCAACATGATGTCGAACTGACATTTTTTGCGACAAAGTTTCCTCAAGATGCAGATGTGACAAAGGATATTGTGAAAAAAATGATCTACCAAGATAAGACAACAATAATTGACGATAATCTCCTACCGAATATGATTCTTGATATAACGGCACAGCAAGATGTGGTAATCGGCACCAGGTTACATTCACTAATCTTGGCAACCTGTACGGAAACGCCAATTATGGCGATTTCGTATCATCATAAAGTGAGTGACTTCATGAAGCTTGCGAATTTAGAAAAGTATGCATTCCCTATTGGAGATATCCATCATCACCCTACGTTATTCCTGGATGCGTTCAGCGAAATGAAACAAAATTGGCAAGCTACGATTTCAGATACGAAAAGCCTATCTAGTCAGCTATATGAGGAGTCCATGAAGGGAACAAAACAGTTTGTAGATGCAATTAAACATAAATAATGATAAAAAATCCGTCAAAGTGAACGCCACTTTGACGGATTTTTTATAGAATAGAAGTATTTGTTAGGTGCGAAAGATCCACTCTACTGTACTTATGGGGAGCATTTGAAGGACTTAGAAGGAGGCGTTTCTTGAACTGATAGGGCAGTATTTTGAAATCTATTGTATATGTGAAGAGCTATTGACAAATAAATATCTTTGTTGTTATAGTATGTGTAACCGGTTACACATCGGATTGAAAGGGTGTACTAGTTGGCGAATATTCGAGATGTAGCGAAGAAGGCGGGCGTATCTGTCGCGACGATTTCGCGTTATTTGAACAAAAAAGGTTATGTCAGTAAAGAGGCCAAAGAAGTCATTGAGCAAGCTATTAAGGATTTAGATTATAAACCAAATCAAGTGGCGCGGTCTTTGAGCACGAAGCAAACGAAGTTCATTGGCTTAATTGTGCCTGATATTATGAATCCGTTCTTCCCGGAGCTTGCCCGTGCAGTAGAAGATGTGGCATTGATGTATGGCTATACAGTTATACTGTGCAATTCCGATAGAAAGGCCGAAAAAGAAATTCATTATATTGAAACATTGAAGCAGAAATATGTGGCGGGTTTTATTGTCACGACCAACCAATTGCATGCGAGCCACTATCAGAACTTGGAGCTACCGATTGTTGCATTGGACCGTACGATTCATGCAGCTATTCCTACAGTGTCATCGAATAATAAAGAAGGTGCACAAATGGGAACAACCTATTTGCTGGAACAGGGTTGTCGAAATATCGTTTGTTTGCGCGGACCCGAAGGACTTGGACCGGCAGATGATCGGCTAGCTGGCTTTCTAGAGGCAGTTAAAGAGAAAAATATAACAACTCATATTATAGAATGTCCTTTCCATTTTGAGCAGTCGGAAAAGATTGCTCAAAAGTTTCTGTCAGATATACAAGGGATTGATGGTATTTTTGCAAGTAGTGATGTGTCGGCAGCAGGTGTATTGAAGGCGGCGCATACATTAGGAATGAAGGTGCCTGATGATTTGCAAATTGTCGGTTTTGATGGTATTACACTTGGCGGTATGTTGACGCCGGGGTTAACGACAGTAGCGCAGGATATTTATAAGATGGGTACACTTGCGACACGGATGCTTATTAAGTCAATAGAAGGTCTTGAGCTGGAGCATAAAGAAATTCAAGTGCCAGTTAGACTGGTTATTCGCGGGACAACGAGGAGTGAAGAAGGATGATTACAGTTATTGGTAGCATCAATATGGACTTAGTTGTCCAGACGGATGATTTTCCAAAACAAGGTGAAACGGTTTTAGGTCAATTATTTACGACTGTACCGGGCGGCAAAGGTGCTAATCAGGCAGTAGCTGCGGCCCGTCTTGGTGGGCAAGTGCAAATGGTAGCGAGTGTGGGCAATGATAGTTTTGGCTTGGAGCTCCTTGAAAATCTACAAGCAAACGCTGTCGACATTTCAGGAGTTCGACAAAGTTCAGAAGTAGCTTCTGGCATTGCGAATATTTTACTGTCAGATGGAGATAACCGCATCATCGTCGTATCGGGTGCTAATTTTGAAGTAACACCTTCTTATATCGATGAAATGCAAGAAAGTATACGTAAAAGTAAGCTAGTAATCTTACAACTAGAAATTCCGATTCCAACGATTTTACACACGTTGGAACTATGCTCAACTTTAAACATTCCCGTGTTGTTAAATCCAGCACCCGCGGGTGGCTACGATAAAAAATTCATGCGTTATACAACGTATTTGACACCCAATGAAACAGAATGTGAGCAGATTTTTGGGATGGATATGGAATCGGCGTTAGAAAGCCATCCGAATAAATTGATCGTGACACTAGGCAGTGCAGGCGCCCGTTATTATGATGGTGATCGACACATCATTGTTGAAGGATTTAAGACGGAGGTTGTCGATACGACAGGAGCGGGCGATACATTTAACGGTGCATTTGCCTTTGCGATTGTTGAAGGCTATGCATTGAAGGAAGCGGTTCAATTTGCGAATGCAGCTGCATCATTATCTGTTGAAAAATTCGGGGCGCAAGGCGGTATGCCAACACGTACAGATGTGGAAGCCAGACTTGGAAGTGACCAACGATGAAAAAACAAGGGATTTTGAACCGCGAACTGGCAGCGGCTTTTGCCAAGCTGGGTCATACAGATCAGATCACCATTGCAGATTGCGGATTACCTATTCCGGATGGTGTTCGTTGTATAGATCTGTCTTATATCATTGGCAAGCCATCTTTCATTGAAATCCTAGAAGCTGTTTTGGATGATGTTGAAGTAGAATATGCTTTTATTGCAAGTGAAATGGTGAGTGCGAATGCGGAGATCTTTAACAAAGTACATCATAAGATTCCACAAATCGCTGAATTGCCACATGAAGACTTTAAGCAACTAACAAGGAGTTCAAAAGTCATTATCCGTACAGGCGAGGCAACACCTTACGCGAATATTATTTTGCAGTCTGGCGTTATATTTTAAACGGAAGGTGGGTGAACAAACATGATTGAAATGACCGGAATTTCAAAGGCTTTTGATGGCAATAAAGTCCTGAATAATGTTGAGTTTTCTATAAAAAAAGGTGAAATTCACGCACTCATGGGTGAAAATGGTGCTGGGAAATCGACGTTGATGAAAATCTTGACTGGTATTTATGCGCGAGACGCAGGTGAAGTAAAGGTAAAGGGCAAGCTGGTCGATTTTAAAAATCCAAAGGAAGCAGAACGTGCTGGGATTGCGGTTATTCACCAAGAGCTTAATATTTTACCGGATTTGACTGTGACGGAAAACCTGTTCCTTGGTAATGAAAAGACGTTCGGGAAAAGTGGGATTTTAAAGACGGGGAAAATGAATCGAGAAGCCAAAAAGGTTTTATTGGAGCTTGGATTGGATGTCGATGTGAAATCGGTTGCTCGCGATCTTTCAGTTGGAAAGCAGCAAATCATTGAAATTGCGAAAGCGATGTCATCCAATGCAGAAGTGATTATTATGGATGAGCCGACAGCGGCACTCACTGATCGAGAAATTGAGTCACTGTTTGAAACGATTAAAGCATTACAGGAAACGGGCGTTTCTTTCGTTTATATTTCACATCGTATGGAAGAAATTTTTGCGATTTGTGATCGAATTACTATTTTACGGGATGGCAATTATGTCGGCGTTAAAGAGATTAAAGAAACATCCTTCGATGAAATCGTACAGATGATGGTTGGGCGAGAGCTCGGGGAACGTTTCCCGGAACGTCATGCAGAAATTGGCGACGTGAAATTGACTGCTGACGGATTGACGCGAAATGGGCATTTCGAAAATATATCCTTTGAGCTGCGAAAAGGCGAGGTTCTTGGCATCGCAGGTTTGATGGGGGCAGGAAGAACTGAGGTTGCACAGGCACTGTTTGGCTATCGGAAATTGCATAAAGGTGACCTGTTACTCGACGGGAAGCCTGTTAAAATTACGAATCCTCTGCAAGCTAAAAAACTGAGCTTCGGTTATGTCACAGAAGACCGGAAATCGGAAGGACTAATCGTAGAGTTCTCGGTAAAAGACAATTTAAGCTTACCGAATTTTAATAAAATCGCCAGTAACGGCATCATTAAGACGAAGGAAGAACAAAGCTTATACGACAGTATGGTAGAACGATTAGGTATCCGAACTTCGGGTCCACATCAATTGGCAAAATCACTGAGTGGTGGAAACCAGCAAAAGGTTGTTATTGCTAAATGGCTCGGTATTGAGCCTGATGTTTTAATACTGGACGAGCCAACGCGTGGTGTTGATGTTGGAGCGAAAAAAGAAATTTATACGATTATCAATGAGCTTGCTGAAAGAGGTGTCGCGATTTTGATGATTTCATCGGAATTACCTGAAATTATTGGGATGACTGACCGCGTGCTTGTCATGCATGAAGGGACTGTCACGGCAGAACTACAGCGAGAGGATATGACGCAAGAACGAATTATGCATTACGCTACGGGAGGTGACAAAGTTGCTCAAATCTAATTCACAATCGGTACTTCAAAAAATTGGTCCGTTTATTGGGCTACTATTAATTGTTGTAATCATTACGATCATGAGTCCAAATTTCTTAACTTTAAACAATTTACTCAACGTTTTAAGACAGGTGTCTATTAACGCATTAATTGCATTTGGGATGACATTTGTTATTTTAACAGGTGGTATTGATTTATCGGTCGGTTCTATATTAGCGTTGACCGGTGCGGTGACTGCCGGTATGATGGCTAGCGGCGTAGATCCTGTACTAGCGATGTTCCTCGGTTTACTGCTAGGAGCAGTTCTTGGTGCCATCAACGGCGTCATTATTGCGAAAGGAAAAGTTGCTCCTTTCATCGCAACGCTTGCAACGATGACGATTTTCCGTGGGCTAACGTTGGTCTACACGGAAGGACGACCAATTTCTGGACTTGGTGATTCACAAGCATTTCAATTGCTAGGAAAAGGTTACTTCTTCGGGATTCCTGTACCAGTTATTACGATGGCTATCACGTTTGGTGTGTTGTACTTCATTTTGAAGAAGACGACGTTTGGTCGTCGGGTTTATGCAGTCGGGGGCAATGAAGAAGCATCTCGTCTATCAGGGATTAGTGTAGATCGGATTAAGATTTACGTCTACTCGTTAACGGGAGCATTGGCTGCGCTTGCCGCATTGATATTGACATCACGGCTCAATTCAGCTCAACCTACAGCGGGCAGCATGTTTGAACTCGATGCGATTGCCGCGGTTGTGCTCGGTGGAACAAGTTTGACGGGTGGACGCGGTTGGATCGTCGGGACGTTAATCGGCGCGCTCATTATTGGTGTCTTGAATAATGGTTTGAATTTGATTGGTGTATCCTCCTTCTTCCAGCAAGTGGTGAAGGGTGCAGTTATATTAGTTGCAGTACTATTAGATCGTAAAAAAACAGCATAAGGAGATGGGGAAAATGAAGAAAATTCATGTAGCGTTTTTGATGGCGATTATGCTTGTCTTGGCGGCATGTTCGACGGAAGCACCAGGTGCTAAAAAAGAGTCAGAATCAATAGGTGGAGAGGGAGACTTGAAAATTGGTTTCTCTATTTCAACATTGAATAATCCATTTTTCGTGACGTTGAGTGAAGGAGCACAAGCACAAGCAGATGAAATGGGTGCGGAACTCATCGTGATTGATGCACAAGACGATGCTGCTAAACAAGCGAGTGATGTGGAAGACTTAATTCAACAAGGTGTTGATTTGATTTTGATCAACCCAACGGATTCGGAAGCAGTTGTAGCGACTGTTCAATCAGCTAATGATGCAGGGATTCCAGTTATTACAGTTGACCGCAGTTCTGAAGGTGGAGAAGTGGTTTCTCACATTGCTTCGGATAACAAAGCTGGTGGGGAATTAGCAGGACAGTATATGCTTGAGTTACTTGGTGAAGGCGCGAAAGTGGCTGAGTTAGAAGGTATCGCGGGTTCTTCAGCAGCACGTGACCGTGGGGCTGGCTTCAATGAAATTGCGGCAGGTAAATTGGATGTTGTTGCTAAACAAACAGCGAACTTTAACCGTGCAGAGGGCTTAACAGTTATGGAAAATATTTTACAAGCAAATCCTGATATTGTAGGCGTTTTCGCTCATAATGATGAGATGGCACTTGGAGCACTGGAAGCAATTGATGCTGCAGGTAAGGATATTAAAGTGGTTGGTTTTGACGCAACAGATGACGCAGTGAAATCTGTCGAAGAAGGCAAGTTGGCTGGAACTGTTGCTCAAAAACCAGAACAGATTGGTAAGAAAGCAGTAGAGGCAGCTGTACAATCACTTAAAGGTGAAACAGTAGAAGCATCAATTCCAGTTGAATTAGAATTAATTAAGAAATAATTGACTGAAAAACAAGCCGTTAGGGGATTTTCCTAGCGGCTTGTTTTTTTTTTGTGCTTCATCAAAATCCAAGTACTTTTCGCACTTCATTGATATACGTCTGGCTGACAGGTAATTCAGTGCCATCTTTTAGAATGAGTATGAGATTTGAAGAGAAATCTCTGCTGATACGATGAATAGAGGGAATGTTGACGATATAGGAACGGTGAATGCGCAAAAACGTATTCGGCAAACGTAAGTGCAAATCCTTTAATGTATGACTCGTGTTAAAGCGCTCATTTTCAGCATAAAACCATGTTTTCTTCTGCAAGCTTTCTATATGCGTAATCTGTTCAACAGGTAGTAGACTCCAGTCATCCTGTTGCTTACCGGTAAGAAAGCGGAAGGGTTCGTGCTTTAGCACATGATAATTGGGAGGGAGGATAACGACCAACGCCCCGGGTTCACCGTTAAGATGAATCGGATACCCGATGCCATAATAGGACACGCCAAACAATGAATTATCCATAATCGTATCAACTTTACGCTGTTCCATAATGACTCGATCTGCAATGCTCCCAGGTCTAATCACTTGCCCTTCTTTTAATCGGATGTCGTGCAATCCAGCAGCGTAATAGACATAATGCTCGCCAATAGCAATGGCAATAGCCGCATCCTTCGGTATCCAATCCTCCATTATCATAGCGTATTGCAGTAAAACCTCTTTCGAAACTGCCGTTCTCCCCATGGTCATACTCGTTTCCCCCTTCGATTCTATTAGTCGTCTTTTGAATAAACCATTTCATCCCTCAAAAACATTGTTTTGTCCAAATGTACAGACAGTTTTAATTTTCTGTTATATATTACTATATAACAAATTCATCTGTTATGAAACAGTTCGAAAGCATTAATTTTCCGAAACAGTTGACGTTAAAAAATGGGAAGGTGTGTGGGGAAATATGACTAGACAACAACAGATTGCACAATTGGAGAAAAGCTGGGCGGAGGATAGCCGTTGGAAGGGGATTGAGCGCGCTTATTCTGCGGAGGATGTTGTGAGGCTTCGTGGATCTATTCTTATTGAACAAACGCTAGCTACAAAAGGGGCGGAGCGTTTATGGAAATCACTTCATGAAGAAGACTTCATAAATGCACTTGGAGCGTTGACAGGAAATCAGGCAGTGCAACAAGTGAAGGCTGGACTACAAGCTATCTATTTAAGTGGTTGGCAAGTGGCGGCAGATGCGAATCTTTCAGGTCAAATGTATCCAGACCAAAGTTTATATCCAGCAAACAGTGTGCCATCAGTTGTTAAACGTATTAACCAAGCACTTCAACGGGCAGACCAAATTGACCATGCAGAGGGACGAGAAGATGGTTTTGACTGGTTTGCGCCGATTGTAGCAGATGCTGAGGCAGGATTTGGTGGACCTCTAAATGTTTTCGAATTAATGAAAGGCATGATTGAAGCAGGTGCGGCGGGCGTTCACTTGGAGGACCAACTAGCATCTGAAAAGAAATGTGGGCATTTAGGCGGTAAAGTATTGTTACCAACACAAAATGCCATTCGTAACTTGGTAGCTGCAAGACTTGCGGCTGATGTACTTGGTGTACCAACTGTGTTGATCTCACGTACAGATGCAGATGCAGCCGATATGGTGACAAGTGATATTGACCCTGTGGATAAAGACTTCTTAACAGGAGAGCGTACACCTGAAGGATTTTACCGTACAAAACCAGGAATCGATCAAGCGATTGCACGTGGATTGGCTTATGCACCGTATGCAGATCTTGTATGGTGTGAAACATCTCATCCTTCATTGGAAGAAGCACAGCAATTTGCGGATGCTATCCATGCGAAGTTTCCGGGCAAGAAGCTGGCTTATAACTGTTCACCTTCCTTCAACTGGGAAGCGAATTTGGATCAAGAAACGATTGCGAAATACCAAGTGGAGCTCGGCAAAATGGGCTACAAATTCCAGTTCGTGACACTTGCAGGTTTCCACTCTTTGAACCACAGTATGTTCAATCTTGCGCATGACTATAAAGACAATGGCATGGCGGCGTATTCGAAACTGCAACAAGCTGAGTTTGCCAATGAAGACAAAGGCTACACAGCGACAAGACACCAACGCGAAGTAGGTACAGGGTACTTTGATGAAGTGTCACAAATCATTTCGGGCGGTACGTCTTCGACGACGGCAATGCAAGGTTCAACGGAAGTCGCGCAGTTTGTTTGATTTGAATAAATGAATAACAGCGAAGGCGCCTTAAAAGGGGTCGCCGAAGCCATAAGACTGGCGGCGAAGCTGCTTGGCTTATGGTGAGAGGCATCCCCGAGCGCCGTAGCGAGTTCAATGGAATTGAATCGAGGAGGGTGATCAATCTGTCTACTCAACAAGTGACATCGCATTCGATAAAAGTTTTAGGGGAGTTAACGGCTGGAAGTGAAGAAATATTAACACCGCAAGCATTGGCGTTTCTACAAACTCTTCATGATAACTTCGATGGGAGAAGGAAAGAGCTACTTGCAAAGCGGCAAGAGCGCCAACGTGATATTGATCGGGGGGGCAAACTGGATTTCTTGCCCGAAACGCAAACTATCCGACAAGGGGATTGGACGATTGCGCCTCTTCCCGAAGATCTTGAGGATAGACGAGTAGAAATTACGGGTCCAGTTGACCGGAAAATGGTCATCAATGCCTTGAATTCTGGTGCGAAAACCTTCATGGCTTGTTTTGAAGATGCGACATCTCCAACATGGGCAAACATGCTGGAAGGGCAACTCAATATGAGGGATGCTGTTCGTAGAACAATTGAATTTGAACAGCAGCCGAATGGCAAAACATATAAGTTAACCGATGAGATTGCTGTATTGATGATTCGCCCGCGTGGGTTGCATTTATCGGAGAAAAACATCTTTGTGAATGGCGAGCCGATTGCGGGAGGCTTCTTTGATTTTGGACTGTATATGTTCCATAATGCGAAAGAATTAATAGCAAGAGGCTCGGGACCGTACTTTTATTTACCAAAGCTGGAGAGTCATTTGGAGGCGAGATTGTGGAATGATGTGTTTGTTTTTGCACAGCGGCAACTTGGTATTCCAAACGGTACAATCCGGGCAACAGTATTAATTGAAACGATTATGGCGGCGTTTGAGATGGATGAAATCTTGTATGAGCTACGGGATCATTCCGCAGGCTTGAATTGTGGGCGTTGGGATTATATTTTCAGCTTTATCAAACGACTGCGCAATCGTTCGGATGTTATTTTACCAGATCGTGGGCAAGTGACGATGACGTCTCCGTTCATGCGGGCGTACACATTGCTTTGTGTGCAAACTTGTCATAAACGGAATGCACCAGCCATTGGGGGAATGGCGGCGCAAATTCCGATTAAAAATGATACGCAAGCAAACGAAGAAGCTTTTGCTAAAGTGAGTGAGGATAAGCGTCGAGAAGCAACAGACGGACATGACGGCACATGGGTAGCGCATCCAGGGCTAGTCGCTGTCGCTTTGGAGCAATTCAACGAACATATGCCGACGCCGAATCAGATTGATCGAAAACGGCAGGATGTCCAGGTGACTGCGGAGGATTTAGTGGAAGTGCCATTTGGAACGATTACGGAGCAAGGACTGCGCGTGAATTGCAGTGTCGGTGTTCAGTATATTGCTTCTTGGTTGAGAGGAAATGGTGCAGTGCCCATAAATAATTTGATGGAAGACGCTGCGACCGCAGAAATTTCGAGGTCACAAGTATGGCAATGGATTCGCCATGCACAAGGGAAATTGGAGGATGGTCGCGATATTTCAGAACAATTGGTGTCGGATATATTGAAGGAAGAATTAGAATTGATTCGACAGACAGTCGGTGAAGGTAATTTCCACATTGGGAAATACGAAGAGGCGGCTGAACTATTTTCAACATTGACCTTGCAAAATAATTTTATAGAGTTTTTGACCTTGCCTGGGTATGACAAAATAAAATGAATCAACATTATAATCCGAACAAGGTTGATTAACGCTTCAGGCGGACGCTTTCCGCGGGCACGGCTTCAATCTCCTCGTCACTACGTTCCTGCGGGGCTTTCAGCTCGCGCTGTTCCCGCAGGAGTCGCCGCCCTATGCTCCAATCAACGAAAGTAGACTGTTATAGTTACGAACACTACAACAGAAAATCATATAATGATTCTCTTTTTAGTGATAATAAGTAATTAAAAAATCGAGTAAAATGGAGGAGATTAGTATGCAAACGAACACGAACAGAAGTGACAAGCCAAAGAAAATTTGTCGGGAATGTGGTTGTGAAATCGTAGAGAAGGTGGACTCTCCTCTTTACGAGTGTGAGCGGTGTATGGGTTTAAATGAAGAATGATTGTAGAAACGGCTCTATTTCTTTGCGTGGGGAGTGGGCCGTTTTTATCGTTAATAAAGGGTTTTCGTGATGTCTATTGAAGTAATTTAGTAATCATGTATGATGAGGCTAGACTTCACAAGTAATCTGAAAAAAGTAAGGGGGAATTTTTATGCGTAATGAAGAAATGTTATTAATACCAGGACCAACGCCAGTAGTCGATTCGATTTATGATGCGATGGCGAGTGAAACGAGAGGACATACGGATCCGCGCTTTGTCGCCATTTATAAAAACGCCATTGAGCAGACGAGGGCAATGCTGCAAACAGATGGGGAAGTGTTTGTCGTTGCTGGTTCGGGAACGATTGCGATGGAAATGGCGCTCGTCAACACAGTTGTTGCTGGTGAAAAAATCCTAGTCATTAGTCAAGGCTATTTCGGCGATCGCTTTATTACACTAGGGCAGGCCTTTGGTATTGAAGTGGATGTGCTGCAAGCGGAATGGGGCAAGCAAGTAGCTCCGGCAGATGTGGAGGCGAAACTGGCAGCAGGGCAGTATAAAGCAGTGACGGTTACACATGCCGATACTTCGACAGGCGTTGCAGCTAACCTGGATGCGCTCGTACCAATCGTGAAAAAACATGGAGCACTTGTCATTTTGGATGGTGTCTGTGCAACGGCTGCGATGGAAGAGGATATGGGCAAAACTTACGGTGATCCTAACTATAAGATTGATATTATTTTAACAGGCTCCCAAAAAGCAATCGGCGTACCACCGGGACTGGCGATTGTTGCCTTTAACCAAACCGCGCTGGCTGCACGGAAGCAAATTGAGCGTGTGCCAGCTTATTATTGCGATATTTACAATTGGATTCCGATTATGAATGATCCATCCAAATACTTTGCTACACCTCCTGTGAACTTGATTTATGCTTATGATGAAGGGATGCGTCTCGTTTCGGAAGAGGGTATGTCGGCAAGAATTAGACGCCACACTGCATTTGGTAAAGCGGTGCGTGCTTCTCTAGGCGAATACGGCATGACAGCATTAGCCGATGAAACCGTTGCGGCTTCGACGTTGAGCTGTATTCTTTATCCGGAAGGCGTAGACGATGTGGTATTCCGTTCAGCACTGGCGAAAAAAGGTGTCATTGTCGCAGGCTCGCTTGCTCATTTAGCAGGAAAAGCCTTCCGTATTGGACATATGGGCAATACGACGGAAGAAATGTTAGAACAAGCCATCCGTTCAATCGGCGAAACGTTGAATCAAATCGGACACGCTGTTGATGTAGAGAAGGCTGTTGGGCGGTTTAAGGAAGAAGTTTTGTTAGGCGTTTAAGAAGATATGAGCAAGTCATTCTGGTGTAGACACTGGAATGACTTGTTTTTTATGCTTGTTTACTGAAAAGATAGCTCAGTTCATCCGGCGTAGTCCAGTTTGCTGAAAAGGTAGTTCAGTTTCACCTTAAGGTAGTCGAGTTTGCGAAATCGGTAGTCCAATTCGCCCGGCGTAGCTCAGTTTGCCGAAAGGGTAGTCCAGTTTCAGCATAAGGTAGTCGAGTTTACGAAATCGGTAGCTCAGTTCATCCGGCGTAGCTCAGTTTGCTGAAAAGGTAGTTCAGTTCATCCGGCGTAGCTCAGTTTGCTGAAAAGGTAGTTCAGTTCGCCCGGCGTAGCTCAGTTTGCCGAAAAGGTAGTCCAGTTTCAGCATAAGGTAGTCGAGTTCACGAAATCGGTAGCTCAGTTCATCCGGCGTAACTCAGTTTGCTGAAAAGGTAGTCCAGTTTCACCTTAAGGTAGTCGAGTTTGCGAAATCGGTAGCTCAGTTCATCCGGCGTAGCTCAGTTTGCCGAAAGGGTAGTCCAGTTTTCCAAATAGGTAGCCCAGTTTCAAAGTTAAGCCGTACAACCTCTCAATTTCAATTAATTAACCCTATCAAACAGTTATATTCAATCAAAAACAATCATTAATTAATCATTTATGACTGTTTTTGATTATTCGTGATTGCTTTTAATCGTAATTCAGTTATAATTGAAATATACAGAAAACAGTGGAGGTGATTATTCATGTTAACTTCAGAGAGACATCAGCTCATCTTGCAAATTGTCAAGGAACAGGGCGTTGTGAAAATACAAGATTTGGTGGATGCGACACAGGCTTCTGAGTCAACGATTCGAAGAGATTTAACAGTACTGGAAGAGGAACAATTTTTAAAGCGTGTACATGGCGGCGCAGCTAAATTGCATGGGATGATTATTGAACCGAGCATGCCAGAAAAAGTGAATCGTAATTTGAGTGAGAAGCAAAAGATTGCGAAGTTTGCTGCCAGTTTAGTTGAGGAAGGTGATTGCATTTATTTGGATGCTGGTTCAACGATTACGGAAATGATCGATTACCTACCGGAAAAAGATCTTGTTGTCGTAACAAATGGCTTGATGCATGTCGAGCGATTATTGGATAAGGGGATACGCGTCTATGTGACTGGCGGTTATGCGAAAGCGGGGACTCGAGCACTGGCGGGTGGTAGTGCATTAATCAGCTTGGAGCAATATCACTTTGACAAGTGTTTTTTAGGGGCAAATGGTATTCATACGGTGCATGGATTTACGACACCTGATCCTGAGGAAGCTTTGGTGAAAAAGAAAGCGCTGTCAATGTCGCGAGAAACGTTTGTGCTGGCAGACAACACGAAGTTTGGTGAGATTTCATTTGCTAAAATAACGGATTTGAAAAAGATTACGATTATTACAGATGCGTTAGATGAAGACATCATAGATTTATATAAAGATAAAACAACAGTAAGGGTTGTGACCTCATGATTTATACAATGACATTAAATCCTTCGATTGATTACTTAATCACACTCGAACAGCTACAACTGGGTGCGTTAAATCGGATTGAACACGATGCCAAATTTCCTGGTGGAAAAGGCATTAATGTATCACGCGTGCTGAAACGTTTAGGAGTGGACAGTAGGCCGTTAGGGTTTATCGGTGGCTTTACAGGTGCTTATTTGGAACGTTATTTAGAAGCAGAGCAGATTACAACAGATTTTGTGCATGTCAAAGAAGATACAAGAATTAATGTGAAATTAACGACGGATGTTGAAACGGAGATTAATGGGCAAGGACCGATGATTACCAAAGCGGAGTATGAACAGCTCCAAGTGAAAATTAAGTATCTTCCGGAAGGCAGCACGTTAATTTTATCAGGCAGTGTACCGGCGGCTTTACCGGAGACAACGTATGAGGATTTAATCAAACTTTGTGTGGCAAATGGTGTGCAGTTTGTGGTGGATGCGGAAGGTGAGTTATTACAGAAAGCAATTACGTATCGCCCGTTCCTCATCAAGCCAAATCACCATGAATTGGGCGGATTATTTAATGTGGAGATTGCAGAACCAGCGGCAGCGATTCCCTATGCAAGGCAATTAGTCGAGCAAGGCGCGCAAAATGTCATTGTTTCATTAGCTGGAAAAGGGGCGGTATTTGTCAATGCCAAGCTTGCGTTAATCTCTTCAGTGCCTACTGGTGAATTAAAAAGTTCAGTAGGTGCAGGCGATTCGTTGGTGGCAGGTTTTTTGGCGAAATATTTACAAACGAATGATGTTGAGGAAGCATTCAAGTATGGCGTGGCAACAGGTAGTGCAACGGCATTTTCTGTTGGCCTAGCGATGAAAGAAAAAATCGAACAGTTATACCCACAAATCTCAATTATTGAAAGGAGCGAATTCTAATGAAAATCACTGATTTATTAACAAAAGAAACGATTGTTTTGTCCATGAGGGGTACCGATAAAAAGGGCGCCATTGAGGAACTGGTCACCCAACTAGATCGAGCAGGGAAGCTTGCTGATCCTGCTCGATTTACAGCAGCCATTTTAGCAAGGGAAGCACAAAGTACGACAGGTATTGGTGAGGGCATTGCGATTCCACATGCTAAAACAACAGCTGTGAAAGCACCGGCAATTGCGTTTGGGAAATCACAAACAGGTATTGAATATGAGTCATTAGATAATAAACCAGCTCATTTGTTTTTCATGATTGCAGCACCGGATGGCGCGAATGATACGCATTTAGCAGCGCTAGCACGCCTTTCAGGTATGTTGATGAATGACAAGGTTCGAAAATTACTATTGGCAGCTAATTCAGAGGATGAAGTTCTAGAGATTATTAACGAGCATGATCAAGAAGAGGAAACAGTGAAAGCGGTTCCGACAGGTGGCCATACCATTGTAGCTGTGACAGCTTGTCCAACTGGAATTGCCCACACGTATATGGCGGCGGATGCTTTGAAGGCAAAAGCGGAAGAAATGGGCGTTTCGATTAAAGTAGAAACAAATGGTTCTGGTGGAGCTAAAAATGTATTAACGAAGGAAGATATTAAAAATGCAACGGCTGTTATTATTGCAGCGGATACAAAGGTGGATACCAATCGTTTTATTGGTAAACATGTGATTCAGGCACCGGTTGCAGCGGGGATTCGTCGCCCTCAGGAACTAATTGAAAAAGCGGTCAATCAGGACGCGCCGCTATTTAAAGGTGATGGTAACGAGAGTGCTAGTGAAGAGGGAGCAGCGAAGAAATCATACTTTTATAAGCATTTAATGAACGGTGTTTCCAATATGCTACCATTCGTCGTAGGTGGTGGGATTTTAATCGCAATTTCGTTTATGTTTGGTATTCTTTCAGCTAATCCAGATGATCCATCCTACAATGAATTCGCAGCGGCACTCATGACGATTGGTGGCGGCAATGCGTTTGGATTAATGATTCCTGTTCTTGCTGGTTTTATCGCGATGAGTATTGGTGATCGTCCAGGATTTGCGCCGGGTATGGTTGGTGGCTTAATGGCAGCGACGGGCGGAGCTGGTTTTCTTGGTGGATTGATTGCCGGATTTTTAGCCGGCTATATCGTTCTATTACTGAAAAAGCTCTTTGCAGGACTACCATCTTCATTGGAAGGGATCAAGCCTGTATTGCTCTACCCGTTATTCGGTATATTCTTAACGGGTGTAATCATGTTATTTGTAGTGATGGACCCGGTTACAGCACTTAACGCAGGACTTTCAAATTGGTTGAATGGTTTAGGAA
Source organism: Sporosarcina sp. FSL K6-2383 (assembly GCF_038618305.1). Classification (NCBI taxonomy): domain Bacteria; kingdom Bacillati; phylum Bacillota; class Bacilli; order Caryophanales; family Caryophanaceae; genus Sporosarcina; species Sporosarcina sp. FSL K6-2383. Next base: position 1,139,147 of record NZ_CP152017.1, read on the forward strand.
CAGGGAACCTAGTGTTGATGGGCGTTATTCTTGGTGGAATGATGGCTGTTGATATGGGTGGACCAATTAATAAAGCAGCCTTTACATTTGGTATTGCAATGATTGATGCGGGAAATTTTGCACCACACGCAGCCATTATGGCGGGCGGCATGGTGCCGCCACTTGGGATAGCACTTGCTACAACATTCTTTAAGAAAAAATTTACGAGGGCAGAGAAAGATGCCGGAAAAACGAACTATATTATGGGTGCAACCTTTATTACTGAAGGCGCCATCCCATTTGCAGCCGCAGACCCAATGCGCGTGTTACCAGCAGCGATTATCGGCTCCGCTGTTGCAGGTGGATTAACGGCGATGTTTAAAATTGGTTTGCCAGCTCCACATGGTGGTATATTCGTTATTCCTATCATTGAAGGGAATCCATTCTTATACCTCCTTGCCATCGTAGTAGGGAGTTTGGTTACAGCGTTGATTGTAGGTCTATGGAAGAAACCTGTTCAGGTGTAATTAAATACGCTGTGATAACCCCATTTCGTGTAGTTGCGAAATGGGGTTTTTATATGAGGAAAGGTAATCCCACGTGCAACCCGCGCTGGCCAGCATGCAAAGCTCTACAATAGAATATAATTTTTCGCTTGACCTTGACGTTAACGTCAATGCTAAACTAATGATAATGTTGAATATTCAAATATATCTAAAGGGGGAGGCAACCATCAAGGATATTACTGAAGTTGCGAAGATATATGGGGTATCGACGCGTACCATTCGTTATTATGAAGAGCTTGGGTTGCTGCAACCTGATCGAACAGAAGGCAACAAACGGATTTATTCGAAAGCGGAAAGCGTGAAATTGCAGCTTATCTTTCGAGGCAAGCGCTACGGATTTACATTGGATGAAATAAAGGAAATGATTTTGCTTTTTGATAAAGATCGTACGGGACGCAAACAATTGGAGCGTACCATTGAATTTGGCCATGAAAAAATTGATCAGGTGGAAGCGAAGATTCAAGAGCTGACAGACATGAAAGCGGAAATGGAGCAGCTTCTTGCTGGTTTCACGAACAAGCTAAACGACCTAAAGGGGGAATAGGGAGATGAACAGTTCACAATTGGTGGCGCGTAATGCAAGGAAGTATCCGCAAACAGAAGCGGTTATTGGAATGGGGAAGCGATATTCGTATCAGCAGCTAGACGGATTAGTGAATCAGTTCGCACACGGGCTGAGGAACCATGAAATAGGTGAAGGGGACAGGGTTGTTCTATATATGCCGAATGTCCCGGAATTCGCGATTGCTTATTTTGCAATTCAGCGTTTAGGAGCCATTGTTGTGCCCATTAATGCACGGATGACTCTTTCTGAAGTGGAGTATGTATTGGGGGATTCTGGTGCCAAGGCTTTTGTTGCTCATGACTTATTGTTTGCGGCTATTAAAGAGATGAACAGCAATCTGCTACTAATCAAAACAGGGGAAGGACAAACTGGCTGGATTAGTTTTGAATCTGTATTCGAAGAAAACAGTACGCCAATTGACTGTAATTTACCGGAATCTGCGGAATCGACTATTTTGTATACGTCTGGAACAACGGGGAAACCGAAAGGTGTGTTATTTAGTTATAAAAATATCCTGACGGTTGCGCAAATGATTTGTGTCGAAATGGAAATAAAGCCGGAAAGCCGTTTACTTATCATGATGCCACTTAGTCATTCTGCTCCACTCCATCTGTTATTTATGGCAGGTCTTATTGTAGGCGCGACGAGCGTGTTGACGCCGACATTTACGCCAGATTTGTTGATTGATACGGTGGAGCAGGAAAAAACGACGCATTTCTTTGGTGCACCTGTCGCTTACTTATTGACAGCGAAGCATCCAAAAATGGCAACGGCCGATTTGTCTTCGATGCAATGGTGGATTTACGGGGGAGCTCCATTATCGAAGCCAGAGGTGGAATATGTGCAACAAGCCTTTAAAACAGATAATCTTGTTTGCGTTTATGGACTGACAGAGGCGGGGCCAAACGGAACTTTATTAACCGGAAGTGAACATGCGACGAAGGCGGGAAGTATTGGGAAACGGGCAGCTTTGCATGCGGAAATCATGGTGGCGAATGCGGTTGGTGAAACTGTCCAGCTTGGTGAAGTCGGGGAAATTCTATTGTGCGGGGAGGGCAATATGATTGGGTACTATAAAAATGAAGAGGCGACGGCAGAGACGTTCACCGGAAACTGGTTGAAAACGGGCGATTTAGCGAGGGTCGATGAGGACGGCTACATCTGGATTGTTGATCGCAAGAAGGATTTAATTATTTCTGGTGGGGTTAATATTTATCCAAAGGAAGTGGAGGACGCTCTGGTCACACATCCATTAATCAATGAAGTAGCGGTTATTGGTGTGCCACATCCAGAGTGGGGCGAGACAGTGAAGGCCTATTTTGCGGCAAGTGAGGAGCTTGACCTGGAGGATGTGAAACAATTTGCTGAGGAGAAACTAGCACATTATAAAGTCCCGCGCCTGTATGAGCAAGTCGATGCTTTGCCACGGAATGCTTCTGGAAAAATACTCAAGCAACCGCTGAGAAAGAGGGATAATTATGGTGCTACAACAACAGATTGATAGCGAACTCGCAAAGAACTTTTACGAAGGTGATAGAACGCTTCAAAAAATCTTGAAGGAGACCTTATCACCAGAATTTTACGCCTACGCACAGAAAAAATTGACGGATTTCGGTTCTTTAGCTGCCAATGAAATTGATGAACGTGCCCGACATACAGACCGTGAAGGGCAACCCCGTTTAGAAAAGTATGATAAATATGGTGATGAAGCGTCGCATGTCTGGGTCAATGAAGGCTATAAAAAAACGGTGGAGGAAACATACCGCACAGGGATTGTTGGCTATGTTCATAAAGATATACCAGAGTTAGGTCATAAGGGGAACTATCTATACAGTTTTGCCCAAGGCTATTTGCTGTCACAGGCAGAGCCAGGACTCCATTGTCCGGTAACGTTGACACAAGCAACAGCCTATTTGCTTGACCACTATGCCAGTGATGAAGTGAAAAAGAAGTTCCTGCCGCATGTTTGTGCAACGGGAGATGTGGAATTATTTGAAGGCGCGACTTTCTTAACAGAAAGGCAAGGGGGATCTGATGTTGGGGCTAATGTTGTAAAAGCAGTGGCAGCTGGTGATAATTATCGCTTATATGGCGAAAAATATTTTGCGTCCAATGCCGGTATAGCGGGCGTTGCGATGGTTCTTGCACGGATGGAAGGGGCCCCGGAAGGTTCGCGTGGTTTGAGTTTATTTGCAGTGCCTTGGCGACAAGAGGATGGTTCGTTAAATGGCATCCAAATTCGTAGATTGAAAGATAAGCTTGGCGTCAAAGCGGTACCATCTGGAGAAGTAGAATTCGATGGTGCGCTGGCCTATGTTGTAGGTGAGCCGTCACAAGGCTTCTATTACATGATGGAAGCGTTGAACTTATCGCGTATTTGCAACGCCATTGCATCCCTTGGCATCATGCGCCGTGCGTTCAACGAGGCGTCCATGTATGCAGATAGACGCAATGCGTTCGGTAAAAAGTTAACGGACTTTCCGATGATTCGAGAAAGCCTCGCAACAATGAAAGCAAAGCTGGAAATCGAGCTAGCCACCACATTTGATTTGATTCAGCTATACGATAAAGTGACTGCTGGCAAAGCTTCGGACGAGGAAATTGTTTTGAGTCGTTTAAAAATTGCACTTCTGAAAAAAGAAACGGCGGAGCAAGCCATTCACTTTTCCCATGAAGCGATTGAGATGCACGGCGGCAATGGTTACATCGAGGACTTTGTTACGCCAAGGCTGCTGCGCGATGCACAAGTGCTAACGGTATGGGAAGGAACTGCCAATATTCTAGGGCTAGAACTCATTCGACTGGTCAATAAATTCAGTGCACACACCTTATTTATGGATGAAATGACGGCGAGGCTCCATGCTGTTCCTGATCATGCATGGCGCAAGCGAGTAGTTGGCATAGCTGGGAAAATGTCGCTAGATCTTGCGACATTTGCAAGACTAGATCCAGACCATCAAACAGTTGAAGCAAAGGCATTAATGCATGAAATGGCATTGCTCTATGAAGCAGTAATTGCACTGGAATGGGCAGAGCGCTACGGTGATCAATATGAAAAATTGATGATGATTTTCATTGAAACGAATTGGCCGGAGCGTGCGGTCGGTGACGAGAAGAGTAGTGTGAAGTATTTTGCAGCTATAATGTGACTAGTAAATCCCTTACCACTAATTGTAGTGTGTAGGGGATTTATTAGTTGTAGATTAAGCTTGAATAAAAGAATCTGTAATTGAATTTACCACAGAGTATAGCCGTATGGATGCTAATCAGAGCCCATATGGCTTTTTTGTCTCGGAAGCAAGCGGCAATATCTCGCTTGTCTGTAAAAAGACCATAAGTTTGCGCATCTAATCCTTCTTTGTATGTAAAAGGGAGTGTATTCATTATAAGTAGAGGGTTCTTATTATTCTGAAAAAATGGAAGTGAGTAGAATATTATCAATCTTCCATGTTAGAATGAAAGTAATGCTATTGTCCTTGAATAGAAAGTCCGCTTTTATAGGTTAAAAGATTGTAGGGGGGAAATCATGAAGTTCACTGTAGCAAAAAAATTATGGTTTGGTTTTGGAGCAGTATTAGTTTTGCTGGTAATTGTTGGTGTAATGAGTTTGTGGGCAACGATTACCCTTGATGAGGAGTATACATTTTTACTAGATGATCGTGTCAAAAAAGTGGAGTTAATTGATGAATTCATTTTAAGGCACAATGAAGTGCAAAGTAATGTACGCGGTTATATGTTATTTAAGGATGCTTCCTATTTAGAGGCACAGACAGCAAACGCTACTCGGTCTGATGAACTAATGGAAGAACTATCCAAAGTATTGCAAGTAAAGGAACACCAGGTCTTATTAGAAGAAATGGGAATAGCTAGAGTAAAGTTTGCAAATTTACAAAATGATATTATAGAAAGTGTCCAAGATGATAAAGAACGTAAGGCGACAGAGCTTGGACGAGCGACGGCAACAGTAGGCGCTGTCATACTCGAAAATGCAGAAATCATCAAACAGGACCAATTTAAAGAGCGAAATGATGCACGTGATGAATTGGAAGGTTATATGTTTGGCATAATTGTTTTCGTTATCAGTATGGTTGCCTTTGCAGTAATTGTAGGTCTTGTCATTTCGATGCTGATCGCTCGTAGTATTTCGCGACCTGTTCGTATTGTGACAGATGGATTGAACGAGATTGCTGACGGTAATCTGACAATGGATTTACTTTCAGTTAAAAACAAAGATGAGATTGGTGATATGGCAGCAGCGTTTAACAAAATGGGAACGGATGTTGCAAATATGGTGCGTAAAATCAACTTTTCGGCTACTCAATTAGCGGCCCAATCTGAAGAATTATCAGCAAGTTCAGAAGAGAGCTTGGCTTCATCAGAAATGGTGGCGAAGACGGCTGAAAATCAGTTATTGGGTAGCGAACAGCAGCAAAGAATTATTGGACAATCGACCTCATCAATGGAAGAGCTGTCTTTAGGCGTTGCTGAGATTGCAAACAATAATGAAGAGATGCTACAGGCAACAGAAACGATGTCGCAGCTTGTTACGACAGGTTCAGGTATGGTCGGGAAAATGTCGGAGCAGATGTCCACAATTCACACGACAATCCAAGAATCTTCCGGGATTATGGAAGAAATGGCGCGTCATTCAGATGAAATACAAACAATTACATCTCTTATTACAGATATTTCGGATCAGACGAATTTACTTGCATTAAATGCAGCGATAGAAGCGGCACGTGCAGGTGAGTACGGTAAAGGATTCGCAGTTGTTGCAGAAGAAGTACGAAGACTGGCCGAGCAATCGAAAAATTCGGCTTCTGAAATCGAAGCGATGGTTGGTATGATCCAAAACGCATCAAAACGTGCAGTGACATCTATATCTGCAGGCAGTGAGCGTGTGGATGATGGCATAGCAGCTACTGAACAATCGCGTGAAGTATTTGAGAAAATTCAATATGCGGTTGGCGATGTAACGACGAAAGTCGAAACGGTATCTGCCGCCATTGAAGAAATTCAAGCGATGGCTGATGAAGTAAGTCGTGGTGCTAATGAGATCCAACAGTTGAGTGGCGAAGCGGCTGCTTCTGCAGGTGATACAAGTGCAGCTACGGAAGAACAGCTTGCGGTAACTGAGGAAATTTCCGCAAGCGCTCAAGCATTAGCAAGACTAGCCGAGGAACTTCAAACGGAAATGAAACATTTTAGAGTGTAAAGCGCAGTAACGAACAACGCATCCTATGATGCCGTTGTTCGTTTTTTGTTGTTGGTTCGACTTTCGTTGTCCGGTTCGCTGAATTGGTTGCCCAGTTTTCCATTTCCGTTGTCCAGTTCCCGTATTCATAAAAAAAGAAACGCAAAGGAAATTTCCCCCAACCCGGCTATTGGTCTATAATGAATGATGTACAAAATGGATTTGAATTTAGTATGACTGGAGATAGTTTATTGAATAAAAAGATCGTGAACTTATTAATGATTGTATTCATTATTAGTGGCTGGGGATTTATTGCTTATGGAGTAAATAGTTTGCTTGATAAGCAGCCTACCGTGCTGAAGGCACCGGCTGATTTTTTGAAACGGGGCAATTCAACAACACTGCATTTCGAGCCACATTCTAAGACGATTACTATCGGAATGATTGGTGATATCCTTCTGCATCATCCACTTTTCACGTATGATAATTATGATTTTGCGTTTGCTGGCGTGAAAGACAAACTAATTGGTATCGATTTTTTGTTAGCCAATCAAGAATCGATGCCAGGTGGCAAGGAACTTGGGTTATCCGGGTATCCGAGCTTTAACAGTCCCAAGCATATCATTCGGGATTTGAAAGTGAATGGCGTAGATATGATATCGATTGCGAATAACCACACAATTGACCGAAAAGAAGCAGGGCTGCGAAAAGCGATAGGGCATATCAAGGAATATAACATGCCCTATGTAGGTGCCTACACATCGATTGAAGATAAGTCAGCCAATCGAATTTTAGAAGTCGACGGTATTCAAATTGGAGTTCTGAGCTATACGTATGGGACAAATGGGAACCCTGTTCCACACGGTAAAGAATATTTAGTGTCTCTAATCGACCGTGAACGAATGCAACAGGAAATCAGTCATTTGTCGGGACTTGTGGATGTGGTCGTAGTCTCTATGCATTGGGGGAACGAATATCAGCTGACACCGTCACAGGGGCAAGAAGAGCTTGCACAGTTCGTTTCGGATGCAGGGGCGGATATTATTTTTGGCCATCATCCACACGTATTGCAGAAATATGATGAGGTTGGGAAGACGAAAGTATTTTATTCGCTAGGTAATTTTTACTCTGCTCAGCAGTTTGATTCTACAAATATTGGGGGAATTGCGAGAGTTACTGTTAGGAGAACTGAGGTTGCTGGCAAGTATTATACGGAAGTGCTTGATCCAGTATTTTATCCGACGGCGGTGAAGAGAGATGACAAAAAGAGGTTTGTTGTTGTGCCGTTAAGAAATGCGGGTACTTCTGCTATGTATGATGAAGGATGGATAGGCAAGCATTTAGGTGTACCATCTTGGTGAAAAAGTAAAAGCGTTCCCCTCCAAATGAAGGAGTATGGGAACGCTTTTTGCTAGTACTTATTCAGCTTTCTTCACCTGTTTAATGTTGTAGATGAAGTTTGAAACAATTTTTGCGGCTTGTTCACGTGACGTGGAACGAGTAGGCATAAATTTGCCATCTGAACCTGATGCAATGCCAAGTTCGTGAAGCATAGAAATGGCATTGACTGCTTCGGCATCATAGTTACCGAAATCACTGTACGGTGCAGCCGTAGATGCTTTATATGCTTCGCCTGTATATGCTGTAAAAGCACGTTCGAGCATTAACGCGAATTGTGCACGTGTGACATTTTCGCTAGGATTGAACTTGCCGTCAACGCCTTTCACAAGACCGTTTTCATAGGCTGCCGCAATCTCAGCTTGTGTATCCGCGGCATAATCGCTGATATCACTGAATGGTGCAGTTCCATCTGCTTTTAAATCAAGGGAACGAACAATCCAAGAAGCAGCTTGTGCACGTGTCATTTCTTTTTGTGGAGCAAATGTTGCGTCCGTTCCATTGACAACACCACGGTAATAAAGATCTGAAACGTATTTATACGATTTACTGTTATAAGCTAAATCGGTATAAGGAACTTTTGCTAGAATACGTCCTTCAATACCTGTATTGAGCGTCCCTACCGATTTTAAATGATCTGCAAGGTTTTCCCAATCGGAGAAGCCAGGCTCGCTCACACGACCTTCCTCATAGGCTTTACCAAGTGCTTCAAAGCCATCGCCGCCTCTTGCCGTAAAGACATTTGTAGCTGCTTTATACATTTTATTGGCTTCGATTTCTTGACCGTCAATATTTAATGAAATGATGCGTTTTCCGGCTTCAGCCTCACCGTCAAAAATAACTTGCATACCTGAAACATGAAGGAAGCCACCAGATTCTTTTGGATATTCTTTAACCGCATGTTCGAAAGTTTCTTTCAGTTCAGAACCACTTAGTTCAATGATTGCAAGTGGGTTACCAAATGGTAGAACCGTCAGAACCTGACCATATGTAATCGGTCCTTGTTGAATAGATGTACGAATGCCCCCACCGTTTTGGAAAGCAATCACAGTTTCTGGGTCAATTTCTTTTGATTTTTTCAGCATACCGTCTGTGATAAGATTTCCTAGATTGGATTCACCAGCACGAACACCGCCAATGAGCGCCTTGCTGTCCTCGCTCATATCACGAAGACCGCTTAGGAAAACATCAGCAGTTGCACCAATTTGTTTTTCGGTTGTTGCATCTACTTTAGCGGTAAAAGGCTTAAGTAGTTCAGCCGCCGCGGCGTCTGTTGCTGCATTTTCACCACCAACTGCGTGTAGAACGCCACTATAGTCCTTAATAACACCTTTTTCATCGAATGTAACATCTAGTTGTCCGAGGAATTTGTTATACTCATTGGCTTGGACAATGACAACCGGTTCAGTATCTTTGTTTAAAACAACTGGTTCATCCAGTTTGACATGTGTATGACCGCCAACGATAATATCGATGCCGGGTACGTTTTTGGCTAATAGTAAATCATTATCGATCTTATCAGAGTCATCATAGCCAATATGTGTAAGGGCGATAATTTTGTTGACACCCGCTTTTTCAAATGCAGCAACAGCGGCTTTTGCTTCCACGATATAATTTGTAAATACTATTTTTTCAGGGCTGGCAATGGCGACTGTTTCTTCTGTCGTGAGTCCGAAAATACCAACCTTTTCTCCATTGATTTCTTTAATAATACCATTGTAGATATTTCCATCTTTTGCATCGGCTTCAATTGTTCTAGATTGTAAGCCATCGAAAAGACCATCTGCTGTGAAATCGACGTTTGAACTAACGAATGGGAACTTTGCGCCCTTGATGAAATCAGCTAATGCTTTATGGCCCTCTGAAGATAAACCAAGGTCAAATTCGTGGTTGCCAAATGTCATAGCATCATAGCCAAGATAGTTCATAACCGCAAGGTCCGCTTTTCCTAAAAACTCATTGAAATAGAGAGTACCTGAAAAGACGTCGCCGGCATCAAGAAGAACATTATACGGATGGTCTTCTTTCAGTTTCTTGACGAGTGCAGCACGTTCAGCCGTTGTTTTAAGATTGGCGTGCGTATCATTCGTGTGAAGAACAGTTAAAGAAAAATCTCCTGTAGCAGCGACTGGTGTTTCGGCAGCAAGAACCGGTGTGATGGCAACTGTACTTAATAAAAGCATAGCAGTTGCAGTCCCTTTAAAGTATTTACTAGACATAGAGCACCTTCCTTTTCCCTTAGTTGTTACTATTTTATCACCAAAATAATATATTGAATAATGACAAAATAGTATTCTTATTAAGTGTATCATTTAGGCTACTATTGAACAAATTAATTTTAGGTAAATTTTATGAATAAAAAACCTGAGAGAATAGATCATCCTCTCAGGTTTTTTCGGTTAAGGCGCTGAATAATATTGTACGAGACCTTGATAAATGGACTCGGCGTAGATTTCCAAAAAGCTATCACTTGTTAGCTTTTTAAAGTCATCTGTATTTGATAGAAAAGCAAGCTCGATGAGTACGGAAGCAACGTTATTATTTCGAATGACGTAAAAACGCTCATCCTTCACGCCTCGATCAGTCATGCTGGCGTTTTTCACTAGATTTTTTTGAATCAAAGTTGCTAACGCCTTACTTTCAGCAGAATTAGGATTAGAAGATGAATCAAAAAACGTTTCAGTCCCTTTAGCTGAAGCAGATGTAGCAGAATTCACATGAATAGAGACAAATGTTTCGGCATAATTTTTCTTTGCAAACTCCGTACGCTGCTCCAATGATAAATAGGTATCATCAGAACGTGTCATGATGACATTTGCACCTGCATTATTCAGCTTAGCTTCTACAAGCAGAGCGACTTTTAGGGTAATGCTTTTCTCTGTTACTTTATTATTGGTAGCACCTGGATCATGATCGCCGTGACCAGCATCTAATATAATAATTCGATCTTGAAGGGGCTTGTTAGTTGTGTTCAGTAATTTTAAATAGCTTTTATGGACATAACCTATATTTGAATTTATATAGATTTCGGCCCAGTAACCATCCAATGATAGTATCTCGACTGTTTGTCCAAGTGTTAATGAGTCGATGATGGGAGAGTCTGTGCTGGCAGATTCCCGGATATTAAGGCTATTAACGGTTACTTTTCCCGTCAAATTGCTTGTACTAGTCGGTGGTGCAATCACAGGGGGTACTTCCGTGCCAACCTCAATCGTGTAGCTTCTGTTAATATAGCCTACCCCATGATTGAAAAGAATGTGTAGCCAATCCCCAGTTTGACCGACTACTTCAACGATATCTCCACTGCCTAACTTGTGAATAACAGAGCCATCAACTGATGGCAAAGTGCGAACGTTAAGTACGTCTTCGCCTTCAGTAGTTACTTTAGCAAAATAGGTCCTAGCTGTTACTTCAGGAAGTTTGACTGCTAAAGTAAACTTTTCATCCATCGCACGTGCTAGAAAAAGTGTGAACTGTGAGCGTGTTAGAAAGCTATTCGGCAGGAACTTTCCGGCGTCCCCTCTTGTAACGCCAGCATAGTACAGCCCATTGATGCGTTCGGCATAGCCATAGTCTTTTGAGATATCGGTCATCATCATAGGACGCTCGCCTGTAATTTTTTCTGAAAGATTGAAGGCAACCGCAAGTGCATTGCCCATTTCACCACGTTTTAAGTTTTCGTTAGGTTTAAAGTAGCCATTTGTATCTGCCTTGAAATAACCAAGGGCGACAGCACGGCTTGCATAATCATACTGCTCGGTTCCAACTTTAAGATCTTTGAATTCGATAGACGGAGTAGGGATGTCCTGCTTTTCGGCAGCAATGATAAGCATTTTAGCTGCTTGTGCACGAGTTAGATTATTGCCAGGTTTAAAGGTCGCTCCATCTTTCTCCTGGTAACCTTTAATAATACCAAGACCCGCTATGTAATTGACTTGCTCGTAATATTCCTTAGTAGGTGTGACATCCTTGAATTGAATTTGTTGTGCAGATGAACGTCCCGGGACTATGGAAACGAGAGCGAAGATCATCAGTACAACGGCAGCCCATTTAATTGTTCTCATTGTGTCCTCCCTTGTTATACTAGAGTCGTAGATTCAGTTTACCAGTGATGGGGCCGTAAAGCTATAATGATAAATAACTAATCCACTATTTTTTTATTATTGAATTCACAGTCAAGAGGTTGAACGTTACATGATATGTTATAATCATTGAATGAAATTAAAGGCGTAGCGAATGAGCTATTATATAGATAGGGATAGGATGAGAATTAACATGAAAAAAATAGTTGTGTTTAGCAATATGTATCCGTCATCACAGCATCCGACATTTGGATTATTTGTCAAAAATCAAGTGGAGCTTCTTCAATGGGCAGGTCTTGATGTGGATGTAGTTGCGATTCAGGATCCGGGTAAAGGGAAAGTAAGAGCCTTACAAAAATATATGATATGGTTTAGTCGTTCTGTTGTTTATTTAATGAAAAACCAAAAAAAATTATCACTTACGCATGCACATTATGCATTTCCGACAGGGATTCTGTCATTGATGGGGAAAAGGATGTTTGGCATTCCTTATGTTGTAACGGTTCATGGTGGCGATATTGATCAAATGGCTGCAAGGAGTCAACGAATTGCTCGTATGACGAAGAGGATTTTGCAACAGGCGGAGGCTGTCATTGTTGTGGGGGACAAGCTTCGGAAAGACGTAACAAGCCGTTTCGGTGTTGCAAATGCAAACGTGCATGTCATGAGCATGGGTGTTGATACGTCTGTCTTTAACTATGTGCAGAAAGAGGAGGCCCGCAACCAGATTGGCCTGTCGCAAGATGAAAAAATACTGCTATTCGTAGGGAATATTACCCGAGCAAAAGGGTTGCTTGAACTTGTTGAAGCGTTCGATTCGTTGAAATTGTCGTTACCTGATAGCTCGTTGTATATCGTTGGTTCGCAGAAAGATAGTCATTTTTTCGAAGAGTTGCGGTCGTTTATCCGCGATAAGGATGTGGAAGATATCCACTTTAAAGAGCCATTAGGACAAGCTGCGTTATCTCTTTGGATGTCGGCTGCCGATGCACTGATTTTGCCTTCACACCATGAGGGCTTTGGATTGGTCGCACTTGAGGCCATGTCTGCTGGCACGAAGGTTGTTGGTACAGATGTTGGTGGGCTGTCTTATTTATTGAAGGATGGTGCTGGGGTTTTAGTCGAAGCGAAAAATCCGGACTCGTTGGCGCAAGGTATGTGGAGTGTGCTAGATGAAGAGGTGATTGATGAAGCCGTTGTGCGCGCAAGAATTGCGGAACACTCCTTTGAAGCTATTTTAGAGAAGTTATTATCGATTTATCGTTCAGCTGAGAAAGGTCAGGTTGATCGTAATGAGTAAAATGATGAAAATTATCGGGGCTGTCGCTGTGATTAATATCGTGGCGCGGATGTTTGGTTTTTTACGAGAAGTTGTCATTGGGAACCAGTATGGCACAACGACGACGGCGGATGCCATTGCGACAGCGTATGCAATACCGAATTTCATTTACCTCGTGGTAGGTGGGGGATTGACGACGGCGTTTATATCGGTCTATCATTCGACGAGAACGGATAAGTCCTTGTATGTACGCAAATCGTTTACGACTGTTCTTGTGGCGGCTGTGTCGATAACGGCTTTCTTAATGATCTTTACAGATCCAGTGTTAAAGCTGTTTTTCAACAATCGAAGTGCCGAGGATTTCGCATTGATACGTAATCTTTATCTTTGGATGATGCCTTCTTCTATCATTCTTGTGTTATCGACATGGATGAGTGGGGCGCTAAATATCAATGGTAAATACAATTTGTCGAGTATGGCAGTACTGCTCTACAATGCGGCATTTGTCGGAATTGCTGTGCTGCTGACGAAGCCGTTTGGAGCGGAATCCTACGGAATTGGTGCTATGATAGCTGCCATTTTAATGGGAGGATTCTTGTATGTTGGTTTTCGGAGATCAAAACTATATTCGTTAAAACCATCTTTTGGCATGTCTGATGATGTTAAACGGTTATGGGTCATCGCGTTGCCGATTTTGTTTGGTGGAGCCTCATTACAATTCTATATCCTTATCCATCGAATTGTAGCGGCTCAATTTGATGCAGGTGTGATTTCAGCGGTTAACTACGCATCGAAATCGACAGGCCTTCCACAGGCAATTCTGATGACTGCGGTGACAACGGTTATTTACCCTCTTTTGAGTAAAAAAGAAGGAGAGGGCGATATGGAGACCATCCGCAAGCTTTATAAAAAAGGGATGCTCTATTTAGTTACACTACTTGCACCAGCAACGGCTGTCGCGTACTTTTTTGCGGAACCGCTTATCAGTTTCGTTTTCGAACGAGGGGAATTTACGAGAGAATCGACCTTGTTGATGACACCGATATTCCAAGTATTTGCGCTGTCGATGTTCTTCTTGGCTGCGAATACGTTTATTACTCGATTTTATTATGCAAAAGCTAATTCAATTGTGCCGGTCATATTCAGTGTGATTAGTGTCTTGGGGATTAATATAGCAGTTATCTATTTAATGAAGGATGCGTTTGGTGCTTCATCGATTGCATATGGTACGTTTATTAGTGCGGCGATAAACTTTGTGATGCTTGTAATTTATGCACGAGTGAAGTGGAAGCTGTAAGTCGTTTATTAAGTCGAGCGGTTTCGGTGATAGTGAAAGAACAAGTTACTATGTGGTTTGAACATTTCCATGCATATTCTGGGATCAGTTGGAAAGGCATTATTACGACTACGGAAAATCGGGAAATTTTGGTAGGTATAGGAATCGGGTGCTGGGCATTTGACGATTTGACAGATGATTTGGAAAGGCGACTGAGTCATTACTATATAATCGAGAAGCCCTCGATATTGACGCGCGTATTTTGACCACTACATTGAAAAAAGCTTCTTTTTTGGAAGAATAACAACAAGGAGGACTATCCGTTATGGATAAGTCCTCCTTGTTAGGTATTTAGGGATAGTGAACGTTGTCTACTTTGCTGAAAATGTTGTTTAGTTTCCGAAAAACGTTGTCTAGTTTGTTGATTATGTTGCTTACTTGATCAAACGTTGTTAACTTTCCCGAAAGCGTTGTCTAGTTTCCGAAAAACGTTGTCTAGTTTGTTGATTATATTGTTTACTGGATCGAACGTTGTCAACTTTGCCGAAAACCTTGTTAAGTTACCCAATTGGGCACAGCATTACCTACATAAAAAAGTTATCTACGCCAATTCGATCTTCCAAGCCACTTTTCTTAAATAACAAAATTTTATCTTTTGGTAAACGCTTGATAATGATTTGAATTCCCCTTTTATCCGCGTCATCAAGCAAAGCAAAAAGTGTTGCCTCCCCTGTTGCATCAACAACAGAAAGGTGTTCCATATCGAGAATGATTTTTGTCGCACCAGATTCAAGCAGCTGTGGATATTTATTTTCAAATATTTTGGCGGTCCCAAAGAAAATAGGACCATCTACAGTATACTTCGTTAATGAAGTAGGGCCATCCATACCGAATTTAACAATCTCTACATCAGATAGCTTTGCCTCCTCAATATGGAGTTTTCCACTCATTTTCTTCAGGAACGAGAGGGCTGCTAGTAAAATCCCAACTTGAACGGCGACGGTTAAATTGATAAAAATCGTCAATAGAAATGTTGTTAATAAAACAATAGAATCTCCTGAACGAATCGATAGAATATGAATGAACGCTTTTCGAGCACTCATATTCCACGCGACATACATCAAAATCGGTGCCATCGCCGCTAGCGGAATATGCGACGCATAGGGGGCGAATAACAGTAAAAAAGCCAAAACAAATAGACTTTGCACAACTCCAGATATTGGACTGACAGCACCGGAACGAATATTTGTCGCAGTTCTTGCGATTGCCCCAGTTGCAGGAATACCCCCGAATAATGGTGTAATAATGTTGGCAATTCCCTGTCCGAACAGCTCCCTCTTTGAATCATGCTTCTCCCCGCTTTTCATACTATCTGCAACAACCGCTGATAGCAGTGATTCAATGGCACCGAGTGCGGCAATAATGAGCGCGGGCTGCCATAGAGATACCAATTTAGATAAGGTGATGTGTGGAAAATGGAAGCTTGGTAGGGTCTTTGGAATCCCGCCGAATGCCGTTCCAATGGTTTCTAATTTCCCGGGGAATAGGAAAAATGAAATGATTGTTGGAACGAGTAATGCAACGAGTAGTAAAGGAATATGTGGAGCAATCCTTGGTAATAAAAAGATGACGGCTAATCCGATAACTGCGACTAGAATACTGTAGGGATTTACCGTATGGAATTGCTTGAAGAGATCAACCATATTTTCATGAAAAAATTCTTTTTTCTCTAGATCGGTGATGCCGAAGAAGTTGCCAAACTGACCTGTAAAAATGATAACAGCGATTCCAGTTGTGAAGCCGATTGTAACCGAGCGTGGAACAAAGTGGATCAGACTACTAATGCCGAGAAAACTCATAATGACGAGGAAAACACCGGCCAAAAATCCGGCAATTAGCAAATCCTCATAACCGTATTGCAGAACGATTGCTAGTAGAATCGGGATGAAAGCGCCTGTAGGTCCGGCAATCTGAAAACGAGATCCTCCTAATAATGCAACGAGAAGGCCGGCGATGATTGTCGTGTAAAGACCATACTCAGGCTTGACCCCCGAGGCAATTGCAAAAGCCATCCCGAGCGGAATGGCTACAATACCAACTGTAATTCCCGCAATCAAATCCTTGCGAAATCCGGTTGCGTCATAATGAAGATAACGATTATCCTTGAACATTCAATTCACTCCGTCTACTTTGACTTGTCTGAGACATTCTTTATTAAGTATAGCCAACAAACGTTGGAGTGACAAGGTTTTAAGATTAGGAGGGCGAAAAATAGGTTAATAGAGTCAACATACAGATTGACAAAATGTGCTTTTTGGCTCTCCTAGTCAGAATTATTGGAGTTAAAGAACATTGGATGGTTATCTGGAAATCTATTCAACTTTCAAACATTCATCCGAAGAAGAGGGTAGAAACAAATAGTTATATTGAAATGATTACTGTATATAGCTTAGAGAAAGTGAGTGTATCATATGAAAAATAAAATAATAGTTGTTTTATTTATAACACTGTTACTTGGGGCCTGTGGTCTAGAAGAAAGAAATCCGCTTGAAGGGAAAGTGAAGGTTGGCGTTATGCTTTCTGAAAACGGCCTTGGAGATCAATCATTTTCGGATTTGGCTTTTGCGGGTTTGATGAAGGCGCGAGATGAAGATGGTATTGTTGTCGAATACTTAGAGCTTGCAGATACAGGCACGTATGAAAGTGGATTTGAACAACTAGCTAACAACGGAAATGATTTAGTGTTCGCGCTTGGATTTACCGGCCAAGAAGCACTTGAAAAAGTAGCACAAGCCTATCCGCAACAATCCTTCGTTTTGGTTGACGCGGTATCGGAAATGAACAATATTACTTCAATTACCTTCAAGGAAAACGAGGGAAGTGTTCTAGCGGGTATAGTTGCGGCGACGGTGTCGGAAACGCAGACAATCGGTTTTATTGGTGGCGTAGAAGCCCCACTCATTCAACGTTTTGAGCAAGGCTTCGTGCAAGGCGCAAAATCAGTGAATCCAACGATTGAAATTATGACTGAATACGCCGGAAGCTTCGATAATGATGCACTTGGAGCAGAAATTGCAGCAAATATGATTGATAGTCAGGCGGACGTTCTGTATGCTGCGGCTGGATTTACAGGAGTTGGCATGCTGCAAGAAGCTGAAAAACAGGGTGTCTACGCAATTGGGGTAGATAGTGATCAATACTTTTACGCAGAAAAAGCTGTCATTACATCGATGATGAAGAAGATCGATCTTGCCTTATTTGATATTATCCATGCCTATAAAGAAACTGGGGAAATCCCATCAGGTCATGTTGAGCTTGGGCTTGCGGAAAATGCGGTTGGACTCGCTCCATTCCGTGTTCTCGATTTAACGCAGGAGGACCAAAATAGACTGGACGGATACTTAGAAAAAGCTACTTCGGAAATGAAATAGGGAGGGGAATATGAACATGACCATTAAGAAAAAGATATTACTCAATTCACTCTCCGTGCTCGGTCTTTCTATAGTAATGATAGCGGTAATTATATTTAGAATGATGGCGATTCAAAATACAAGCAGTGATTATGTAAATGTCCTATTAGCAGTCCATGATGTGAATGCTGAAACGAAAGCAACAATGAATAGCTTGAATACGCTCGCTTATAATATGACTGACGGTAATAAGGAAAATGTGCGTAATCAGCTTGATTCGACAACATTAGCATTTGAAGCCGCTGGGAGCCTGGTAAAAGAGAAAGAAGCACGTGCTATTTTAGTAGAAGCACAGGAGAAATTTGTTGTATTGAAAGAAGCAGCACTAGCGGCAGTTGAAGAGAACAATTCTGCAGAAATCAATCGACAATCCCTCCGGAATGTAGGGATCGTTAACGATATTTATATGGTAGATCTTTATACATCTGCACACTACGATTATTTACAAGAATTGCTCGCAAAACAAATTAAGGACGTCATTACATTTGCTGTACTTGGTACTATATTTGTCATAGTAGGAACGATTGTGATTGTTCTTCGATTGGCGAATGCTGTAACAAATCCACTGAAGAAGCTAGCAGCGAATGCAGAGGAAATTGCAGCGGGAAACCTAGTTGTAGAGGAAATCCACTACGATAAAAAAGATGAATTGGGACAGTTGAATCATTCATTTACAACGATGACTGACCAGCTTCGCACTCTCCTCCAATCAATTGATGCTGCGAGTCGAAATGTGGATAACTATGCAAAAGAATTGGAAGATGAAAATAGTTATCTTGCTGAAGCAAGTAATCAAGTGACGCTTTCAACGGAAGAGCTCGCGAAGGGAACACAAAGTATTTCTGAGGATCTACAAAGTTCGGTAGAGCTCATTGAGCAGATGAATCATGAATTTGGAACAAACGTTGATCGTGCTAGAAATTCTGCAAAACAAGCAGCAATGGCCAATCAGGCAATTGTAGAAGGCCGTGGAGCAATTGATGAGCAGCGTGTGCTAATCGACAACAATAACGAAGCGTCGAAATCAATCGAAAAAGCAACTGAACAATTTACACAATATGCCGGGAGCATCGAAGAGATGGCGAAAACCGTTTCTGATATTGCGGCGCAGACAAACTTACTCGCTTTAAATGCTGCAATTGAAGCAGCCCGGGCTGGAGAAGCAGGGAAAGGATTTGCTGTCGTTGCTGATGAAGTGAGAAAACTGGCAGATGCTTCTACTGCGGCGACCGTACAGATTTTTGATATGGTCAATCTTATCAAAGGTGGGCTAAGCTCGATTGCGGAATCAGTAGGAAAAGGTGTGGAAATTGCGACAGCCCAAGATGATAACGTGACACGTACGCTCAATGCCTTCACAAATATTGAAGATAAAATGGATAGCATTACGGGGGCATTGGAAGATCTTGTAGCAGGTGTGGACACGTCGCAGAAATTTAATAATACAGTTCTAGAAAATACAGAAAACATCAGTGCCGTTGTCGAACAGACGGCTGCCGGTAGTGAAGAGATTTCTGCATCTGCGGAAGAACAACTTAACTCCATCGGAAAAGTTGTGGATAAGGTGACTGCCTTACGTGAATTAACGGAGGACCTAAATACAATGATTTCAAGATTCAAATTATAAGTAAACGACCGCCTCGCTTTTTTGCAAGGTGGTCGTTTGTTTTATCATTGTACAAATTCATCAATCGACAATAAAACCCCGTCGTAGCCCATTTTACAAGTAAGCTGCGTAAGATGGGGCTGCTCCACCCGTGCCGTTTCGAGAATGGCTTGCTCTGCGAACGCTTGGCGTGTTGGCCCATCGTATAGCAGTTTTCCACTACCAAAGATAACTGTTCGCCCGAATGTTTCAGCTACAAAATCCATGTCATGTAAAATACATAGCACGAGTTTACCCTGTGTATGCAGTCCGTGAATAATTTCTTTTAACTTTGCTTTCCCCTGCGCGTCTTGCCCCATCGTTGGTTCGTCGAAAATCACGATAGCCGTATCCATGGCAAGGATGGATGCAACAGCAATCATTTTCCGTTCAGCGAGACTTAAATCATATGGATTTTCTTCAGCTTTATCCAACAAACCAACCAGCTTCAGCATTTTCTCTGCATTGGTCCGTGCAACTTCTGGTGTTTGTCCGATGTTCAGTGGTCCGAACATCACTTCATCCAACACATTATTTTTGAAAATCTGGTCGTTTGGATTTTGAAAAACGAGCCCAATTGTACCAGCAAGTTTTGCTGCAGTCATGTTTTTTATATTGTTTCCATTGATCATCAGATTGCCGGCATTTGGTTTTAATAACGATTTTAGCAATTTGACGAAAGTTGTTTTCCCCGCGCCATTTTGCCCGATAATCGCGGTAGGTTCACCCTGAAATGTCACGTTAATGCCTTGTAAGATAGGGCTATCCTTTGTGTAATTAAAATGCAAATCAGTGACAAGTATTTCAGGAGAATCACTTTCAATTACTAGCTCACCTTTTAATTGAATGCTGTCGCTATCGATGCCATTGCTAGGCATTTCATCAAGGGAAATGGGGTAGAGTCCAGTCTCTTCATTGCGCAGTTGAAGAGCCCTCGCAACAGTCGTATAGATAGGTGGTTTTACACCGAACGACTGCAAATCATCACGTGAAAAAATTTCTGCTGGTGTGCCGGTATCAATCAATTTTCCGCCATGCATCAAGAAAACTCTGTCGGCATAGGCGGCAAGTTTCTCCATTTTTTGCTCGACCATAATAATCGTCATGCCTTCCTTCGACAGGTTTTCAACCACGCGAAATACTTCCTCTGAACCCTGTGGGTCAAGCTGTGAGGTTGGCTCATCCAGAATTAAAATATCCGGCTTCATGGCAATGACACTGGCAATCGCAACACGTTGCATTTGTCCACCGGAAAGCGAAAATGGATTGTTATCTCGCAATCCTTCGATATCAAGCAGTCGCATACTTTCTTGGATACGTTCATGCATTTCTTCGCGCGGGATACCGAGGTTTTCAAGGCCGAATGCAATTTCATCATACACAGTAAATTTTGCACCGGTCATTTGGGAAAACGGATTTTCAAAAATAAGCCCAACTTTAGCCGTAATATCGCTTATATCATGTGTGAACACTTCCATCTCACCAATGAAAACATCCCCACCATATGCTCCCTTGAAAAAGTGGGGAATAAGCCCGCTTAGTGCATAGCATAGCGTCGTTTTTCCAGCCGTATTCATGCCAGTAATGCCAATGAATTGTCCTTTTTCAATCGTGAAAGACACATCGTCCAGTGCGAAGGTGTCGGTGTTCGGATATTTATATGTAAGATTTTCTACACGAATACGCGTCATAAGATTATCCTCCAAACGATGACAGCAAGCAGTATGCAGACAAGCAATATTTTTAGCTGAAAGCCGTATTTATAATACGAGGTTTCATTCAAAAAAGTTTTCTTCCCTTTGGCGTTAAATCCGCGTATTTCAAGTGCAATCGACCGTTCACGCGTGTCGTTCAATGAATTAAGAACGACGGGACCGAGAAGAGGGATGAATGATTTTATCCGCGTTACTAATTTACCTTCCGTTTCCATTCCACGAGCGCGCTGTGCATCGGTGATTTTGCCTGTCATCGCCATCATTTGCGGGATAATCTGCAAGACAGATAGCAACACATAGCCAATTTTGGGCGACATGCCTTTATGAATAAGCGATTCAACAAGATTATCCGGTTTAGTTGTTAGGATGAGAACACCAAATGCACAAACCATATTGATAATCCGGAGGGTCAGCAACAGTGCGAAAGCGAAACCTTCTTTATAAATAGGTAAAGGACCGATTTCAAACAAAACGGTTGCGCGGTCGGGGTGGAAGAAGCCTTGCACGATAATAATTGAAACGATTAACAGCATACTAAGTGCAACAACCGGCAAAATGTACTGAAGTACTTTGCCGGCAAGTAGTAGAAGGAGCGTAAACGTCAAGACACCGATGACGAATAGATGATTCGGAACAATGTACGTCAATGCGATGGAGATAAAGACAAATAATAGCTTGGAAAGCGGATCGACATCATGAATGACCGAATCCTTTTGAACATACAGTGTCATGTTTTTCACGGAAGTCTCTCCTTACAGTCGTTCGATTTTTGAACGATTATCATACATATGCGCTACATTTTTAGGTAGTCCTTTGAAAATTAAGAAACTGATTAGGACAGTAGCCATTTTGTCTGGTACATCGACAACAATGCTGTCTGCGAATGAAGCAAACCATAGTGGCATGTTATTTGACATCATTGTTGCAAAGAGTGCGTCACCCCATACATTCCCTGTTTGTCCTCCCCAAAACATGATGTTGAGTGGCGTGGAAACAGTGGCAGCAATAATACCAACAACAAGTCCCAAGACAAGCGCTTTTCCAACATTCGCTATCCAGCCTTTATAAGCCATAACTCCGACGACAAGTCCAATAACTGCCGACGTAATGGCATAGACGAATGAAATCGGATCAGCCGTAAATCCATAAATAATATTGTTTACAGCACCAGCAATCCCACCGATTATCGGACCTGCAAGCATACTTGCCAACACCGTTCCAATAGAATCCAACCAAAGTGGTAGCTTGAGTAGACCTGCAAATAATTTCCCTAAATAGTTGATGCCGATTGCGGCAGGAATAAGGACAAGCGCAGCCGTTGAGAAGTTCAATGACCACATACTGTTTTTCTTCATCAGATAAATTCCTCTTTTCATTGTAGTTTGACAACCTCACTCCGAGTGTCTTGACAGATGTCTATATGATTATAACTTACAATTGTTATTTGGAATAGTAGCATTTATGAAAAAGGATAGGATAGGGGATAAAAAAAGCTTTCCCTACTGGTGGGAAAGCCGAAGTTGTTAATAAAGAAGGTCAAAGCGTTTATAGCCAATGAATTTATCTTTCCAATAAGCTAATTCCAATGAGGAAATTTCAACTTTCGTTGTCCCTGCATGGATGAACTCGCCATTTCCGAGATAGATTCCAGCGTGAGAAATTCCACTTCGGTATGTATTTTCGAAAAAGACTAAATCTCCTATTTTAGGCTCATCCACGTAAGTAGAGTTTACATACATATTTATGGTATCGAATCGAGGTAGATCAAGTCCAGCTGCTTGATAGACGTAGTGGATGAATCCGCTACAGTCAAATCCTTCCGTTGTTATGCCAGCCCAAGCATAGGGAGTATCCAAAAGGGGAAGTGATGTATCAACTATGGCAGATAAGACTTTTTCAGCAGTAGGAGATAATTTTTCTATATTGATATTTGTAGTAATGGTGTTCGCATTCTTCCACGAATTTGTGGAAGAGGTCAACACGCTACTTTTTTGGGGTGACGTAGTTGCCGGACCATTTGTATTAGCGGGTGAAGGACTCGTTATTTTTCCTGAGATGTTCAATACCTGGTCAATTGTAATCGCATCGGACGTAAGTTTATTTAAGCTTTTCAACTCGTCTACGGACAATTTGTGTTGTGAAGCAATTTTCCATAGGGTATCGCCAGCCTTGACGGTATATGATTCAGTCGCTGCGTCTGCACTTCCTGTTGCGATGAATGTTGCAAGTGCCGCAGTTGCTAACATCGAAAAAACTTTCTTTTTCATGTATATTCTCCTTCCTACGACAAATAGTTCTATAACTCTATTCTATCGGCTTTGAAGTCATAGGACAATACTCAGAATAAATTATATTTATGTTACAAAGATGAATAAGTATTTGGATTTTATCTAATAAGGGCAAACCGATTGGGTTTTCGTCGACTATTGAACTTGGAAAAATTCCCCTAAAAGTACAAATTCATCTCTTAAATATCAATATGTCTGATTTACCAGAGAAATTTGACCCGAACATACCAAAGGGGAGAGATGCGGATGGTAATGAAAGAGCCGTCGATTACTCGCAGCATGGAATGGACGACAGTGAGTTTGATAGCATTACAGTCAACTCTATAAAAAAACAACGCCGTCTGGATAATCCCAAACGGCGTTGCACATCATGACAATTTAAAGCGATTTACAACTTCTTGCAGTTCTTGCGCAATGGTGTGCATATGTGCAGTAGCCTCTGCGACTCTTTCAAGCTCAGTTTGCTGTGTAGCTGAAGAAGCGCTTACTTCTTCGGCGGAAGCGGCGGTTTCTTCTGAAATTGCGGCAACGCTTTGAACGGCTATTAATGCCTGATCTTTATGGTCCATCATATCAGCAAGTTTTGTCGCTAACTCATCGATCGTTCCGCCCATTTGCTGCGCAAGTTCCGCATTGCGGATAAAGGAAGATTCTGTGCTCGTTACGGATTGATTTTGATCTTCCATCAATTGCATATTAGCTGTAATGACAGCAACGGTTTGTTGAGATTCGACTAATATTTCTTGAACTGTTTGCTGAATGACATCGGTTTCTGAGCTTGATTGCTCGGCTAGCTTCCGTACCTCTTCTGCGACAACAGCAAAGCCTTTGCCATGTTCACCTGCACGTGCGGCTTCAATACTGGCATTGAGCGCCAATAAATTTGTTTGTGCCGTTATGCCGTGAATGGACGTGATAACTTGGTTAATATCCGCTATTTTAGCTGTCAGCGTCTCAATTTGCTGTTGTACTTTCTCATTCATTTCATTGGCAGCGACATTATGTTCACGTAGCTTTCGAACTTCTGTCATCCCAATTTCAGTCGATGAGCTTGTTTGTTTAGACAAGTCATTCATGTTGTTAGACAGATCGTTGAGAGAATCCATTTGGTCCGACAGGTCGAAAATACGGTGGCTCGTTTCTTCCGTGTCCTCTGATTGCTTGGATGCACCGTGTGCAATTTCGTCCGTAGCCAATGATACTTCCTGGCTCGATGCAACAACTTTTTCAAAAACCTGACTGACTTGACTCGATGACTCATTCAATTGGGTAGAAGAGTCTAAAACGGTGTGAATGGCGTCATTAGTTCTTTGAAGCATATTGTTATAGGCAAGTGCAACCTCACCAATTTCATCGGATTGAATATATTTTTCGTCAACATTTTTCGTTAAATCGCCAGCTGCAGCCGTCTCGATTGAATCACGCAAATAAGCAAGCGGCTTCAATTGTTTGAAGATGAACCAGAAAGTAGCAGCTGACATGAGAATGACCATGATGATAGCTGAAATAATAGTCAAAAATAAAATAGTATTATATGTTTCTAAGATTTTAGATTTTGGGACAACGGTTTGCACCGACCATGTATCGGAAATCTGGTCGACTATTACAGGTGCAAAAGCATTAAAGGAGTTTTCATTTAACTGATTGGAATCGATGTAAAATGTTGAAATTTCTCCCTGGCGCAGTGTGTTTGTAATGGTATCCCAATCAAAGGAATCTTGCATATTCGTTCCATTCAATTCCTCGTTTAAGCTATTGGCTGTTAAAAAACCAGCGTCTGTAATAATACTGGCATATCCGCCTTCTGGTTTTATCGTGTCGACTAACTCATTTAAAAAATCAATGGAAATATCTGTTGTTAAAACACCAAAAAAAGTGCCTGTCTTTGTTAGCAATGGTACGGAAATCGTTGTCATAGGAACGATTTCACCGCCAGCACTATAGTCATAAGGCTCTGTTAAAATTGCCCGTTTTTCATTTTTAGGGACTAAATACCAATCCCCCTCGCCTTCAATTTCATAGCCACTAAGCGCTTCGACATGAACTTTGTCACCATCCTTGTAAAGATAAGGAATAAAACGTTTAGACGGATCAACTAACCCACTAGAAACAGATGAGTCGATTGGAATTGACCCACTTTCAAAAATAGCGGCCATCCCAGTTGCATCCGAATTATTCGTCAAGTTATTTTCAATAACGCTAATAATTTCATCGGCAGTCAAATTCCCTTGTGCCTGTAACGTTTCAAAAATATGTTTTGTTGTATGAAGCATTTCATTGGTTTTTTTAAAGCGATCACTCATTGTGGAAGCGTATAACTCTGTATTACTAATTGCTGCTTCCTCCGCGTCTTGAATACTTTGATTATGTAAAATGATACTTGTAACAATTGAATAAGCCGCAAATAAAATCAAAAATAGCCCTATAATCAATACAGATAGTTTCCGTGCTATTCGATTTGTTTTTTTCATTTACCAACTCCACCTTTCTCAGATTTTCTTTTAGTATACATCATTTGGCAGGGTTCAACAATGGAGGGATGTGGGGTCGAAAGACATAATTCTTACTACCAGCAGAGTGTATTTTGGAGGAAAATGGATAATTATAAGATAATTCATATAAATTTCATATTTCGACATTTTTCGCATTCATTTTCGGTGTTAATAACCGATAGGAAGGGTATAGCTTATAAAAAAATTGATGAATTGGGGGATAAAAAATGAAGACATTACGCGGAACTATATTAGTAGGTTTTGTGGTAGTGCTTTTATTAGCAGCCGTGTTGGCCGTAAGTGGAATAAGAGGAATTAACAATCTTATTGAAACGACAGAAAACACAACGGAAGAGCAATTACCGATACTTATCACCGATTCACGACTTGCATTTAATATTGCAGATCGTGTGGCGAAGGCTCGTGGTTATATTCTGTACGGGGATATGCAATATTTGGAGGAATTCAATTTATTGACAGAGGAAAGTGTTGGTCTTCAAGAAGAGCTAGGGCGCACAACTACCTCCGAGGAAGTAAAGGGCCTGATTGCTACAAGCATCGAATGGCGTGAAATAATGACGGATCAAGTATTTCCAGCGATAATGGCAGGGAGACAGTCGGAAGCACTTCGCATTGATAGTGAGGTTGCCCAGCCGCTTGCCCGTGAATTAATGGCGGGATTTGACAGTCTTGCAACCCATCGGCAAGAGACAATTCTTGCCGATGGGAAAGAGTATGTAAAAGCTGGTTATGCATCGCAGACCATGAATTACATAATCGCTATCTTAGTTATCTTAGCTGGTCTTGTAATCGCCTCCTTCATGTCACGGAGTATTTCTAGACCCATCGTAATGGTTTCAGGAAGAATGGAACGAATGGCTGAAGGGATATTCAATGATGAGCCTCTTGAAACTAAACGAAAAGATGAGGTTGGCCAGCAAATTCACTCCATAAATAAAATGAGAGAATCCATTCAAGCAATTTTAGTGGATACATTGGCGATTTCTCGTCAAGTGAATGGTAGGAGTTCAGAGTTGACTGAAACGTCCGTTGTTGTGAGCGACTCGACCAATCAAATAGCGGCAACGATGGAACAGCTTGCCGCCGGATCAGAGGCACAGGCGAATACAGCTTCTAATATGGCTGAAATGGTAGGAACTGTTTTTGAAGACATTCAACATGCGAATGAAGCTGGAACGCAGGTTGTAGCATCGTCACGCGCAATCTTAGAACGGACAGTAAGTGGTAATGACATGATGGAAAGTTCCGTTCAACAAATGAATACCATTTATGGCGTAGTGAATGACTCTGTCGAAACGATTAAGCAATTGGATACTCAGACAAAAGAGATTTCTACGCTCGTTACAGTCATCAGTGAAATTGCAGGTCAAACGAACTTACTTGCACTTAACGCTGCTATCGAGGCGGCACGTGCAGGCGAGCACGGCAAAGGATTTGCTGTTGTGGCGGATGAAGTGAAAAAGCTTGCGGAACAGGTTGCTGATTCTGTCAATGAGATTACGACCATCGTCAACACGGTTCAAGAAGGATCGTCTAGTGCTGTCAAAGCACTTGAAAGTGGCTATACGAGTGTGGCAGATGGTAAACAAAAGGTACTAGATACCGGTGTTGTATTCGAGGAAATTTCAGAGCTTGCGACAACGATGAATGAACAGACGAGTGTCATGTCAAATGATCTTCGTCATCTCGAAGAGATCGGTGGTAAATTGACAGAAGGCGTGACGGAAGTCGCCTCTATCGCAGAGGAATCTGCCGCAGGCGTTCAGCAAACAACGGCTTCGGCGGAACACTCATCGCACCAAGTAGAAGCAATGAGGGCAGGCGTGACAGAACTCTCCACTCTCGCTGATCAGCTAGAAGCATCCGTTAAACGATTTGCTATCGAAGAACAATAATTTGAAGTACTATTTTTGTTTGATTGAAGTGGAAAATAGGACCGTAATCTGCCAAGTGGTACAGTAGATTACGGTTTTTCTTTGCGGATAGATGTGATAAGTTGTTCCGATATTATAAGAGATGTAAAATAGGTAGCAGCAACATAACAGGAGGTTTTTATAGTGGAACAAGTTCAATTTATGCGCAATCTTATTATCGAAACGCCTTCAATGCCAGGTAATTTTGCCAAAGTAGCTATGGCTATCGGGCAATTAGAAGGAGATATAGGTGATATTCAAACGATTAAGGTCGGAACATTATCGACAATCCGTGATATTGCCATCCAGTGTTTGAATGAAGAGCATTTGTTGAAAATTGTAGAAGCAATCAATCGGATTGGGGAGGGAATTAGCGTCCAGGCTGTAACGGATGATGTTCTGCAAGCCCATGAAGGTGGAAAAATTCATATGAAAGGACGATTTGAAATCCGTTCATTAGGAGATTTACGCCGCGTCTATACACCAGGCGTTGCCAACGTTTGCGAAGTCATTAAAAATGATCCTGAACAGGCAAAATATTTCACGGGGATTTCGAATACCGTAGCCATTGTGACGGATGGGACTGCGATTCTAGGTCTTGGCAATATCGGCCCTGTCGCAGGAATGCCTGTTATGGAAGGAAAGGCTGTGCTATTCGACCAGTTTGCTGGGATAAGTGGAATTCCGATTTTGTTAGATACGAGTGACCCCGATCAAGTTGTTGAGACCGTGAAGCATATTTCTAAAAGCTTTGGTGGTATTTTACTTGAAGATATCGGATCACCGCATTGCTTTGAAATCGAAGAGCGCTTGAAGGCGGAGCTGTCGATTCCGGTCATGCATGACGACCAGCATGGGACTGCTGTCGTAACACTCGCTTCCGTTCTATCCGCTTGTAGGCAATCGGGTGTCGAGCTTGCTGACTCAGTTGTTGGTCAAGTCGGTCTTGGCGCAGCAGGACTTGCTATCAGTCGTGTGCTGATGGCTTATGGCGTAAAAGAAATGCGTGGTGTTGATCGCAATGGGGAAGCATGTGAACGGCTTGTTCGATACGGTGGAACGGTCATAGATTCGTTGGAGGAACTAATGGAGACATGTGATATTATTGTTGCAACGACAGGTGTTGCAGGACTTATTAAACCAGAAATGGTACGCAAAGGACAAATCATTTTGGCTTTATCTAATCCAAGTGCTGAAATTGCACCGGAAGAGGCGCTAAAAGCAGGCGCAGCCTTTGCAGCAGACGGTCGTCTCGTCAATAATATTTTAGGGTTCCCAGGTATTTTCCGTGGTGTACTCAATGCCTATGCGAAAGAAATTACCTACCCGATGCTCATTGCAGCGGCGCTAGCTATCGTCGACAGTACAAAACCTGGCGATCTCGTGCCACACCCCCTTGACCCAAACGTCCACCAAAACGTAGCAGCAGCAGTAGAACGCATAGCGAATGACGGTAAATAATAAATAAGTAAAACGAAAAAGCCATACGACTGGGGTTCCCAGCTGTATGGCTTCTTTTCTTATTATCTACCAATCGGCCAATCAAATGGAATTGAGCCTGGAGGTGAGTGTTTCAAAATATCAATGATTGGAATTGTATAGGCAAACAGAATGAGCGCAATCGTAATCCCGATCCATAAATACCAGTTCTCAAGAAACTTAGGTGTAGGCTGTGCATTTGTAGCTTCCTCTGCAATTGGGAATTCCTCCACACCACGTGGTGCAAAGAACGTCAATTGGATGAAAATATACACCATTAAAATAATCCCGATGAACAGGATTGTTCCACCGACTGCTTGTGCAACCTGGTAACTAATCCAAGTCGCAACTTGGTCGCCGCCAGCATACTCAGAGAAGTTCGAGCGACGCGGTCCGCCTAGCAACCCTTGAATATGCATGGAGCCAGACATAATTGTCATACCAATCGTCCAAATATACGTCTGAATAATTCCGAGCTTATTCAACTTCGGTGTCAATCTTCTACCTGTCAAATGAGGCACAAGCCAATACGTAATTCCGAAGAATGTTAAAATAACGGTTGTTGCAGCTGTTAAATGGAAATGCCCAGTAATGTAAATCGTATTATGAACAAGTGCATTCATTTGATAAGAGGCGTTAATAATACCACCCGCACCCCCGGGGATGAATGCTAACATACCGATAAACGGAGCAAGGAAACGAACATCTTTCCACGGTAACTTCTTAAACCAGCCAAATAGACTCTTATAGCCTTTTCTACGACCAGCTTCTTCAAATGTTGCAAAAATCGAGAATGCAGTCATCAGTGATGGAATAATAACCATGAACGTCAAGACGACTTGAATGAATTTCCATGTAGGATCAATACCGGGCTCAGTTAATTGGTGATGGAAACCTACTGGAATGGAGAACATCAGTAATAGAATGAAAGCTAGTCGGGCAAGTGAATCACTGAATAACTTTCCACCGATAATTTTCGGGATGATTGCATACCAAGCCATATAAGCAGGAAGCAACCAGAAATAAACAAGCGGGTGACCGAAATACCAGAACAACGTACGACTTAATAGCACGTTAATCGTTTCAGCATACCCAAGTGACCAAGGGATGAACTGAATAATAACGGCAGAAGCTACCCCAAGTGAGGCGATGAACCACATAAGCATATTAATGATAACCATAAAGGCTAGTAATGGTGATTTTTCACCCTTGTGTGCCTTTTTCCATACATAGAGCTGACGAAAGTTAACGAATGCGGCAATCCAGCTACCGACGATTACAAATGTCAGGCCAAAATAGAATGCAGGATGTGCACGCAGTGGTGCGTAAAACGTATAGAGAACAGATGCCTCACCTACGAGAATTGTAATCGCAGTCATAGTCGTACCGATTACCATTACCCAGAAAGCTAACCAGGCAACTTTCCTCTGTTTATCAGAAATCCCAACTGTTTTCCCCATCAGTGAGAATTGGAATCCGATAATGAAGAACGTCGTCAAAACAAGACCGAGAATGACACCATGTACCGTTAAAATCGTATAGTAATCAATGTTAAATGGTAATGTATATTTACCGGAACGGACAAGCGTCTGTAAAAGACCCATTAGACCACCAATCAATAATGATATGTACGTAACGTACATAAATGACATGTATAACTTAGAATCTTTTTTTGATATTGAGAGCTCATTCGTAGCCATTATTCATACACCTCCACTGTTCCGTACATAATGTGGTGACCGATACCGCAGTATTCGTTACAGACGATTGTAAACTCACCAGCGTTTTTCAGAACTGCCTCATAACGACTGATGTGACCGGGTTCGACCATCATGTTGACGTTTGTTCCAGCAACGTTGAAACCGTGGACAACGTCTGTTGTCGTAATTTGATAAAGAACAGTAGATCCTTTAGGTACGCGAATTGTTTTCACTGGATTCCCGTCAGCATCTTTCCCCAGATCATAGTTGAATGCAGAAGCGACAATATTAACGATATATTTCCCGTCAGCAACCTCACGGAGCCCAAGGTTTTCTGGTTTGAATGAATCATGTGCTTCCACATTTTGTGGATCAATAATTTCAATATGACTTTGCGGATGTGTGCCTTTCCAAAATGCAGCAAACCCTATAATAACTAAAAATAATGCGAGTGACCCTACCCCAAGAGTGAGCCAAATTTTTTCGTACTTGTGCAAATGCATACGTTTACCCTCCTAACATTGTCATTATCTAGATAGAAATAGTGCGTACAGCCCGAACCAAGAGATTAGAATGAAAATACCGACCAACATAACAGAGATAAAAGTACCTTTTAAACTAACTTCGGCATCCATTTCGGTATGATTGGACTGTTGCTGCTTTGGATTTCCTTTCCCCATTGTTACACCTCCCGTTCACGATGAAGTAGTCTGTCATACTTTTATCATAGTCAAATGGTAGAATACAGGAATTGGGGAAATCCCTATCTATATAGGAAAGTGGAAAGAGTTCACATTTTGTTCACCTGCTCTTCATAGTTCGGACATATTGGACATTAAGAAAACCGCATCCCGAAGTGGAATGCGGTTTTTGTATAGAGTAGAAGTGTGGGAAATAGTTGCTTATTGCAAAGTCTCATCCGCCTTTTTACGCATATCACGCATCGGGACAAGTATCTCTGCACGTTGCTTCACTTCCATGAGTGTTATTTGTTTGTCCCTTTGGATAGGTTCGTAATCTCCTGCAGCTGGATCATGGTCGGCGTTCTTGAAAAAACGGTGCTGCGGATGTTTCCATTCATTAAGAGCTACAAAATGACCATCTGTTACTAATCCAGTCAAGCCGTATATTTCATGAAAGACCTCTTTCACTTCACCCGCCTCCATTTTATCATGTCCTTTTCCTTGTATTCCCGTTTTCTATCACTTTAAACCATCCAATAAGACAATTATGTTTCGAAAGAGGAATAAATGACATGATATGTAACGGATTTGTTACACGAATGTAATGTTAGAGGCTCGTCGCACATGTTAAAGTTACTTTAGTTAGTTTACAGATAAATAAATTCATTGGGGGAACGTATGAAAAATATAGTTAAGTTACACAAATCAGCTATAATCATTGTAATGGCACTACTGTTATTTATTGCCCCTTTCACTGGACAAGCGGAAGCATCGGCAGCAACTGATCTTACAAAAACTGCAAAAAGCCTAATTGGTGTTAAGTATAGTTATGGTGGTTCATCTACAAAAGGATTCGACTGCTCAGGATATATTAATTACGTTTTTAAAGCACATGACATTAATGTTTCACGTTCATCTTCTAGTTTGTACGCATCAGGAGAGGCAGTTAATAAGGCAAACTTGGAGACTGGCGACCTCGTATTTTTTAATACAACTGGAAAAGGCGTTTCACATGTGGGTATGTACATAGGTAATGGTGAATTCGCACACGCATCTACTTCAAGAGGTGTTCGCATTGATAAGCTAAACGACCCTTACTACTGGGGTAGCCGTTATATTGGCGCTAAGCGCGTTGCAAATTTTGATGCAGTTGCTTCACTTAACTAATAACATAAACAAGAAGCACCGTATATCCGTTCACTATCGGATATACGGTGCTTTTATCTTTATTCAGCAAATGCTTTTGTACTGAAAGTGAAGCGTCAGCTCCAGAAGACTCCCAACTCTGTAGGTGGCAAGATGAATGCGGTTTTTTTTTCCTGTTCAGCGTGTGTCCAAACGCCGGCTGAACAATAAGAGGAACGCGGGCTAAGGTCGCCACGTCCTGAAAGGAAGTGCCTTAATTTCTGCAAAGAACGCAGAAATATGGCAAATCGAACCCTTTGCTGTTCGATTGGCAACGCCTGCATGACCAGCATCGTGCAGGCCCAAGCCTCCGGCGGATGTCACGGATTTTGAAAGGAGTTAATCGAGGCAGTCTAAGTTCGCGATGTCCTGAAACAGTGCCTTAATTTCTGCAAAGAACACAGAAATACGGCAAATCGAACCCTTCGCTGTTCGATTCGCAACGACCGCATGACCTATATCCTGTAGGCCTCAAGCTCGATTCAAAATCTGGACGCAATTACGCCTCGGCGTAATTGATGTTAGAAAAAAAGCTGCCTAGCGAAGTTGAATTAGACTTGGCTAGGCAGCTTTTATAAATTACGCATTTTGTTGTGGTACACGAACTGTCCAACGTGACAAGTCTGGCTCTGTCTTTTGGGTCAATTCCTTTGGATAGATAAACGTCCATGGTTTAGACGTGTTTGCTTTGACAGATAATGGAGCAAGCTCAAATGTTCCGGTAGCAACAAGATCTCCAACCGCATCAATAAGCTCAAGTGGTAACTTTTCAATATTAATTTGTTTCGAGTGACCGTTACGGATGAAAACGGAAGCAGCAATGCCACCATCCTCTTGTTTCTTCACTTGGAACCCGCTAATATTTACTTCCCGTGGCTTCAATTTCGGCAGCCCTTCAACGACTGTTGCGAGTCCTTCTTTTTGCTCATCCGTCAAGCCGTCTTCCCATGCCTGTTCCAATTCCAGTTTATGTGGCACCATCGACTGAACGTTGAAAGCAAGCTTCCAGTTTTCTACCGGAGGTTGTTCAGCAAAAATATTTTCTTTTGTAAAGACGAATACCCATGGTCTTGCACTGCGTGCTGGAATATCGCCAAGTTCCGATAAATCGAACTCATCAGAAGCGAGTGTATTTCCTTCACCGTCGAGGAGCATTAACTCGATTGGGCCAACAGAAATCTGTTGATCAAGAGAGGAGCGGAAAAATGCCTTAACGAGCCAGCTACCATTTGCTGATTCAACATCAATATCAATTCCAGAAAGGGAAATCTGATTAGGTTTCAATGGTTCGAGCTCATTAGATAGGAAGCGGAAAACGTAGTCCTGCTCCTGTGGCACGTCCCATTCTGGATGAAGTGAAAGAGTTGTTTCGACCTCATCTGTATTACTTGAAACATTTACACCGTCAATGATTTCTTCAGAACCGATTATGCTATCCTTACCTGTCTTTTCAGCTTGCTTAAAAAAAGAAAAAAGTTTCATTGTTGTACCTCCTGCTGTTGTGCAATCATTTTTGTAAAGTTAATCACTTCAGAAGCGATATTGCGACGTAACTTTTGGTAATGACGACCGAATAATTCAAGTCCTTCCCGTTGATAAATTCTCATTGGATCTTCCTGACCGTAAGAACGAAGTCCGATACCTTCCTTGAGTCGTGTCATCACTTCTAAATGCTTTACCCACATTACATCAATATGTGACAGCATAACCTGTGGAATCATCTCATTTACCTGTTTATCCTCTTCAAATGAATCGATATAAGCAAGTAAATCAGCCATTGGTGCTTCATACAGCCTTAAAATATCGGTTGTTTTTTCAATTATGCGTGGGATGGCTATTGGTTCCAATAATAGGCTATTCATCGTTCTTTCGATGCGCTCGAAATCCCAGTTATCTGAAGAATCTTCCTCCGGGCAACTATCGAAAATGACGAATTCGACAGTTTCGGTTAGCATTGTCTTTAATTGCTCAAGGATTCCTTCACCTTCAATGATTTTATCGCGCAATGAATAGACAACTTCTCGTTGATCATTAATCACATCATCCAATTTCAAGTTGTATTCGCGCGTGGAGTAGTGCACGCCTTCAACGATTCGCTGTGTACGTTCCGTCAGTTCATCGACCTCTGGATTTTGGATGAGCCCATTAGCATCCGCCGTTAGTTTTTTTACAAATTTTTCAATATCATCTTTGGCAAAGCGTTTGAACATATCATCTTCAAGGGAAAGGTAGAAACAGCTTTCCCCGCGGTCGCCTTGGCGTCCAGAACGACCCCGAAGCTGGTTGTCGATACGGCGGTTTTCATGTTTTTCTGTACCGAGTACGAAAAGCCCGCCAAGTTCTTCGACACCTTCTCCGAGTACGATATCAGTACCGCGTCCAGCCATATTTGTCGCAACCGTAATATGACCGAGTTGGCCAGCTTGAGAAATGAGCTCTACTTCTTGCTCAACACTTTTTGCATTCAATAGGTTGAAGGGAAGCTTGTGCTTATTTAAGTATTCAACTACTTTTTCAGATTGCAAAATAGACGTTGTTCCTACGAGGACAGGTTGTCCTGTTTTATGGCGTGCAGCCACTTCTTTTGCCATCGCTTTATACTTCTGGTCAATGGTTTCGTATACTTGGTCAGGAGCGTCAATGCGCACGCGTGGCCGGTTTGTTGGAATCTGAATGACAGCCATTCCGTATACTTCGTTGAATTCCTTTTCCTGCGTCTTTGCGGTGCCTGTCATACCACAAAGCTGTGGATACATCCGGAAATAGTTTTGGATTGTAATTTGTGCCTGTGCTTTGTTCTCATCAGTAATAGGCAAGCCTTCTTTTGCCTCGATTGCTTGGTGTAGACCATCGGAAAGCGTCCGACCATCCAGAATACGCCCCGTGAACATATCAACAAGTTCAATTTTTTCCTCGCGTACAATATAGTCAACGTCACGCTCGAAAATAACATAAGCCCGAACTGCTTGAATCATATAATGATAAAGAGTTTGATGCTCTAGCTCGTATAAGTTATCGATACCAAATGCTTTTTCAACTTTTTCAATACCTGTATCAGTTAGGGAAGTAGCTTTCGTTTCATCATCGAAATCGAAATCGACACCCTTTTTAAAGCGTTTGGCAAGACGCGCCGCAATATGATGTAAATCGGCATCTGCTGGCATTTTTCCGGCTACAATAAGTGGTGTTTTTGCCTCGTCAACAAGAATACTGTCAACTTCATCAATAATAGCGAAATGGTATGGACGTTGGACATGTTCGGTAGTTTGGTGTGCCATATTATCCCGTAAATAATCGAAGCCGAATTCAGTTCCGACTCCATATGTAATATCGGCATTATAGGCTTCTTGCTTTGCGGGACCTTGCATCATCGGTACGTTCAACCCGACTGTGAGACCGAGAAAACGATGAATTTGTCCAATCTGTTCATAGTCACGCTTGGCAAGGTAGTCGTTCACTGTAATAACGTGGACACCTTTACCTTCCAGTGCACGAACATAGGAGGGGAGGGAGGCAACTAGTGTTTTACCTTCACCCGTCGGCATCTCAGCGATATTTCCTTCTGTTAGTACGAGCCCGCCGATAAGTTGTACGTCAAAATGACGCATTCCTAATACTCGTTTGGACGCCTCGCGAACAACAGCAAATGCATCTGGAGTAATGGAGTGAACAGATTCGCCTGATTGGATCCGTTCTTTAAATAGATCTGTCATATTGGTAAGTTGTTCGTCCGACATCGCTTCGTATGTGGGTTCTAATTTATTTATTTGTTGGACAATCTTCCTGTATTTTCGAAGTTGTCTTTCGCTCGTTTGATTTGAACGTTTGAAAATCGATAACATGAATGAACGCTCCTTTTTCTTATCCTTGAAAGGACCTTCTCTTATTTTATCAAAAAGTATGGTAAATGACTACCTTAAGCTAAAATCTACATATATAAGGAAAGAAATTGACGGGATAGGGTTCGGGGGAAAGGGGAAAAGTAATGGATATAAGAAGTTGGAAGCGGAATTAATTGACTAGTAGTATGCTTTTCTAACTAATACATGCTATAATACTGTTGATTTGATAAATTATCGATTTACTTAGGGAGGAAGGACATGTTATTCCTTGCGATGGCTGCTGCTTTTGTAGCCTCTGTAATACTTACTCCGCTTGTTATAAAATTAGCATTCCGAATCGGAGCGGTCGATCATCCAAACTACCGGAAAGTACATGCATCTGCTATGCCACGTATTGGTGGCCTTGCGATATTTGGTGCATTCCTAATTGGTTATTTCATATTGAGGCCGGTAGATGATCACTCTACTGCCATTCTCATCGGCGCCCTCATTATTATTGTAACCGGATTTTTGGATGATATGTTTGAAATTACTGCGAAAATAAAACTAGCCGGTCAACTGACGGCGGCGATTGTCGTTGTTTCTTGGGGCGGTCTACAAATTGAGTACATTAACTTACCGTTTATCGGCCAGTTTGATTTTGGTTATTTAAGTATCCCAATTACAATTATCTGGATTATTGGTATTACGAATGCCATCAATCTGATTGATGGTTTGGATGGACTGGCAGCGGGTGTTTCCACGATTGCGCTTATTACAATGACAGTCATGGCGATAATCATGGGAGACGTTTTCGTTATTGCAACAGCTTCAATTCTTGCAGCAAGTTCATTAGGATTTTTGTTTTATAATTTTCATCCTGCGAAAATTTTTATGGGTGATACGGGATCGTTGTTCCTTGGTTTTATGATTTCGGTCTTGGCTTTATTAGGATTTAAAAATATTACTGTCGTTGCACTCGTTATCCCAATTATTTTGCTAGGTGTTCCAATTTCTGATACATTTTTTGCGATTGTCCGTCGTATACGTACAAAGCAACCCATTATGGCACCAGATAAATCGCATTTACACCATTGTCTGCTACGCGTAGGATTTTCTCATAGACAAACAGTATTGGTTATTTATGGACTGGCCGTTCTATTCGGTGTTGCGGCAATTCTCTTTTCACAAGCGACAGTATGGGGAGCAATCTTACTCATTGTTGTGATGCTCATTGCCATTGAACTATTTGTCGAAGTGATTGGACTTGCGGGTACAAATTACCGACCGTTACTAAACCTTGTCCGTATGATTGGCAGATAAATAAAAATCAACTACGACTTGGTGCAATTCAAAAGTTGTGACATCCGCGAGGAGACTTAACTTGTGAATCAAGTTAAAATCCGACCACTACCTAACTCATTCAGGTAGTATGGTCGGATTTTTTAACTTCATGACAAGAATTCATAAAAAAAAGTACTAGGCAATGTGGCCTAGTACTTTTTTAGTCATTATAAGAGCCTTCTAGGGCTTCGTCCATCGAGTCGGTCGAGTTTGATCGACCGTCAGTGAGACTAGAAGAGTCAGGAGTAAGCTCTAAATGAGTTTGTAGCACCTGCGTAACTTCATCTAAATAGGTTTCATCGAGCTTCCAATAATAAATGCCTGTCGACATATCATCAAAGCCCTTTAAGCTAAACGTGTCAACTTGCGGCATACCACCTTTGGCATAATCCAAAAATGATTTCATTTCATCGAATGTCATGTCTGTCTT
The DNA here is from genome assembly GCF_038618305.1 of Sporosarcina sp. FSL K6-2383. NCBI lineage: Bacteria > Bacillati > Bacillota > Bacilli > Caryophanales > Caryophanaceae > Sporosarcina > Sporosarcina sp. FSL K6-2383. Next base: position 1,177,672 of record NZ_CP152017.1, read on the forward strand.
CATATTATCACCGACTGCTTCAATCACATCGCCGTACTTCGTAATCGACTTGACAGATACAGCCTGTTTCATAATCGCTTGTAAAATCATTTGTTGACGTTTACCACGTTCAACGTCCGTATCAAGTTTGCGCGTTCGGGCTAATGCCAAAGCGTGCTTACCATCTAGATGCTGCAATCCTTTTTTTAGGTGGATTGTATACTTGTCATTTTCGTCCTTCTCAGTTCGATTGTAAGGGACTTCAGCCTCGATGCCGCCAAGTGCATTGACAACATCAATAAAAGCGTTAAAATTCATTTTTACGTAATAATCGACTGGAACATCAAATAATCCTTCAATGGTGTCAATCGTTGCGCTCGTTCCTCCAAACGCATGTGCATGTGTAATTTTATCGCGGTATCCTACTTTAGGGATGTACACATAAGAATCACGTGGAATACTGACAAGCTTTACTGATTTGTCTTCTTTGTTTAATGTAGCAAAAAGTAGCGCATCGGATCGACTATTGCTATCACCTTGGTGTCGCTGTTCACTATCATCCACCCCGATAAATAAGACGGATACATTATCTTGTTCAGGTTCGACTTTTTCTTCACGGACGACAGATTTTGGTCTGTCGGGAACGGGTTCGTAAGCTTGGTCAGCCGCGTACAGAGCTTTTTTCTGTAGTGAGGCGCCATAGGCTACGACAACTACGAAAAGTGAAAATGTCAGAAGTACTAAAACTTTAATGACTAGATATTTATTCGACGATTTTTTCTGTTTTTTATAGTCTTTTCTTTTCATTTCAATGTTCCTCCGGAATTGGCTATGCAATCACTTATCTTCATAGCTAATCATTTAGGTCACAGATTATTGTCATCAATTACAAAATATGACAAAGTTACGAGGTGCGAAGTATTAGTAGACAAAAAACTACAACCTTTTTCATTATACTATCATCCTCGTAAAACGTATACTATTTCAAATTTCGAATTCGAGAAATTCGCTAGAAAACGAGGAAATAGTAGCTTGTCCGTTTGTTAACTCAGTCATCCAAGCTGTGAAGTGCTCAATTTCGGTGTGAGGGACATACATAAAAAGATCGACACCATCTGCATAGCTAATTTCTTTTAGTGGGTAGGCAGATTGTCTAACCTCGTTCTCGACCTTACCGAGCCATGTATAGTCAATTGTTACTTTCATGAGCTCGTGTAATTTTCGCAAAATCGTGCCTGTAGAGGCAATACCTTCTGTCGTTGCGCGGCCGTATGCACGAATGAGTCCACCACCGCCTAACTTGATACCTCCAAAATAGCGTGTCACGACGACAACCGTATCCTTCAATCCTTGTTTTTTCAATACCTCTAGCATAGGGACACCTGCTGTGCCAGACGGTTCGCCGTCGTCATTCGCCTTTTGGATATTATCATGCTCGCCAATCATATAGGCCGAACAATTATGGTTTGCTGTATGATGCATTTTTTTGATGTCTTGGATGAAGTTAACGGCTTCCTGCTCGGTTTCTACCCGCTTTACATAGGTTAGAAATTTGGACTTTTGGATGATCAATTCACTTTCCCCGTATGCTTTTACTGTGTAATAATCTGCTCGCATTTGCGACACCTCCATCACTTGTAATACAATTATAATATTTAATAGCTATTATGATGATATACTAAATGAAGTGTGTAGGGTATTCATTGTACTTACAACACTTCTCATGGTATTGTATGGCTTTCCAGGCGGGAGGGAATAAATATGAAAGAAAATGCAATCGATATCCAAACGCTTGAAACAATCTTCAACAGCATGGTCCGGGTAATGGATCAATCGAAGAATGATATTTTCATTATAAGTGAACAGAGTCGTAAAAGCTTTGAAGACATGCAAAAAGAGTTAGCCGAAGTTAGGGTTGATATTTCCCGTGTAATAACTGAAGGTGATTATTTGGAGAGTATGACCCGCAATTCCCGTTTAAGACTTGCCGATGTTTCGAAAAATTTTACTAATTACTCAGAGGCACAAGTTAGGGAAGCATATGAAGTAGCGAATGATTTATTGGTGAAGCTGTCCATTAACCAAATGGAAGAGAAGCAGCTACGTATTCGTCGGGACGAGTTGGACAGGCGCCTGAACGCACTTTTAGTTACGATTGAACGGGCCAATCACCTTGTTGGTCAAGTGACAACGGTCATTAACTATCTGAATATGGACTTGAAGGATGTTGGAGAAGCGTTGGAAACAGCTAGACACAAACAAGAATTCGGCATTCGTATTATTCAGGCTCAAGAAGAGGAGCGTAAAAGGATTTCGCGCGATATTCATGATGGCCCTGCACAAATGTTAGCTAATGTAATGATCCGTTCGGGCTTGATTGAAAAGACATTTGTCGAAAAAGGACCGGAATTGGCACTGCTTGAATTGGCAGACCTGAAGGAGATGGTAAGGGGGGCACTTTATGAGGTCCGTCGTATCATTTATGATCTTCGTCCAATGGCACTTGACGATCTTGGGTTGATTCCTACGCTGAAAAAGTATTTATCGACAGTAGAGGAATATGAGAAAGACGTTGAAATTCATTTCCAAAATAGTGGTCGAGAGCTGCGCTTTAAGACTGACTTTGAAGTGTCGATTTTCCGGCTTGTGCAAGAATCTGTGTCAAATGCACTAAAACATGGAAAGTCGAAGGATATTTGGGTGAAAGTCGAATGGCTTCGAGATATAATGAATATTATCATCAAGGATAGTGGACAAGGGTTCGACCAAAATGAAGTGAAAGATAAGTCGTTCGGCTTGATTGGAATGCGAGAACGGATAGAATTACTAAAAGGTGAGATGTCAATTACTTCGACAATTGGAAATGGAGCAATTATCTATTTCCGAATTCCACTGCGAGAAGAAATAATTGCTAATTAGACATAAATGGGAGGAAATGAATATGACGAAAATTTTAATTGTAGATGACCACCAGTTATTCCGTGAAGGGGTAAAACGTATTCTCGATTTTGAAAATTCCTTTGAAGTTGTTGCTGAAGGGGATGACGGAAGCGAAGTAAAAGGGCTTTATGCGCAATTCGAGCCGGACGTCGTTCTGATGGATATTAACATGCCACGCATGAATGGTGTAGAAGCAACGGAAGAGTTGATTAAAGATTTTCCGGATGCCAAGGTAATCATGCTGTCGATTCATGATGATGAATCTTACGTGTCTCACGCACTAAAAACGGGAGCACTCGGGTATATGCTCAAAGAGATGGATGCAGATGCAATTGTCCAAGCGATTAAAGTAGTCGCAGCAGGTGGTTCGTACCTTCACCCGAAAGTAACACATAATCTTGTAAGCGAGTTTCGCCGTTTGAGCGAACGTGAACATAAAGGGTCATTCCAACAAAATGATATTCGTCGTCCCTTCCACTTACTGACAAAACGTGAGTGTGAAGTGCTGCAGCTGTTGACAGACGGACAGAGTAACCGGACAATCGGAGAGACACTGTTCATTTCTGAAAAAACGGTTAAAAATCATGTGTCTAGTATCTTACAAAAGATGGCTGTTAATGACAGAACACAAGCAGTTGTCACGGCGATTAAAAACGGTTGGGTTGAAGTGAAGTAGTCCAAATCGAATGAAATGAAAGGGCCTTCCGTCTTGGAAGAGCCCTTTCATTCTGTATTTTTCTAAGGAGGAAGAAAATGAAGAAAATCATTATATTTACAGTAATGTCGGTGCTATTGCTACTAGGCGCATGCAGTAAGGATGAGGGAACAGCTTCTCCTAACTCAGGATCAGTCGATGATGGTGAGACGACAGCCGGGTATGGGGCGATCGACCATGGCGTAGACGATAAGCAGGTGGGCTTCAATATGTTAGGTGGCGAAATAGAAGAGGCGGCGGATATACCGGTAGAAGAGAAAGAACAGCTTCTGGCTGCATTCGATACGTATATCACAACATTGAATGAGCAGGAGGTAGATGCGCATTTGGCTATGCTGTCGAAGGATGCTTATGATCTTGAGGAAGAACGTGTTTTCATGGAAGAGCAGTTTAGTGAATACAGTCTTAATTACGAAGTATCAAACGTCACGATTGTAAAGTATTCGGCTAAGGAAGCTCAGGTATTTTCAAATATGAAGATGTCCTATAAGCAATTGTCTACTGGTCTTGAAACGAACCCAAGTGGTCGACAAGTGACTGTGTTTGTAAAGGAAGATGGAGAATGGAAAATAACATCTGTCCATCATATTCCTGATGGGCCTAAAGAATAAATAGACATGAGACTTCTAGCTAAAATGGCTGGAAGTCTTTTTTTGATGGTTGTTACTATTTCATTTTACGCCTGTTGATTAACCTATAAATACTTTAATTAAACACTAGGCGCTTTATATTCAATCGTTTTTGGTCCACTTTGGATTGAACAACTTCTATACAATAACCGTGCTGTTTTTATGAATAGGGGTGCGACTTCGCCGCATTCCTATTCATATTTTCGATAATCGTTGGTAGTCGTTCATCCGTCTCCCTCCAAAAACGCAGATAAATGAAGTACCAATGCTTTTGGGTATGAGGGAATAGAGGGCTTTTTAACTGAAGAGGGCCGCCAAAGACGCAATTTTGGCGGCTGAATCTTTCGTTATGGTCTTCCCCATTGTTATTTTAGGAGGTACTACTTTCTAAACACACTCGCTCCTCGGTAATGAGGTCATGAATAATTTTGCCGAAAGCAAACCAAAAATAGTCCAGTGGAAATGAAGTTCTCAAGCCTTTACTTAGCTACAATTTATGTGAGTAAATGGATAATCCGCAGACGTGATGTCATTTCTATAATTTGGAGGTTGATAAATACTGAGTTCGGGCATACAATAAATAGAACTAGTGTTCCGTTTAGGGGAGGAATGATTATGCCTTTAATACCTGCAGAGGCATTGCCGCATTTTGAGAATATGATTTACTTGCCGATGCTTATTATTATTTTAGAACGGGATCGAAATTCATTTGAAAAAGGCCCTTTCAAATTGAAAGGACCTTATGTTAAGCTCGTCAATCAGGCAACGAAGCTTATACGTGCTGAACTAAAAGATACAAGCATCTATTTGCGACGTCATAATATGAAGGTTGTTCGTAGCCAGACAGACGATACATTTACAGAATATATATTCATGTATGGTGGCTATGAAGAACACAGACGTTATTTGAACGTTCGCTTACGTAACCGGACAGAAGAATTGTTAAGTGTCTATTTTGCGATGGCTGGATAACAGCCGCTATCATTCATCATCGAAATCATCATAGGGAGAAGGTCTGTTTAATTGTTTTTGCTTTTTGGCAAAGTCTTTTTCAAGAAGACTACAAAATGAAAACTGTCGATACATCGTTGCGGCTGAAATATTTACTTTATAGGTACGATTATTTTCCAAATGGATAATACATCCTAAATCATCAGGTTCTATTCGGGTAATTGCGTGGTACGAAATCCAAACATTTTGTTCGGAAGTAGGTGACATTGTAGGTAGGAAGATATAAGGTATACCAAAATCGTGAGCAACGATAATTGGCGTTTTATGATGATTACCTAAAGCGATTTTTGCGATGTTCACTGAATTTTGCAATGAGCTTCCATAATAGTCACAGGATTTCCTGACGATGTGAATGGGCTTTTTGGAGATGTTAAATTCACGATTTCGTTCAATGACACGGGTTGAGATCATCTCTCCTACAGTTACAGGTTGTAGCATAAATGTGTCGAAAGAGATGATATAATTTACAACTGAATTCCTTTTTTTCATATTTATACCTCCTATGCTTGTATTGTACAATTATCATTATAAGTCAGAAAATTAATAAAGCAACCTTTAAATGGATAATTCCGACTAATATCTAAATAAGGTCTTTTAGCATAGTTTGAGCGGCGGTCAGATTATAAAAGTATACTAAAAAACCTTCCGCTCGGATGAAGAGGGAAGGTCGTTAGGTTAGTGCTGATAATCCAAGGCAGCGGCGCCAAGCGTTTTTGCCGCAATAAGCATGGCGTTTTCATCGAAATCGAATTTCGGATGGTGATGCGGATAGGGTTCGGCTGGCTTTGCACCTGTGAAGAAAAATGTGCCGGGTACTTTTTCTAGATAATAAGCAAAATCTTCGCCACCCATTTGGGGTGTCGATTCGACAACTGCTTGAACACCTGGAACGGTTTCAGCGACTGTTTTTAGAAAGTCGGTTTCAGTAGCATGGTTAACAACGGCAGGATAGCCGCGATAATAGTGAAAGTCGATTGTACAATCATGAGCAAATGCAGTTCCATCAACGACGCGCTTCATCTCAAGCTCCATTAAGTCACGAACCTTCGGGTTGAATGAACGAACTGTGCCACCAAGTGTTGCAGAATCTGCAATGACATTGAATGCATTGTCCGCAACAAATGAGCCGATAGATAACACGGCGGAGTCAATCGGATTGACGCGCCGAGCGACAAGCTGTTGCAAATTCATAACGAGCTGTGCGCCGATGACGATAGCATCTTTGGTTTGGTGTGGGGCTGCCCCATGACCGCCGCTACCTTGAATCGCAATCGTAAAGCGATCTGCTGCTGCCATAACAGGTCCTGCCAAATATTCAATTGTTCCAGAAGGTGTCAATGACCAAAGATGGGTGCCGAAAATGACGTCAACCCCATCAAGGCAACCATCTGCAATCATTGAAATAGCACCACCTGGCGCATATTCTTCGGCATGTTGATGGATGAAAACATACTCCCCAGTAAGGACCTCTTGTAATTCGTGAATTGCTTTTGCTACTTGAAGTAACGTCGCAGTGTGTCCATCATGACCGCAAGCATGCATAACGCCGGGGACAGTCGATTTATAAGGCACGTCTTTGTCATCTTGAATAGGTAGTGCATCAAAATCAGCGCGAAGTGCAACCGTTTTCCCTGGTCTACCTCCCTTAACACGTGCAACTACACCGTTTCCACCAACGCCCATTTGCACGTCTACACCAAGATCAGCATAGAAATCATAAATATACTGTGCAGTCTTTTCTTCTTTAAAGGATAACTCAGGATGCATGTGAAGATGGCGGCGTATTACGATCATATCCTCAAACGCACTATCCAACTTTTCAAACAGTTGCTCCTTCATACCAGACAGCCCCTTAAAATGTTTTTCTTCTATTATACCAAACATTTAATAGGGAGCAATGGACGGTAGAAGCAGGTTATGCATTGTCTTCCTTCGATTTAGCGATGTAGCTTGTGACAGAAGCTGCACTTGTGAAAATATGGGGGTTGTTGTCGACACCAGGGATTGCATGTCCCGTTAAATATTGTTCATGATGGGGGGCTGCATTTTTCCATCTCGTATAATACGTGCTAGCAGACCATTCCGTCATGACGATATATGTGTCAGAATTAAGTGGGCGTAGAAGGCGAAATGCGATAAAGCCAGGCTCGGTATCAAGTGTATGCGTTCGCTCTTTAAAATGATGCTCGAAAATAGGACGCCCTTCATCTGTGACAGGAATGTGATTCCATACAAAATAGCCGACATCATTGAGTGTGCCGGAAGAGCCGATGACTTCATAGCGGCGCGGTGTTTGGAAAACGGTTTTACCAGTTGTTTCATGCAATAACAATGAATTCGCACCAGCATGCATGGCAATCATCCTTTCTTGAGGATGCTTATCCCTTAAGGACTCCATAAATGTGGTTGTGCCAGATGTTGTGAAAATATACATGTAAAACCCCTCCTTAGGATTTAAATTGTTTGTTCCTACTCATACATTTTCCCTCTTTACAGAAAGTTAATCAATTACACCTCGGTTTAACTTGCTTCAACTGAAGCAAGTTAACAAACATTGACGAAATGATGGCAATGCATGAACAAAGACGTACAATTTGATGACAAGTCGGGCTAAACGCTATACTTAGCCTAGCTAAACGTCTATATTTGAGTATGGATATGTAATAGGGAAATACCAACATATAAGAAAGTAGGGACAGATTAAATGACACAATTTAACGATACACTGCTCCGCGCCGCCCGTGGCGAAAAAATTGAGCACACACCTGTTTGGTACATGAGGCAGGCAGGACGTTCACAACCTGAATACTTGAAAATTAAAGAGAAATATTCATTGGAAGAAATCACGCATCAGCCTGAGCTTTGTGCTTATGTAACGAAGCTTCCGGTTGATCAATATAATGTCGATGCAGCGATTCTTTATAAAGACATCGTAACACCTCTACCAGGCCTTGGTGTGGATGTGAAGATCAAAGCGGGTGTTGGGCCAGTGATTTCTAACCCAATCCGTACTGTTCAAGATGTCCATAATCTCGGTGATTTATCACCTCAGGACGATATTCCATTCGTTTTGGAAACGATAAAAATATTGACGAAAGAGCAGTTGAATGTGCCACTTATCGGTTTTGCAGGAGCTCCATTCACGCTTGCGAGTTATATGATTGAAGGTGGACCTTCGAAAAGTTATAACCTGACAAAGTCATTCATGGTATCCGAGCCTGAGGCATGGTTCGCCTTGATGGACAAGTTGGCAGATATGACGATTACGTATATTACTGCACAAGTGGCAGCAGGTGCGAAAGCGATTCAAATTTTTGATTCATGGGTAGGCGCTTTGAATGTTGCGGATTACCGGATTTTCATTAAACCAGTAATGACACGTATTTTCACAGAACTGCGTAAATTGAACGTTCCACTCATCACATTCGGTGTAGGTGCGAGTCACTTGGCTAATGAATGGCATGACCTTCCAGTAGACGTTGTAGGACTGGACTGGCGTTTGTCTATCAAGGAAGCGGGCGAGCGTGGCATGACGAAGCCGTTGCAAGGTAATCTAGATCCGTCAATGCTATTGGCTGACTGGAATATTATCGAAGAACGTGCGAAGGTTATTATCGAGCAAGGCGTAGAGCATGGTAGCCATATCTTTAACTTGGGCCACGGCGTCTTCCCAGATGTTAAACCAGCAACATTGAAAAAGCTTACTGAATTTATTCATAGTTATAGTGCACAACTACGTAAATAAACTGATGAGGTGAAGTTGATGACAAAGAAACAAATGGGACTGTTAGTAATGGCTTACGGGACTCCGAATAAGGAAGAGGATATTGAATCGTATTATACACATATCCGACATGGTCGCCCGCCGGCACCTGAACAATTAGAGGATTTACGCAATCGGTACGCGGCGATTGGTGGAATTTCACCGCTTGCCAAAATTACTGAAAACCAAGCCAATGCGCTTTGTCATCGTTTGAATGAAGTGCAGGACGACATTGAATTTAAAGTTTATATCGGATTAAAGCATATCGCACCATTTATCGAAGATGCAGTAGAAAAAATGCATGCAGATGGCATTAAAGAAGCGGTATCAATCGTATTGGCACCTCATTTCTCAACGTTTTCCGTCAAATCGTATAACGGACGTGTAAAAGAAGAAGCTGACAAGCATGGCATGACCATTACATCAGTGGAAAGCTGGTACAAGCAGCCGAAGTTTATTGACTTTTGGGTGGGGCAAGTTCGGGGGACGTTTGACAGCATGAGTGAAGAACAACGGGCAGCTGCTTGCCTGATTGTTTCAGCGCATTCATTACCAGAAAAGATTTTAGCGAACGGTGATCCGTATGCGGACCAGTTGAAAGAAACGGCTGATTTAATTGCCGCTGCAGCTGGCGTGGATAACTACGAAGTCGGCTGGCAAAGTGAAGGACAGACACCAGAACCTTGGCTTGGTCCAGATGTTCAAGATTTGACACGCGCCTTGCATACCGACAAAGGCTATAACACATTTGTCTATACACCGGTTGGCTTCGTTTCCGACCATCTCGAAGTGTTATATGACAATGATTATGAATGTAAAGTTGTTTGTGATGATATCGGTGCTTCTTATTATCGTCCAGCAATGCCGAATGTCGACCCACTATTCGTCGATGCAATGGTGGATGCTGTGTTTGATAAAATGAAGGAAGCATAAAATCCGTACAAGAAAGTGATGATGGACTATGGACGAACAAAACAAAAAGGTAGTAATCGTCGGGGGAGGGATTACGGGCCTCTCTGCGGCATTTTATATGCAAAAAGAAGCGCGTGAAAAAGGACTTCCACTCGATGTACTTCTGATCGAAGCGTCGCACCGTCTTGGCGGTAAAATCCAGACGGTGCGACGTGATGGCTTTGTCATTGAACGTGGTCCGGATTCATTTTTAATCCGTAAAAAAAGTGTCGGATTGCTAGCTGAGGATCTAGGTATTGAAGACCAGCTTGTGAAAAATGCAACAGGACAGGCATATGTATTCGTTAATGGTGTATTGCATCCGATTCCGGGTGGTTCCGTAATGGGAATTCCAACAGAAATCACTCCGTTTTTGAAGACAGGTCTATTTTCTTGGGCAGGTAAAATTCGTGCGGCTGGCGATTTCGTCCTTCCGCGTTCTGCTATACAAGGTGATCAGTCATTGGGTGGCTTTTTCCGTCGGCGTTTCGGCGGGGAAATCGTGGATAATCTAATCGAGCCGTTATTGTCAGGCGTCTACGCAGGAGATATTGACCATATGAGCCTGCAATCGACATTTCCACAGTTTTACGAAGTGGAGAAAAAACATCGTAGTCTCATTTTAGGCATGAAAAAAACGACACCCAGACAATTGCCACAGAAGAATAGTCATAGTACGAAAAAGGAAGGCGTCTTCCATACATTCCGGAATGGGCTTGAAACGTTAGTCGAAGCCATTGAACAACAACTTGAGCCGGGGTCTGTTATGAAGGGCGTGCGAACCGAGGCAATCGAGTCGGTAGGGAATAAGACGATAATTGACTTGAATGATGGTCGTAAAGTTGAAGCAGATGCCGTTATTTTGACGACGGGTCACGAAATGGCAAGCCACTTATTTGCACCGCATGGTCTGTTACAGGATCTTGGGCAAATTCCGACCACATCTGTTGCAACAGTTGCACTAGCATTTCCAGCGTCATCTGTTGTACAGGACAAGGAAGGAACTGGTTTTCTCGTTTCAAGAAATAGTGATTATTCGATTACAGCATGTACGTGGACACATCGTAAATGGCCTACATCAACGCCAGAAGGAAAAGTGCTGATTCGTGCATTTGTCGGGCGCGTCGGTGAAGAGGCGATTGTGGATTTACCAGATGCTGAAATCGAAAAAATTGTTCTTGCTGATCTGAGTAAAATTATTAACATTACGGGCAATCCAGATTTCACAATTGTGACGCGTTGGAAAAAAGACAGACCGCAGTATCGAGTCGGGCACAAACAACGTATTGAGGCAGCGAGGACCGAGCTACAAGCGAAGTTTCCACACGTGAAACTAGCAGGTGCTTCCTATAATGGCGTCGGTTTACCGGATTGTATCGATCAGGGACGAGCTGCAGTGAGAGAAATTATGGATGAATTATTTTGAGTGAATGATACAGCTACAGATAAATACAAAAACAGCCGCAGAAAATATTTGCGGCTGTTTTATATTCGTTCAGCGGAACACTTTACGTTTATAGGTGGAAAGATGAATGTGATTTAGTCACTATTGTTCAGTGGGTGTCCAAACGCTCGCTGAACAAATATAAAGCCTCCGGCGGATGTCATAGATTTTGAAGGGAGTTAATCGAGCAGGCTCGATTCAAAATCTAGACGCAATTACGCCGAAGCGTAATTGATATATTTAAATTCATAAAATATTGCAAGAGTCGCATTTGTTGCCGTAGCATTCATGCTGCTCGTCAATTTCTTTTCCGCAAGACGTACATACTTTAGCAGGAAGGTTTTTGAAAAACTCGATGACGTTTTCGATCATAGTGTGTTCACCTCTTTCAGGTTGTATTAGTACTGTTTAGATGATTTATGTTGTAATAGTACAGGTGTTGCGAAAAAAATCATACTATATTGCAATAATCGCATTTGTTGCCGTAGCATTCATGCTGTTCTTCAATTTCTTTCCCACAAGACGTACAAACTTTGACAGGTAGGTTTTTGTAACGTCAGAAAGTATAAGTTCGTTGATGACCTTATAAGGGCAACTACGGTTCTGCTGTCGCCTAAAGGCTCGGCAATCGCCGAGTTTTCTAAAAAAACTCGATAACGTTTTCAATCATCATTCATTCTCCCCTTTCAATTTGTACTAGTACTCGATTCGTTATTAGTAGTGTATTATAACAGATAATCAAATGTCAATACATTTCAGTACTTTTCAGATAAAATAAATAAGAGTCTATTTAAGTGAGGAGCGATTTACATGTATTTCATTGATAACAAAGGAATTACTGACCCACGCATCAACCTGGCAATTGAGGAGTATGCACTGAAAAATATGGATATAGAAAAAGAATCCTTTTTGCTGTTCTATATTAACGAGCCGTCCATCATCATTGGGAAAAATCAGAACACGATTGAGGAGATTGATACAGAATATGTGGAGGCGAATGGTATTCATGTTGTTCGTCGTCTATCGGGTGGAGGAGCCGTCTATCATGACCTTGGCAATTTGAATTTCAGCTTCATTACAAAAGATGATGGTGAATCATTCCGGAATTTTAAGAAGTTTACGGAGCCCGTCGTTCAAGCACTTGCTGAAATGGGCGTGAAAGCGGAATTACTAGGCCGTAATGATATTTTAGTCGAGGGGCGCAAAATTTCTGGGAATGCACAGTTCTCAACGAATGGTCGCATGTTCAGTCACGGAACGCTGATGTTTGACACTGAAATCGAGCGAGTTGTTTCGGCGCTTAAAGTGCGGAAGGACAAGATTGAATCGAAAGGCATTAAATCGATTCGTAGTCGTGTAGCTAATATTACGGAGTTTCTCACTGAGTCGATGACGATTGAGCAGTTTCGCTTGAATATATTGAAATCGATTTTTGGCGGAGAAGAAAAAATTCAGTATATGGAGCTGACAGACGAAGATTGGGCTAACATCCATGCGTTATCTGCAGAGCGTTATGCGAACTGGGATTGGAACTATGGGAAATCACCGAAGTTCAACATGCAGCATTCGCATCGCTTCCCAGTTGGCGGCTTAGACGTTCGACTAGATGTTAATAAAGGCATCATTGAAAACGTCAACATTTTCGGTGATTTCTTCGGTGTTGGAGAAGTAGCTGTCATCGAGGGAAGTTTGAAAGGTGTCCAGTACGATAGACAATCCATGAGTGAGGCATTGGCTACGCTTGATATTCCAACCTATCTTGGCGGTATTACGAAGGAAGAGTTTCTGCAATTGATTTATTGATGGATAAGGAGGAGCCTGACTACGTGTTGGGCTTCTTTTTATTGTGGATTGTGAGTTGAACGTTGTTTAGTTTTGCTGAAACGTTGTTAAGTTCAGCGAAAGCGTTGTCTAGTTCGGGTGGAACGTTGTGACCTTTTCGAAAAACGTTGCTTAGTTGTGCGAGTGTTGTTTAGTTTTGCTGAAACGTTGTTAAGTTCAGCGAAAGTGTTGTCTAGTTCGGGTGGAACGTTGTGACCTTTTCGAAAAACGTTGCTTAGTTGTGCGAACGTTGTTTAGTTTTGCTGAAACGTTGTTAAGTTCAGCGAAAGCGTTGTCTAGTTCGCGTGGAACGTTGTGACCTTTTCGAAAAACGTTGCTTAGTTGTGCGAGTGTTGTTTAGTTTTGCTGAAACGTTGTTAAGTTCAGCGAAAGCGTTGTCTAGTTCGCGTGGAACGTTGTGACCTTTACGAAAAACGTTGCTTAGTTGTGCGAACGTTGTTTAGTTTTGCTGAAACGTTGTTAAGTTCAGCGAAAGTGTTGTCTAGTTCGGGTGGAACGTTGTGACCTTTACGAAAAACGTTGCTTAGTTGTGCGAACGTTGTTTAGTTTTGCTGAAACGTTGTTAAGTTCAGCGAAAGCGTTGTCTAGTTCGGGTGGAACGTTGTGACCTTTACGAAAAACGTTGCTTAGTTGTGCGAGCGTTGTTTAGTTTTGCTGAAATGCTACGAGTCCCGTTACTCGAGCGTAACAGTGAATTCTACGTTATACTAAAAATAACTGTGAAGGGGGACTGAACAGATGGTAAACCACCGTATTTTTATTGTTGAAGATGATCGGAAAATTGCGCAACTGTTAGCAGATACACTAAGGAAATATCAATATGACGTCGCCATTGTTGAAGATTTTGAACGTGTCACAGAAGAGTGCTTGGCATTCGATCCACACCTTATTTTACTCGATATCAATCTGCCTTCTTATGACGGCTATTATTGGTGTCGTCAGCTTCGCCAACATACCACATGTCCTATCTTATTCATCTCGGCACGATCCGGTGACATGGACCAAGTATTCGCGTTAGAAAATGGCGGAGACGATTTCATCACGAAACCTTTTCACTATGAAATCGTCCTTGCAAAAATAAGAAGTCATTTACGCAGGACCTTTGGCGAATACGCACCGAACCAATCCGAACGGACGATGAAGGCTGGAGTGCTAAATTTATATATCGAGCGGATGGAGTTACAGGTGCGTAACACCATTGTTCCTTTGCAAAAAAAAGAATGTGTCATTTTGGAGCTACTCATTGAAGCAGCACCTAAAGTTGTATCACGTGAAAAGTTATTGGAAGAACTATGGGACGATCAATCCTTCGTTGATGAAAACACATTAAATGTAAATATGACGCGTGTGCGAAAAAAATTGGCTGATTACGATATCCAGTCGTCTATTGAAACTGTGCGTGGTGCAGGATATCGTTTCATATTAGCGCCGGAGGAGTCATGAATAAGTTCATATTTTTTTTGAAAGAACATCTATCGTTTCTATTATTTCAAATGCTACTCGTGTTATTTATTTTACTGTTGTACTGGCTAGACGGCTTTCGCAACCTCAATACGGGTATTTACGCCATTAGTATGAGCATGCTGTTAACCGCGGGGTATTTGGTCGGAAAATTTATCATGAGACGATCCTTTTACGCGGCCATTACACTCAAGCCGGATAAGATGGAGGACGCTTTAATCCGTCATGCTCAAGCACCAGAACATAAACAAACGGCAGATTTTACACGTGAATTGTACAGGTTGTACCAAAATGAGGTGCAGCAGCTATATGCGTCTCAACATCGACAGCTCCATTTTATGAATCAGTGGGTCCATCAGATGAAAACACCCATTTCAGTCATGGGATTACTGTTACAGGAACAGGATGACTTGGATCGCGATAGCCTCAATGAAGAAATCGACAAATTGCGACGCGGACTCGATTCAGTGCTTGTTAATGCACGACTTGAAACGTTTGAACAGGATATGCAAATTGAGCGAGTTGTGTTAAAAACGGTTGTCCAGGAAATAATTACAGAGCATAAGCGTTTGTTTATCACCAATGGTGTGTTCCCTGTTATTTCAATCGACGAGAAATTTACGGTTGCCACAGATGTAAAATGGTTGAATATCGTCATTGGGCAGTTCATTACCAATGCGGTGAAATATACATTCGAGCAAGGAAAGAAAGTCCATTTAACAGCATCTCATACAGAGAAAGGAATACAGCTCGTGATTCGTGATGAGGGAATTGGCATCCCTTCTTCAGATTTGAACCGCGTGACGAAAGCATTTTTCACGGGTGAAAATGGGCGGTTAACAGGCGAGTCAACGGGAATGGGGCTGTATATCGCATCGGAAGTATGTGGCAGATTAGGACATCGGCTAGCGATTGAATCAGAGCTTGGCAAGGGGACGGCGGTGACGGTCCTCTTTAAGAATGAAGAAGCGGGTGAAGTAGATGACGCGGAATGCAATCGTGGAATTGACGGAAGTGACGAAGATTTACGAAGGGAAAGTGATGCACCGAGCACTGAACCGTCTTGACTTTGAAGTTGAAGAAGGGGAGTTTGTTGCGGTGATGGGACCTTCTGGCAGTGGGAAAACAACGCTGTTGAATTTAATTTCAACGATTACCGTGCCAACCTATGGACGCTTGACCATTAATGGGATTGAGCCGGAAGCTTTGGGACAAAATGAGTTAGCTTTATTCAGACGGCGTAATTTAGGCTTTGTTTTTCAAGATATTAACCTTCTTCAAATGCTAACGGTGGAAGAAAATCTTGTATTGCCGCTGACGTTGGATGGCATTCCTGTTCAGGAAATGGAAAAACGGATTGTAGAATTTTCAAAACGCCTTCATTTGACAGGAATTTTGAATAGACGACCGGATGAGTTATCGGGAGGACAAGCGCAGCGAACGGCGATTGGGCGTGCTTTAATCCATAGACCAAAAATTATTCTTGCGGATGAGCCAACAGGAAATCTGGATTCGAAATCGGCAAAGGATGTCCTTGAACTGCTGAGTCAAATTAATAAAATGGAGCGTACAACTGTCATAATGGTTACGCATGATCCGATTGCGGCTAGTTATTGTGACCGTGTGCTGTTCATAAAAGACGGCGAATTTTTCAATGAAATTTATAAAGATGAAAGACGTCAGACGTTTTTTCAACGTATTTTAAACGTCTTGTCGCTTCTCGGAGGGAATGTCAATGACCTTTCGTCAGTTCGCTTACCGTAACGTCGTTCGCAATCGCCGCATTTACGCCGCTTTTTTCATGGCGAGTGTTTTTTCTGTCATGGTGTTTTTTTTGTATTCGATGCTTCTGTTTCACCCTTCCATTGAGGATAGATTTATACAGGAAATCGCCATTACAGGAATGGGTGCTGCAGAAATCATTTTGTATATTTTTACGGTGTTTTTCTTATTTTATTCAATGCGGGCATTTTTACAGGCTCGGTCAAAAGAATTCGGTATTTTACTCCATTTAGGCATGGCTAAGCGTCAGTTAAATCGTTTGATCTTTACTGAAACGATGTTTATCGGGTTGGGGTCGATTGCCGCTGGGACATTTCTTGGCTATATGTTTTCTAAGTTTTTCTTTATGATTGTCCGTGAAATCGTGCTTTTACCGGCCCTACCACTTTATTTTTCATGGCAGCCATTTGCACTGACGATTGGTGCATTTATGAGCTTGTTTGTCCTGATTTCATTTATTGCTCCGGTGTTTATTCGAACAGGGGAAGTAGCTGATTTAATACAGGGAGAGGCGGGGAACCAAGGGGCGTATGGTTATTCGAAGAGCCGTGGTTATTTGGGACTTTTTTGTTTAGGTGCGGCATATATTATGGCGGCAACTACAACGAATTCAATCGTCATTGGTCTGTCGTTTTTCTTACCACCCCTGGCGGCAATTGGTACCTTTTACTTTTTCACAGATTCTTTGCCATTGCTGTTACATACAATTCGTAAACGAAAAAAAATATACTGGCATCATTTTTGGCTACTGTCGATATCGGAGGGAGTTGTCCGACTCCGTGAAAATGCACGAATGTTTTTCATTGTGACGATGGTGTCGACAATCGCGTTCATGTCAGTGGGTCTGTTAGCTTCGCTGACCTCATTCGCCTCACAATATCGTGAAATGCATCCGCTTGGTCTTATTTATAAAAGTGAACAAGATAATGCATTAGAACGTCAGCATATCGAACAGCTAGTGAATGAATTGAAAACCGATCGTATTGACTACTCACTTATTCGTTTCCAAGTATTGCAACAGACATCTTCATTCACCGCAAATAACGTTGCGATATTGAAACTTTCCAACGTCAATATGCTGGCGCAGTCATTTGACAAACCTCCGATGGTATTGGCAGAAGGAGAGGCATTATTCCTGCCACCATCTATAGCCGCCTATGATCAGCTAAATGGCCGGGTAGTAAGAACGCTCCTTGAAGAAAGTGAAGTGATGGTCAATATTGACGGAGCATACCCTTATCATTTGTTTTCATCGTATTCCATCGCCCAAAATGCCATTGTTTTAAATGATATAGATTACGATAAAGTATTTGAAACGGTGATGACGGAGGGGTTAGAGACTTTTGCTTATTACGCCTTCAATGTGCCTAAGTGGCAGGAGACTAAGGAGATCGGGCTATCTATTGACGCTGCAAATACAGAACCATTTCTCTCAGATGAGTCTGTCTCGTTACCGTACTCATTCATCAATCCCGGCTTGAATTATTCAGTCATCCGCACAACTTTTTCATTGTTGTTATTCATCGGTTTACTATTAGCAGCTGTATTTTTCTTGGCGGCAGGTAGCTTTATTTATTTCAGGTTGTATACCTCTCTTGAACGCGATCGAAAACAGTTTGATGTACTTAGGCGCATGGGAATCACAGATCGAGAATTCAAAACAATCGTCAATCGCCAATTAATTCCCCAGTTTTTTTTCCCATGGGGTGTAGCATTTGTGCATAGTTCATTTGCATTTCTATCGCTACAAGTTATCTGGGATGAGCTTGCAGAAATTTCGATTGTTAAAGAATTGGTGATTGTTATGGCCGGCTTTACACTGATGCAAATTTGTTACTTTTATTTAATTCGCTGGCGCTATTTAGCGCATATTAAAGCACCGGGGTGACTCCTTGGTGCTTATTTAGTATGTTGGAATAAGAAATCTCGTCAGATATGAAAATCAGAAGTTCATCTTATTCTAGTATTGTATTATCAGAACTTTTCTTATATAATGATTACGATAGATGAATGAATAGTCATTCATTGAACTTGATAAGGGGCTGACTACATGAATTTAGTTTCACGTGTGCACGAGACCGCAACGACACAACCTGGAAAAATTGCTTATCACTTCATGGGAAAGGATACATCGTATGCCGAGTTTGACCAATCGGTTTCGATGTTTGCTTCATCATTACAAAGTTTAGGTATTGAAAAAGGTGACAATGTCGCGTTTTTACTTGGCAACACGCCGCATTTTCTAATTGCGTTATATGCGACAATGAAAATTGGGGCAACGGCAGTACCGGTAAACCCGATTTATACACCAGACGAAATCTCGTACATTATACATAACAGTGACGCGAAGGCAGTGATTGCACTCGATCTTTTATTGCCGCTTGTGGAACAGGCAGCCGGGGCATTCCCAACTGTTAAGCATTATGTAATTTGCGAAACAGTTCCTGAAACACCCGCGAAAATAGCTGCGCTACCTAAAGCAGTGAAGGCGAAAGTTCGTTCATTCACACAACTTATTGCAGCAGGGAAATCGGGTGTCGAGCCAATTGATGTAGATAAAAATGAAACCGCTGTCATTTTGTATACGTCTGGGACAACAGGACGTCCAAAGGGTGCAATGTTGACACACGATAACTTATATTCCAACGCACGTGACGTCGCAGATTACTTAGATTACTCGGAAAGTGATCGCATTGTGGCTACACTACCGGTATTCCATGTGTTTGCCCTAACGGTAGTCGTCAATGCACCCCTTGTAAAAGGGGCAACGATTTTACTCGCAC
Source organism: Sporosarcina sp. FSL K6-2383 (assembly GCF_038618305.1). NCBI lineage: Bacteria > Bacillati > Bacillota > Bacilli > Caryophanales > Caryophanaceae > Sporosarcina > Sporosarcina sp. FSL K6-2383. The sequence continues at coordinate 1,196,972 of NZ_CP152017.1, forward strand.
CACGTTTTTCACCAGCGGATATTTTCAGTCTCGTCAAAGAAAAACAAGCAACGATATTTGCAGCAGTACCGACAATGTACAATTTCTTATACCAATTCCCAGATAGTAACCCGGAAGATTTCAAATCGGTTCGCATAGCTATCTCGGGTGGATCATCATTACCCGTCGCCTTGCTCCATAATTTCGAGGAGAAATTCGATGTGCGCATTTCAGAGGGGTACGGCTTGTCCGAAGCATCACCTGTTACTTGCTTCAATCCACTAGATCGAGAGCGGATTCCAGGATCAATTGGAACATCGATTATCAATGTTGAAAACAAAATTGTGAACGAGCTTGGGGAAGAATTGCCTGATGGAGAAGTTGGTGAATTAATTGTACGCGGACCAAACGTTATGAAAGGTTACTACAAAATGCCGGAAGAAACGGAAGTGACTATTCGTGATGGCTGGTTGTATACAGGTGATATGGCAAGACGTGACGAGAATGGATATTTCTACATCGTTGATCGCAAAAAAGACCTTGTCATCGTAGGTGGCTACAACGTTTACCCACGTGAAGTTGAAGAAGTATTATTCGCACACAGTGACATCGTTGAAGCAGCGGTCATCGGATTGCCGGACGTTGATTTCGGAGAAGCTGTCCATGCCTTCGTCGTCCTAAAAGAAGGGGCAACCGCTAACGAAGCATCCATAACCGCCTACTGTGCGGATCGCCTCGCTAAATACAAAGTACCAAAACGTATTGAATTTTTAGATGAACTACCGAAAAACACAACAGGTAAAATTTTGAGACGGTCATTGAAAGAGCAAGTTAGAATATGAATGATGGGCCTTCCTTGTGAAAGTATGAGGAGGGCTTTTTTTATCAATTGTCTAGTTCTGGTGCGAGGTAGTTCAGTTTCGCCGGGGTAGCCCAGTTTTGGGAATTCGTAGTCCAGTTCAGTCTCGAGGTAGCCGAGTTCGTTAAATAGGTAGTTCAGTTTCGTCGAGGTAGTCGAGTTTTCGAAATTCGTAGTCCAGTTCAGTCCCGGGGTAGCCGAGTTTGTCGAATAGGTAGTTCAGTTTCCGGAAATTCATCGTCAATTATTCCATAACCCATCTTCATCAAAAAAAGGACTGCCAAGTAAGTTGCTGAATCCCGACTTACCTAACAATCCTCAATCAAATTTCAAGTTACCAACTATTTCGCCGGAAGACACCGCCACAACAGCGCTGATTACAACGGTTTCTGTCCGTTCGCCTATCATTGTTACAAGTTCGTCGGTTCCGATCCGTTCGCCGAGAGGTACACCGATTCGAATTCGATTGGCCTAAAACGCGACAAGTACAGCGATTTGAGTTCGATTGTCCTGCAACGCAACAAGTACAACGGCTAATATTCGAAGGTCTTCGATTGCCAGAAGTTTGCCGCCTGCGGCTTGTACGACGACGGTTACATTCACTACATCGACAACGATTCGAACGTCCCCGGTTACTAGAAGGCTCCTGGAAAAGGAAGTCCCCTAATCCGGAACGTCTTGCATTGTCAACAGCCCGCTGTATATTGTCCATAGAAAAATTAGACATATCCTAACCTCCTTTCTTCTTTTGAAGAGCAAATTCCTCCCCTTCTCTATGGTACGTGGCTGTCCTAAACGTGGTAGAGACAATCGCTTACTCGTCGCCGATAAATTAAAAGTGGCATCCTATACCCGTTACTCATACCCATACAGTAAACGGTAAAAGGATGATTGCACATGCAAATCCCTGAATATCAGCTCTTTGTCCACCCCTCAGATAGAAATGAACTACGAAAAAATATTTGGCAGGACGATCCAATCACCGCAAAGCTAACAATCGGTAAAAAGAAATATGCGATTGACCTAGCCTATCGCGGTTCACATATTCGAGATTTACGCAAAAAATCATATCGTGTCACTTTTTCCAAACCGAGCATGTTTCGAGGAGCAAAAGAAGTTCATTGGAATGCCGAATTTAAGGATCCCTCCCTACTTAGAAACAAATTATCCTTTGACTTTTTTGAAGAAATTGGCTGTTTATCCCCAAAAGCACGTTTCATTTCTTTAAAGATGAACGGGAAAAATGAAGGGCTTTATTTGGAGCTAGAGTCTGTAGATGAATATTTCCTAGGAAATAGAAAATTGCCGAACGGAGCCATTTTCTATGCAGTAGACGGAGATGCTAACTTTTCGCTAATGAGTGATCTTGATAACAAAGTGAAGGAATCACTCCTGGTTGGCTATGAAAAAAAGTATGGTTCGGAGCAAGATGAGGTTCATTTACAAGAACTAATTTTTATGATTAATACCCTCCCTCAAGAACAATTTGAAACCGAAATCGTCAAGTACATCAATGTCGAGCAATACCTTCGCTGGCTTGCTGGAGTAGTTTTCACCCAAAATTTTGATGGATTTGTCCATAACTATGCCTTGTATCGCAATGGGGAGACCGGCTTATTTGAAATGATTCCGTGGGATTATGATGCGACATGGGGAAGGGATGTCGATGGAGAAATCATGGAAGAAGATTATTTAAGAATCCAAGGGTTTAATACGCTTACGGCACGAATTCTTGCGATAAAAACGTTTCGTACTCACTATAAAAACCTGCTAGAAGATATTTTAACGAACAAATTTACTGTAGATTATTTGAAACCCAAAATACAAGAATTACATGATTTAATCAGGCCTTATATGCAACAGGACCCTTATGTAAAGGAGAATCTGAACGTGTTTGATCATGAGCCGGCGTTTATTTGTACTTATATTGAAGCACGGGGGAATTATATAAGAAGTCAATTAGATGTATTGGAATAGTAAAACCCTTTCCAGAGGGAGAGGGTTTTTGACGTAATTGATTCAATAGGCGAGAATCTGTTTTGTAAAAGATTTGAAGTCATCTAAATGATGTTCAATGATTTCCTTCAAAATAATAGTGTTAATAGCTTGGTAGTCATGAACTGCGATATTGCGGAAGCCAACCATTGACTTCATGTTAGTAGCGGTATCTTCAAGAATTACTTTATTTGCATGAAGTAGCTCGAAGACTTCTCTACTCTTTTGGGGTATCACGAACTTTTTTTCAGCGGATACAAGCATGGCGAGATCAATACATGCCTCGCAAGCACGTTGGATATTCAATACGATCGAGTCCTGTTTTGTGAAATCTGTTAAATTATCTGGGTCACCAGCGTACACATCTTTTATTCTGGCATAGTATCTTTCAATAACTGTGATTTTATTAAGAATGATATCATTCACCATAGACTGTCCAGTTTCATTAATTTTATCAATAATAGGCTGCCGTTCTTCGTTCAGCCTTGCGTACATGCTGTATGTGCGCATATGCAATTCCATTCGTAAGTTGTCGTTTTGGGAATAAATCACTTCGCCGGTCGAAAATATTTGTGCTGCAAAAACAGTGGATGCTTCTTTTAAATCAATCAAGTCAACTTCAATGCCAATGATGTCTGCTAATTGCTGTGCAAACATGAATAACTCATAGGAAGAAAATAATTGGTCTTCACGATAGAAAGCTACATCAATATCGCTTTCGCTATGAGTCGTACCTTTTGCATACGAGCCAAAAATGATGATAAAAGCGGGATCTAATTTTTCAGTGATAAACTCACGAACCTGTTGGAAGATTTTATTGTGCAAAAAATCACTCCTTTACTAGTCTTTTTAGTATAACATTAGCCAAAATAATAGTTGGCAATCTGATGAATAAACTCTTCCTCAAGTTCACCTTTCTTTTTCACGATAATATACGTAGAAACGGCTGGCAAATCGAATAAATCAAAATGTGGTTGCATCAGTCTTCCTTCAATTAATTCACGCCGTACGATGGAGTGGGGCAGGAACGAGACACCGAGCCCTTCCTGAATGAATCGTTTGGCGATGTGCGCTTGTGTCACTTTCATCGTTCGGATACCTGAGATGTGCTTGTTGAGGGTGAACAGCAAGTCGTCCCAAAAGACGGGATGATGGTGTGTGAATAAATAATTCTTCCGAAGTACATCTAGTATATCAATAGGCGGACCACTTTCTTCGTCATACTTATCGGTTGGTGTGATGAATAAAATGGGATCCTCATAAATACGGATGGATTCTATGTTTTTTAATTTGGCATCCAGCGCGGAGATGCCAAGATGGACATCGCCGTTATCAACTAGATATTCAATCGTTTCCGATTCTTCAATACGGATGGAAATTTCGATGTCTTTATGACGCTCGATGAATGTCCGCAAAAAATAAGGTAAAATCGTCTCAGCCATTAAGGGTGAAATGGCAATCGTCCAGTTCCGGCGATAGCGTTGCGAAAACGCCTGCATTCGATTGACGCTTGCATCGACATCGTTGGTGAGCCGTATAGCCTCAGGATAAAAAACTCTACCAGCATCCGTCAAAGTGACACGGTTGTTGACACGGTCAAACAGTTTCGTCCCCAGTTGTTCCTCGAGTAGTCGGATATGGACAGTCACACTTGGTTGGGACAACATCAATTTCTCTGAAGCTTTGCGGAAATTTAATGTTTCAGCGGCGATAACGAACGTTTTTAGCCATTGATAATCCATTAGGTCTCTCCTTCTTAATTAATAATAGTAATCATTTCGATGAAAAACATTCAATTTATATAATCATACCTCGCCCTTATACTAAAGAAAAGAAGGAGGAATCGTGATGTTTCAAAAAGGGTTGAAAGATGTTGTAGCTGTTAATACGAAAATTGCATCTGTCGATGGAGAGAAGGGAGAATTGCGCTATCGGGGCGTTTTAGTAGGTGATCTCGTATCGTCTTATTCATTTGAGGAAATAGCTTACTTCATGTGGCGTGGACATTTTTCGGTGGAAATGGAACAAAGACTCATGAATGAAAAATTGCTAGTAGGAAGGGAACTACCTCAACATATCACCGCAATCATCGATGCATTCCCTCATGAGGTGTCCTTGATGGATGCCATGCGGACGGCTATTTCTGCGTATGCACACGCAAACTTTAACGAAGAAACAGTTGAGGATCAGGCCATTATTTTGACGGCAGCTCTTCCAGTAATCATCGCTCGTCATTACCGAAATCAGCAGGGGAAACCGATCGTGGAAGCAAATTCAACTTTATCACACACGGCCAATTATTTATGGATGCTGACAGGCGTTCCTCCGAATGAAGTACAAATCGAGGCACTCGAAACCTATTTGAAATTGACAATGGAGCATGGTTTGAACGCTTCGACTTTTGCCGCGCGTGTCACAATTTCAACTGAATCGGATATCACTTCAGCTGTCACATCAGCCATTGGCACGATGAAAGGCCCGTTACACGGTGGCGCACCCTCGGCTGTCATTGAATTATTGGAAGAAATCAAAACACCCGAAAATATCCGTTCAGTGATTGAAAAGAAAATGAAGGATGGTGAACGAATTATGGGATTCGGCCACCGCATTTATAAAACGGAAGATCCAAGGTCAATACTATTGAGAGATAAATGCGTCAGTATGTCAGGAAAAGACAATTGGTTAGACTTGGCGACTGAGGCCGAAAAGGAAATTATCGCTTTGCTAGAGACGTACAAGCCGGGACGAAAACTGTACACCAATGTCGAATATTATGCCGCTGCCATTATGCGCTCAATCAATATGCCACCAGAATTATTCACGCCGACATTTAGTGCAGCAAGAGTTGTTGGTTGGACGGCACATGCAATGGAGCAGTTGAGTGACAACACCATTTTTCGTCCGCAGTCCGTGTATGTAGGGGAGAATAGGTTGATTGAAAATAGCCAGCAATGACAACCTCATACTGATCTTAAGGTCTTCAAAATTTCGCTTGCGAATCAATATATCTAAGAAAAACTCCGGCAAAATCTTCGTTAGAAGACGCAGCCGGAGTTTCTTATACTTAGTGTGTAGTTAACCAAAATTCATGGACTTGGCCAGATTCATTACCATCCACCTTCAAGCGAGAATCGCCAATGTGAAATATCATATAATTTGTATCAGCCATTTCATCCTTTCCGCTTTCTACAGGCTCACCTAAAATAGTGATAAGTGAGGAGAGGTCGTTGATAATCAAGGTGCCATCTAGCGTAATATAAGTGATTTCACGTGTTGCTTCATCGTAAAAATAGCTACTACCGCCGGGGTAAGCATAATAATTTCCACCCTCATAGTAATCGTGATGAAGATAATCCGGGAATTCTTCCAGTACTCTATCAATGGAATCGCCCAAGTGAATGGAATTATTAAGAAGCATTCCTTTCTTAACGACCTCTGCAAACTCATCGGTCAAGGTGATATGAGGGAATGAGATATATTCGGCTTCATGTTCATCCCATAATTGCGTGAAGTATTCACCAGACTCCCAACCGTACATATCATCCTGTACATACTGCCTCATATCATAGGTAGTAAAATCATGCGTAGTTGCATCCCACTGCCAAGTCGTATAAAACCAGCCGATGCCTTTGCTTTCATCGCTTCCATCATTATAAAGATATGCTTGTAAATAATGATCTTCGATGAATTTTACTTGATCACTTGTAATTAAAAGTTGAGGTTCTCCCTCAAAAGTGACTTGCTGCATTTCCTCACCCGTATAGATCCACATCGTAACTGTATTGCCAGCTGCTTCATCAGATGCAATCCATGTCATCATTGTTTGATCCCCGAATGTATATATTTTGAATGGCGATTTGTCTAGATCAATGCTGGCGGCTTCGAGGCCTGAGGCAAGATGCTCCTGCAAAATTCCGTGAGTGCCTTCGACTAAGTAGAACGCTAGATTGCCGTTATATTGCTTACCATTCTCTGTCGTTGTACCGTCATCTGATACGAGGTAAAGCCGCGCAGTACGTGCAGCATCCTGTACTTCCCACGAATAAAGAGCATTTTCTTTTATTTTTTCAATAGGTGTCGTTTCTTGCACAACCTCTTGCTTCTCTTCTACTTCAGTAGGAATATCCTGTTCCAGCGGCTGTTTTATTGTCTCCTCTTGGCAGGCCGATAAAAGAAGAATGCTACAAATCAGGAGTACGATCGGATACCGTTTTATCATTTTTTACATCCTTTCCGTAATGAAATAAATGACATTTGAATTATAAGCATACCAGATAATTCATGTGGAAATGGCCACGAGGGGTTGTCATATGAAAAAAGGAAAATTCCTACGAGTGTCGAAGTAAGTAGACAGGAAAAGCGTAAGGGGGAATAGATGATGGAAAAACGTAAAGTAGCAGTAGATGATTTATTCACATTACAGTCTGTGACGGATCCGCAGCTGGCGCCGAATGGTAAGGAAGCGATATTTGTGCGCACGCATATTGAGGAAGAGGACAATCAATATGTATCGAATTTATTCCACGTGGATTTGGTAACGAATGAGGTGACGCAGTGGACGCATGGCAAAGGAACTTTGTCTTCACCGAGATGGTCAGCAGATGGCAAGAAAATCGCCTTTTTATCGGATCGTGAAGACAAAAGTCAAGTGTTCATCTTGTCGGCAAGGGGCGGAGAAGCAAAGAAACTGACATCGTTTGAAAAAGGTGTTTCAAGTTTCCTCTGGTCGCCATGCGGCAATCAAATCTGGATGAACGCTGTCGTCAAAGAAGGCCAGACCTTTACGGATAAAGAGGAAAAGGAAGAGAAGAAAAAACCAGAGCCCTACCGTGTAACAACGATGAAGTATCAGATGGATGGCGCAGGCCTGTTGCCGCAAGATACGTTTAGGCAAATTGGCGTGGTCGACATTGAAACGGGTGATGTGACACAGTTCACAGCAGGCAATTACCAGCATAGTTTACAAGCGATATCACATGATGGCAAGAAATTAATTATCGGTGTCAATCGACAAGATAATTTAGATTATGAATTCCGTCAGCCGTTATTCATCGTTGATATTGAGACGAAAGAAGAGACAGTTCTAATTGAAGAAGAAGGTTATTACGGTGGCGCGCAGTTTTCAAATGACGATCATTACATTGCGTTTGTTGGCTCAGATCGTACATACCAAAATGCAACACATGGCGATGTGTATGTCTATGATATGCAAGAGAGAACGCTTGTAAATGTGACGGAAAGCATTGATGCACCGGTTGGGGATTATTCAGTCGCGGATCATCAGCAAGGAGGAAATGCGCCGGCAGTAGTTTGGACGCAAGGCAACCACTTGTATTTTCAATTGTCGACAATGGGCGATGTACAACTGTATTTTGCGACGCTGGAAGGGGAGGTATATCCGGCATCACCAGATAATGAACACGTCTATGGCTATGACATTTCTATAGATGGTGAATTTGCTTTGGTCGCAGCCAGCAATGCCGTTAACCCAGGTGAGCTGTATAAGCAAATGATCGCAACGGGCGAAAGGGAAGCGTTCACTTCATTCAACGCAACGTATGTAGAGGAAGTTGAACTTGTTGAGCCAGAAGCGATTTCCTATACAGGAGCAACAAATTGGGATGTCCATGGGTGGCTGATGAAACCGGCGGGCTATGAAGAGGGCAAGAAATACCCGCTAATTGTTGAAATCCACGGGGGACCACATGCGATGTACGCCAATACTTATTTCCATGAATTGCAGCTATTGGCAGCGCAAGGATATGGTGTACTATATGTCAATCCACGCGGTAGCCATAGCTATAGTCAGGAATTTGTAGATGCGGTACGCGGCGATTATGGTGGCGGGGATTATGAGGATATTATGGCAGGACTAGACTATGTCATTGCAGAAAATAATTGGATTGACACGGAACGTCTTGGTGTTACAGGCGGTAGCTATGGCGGCTTCATGACGAACTGGATTGTGGGTCATACGAATCGTTTTAAAGCAGCGGTTACACAGCGTTCAATCTCCAATTGGATCAGTTTCTTTGGTGTGTCTGATATCGGTTATTATTTCAGCGATTGGCAAATTGGAGCGGATATGACGGATGTCGACAAGCTATGGAAGCATTCACCGTTGAAATATGCGAAGAACATTGAAACACCTCTGTTAATCTTACACTCAGAAAAAGATTTTCGCTGCCCAATTGAACAGGCGGAGCAACTGTATATGACATTGAAAAGCATGGGCAAAGAAACAGAATTTGTGCGTTTCCCAGATGCGGACCATAACTTATCGCGTACGGGTACACCGAATTTACGTGTGGCAAGGCTTAATGAAATGACGGGTTGGTTTGCGAAATATCTATAATTTTATTCAGTCCGGGTTTAAACCCCGGCTGAATAAAATTAAAAGCCTTCGGCTGATGCCATAGATTTTTAAAGGGATTTATCGAGCAAGCTCGATAAAAATCTAGGCACAAATACGCCGAGACGTATTTGATTTGAATTGGAGGAACTGGATTGACTTATATAAATGAAGGCGTCACGATACGCCAGATTACAGAACAAGATTTACCCCGTCTGTGGGAATTAAGTTTCAAAGAAGAAAATCCCGAGTGGAAAAAGTGGGACGCGCCTTATTATGAACATCGGTCAATGCGGTACGACAAGTTTTTAGAACGGAAGGATAAAATGGTTGGCCGAGATGATTATTGGGGTATCGAAGTCGATGGAGAATTAATCGGCATGGTTAGTTATTATTGGGAACATCAGCCGTCACTTTGGCTAGAAATGGGCATCGTTATTTATGAGCCGACATATTGGAGCGGCGGCTATGGAACAAAGGCTCTCGCGATGTGGACTAATCATTTATTTGATGAAATGCCTTTAGTCCGTGTCGGCTACACAACGTGGTCTGGAAATGCGCGGATGATTAAAGTTGGCGAGAAGCTAGGTATGACGATGGAAGCACGCTTACGCAAAGTTCGTTTTTGGAACGACACGTACTATGACTCGATTCGGATGGGGATTTTGCGTGAGGAGTGGGAGGCGCAAAGGGCGAAATGAGATGGTCGAAAGTGAAGGTACTGGCGGAAGATTTACTATGTGACTCATTGAAAGGCCGGGTACATTACCAGGTGGTTGTCCATCGGAAAAGCCATGATCAGACAGGCAGTTTTAGGGTAACTCTTGATGGTATAGAGATATTTCGGGCTTCTGATATCCCATATAATAGGGCAGCAACTATACGTGGGGAGGAACTGACAAAGGAAAAGGCATTGTCTCCCATTGCCATGAGTGATTTGCAGGCAATACTAGAATCAGAAGAGTTGAGGCAACTGCACGCCGCATATGATGATGCAGAAGTTGAAGTGCAGAACCAAGGAATGTTCCCAGGATGGGAAATAAAACGTCTCCTCTTCGATTATATTCACATACCGTTCGAGGAAGCAATTGCACATAAGCACCCTTTCGTGCGAGCAATCTCTTTATTCGACAGACGTTTTGGAAAAAGACGGCTTGTTGACATTGACTCACAACAAGAAAATGTGCTGGTAAAGAAGTTTTATGACATACGGGTTACCGCCGATAGTGGAAGATATGTTGCGATGAAAGATGAATTGGTAGAGAAAGTGGAGCAGAAATAAGGCGAGCCATTCCTTGTGAGAGGGATGGCTCGCTTTTGCGCGAAAAATAAAAGCGCTAACAATAGGATTCGCTGACTTTACAAACCACACTATTTAAATTGTGTTGGATGAAGGCATAGGAGAAAGGGCATCAATGTCTTCTTCTCCTTTATTTTTGTATGAAAAAAGTAAATACAAGAGTATAATGGATAACATAGGAAATCTTTCAGACTACTAAGTAAGATCTTGGGAGGTAGAACGATGGCTATACATAATATTATGGAGGAAATTGTATGTGAAGTGCTCGTTAAACATAAGGAGGATTTACAACTGACCTGCGGTTGCGACCGTTGTTTGGACGATATAAGGGCGATAGCGCTTAATAATTTGTCACCACGTTATATCGTTCAGTTGGAGCATCGCCCATATGTGCGAGCGCCGTATACCGCGGATCGGCAAGGGGTTACCAATATCATGCTAATTGTGACGAAAGCTGCTGGAATTGTCTCACAAAGTCCCCGTTGTCAGGACCAAGTCTCCAAATAATGATAGTACGACTGAATAAGCCTTCACCTTACAAATAAAAAAGGGACTACCGACTTGTCATTTGACTTTCGGATAGTCCCTATTACTCATTTTCCCTTAAATACCGGTTTCCGTTTCTCAGAAAATGCCGTTAGAGCTTCAATTCGGTCTTCTGTTGGAATTGTCATTTCATATGCTTTACGTTCGATGGCTAGACCTGTTTGCAAATCGACATTCATGCCGTGTTTGATCGCGAACTTTGCTTGCTGTAAAGCAATCGGTCCATTGGCAAGCATTGAATCGGCAAATGCCGTTGTTTCTTGAAGTAAGTCTTCTGTTGATACCGTTTTTGTCACGACACCATAGGCAAGTGCTTCCACAGCCGTCAATTTTCGAGCGGTTAAAATCAATTCAAGTGCCCTCGCTTCGCCGATCAACCGTGGCAACCGCTGTGTTCCGCCAGCTCCTGGAATGATCGCTAATCCAGTTTCCGTAAGCCCCATTAGCGCAGTGTCAGCCGCAATTCGAAAATCACATGCTAATGCCAACTCCATTCCACCACCAAAAGCATAGCCATTCATCATTGCAATCGTCGGTTGTGGCAAGTTTTCAATCGCCGTAAAAACATCACCGATTTTGTAAATATTACGTTTCACTTGCCAATCTGTTAGCGTTTTACGCTCCTTTAAATCAGCCCCTACACTAAATGCCCGATCCCCAGCCCCTGTAAAAATCACAACGCGAATATCGGGATTAATGCGAATAGATTCCGTAATCTGTCCCAATTCGACGAGCATATCGTAGTTGAACGCATTCATAGCTCCCGATCGGTTTAGCGTAATAAAAGCAGTATTGCCTGTTTGTTTATAGTGAATGGTTTCCATTAATAAAACCTCCCTAAATAAAAGTTGCGTGTAACTAAAACATACCATTTAACAAGACTGAATGCATCCTAAAAAGTTTGTTCTAGTGTTAATAGTTGTAAACTGGTATTTATTTGATATACTACTGAAAGTGAGGTGGAATAAGTGGAAAAACTAGATATATTTGTAGGTAGACAGCCAATTTTAAATCGAGATGGTGAACTCTTTGCCTACGAGTTGCTGTATAGAAATAGTAAAGATAATTTCTTTCCGGGAATTGATTCAGACAAAGCAACGATTGGACTACTTGTCAACACGTTTCTTTCGATAGGAATAGAAAATGTTGCAGGTGAAAGTATGGCGTTTATCAATTTCTCAGGGGAACTGCTCGCAAAAGATATTTTTACGGGTTTGCGACCTGATAAGGTCGTCATTGAAATTTTAGAGGATGTCGAAATTACACCATCCCTTCTCACTAAAATGAAATTATTGAAAACAGAAGGATTTAAATTAGCCTTAGATGACTTTATCCTGCAAAACCAGTATATGGTACATAAGGAATTATTCGAAATTATAGACTTCGTTAAGGTCGACTTTATAAACACTACGCTGGTCGAACGGTTAGAAATTGAAACCTTTATAAAGAAATATCCCGACATCGTCTTTCTAGCGGAAAAGATTGAAACGGAACAGCAATTTAAACAAGCTGAAGAAGCAGGCTACAAACTATTTCAAGGCTATTTTTTTGCTGAACCCGAAATTATTACAGGGATAGAAATTCCAACAAATGTTAGTCTTCATTTCCAAATTATCGAGCAATTTAATAGGAAATCACCCAATATCGATATAGTGGCTGACCTCATCATGCGTGATATATCGCTTTCTTACAAATTGCTACGACTTATGAACACACTTGTATTCGAAGTGCCAAAACGCATTAGTTCTATTAAACAAGCCATCATGATCATCGGCATGCAGGAAACGAAAAAATGGATGCTCGTCCTCGCGCTACGTGAAATGGGTGAGGGGTTAGGAAAAGGACGTATTAAAGCACTTGTCGATTATTCATTAACGCGAGCGAAAATGTGCGAGCTTCTAGCCGAGCATGAAGGAAAGAAAAATGCAGAAGAGTATTTCCTGGCCGGGATGTTTTCACTCATCAATGTCATCACGAAACGTGATTGGGATGATATTTTAGAACTTATTCCTTTATCTGATATAGTCGCACGTACTTTGAAAGGCGAACAAACCGAAATCACACAATCGCTCAAACTGGCTGAAGCAATCGAACGCTTCGACTGGGTAAGTTTGGAACAACTCGCCGAAAAAATCGACATCGACAAAGCCCAGCTTAGCGCCTATTCTTTAGAAGCACATCGTTGGATACAAAATATTGACTGACAAATAACCGCTCATCCTGCAATACCGGGATGGGCGGTTTGTATATTGCTAGGGTAGCTCAGTTCTGCTGATTCGTAGTCGAGTTTTTGGAATAGGTAGCTCAGTTCTGCTGAAAGGTAGCCCAGTTTCCCCGGGGTAGCCCAGTTCCCCAAATTCGTAGCCGAGTTTTTGGAATAGGTAGCTCAGTTCTGCTGAAAGGTAGCCCAGTTTCCCGGAGGTAGCCCAGTTCCCAAAATTCGTAGTCGAGTTCCGGGAATAGGTAGCTCAGTATCGACAAAAGGTAGCCGAGTTTCCCTGAGGTAGCCCAGTTCCCCAAATTCGTAGTCGAGTTCCGGGAAAAGGTAGCTCAGTATCGACAAAAGGTAGCCCAGTTTCCCGAGGTAGCCCAGTTCCCCAAATTCGTTGTCGAGTTCCGGGAATAGGTAGCTCAGTTTCGACAAAAGGTAGCCGAGTTTCCCTGAGGTAGCCCAGTTCCCCCCCCCCGCGCTGTTCCCAAAAACTTCACAATTCCCATTTCTCTTCATTTTAGGTAGAATAGAAGGCAGGAGTTGATATAGCATTGAAAACAGCAATTGTGACTGATAGCACGGCTTATTTACCAGCACATCTACTAAAAGAATTAGATATCCATATGATTCCCCTTACTGTAACGCTAAACGGCGAAGCATATGAGGAGGAAATCGACCTAACGACAACCGACTTTTACGATAAAGTACGTGGAGACGGTCCATTACCGAAGACATCCCAACCGCCCATTGGTAAATTTGTCGAACTCTATGAATCATTAAAAGAAACACATGACGCGGTCATTTCCATCCATTTATCGAGTGGAATTAGCGGCACATACGCAGGCGCGGGACAAGCAGGCGGAATGGTGGAGGGCATAACAGTCCACACATTCGATTCGGAAATTTCATGTTATCCACAAGGATTTTACGTACTCCGCGCGGCGCAATTGGCACAACAAGGTGCAACGCCAGATGCTATCCTGGCAGAACTCGCGGCGATGAAACAAACATTGCGCGCTTATTTCATGGTAGATGATCTCACACATCTCCAGCGAGGCGGCAGACTATCTAGTGCACAGGCGCTCATCGGTGGATTACTCCAGGTTAAACCACTACTTCATTTCCACGAAAAAGTGATTGTCCCCTTTGAAAAGGTTCGGACACGTAAAAAAGCGATGAAGCGTATCGCAGATTTATTAGCGGAAGACGCGGTCCACATGCCATTGGAAGCAGTCATCATCCACGGTAACCAACCTGAAGAAGCCGAAGCATGGCTTGCTCAATTAACAGAGCAATTGCCAAGCGTCCAATTCACCATCAGCCACTTTGGACCAGTCATCGGTACTCATCTCGGTGAAGGGGCAATGGGACTCGGTTGGGTGAAACGACAAGCATAAAGGGAGACATCCTATAGAATCAAATGGAGGTGTTGCAGTTGACGGATACATTCAACCCGGCAGTCAGGGATTTTCTGACCGGCCGTATTTGGCTGCGACTGCACACCCCATTCCAATCTGCCATAATAGATGCTCATATTGCATCCGGTTATATCCGAATTATCCCAGGCATCACATCCACCAAGACATTCACCAAACGCTTCTGTCATTTCTGTAACCGCTGTGAAAACGACAACCCATCACGCTTTACAACCTTTGATTGCGCAAAATGCCAAGGTCCCTGCACCTATTGCCGACATTGCCTCAAAATGGGACGTGTTTCTTCCTGCACCGAGCTAATCGTTTGGGACGGGGAGCCGACAGCCTATCCAACAATACACTCGCTCGCCTGGCAAGGCACACTCACCCCACGACAAAAGCAAGCATCCGATGAACTCACTGTGAGCACTAGCAAAGGCATTCCGCACCTCATTCATGCCGTTTGTGGATCAGGGAAAACAGAAATTCTGTTTGAACCCATTCATAGACTACTAATAGAAGGGAAACGCGTTTGCATCGCAGCTCCACGTGTCGATGTCATTCTGGAACTTGAGCCGCGACTGCGTGCAGCATTCCCACAAACGGCTATCGACGCACTATACGGAGGGGCAAAATCGACAACAGTAGCCCCGCAGCTCATACTTGCCACGACGCACCAGCTCTATCGCTTCCGTCACGCATTCGACGCCATCTTTGTCGACGAAGCCGATGCATTCCCTTATACCGCAGATGAAACCTTACGTAAAGCAGTTCGGAAAGCGGCAAAACCCAATGCGCCTGTCCATTTTGTCACAGCTACACCATCGGACAAACTGCTAGCGGAAATGAAAAAGACCGGTCAAATCTCTACCATTAATCGTCGCTACCACGGACATCCATTACCTGTGCCGCGCTACGACGCCCTATGGAATTACAGCAAGTATATTCAAAAGAATAAGCTACCAAAAAAACTCATCGCCTGGACGTTAGAACGACTTGAACAACAACAGCCGTTCCTTATCTTCTTCCATCATATCGCACTCATGGAACAGGCCGAACCTTTATTCAAACAACTCGATACACGCATTCACGCTGTACATGCTGCGCATCCTGATCGAAAAGAGCATGTGCAAGCGCTACGCAATAAAGAAATTCCTGGCCTCCTCACAACGACCATTTTAGAACGCGGTATTACTATTCCAAACGTCCAAGTCGCCATCGTTGGGGCGGAACAGCAGATTTTCAACAAAGGTGCACTCATTCAAATTGGCGGTCGTGTCGGGCGTTCAGCGCAGTGTCCAACAGGAGATTTTGTGCTCTTCCATCACGGTATTACGTACGCTATGGACGCGGCGAAGAATGATATCATTCAGCTCAACAAAGGAGGCAAAAATCTATGAATGAATGCCTCCTTTGTGCACAATCCATCGCCTCGACACCGTCATGGCAAGCACTACTTGGATTGCGTAAACAATCAAATATTTGCCAGGATTGTTCAAAAAAGTTCCAACGTGCCGATAATAAGGATAAGTGTGACGTGCTCGACCATATTACAACGCTATATAGCTATAACGAAGCAATGCTTGACTATTTGCACCAATTTAAATTTCTGCAAGACATTCGATTGGCAGACGTCTTTGCGCATGAATTACGCAACCATCTATCAACAAGCGCAATTATCGTCCCAATTCCGATGCATCCTGAAAAAAAGATTCAGCGAACCTTCGCCCAGGTCGATGAACTGCTGAAAAGTGCACGCATTCCATATACGCATGTACTCGACAAGATCAATCTGGAAGCAATGGGAGAAAAAACGAAAGCACAGCGTCAAGCGATGAAACCTTTATTTTCAATAAAAGAGGAAACGATTATTCGACCGAGCACATACATACTAGTAGACGATATTTATACGACGGGTACGACACTCCGTCATGCGGCTACTGTTTTAAAGCAAGCGGGTGCAACGCGAGTGGAAGCGTTAACACTTATTCGCGCTTAATCATAATGATAGAGGAGATGGAAAAAATGGCAGAACTACGAGATTGCCCATCATGTGGTGAATTTTTCAACTATACAGGAATACGCGAAGTTTGCGCGAAATGCGCCATGAACGAAGAAAAGTTGTATGAGGAGGTCTATCGCTTCCTTAGAAAACGTGAAAACCGTTCGGCAACAGTAGAACGAATTATTGAAGAAACAGGCGTTTCCGAATCATTACTCTACAAATGGGTACGAAAAGGTCGATTACAGCCCGCCATGTTCCCGAATCTAGGCTATCCATGCGATAAATGTGGCAAGCTGACAAACAAAGGGAAGCTGTGTGCAAGCTGTACGGAGGATATTCAAAACGAATTGAACCGGTTTGAGGCAGTAAAAGAATTCAGGGAAGCAATCGTAGAAAATGACAAAATAACATATCTTTCAGATCGAGATCGTGGGCGTAGACGATCATAAGCTAAATCTTGTGGGGGGGTGGGTTGGCGCCCCCGATTTTCCATATTTCATACGAAAGACCCTAAACCTTCACGAACTTATGCCGAAATAAAGAATAGGCTATTACAAAAAGCATAAGCGAAACAACAACGAAAGGAGCGAGAGTATATGAAAATCTCGAAAATGAATATTCCTGCTATCAATCCATACAAAGCAAACCAAGCGAAAACAGAGCAGCTAGCTCAAAAAGCGAAGATGCAATCAGATAAACTTGAAATTTCATCAGAAGCAAAACAGCTGTCCGAAGTTTCACCAGTTACCGTCCAACGTAATGAGCGTGTTGAGCAACTAAAGGCGAAAATCGAATCAGGCACATACAAAATAGATGCTGACCAGCTCGCTTCGAACTTAGCGAACTACTACAAAGCGTAAAAAAGAATGAAAGCAGGTCAAAAAAATGTCCATTACAACCATCTTGACGTCACTCGACAATCTGGAAAAACTGCATAGAAGTCTATTACGGATTGCATACGACAAGACAGCAGCCATCAAAGGCGGGGACATGGAAGGACTCGACCAATTGCTAAAAGATGAGCAATCTCATTTGGCAGGCATCATGCAAATGGAAGGTCTACGGCAAAGGGATGTCGCACAATATTTAACTGATCAAGGACGATCAGTGCCGGCGAATCCAACTGTCGCTGATTTGCTCGACGTAATACCAGAAGCGGACAAGCAAAGCCTTGTGGAGGCGAGGGACCGTCTCCTGCACGCGATTCATGACTTGAAATGGCAAAATGACTTGAACCAGAAGCTGACCTACCAGTCACTTCAGTTCGTGAATCTGTCGCTGGATATGGCCCGACCACGCCCAGAATCGACCAACTACTCAAAAACCGAAATTAGTGGAAAAAAAGCATCGAAAGAGCAAGTCTCTTTTGACTCACAAGCTTAAGGAGGAACACCATGCGTTCATCATTTATGGGATTAGAAACAAGTAAACGCGGTCTGTTCACACAGCAATCCGCACTCTACACAACAGGACACAACATCAGTAATGCCAACACACTCGGCTACTCACGCCAGCGTGTCAATATGGAAGCAACAGCGGGGTATCCTGGAATCGGTTTAAACTCCGGCACAATGCCCGGCTTCCTTGGAACGGGTGTTCAGGCTGGTTCGATTCAGCGGATACGGGATTCGTTTGTCGATCATCAGTATAGGCAGGAATCTACTAAGCTTGGGTATTGGGATACGACTTCTAAAGCTATTTCTCAGATGGAGGATGTTTTGAACGAGCCGTCACAATACGGATTGCAAAAATCGTTGAGTGAGTTTTGGGCATCGTTGCAAACATTATCGACAAATCCAGAAAACAGTGGCGCGCGCGCAGTAGCAGTGCAACGCGGGGTAGCTGTAGCGGATTCTTTCAACTATATGCACAAATCTCTAACAGACATCCAAACGAATTTAGGAAAAGAAATTGGAATTACGACAAAAGATGTCAATTCTATTTTGCAACAAATAGCGGAAATTAACGAGCAAATTACAAAAGTAGAGCCAAACGGTTATTTACCAAATGATTTATATGATGCAAGAGATGCGCTTATTGATGAATTATCGGCAATTGTCCCGATTGAAACGTCCTACACAAAATCAGGTGGACGTGCACTCGCAATTGCGGAAGGCTCAGTGACAATAAAAATTAAATCGAATGGTACGCCAAGTACGATTACGGTTGTGGATGGTAAAGACTACTCAACGATGTCTGTTACACTACCGGACGCAGAAGGAAATCCAGATGGTCCTGTAACAGGGTTTACTTTTTCTACAGTAGGAACAGCAACTGGAGGCCCATTGATTGTTAGTGAAATGGTGAACTCTGGGAAGATGAAATCACTTGTCGATTCATTTGGCTATGCTGATGGATCCCCTGAAGGAAAAGGCCTTTATCCCGATATGATTAGAGAGTTAAATCGTATGGCAGAAGTGTTTGCGCAGGAATTTAATGCAATTCATGAGGGTGGATATGACGCAAATGGTACCTTGGGTGAGGCCTTTTTTGTAGAAAAAGGAACGACAACTCCACCTGGAAATATTAACGCAGGGAATATTTATGTCAATCAGGACTTACTAGATGACCCTAGCAAACTAGCTGCCGCTGATGCAGCTCTGGGTGCAGGTGAAGTCGGAAACGGTAAAAACGCTTTAGCGTTATCCAATATGCAGTTCACAAATTTTCTAGGAGCAGGTAATACGGGCTTAGACGGCGCGACTGTGCAAAGTTTCTTCCAAGGTTTAATCGGTAAACTAGGTGTGGATGGGCAACAGGCGGAACGACTTGCCTTTAATACCGCTACACTACTAGGCGCAGTTGAACACCGTCGTGCATCCATCAGCTCTGTGTCGCTTGATGAGGAAATGACAGATATGATTCGTTTCCAACAAGCCTACAACGCATCAGCACGTATGATTACCGTTGTCGATGAAACACTAGATAAAATTATCAATGGTATGGGTGTCGTTGGAAGATAATCATCTTCATTTTAGGGATATGGATAGAGGAGGAAATTAAATGCGCGTTACACAATCAATGCTTTCAAATAATATGCTGCGGAATCTTTCCAATAGCTATAATAAAATGGGTAAACTGCAAGAGCAAATTACAACGGGGAAAAAAGTCAATCGCCCATCTGATAACCCGGTCGTTGCCATGAAAGGTATGGCATACCGTATGCAGGTCGACAAAATTGAGCAATACCAAGACAATTTGGGAGAAGTAAATAACTGGTTGGATAGTTCGGATGATGCGTTGGACAAAGTGGGCTCAGCATTGCAACGGGCAAATGAACTAGTAAATAGAGCAGCAACAGGTTCTTTGACAGATAGTGATCGTGAGAAAATTCAAAGTGAGCTTAAACAACTTCAAGAACAAATTCTAGATATGGCAAATTCCAAAGTGGGAGATAAGTATCTTTTTAGTGGTACAAATACTGATAAACCATTGTACGATAAATCGACGACTCCACCTACCTTTTTACCAGATACGGGTGCTACGGGTGTTGGAAAAGACATTGAAATCGAAGTATTTGACGGCGTGACGTTAAAAGTGAATACGAACGGCAATAGTATATTTTCGGGTATAAATGATATGTTTAATAGGTTAGTTGCCCCAACTGCTGACCAAAGTACGTTTAATACAGAGTTAACTGAAATACAAACACAATTAGATGTCGTGTTGACATCGCGTGCTGACATCGGCGCCCGTCAAAACCGATCTGATATGATGGAGAATCGTCTTAGTTCCCAAGAGGGCTCCGCTAAAAAACAAATGAGTGAAAATGAAGATATCGACTATGAAAAAGTGATTACCGATATGCTTACGGAAGAAGCGATTCATCGTGCAGCGTTATCTGTAGGTGCACGTATCATTCAGCCATCATTAGTAGACTTCTTACGTTAAAATAACCATATAAAAAATCGGAAAGCGTTTGGAGAGTATCCAATCGCTTTCTTTAGAAGGTGACAATTATGAGTATTCCACAACTCCAAATTCAAACAACACCAGGCATACTCAGCCTACAAACAACAAAACCAATCCAGGAAATCGAGCAGCCAAAAGCAACGCTGAACCAACAACAACCTGCTGCAATTTTAGAAATCTCAACAACGAGATCGCAACTGTCCGTTGATACAACCGAAGCGCGTGCTGAAATCGACTTGAAAAGTGTCTTTAGACGTTCAGAAGAATACGTTCAACTGGGTAGACAAGGTGCAATGGAAGGTATTGGAAGACGAGCGCAAGAAGGACAAGAAATGCTGCGCATCGAAAATGGAGGCAACATATTTGCCGAACTAAGTAAACGAAATGGCACACCACCTCCAGCGCAACTTGGAATCAGATTCATCGGTAACAAGTCTGGTATCCAAATGTCCATTCAACCAGGGACGACCGATATAAGATTCACACCGCAAAAAGCCATCAACGATGTACAAATCAATAAACCCTTCCACCAGTACACACCGGGGAAAGTGACAGGTGTCATGGAGCAATATCCATCTATTCAGATTGACGTCAAATGGTGAACACACTCGTGGGTGCTAGGTCACTGAAACCATTCGCGTCCTTCCGCGAATTGTAGCAGTGCCTAGTTCCCGCATAGTTAGACCGGCCACCCGCCGGTCTTTTGTTATTACTAAAACAATGCTATTCTAACAATAAGAACAATAAAATGAGGAGTGACCTATATGCAAATCCAAACAAAATTTCACGGCGAACTCACCATCCAACCTGACCAAATATGGAACCTTCCAAAAGGATTGCCAGGCTTCGAGAACGAAAATCAATTCACGCTACTACCAATTGAAGGGAATGGCATATTCCAAGTCTTACAATCTACTCAAACACCAACTACAGCATTTATCGTCGCGAACCCATACACGCTAGTCGATGATTATAGCTTTGACGTCGATGAACCAACCGTTAATCTACTAAGCATCGAAAGTGAACAAGACGTCTTTATACTCAGCGTCATCTCACTCAAAGATCCATTCGAATCATCAACCATCAACTTACAAGCACCACTTATTTTCCAATCAATTACAAAAAAGGCAAGACAAATGATCTTGAACGACAACAAATACTCATTACGTCATCCAATCGGTACACTAACGGCCGAAAAAGGGGGCAACTAACATGCTTGTACTTTCAAGAAAAGTGAACGAAACCATCAAAATCGGTGACGACATCGAAATTCGTATACTTGAAGTAAAAGGGGATACCATACGTATCGGTGTTGATGCACCGAAATCTGTTGATATCCTACGAGGGGAGTTGGTGCTCTCTATTTCTGAAACGAATACAGAGGCAACAGCACTTGATAGCTCATTATTTTCACAACTAACAAAGAAAAAATAAAAACTTTTAAAGAAAAGCTAAACACTTACACGTCCCATCCGATATAACTATTGTAAGCGGCAGTAAGGCGTTCGGCCGGCACTTTACTCCGCGAGCAACAACCAAAAATTAGGTTCACATGGATGTGAACCACATACACTCAAGGAGGAAATTAAACATGAGAATTAATCACAACATCGCAGCACTTAACACACACCGTCAGTTAACTACGAACAACAATTCAGCTTCTAAAAACTTGGAGAAACTATCTTCAGGTCTTAAAATCAACCGTGCAGGAGACGACGCAGCAGGTCTTGCAATTTCTGAAAAAATGCGTAACCAAATCCGCGGTATGGAGCAAGCTTCTACAAACGCACAAGACGGAATTTCACTTATACAAACAGCTGAAGGTGCATTGAACGAAACACACGCAATGCTACAACGTATGGCTGAGTTGTATACAAAAGCAGGTAACGAAACACTCACAGCAGAGGATAACGATAAAATTCAAGCTGAAATTACACAATTAACAGAACAAATTGGCGATATTGCATCACAAACTAAATTTAACACAAAAGAGCTTCTATCTTCGGGCGCTGCTACTGCTACTCCTACACTTACGTTCCAAGTTGGAGCTAATGAAGGAGAAACTATTAAACTCGATCTTAAGAGTGCTTCAGTTAACGGTTTAGGACTAAATGGTTTACAAACATTGGTTAGTGGTAATGCAGGAGCAACAGCTAATCTAACTATAGTTCAGGAAGCTATCAATACAGTATCTGAAATTCGTTCAAACCTAGGGGCAGTTCAAAACCGTCTTGAGCACACAATCAACAACCTTGGAGCTTCTACAGAAAACCTAACGGCTGCAGAATCACGTATCCGTGACGTTGATATGGCGAAAGAAATGATGGAGTTCACGAAGAACAACATCCTTACTCAAGCAGCACAAGCAATGTTGGCTCAAGCAAATCAGCAGCCACAAGGCGTTTTACAACTTCTTCGTTAATAGTAAAAACAAAAACACGGTCCGCGAAAGCGACCGTGTTTTTGTTTTGTTATGAATATAAACAAATCCTGAAAAATGCACAAAATCTATGAAAAGGATAGTTAATTTTCAATAATAAAATACATTTCCCTTGTTGCAATAATATCTCATCAACTACCATTGGAATCTTTCACTTTTTAGCCGATATAAAGAGTATGAATATGATACGCTTAGATTACTAGATTATTGGAGGTATGTAGCTGTGAAGTTAACTTTTCAAGAACAGCAAATTGAATTTGACATGACTCCGTCTCCGGACGAAGTCGTTGCGAAAATAAATGAACTATTGAAAGAAAATTATTATTTTAGTCATTTTATTGCGGATGGAACCGAGATTTATGAGGAGCATGAAGATTATTTAATTGTTAACGTTGACCGGATCGAAAAATTAGAGATAATCGCGAAAACGGAGAAGGAATTTTTAAATGATATACTTCTTTCGGCAGAAGCATATTTGAAGCGTGCTAAGCCCGAAATTGTATTGCTTCCAGAGGGATTTTATTCGAACCCATCATCTGAAGTGAAAACGAAATTTGGACAACTTATGGAAGGACTTCAGTGGTTAGATGAAATGTTGGCAGTCATCGACGAGAGTAATGAGCGTCCAGTAGATTGGGACAAGTGTATGGAGCTATCTGAGTCAATGAAAACTGAAATTGTGAGTCTTTCTGAAGCTGTAGAAAATAGTGATAACGTGCTCATCGCCGATATCATTCAATACGAGTTTATTCCGATATTTGAATCGTTGGAAATTGAAATCGGTAAAATCATAGATGCTGTGGGAACCCGCCATAATCTTAGTTGATAATCAAATATATTAAAATCTTAAAATGACGATTCTATTTTGAAGAAATGTGGTGTCAGAAATATGTTGCAGGATAAAACGATATTAGTAACTGGTGGAACTGGCTCTTTCGGTAAGAAATTCATCGGTAAAATATTAGAGGGAAATGTGAAAAAAGTAATCGTCTTCAGCCGTGATGAACTAAAACAATATGAAATGGCACAGGAATTCAAAGACTCACGCCTGCGTTTCTTTATAGGAGATGTACGGGATAAGGAGCGGCTTAGTCGCGCATTCGATGGTGTAGACATTGTCATCCATGCAGCTGCGATGAAACATGTTGAAGCATGCGAGTACAATCCATTTGAAGCCGTAAAAACGAATATTTATGGGGCTCAAAATATTATTGAAGTCGCAATTGACCGGGGTGTGGAAAAAGTCATTGCACTAAGTACCGATAAAGCAGCCGCGCCAGTCAATCTTTATGGTGCAACAAAACTAGCATCTGATAAACTTTTTGTTGCAGCTAACTCTTATGTGGGAGAGAAACATACCAAGTTCTCCGTCGTGCGTTATGGGAATGTCGTTGGCAGCCGCGGTAGTGTTATTCCGTTCTTTGCTAAGATGAAGGAGACGGGTAGACTTCCGGTTACAGATGAACGGATGACTCGTTTTTGGATTACACTCGATAAAGGTGTAGAATTTGTTCTCGATAACTTAGAAAGAATGCAAGGTGGAGAAATTTTTGTGCCTAAAATTCCAAGTATGAATATTATGGATCTGGCGAAAGCATTTGGATCCGAATGTGAAATTGATATTGTAGGAATTCGTCCAGGGGAAAAATTACATGAAGTGATGATCACATTGGACGATGCAAGGCATACGGTTGAATTTGACGATTATTATACAATTGTTCCGGAATTTTCTTGGTGGGGTAGTAAAGTACAAACAGGTGATAAAGTCTCGGAAGGATTTGTCTATTCAAGTGAAACAAATACTGCATGGTTGACGGTGAGCGAATTAAAGAAAATGATTGAGGAGCAATCGGTATGATTATAGTCTTTGTTTGAACTATATGTGGTAATTCACTACAAATGTAAAAAGGGATAGGTTACTCTTGCTACGTCGGCTTTTGTTACTTAAGAGACTACGAAGTATTTGCTTATCTTACGAGAAAAAACAATAGAAGACTAAGTATAGTGGAAGCGACGATAATAAGGTACGTACATAAGTGTATATAATTCAATTGCATCCAATAAATACAGTGCTACTTCACTAATAGACTGTGTGCGAGATGCTAACGCGGTACTTCTTGTGACGGAATGGGAGGAGTTTATAGAAGCCGACTGGACCACAATTCATAAACTAGTAAAGGAACAAATTATTTTCGATGGTCGGAATGCCTGATGGACATATATCGGCATCGGAAAAGATAGGAGCGTTGCCTATGGTTTCCAGGAAAATTGAACAGCTAAGCAGTAAAAATGGGCTCCCTATTTTGCAAGTAGAGCATGAAGGAAGAAAATTATTTATTCATAGCAAATACGATCCTGTAAAAGAAGCAGAGCAAATTTTGAGTAAATATGAAGGGCAAATTGATCAGTTCAATCACTTCTTGTTTTATGGTGTTGGTTTGGGCTATCATGTGAAATCATTTATGGAGCGCTATCCAGATAAAATTGTATCTACATATGAGCCAATTGTGGAAGTTGCGGAGGCATGTACTGCTGCGATGGCAGATACAAAACTACCGATTTCTAAGTTGAAATATGCTTTTGTGGAAAATGAATCGGAAGATATGGAGCGCCATCTATATACCCTTTCGAATCATTTGTCACAAAACGTTTTATTAATTGTTCTTCCAACGTATCAGAGTTTCCTAAAAGAAGATGTACTACGTTTTATTGGGAAGTTTAAAGAAATTGTCGAAGAAAAGAAAATAACATTACATACAAATGATTTTTTCTCGAAAAGATGGACCATTAATTCACTTATGAATTTACCATCGACATTTGAAAATCCTAATTTTCTTTTGGAACACAAAGACACTTTTCGTGATAAACCTGTCATTCTTGTAGCGGCTGGCCCTTCGTTAAACGAAGAAATGGATAATTTACGTACAATCAAAGAACAAGGAACAGCCTATATTTTTGCAGTTGGCTCAGCCAATAAAGCACTTATTGCTCAGGGAATACACCCCGACGCAGTATTCACATATGACCCGCAATCGCATAACTATACCGTGTTCCAACCGATTATTGACGAAGGGATTCAAACGATTCCACTGATTTATGGAACAAGTGTCGGTTTTGAAACCATTGAGCGTTACCCAGGCCCGAAATTTCATTTCTTGACAGCACAAGACACAATTACTCAATTGTTCCATGAAACAGTGCTTCCAGTCATCAAGGATGCCTATTCCATTGCGATTGTAACACTAGAACTACTTTATCATTTACAAGTGAGAAAAATCATTCTTGTCGGTCAAAACTTTGCATTCAAGAATGATTTATTCTATTCAGAAGAAATCGCAAGATATGATAAAGAGTTAAAAACCCTTT
Source organism: Sporosarcina sp. FSL K6-2383 (assembly GCF_038618305.1). NCBI lineage: Bacteria > Bacillati > Bacillota > Bacilli > Caryophanales > Caryophanaceae > Sporosarcina > Sporosarcina sp. FSL K6-2383. The sequence continues at coordinate 1,223,353 of NZ_CP152017.1, forward strand.
CAGACGCCAGTGTGCAAAAAGATGATTTGAAATACTCATTTACTGTTCCTGATATCCACGGCAATGAAGTTTTAACCAATAAAAAATTCAACAATATGAGAGAACTTATGGAGAAATATATTGTGCAAAATCCGCAAATTCCTGTCGTTAACACAACGAGGGGGGGAGCTGCTATCGCAGGTACAACTTATCACTCACTCACTCAACTGATGGCACAAGAGTTGACAGAATCAATTGTAACAAAAGGTTGGTATGAGCAAGGACAATCGCTACCAATATCGATGCAGACTATAAAAGAACTGAAAAGGTTGCAACAAGATATAGCTACTTATATAAAGCAGAATGAAGATTTATTTGAACATTTTTCAGATATTGAGAAATCTATCGACAAACTAAATAGAGATCAGATTCACAAACGTCTTGCGAAATTAGACGAATTGATGCGGAAACTAACAGCAAACACTGTCTATGAGCGTATCATTTATCCAATTACCCGAAACCTCTTTGAACGATTAGGAAACGAAGTCGAAATTATGCGGGACATGGAACCGACAAAAGAAAAACTTGTGAAGATCGTTAATCTGTTTGCACAGTATTTGCATAGTTGTCGTGAAGTTTACAAAGAAGTAGCGCTAATTATTCAGACAGTAGTTTGTCCAGCATTTATACACGAAGTTGATAAAAAAGAATGGGTTGCTACAAGTGGAATGTTTGAATATAAAGGTGAGTGGGAGAAACAAAATTCTCCAAAAGAACAAATGCCAGCTGATTTAACGGAAGACGAGAAAGGAGAATGGCATGAAAGAAAACGACTTGAAGATAAAATCGATTTTCCGATTTCAAGTATAAGAACAACTGAAAAAAATGCTTCATTCACCTTCCGTTTTAGTGGAACTTCGCTAACTTTGTATGGAACGAATCATGCAAAAGGAATATTAAAGCTAAGGGTAATTATCGACAACAAGATTACGAATCTCACAATGAAAGATGGTATAGATGAAAAGCTATATGGTTCATTTATATACCAAGAGTTATTCCAGACTACTCATTTAAAAGATGGTCTACATATTGTTACTTTAGAATTGTTATCTGACAATGTCGATTTTTCATTTCAAGGTATTGAAATTGATAAAAGCGGTCGAGCTTATCATATCGATGAAGTCACAACTACTGCTGAACTTGTGATAGGCAAACGGATACGTTGTCATTACAAAGCAACGTATAATACAGTGGGTGAATTTTCTGGATTTGGCGAAGAGTCGGAATCATTCTTATCAGTTGAAGCATCTGCTAATCCTGATGGGGATTTTTATTTTATTATGGTGGACGAGGTAGACGGGGAGAAGAAGCTGATTGCGGATCGTTGCCTACAAAATTATATATCATGGGAAGTATTGAGGAAAGAAGAGGTTCTTAATAGCAAGAGAAAAACACAGTTAAACGTCGGAATGGTTGGAACAATCAGTTTGATGTCTGGTGGAAGCTTATCAGTAGATGATGTAAAGAATGATTGGGACGAATTTATTGGAAAGGGTCAAAAATCTTTCTATTTGGATCAATTGGTTTGGTTAAAAGAGGAGCTGGGTTGTCACCCTGTAACTAGGGTTTCTCATATTTTGGTTAGAGGAAATTATGAAGAGTATGACGAATATAATTTCAAATCATTGGCAACGGCAACGAATATAGTTGAGAATATCGGGTTTTTGCCAATGGTAATGATAAAAAGGTGAAGAATATATGAAAAAAATAATGATACTTGGTGATTCGTTATCCTTACCAAGACCTGAAAATTTCCATACATTTGACCCCTTTGAAAGTTTGTCTTTAGGTGTTGAATTTGATGAAACTTATCCTTACTTATTACAAAAAAACTTAAGTGATTATTATGTTATCAACCGAAGTGTAAGAGCTTCAACGATAAAACAAATCTATAATCGGGATCGGTCAGATCATATATTTTTAACAAAGCCAGATGTTGTTATTGTCCATGTTGGAATTGTTGATTTATGGCCTAGAGTAGAATTAAACGGGCGTAGCTATTTAAGTGAAACTGAATTTGCAACTTATTATATTAAGTTACTCAGTGAGGCAGATATTCTTACATCTACAAGAGTTATTTGTATAGGTATTGCGCCAACTTCGTTGAAGATGAGTAGTAAATATCCGGGTGTACAGGACGCTATAGAAAAATTCAATGAAATAATAAAAAGTATATGCTCATTAAAAGAAGAATATTCATTCATAGACTTATCCAACGTATTTACTGTTGAACATTCAGAAGAACTATTAATGAAAGATGGACATCACTTAAATCCAAAAGGTAATAAAATAATCGCTCAAAAGCTAATCGAGATGTTAGAAGATAGCGAAGAAAGAAGCCCTCAAGTTGAAAAAAACGTTTCTACTAACCTAATGACACTCCATATTAAAGATATGTTTGTTAACCAGTCATACTTTTTTGATATAGATTGTATTAAGCATCATGAAAAAGTAATAATTTATGGTGCGGGCGAACTTGGTAAATCTATTTATCGACGTTTGTTAGAACGAAAAATAGTGGTAGAAGCATTTATTGATCAAAATCAAGCGGGAAAGTTTTTAGGAGTACCAATTATTCCGATTGATGTTATAGATAAATCTAAGTTATTAAATCTAGATAAAGTAATTATTGCATCGTACCAATTTAGAGATGAAATGTTTGAAGAATTAAATAAACGTGGAATTGGACAGGGAAAAACACTGACTTATTCAAATCAAATAACAGTCTCAATAAAAAAAATGTATGAAATGATTGAGGTATGTAAATATGAATCTGAATAAATATAAAGTTTTGGTAACAGGGGCAGATGGTTTTATAGGTTCCCATTTAACTGAAGAACTCGTTCGACAAGGTTATAAGGTCCGTGCATTCGTCTATTATAATTCCTTCAACTCCTGGGGGTGGTTGGACCAATCATCCTCTGAAATTAAGCAAAACCTAGATGTTTTCGCGGGGGATATTCGTGATCCACATGGTGTGAAAGAAGCAATGAAAGGATGCACACACGTCCTTAACCTAGCTGCTCTCATTGCTATACCTTATTCATATCACTCACCTGACACATATGTTGACACGAATATTAAAGGAACTTTAAATGTCGTTCAAGCAGCACGGGAGTTAGGAATCGAAAAAGTTGTTCATACATCTACGAGTGAAGTCTATGGTACAGCGCAATATGTCCCTATCGATGAGGATCATCCGCTTCAAGGACAGTCTCCTTATTCAGCAACAAAAATAGCAGCAGATCAAATGGCGCTATCGTTCTATCGTTCATTTGATACACCAGTGTCAATCATACGCCCGTTTAATACATACGGCCCACGTCAATCGGCACGTGCAGTCATTCCGACAATCATTGGTCAATTAGCAGCTGGAAGGTCAACTATCAAGTTAGGTGCAATTAGTCCAACGCGTGATTTTAACTATGTAAAAGACACAGTGAATGGCTTTATTTCTGTAATGAATAGTGATAAATCTGTTGGAGAAGTTATAAATATCGGATCTAACTATGAAGTGTCAATTGGCGAAACAGCAGAAATGATTGCGGATATTATGAATGTCAATTTAACAATTGAAACAGACGAACAGCGTCTCCGTCCAGATAAAAGTGAAGTAGAGCGTCTGTGGGCTGACAATCAAAAGGCGAAAGACTTACTTGGTTGGACACCTGATTATGGTGGAAAAGAAGGCTTTAGGCATGGTCTAGAAGAAACAATTGAATGGTTTACAAATTCCCGAAATCTAGCCTCCTATAAAACGGATGTGTATAACATATGAATGAGCAATGGATTACCTTTGCGAATAGCATAAAAGAGATATATCAAAAAGATTTTGTTCCACTTCATGAACCGACTTTCGATGAAACTGAAATTGACTATGTAACAGATTGTATAAAGTCAGGCTGGGTTTCTTCAGTAGGAAAATATGTGGATCGTTTTGAGCAGGAGTTAGCGGAGTTTACAGGTGTGAAGCGTGTAGTTGCTGTTGTCAATGGTACTGCAGCGCTTCAGATAGCTTTAAAAGTCGCGGGGGTACAAGCAGGAGATGAAGTGTTTATGCCTTCTCTAACGTTTGTTGCAACAGCTAATGCGGCTTCATATTTGCAGGCTGTCCCACATTTTGTAGATGTAAGTGAAAAAACACTTGGACTAGATCCGATAAAACTTGAAGAGCATATTAAGGATATTGGAGAAGTGAAAAGCGGACAATTGACGAATAAGCACACAGGTAGAATTATCCGGGCAGTCGTACCAATGCATACATTTGGTCATCCAGTTGACCTTGATCCTTTAATTGAAGTATGTGAGCGTTATAATCTTGTGCTTGCCGAAGATGCTGCTGAATCACTTGGTTCTTATTATAAAGGAAAGCACACAGGTGGTTTTGGGCGTGTGAGTGCGCTCAGTTTCAATGGTAATAAAATTATGACAACAGGCGGCGGCGGAGCCATTTTAACGAATGATGATAAACTCGCCGATTATGCGAAACATATTACGACAACAGCGAAAGTTCCACATCGCTGGGCATATGAGCATGATGAAATTGGTTATAATTATAGAATGCCAAATATTAATGCAGCACTTGGTTGTGCACAATTACGAAAAATTCGGGAGTTCATTGAACAAAAGAGGGAGATTACTTCTATATATGAAGAAATGATTGAAAAATTGGATGGAGTTAGGTTTGTAAAAGAGCCAGCCAATTCGACAAGTAATTATTGGCTACAAACAATCCGAATAGGTTCAATTCATGATCGTGATACTGTTTTGGATTTTTTAAACGACAATGGTGTGATGTCACGCCCGATTTGGACGCCGATGCATGAATTAGAGCCATTCAAAAATATGCCAAAAGATGATTTGTCTACAACAAATCGCCTGAAACGAACTTTGATAAATCTCCCGAGTACACCAATGAAAGTGAAGTGATTTCTTTGCGCCGTAAAATATGTGTCGTTACAGGTACAAGAGCGGAGTATGGATTGCTGTATTGGTTGATGAAAGAAATACAGCAAGATGTTGAGCTTGAATTGCAGTTAGTCGTTACCGGTATGCATCTTTCGCCCGAATTTGGTTTAACATATAAGCAAATTGAAGAAGATGGATTTATCATTGATGAAAAAGTAGAAATGTTATTATCAGGAGACACGCCTTCAGCAATTGCAAAATCAATTGGACTTGGAACAATTGGGTTTGCGGATACTTTCACAAGATTACAGCCCGATATATTGGTTTTACTTGGTGATCGTTTTGAAGCACTCTCTGCTGCACAAACAGCTGTGATTCATCGGATACCTATTGCACATCTACATGGCGGTGAACTAACAGAAGGGCTCATTGATGAACCGATCCGTCATTCACTCACAAAAATGTCTCATCTTCATTTTACGGCAGCAGAACCATATAGAAAACGAGTTATCCAGATGGGGGAGCAGCCAGATCGAGTATTTAATGTAGGGGCAACAGGTATTGACGGAATAAAAAAGACTACATTATTAAGTAAAGAAGAACTGTCTGAGTCTTTACAATTTGAACTTGAGCGCTATTTCTTGATTACCTTACATCCAACTACATTAGAAAATCAAACTGGTCTTAAACATGTGGAATTGTTACTAAAAGTTTTAGATGAATATGAAGACTATCAGCTTATATTTACAAAAACCAATGCAGATACAGAAGGCAGAGTTATTAATGAAAGAATAGAAGCTTATGTAGGAGCAAATCCAACGCGTGCAAGATTATATGACTCGTTGGGACAAGTTCGCTATTTAAGTGCATTAAAACATTGCAAAGTTGTTATAGGAAACTCATCTAGTGGATTAATAGAGGCTCCAGTCTTTCATAAGCCTACAATAAATATTGGAGATCGGCAGCGTGGTCGATTAAAAGCTATTTCTGTGATTGACAGTCGGTTTGAATATCAAGAGATTGTGGAAACTATTAATAAAGCTATTTCTTCAGACTTTAAATTATCTATTGAAAATATGGAACTACCGTATGGTGAAGGTGAAACGGCTAAAAAAATCTATTCTATACTTAAAGAAGTTAATTTGAAGAATTTGGTAAAAAAAGTGTTTTTTGATATTGAGGACATAAAATGAAAATAATTTTTATAGGATGTGTCGAATCTAGTCTTAAATTTCTTGAAGCTACTTATCATAATACCAATGCTGAAATTATAGGTATTGTAACAAAGACACAATCAACATTTAATTCAGATCACATATCACTAGCTGATTTTGCAAAAGAAAATAATATTGATTGGATTGACTATAAGACGAATGACGAAATGGAAGGGTGGATAAGTCAGAAAGAACCTGATTTGATTTATTGTTTTGGTTGGTCACATATCTTACCTATATCTATTCTTGGGATTCCAAAGTATGGAGCAATAGGATATCACCCTGCTTTATTGCCGGCTAATCGTGGTAGACATCCGATTATTTGGGCTCTTGTTCTTGGTTTAGAGACGACAGGATCTACTTTTTTTTGTTTAACTGAAGAAGCAGATGCTGGCGATATTTTGAATCAACAAATCGTTACTATCAAAAAAAATGATGATGCTAGAACTCTCTATAATCGCCTTCTAACAGTTGGAGAAAATCAAGTTGTAGAACTGACAAATGCATATCTGGGTAATACTATTCAATCTATAAATCAAGATGATAAAACAGCAAACACTTGGAGAAAGCGAACAAAAAAAGATGGTCTTATTGATTGGCGTATGACAACCGATTCGATATTGCGCCTTGTGAGGGCTTTAACAAAACCATATGTGGGTGCACATGCAGTTTATCAGGAGAATGATTATATTATTTGGAAAGCTGAAACAGTAAATTCGGATTTAACAAAAATTAAAAATATTGAACCCGGTAAAGTGATTGAAACGAGTGGACAAACATTTACTGTGAAAACTGGAGATACTCTTATTAAAATTACAGAACATGAATGGTCGACTATACCACAAGTAGGAGAATATTTATGAAAAAAAGTATCGTAATCGTTACCCCCCATCCTGACGATGAAACATTGGGATGCGGCGGAACAATCTTGAGACATCGATCAGCTGGTGATGATGTGTACTGGCTTATTGTTACAAAAATGAATGAAAAGAGTTATTCTAAGGAACGTGTGCAAAAAAGAAAGAGTGAGATTGAGGAAGTGGCTAATAAATACGGATTCACAAAAATATTTCAGCTACCTTATGAAGCAGCAAAACTAGACGAAGTCCCGGCAAGTGAGCTGGTATCTGAAATCGGAAATGTATTTGCGGATATCGAACCGAATATCGTTTATGCTCCTTACAGGAATGATATACATAGTGACCATAAAGTAGTTTTTGATGCCACGATGTCATGTACGAAATGGTTTCGCTACCCAAGCATTGAAAAAGTACTAGTATATGAAACCTTGTCAGAAACCGATTTTATAATGAATACAGATGCCAATGGTTTTCGACCAACTACTTTTATTAATATAAGCAGCTTTTTAGATGAAAAATTAGAGATTATGAAAATATACGAGTCTGAGATTGCACCACACCCATTTCCACGTAGTGAAGAAGCCATAAGGGCTTTGGCAACCTTACGGGGAGCAGCAGCAGGGGCAAGGGCCGCTGAAGCATTTATGCTTGTAAAGGAGCGTGTTTTATAATGAGGGCTTATATCATCGCTGAAGCAGGTGTGAATCATAATGGCTCTTTACAAATGGCAAAGGAGCTTGTGGATGTTGCAAAACAGGCCGGCGCAGATGCGGTGAAATTCCAGACGTTTAAGGCAGAGAATCTAGTCACGCGCTCTGCACTGCAAGCCGAATATCAGGTTCAGAATCTTGGTGAATCGACTTCTCAATTCGATATGCTAAAAAAATTAGAGCTGTCCTTTGAAGAATTCAATGAGTTGAAAAATTATTGTGCTTCAATACATATTGAATTTTTATCGACACCATTTGATTTTGAAAGTGTCGATTTTTTACTAGATGAAATTGGAATGTCCACAATAAAAATACCTTCGGGTGAATTAACAAATAGCCCATTTATTCATTATATCGCGACAAAGCGTAAGCCCATTATTTTGTCTACGGGAATGGCGACAATGGACGACATTCATGAAGCACTGTCATTCATTGCATATGGACTAGCCTATCCAAAGAACGAAGTTGAGATTGATGCGGTTATAGCATTTTATCAGACAGAAGAAGCGAGGTTGCTTTTAAGGGAATATATAACAGTTTTGCATTGCACGACGGAATATCCTGCCCCATTTGAAACGATTAATTTAAGGGCAATGAATGAAATGGAAAAAGAACTTCAATTACCGATTGGTTTTTCTGATCATTCGGAAGGAATTGCTGTTTCGTTGGCCTCCGTGACACTTGGTGCAGCTGTCATTGAGAAGCATTTCACGCTAGACCGTAATTTGCCGGGTCCAGATCACCGTGCTTCATTAGAGCCCAGAGAACTAGAAGAAATGGTTAATGGTATTCGGGCTATTGAGCATTCACTTGGTAATGGCCATAAAGTTCCGACTCGAATTGAATTAGAAAATCGACAAGCCGCAAGAAAGAGCATTGTCGCGAAAATCCCAATTATAGCGGGAGAAAAAATGACAGAAGCCCATTTGGCAATCAAACGCCCGGGGAATGGGATGCCACCAACAGCCTATTGGTCACTCATTGATAAAGTAGCTAAGAAAACGTATGAAATGGATGAGTTGCTAGATGAATAAGCCAGTGATTATTATTGGGAATGGTGGACACGCCTCGGTTTTAGTAGAAATACTAATAGCTCAGCAGAGGGAAATTATTGGTTACACAGCACCACGAGAAGGAACTGATTTATTTAGTTTGCCATACTTGAGGACGGATGATGTGATAACCAACTACAATCCAGAAGAAATTGACCTTGTATTGGGATTAGGGACAATAAATATATCTTCTCAACGCAAATTGATTTTTGAAGAGTATAAAGCGCGTGGATTTACGTTCGCTAATGTCATCCATTCAATGGCGATTGTATCTCCATCTGCACGAATTGGACAAGGCGTTCAAATTATGGCTGGTGCAATTATTCAAACAAATGTAGTGTTACAGGACAATGTAATTATAAATACAGGTTCGATTATTGATCATGGCAGTACGATTGGTAGCCATGCACATCTTGCTCCTGGAACGACACTTTCCGGCGGTGTTTCAATTGGGGGTAGTTGTCATATTGGAACAGGGGCATCTATTATCCAGGGGATTGCAGTAGGAAATGAAACGTTAATTGGCGCTGGTTCTGTGGTTGTCACGGACATTGAAAGTAATAAGAAAGCTTTTGGAGTTCCGGCAAAGGAGGTTTGAACGATGAAAAGTTGGAAAGAGGTTCTAGTCAGTCCAGAAACGACAATTTTACAAGCTATGAAGCTGATTGACAAAACGACTATGCAGTTCGCCGCTGTTGTAGATGATGAGATGCACTTACAAGGAACTGTAACCGATGGAGATATTCGACGTGGAATTTTAAAGGGTCTTCCACTTGAAAGCCCAATCAGTGATGTGATGAATAGTGCTCCATATAGTGAACAAGAGGGAAAGAAATATATTCACTACAAAAAAAGAATGCGAGAGCGAAAATTAAAGCAACTACCAATCGTATCAAGTGACAACATATTGCAAAGGATATTATTTTCGGATGAACTTGAGTTAGCGATTAAGAAAGAGAATAAAGTCGTATTAATGGTAGGTGGGATTGGAACAAGATTGCGTCCACTAACAGAAACGATACCTAAACCGATGCTAAATGTTGGCAACAAGCCCATTCTAGAAACAATCATTGAAAGTTTCAAAAGCTATGGATATACTAATTTTATTTTATCTGTCAATTATAAAAAAGATATGATTATGGATTATTTTCAGGATGGTGCCCATCTTGGGGTAAACATTGATTATATAGAAGAAACGAAAAGACTTGGTACTGCCGGAGCATTATCATTATTGTCTGAAAAGCCAACTGAGCCTTTCTTTGTGATGAACGGAGATTTATTAACAAAAATTAATTTTGAACAATTGCTTGATTTTCATAATGAAACGGATTCCGCTGCAACGATGTGTGTGCGCGAGTATGAATATCAAATCCCATACGGTGTCATTGAAACGGAAAACCATCAGTTGCTATCGATTGTAGAAAAGCCAGTACATAAAAGCTTTGTGAATGCGGGTATATATGTGTTAAATCCTGATGCATTGGATCAGATACCGAAAGGTGAATTTTATGATATGCCGGAGTTATATAAAAAATTGATGATTGAAAAAGAAAAGGTTTCTGCATTTCCATTGAGGGAATATTGGCTAGACATCGGTCGATTAGATGACTATGAGAAGGCAAATGGTGATTATAAGGAGACTTTCAATGATTGAGAATAAAAAGGTTCTTGCAATCATTCCGGCTCGTGGTGGCTCTAAAGGAGTACCGAGGAAAAATATAAGGAATCTTGCAGGTAAACCGTTAATTAGTTGGACGATTGAAGAAGCGAAGAAATCGAAGTATATTGATCGGTTAATATTGTCTTCTGAAGACGATGAGATTATTAAAATTGCAAAAGAGCATGGTTGTGAAGTCCCATTTGTTCGTCCTAATGAATTAGCGCAAGATGATACCCCTGGAATAGAGCCTCTTCTCCATGCATTAAAGGAGGTTGAAGGATGTGACTATGTTATTTCACTACAACCGACATCACCTTTGCGCACTGCAGATGAGATAGATGGTTGTATTGAAAAAATGCTAGCAACGAATTCACCAGCTTGTGTCAGTGTTACGGAGCCTACACACTCTCCTTATTGGATGTATAAAGTAAATGATAAGGAAAAAATGATACCACTTATCGAACAGGATAGGTTTGCGATAAGGCGTCAAGACTTGCAGGCAGTTTATGCTTTGAACGGTGCGGTGTATGTAGCGGAAGTGGATTGGTTAAAGCAAAGTAAATCTTTTTTAACAGAGGAAACCGCAGCTTTTATTATGCCTAATAATCGATCATATGATATTGATACTGAAGAGGATTTTTTGTGGTGTGAGTACTTATTAAAGAAGTCCAGTGAACGCTAAGAAGAAAGAGGCTGACATTATGAAAAAAATTGCTATTATAGGTGCTGGTCAGTTAGGGAGCAGGCATCTTCAAGCTTTAGCACTCCATGAATCAGAACTGAACATCTATATCGTCGATCCGTTAGAAGAATCTTTAAATCGAAGTAGGGATAGATTTTTAGAAGTAGATTATTATCACAATAAGCAATTATCTTTCATTCATTCAGTAAAAGACCTACCGGCGGTTCTTGACTTTGTCGTTATTGCGACAAACTCGTTGCAAAGGTTGGCGGTATTGAAGGAGCTTCTTGATAATTCGAAAGTTCATTATTTATTATTGGAGAAATTTTTATTTCCAAAGATAGAAGAGTATGAAGAAGCCATGAAGTTGATAGAAGAGAAAAAAGTGAAAGCTTATGTGAATTGTGCAAGAAGAATGTGGCAAAGCTATCAAGAACTTAAAAATAAGTTTATTAATGAGCCAAATATCAAATTGAGTGTAATGGGATCAAACTGGAACTTAGCAAGTAATGCGATTCACTTTCTTGACCTGTTTTTCTTTGTAACGAATGATAAGACGATAGCTATAGACTCATCAAAATTGGATAACGAACTCATTAAAAATAAGAGATTAGGTTACATTGAGCTTACGGGGACATTAACGGGCCATACAATCGGTGGTAATGAATTTACTCTGACCTCATCAACACTATTAGAAAATGTGACAGTAGAGATTACGATAGAGTCCGATAATCAGCATTGTGTAATCAAAGAAGGTTTTCAAGAAATACATTGTAATGGTGAGATTGAAAAGTTTGAAATGTTTCATCAAAGTGAGCTAACACATAAAGTGTTCGAACAGTTGATTGAAACAGAAACGTGTGACCTAGTAACCTTTGAAAGGTCAGTGCAAGATCACTTGTTACTGTTGAATGCTTTCAATGGTTTCTTGAATGGATGGAAAGGGGTTATTACCTAATGTACGTTTTACTTGTTGGAGCAGGGAATATGGCTGCTGAGTATGTAAAAGTATTGGATAAATTTAATGTTGATTATTCAATGATTGGACGTAGTGAAGAAAGTGCAACAGCTTTTGAAAAGAGAACAGGAAAATTAGTTCTGACAGGTGGATTAGAGGTTGCATATGCTCGCTTGGTCGAACAGCCAACTCATGCGATTGTTGCAACAACATTAGAAAGTTTGGAGGAAAATACACTTTATCTACTTGAAAAAGGTGTTAAACAAATCCTTGTTGAAAAACCGGGTGCTTTAAGTAATGAGGGAATGAATAAAATCATGCAGTCGGCGGATAAGCATGGAGCGAATGTTTACATCGCGTATAATAGGCGTTTTTACGCATCGGTGATGGCAGCCAGTAAGTTAATTAAAGAAGATGGCGGCTTGACATCATTTTTATTCGAATTTACAGAGTGGAGTCACATCGTAGGTGGTTTGAATAAAACACCGACTCAGCTGGATAACTGGTTTATTGGAAATTCTACTCACGTTGTTGATCTAGCATTTTTCTTTGGTGGAAAACCAAAAGAAATCAGTAGTTATACTACTAGTACCTTAGAGTGGCATCCGAAAGGTAGTATCTATGCAGGGGCAGGTGTGACAGAAAAGAAAATATTTTTTTCCTATCATGCAAATTGGCAGGCGCCGGGGAGTTGGAAACTGGAGTTGTTAACAAATATGAATAGATATATATTCAGACCGTTGGAAGAATTACATGTACAGAAAATTGGTTCTGCTACAATTGAAAATGTGGAGATTGAGGATAGATTAGATGTTCAGTATAAGCCTGGCCTTTATGAACAAACAGCAGCCTTTTTATTTCAAACAGAGTTATCAGACAGATTGTTGAGAGTTAAAGAAGCGCTGATGCTGATGCATATATATGAGCGGATGAACGACAAGGGTTCTGAAATGACACTATCGTCAAGAAACTAAGTTTATAAAAAAGAATAGTTTCATTTTAGTATTTTTCTTTTCAGTCGATAATAAGGAAGAATAGACAACCGAATAGCATGAATCATCTAGTTGGAAAATTATGATTGTGAACTATTCTTATACTTAGATTGGAGAGATAAAAATGTCAAATATAGAAAGGTTTATAGCTTGGGGGTACGGTTCTGCGTATTTAAATTTCATAAAAGAATTTCCGATAATGAAAAATTTTTTTAGAGAATTTGTGGATAGGGACTATTCGAGTAAAAGTGTTGAAAATTTTGAGGTATTGACTTCGCCATCAATATTAAATGAATGTAATCCCAATAAAACAATGATTGTAGTATTTAGTCAGTTCTATGAAGAAATAAAAAAAGATCCAATCCTAAGTTCATATGACAACATTATTACAGTATGGGATATCTATGGAAACCCTGACTATTACATAAGTTTATTATTAGAGATACAAAGAAATCTATTATTAAAAGAGAATACAAAATATAATACTCAAGAATTGAATGGAACTTTAGTTGAAGAATTAAACAAGTTTACTGAGAAAAGTATTCCCATTGGAGATTTAATGAAAACTGAAATAAATCATTTTTGTTCATTTTTGTCGAATTCCAATAATAGTAAGTTGTACGAAGTTTTACTCCCCGAAAAAATAAAGCTCGCTTTAATTGGAAATGGGGATATATTGGTATCATCATTAATGTATAAAAGATATGATCAGATTCAATTGATGGATGAAGTTGCAAAAGAACTAGGCTCTGAAAAAGTTACAAGATTAATGTTTTATGATGATTATGTTAGTACAGGAAGTCCAGGCAATGAAAAAAGGATTATCGAATTTAACATAGAGAACTATTATAGAAATAATCGCTTATGGAACGAAATAATTTTATCTGTATTCAAGAGATTTGGATATCAATTTTCAGATGGGATCATATTGTGGTTAGCAAATCATATCGAATATGCAATTTCATTAATTTATTTATATGAAGATTTATTAGAGAATGTAAGTGTGAGAAAAAGTGTTTTTATTTTGGATTATTTTAGGGATGAATATATTTTGTCTATGCTCCTCAATTCTAGGAATATCATTACTTATTCTATGCAGCATGGATTTTATACAGTGAACAAAAATATTGGAGATATAGGATCTTGGAACGAAATTTACTATTTGCACTCACCATCGAAATATAGGTTAGTTTGGGGAGAAAAATGGAGAAATGCGCTACATAGTTGGGGAGTTGATAATCAAAAAATAAAAGTCGTAGGGAATTTGAAATATAAAAAAATCAGTAGATTTAACTATGAACTATGTCGCGAAAACAACTTATTAATTATATTAAATTTGGATGAAAAGACAAACGAATTATTAATGGAATCAGCTAGAGTACTGAAGAGAAATACAAGGGTCGAAAATATTTATATTAAACCTCATCCTGAAACAAAAGGGAATTTGAAAGAAATAAATGAATTCACCCTAATCGAAGAAGGCTTTGTTAGTGATATTACTAAAGATTTTAATATTGTCATTTCAGCAAAATCTACAACCTACTTCGAAGAACTAATGAGAAGTAAAATAGCTTTTATGTATGACTCTGATAAGTCGTTAAGTGATAACTCATTTTCAGTTTTTTCAAGTATTCAAGAATTTGAGGAAATAATTAGATGTTTTCAAGAGAGAAAAGACTATCGAGAAAAATATACTAACGCTGTTAATATGGAATTAAAGGAATCCTTTGCTGAAATAAACCTAACGTCATTAATCTAAAATCCTAGATTACTGAAACTGAGTTTTTAGCTGAATAGTCAAAAAAATGAAAAGGAAGTGTTGGTTGAATGACAATGAAGGGGATAATTTTAGCAGGGGGGCATGGGACAAGACTCCACCCACTAACAGCAACAATCTCAAAGCAAGCATTGCCTATCTATGATAAACCTATGATTTATTATTCGTTATCTGTTTTAATGTTAGCGGGTATAAAAGAAATATTAATAATCTCAACACCAAGAGATATTAGTTTATTTATGAACATGTTTTCTGATGGTAAAGAGTTGGGATTAAAGATTGAATATAAAATCCAAGAAAAACCAGAAGGATTACCACAGGCATTTATTTTAGGGGAAGATTTTATTGGTGAAGATGATGTAGCATTAATATTAGGAGATAATATTTTCTTTGGGCAGGGTATTTCAGAAATTTTGAAAGGGTCTATTTCAAATCTTAGTGGTGCTACAATATTCGGTTATCAGGTCAAGGACCCCGAACGTTTTGGTGTAGTGGAATTTGATAATAATAACAATGTTAAATCAATAATTGAGAAACCAACTAATCCTAGATCAAATTATGCTGTAACCGGATTATATTTCTATGAAAATGATGTGATTGAAAAGGCTAAAAGTCTGAACCATTCCTCAAGAGGGGAATTAGAAATTACAGATTTAAACAATTTGTTTCTAAAGGAAAATAGGCTGAAGGTTAAGTTATTAGGACGTGGATTTGCATGGCTTGACACGGGAACTTTTGAATCCTTATTAAATGCAGCACAATTCGTTGAAACGATAGAAGTTCGTCAAGGCTTTAAAATTGCTTGTATCGAAGAAATAGCATATAGAAAAGGATATATTGATAAAAATCAATTGCTGGAATTAGCTAATAAATATAGTAAATCTGATTACGGAAAATATTTATTAGATATTGCTAATGAAAAGAGGTAAATATATGAAAAAGGTTTTAGTGACAGGAGGAGCTGGTTTTATTGGGGCTAACTTCTTGCAATACATTACTAAAGAATATAGCGATTATGTTATAATAAACATAGATAATTTGACATATGCAAGTGATTTTACAAATATCCAAGATCTAGAGAAGTTAGGAAATTATCAATTTTTAAAAGTAGACATTTGTGATGAAAAAAGTGTGTCAAAAATAATTAAAACGAATGAAATTGATACAATTATCCATTTCGCTGCTGAGTCTCATGTTGATAATTCAATTGAAAACCCATATATTTTTGCCGAAACAAATATCATGGGGACACTAAATTTATTACAAGCGGCATATAAAGAATGGTTTAGTAAGCCATTTGAGATAAAAGAAAAATATCGTAATTCACGTTTTATTCATGTTTCAACAGATGAGGTATACGGAACGCTGGAAGATAAGGGATATTTTACTGAAGAGTCAAACTATATGCCCAATAGTCCATATAGTGCGAGTAAAGCAGCTTCCGATTTATTAGTGAGAAGCTATTTCCATACCTATGGAATGAATGTGATTACAACAAATTGCTCCAATAATTTTGGTCCTTTTCAAAATAAAGAAAAATTAATTCCGAAAATTATTTTTAATGCATTAAATGATTTAGTAATCCCAATTTATGGGGATGGTAGTAATGTTCGTGATTGGCTACATGTATCAGACCATTGCGCAGCAATAAGCGCAATACTGCAAAATGGGGAAGTTGGCGAAACATACTTAATTGGCGATAATAATGAGAAAACGAACCTACAAATTGTTCATGCTATATGTGATGTTTTAGATAGAAAAGTACCTAAGGAAGTTTCCTATCGAAATCAAATTCAATTTGTAGCTGATCGTGCTGGCCATGATTATCGTTATGCAATCGACTCTTCAAAAGTTCAGCGGGAAGTAGGCTGGAAGCCCCGAATGACATTTGAAAAAGCATTAGAACACACAATTGATTGGTATTTACAAAAAATATTGTAGTGAGGGATAAAATGACTAATCATTTAATAAAATTAAAAGATATTAGTGATGAAAGAGGCAGTCTAATTACAATAGAAAACTTAAAGGAAATACCATTCGAAGTGAGACGTGTATATTACTTATATAATTTAACTGCTGATAAAGCTAGAGGATTTCATGCCCATAAAAAATTAAAACAACTTTTTATATGTGTACATGGGTCTTGTAAAGTTTTATTGGATGATGGGATCAGTAAGAAAGAATACCATTTAACGAACCCAAATCAGGCTGTCTTGTGTGATAGTTTAGTTTGGCGTGAAATGTTTGACTTCAGTAATGATTGTGTATTTTTAGTGCTAGCCGATCAATTTTTCGATGAAGAAGATTATATTAGAGATTATGCTCAATTTTTAGAATTTCAAAAAGGGGAAATCTCATGATAAAATTTTTAGATTTAAAAAAAATAAATATACGTTATGAAACTGAATACTTGGAAATAATGAAGAGTTTTTTAAATAGCGGTTGGTATATAAACGGTGATATGTTGGAGAAATTTGAACAAGAGTTTTCAAAGTACTGTGGAACAAAATATGGTATTGGAGTAAGTAATGGACTTGATGCTTTGAAACTAATGTTGCAATCCTATGATATTGGAGAAGGGGACGAAGTAATTGTTCCAGCAAATACTTATATTGCAACGATTTTAGCAATCACACAAGTAGGTGCTACTCCTGTATTAGTAGAACCAAATTTCCAATCATTTAATATTACGTTAGCCAACATTGAAGAGTCTGTTACAGAAAAAACAAAAGCTGTAATTATTGTCCACTTATACGGTCGGATTGTGACCGAGGTTAAGGAAATTAAAGAGTTCTGTCAAAAAAACAATTTGAAGTTATTTGAAGATGCAGCACAGTCTCATGGTGCCGAATTAGATGAAGTTAAAGCGGGGAATTTTGGAGACGCTGCTGCATTTAGTTTTTATCCCGGAAAAAACTTAGGTGCTTTGGGAGATGCAGGAGCGATCACGACAAATGATTTGAGTATTGCCAAAAAACTTTATGCTTTAAGAAATTACGGTTCGTTTGTGAAATATGAAAACGTATATCAGGGCTATAATCATCGATTGGATGAATTGCAAGCTGGTTTTTTATCACTTAAGCTAAAGGATTTAGATAAAGACAATGAGATTAGACGAGAGATTGCAGCTAGCTATATAAAAGGAATTAACAATCCGCTTATTTCGTTACCAATCCCAAGTGAAAGAAAGGAAAACGTGTGGCATGTATTTCCTATACTTGTGAAAAATCGCTCTGCTTTTATAGAGTATATGAAGGAAAATGGTGTTGAAACATTAATTCACTACCCGATACCTCCACATAGGCAACAGGCCTACAGGGAGCTGAATGATTTACATTTTGAGATAACGGAAAGTATTCATGAAAACATTGTAAGTCTTCCAATTTCTCCTGTGCATACGTATGAGGAAATTGAAAGTGTTATAGCGATTGTAAATCGTTATAAAGCTTGAACTAACTTTCAGTAAGTATTAATCTGAATTATAGAGAAGGTGGGGGAGGAATGCATCAAGTTGTTTTAGAAGGAGAAGTTGTGAATTTAAAACCCTACAGCCCATCAGATAGAGAAAAGGTAATTGAACTAAGAAATACAGCCAGAGGGCAGTACTTCTTAAATCAAGGATTCGTTTCTACTATTGAAACACAAGTGGAATGGGAAAAGGGATATTTCTCCCGAGATAATGATTTTTATTGGATTATTGAATGTAAAGAAACAAAAGAAATGATTGGTACTACGGCTTTATATGATATAACTGATCAAGATGCTGAAAAAGGCCGATTAATCGTTGATGAGAAAAAATCTATGAGGAAGCCTTATGTGTTAGAAGCAGAATTATTAATACTTAAATATGCATTTGAGAATTTGAAGCTCCGTCATTTAATAACACGAACAAAATTAGACAATGATAAGATGAAATCTATTAATATACGTTTTGGCTTTAAAAAAACAGGTGAGTGTATTATAAATCAAGAGGTATATGAACATTTCTTATTAGAAGATTATCATCCTGATTCTCTATTAAAATACCAATCAATTGTGACTAAATGGAGAAAAAAAGAGGAGAAAAAATGAACGAACAACCACTAGTAAGTCTAATAATTTCTGCTTATAATCATGAGAAATATATTGAAGAATGTTTAGAAAGTATAATGAATCAAACATACAAAAATATTGAACTGATTTTGTTTAATGATGGGTCAAAGGATAGTACCCATGAAAAAATTTTAGGTTTCAAATCTAAGTTAAAAGAACGGTTCACCGCATTTGAGTATATTAACAAAGAGAATGAGGGAATTAGTAAAAACTTTAATATAGGCATTAAAAAAGCAAAAGGAAAATATATTAAAACATTTGCGTCAGATGATTTTCTATTCGAAAATGCAATCGAATTATTAGTGAATGGTTTAGAAAATGAGCCGGATTTTGATATTGCCTATGCGGATGGCTATTATGTCTATGCCGAAAATGAGCGTTTGATTGAAAAGGATTTAACAAAATGTGTTAAATTTTCTGGGAAAGCTACATATATTTCTGGAAATATTCATGACCATTTATATGATATTTTACCACATATGTCCTCTTGGACAGTTTTATTTAAAAAGGAATGTTTTGATAAGTATGGACTGTATGATGAAAATTTAAGATGTGAGGATATGGATCTTTACTTGAGATTTTCGAAGGAAAGCAAATTCTTATATTTAGAAAATGATGTTGCTATACATCGCTTACATGATAACAATGCAGGTTTCATTCCAGAGATTATGATTTCTAGTGTTGAACGAATGATTGAAAAATATACACAATCCAATTTCTTTGAAAGTGAATTGCATAAGCGGAAATTAGAGAGATGGTTAATTTTCACCAAACGAGTGTTGTTACCCCTAAACTTTAGTCACCTAGACATTGGAAACAAAAAAGTATTTGTATGGGGCACAGGTGAATACTGTAAAAATAACATTCATTTAGTTAACAATGAGATAGAGTTTTTCCTTGACTCCAATCTCCAAAAAGTAAATACAGAATTTATGGGTAAGCTAGTTAAGCATCCTAATGAGATACTGAACTATAAATCTAGTGAAATCTTTATTTTAGTATTGAGTACATTTGTCGATGAGATATTTGAATGGTTAGAGGATAATGGATTGAAGTTAGGGGAGAATTATTATTAGTTCTTTAATTCTGAAACCAGAAGTATCATTTGTAATGCCCTTTTATAATAACAAAAGAGATTTAGAAAAGGCGATAAAGGGTGTTTTGGATAATACAACGGATTCCACCGAGGCCGAGCTAATTTTAGTTGATGATGGTAGTGAAGATGGTAGTATTCGAATAGCGCAATATTACACAGAGAAATATGATTTTATCAAACTACTTGTAAATGAAGAGAACTTGGGGCCGGCAAAAGCATTAAAAAAAGCACTCCAATTTGCTACTGGAGAGATTATTATCTTCACTGCTGCCGATGATATTTCATTTAAGAATCGTACTAGCGAAGTCGTAAATATTTTTCGCGAATATGAGGATGTTGGCATTGTTGTTAGTGAGGCAGAGATTATTAATGAGGCTGATCTTCCAACAGGAGAATATTATAGTTTGCCAAGTAGTTTAAACATTGGTAATGCTTTTCTTTATCAGTTAAAGAGAAATTATTGTCTTGGAGCTACAATGTCTATTCGAAATAGACAGGATTTATTTGCTAAAGAAAACTTTTTGGAATTGATTGATGACTATCAGATTAGTTTAGATTATCTGTTAGCTGGGTGGAAGATATATCCTCTAAAAGAGGTTCTTTTACAATATCGTGTGCATAACCAAAGTGTTAGTTCTCGAAAGAAAGACCTTCATTTAAAAACATTGTCCACTTTAACTCAATATGCCGCTGAGAAAATTGATAAAGTACTCATTAGCTCAGGAGTTTTAAAAGATGAAGCAAGTTTAGCATTGGGGATTTTTGAATTATTCAAGGGAAATCGAGCAAAAGCGGAAAATTATTTCAATAGAATTGATGTTTTGTCAAACACCTTAGATAGGCAGTCTAGAGTTGAATATTACTTTTATCAAGGTATTTTTAAGTACGAAAGGAACGAAATAGGGGAGGCGTTAAAGGATTGGAAAGAAGTCCTTCGATTGCAACCGAACAATTTTGTAGTTTTAAATAATTTAGGCGTGCTACTGCTATCTACGGATAAAGGGGAAGCAGAGAGGTTAATAAAAGAAGCTTGCGACCTTAATCCGAGCTACTTGGATGGTCATACTAATTTAAAAATGATTACTAATGACCTAGCGGGAGAATTGCTTATTACGCAGAGATTGTTATCAAATAGTTTAATAAAAAGAAATAATTACTTGAAGGAATCATGATAGTCGAATAATAAACATAAACCACGACTTCTCATGCTACTCGATAGGTAAAAAAATCTTGTTCAGATACAATGATTTGAAAGAAATTTTGATTAATTGATGTTAATAAAATAGTTAGGGGACGGGAAAATGAACACTGACAAGTTAAAATTTATATTCGCAGAAGCATTAGAAATCGACGAATCTCTTGTAGTGGATGAATTAGCATACAATTCAATCGCTGAATGGGATTCAATCGCGCATATGGCGCTTGTAACAGAGATTGATGATCAATTTGATATTATGCTAGATACAGATGATGTGCTGGATATGAGCTCATTTGCAAAGGCAAAAGAGATTTTAGCAAAGTATGAAATTTCATTTGACTAAGGAGAATTTATGATGCGATTGGATGGGCAGGTTGTATTGGTAACGGGAGCATCGCGCGGAATTGGACAGGCTACTGCTAGTTGTTTAGCTAAAGCAGGTGCGCAAGTTGTCATTCATGGACGTTCTGAGGAAAATCTTGTTGAAACATCAGAACAGATTCTAGCTCAGGGTGGCCTAGAGCCTTTTCGAGTCATTTATGATGTGCGTGATGATGAGGCGACAAAACAAGCTTTTCTTCAAATCAAAAAGACTTTTGGGCGTTTAGATGGGCTTGTGAATAATGCAGGTATTATGACAGAAGGATTGCTCATGATGACAAAGACAACTGACGTTCAACAGATGATGGATGTCAATGTCATGGGGGTGCTTCAACATATGCAATTGGCGTCCCGGTTAATGATGAAAGAGCGTGTTGGATCAATTGTGAATTTTAGCTCAATCATAGGCATTCATGGAAGTGAAGGAAGTGTGGCCTATTCCGCAAGTAAGGCTGCAATCATTGGTGCGACTCTGTCTGCTGCTAAGGAGTGGGCGAGTGCAGGTATTCGTGTGAATGCCGTTGCTCCAGGGTTTATCGAGACGGATTTGACAGCCCATTACGAAGGTGAGAAAAAGAAGCAGTTACTCGAAGCGATTAAGATGAATCGCTTTGGTCGAGTAGATGAGGTGGCAGATGTGGTTCTTTTCTTGCTGTCCGGTCGCTCTTCTTATGTAACGGGGCAAGTGATTGGCGTCGATGGAGGCATGGTGATTTAACCATGTCTTTTTTGTTATAGTAAGAGATACGAAAGGTGTGGGAATCATGTTTTATGAGAAGTGGGATTTAGGCAATCGACCAGCTGTTGTGACACCAGGACGAACGTACACATATGAAGAATTGAATAGTGATATAGAAGAGTTATCCAAGGGATGGAAGACAAAACAAAAAGAGCTTGTAGTGCTTCTTTGTGAACATACGTATGAAGTATTAGTCGCTTATTTAGCAGCACTTCGTACGGGACATGCGATCATGTTGGTGAGCTCGGATTTGGCTGATGATTTGCTTGTGGGAATCATTCAACGATATCAACCGAAGTGGATCGTTGGGTCACGAATGCTAGCAGGCTATGAGCAAGTAGAGTCGTCTATTTGGAACAGATGTAGTGTGGTAGACGTCACTATTCACCCTAACCTGGCAGTTTTACTGAGCACATCTGGAACGACAGGCAGTCAGAAGTTTGTTCGATTATCGTATGCGAATCTCCAGTCGAATGCAGAATCGATTGTCACTTATTTGCACCTCGATGAACAACAACGAGGTGTAGCGAATTTACCGTTATCATATTCGTATGGTCTATCTATTATTAATAGTCATTTGGCAGCCGGTGCAACGATTTTATTGACGGATGAAAGTGTCATGGCAAAGTCATTTTGGTCGTTCTTAAACGAACAACGGGCAACTTCGTTTGTAGGTGTACCTTTCACCTATCAAATGTTGCAACGAATTGGTTTTTTGAAAATGGATTTGCCACATTTACAAATGTTTACGCAGGCAGGTGGTCGGCTGGATGAGCGATTAGTGAGGCTATTCGGCACGTATGCAGAGGAAAATGGAAAACAGTTTTATATTATGTATGGGCAGACGGAAGCGTCGCCGCGCATGTCGTATATACCTCCCAATCGCCTGTCGGAAAAGACCGGTTCGATTGGAATTGCTGTCCCTGGTGGCTCATTTAGTCTTGATTGTGATACAAGCGAACTGATTTACGAAGGACCGAACGTCATGATGGGCTACGCGGAATCAGGAAAGGATTTAGCAAAAGGCGATGACATGCAAGGTGTTTTGCATACAGGGGATTTAGCAACGGTTGATGACGATGGATTTTATACCATCATAGGTCGATTGAAGAGGTTTGTTAAATTATTTGGGTTACGTGTCAATTTAGATGAAGTGGAGAAAAAGCTAGAACAGGAACTTCAGGCTGCTGTCGCATGTGCAGGAAGTGATGACCGAATGGTGATTGTGGTGGAATCAGAAGAGTCGGTAGCGGTTGTGAAAGCATATTTGGAATCTGACTATCGGCTGCATAAATCTGCCTTTCGTATTGTTGTTGCAGCGATTCCACGGATGACCAATGGAAAAACAAATTATCGGGCGATAAAGGATGATTTAGTATGATGTATCCATATGATTTAGCGAAACAGGAAAAAGAAAAATTTCTTGTCCAACAACTGAATGAATTGACAAGTCGTCATCTTGAACATAGTTTGGAGTATCAAGCAATGATTGAAAAGAGTGGGGGATTTGTTCAGGCACAAGCGTTGAATGAGTTGCCATTTATCCCGGTTCAATTGTTTAAAATGATGGATCTTTTATCCATTCCGCGTGAAGCAGTTGTGAAAGTACTGACTTCAAGTGGTACGACTGGACAGCAGGTGTCGAAGATTTATTTGGATAAAGAAACTGCAGCGAGTCAAACACGTGCCCTTGTAGAAGTGATGAAGCCAGTATTGGGTGAAAAACGGCTGCCGATGATCATTTTAGATACAAAATCGGTATTGAAAGATCGAACATCTTTCAGCGCGCGTGGAGCCGGGATTTTGGGTTTTTCTAATTTTGGACGAAAACATTTTTATGCGCTGAATGAGGATATGACGGTCGATTGGGATGGATTACGTCGTTATTTGGACGAGCATCGCGGGTCTAGGATTTTGCTGTTCGGCTTTACTTTCATGGTATGGAAATATTTTTATCAAGAAGCTAAGAAGCAAAATATTCATCTTGATATGGGAGAGAGTATTTTAATTCATGGCGGTGGTTGGAAGAAGCTTCAAGATGAAGCAGTGGATGCCGATATATTTAAAAGAGAGTTAAAAGAACGTTTTGGAATTCAGCATGTCCATAATTATTATGGAATGGTGGAGCAGGTCGGCTCGATTTTTGTGGAGTGTGAGCAGGGACATTTGCATACGCCCAATTATGCCGATGTAGTGATTCGTGATGCGATTACGTTTGAACCACTTCCGAATGGAGAACAAGGATTGATTCAGGTGATAAGTGTGTTACCAAAAAGTTATCCTGGGCATTGTTTGTTGACTGAGGATTTAGGAACAATTTTAGGGGAAGATGATTGTTCTTGTGGTTGGAAAGGAAAATATTTTACTGTGGCAGGACGGATTCCCAAAGCAGAATTACGCGGGTGTAGCGATACGTTTACATTTGACCGGAAGGGAGAGAATGGCTAATGCGTTTATTTTGGCCGAAATTACTGGAGTGGCGCGATGTTGTTGTTGATTTGCAAAAAAAAGAGACGCTAATGCCCTTTCATCCTCAAGTATTGTCATTTGTTCAAGCACTTTCGATGCGATTGATCCGGATGCGAGCCTATCCCGAAGTTGTGGCACTTGGGTATTGGCTACGAAAAGCACATATTCACGAAATGAAAGAAGCTTGGCTCGAGGAAACGAAAAATCGGTTTGTAAAATCACGCGGAACTGTGTTTCATTTGGCACCATCGAATGTTGATACGATTTTCATTTATTCTTGGATGTTGTCGTTGCTAGCGGGGAATCGGAATATTATCCGTGTATCGGGAAAGGAACAATTGCAGACGAATGCGTTGCTTTCCGTGATCATCGATGTGTTACAAGAAGCAGAACATACGATGATTGCTGAACGAACAATTGTGTTGACATATGACCATGATGAGCAAATGACGGCTTTTTTAAGCAGTGAGAGCCACACACGTGTTGTATGGGGAGGGGATGACACGGTAAAGACCATTCGACGTATCCCACTCGCACCGATTGCAAATGAACTTGTATTTCCTGATCGGTTTTCGTTAGCCGTGTTGAATGCTGAAGCGGTGCTACACGCGAAATCCGAAGAGAAAGAGCAACTACTGCAACGATTTTATAATGATTCGTTTTGGTTTGATCAAATGGCTTGTTCATCACCAAGATTAATTGTTTGGACGGGTTCTAATGAAGTCATTGAGGCTGTACAAATAGAATTTTGGTCTTTGTTTGATCAAGTTATTCGTGAGAAAGAAGCAGAACTCATGTCTGCAATCCAAGTACAGAAATTTGCAACGGGTTTAGCGTTAGCCGCGGAAGTGGAAACGAAGGAATTCAAGCATGGGACGACATTTTCCAGAGTGTCATTTGAACGTGTACCGGCCAATGTTCGTGAACGACATTGTGGCGGTGGTTTGTTTTTTGAATGTAAGGCAACTGAATTAGCGGAAGTAAGCACGATGATTGTGGATAAAGACCAGACAGTTAGTTACTTTGGTTTCTCAAAAGAGGAATTGGTTGCATTTGTAGAACAGGTCCCAACACGTGGCATCGATCGCATTGTGCCAGTTGGACAGGCATTGGATTTTGATGGTGTTTGGGACGGACAAAGTTTCTTAAAATCGTTTACGAGGGAAGTTGTGATTTTGTGATGAAATGGATGCAGATTAAGGAAGAACATCTGCAGTTGATTTTAGATTGGCGGACAAGTGGAGTTGTCACGCGCTATATGTATACGGATATTCCGTACAGTATGGGTAATCAGTGGAAATGGCTGGATGGTATTCGGAAAGATAAAAATGGATACTACTGGGTGATTTCTTATCGTGAAGAGCTAATCGGCTTCATTTCCATTACAGCAATCGATTGGAAAAACAAACGAGGATTTTGGAATTTTTATATTGGGAATATGAAATATGCGATGTTGGCTGGTTTTTTAGGACCGTATATGTACAATTATGCATTTATTGAATTAGGGCTTGAGAAACTTATGGGTGAAGTGATGGATAGTAATGAAGGTGTTCTGAAGCTACATCTGAAGCAAGGTGCACAGGTAGTTGGGAAAATGGAACATCATATTTTGAAAAATGGGCAGTGGCACGATGTCTATTTATTTGAAATGACGAAAGAACGATGGGAAGAAGTAGGACAGAAATATAAAAAATATGTGGCGGAAGTGATTCTATGAAAACAATCGTCATCATTCAAGCACGCATGGGGTCATCCCGCCTGCCGGGTAAAATATTGAAGCCATTGGGCGATGCTGATGTACTAACATATGTCACATCTCGCTGCAGGAAGATTCAAGGTGTTGGTGAAGTTATCGTAGCGACATCACTTTTACCGCAGGATGATGCTGTGGAAAAGTGGTGTACAGAAAATGGGGTAGCTTGTTTCCGCGGTTCGGAAGATGATGTGCTGGATCGCTATGTGCAGTGTGCAAAACAATATGAGCCTGAGTATGTGATGCGAGTGACCTCAGATTGCCCGTTTGTCGATTATGAAATGGCGAATGACATTGTTGCAATCATGGAGCGTGTCGATATCGTCGATGTAGTAGGGGATATGCCGCGAGGGCTTGCGGTGGAGCTTATTTCTTATGAGGCACTGCTTTTTATTCATGAAAATGGGCAGGAGGAAAGGCATCGTGAGCATGTGACGTATTATGCGTATGAGTACCATGAACAGTTTCAACGTGTGAGCTACAGTGTTCCAGTGAATCGGCTTTATCCTGAACTTCGAGTTACGCTTGATACAGTGGAAGATTATGCGCTTTGTCAGGCGGTTGCAAGTCATTTTAATAATCCACTTGTATCAAGTTCGGATGTTATTCAATACTTAGTCGAGCATCCGGAAGTAGCAAAGTTGAATGCGCATATCGAACAGAAGCCGGTGATTTGACATGAAGGTGCTAATTAGGACAGATGCTTCTATCGAAATTGGCAGTGGACATGTCATGCGTTGTTTGACGATTGCTGATGCATTGCGTGCACGTGGTTGTAGAGTGGTATTTATGATGGAAGAGTTGCCGGGGAATTTGATTGGGCTCGCTCAATTAAGAGACTTTGAAGTGGTTCATGATTTTCAGTCGGCAGATTTGTGTATCATTGACCATTACGGGATTGATGAGCAATGGGAGCAGTCGATTCGTCCGTTTGTGAATAAGATTGTCGTAATTGATGATTTGGCGGATCGTCAGCATGATTGTGATTTATTGTTGGATCAAAATACCGTGCCTGATTTTGAAGTTCGATATGATGCGCTAGTGTCAAGACATTGTGTGAAGTTGTT
Source organism: Sporosarcina sp. FSL K6-2383 (assembly GCF_038618305.1). NCBI lineage: Bacteria > Bacillati > Bacillota > Bacilli > Caryophanales > Caryophanaceae > Sporosarcina > Sporosarcina sp. FSL K6-2383. The sequence continues at coordinate 1,251,000 of NZ_CP152017.1, forward strand.
AGGTTCAACGTATTTAATCATGCGTGAGGAGTTTGTGCGTGAACGTCAACAAATGCGTGAACGGGATGGAACTGTGGAGAGGTTGCTTATTTTTATGGGAGGCACGGATCCGACGAATGAGACGTTGAAAGTATTGCGTGCTTTGCAAAAGGTAAATGTGACGTTTGCACATATTGATGTTGTTGTCGGTGGTGGCAATCCGAACCGGATAGAAATTGAAAAGATTTGTTTACATGAAGATTTTCATTTTCATTGCCAAATCGATTACATGGCGTCATTAATGGCACAAGCAGATTTCGCAATTGGAGCTGGCGGGAGTGCGACATGGGAACGTTGTTATGTCGGATTACCTTCATCGAGTACGATCGTTGCGGAGAATCAGATTGTTGCAACGGAAACGGCTGCTTCTTTGTGGGCTGTTTGGAACATCGGCTGGCATGAAGAGGTGACAGTTAAAACCTATCTACAATTGTTAAAGACTCTGTCAAATCGACAGAAAGAGTTGCAAGAGATGAGTGTAAACGGGTTGAAATTGACGGGAAGTCCAGAAGGTCCCAATCTCTGGATTGAAAAAATAATGGAGTTGATATAGGAATGAAAATTGGAACTCGAGAAATTGGACGAAGTGAAAGGCCATTTATTATCGCAGAGATGTCTGGCAATCATAATCACTCACTCGAGCGTGCTTTAAAAATAGTTGACTTGGCGGCCGAGGCTGGCGCGGATGCAGTGAAATTGCAAACGTATACGCCAGATACGATGACGCTTGATATACATATCGGTGAATTTTTTATAGAAAGTGACGCGAATTTGTGGAAAGGGCAGTCGCTGTACAATTTGTATAAAGATGCGTACACACCTTGGGAATGGCATGAAGCTATTTTTAATCGTTGTAAGGAGCATGGCATGCTCGGTTTCAGTTCACCGTTTGATGAAACGGCAGTTGATTTTTTGGAAACGCTGGATGTGCCTGCTTATAAAATTGCATCATTTGAAAATGTGGATATTCCGTTAATAAAAAAAGTAGCTGCAACAGGGAAACCTATTATTATTTCGACAGGAATGGCATCTATTGCTGAACTAGATGAAGCTGTACAAGCCGTTCGTTCACAAGGGAATGACCAGCTTGTTTTGTTGAAATGTACAAGTACGTATCCCGCAACACCTGAAAACTCGAATATCGCAACGATTCCACATATGCGAGAATTGTTTGACCTAGAAGTTGGGTTATCTGACCATACAATGGGTGTTGGGACATCGATTGCAGCAGTGACGCTAGGCGCAACGGTTATTGAGAAACATTTTACTATATCACGTGCAGAGGGCGGCGTAGATGCGGCATTTTCAATGGAACCACATGAGTTAAAACTATTGGTGGAAGAAACAGAACGAGCTTGGGATAGCTTAGGGACTGTGACTTACGGTCCGACAAATGCAGAAAAACCATCATTGGAGCATCGACGTTCGCTTTATATAGGAGCAGATTTGAGAGCGGGAGACGTGTTAACGAAGGACAATGTACGTGTTATTCGCCCCGGACATGGACTTGCACCAAAGTATTTAGAGTTGGTTCTTGGTAAAACAATAAAAGTTGATGTAGCTAAGGGAGCTCCAATGAGTTGGGAGCAGTTGCTATGAAAAAAAGAGATACATTCTTATCCTATGGTAGACAAACAATAGACGAAGAAGACATTGCGGCGGTCGTGGAAACATTACGGTCGCCTTTTTTAACACAAGGACCGAAAGTGGAAGAGTTTGAACAAGAGGTTGCAGACTATGTCGGGGCAAAGTATGCCGTCGCCTTTTCAAATGGAACTACAGCGTTGCACGGGGCTTGCTATGCGGCAGGGATTGGCGACGGGGATGAAGTGATTACAACACCGATTACGTTTGTAGCGACATCGAATGCGGTGCTGTATTGCGGTGGCACCCCAGTTTTTGCGGATATTGATGAGCAGACGTATAATATTGATCCGCTTGAAATTGAAAAGAAAATAACGTCTAAGACGAAAGCTATCATGCCAGTGGATTTTACAGGGCAGCCGGTTGATTTGGATGCCATTATGGAGATTGCTAGTCGTCATAATTTAATTGTCATTGAAGATGGAGCACATTCACTTGGGGCCACTTATAAAGGGCGTAAAATCGGATCTCAGGCTGATATGACGATGTTTAGTTTTCATCCAGTCAAACCGATAACAACAGGTGAAGGCGGAATTATTACTACTAATTCGGAAGTGTTTTATGAAAAGTTAAAATTGTTCCGTAGTCATGGGATTAGTAAGACACCTTATGCTATTGAGCAAGGGGATTGGTATTACGAAATGACTGATTTAGGGAATAATTATCGCATGTGTGATATCCAGGCAGCATTAGGCGTATCTCAGATGCATAAAATTGATGGGTTTATTGAACGACGTCGCGAAATTGTGGCTTTGTATAATGAGAAGTTGGCAGCGATTCCAGGTATTATTTTACCAAAACAATTGGAAGAAACGAAATCAGGTTGGCATTTGTATATGATTCAATTGGATAGCCAAGTATTTAACAAGTCTCGCAAGGAAATTTTTACTGAAATGCGTGAACAGAATATTGGTGTCCATGTTCATTATATACCTGTGTATTGGCAACCTTATTATAGAGAGTTAGGCTATGAAAAAGGACTTTGTCCGGTTGCTGAGCAATGGTATGAACAGGCATTGACTTTACCGATTTATCCGGGGATGACGGATGGAGATGTGGGGGATGTTGTTGGTGCACTAAGGGAAGTAGTTAGATAATTGAATAGGCTTACATTATAGTTTATACATTTTTAAGATTATTAGAAAAGGTTGATTGAATTGATTGATACTTTTTAGGTAATATAGTATTCTATAAATAAGAACATTAGTTCTTCTGTTGTTCTTCAAAAGTATAACTTGAAAGGTGGTGGAAAAGTGTGTCTATATACATTGTCAATACAGGGCCAAATAAAGAAGTGCACAGATCAGCACATGTAGAAACAGCGTGTAATATTCATCTGATTGCTCCAAGTCATCGATTAAATACTGACACGGATTATACGGTTCTTTACCCAAAAGAGTACGATGGTTGCGAGCATTGCTATACGGAAAAGCATTGGAAATAAAGTGCAAGTATTTTCAATGGATGTAATAGCCCCGGATTTGTCCGCATTCTTGAAGTGTGGACGAATTACCGGGGTTAAAAACAAAGAATAGTAAAGGTTCTTTTAGGGATGCGGGAGAATGGCCAGTGGTGGTTGCTATAGGGAGTGAATTCCTCATTGCAATACTATCAAAAGGTATTTTCAATGCTCGAATCCTAAAAGGGGGAATGTATATGCTTACATGCCATGTTAAAAAGGTGAAAATTATTCTAAATCACTTGGTTGTTAAAGCACTTCTCCTAGCATTGGGTATGTGGTCAAGTTTCCCGCAACCCTAAGAGAATCCAAATAAGGCGTAAAGGACACCATAACGTAAAGGGGTTCAAACCGATAGCGCTCACGAAGTAATCATTCAGGACTACCGATATACCATTGAAATTTGAAACCTTCACAAGTTGACGGTATGATTGCAATAACATAAATGGTGAATAGACTAAAGAAAAGTATACAGGTTGGAGGATGGAAGATGTCTATTGAAAATCAGCTGATTATAAAGGTTGATGGGAATAGTGTCGATGCTGGACGAATTCCGGTGTCTGTACTGGAAAAGGTATTGAGGGGCGCACAGCAAGCTATCTTCATATTGGGGGAGCAGCAACTATCAGAAGGTGCTCTAATGAGGGAGAGAGGGCCAGTTCCCAAAAAAGTGAAAGAAGAATTTACTTTGGAACTTGTAGATACTTCCACAGGTAGTTTTGTTATGAACCTGGATTTACCCACTACCACGCCAAAGACTCTACAACAGAAGGCATTTGGGACTTTTCATTCTATTATCGACCTCTTGGGTGATGATAAACCAAAAGAGATACGTAAACTTATCGACAATCCACAAGTTTTGCAACGTATTCTGAAATCAATAAAAGAGATGCTTCCGAAGCAAGATGAGTATGGGCTCATTATAAAAGGTAATCAAACGACTTTCACAAATCGTATTTCAACTAAAGAAATCAAGGTAGTGGAAAGGCTTCTTGGCAAACCGCTAGAAGAAGCACGAGAATTAATAGGGAAAATAGTTGAAATTAAAATACATGGTGAATCCTATATAGGAGTTTTTAATGGTTCTCGGGTTATTCGTTGTTTTACACAGGATATTGAGAGTGAAGTATTTCAAATGATTGGAAAAGAAGTACTTTTAAAAGGAGAAGCTGTATTAACGAATACAAATGATATTCAAGAATTGACTACAATTGATGAAGTCATTGTCGCTGATCCGGGAAAATGGTTTATCTCAAACTTCCAATACGTTCAAAAAACTTATGAAATGGTAGATTCTTTTAATGTTGAGTTGGATTATATTGAGGGCTATTGGACAATTACCCATGTGCCACTAGGATTATATATAAGTGAACTAACTCTTCGAGAAGTGATTGAAGCTTGCTATTTGGAACTGAGTTTTCTTTGGGAGGAATATGTCCTATCAGATGATAGTGATCTAACTAAAGATGCGATTGAACTAAAAAAATGTATCCCCCGTTACATTGAAAAGGTGGTCCCGTCTGTATGAGTACTCGAAAAGTAAAGCTGATTAGAAGTTCATTGGAAAAGAAGGGCTTTTCGTTAAAAGAGACCCATCACTTTATGTACACTCTTTATGTAGATGGGAAGAAGACATCGATTCGAACACGATTGAGTCATGGGTTGAAAGAGTATGACGATCACTTATTAGGGCAAATGTCAAAACAATTAGCGGTAACGAAGGAGGAATTGCTTGATCTAATTGATTGTCCAATGAGTTATGAATCTTATGTTGAACTTTTGCGAAATAAGCAGGCTATTAAATGAGTATTACGGACGGAGTTCATCTGTAATATTAAGAGAGTAAAAGCGACTTCCATAGTACACACAAAAATACCCCAAATCATAGCACATTATTTAGAGTATTTTTTGTGTGGAAAAGGTTTTAAATGGAATATTAAATTTAAGAATTTTTGCGATTGTTATGGAAAAACCGGAACAAGTACTTTCCGTTGATAAAGAAAACCTACCCAATCATTATCGTTTTTTGCTGCAACGAATAAATGGATATGCAAGTACATATTCAACTAAAGCAATCCTATGTTTTGATTCACAGGATGAAGGTAATGACCAAATAATATCTAATAAAATGAAGAACTATTTATTTCGTTCTTCTGAGGGAAATAACTGTAACTCGATTGTCGAGTCTGCTTTTTTTGTAAGTTCAAAAGTAGAAGATGGAATTCAATTGGCAGATTTTTGTGCAGGAATTGTTCGGCATTACAATGAAACTGTATTTGGTAATGAGAGTCCCGATAATTTCCAACAGTGGATTCATGATTTATATGCTAAGGTTCAACTGCAAACATGCACTGTCTTCTCACCTAATGGTGATCAGGAACTGTTCCCGATTTATAAAATGCCAGCTCGATTCTTTAAATTAACATAATATCTACTTCCAATGGATATACTCATGATAAGGGTGGCTCTGACTAGGAGCTGCCTCGTGCTGGTCTTATTTTTATTGGCGGAATAGGTACCTTTTACATCGTGATTCTTCTAATCAACAACTCCCCCTACTCCCGAAAAGGATCATCACTGTAAGCTATTTGATGCTTACATTTAAACCTTAAACCGATTAACCGCCAAACTCAATTCCTCACTCAACTCTGTCAACGTTTCTGCTGCATCAGTCACAGACTGAATGGCACGCAGTTGTTCGTCTGTTGACGCGCTCACTTCTTCACAGGCAGCTGCTGTTTCCTCTGAGGTTGCCGCCATTGTTTGAATGGTTTCGGCGACATCATCTTTGTGAGTTGCCACTTTTTGGATTTCTTCATAGACAGCATCGATGGAATCCTGCATGTCAGCCATCAATGTAGAAATTTCTCCGAACGTAATTTCAGTGTCGTTGACGACAGTTCCTTGGCACTGGAAGTTTTCGCGTGTGTCGTTCATTTGCTGAGTGACGAGCTGAGACTCTGCCTGCAATTCTTGAACAGTCACTTTAACTTCTTCCGTTGATCGTGCAGATTGCTCCGCAAGCTTGCGAACTTCATCAGCAACAACGGCGAATCCTTTACCATGTTCACCTGCGCGTGCAGCTTCAATACTGGCGTTTAAAGCTAGTAAATTCGTTTGTGAGGAAATTTCGGTAATTGTTTCCATAACCCCACCAATTGCTTTTACTTTCGTTTCAAGGGTACCAATGACTTGGGACATGGACTGTAAATTAGTCTCCCAATCACCGAATGATTGCTTCAGCTGTTGCATTTGGCCTTGACCATTAGCATTCATATCTCCGGCTTTCGTTGCAATATCGGACATAACGCCTGCTTTTGCAGTGATTTCGTTAATTTGCTGACCGAGTAAATCTGCACGCTCAGTAACGATTTCTGCGTCTTCGGCAGATTTTGATGCACCATGTGCAATTTCATTAACTGCATGTGCCACTTCTTCGCCGGATGCACTCGTTTCTTCGGCGACAGCACTCAAGCTTTCCGAACTTGCCCGAACATTGGAAGCTGAGTTATTGACGACGGTAATAATCGCGTTCATATTATCAATCATTGTGTTGAAATTACGACCTAGTTCACCTATTTCATCCTTTGTTTGAATGTCGGTTCGAACGGTTAAATCACCTTGAGAGACAGAGTCCATGAGTGAATTGACTTGTCCAAGTGGTTTAATAGTCCGGCTGATGAGGAAATAGAGTGCAACAAAGATGACGAGTAATGTGATTAGGGCAACGGTAATCATGGAAATCCGTAAATTATTTGCCATTGCGTCAACCTTTTCTTCATCATAAATAGCCGTAACCTTCCATCCGACACTTGGAATGGTTGAGTAAATAAGCGTTTTAGCTACATCTTCAAATTCATAATGAATAGTACCTCGCTCAGCCCCCTCATACATTTGGGCAATGAATGGATAGTCTATGAGGTTTTCTCCCTCAAATTCCGGATGAACAATAGCTATCCCATCTACATCGAATAATGAGGGGTAGCCGTCATAGCCAATCTCACTCGCACTGATTTTATCGGTTAATGCAGCGAGCTGAACGTCTAGACCGACAACACCAATGACTTTACCATTTTCTTGTACAGCTTTTGAAGCACTGACAACAAATTGCCCAGTTGCTTGGTCTATATAAGGACTAGTCCACTGAACAATGTCAGGGGTAGCAGCAGCTGACGTATACCAACTGCGTGTCGTTGGATCAAAATCTGTTCCGAGATCTGCGTAAGGCATAATAATGGTTTGTTTAGTTGGTAGTGCAAAATAGACTCCCGATGCATCTGTGTAAGGCGTAAGGAAGTTTTTAAGCGTTGTATTTAGTGCTTGGAGCGTGTCATTTCCCGCATCGTTATTCATATTAGCAAACTCAATGACCGTTGCTGAGGTAGAGAGTTGGGTAATACCTTTCTCGTATTGACCGAGAAAGTTCTCGATCGCGTAACTCATCTCGTTGACGAGTGCACTGCTTGAGTCAATGACGCTTTTATCCGTACTTCTTTTTACTTGTGTGCTACTAATAGCCGTCATAACGGAGACACCGATTAGAAATAATACCATAACTGTCATAATAATTTTCGTCTTAATAGATTTGAACATATCGCGCCCTCGCTTTCTCTCTAAAATAGTCTTACTATATGAATTTCGGTTTATCTATTCGTTTGTTTAGATAAACCGAAAAGTGAGAATAGTAGTTATTATTTAAAGTACCCAATTGTAATTATGTAGAAACCTGCTGGACAAACTTCTGTTTGCAAATAAAGATGTTTAATTCAGAGGGGAAATTGGAATTCATAAGCGTTTCAATACTTTTTATTCCCAATTTACTCAACTTCCTTTTATGGTTGCCGATATAAATTATAAGTAAGTTCTCGAGAACAGGGAGGTTTGAGGAATGGTAAGTCGTATGGATGGTGGAACGGTGACACGGCAAGCAAGGGTTTCAGTTGAAAAAGCAGCTCCGGACATGGAAGTTATGGTAGCGCAAACACAACCAGTTGCTGAGCAAACACAGCCGCAAGCTGATCAAGAACAACAATTCCCGGCGGAAAAAGCAAAACAGATGACGGACAGCATGAACACGTTTTTAGGAAGCGCGAACACACAGCTTCGTTTTAAGTTTCATGAGGGACTCAATGAATATTATGTAACGATTATCGATTCGAAAACAGATGAAGTCATTCGAGAAATTCCATCAAAAAAATTGATGGACATCCATGCGGCAATGCGTGAGTTTGTAGGTTTACTCGTAGATCGAAAAATATAAGTAGAAGGTGTGAAGGATTATGAGAATTGGTGGATTAGCATCAGGGATTGATACAGACTCAATTATTAGGGATTTAATGAAAGCAAATCGGATACCGCTCGAAAAAATAACACAAAAGAAATCCTATTTAGAAATGCAATTGGATGCTTATCGTAGCGTAAACCGTGATTTGACAGCAGCAAGCAATAAAGTTGGAGATACATTACTACTTGAAAAGTCTTTTATGGCGAAAAATATTACGATTTCTAATCCGGACGCAGTAAGCATTAAAAGTACAAGTTCAATAGCCGATTTTACAGGAACAATTTCAATTGAGCAGTTAGCTGCGCAAGCTACATGGCAAAGTACGGGCAGTGAAGCAACTAAAGGTAAAAGTGGAAATGAAACTTTGTCAAGTCTAGGGATTAATGGAACTGAAATTATCATTCAGGCACCCAATGCAAAAGGTGTTATGGAGGATAAGAAAGTAACAATCAATCCGGCGACGGATACCATCGATTCATTGATGACTAAAATAAGTAAAAATACAGATGTCAATGCGTTTTATGATTCGTTTAGTGGTAAATTTGCATTTACAGCTAAAAATAGTGGAGCTGGTACAATTAATGTGACAGGACTTGCAGGAACAGAATTTGACGGAACAGGCAAAGCGGGTCAAAATGCAATGTTTACATTTAACGGCCTTCAAACAGAGCGTTCTACCAATTCATTTGAAATCAATGGTTTTGAAATTACGTTAAAACAAGCTACGGGAACACCGGCTGTACCTGGTACTGCTGTAACCTTCAGTTCAACTCCAGATACTGATACAGTAGCTAATGCAGTCATTGGATTTGTCAATGATTATAATAAAATGATTGAAGAATTAAATGCGAAGATTCGCGAACCTAAATATCGTGATTTTCCGCCACTTACTGCTGAACAAAAGAAAGAAATGAAGGAAAATGAAATTAAGCTTTGGGAAGAAAAAGCATTAAGTGGAACACTTCGCAACGACCCGACGATTTCAAGTATGTTAATGAAAATGCGCCAAGCGTTGAATGATAATGTCATAGGTTCGGATGGAGAAAAAATACGTCTCAGCGATCTTGGTATTACAACGTCTACGAATTACAAGGATAATGGGAAACTGATTATTGATGAGACAAAACTTCGTGAAATGATTGCAGAAAATCCAAGCAAAGTATCTGAACTGTTCACAAAAGCAGAAACTGGGCTTGCTACGACATTCCGTAAGGCTGTTGATGAAGGACAGTCAGCGATTGCTAAATTAGCTGGTAGTGTTGGAGCAGGAAACGATACATTTACTTTAGGCAATACAATGAAGAGCATGAATGAACAAATTGAACGTTTTGAAAAACGCATGAAAACGGTTGAAGATCGACTTTGGAAACAATTCACTGCGATGGAAATGGCGATCAATCGTGCAAACGCACAGTCTGCACAACTGCAAAGTACACTCGGCGGTGTATAATAGTAGTAAGTATAGTACAAAAGGAGACATAAAATGGCTGCAAATAATCCATATGCAACGTACCAGAATAACTCAGTTAATACATCTACGCCCGGTGAGCTAACACTCATGTTGTATAATGGCTGTTTGAAATTTATTGAACAAGCAAAAAGGGAACTGCATGATGGCAATATGGAAGGAAAGAACAAGTCTATTAAAAAGGCGCGGGCAATCGTTTCTGAGCTGATGCTAACGCTTGATATGTCCTATCCGGTTTCTAAAAACATGCTCATTCTCTATGAATTTGCTAACAGTCGTCTCATTGACGGCAATATTAAAAATGATAGTGCTCTTTTCGACGAAGCTTCCTCTATCATTATGGAATTTCGCGATACGTGGAAGCAGGTTATTCAGATTAACCGGCAGAAGCAGTATGCGAATGTGGATGAGATATGATTCGGCCAGCGATGGTCGCTTGGCGTGACGTGACGGAGAAATTGTTGGCATTGGCGGCAGGTGAGATTTCTGAAGAACAGCGAGATGCTATGATTTTGAGCATTGAAGGATTTTTAGATGATCGGGACAAGCTACAAGCGCAAATTGTTGCACCGTTTACTTCTGAAGAAGAATCGTTCGGCAAGGAGCTTGTCGCAATGGAGGCAGATGTTCAGAAAAAACTAGCCTTGTTCACCAAACAAATCCGTGTGGATATTTCCGAAAGTCAATCAAAAAAAGACCATATGAAAAACTACATCAATCCCTACAGCAATGTAGCACGTGATGGTACGTTTTACGATACGAAACAATAATCAGACCTTGGTAGAGGATTTCTTTCTCTACTAGGGTTTTTTACATTGTTTATGGCGGTTAAAAGTATAATGAATAATTAGTTAGTTCCTCCTATGTGAATGGTGATTCATTCATGATACATTTTACATAGTGATTTATTCAGACTGTTCAAGAATAATGGCTGTTTACGGAACGTTTATGAATGGATATAAAACGATTAAAGCAGAATGAAACATATGAAGAAGTGATATGGAATCGTCCTGATCCTTGGGCGATTTTTTTACAACTTCGGTTGTCAGTTAATTCGAATAAGTTGTTGAGCACTATAGAAAAAATCTTCATGGGGGATGAAAAAATGAATCATGTAGAGACAATGCGGCAGAAGGAATTTGCGAACAAGAACTTTATTCTATTTATAACGCTCGGTGGTTCGAGTTTCGTTGGTCTACTCTTTTATATCGTAACGGGTCTAGGAATGTTGAAAACGGTTAGCATGGCCATACCGGTTGTCATCACGCTGTTATTTTATGGACTAGCAAAAAAGGTGACAGTTGTGGAACGATGGTTTCCCTGGGTTGTTCTTGGTGTGACAGCCTTTGCAGCGCTCTTAAATGGAGTTGTTGGAGAGCCTTCGATTGCGACAGCGGGAATTGCTTTTTTCATTGCCGGGATTGCGAGTGTGCATTTGTCGATGAGGATTATGACGTATGGGTTTGCGTTATCGCTTGCCGTTTTGGGAGTATTCATTGTGAATTATCCTTTTCAGGATCAGATTGCAGATAGTAAGGGCAGTTTGGCACTCGTTCTCATTTTAATGGCAGTAGGGCTTTTCATTCAAATCAAGCAGACGAAAAAGCTGGAGGAGCAAGTGAATTTATTTACAGCTAAGCAGGCAAATCATGCGCAAGAGCAATCGGATAAGCATCGCGCACTTAATGCAAATGTGGAGCAAGTGGCGGATGATTTGACGGCGATTGGGGAGACGGCTACACGCCATTTGACAGCGCAGAAGGAGTTGCTAGACATTATGAATAGTGTTGCAGCAACAGTTGAGCAGGAAACGGTACAAATTGCGAAAATTGCTGACAATACGGAGCGGACGCAAAGTGATGTGAGCGACATGCATAAGGAAACACGGACGATGAATGAGGATACAGCAAATTTGCGCTTGGAGTCTAGTGAAATTGTAGATTTGATGCAAAATTTGCGAGGTGGGATGCAAGAAGTGCAGTCATTGCTTGACGATCTGAACGGCTCGTTCGAGGCGCTAACGGAAAACATCGACAAGACGAATACACTTGCAAAGTCGATTGCGACGATTACTGAGCAGACGAATCTTTTGGCATTGAATGCGTCGATTGAGGCGGCACGGGCAGGTGAAAATGGTAAAGGCTTTGCAGTGGTAGCCGATGAAATTCGTAAGCTGGCGGGACTAACGGCTGTTACGCTTACGGAAATTAACGGCAATTTAGCCGATGTCAATACAATGAACGAACGCTCACGCAACAATTTGACGAGCAGTACAGGAAGACTTGTGACGCAGACGGCATTGACGGTGGATGCGGAAGCGAAAATTGGTCTCATGCACCATACATTGAATGAGCTTCATCAGAAATTTGGGATGTTCGATGAGAAAATGGCGTCAATCACACGGGAGACGACGGATATCGGACGTATGACAGGGACATTTGCCGATTTGTTGACCGAATCAAGTGCATCACTCGAGGAAGTCAATGCGACGATTCATACAACCGTTGCTGATAATGAACAAATCGTTGCCACATTAGATGGGACGATGAGGCGTACAAAATTGCTGGCAGAAATTCGATGAAAAAATGACCATCTGGTATACTGAAAGAAATGTGTAGTGATGCGATGAGTGTCAATTTATTGATAGTGGTCTAGGTGGTGCAAAGCTTTTTGCGGAGGAACTTAAATTGCGCAAACGCTTTGAAATGAATTTGGGTGAGGTTTGAAGAAAATTCGTCACAATTCGACAAAATTAAAAAAGAAATAATGTTTCCAGAAGGACTTTAAAGGGAAGATGTAGAAGAGTACTATATGGTTAATTAAAGGAGGAGTTCATATGTTAAACTTCAACATCCGCGGTGAAAATATTGAGGTGACTCCGGCGATTCGTGAACACGTCGAGAAGAAAGTTCAAAAACTCGAAAGGTATTTCACAGAAGGTGCAGATGCAACAGCCAATGTGAATTTGAAAGTGTACAATGATAAGCAAACAAAAGTAGAAGTTACAATCCCAATGAAGAACTTGACACTTCGCGCTGAAGAACGCCATAACGATCTATACGCAGCCATTGACTTAATCGTCGATAAGCTCGAACGTCAAATTCGTAAATATAAAACAAAAGTAAATCGTAAGTTCCGCGAACGCGAAGGTGTTGCTGCATTTTTTGCATCTGTTAACAAAAGCGACGATAGAAATGGCGATGCAGCTGTCGAAGAAGACAACGCATTCCCAATCGTTCGTACAAAGCAATTCGACTTAAAGCCGATGGATCAAGAAGAAGCCATCCTACAAATGAATATGCTGGGTCATAATTTCTTCATCTTCACAGATGCAGAATCTGACGGCACACATATCGTTTATAAACGTAAAGACGGTAAGTACGGTCTAATCGAAACAAATTAAATGAGTGAATAAGTTGAACCTCCGAGTGTATGTTGCTCGGGGGTTTTTGAATTGTCGAGAGATTACTCACTTCGTGTGCAAATTGGGAAGGAGTCAGTGAAACCGGTGGAATAGTCAGTGCAACCCACAAAGTTGTACCTCTCGCGCGTAAAAAAAATCACATCTGGTGTCTGGCACCCGGAATTTTCTAAACGGTTTGGACTAGACCATTTGCACCTAGCATTTTACAATGTTAAAATGAAGAGTGAACCTAATGAGGATGTGACCTAAATGCTTGGCGTATTGAATAAAGTGTTTGATATGAATAAACGAGATTTGAAACGTCTCGATAAGATTGCAGAAAAGGTTGAACAGCTTGCTGCGCAAATGGAGCAGCTAACGGATGACCAACTAACTGCGAAGACAGAAGAGTTTAAGGAGCGTTTCACAAAAGGTGAAACACTGGATGATCTTCAAGTGGAGGCATTTGCAGTTGTTCGCGAAGCGTCTCGTCGTGTACTTGGCATGTATCCATTCCGTGTACAAATTGTTGGAGCAGCTGCTTTACATGAAGGTAATATTGCTGAGATGAAAACCGGTGAAGGGAAAACGTTGACGTCTACACTGTCGATTTACTTAAACGCGCTTGCAGGTAAAGGTGCGCATGTTGTGACGGTGAACGAATACCTTGCCAGTCGTGATGCTGTGGAAATGGGCCAGCTGTATGAGTTTCTTGGTATGACTGTCGGTTTGAACTTGAATAGTTTATCGAAGGATGAGAAGCGTGAAGCGTATAGTGCGGATATTACGTACAGTACGAATAACGAGCTTGGCTTCGATTATTTGCGTGATAATATGGTGCTTTATAATGAACATAAAGTGCAGCGCCCGCTGTTTTATGCAGTTATAGATGAGGTTGACTCGATTTTAATTGACGAAGCGCGTACGCCGCTTATTATTTCTGGGCAAGCTGCGAAGGCGGCTGAGTTGTATCGTTTGGCGAATATGTTTACGAAAACGCTCAAGAATGAAGAAGATTATTCATATGATGAATCAACTAAAGGTGTAGTGCTAACGGAAAATGGTATTGAAAAGGCGGAAAAGGCGTTTAGCATTGAAAACCTGTTTGATTTGCAGCATGTCACGCTAAACCACGCCATCAACCAATCTTTGAAGGCACATGCGAGTATGCATAATGACATTGACTACGTTGTGCAGGAAGGCGAAGTTGTCATTGTCGATTCATTCACAGGGCGTTTGATGAAAGGACGTCGTTATAGCGATGGTCTGCACCAAGCGATTGAGGCGAAAGAAGGTCTTGAAGTCCAGAATGAAACGATGACGCTTGCGACGATTACATTCCAGAACTTCTTTAGAATGTATGAAAAACTGTCTGGTATGACGGGTACTGCGAAAACGGAAGAAGAGGAATTCCGCAATATTTACAATATGAATGTTATTGCGATTCCTACAAATCGACCGATTGCGCGGGATGACCGGGCGGATTTGATTTATTCCTCAATGGAAGGCAAGTATAAGGCTGTTGCGGAGGATATTAAAGAACGCAATGCCAAAGGGCAACCAGTGTTAGTTGGTACGGTTGCGATTGAAACGTCTGAAATCATTTCAAGGTACTTGACGAAGTTTGGTGTGAAGCATAATGTATTGAATGCGAAAAACCATGGTCGTGAAGCTGAAATTATTTTGGAAGCCGGGCAAAAAGGCTCTGTGACAATTGCGACGAACATGGCTGGACGTGGTACGGATATTAAATTGGGTGAAGGCGTGCAGGAGCTTGGCGGTCTTGCAGTTCTTGGTACGGAACGACATGAGTCACGCCGTATTGATAATCAGCTTCGTGGTCGTTCAGGTCGTCAAGGTGACCCGGGTGTGACGCAATTCTATTTATCACTTGAGGATGAATTAATGCGCCGTTTCGGTTCGGATCAAATGAAGTCGATGATGACGAAATTGGGCATGGACGATACGACACCGATTCAGTCGAAAATGGTATCACGTTCGGTTGAATCTGCACAAAAACGGGTAGAGGGTAATAACTTCGATGCACGGAAACGTTTGCTACAGTATGATGATGTGTTGCGTCAGCAGCGTGAAATCATCTATAAAGAACGTAATGAAGTGTTAGAGTCGGATAATATTCGTGATGTGTTAGAAAATATGTTAGTGAATATTGTAGAACAGTCTGTTGCGTTGCATACAACTGAAGAGAAGCAAGAAGATTGGAATTTAAAAGGGCTTGAAGATTTCCTTGGAGCGAATTTATTGCAAGAGGAACGTCTGAAAACGACTGATATGGCTGGGAAATCAGTGGAAGAGCTGACGGCATTGATTCAACAGGCGGTTACGGAACGCTATGATGAGAAAGAGGCGGAAATGTCGGAAGAGCGTATGCGCGAATTCGAAAAAGTCGTCTTGTTGCGTGCCATTGACTCGAAATGGATGGATCATATCGACGCGATGGACCAATTACGTCATGGAATTCATTTACGTGCTTATGGACAAACAGATCCGTTGCGTGAGTATCAATCGGAAGGATTTGCGATGTTCGAGGAGATGCTGGGGTCGATTGAATCGGATGCATCTAAGTACGTCATGAAGGCAGAAATCCGTAATAATCTTGAGCGTGAAGAAGTTGTCAAAGCTCAAGCTGTTAATCCGAAAGAGGATGGCGAAAAAGTAACGAAGAAACCAGTGCGTCGTGCAGTAAACATCGGACGAAATGACCCATGTACTTGCGGTAGCGGGAAGAAGTATAAAAACTGTCACGGTAGAGCATAAGTGCCGGGCAACCCAAATTCAGGAGGAATAACAATGATGGAATTATCCGATGTACGTAATGAGCTAGACAAATCAGCTAAGAAATTAGCGGACTTTAGGGGGTCTCTTTGACTTAGAAAACAAAGAGGCACGTATTCAAGAGTTTGATGAAATTATGCTGGATCCACAATTCTGGAATGACCAGGACAGTGCGCAGAAAGTAATTTCTGAATCAAAGGCATTAAAGGACATTGTCGGCGATTACACAGAGCTGACTGACGAGCAGGAAAACTTAGAAATGACGCTCGAATTATTGCGTGAAGAATTCGATGCAGAAATGCAAGAAGATCTCGGAGCAGAATTGAAGGAATTTAAAACGAAGCTAGAGGCATTTGAATTACAAATGCTGTTAAGCGATGAATTTGATAAAAATAGTGCAGTTCTTGAGCTTCATTCGGGTGCTGGCGGTACGGAATCTCAGGACTGGGCATCTATGCTACTGCGTATGTATACGCGTTGGGCAGAGCATCGCGGCTTTAAAGTCGAGACACTTGATTACCAGGCGGGTGACGAAGCGGGCGTGAAGTCAGTGACATTGTCCATTAAAGGGCATAATGCATACGGCTATTTGAAAGCAGAAAAAGGTGTTCACCGTCTTGTTCGTATATCACCATTTGATTCATCAGGTCGACGTCATACGTCATTTTCTTCTATAGAAGTAATGCCGGAGTTTGAAGGCGACGTCGATGTAGAAATTAAAATGGAAGATGTCAAGATCGATACGTACCGTTCAAGTGGTGCGGGCGGTCAGCACGTCAATACGACAGATTCTGCTGTACGGATGACACATATTCCAACGGGCGCGATTGTGACGTGTCAAACGGAACGTTCACAGATCAAAAACCGTGAGCGTGCGCTGAATTTATTGAAAGCAAAAATTTATCAAATTCGTATTGAAGAAGAGGAAGCACGTCTTCTCGAAATTCGAGGCGATCAAAAAGAAATCGGTTGGGGCAGTCAGATTCGTTCTTACGTTTTCCACCCGTATTCCATGGTGAAGGATCACCGGACGAGTGCAGAAACAGGAAACGTTGGCGCAGTGATGGACGGCGACATCGATTTATTCATTAATGCATATTTACGTTCACGCATTTCATAATAGTTGAAGGGAAAAGTGCACTTTGTGGTGTGCTTTTTCTTTATATAAGTTGAATTAATGATTCTTCAGCTGAAGCCGTGCCCGCGGAAAGCGTCCGCCCGGAACGGAAATCAGCGGGTTGTCGGATTATTTAATTCAATGTATTTAGATTAAAAATGTTTGTTAAAGGGTTTAGAAATGCGCTAAAGGTGTATAGTAAGCGATAGAGGCGTAAAAGAGCATTTTACTATTGCGTAATAGAATAAATAATCATGTTCACAAATTTGGAACAATTCACAAACCCTTGATATGAATACGTTTTCCGCTAATTCAAGGTGTAGATGGTTTCTTCAAGCGCGGAAGTTTTTTCAATCCGCGGATAGTTTTGGTATACTTATATATGTAATACAACAATTAATGAAGGAGGAAGAAAATGAAGAGCAAACTACTAGCAGTCATGTTCGGAGCTGTACTCGTCCTTGGAGCATGTGGTGGCGATAAAGCTGACACAAGCAAAGACACAGGTGGAGAAACAGCAACTGCTGACGCAGAAGCAATCGTAAACAAGAGCTGTATCGCATGTCACGGTAGTAACCTTGAAGGTCAAGGTAATACACCTGGACTAGCTGATATCGGCGCACGTATGTCTGAAGAAGAAATTCATACAATCATTGAAAAAGGTACAAGCGGCGGTATGCCACCTGGACTTATTAAAGGTGATGACGCTACAGCAGTAGCGAAATGGCTTGCAGAGAAAAAATAAATCGAATGCTGAAACCGCTAACGGGCAAATTGTCTGTGGCGGTTTTTTTTGTAGAAGTTTGGCGAAATTCCGCGCGGTTATTGAGATTCACTTGTAACTTTAGGAAAATCCGATAAAAAACAGAAAATTCTTTATGATTACATAAGATTACTACTGAAATAGAGGATTTTTCCTGTTCAGGTCGAATAGAACAACAAGATAGTCTGTAGGTCACGGTTATTAACTGTGAGAATAGTACTCACATATAGAGTTATAAAGGTTTATTGCAGAGCTTAATTGATACACAACTGTAATGCTTACATAGATTATTCATGCTATAATGGGCTTGTTGGTTAAAAAGAGGGAAATTTTATTTTCAGGTGGTCTTAACATGATTGTAATGAAAAATGTGTACAAAAAGTATCCCAATGGGGTTGTAGCAGCAAACGGCATTAATATTGAAATTGACAGAGGCGAGTTCGTCTATGTGGTTGGACCGAGTGGTGCTGGAAAGTCGACGTTCATCAAAATGATGTATCGTGAAGAGGCTTCTACGAGTGGTGACATCATTATTAATGGCATTAACCTTTCGACAATTCGCAACAAGAGAGTGCCTAATTTGCGTCGGCAAATTGGTGTCGTTTTCCAAGACTTTAAATTATTACCGAAATTAAATGTGTATGAAAATGTGGCATTTGCTCTTGAAGTAATTGAGGAAACGCCAGCACAAATTAGAAAAAAAGTAAATGATGTACTTGGACTTGTGGGACTGACGCAAAAAGCAAGAATGTTCCCTAATGAGTTATCGGGTGGAGAACAACAGCGCGTTTCCATTGCAAGGTCAATTGTTAACGTCCCTAAAGTTGTGATTGCAGATGAGCCGACTGGGAACTTGGATCCTGAAACATCATGGGAGATCATGAGGATTTTCGAACAGATTAATGCTCGTGGAACGACAATTGTCATGGCCACCCATAATAGGGAAATCGTAAACACAATTAGGCATCGTGTCATCGTAGTGGAAGGCGGACTTATCACCCGTGATGAATACGGAGGTGAGTACGGCTATGAAGGCTAGAACTTTAGGAAGACATTTACGAGAAAGCTTAAAGAGCCTACGTCGTAACAGTTGGATGACGTTTGCTTCGGTGAGCGCTGTAACCGTTACATTATTACTTGTCGGTGTCTTTATCGTCATTATGATGAACTTAAATCAATTGGCGGAAAGCATCGAGAATGATGTGGAAATTAAGGTGGTAGCGGATCCGGCGGCAAACGAAGCGGCTGTGAAGGAGCTACAGAAAAAGATAACTGAGACAGAGGGCGTTTTCGAAGTTGTTTATTCATCGAGGGATGAAGAATTGGACAAGCTGATTCAATCGTTCGGGAATGAACTGAGTTTATATAAACAAAGTAATCCGCTTGGCGATGCTTTGTTCGTGAAGGCGAAGGATCCCCAGCAAACTGCCGCCGTCGCTAAGAAAATTAGTACATATGACTACATATCTGATGTTGAGTATGGAGAAGGAAAAGTTGAAAAGTTGTTTAGTATTTTGAACGCGAGTCGTAATGTTGGGCTTGTGCTCATCTTGGCGTTGCTGTTCACAGCGATGTTCCTCATTTCGAATACGATTCGCATTACAATCGTTGCAAGAGGAAGAGAAATTGAAATTATGAAACTGGTGGGAGCGACGAATAATTTTGTTCGTGTACCATTTTTAATGGAAGGGGTTTGGCTCGGTATTTTAGGGGCAATCGTACCGATGCTCATCATTTCTATCTCCTATTTTAATCTATATGAATATTGGGAGCCGAGATTACAAGGAGAACTGTTCCAATTGTTGAATACGACACCGTTTATTTTCCAATTGAATGGTTTGATTTTATTCATGGGAATTTTTATCGGTATATGGGGTAGCTTTATGTCCGTCCGTAAGTTTCTTAAAGTGTAATTACTTCTAGTATAATTTTTTATTAGTGCGTGAAAGGGGAACAGAGACGTTGATGAGAACGAAATGGTTGATTTCGAATAGTATCGTCATTCTATTGCTTTCCACTGTGTTAGGTGGAGCAGCTGTTTTAGCGAGCCCGCTGAGTGATTTGAAACAAGAGAAAAAAGAAGCAGAGCAGAAGAAGAATGAATTGAATCAGGGGATTGAGCAAAAATCAGCGGAGATTAAAACAAACGTATCGACGATTGATAAAATCCTCAAACAAATTAGTGAGCTAAATAGTAAAATTGACAATACGAATACCAATATTAACCGCGTCATCGAACAAATCAATCAGACGACAGTTGAAATTGATGAGCTAAAAGTCTCCATTGCTGACCTTGAAAAGAAAATCGAGGAGCGTGATGAAGTATTACGGGAACGTGTTCGTGCAATGCAGGTTAAGGGTGGAAAAGTTAATTATTTAGATGTCCTTCTTGGGGCTAATAGTTTTGCAGATTTCATCGACCGTTTTTCGGCTGTCAATACACTGATGGATGCGGATCGTAAAATAATGACGCAACAAGCAGAAGACGTCGAGCAGTTGGAAAATGAGAAGGCGCTTGTTGAACAAAAACTTGCTCAACAAGAAGTTGATAAGGCGGAACTTGAAGGCTTGAAGGCATCTTTATTAACGCAAAAGAAGGATAAAGATAAGTTGATAGATCAGTTGGAAATTGAGCAGGCTGAGTTAAAGGATGAAAAAAATCATCTTGAAACGGTGCTCGATGAAGTTGTTGAGGTAGAGGAAGAACTCCAGCAGAAAATTGCAGCAGAACAAAAAAGAATTGCTGAAATTGCACGCAAAGCAGCGGAAAAGAAAGCTGCTGAAGAGCGCGCAAGACGAGAAGCGGCTAAAAATAATTCAAGTCAAAGTATTCCGGCTGTTTCAAGTGGAAGTTGGACAAGACCAGCAAATGGACGGTTTACATCATCATTTGGATGGCGTTCGCTTGGAGGGATAAGCCGTCAACACCGTGGTGCGGATATTGCCAATTCGGTTGGAACACCAATCGTGTCTGCCGCAGATGGAATTGTTTCATATGCCGGTTCGTTAGGCACATATGGGAATCTAGTGATGGTGACGCATTATCTTGAAGGTCAGACGTTTACAACTGTTTATGCACATTTATCTTCTATCGGAGTGAGTGTTGGTACGCAAGTTGATAAAGGACAATATATCGCTGCAATGGGAAATACGGGGCGTTCAACAGGTCCTCACTTGCATTTTGAAATCCATGTTGGCAACTGGACAGCAAGTGGTCCAAGTGCAGTCAATCCACTACGATATGTATCGTTTTAACTAAATTCAGCAAACTCCTCAGCGGAATTGAGTAGTTTGATAGGAAGGTCCGTCTAAAGATGACGGGCCTTTTTGTTGGACAGGATTTGGAGATGAGGTAGCCCAGTTTGATGAATGGGTAGTTGAGTTCGCCGTCGGGGTAGCCGAGTTTCCGAATTAGGTAATAGAGTTTCCCTGAGGTAGCCCAGTTTTTCAAAAAGGTAGTCGAGTTCGCCGTCGGGGTAGCCGAGTTTCCGAATTAGGTAATAAAGTTTCCCCAAGGTAGCTCAGTTTGCTGAAAAGGTAGTCGAGTTCTCATATAGGGCAAAAAAGTCGCCATCACGTCTGATATCCGCTAGCATATAGGATATACATAGTAGAAGGAGTTAGCCGATAATGCTTGTGACAGATTATTTTACAATCGTGAATCTATCAGTCCCTTCTTCTTGGATTGCACTCATTGTGGCGTTCGTTATCGCATATAGTGCAATTCGGGTTCGTTATGGGAAAAAGTATGCAGAAATTTTGTCGGATGGATTTTTTTATTTGGTTATTGTGTGGAAATTGAGTGTTGTCCTTACCGATTTTAGTTCGGTAATTCGCTCGCCAATCTCGCTGATTTATTTCGATGGAGGGGTTGTTGGGTTTTATCTGGGCCTGGTGTTTGTTGCAGGAAAAATTTTATGGGACAGTAAAAAGAAACGGCTGACCGCTGAGGGAATTCAAGCTCTTCTGATGGGTGCAGTGGTTGTGCAGGCAGTGTATCAGGTGATGATGGTTTTGTTGAATGACGGAGAGTTGGTCGTGCAAGTAGTGACCGTTGTCGCTTTTGTATGGTTTGCAATCTTTTATTGGATGAAAGGTGATGGATCACGTCCATTCATAGGATTGTTCATGACGGTTCATGTCTTTGTTGCTGTATGGCAGCCAGCTGGACTTTTCGATACGCCGCTTATTTCAACTTTATTAATAGGACTTTTTTTCATGGAGTTAGATCGGAGGAACAGATGTGAATAAGAAAATAATTGGCTATATAATCACAGTGCTGCTTATAGGATCGATGGTGGTGCTGATGATAAAGTCGAATTTAGAGAAGACGGAGCCGATTGAGAATTATTTAGCGGGCTCGGAGGAACTGCCTGGATTGAAAAAGGGAACTACGCCGCCTGACTTTGAACTTACGACGCTTTCAGGAGATGTTGTGAAGCTGTCGGATTTGAAAGGTAAGAAAGTGGTGTTGAACTTCTGGGCATCGTGGTGTGGACCTTGTAAGGTGGAGATGCCACATATGCAAAATTATTATAAGAAAAACAAGGACAAAGAAAATGTTGAATTCATTGCGGTGAATTTGACAACTGGCGAGAAGAGGGGCATTGAAGGTGTCGAGCAATTCGTGGAAGCTTATGGGCTAACTTTTCCGATTCCAATGGATATTGACGGGACCGTTGGGAAGCAATATGAGGTCATGACGATTCCCACGACGTATATGATTGGTACTGATGGAGTCATCGCCTTTAAAAAGGTAGGACCGATGGATGAAAAAATGTTGAAGGCGCTTATTGATAACCTGAACTAAATTCAGCAGGGGTTCAAACCCTGCTGAATTTAGTCTAGCCTCCGGCGGATGTCACAGATTTTGAAGGGAGTTAATTGCGCAAGCGCAATTCAAAATCTGGACGCAATCACGCCAGGCGTGATTGATTTAAAGAAAGCCGGCTCTCTGCTGTCGTAATGTTGCTTTTTCGTTCATATAGTGGACGGAGGAGGGGACATTGCTTTATGCAAAGAAGCCGGTTTTTGTTGTTCGTAATTTTAGTTGTCTTGTTGCTTGGCTTATTTTTAATATTGGATGGCTGTGCGGCGAATAAGGAGCAAGGGACGGGTACGGCAAGTACGTTCCCGGTAATTGATGAGGCGTTGGATGTGATTAAGGACAAAGGGGTTTATCCGGTTGAACAGGAGCTGCTGATTGAGGGCGCTCTTCGTGGCATGGCAGATGTGATTGGCGATCCGTATTCGACATATTTAACGCAGGAAGAGGCTGCGGCGCATAAGGAATCGCTTGCGGGTGAACGAATTGGCATCGGTGCAGAAGTAACAAGGTCAAATGGAAAATTCATTATTGTTGCACCGATGAAGGGCTCTCCTTCTGAGAAAGCGGGCTTGCAGCCTTATGATGAAATCGTGCAGATTGACGGTGAACGTTTGGATGGTAAGTCATTACAAGACGTGGTGCAACGCATTAGAGGTAAGCGTGGAACGACGGTGACAATGACGATTTACAGGCCCGATTTGAATAAACACCTTGAAGTGCCGGTCATACGTGACGCGATTGCTGTGAAGACGGTGTCAGCAGAAATGATGGAAATACGTGACAAGAAGATTGGTTACATATCACTGACGAAATTTGCTGAAGAAAGTGCAAAAGAGTGGGAGAAGGCAACCAATAAGCTGATTAATGAAGGTGCGCAGTCATTAATAATTGACGTGCGTGGCAATCCAGGAGGATATTTGCATACGGTTGGTGATATCGCCGGTAGTTTATTGCCGGAGGATACGGTTTTTGCCTTTATGCAAGATGCGCAAGGGGCATTGACACCGCTTGTGACAGAGGCATCTGAAGATTATGCCTATGATGAAAAGCTGAAGAAGATGCCCATTGTTTTGTTGCAGGATAAAGGGAGTGCTTCGGCGAGCGAGGTGCTGAGCGGGGCATTGAAGGATTTGAAAAGAGGCTATATTATGGGTGTGACAAGTTTCGGGAAAGGAACCGTCCAAGATATTACGGAGCTATCGAATGGCGGAGAGATGAAGCTGTCGACACATAAATGGCTTACGCCTAAGGAGAAGTGGATTCATGGTAAAGGGGTAAAGACGGATCTTGAAGTGGCCCAAAAAGCGTTGTTTAGCGAGCATATTCGCCTAGTTGCGGAAGTGTATAAAGATGGCGATTACCATGACGATATCGCATATGGGCAGCGTTTACTCGACGGACTCGGCTACAGTGTAGGGCGGCAAGACGGCTATTTTGACGAATCAACAGCTCGAGCGGTCCACGCATTTCGCGTTGATTCGAAAGTGAAGGTGGATGAAAGCATGGACCGCGTCTTCTTTACAGCGCTGAAAGGGCAAGTGGAAGCGTTCCGGGATGACCGTCAAAATGATGAACAGCTGCAAATGGCGCTTGGTTATATTAACCACAAAATGGGTGAGAATTGATAGCGGGGCTCCTGGTGATTTATGCCGGGGGCTTTTTGGGCGGGTGATTCTCATTAGAGTTAGTGAGATTGCGCAGACAGATTTGCTTAGCCATTAGAGTTTGGCGAATCGTCGTGACAGTTTCGCATTGCCATTAGAGTTTTCGATTTAGCCATTACAGTTAGCAAAATAGCCATTAGAGTTCAGCGAATCGCCGTGACAGTTTCGCACTGTCATTAGAGTTTCCGATTTAGCCATTACAGTTAGCAAAATAGCCATTGGAGTTCGGCGAATCGCCCTGACAGTTTCGCATAGCCATTAGAGTTTTCGATTTAGCCATTACAGTTAGCAAAATAGCCATTAGAGTTAGACGAATCGCCCTGACAGTTTCGCCCTGCCATTAGAGTTTTCGATTTAGCCATTACAAGTAAGCAAAATAGCCATTACAGTTCGGCGAATCGCCCTGACAGTTCCCCAATCCACCTTGACATTCCCTCCTTCTGACAGTTTCAAAGATTCTTTTACATTTCCTCTCATTATTTTGATACAATGAGAGGAAATGAGGTTGTGGAAGATGGGATGGTGGCGGTTCGTGTCCGAGAACTTACTGGTTGATGTATTACAGGCGATTGCACTATTTTTTTTAAATCCTTTATTTCTAGTGACGCTTCTAGTTGCTGTTGCTTTAGGGTATTTTCGTGTAAAGCGTGAGCGTCAAAGTTTTAAAGTGCGCTTATTGCCTGGTTTGACTGAGCTGAAGCGATTGCTGGCAGAGTCGTGGTTATATGGGCTTGTGTTGTCGGTCATTATTTCGGGGGCTGGCTTACTCGTTGATCCGGGTTGGCTTGTGCTGTTTTCGGCAGCGGTGCTTGTTGGACTTGTTTCATTTTATTATAAAATAACTTCACCGATTTATTTTGCAGCAACGTCTTTTTTCGCTCTTTATTTTATCGGGAAATATGCTGGAACGTTTACATTCAGAGGCTGGAGTCCGGGGCAAATCGATTTGTTTGGTGAGCTGGCGATTACGATTCCTGTCATAGCTGGATTGTTACTTGTGACGGAGGGGCTTCTAATTGGTCGCCACACTCTGAAATATGCATCGCCTTATTTAATGGAGACGAAGCGTGGATTACGTGCGGCGGTATTTAAGACGAAGCGACTTTGGCTGTTGCCAATTGTATTTGTGATTCCGGGGGATATGATTTCAGCTTATCTTCCCTACTGGCCGCAGTTTACACTGGGAGAGAACGCATTCAGCATTATCCCGCTTCCAGTAATTATCGGATTTTCACAAGTTATGCGTTCGACATATCCTGATGTTTTATTGCCAAAGATAGGTCGTACGGTTGCTTGGACGGGCATTATTGTTGCTGGTGCAGGTTTAACGGCGATATGGATACCGATATTAGGATGGGTGGCGCTGTTGATTGGCGTAGGTTGCCGGATAACGATTTCCATTGTGGTTTCCATTCGTGAACGTCAAGGTGGGTTTGCGGCTAGTCCCCATCCTACGGGTGTTGTGATTGCAGGTATTTTACCGGATTCACCTGGGGAGAAGATGGGTTTGATTACTGGAGAATGTATCCGTTCCGTGAATGGCATTCAAGTGAGTAATGAAAAAGAGCTGTACGATGCGATTCAGATCAATGCCGCGCATTGTCGTATGCAAGTCGTCGATCGTAACGGTGAAGTGCGGCTCATGCAGCAAGTCATTTACAGGCATGATCATCATCGCTTAGGTCTTCTCGTTGTGCGATAAACCTGTATGTTGGAAGGAATGTTTGACATGGGTTCATTTGAAACGAAATTGATGTTAGCCCTTTTACTACCAGGGCTTCTTGTAATTTTCTTTACACGCGTAACATTTCATCATATCGTCGGTCTGATTTTGACGGTTGCGCTGATCGCTGCGTCGGTCTATGCAGGCTATACGCATAATTGGCTGTTATACGTGGCAGACGCACTGTCGCTAACAGTAGGCTTCTGGTATGCAACACGTATGGTGAATAGAGCACGCCAACATGCCAAGGCTGAATAAAATGCGAGGCCACTTCTTTTCGGAGGAGTGGTCTCGTATTTTATTCAGCCACAAAAAAAGACCGCAGTCAAAGCGGTCCCTTACATCAATCATGCCTCGGCATGATTGAGTCCGGATTTTTTTCGAGCTTGCTCGAAAGCTCCCCTAAAAAATCCGTGACATCCGCCGGAGGCTTTATTTGAATTCAGCAGTAATTTGAACTCCCACTGAATGAAAAGCTTCTTGCATCCGTCTCCTATTTATGGAAGTGGTGGTTTTCTGCTGAATTCACATAAATAGACTGTAGACGGCAAGCACACCAATCGTACCCAGTACGACGGGCATGACGCCACCACCTAAAATTGCTATCAAAAATGCAACACTGGCACCAATGACGCCAAATAAAATATTACCTTCCTGCACGAATAATACAGCGGGAAAGATGAGCGCACCGAGGACAGCGTATGGAATATTACGCAAAACGCCTGATACGATGGGCGGCAATTCCTTACCATCCAAAAATGTCAGCGGAATCATACGTGGTAAGTACGTTACAAGTGCCATGCCGAACAGCATCCACCAATAAGTTGGTCCCATTATGCTCCCTCCTTTTGGCTATACATAGTGGCTTTACCACGTCTCGCGTACACAATTTCAATTAAAATTGAAGAAACTAGTGTTGCGATTAAAATGGACCACCCGGTTGATACACCGATAACATACAGTAGGCAGTGGGTAACTGCTGCTACGCCTGCCAGCATGACGACTTTGCGGTTGCCTTTCATGGAAGGGACGAGCAGTCCGATAAACATGGCATAGAGCGCGATAGACATGGCGGCTTGTAAAAATTGCGGCAGATTAGCTCCGATGACATGACCAATAGCGGTAAAAATAACCCAGCTTCCATAGCCGATGAGCGCTAC
Source organism: Sporosarcina sp. FSL K6-2383 (assembly GCF_038618305.1). NCBI lineage: Bacteria > Bacillati > Bacillota > Bacilli > Caryophanales > Caryophanaceae > Sporosarcina > Sporosarcina sp. FSL K6-2383. The sequence goes on from NZ_CP152017.1 coordinate 1,278,348, forward strand.
GCCAAATGCAAAGGTGGTCGGAATCTTGCCTTTTTTACCAGTTGCTAGCACGGAAAATGATTCGTCTGTAATACCGAAAGCATAGATAGCTTTGATCCATTTTTTAGCGGGCTGCATCTTTTCATTGAGTGAAGCCGTCATAAGAAAGTGTCGAATGTTGACGACAAATGTATTCATAATGATTAACAATGGATCGACCCCATATGTAATCAAGCTGAGCGACATATATTGCGCTGCGCCAGCAAAGACGAAAATGCTCATCGCAGTTGCTTCGACGATGGACAACCCCGCTGTTTTCGCAAGAAGTCCAAATGTGAGGGCAACGGGGAAGTAGCCAATGGCAATGCTTGTACCGGCTTTCAATCCGGCTGAAAACTGGTTATTCTCCATATTGTCACATCTTTCTATAGGTTTCCTGTGATTATACTATAATTCCATGTTTTAATGGGTATATATAAGAGAATTCTAAGTAGTAGTAGTAGTTTTTTGGAGGTGTTTGGGATGAATGAATGGCTAGATGTAGATAAAATAGTTGAGTTGGCGCAACATTATAAGGCATTAGGGCCGTTCATTGGATTGTTATTGCCATTCATCGAGTCATTTTTGCCTTTTCTACCATTGTTCGTTTTCGTTTTTGCCAATGCGAGTGCATATGGTCTTTGGTATGGATTTGTCTTGTCATGGGCTGGGGCAGTAGTTGGCTCGTATGTGGTGTTTTTGATTATTCGAAAATATGGTCGGAATCGTTTGTTAGGATTTTTAACGAAAAAACCACGTGTTCAGAAATTAATTAGATGGGTGGATGGGCACGGGTTTGGTCCACTGTTTCTATTGATTTGTTTTCCATTTACACCGTCTGCCCTTGTCAATCTCGTTGCGGCTTTGTCTAATATGAAGAAAACGTATTATTTGGTAACACTGATGGCGGGTAAATTGGTGATGATTTTCACGATCAGTTTCATCGGCTATGATTTAAAGGCGCTGTTAACGCAACCGATGCGGACAATCATTGTTGTGCTCATTATTGTGCTACTATGGTTCGTTGGTAAAGCATTTGAAAAACGCTTGAATGCGAAGGTTGAAGCTGATTTTCGGGCAGTCGCTAGTCGTGGAGATGAAAAATGACGGGTGTTTGTTTAGATGGCTATCCTCAGTTATTTTCCGTGAGTTGGAAAGTGATTTAGGATAGTTTTTTATTTGAGGGAGTGGTTGGTAGATGAGTTTTGGTATTAGGTAGCCCAGTTCTCAAAATTCGTAGCTCAGTTTCCGTGGGGTAGCCGAGTTTGCGAATTAGGTAGTTCAGTTCTGTAAATAGGTAGTCCAGTTCTCCAAATTCGTAGCTCAGTTTCCGCGGGGTAGCCGAGTTTGCGAATTAGGTAGTTCAGTTCTGTAAATAGGTAGCCCAGTTCTCCAAATTCGTAGCTCAAATTCCGTGGGGTAGCCGAGTTTGCGAATTAGGTAGTTCAGTTCTGTAAATAGGTAGCCCAGTTCTCCAAATTTGTAGCCCAGTTTCTCCCAAAAAAATAAAAAATCGAAGCAACCCAGTCAGGTTGCTCCGATAATTACTCCTTACCGAGCTCTTTCCCCATTCCCTTCAGGAAATCAATCCCGAATTTGACTGCTCGGTTAATATCAGGGTCATTTAAAGCTGTCATCAACTGATATGCACCCACTTTTTCCCCATTCGCCCTGTACAGTTCTGCTTCATCGAGTCCTTTTTTGATGACTGTGGCAAGTTTTTCAGTCACAGCAGGATCAATGGATGACAGGACTCCGGATGCTTTTAGTACGTGGTTGATAATATTTGTTATGGGCTCTCTCGCTGCTTGGTCAACCGCGATTTGGGCTAGATTTTCTTTTGCCTTGACAATAGCCTGTAAAGCATCGAAAATGCCGGCGTCATCTAGCTCACCAGTAATCGCAAGAATTTTGTTGATCGCCTGATCTTGTTGAGCAATTAATGACTGGAGCTCCGCCAGTTTCTGCTGTTTGACATCTTCGGGCGACAACTCATTTTTATGAATCGTCGTAATTGGTATCGCCATCGCTAATCACCTTTCCTCCCAATAATCCGTTAAATGAACATAGCCTGGCCGTGCCCATTTGCGCTCCACTTCGACGCCGTTTTGTGGATGACGCACTTTATTGCGCGGATTGGATGCAGGTAGAGGATTTTCTCCGTCTTTTCGAAGAACTTCCAGCCGCACCATCGTCTGTTTATAGGCAGGTGTATTCGTACGTTGATCGACTGCAGGTCCTGTTAGGAAATTAATAGCGGATTCTTTTTCCACTGAGTTCATTGGTAAAAATAATTCGTTGTTTTTGACGCGGTCCGTGACAAGGGCGGGAAGTTTCAACGCCCCATAGGGAGAAACCAATCGGACGAGTGAACCGCTTAATACGCCGCGTTCTTTAGCGAGTTCGGGTGATACCTCGACGAAAATCCCTGGAACTTTCTCTTGAATACCATCTGATTTATTCGTCAAATTGCCTTCATGGAAATGTTCTAGCAAGCGTCCATTATTAATATGAAGATCGTATTCTTCCGGAAATTCAACAGGCTCTACCCAGTCGGATAATGCAAAGCGCGCTTTTTTATCCGGGAAATTAAATCCATTCTCATACAGAAGCGGTGTACTTGAGCCATCCAAACTGCCCCATAAGAAGCTGTCCCAACCTTCCATCACACTGTAATCTGCCTGACTAAACAGAGGTGACAAACTCGCCATTTCTGCAAAAATATCGGCAGGGTGGCTAAAATTCCAGCTTTGACCAAGTCGGTTAGCCACTTCTTGGACAATCCACCAGTCCGCTTTGGCATCACCGAGCTCAGGGAGTGCTTTGTACAAGCGCTGAACACGCCTTTCGGTATTTGTAAAGGTGCCATCTTTTTCGAGTGAAGGTACTGCTGGTAAAATAACATCGGCATATTGAGCTGTTCTCGAAAAGAAAACATCCTGTACGACAAGGAAATCGAGCTTCGACAATATATCATGTACGAAGTTGGAATTGGAATCGACAAGCGCCATATCTTCTCCGACAATATACATCGCTTTCATGATGCCATCATCCACGGAATGGAGCATTTGAATATTGTCGAGCCCAGGTTTATCGTCGATAGCCACACCATATGCTTGTTCAAATTTTTGACGCGCGGCATCATTGGTCACATGCTGATAGCCGGGCAGCCAGCCTGGTAAAGTGCCCATATCACAGGCGCCTTGTACATTATTATGCCCACGTAGTGGATAAGCACCCGCGCCAGGGCGGCGATAGTTACCAGTTGCTAGTAGCAAGTTTGAAATGGCGGCGGATGTATCGGAACCACCCGTATTTTGTGTAACTCCCATGCCCCATAGAATACAAGTGCCATCAGCATCGCGAATTAATTCAGCTGTTTTAATCAGCATATTTTTTGATACATTACAAACTTTCTCCGCATAATCGAGTGTATATGTTGAAAGAACATCTTTAAATTCTTCCAAGTAATGAACATTTTCGTCAATGAACGACTGATCATGCCAGCCTTGCTCAATCATATAACGGGTCACAGCCATGAGCCACACCTGATCTGTTCCTTGTTTTGGACTGATGAAAATATCGGAACGCTCCGCCATCTCATTTTTCCGCAAGTCAGCGACAACCAATTTTTGCCCATGTAATTTATGCGCGCGTTTGACGCGAGTTGCAAGAACAGGATGACCTTCAGCAGGATTCGCACCAATAATAATGACTAGCCCTGCTTTGGCAATATCTTCAATCGTTCCCGCATCGCCGCCCATTCCGACAGTACGGAAAAGTCCATCCGTTGCCGGAGACTGGCAATAGCGTGAACAGTTATCGACACTATTCGTTTCAAACACTTGGCGTGCAAGCTTTTGAATGACATAGTTTTCCTCATTCGTAATCTTCGATGAGGAAATGATGCCGACAGCTTCCTTGCCATATTCTTTTTTTATCGTCCCTAGTTTGAGCGCAACAAGGTCAAGTGCCTCCTCCCACGATGCCTCGACAAAGGAGTCGCCCTTGCGAATGAGGGGCGTGGTGAGCCGTTTGTCGCTATTGACGAAGTCCCAGCCAAATTTTCCTTTGATGCAAGTGGAAATCGCATTGACAGGTGCGTCAGAAACGGGTTGAATCTTCAAGATTTTACGATCTTTTGTCCACACCTCAAATGAACAGCCGACCCCACAAAACGTACAAACGGTTTTCGTCTTCTTCGTCCGTGTATCACGCATTGCCGCTTCGGCATCTGAAATCGCCATAATTCCGCTGTATCCTGGCTCCACGTCTTTCACAAGGTCAATCATCGGTGTCAGAATTTCCTCTTTTAATCCCGTCATAAAGCCAGCTTCACCGAGCATTGATTTTTCCATCAACGCATTACATGGGCAAGCCGTTACGCATTGACCACAGCCAACACAGGAAGAGTCATTGATTTTCGCGCCACCATCCCATAACACAATAGGGCGATCTCTTTCCCAATCAATGGACAGGGTTTCATTGACCTGTAAGTTTTGACATACTTCAACGCATTGGCCACAAGCGATGCATTGATTCGGATCATAGCGATAAAACGGATGCGTAAAATCGACCTCATTCGTTGAACATTTCGGTTCAAATGGATACTTTTGATGCTCGATTTCCATCAAATCGACTGTATTATGAATTTTGCAGTTGCCATTGTTGTTGTCGCAAACTGTGCAATATAGTAGATGGTTTTCAAGAATTCGATCCATTGCTTCGGTCTGAGCTTCCTTGGCACGAGTAGATGAAAGTTGAACAGCCATGCCTGCAACGGCCTCCGTTGAACAAGCCCGCATCAGTTGACCATTGACCTCGACAATACAGGTATCACACGTCTCAATGGGGTCGACTTCTGGTAAGTGACAAATTTGCGGATGGGAAAATTGATGTTGATTGATGAGCTCAATGAGTGTCTGACCTTCCTCAAAGTTAAAATCTAAACCATTGATGTTAATCAACACAGGGCACCTCCTTTAATTAATAAAAAACCACTATGAAAAAAATACACCGATGTCATGCGTGCACTTTCATAGTGGATTCGTTTGCGAATAGGGTAGGATTATCTCTACTTTCTAGTATAATAGAAAGAAAATGAATCTTCAATCTATTTTTTGGATTATTGAAACAGTATCAAGGAGGAGAGGCGGATGGAGTTGGAGAAGGGACGGACGATCGTTCAATATACGCAAGGGCAGAGTGCGAACAAGGAAGTCCGCGTTGTAACGGAGCATCCTGTGACCATCCACATCAATGGACGGGAATTGGCTACCATTGTCTGCTCACCGGAGTATATAGTGGATATGGTGGTTGGATTTTTGGCGTCGGAAGGTGTGATTCCAAGGTATCAAGATATTCGTTCGATTCGTGTGCAGGAAGAGGCTGGGATTGTGCATATTGAAACGGATAAGCAGTATCCTTTCTACGAAAAATTAATGAATAAGCGTTATATCACGTCTTGTTGTGGAATGAGTCGGCAAGGATTTGTTTTTGCTAACGATGCTTTGACGGCTAAAAAGATGACGGAAACGCGTGTGACATTGACGCCGGATGATTGTCTTTTCTTGATGGAGCAGATGGACCAATCGGCAGAGATGTTTCGTCAAACGGGCGGTGTGCATAATGCGGCGCTTTGCGATTCGACCGGTATTGTGCTAGCGCGGATGGATATTGGCAGACATAATGCTCTAGATAAAATATATGGATACTGCTTGAAGCATCAAATTCCAGTCGGAGATAAAGTGATCGTATTTAGTGGGCGCATTTCTTCTGAGATTTTATTGAAGGTCGCTAAAATTGGGTGTGAAATAGTGCTGTCTAAGTCGGCGCCTACTGAGTTGGCGTTGACGTTGGCGGAAGAATTGGGCATCACGACCGTTGGCTTTATTCGGCAACAGTCATTCAATGTGTATACGCATCCAGAACGAATTATTTTTGATGGCAAATGAATGCATAGATTGACCTGAGAACTGCATATACTAAAAATAGCAGGACATTTTGAAAGCTCCTGTCAAGTTGTATGCGGGTGATGATTAGGCACCATGAAAAAGTGATGGTCCTCCCAGACTTCGGGTGCTGGGTGTTGGTGAGCAACTTAAAAACGTGATTCACTTGCCGGACTGCGGGTGCCGGATGTTGGGCAGCAACCTAATCATTTGTGTGGGAAGGAAGGGAGAGAGGGCGATACTCTTCTCTCTTCTTTTTTTGTGGTTATGATGAACGTTGCAAAGTTAGGCGAAAACGTTGTCTAGTTCACAGAAAACGTTGTTTAGTTAGGCGAAAATGTTGTCTAGTTTCGTGTTTATGTTGTTAACTACTTGAAACGTTGCCTAGTTTACAGGAAACGTTGTTTAGTTAGGTGAAAACGTTGTCTAGTTTTATGTTTATGTTGTTAACTACTTGAAACGTTGCCTAGTTTACAGGAAACATTGTTTAGTTAGGCGAAAACGTTGTCTAGTTTCAAGTTTATGTTGTTAACTACTTGGAACGTTGCTTAGTTCACAGGAAACGTTGTTTAGTTAGGTGAAAACATTGTCTAGTTTCGTGTTTATGTTGTTAACTACTTGAAACGTTGCCTAGTTCACAGGAAATGTTGTTTAGTTAGGCGAAAACGTTGTCTAGTTTCGAGACATCATGGAATGTCGTCAGTTTACATTTAGATATTCAGCAATTTAACATATATGTTCATGTCACCTCCAACTTTCTGTACAATAGAAGAATAGATTTGAATACATATATCATTACGAAAAAAGGAGGGACAACATGTCATTACGTTTTATAACGGGACGATCGGGCTCAGGCAAAACGACGTTCGTTAAGCAGGAGATTGCAACAGAGCTTGAACGAAATCCAGTAGGTTCACCGATAATTGTTATTGTGCCTGACCAAATGTCGTTTGCGATGGAGCATAGCTTAGCTGTCGATTATGGTTTGCAAGGGATTATTCGTGCGCAGGTGTTGACGTTTAAGCGGCTGGCATGGCGCGTGCTGCAGGAGACGGGAGGCATTACGCGTAAGGAAGTGGATGGCTTCGGGTATCGAATGCTCGTACGCAGTGTATTGGAGGACAATCGGGAAGAGTTTAAATTGTTCCGGCAGGCGGCGAGTAAACGTGGATTCACGGAAATGATTGGGGATTTATTGAAGGAGTTTAGTCGCTATTGCTTGGATCATCAAATGATGGGTAATCTCTACGATGAGCTGGTGGCAGCTAATGCGCCGCGTACTTTGCTCGACAAAGCGAGTGACCTGTCGCTGCTACTGACAAAAATCGAAGAAAAGCTAGGGACAAGTTTTGTTGATAGTGAAGGACATCTCGCTCTTTTAGCTGCGCAAATTAATCATTCGGAGCTTCTGCAAGGGGCTGATATTTACCTAGATGGCTTTGAAAACTTTACGACACGGGAATATGAAATTGTCACTGAACTGATGAAGCATGCCAAGCGTGTCACGGTTGTGCTACCAATGGAAGGTGCGCATGCAGGTTTTGCAGACCACGAGCTATTTTTTAATCCAGTCAAGACATCACTTAAATTACGTGAACTAGCGCGCGTCGAGTCAGTGGATGTAGAAGAAGATATTTATATGGCGCAGGCACAACGTTTTCAAAACAAAGACCTTCAGCATTTTGAAGCAGAATTTGACCATTATCCAGCGCAAGCGAAGGATTCAGAGGGCCATGTTGTGCTCATTGAAGCGGCGAATCGCCGAGCAGAAATTCATGCGGTGGCACGTCAGATTCGGTCACTTATGCTAGCAGGTAAACGCTATAAGAATATCGCGATATTGTATCGCCAGCCTGAAAAGTATGATGAACTCATTGAAACCATTTTTCCGCAGTATGATATTCCGTTATTCATTAGCCAGAAAAAGCCGATGCTACACCATCCACTCATTGAGTTTTCACGTTCAATTTTAGAAGCGATAACGTCGGGCTGGTCGTATGAGTCGGTATTTCGTGCGGTGAAGACGGATCTTTTTTTCCCGCATCGAGAAGATAAGCTGCTCTGGCGTGATCGGGCGGATCGTCTTGAAAATTACGTTTTAGCGCATGGCATTTATGGTCAACGCTGGTTCGATGATAGCCGTTGGCGAGTGAAGAAGTACCGTGGGCTGGAATTGTATAGCGATGTCCAAACTGATGAAGAGCGTGCGATGGAGAAAGAATTGCATATCATTCGCGATGAAATTCGGGGGCCACTTGCTGGATTTGAAAAACGGCTGAAAGGTTCGAAAAATGGGCGTGATGTAGCAGAGGCGCTGTTTTTATTGATGGAAAAGCTCCATGTCTTTGATAAAATCATCGACTTGCGTGCGGATGAAGAACGGGCGGGGCGTTTGCTTGGTGCCACGGAGCATGAACAGGCGTGGACTGGCTGGATCAATGTCCTCGATCAGTTTGTGTTGATGTTCGGCGATAAAGAGATGCCTCCAAAAGAAGCTGCGCGTATTTTGGATGAAGGTTTCGATTCACTAGAATTTGCACGGATTCCTCCATCTCTTGATCAAGTGACGGTGTCGAATGTAGAAGTGTCCAATTTAATGAATATAGACGCTGTATTTGTCATCGGTGTCAATGATGGTGTCATGCCAAAACGTGTCGATAATGAAGGGCTATTATCGGACGCGGATCGTGAGTGGTTTACGGATATCGGGTTTGAGCTGGCACCAACTTCGAAAATGAAATTGATGGATGAAACGTATATGGCATACCGGGCGTTCACTGCGCCGCGTGAACAGCTTTATGTGTCGTATCCTGTTGCGGATGAAGAAGGGAAATCCTTATTACCTTCGTTATATAGTGCTCGTATTCAACAGCTATTGCCTGGTACGCAAACAATCATGGCGGTGACGGATCCGTCGGAATTACCGGTTGAAGCCAATCAATTCGATTATATTAGCCATCCGCGCGCGGCACTGCCGTATGTGTCGATGAAAATCAAAGAAGCGCAGCATACAGGAGTCCTTGAGCGTGAATGGCGTGCGGTTATGGCCTATTACGAAGAGGATCCGTATTGGTCATCTGTCTTCCGTCATATTATTCGCCCCATGAATGAAAAGAATAAAACAGATCGACTACGTCCAGAGTTGACGACCGGCTTGTATGGGGAATCATTTGTATCGAGTGTGTCACGCATTGAATCCTATTATAGTTGTCCATTTCAGCATTACGCGTCGTTCGGGCTTGGCTTGCGTGAACGGACAGAATTTACATTGGAGGCACCGGCTATCGGTGATTTATTCCACGCGGCACTAAAATGGGTATCTGATGAAACGATGCGTCTCGGAAAATCATGGGCGGAGTTGACGCGGGAAGAGTGCTGGCAGTTAGCAAGGGCAGCAGTTGACGATATTTCTCCGTATTTTTTCAATCGGATTTTATTGTCCACAAGCCGTTATGTTTATATTAAGCGCAAGCTCATGCATATTATTCAGCGGACGATTTATTCGTTGAGTACACAGGCGAAAGCGACGGTGTTTAAGCCGGTTGCGATTGAAGCGGCTTTTGGACCAGGCGAAGAATTACCTGCGCTTGAAATTCCATTACGCCGTGGCGATTCTATGAGGCTACGGGGGCGTATTGACCGGGTGGATGCCTCTGAAATTAGCGGCAAAAACTACGTCCGTGTCGTCGATTATAAATCATCGGCACGGGGTCTTGATTTGACGGAAGTGTATTATGGCTTGTCGTTACAAATGATGACTTACCTTGATGTGGCACTTGAAAATGCCGACGAATGGCTTGGATTTCATGCAGATCCAGCAGGTGTGTTGTATATGCATATCCATAACCCGATGATTCGTTCTGGTTCGGAATTAACAAAGGAATTACTGGAAGCCGAAATTGCGAAATCGTATAAGATGAGGGGCTATTTACTAGATAATCAAGAAGTGGTCATCGGCATGGACGCGGATATTGGGCGTTCATCTGCTATCGTACCTGCTTCGATTAAAATGGACGGCAGTTTTGCAAAATCATCGAAGGTATTGTCATCGGATGATTTGCAGATGATGCGCTCCTACGTGCGAACGCGGCACCAAAAAGCAGGGGATGCCATGCTTGCGGGGGATACGAGGGTCTATCCATACAAATTACGAGATAAAATGCCCTGCCAATTTTGTTCGTATCGTTCTGTTTGTCAATTCGATCCAACAGATCCGACACAATCCCATCGTTCGTATGCGGAACTGGATCCGGAATTATCACTAGAAAAAATGCGCATGGAGGTGACGGATGATGCACATACCCGTGAAACCTGAGGGACTGACGTTTACGGATGCACAGTGGAAAGCGATTTGGGCGAAGGGGAAGGATATTCTCGTTTCTGCTGCGGCTGGCTCGGGCAAGACGAAAGTATTAATCACTCGGATGATTGAAAAAGTATTGGATGAAAAAAATCCAATCGACGTCGATGAATTACTTGTTGTGACATTTACCAATGCGTCTGCTGCGGAAATGCGTCACCGGATGGCAGAAGCGTTAGAAGAAGCCATCGCTGAAAAACCGGGGTCCGTTCATTTACGTAGGCAGTTGAATTTATTGAATAAAGCACAGATTTCTACACTGCACTCATTCTGTTTAAATGTTGTGCGGCAGTATGCTTATTTACTCGATATTGACCCGGGCTTTCGCATTGCCGATAGTACTGAAGCGGCGCTATTGCGCGACGATACGATTGGGGATGTATTAGAGGAAGCGTATAGCGCTGAAAATCCAGATGCAATGTATCGGCTAGCGGATAGCTTCACATCGGACCGTAATGATCAGTCGATTGAGACGCTCATAGACCGACTGTATGACTATTCTCGTGTCCACCCAGCGCCAGAGCAATGGCTGCGCCTCATTCCACAGCAATATGAGCTTGAAGAGACGACTACGATTGACGACCTGAACTTTATGGAGCCGCTTAAAATGGCGATTCGTCATTCGTTGGAGGAAGCGGCGGCATTGACGGGCGATATGAAGCACATTGCACTTATGCCGGATGGTCCAGAACCGCTTACGGCAACTGCAGAAGCAGATTTACTATGGATAAATGAGGCGAATCGCCGTATATCAGAGGGTACTTGGCAGGAAACATATGACTTTTTCGGCTCTTTGAAATGGGCGAAAGCAGGTACGATTCGGAAAGATTCGTGTGATGAAGAGCTAGCTAAGCGAGCGAAAGCGCTACGCGATGCGGTAAAAAAGATTATTAATGCATTGAAAGAATCCTATTTCACAAGAACACCGGCCCGTTTGCTCACCGAAATCCGCTTAATGGCACCGACTATGCATACGCTCATTGAACTGGTTGTTGATTTTGGCCAACGTTACGAGCAGTTGAAAATTGATAGAGGCATCGTCGATTTCTCTGACTTAGAGCATTACGCATTGCGTATTTTATCGCAACAACAGGACGGCAAGCTGGTAGCATCGGATATCGCGGAGGACTATCGCAAGCGTTTTGAGGAAGTGCTCGTCGATGAATATCAGGATGTTAACTTGTTGCAGGAGACGATTATTCAGCTGATTAAGCGCGGCGGGGAGCAGGACGGTAATTTGTTCATGGTCGGCGATGTGAAGCAGTCCATTTACCGCTTCCGTCTGGCTGAGCCGATGTTATTTCTCGGGAAATATAATCGTTTTACGGAGGACGACGGAGAGCAAGGTTTAAAAATCGACTTGAACGCCAATTTCCGCAGTCGTAAAGAAGTACTGGATGCGACGAATTTTGTCTTTGCGCAAGTGATGGGGGCACGTGTTGGGGAAATCGATTATGATGATGCGGCGGCATTAAAATATGGAGCGCAGTATCCAGAAAAGACTGTTACGGCAGGCTTGACGTTGCTATATGAAGATGTGGAAGAAGAATTGGAAGAATCAGCAGAGCTACCAGAACAAAGTTTGAAAAGCTCACAGGCAGAAGCACGCTTCATGATTAAGCGAATTCAAGCCTTGATAGAATCCGGCGCTGAAGTAGCGGATGCATTTAGTGGGAAAAAACGCCCGATGGAATACCGAGATATCGTTATTTTAATGCGTTCAATGACGTGGTCAGGTGAAATTGCAGAGGAATTTAAGCTGGCAGGTATTCCGATTTATACGGAATTGTCACGCGGTTATTTCGATGCGCTTGAAGTGATGATAATGCTGAACACATTGCGGGTGATTGACAATCCGTATCAGGATATCCCGTTGGCTTCTGTGTTACGTTCTCCGTTTATCGGCATGACGGAAAATGAATTGGCGCAAATTCGATTAACTGCGAAAAATGAGCCGTTTTTTGAAGCGTTGAAGCGCTTTGTACGAACAGGTGGATCAGGTATGGCGAATGACACGCAGGAGAAATTGCAACGCTTTTTCCGACAGTTTGAGGATTGGCGCAACTTGGCACGCCGCGGTTCATTGTCGGAGTTAATCTGGCAAGTATATGCAGATACGCATTATTACGAAATGGTGGGAGCGATGCCGAATGGTAAGCAGCGGCAAGCCAATTTACGCGCTTTGCATGATCGCGCGATTGATTATGAAAAGACGTCATTCCGTGGATTATTCCGTTTCTTGCGTTTTATAGATCGGATGCAAAAACGGGGGGATGATTTAGGTGCTGCGCGCTCGATGAGTGATAAGGAAGATGTTGTACGCATGATGACGATTCATTCATCCAAAGGATTGGAATTCCCTTATGTGTTTATCGCAGGGGCAGGGCGGAAATTTAATAAGATGGATTTCAATGAACCGTATTTATTTGACCAGCATTTTGGGCTTGCGGTGAAAGCAATTGACCCGGATAACCGGATTACGTACACGTCCTTGCCATTCCTTGCGATGAAAGAACAGAAGGAATTAGAAGTGCGTTCTGAGGAAATGCGTGTGCTTTACGTTGCGATGACACGTGCCAAAGAGCATCTTGAAATTATTGCGTCGGTCAAGGATATCGAGAAGAAGATTGGAAAATGGCAGGCTGCGCAGTTAATAGACCCACAGTTGATGTTACCGGAATACACCCGGTCACGTGCCAATGGCTATTTGGATTGGATTGGTCCCGCGGTTGCAAGGCATGCCGAGTTTGAGAAATTCGGAGGGATTCCAGGGGGGCAGCTGATGGTGGATCCTTCTGTTTGGCAAATTGATGCATTTCCGGTATCTTCATTGCTGACACATAGTGAGGAAATGACTGAGGAAGGCGAAGTGGATCTTGTACCAGAAGAGGTCGATGTCGATTTATTGGCAGAGGTGAAACGACGCTTTGATGTGAAATATTCGTTTGCCGCTTCTGTTTCGAAAAAATCCAAGCAAACGGTGAGTGAGCTGAAGCGTTTAGCGATTCTTGAGCAGCAGGTGGATGATATTGCTGTCGTGAAAAGTGATGCAGTGAGTACGGCTTATTTACATGATCGTCCAGCCTTCATGCAATCAAGAGCATTATCCGCCGCAGAGATCGGGACGTCCATGCATACGGTTATGCAGCATATCGCAATCGGAAAACAATGTACGGTTGAAGAGGTTGAGCAACTGGTCGTGGAGTTAACGAATCGACAGCTACTCACAACTGAAGAAGCGAAAATGATTGATGTTCATTCAGTTACAACCTTTTTTGAGTTGCCGATTGCCAAAAGGTTACAAAATGCTGAACAGGTATTGCGTGAATTGCCTTTTACGTATGCACAAAGTGATGTAGATGGGGATTATCAAATTTTGCAGGGGATTGCCGATTGTTTATTCGAAGAACAAGATGGTTGGGTGTTGCTCGATTATAAAACGGATAAAGTTCTTGAACGATTTAGTTCGAATGAGGATGTAGAAGTTGAAATGCAGAAGCGTTATGGTATTCAGTTGAATTTGTACAAGAAGGCAATTGAAGCGATAATGAAAATAGATATAAAAGAAATGGTCCTTTATTTATTTGATGGACAGAGGACCGTCACAATTCGGGAGGAATGATTTTGAAGATAACACCAACAACACTGGATAATCGTGTTGAAGTGCTTGATTTACTACGAGGCTTTGCTTTGCTAGGTATATTTATTGCGAATATGGTTCATTTTCAATCACCTTATTTGTATGTAGATCCCTATACATGGTTTATTAGTCCAAGTGATGCGGTCACATTTAAGGGGATTGATATATTTATAGAGGGCAGTTTTTATCCGATTTTTGCGATGCTGTTCGGTTACGGGTTGAATATGCAGTATGAAAAAACATTGGCAAATGGGTCAGCTTTTGCACCAATGATGGCGCGCCGATTGGCGATATTGCTTGGTTTCGGATTGCTTCACGCATTGTTCATTTGGTCGGGCGATGTATTGTTCACATACGCAGTGATGGGCTTTATTATGATTGCGTTTTTAAAAATATCTAAAAAGTGGATTTTGCCGATTGCGGCCATTTTGTATGTCATTCCAAATGCTTTCCTTTATGTAGCCACTCGCTTTTTAGAAGCAGTGAGTCCCAATTCAGCGTTGGCAGGCTATGTGGATATCCAGCAAATTGAAATGGCGATTAGTGCTTATGGTTTAGGTTCTTATGGTGAGATTTTCAGCTTTCGCTTTTTTGAATGGTTAACATTTGGCTTGTTAAGTGCATTGAGTGGGCTTATTCTTATTTTACCACTCATAATGCTGGGTGCTGGGCTGTCCAAAAGGAGAATTTTCGAGCGTGCTGGAGAGATGAAAGGACGCATTGCAATTATGACTGTCCTTACATTGGCGGTAGGAATTTGGTTAAAAGCAGCACCGTTTACGGGAGAGCCAACTTTATCGGCTCAAATGCTGCAATCAGTGTTCGGGGGACCTATCTTAGCTGCTGGTTATGTCGGAGTGTTATTGCTACTCAGCCAAATTCCGTTGTTCCGTACAGCATTTAGACCCGTATCTAAAGCAGGGCGAATGTCTCTAACGACGTATATTACGCAGTCAGTTGTCGCGACAACAATCTTTTATTCCTACGGATTTGGCATGTATGGCAAAGTCGACTTGGAAACAGGTGTATGGATTGCAGTTGGAGTCTTCGTCATTCAGGTTATTATTGCAGAGCTTTGGTTGATGAAGTTCAGTATGGGGCCACTGGAATGGCTCTGGCGAAAAGCGACATACGGAAAAAAGTTGTCGAATAAAGAGGGAAAAGGTCATCACTTGTCGTAACAGTAAAGAATAAGGGAAAACACTTACTGAGGGGATGGGTTAAGAGATGAAACTATTGTCGTTCCGTTACGAAGGTCAGACATTATTCGGTCCGAAAGTGAAGAGGGAAGATGCGGTATGGGATATGTTGGCGATAGCGGAAGCATACGAAGATACTGAATTTCCACAAACAATCACAGAAGGCATTGCAGACGGAATGGATTTTGTTGAACGTGTTAGAAAGCTTGCAGAACAAGCGCGAACAGATGCTAATTCTGATCGTTTTAAATATGCATTCACAGCAATTGAGTGGCTATCTCCAGTACCAAGAACACCGAAAAATGTCCTGTGTGTTGGCAAGAATTATGCAGATCATGCGGCAGAAATGGGTGCAGATGCTCCACCTGAAAAACTAATGATCTTTACAAAATCTCCAACAGCTATTGCGGCGGATGAACAAGATTTACCCATCCATGACGATGTGACGAGTAGCTTAGATTATGAAGGCGAACTGGCAGTAGTCATTGGTAAAAAGGGGCGTCATATCCCGAAACAGTTAGCCTATGATCACGTCTTTGGTTACACAATTGCTAACGATGTGACTGCACGTGATGTCCAAGCCGCCCACGGTCAATTTTTCCTCGGAAAAAGCTTAGACGGCTCTTGTCCAATCGGTCCTTATATTGTCACGAAAAACGAAATCCCAAATGCGCATAATTTATCGATCGTTACGAAAGTCAATGATGAAGTGAGACAGAATGGCAATACAGCTTCTATGATTTTCAAAATCGATGAACTGATTGCGGAGATTTCACGGTTTGTAACGCTTGAACCAGGTGATATTATTTTAACAGGTACTCCAGCGGGTGTAGGCAAAGGTATGACGCCTCCAACATTCTTAAAAAAAGGCGATACGGTGAAGATCTCGATTGAGGGTATTGGTACGTTGGTGAATCGTTTTAATTAAGCGTGGCGCGGCTACAATACGAAGAGTACGAATGGTGTCTATACCAGGCATCATTTGTGCTCTTTTTTTAAGTGTCTATCTGAGTGTCAAATATCAAAAAGTTTATTTGAAAATAGGAAAGGCCAGTGTACAGCATGCTAATTGGTAGGTATTAACTACCGATTAGCGTGCTTTTTTGTAGTGGATTAACGGCACGAGCCAATAAAGCGTAAAATTTAATTTTGAGGGGTGTCCAATTTCATTGGAAAACCCTTCCTAGAGAGCTTTAAAGTCTATTTCCCTATAAATCCCATCGCATAAATCACATATTTAAGAGCCGAAAAGGTGGCAAGTTTAATATTTGGTTTTTGGACACAATTTACAGAATGTATCTTCTATTTTAATCTAGTTTTAGGAATAGATGTCCTGTTCTTTATTGAATTAAAAACAAGTTTTATTCTAGAAAATGTGACGTTGACAACTGCGTTATCATTAATAAAAGGATGTGTTGAGTTGGCTGTAATGTCGTGTGCAAAAGAATCCAGGCTGCCTTATTCAACGGCAATGGTTATCCAAGAAGAGAAGAAGCACTATGTAAAGCATGACCAGATTTTTAAAGAGCTGATTAACAACTTTTTTGTAGAATTTATGGACGCATTTTTTCCGGAGGTTCATGCAGGAATTGATTTTAATTCGATTAAGCCGTTGTCTGAAGAGCTGTATACGGATTTAATAATGGGAGAAAATCGCAAAGTTGACATTGTAATTGAAGCAAAGTTAAAAGGAACGGATACGCTAATTATTGTGCATATGGAGCCACAAAGCACATACCAAGATGAGTTTCATAATCGGATGTATTTGTATTTTAGTTTGCTTTACAATAAGTATAGAAAGCCAATTTTGCCAATCGCCATTTTTAGTTATGATAGTAAGCATACAGAAGTTGACCGGTTTACAATCGAATTTCCGTTCTTTCATGTGCTGACATTTAACTTCCTTATGTTAGAATTAAAGAAGAAAAATTGGCGGGATTATATCAAGTCGGATAACCCCGTAGCCGCAGCATTGTTGGGGAAAATGGGTTATCGCGAAGAAGAAAAAGTACAAGTGAAGATTGAGTTTTTGAAAATGCTAGTTAGAATGGAATTGGACCCAGCACGCACAAGATTTATCAATGATTTTTTTGAACAATACTTGAAATTAGATGATAAGGAGGAGGAAGTGCTGATGCGGGAAGTCAACAGATTGGAAACCGAAGGAGAATTCAAGTTCACACAACTACCGAATTCTTGGGAGCAGAAAGGGATTCAGAAGGGAATTGAACAAGGGATTAAGAAAGTTGTACTTGAAATGTTGAGGGAAGGTTTTTCGGTGGATGTTATTGCTAAAATTACTGAATTGGATAAGGAAGCTATTGAGAAGTTGAAAGAGTTGAATTGACATCGTAAAGTGACATGAGTTATGTAGAGAATCTTTTAAGAGAAGTGGTGAAGGTGTAGTCACAATTCGAATGTTGTGAATGGTGTCTACGTCTACACCTGGCACCGTTTATGCTTTTTTTGGTACCTGGGTACCGATACTTAACCTTGTAACCAAATTTCTATCCAGTAGTTTTATAATATGTTAAGATTATTTAAGAAGAATAAAATAATGAGGTGACTATTATGGATTTTTTAGCAAGCACAACACATTTCCACATTCTTACATGGGTAGCAGGAATTATTATTTTCATTGTAACGGCAGGATTGGAAAAAGGTACAAAAGGTAAGAAAATTGGACATATGATTGCACGTCTATTTTACGTGCTCATCCTACTATCAGGATTCATGTTATTCATGAAATACTCTAGTATCGATGCAGCTCTTTACGGGGTTAAGTTCTTACTCGGACTTCTGACAATCGGTATGATGGAAATGGTTCTTGTTCGTTCGGCTAAAGAAAAAAGTGTTAAAGTTTTTTGGATTCTGTTCTTCGTATTCTTATTAGCAACACTATTCCTCGGGTTTGGAATAGGCATTGGGGTTAGTTTCTTAGCATAATAAACAGGAGGTATGAGGATGGAAACAAGTATCGGACCGATTTTACTTATAGTTGTGTTGATGCTGATGGCACTATTTGCAATCTCCGTCTTCGTTCTTTCAAGAAGAAAAACTCCCATTCAAGATGACAATATGTATGATGAATGAAAAACCTGCTGGCCAATTGCGCTAGCGGGTTTTTCTGTTATTCACAATATAGACCTATTTACAACGTAAGGTTTTCAAATTCAAATTGAAACTATGGCAGTCACTTGTATCGTTTGGTAAAGTGGAGGATGACAGCTTATTTTGTAACGTCAGAAAGTAAAAGTTCGTTTGATGACCTTATAAGGGCAACTACGGCCCTGCCGTCGCCTAAAGGCTTGGCAATCGCCAAGTTTTCTAATGATTTTTTGAGGAGGCTTTTTTGTGAAGGTGAAGAAATGGTTTGGACTAGTTGTGACTTCACTGCTTCTTGTATCTACTCTTTATCCAGCGGGGGTTTTTGCAAAGGCAGATCGGACAATAGAGGATGAAAGTATATATGATTTACTTGTCGACCGTTTTAACAATGGCGATGGGCGTAATGATTATAATGTCGATACACAAGATCTAAGTGCATTCAACGGTGGAGATTTCACCGGAATTGAAACGAGATTAGAACATATCGCAGGAATGGGCTTCACGGTTATTTCACTTGGACCGATATTTGTCACAGAATCCTATGATGGTAGCAAGGTGCTCGATTACACACAGCTTGAGCCGCAGTTTGGAACAGACGCGGAGTTTAGTAGCATGATGAAGGCTATTCATAAAAGAGATATCGCTGCTATTGCGGACTTCCCATTTGCGGGTGTCAGCGCCAATCATGTATGGGCGCAAGAAGGAAAGTTCGAGGCGATTCCGGCAACAGATGGAACAATCGACTGGAATCATACGGATGAAGCCGTGCAACAAGCGTTAAAGGAAGCCGTCGTCAACTTTTTAGAAACAAATAAATTAGATGGTATTCGCCTAACAAAAACCGCGAAATACGACACCACTTTCGTCAATGACGTCATTGCAGCTGTTAAGGCAGCCAATCCAAAAGCTTATGTATTGACGAATGAAGAAAGTGATGCAAACTTTGACGCTACATTTAGTACCGAAAAGATGAATGCGTTAAGAAATTCTTTTGTTGTAGCCGATGCGGATGCTTCATCTTTGAATTTATTTACGCAAGGAACATCTAATGGCTTGGTTCAGCTTGATGATTTAACGGGACCCCGTTACACATACGATATTGTAGAAGCGAGAATGTTCCCTCCAACAAGATGGAGACTAGCAGCAACAGCGCTGTTTAGTATGCCGGGGACACCTATTGTACCTTATGGAACTGAAATTGCGGTGAATGGTAAGGCAGCGCCGGAAAATCATCAGCTTATGAATTATAAGATTGAACAGGAATTAGTTGAGCATATTGCTGATCTAAATACATTACGTAACGAATCTGAAACGTTCCGAACTGGTGATTTCGAGATCTTATATAATGAAGATGGCTTTTCAGTCTTTAAACGTTCATCTGATAAAGAAACTTGGATTATAGCTATAAATAATACAACGCATACGTCCAATTTTGCTATACCAAAAGAAGTTATCGGGGATAATAAAAAATTACGTGGTGTACTTGATGGTGACTTAGTGCGGGAAGCAAAAGATGGTATGTTCCGCATCGTGCTCGAACGTGAAGTTGCAGAAATTTATATTGCGGATGAGGATAAAGGCTTTAATATTCCTTACCTTATCGCATCGATTTTAATTTACGTGTTCTTCCTCGGGTTCCTCTTTATCGTTTGGAAAAAAGGGAAGCAAGGTAGAAAAAATAATGTAGACGCATAACATAGAAAACTCCAAGAATGGCAATTTGCCACGCTTGGAGTTTTTGATTCATTGTAGTTTATTCAAGAAAAAGATGGAGACTGTGCCGGGACCTGTATGGGCGCCGATGGTGGAGCCAATCATATGGACCTCAATTTTTTTAGGTCGGAATAATTCATCCACTAAACCTTGCAATTCAAGGGCGATATTTTCATCATCTGCATGGCTTATGGCGATTGTTTGCTCAGATAGATGGTCGCCACGTTCTGCCATTAGCTCTGTCATGCGGCGCAGTACTTTTTTACGCCCACGGTGTTTCTCAATCGGTACGAGTTTACCAGCTTCAACGTGAAGAAGTGGCTTAATGTTCAATAATCCGCCAATGAATGCACTCGCTTTGGAAACACGTCCACCGCGCGCCATATAATCCAAATCTTCCACTGTGAACAAATGCTCCATATGCTCGGCCATAAAACGAACTCTTTCTTCAATGGACTGCAAACTTTCTCCGGCATCACGGAGTCGAACAGCTTCTTGCACTAGTAAGCCGTAGCCAAGTGAGGCACATTTCGAGTCGATAATAACTAGATTCATCGCTGGATTTGTTTCTTGTACTTGTTTACTAATCATGACAGCTGTATCATGCGTACCTGATAATTCAGAAGAAAAGGCGATGTAAATACCTTCTTCTTCAGAGGTCGCAAGCTCCTCCCACGTTTTCAGAAATAACTCCGGAGAAACTTGTGAGGTTTTCGGATGTTTGCCCTCACGGATTGCATCGTATACTTCTTTAGGATGAATGCCCAAAACATCTTCATAATCGTTGTCATCAATTAGGACATGCAATGGAAAAAGAGTGACATCATTTTCATCAAAAAATGATTTAGGTAAATCGCAAGCGCTATCAGCAAAAATTCTCAAAATAATCCCTCCAATGGAAACTTGTTATCTTTGTTCAGCAAATGTATTTGTAGTGAAAGCAGGGCGTC
Source organism: Sporosarcina sp. FSL K6-2383 (assembly GCF_038618305.1). NCBI lineage: Bacteria > Bacillati > Bacillota > Bacilli > Caryophanales > Caryophanaceae > Sporosarcina > Sporosarcina sp. FSL K6-2383. The sequence continues at coordinate 1,299,287 of NZ_CP152017.1, forward strand.
AGCTACAGAAGATGCTCCCCTAGGTAAAAAAGTATTTATTGCTTTATTTCTTATTCAATGGGTGTTCAAACACCTGCTGAACAAAGATAAAGCCTCCGGCGGATGTCACGGATTTTTAGGGGAGCTTTTCGAGCAAGCTCGAAAAAAATCCGGACGCAATTACGCAGAGTCGTAATTGATTAGTTCAAGTGTAACCTCTCTCTAAGCACCTGCGCAATACCATCTTCGTTATTCGTTGCGGTTACTTCATCAGCAATCGACTTTAAACGATCAATGGCGTTGCCCATTGCGACACCAACACCCGCGTAGTCAATCATTTCAAGATCATTATCTTCGTCTCCAAATGCAATAATCCGTTCTTGTGGAATATCCATCCATTTGGCAACATGTGAAATCCCGACTGCTTTATGTAAACCATGTCGAATGACTTCAATAACATGCCATGGAGCACCCCAACGACGATGATCAATGACCTCTGCATGTACTTCGCCCAGATGGCGGCGAATGGCATCGACGGATTGTTCTTCCGCTTGAATGAGCAAGCTCGTTGGATCTACCTGTAAGTGATTGCGGATATCCCCTTCCGTAATCTGTGGACTTCCAAAGTTGAAAATATCGAGTAGCTTTTCATCATGGTAATGCATGTAGACATCATCCATCACTTCTGCCACGATATTTTGAACAGGAAATTGTTGCAGGGCATCTACAACTTCATTGACGACAGGCAAGGAGATTGTTTCATGAATCGTTTTCCAAGCCGCATTGTTAGGATGGTGGACGAACGCTCCGTTGAAATTAACAATCGGTGTTTGAAGTCCGAGTTGACGGTAATACACTTCACTTGCACGATAAGGTCTACCAGTTGCAATCATGACATGATGACCTTGATCTTCCGCTATTTTTAGGGTGTTCAAGGTTGTATCGGATATAACTTTCTCATCTGTTAGCAATGTCCCATCTAAGTCAAGGACGATTAAATGTGGTTTCAAAAAAACGCCTCCTTCTATTTAAATAGTCTATCGCTAACAGGGGAACCAAGTCAAAAAAATTTGTTAAGCAAAACATCCTTTTTGTTTTTTTAGAAAAACTTTGATAGGCTTAATTGAAATAGTAAGGGTGGGTTGCATGTGATTGTTCGTGAAGAAAAATGGGGTCATATCCCTTTATTGCATATAGTTGAAGAAGATTTTAAGGACAAACAGGTGCCTGTTGTCATTTTCCTGCACGGTTTTACGAGTGCGAAAGAGCATAATTTACATTATGCACATAATATCGCTAAAAAAGGAATGCGGGTTTTATTGCCAGATGCGCATTTACATGGTGCGCGCACGGAACAATTAGACGAAGCGCAGCTCAGTTTGCGTTTTTGGGAAATAGTGTTGACGTCGATTGAGGAAGTAAAATATTTGCGTGAAGAGCTTGTCAAACAAGCGCTTATTACTCCAGAGAAAATCGGGGTCGGTGGGACGTCAATGGGCGGTATAACAACACTTGGCTGTTTGACTGTATATGACTGGATTGATACAGCAGCTGTTATGATGGGGGCACCGGGCTTTGTACAGTTAGCTGAGGCACAAATGTCCCAATTTGAACGTCGAGGATTCAAATTACCAATCACTGATGAGGAAAAGAAAGGGATGCTTCATACATTATCGACATTTGATTTGACAAAACATGTTGATGCTTTGGAGCATCGACCGGTTTATTTTTGGCATGGGAAGCAAGATACGGTTGTGCCTTTTGAGCCGACATATCATTTCTACGAAGCGGTGAAAAAGGATTACGCGGATACGCCAGAGCTATTTGAATTTGTGTCAGATGATACAGCGGGGCATGCTGTTTCGAGAACGGGAATGCTAAAGGCAGCAGATTGGTTTGCGTGTCATTTGAAAGACTGAAGCGAACTCTGTTATGATAAAGGTATCAATTGAATAGAAAGAGGGATAAAGATGGATGAGGCGATGAAAGAAAGTATGATGGGTGCTCTTGAAAACGTCATTGACCCGGAACTAGGTGTCGATATTGTCAACTTAGGTCTCGTTTATGATGTTGAGTTGGATGAAGAAGGTACGTCAAAAGTGACGATGACACTTACATCTATCGGCTGTCCAATGGGGCCGCAAATTATTGCGAATATTAAACAAGAGTTGGTAGAGCTTCCAGAAGTAAAAGATGTGGATGTCAATGTCATTTGGAATCCACCTTGGTCAAAAGATATGATGTCACGTTACGCGAAAATGGCGTTAGGTGTTCGATAAATAATTAGATAGATCTAGCTGTATGACCGATTTCAAGTCGTACAGCTTTTTTATGGGCATAGATAAAGACCATCCCCGGAATGAACAGGAGATGGTCTTTTCATGTTGATTAATGGTCTGCAATTTCGCCTTCAGGGAGAGATTCACCAATGAAGATGACCAATAGGGCTGCGATTACCGACATAATTGCACCTGGTACAAAATCGAATTCAACGTTAGCAATTGCGCCGGCAACGTAGTTTAACATAGCTACTAAAGCGAAAGACCAGAAAAATGTCATAAGATATCTCAATGAATTCACCTCTACAATACTATTTCATCATCCATCATATCATAGCTATTCCATTGTAGAAACAAATATCCACGTAAATCGTCACTTTATTTGGCGGAAAAGTGTCGGTGGGTTGTAAAATGAGCGGATTTCTTTTATGATTGATACCAGGTACTAATAATAGATGATAAGAACGGAGATGTTGGCATGAATGCGGGTCTAATAGGCATCGGTAAATATGTACCGTCACATATCGTGACGAACGCGGATCTTGAAAAGCGCATGGATACGTCGGATGAATGGATTCGGACGATGACGGGTATAGAAGAGCGACGTATTGCAGATGATTCGACTGACACATCTGATATGGCATACAATGCAGCGGTAGATGCAATTCAAAGTGCAGGCATTAAACCGGAGGAAATCGGTTTAATACTCGTTGCAACGGTTACACCAGATCGACCATTTCCGTCTGTATCAACGATGATTCAAGAGCGATTAGGTGCAAAGAATGCTGCAGCAATGGATATTTCTGCAGCGTGTGCGGGTTTCATGTATGGGGTTGTGACCGCGAAGCAATTTGTCGAGTCAGGTGTTTATGATTATGTACTTGTCGTAGGCGTTGAAAAATTATCGAAAATTACAGACTGGGAAGATCGCAATACAGCTGTTTTATTTGGTGATGGTGCTGGAGCAGCGATTATCGGTAAAGTTAGCGATGGTCGAGGAATTCTATCATTTGAACTTGGAGCGGATGGCAGTGGCGGTAAACATCTATACCAAGATAAGTATCTTCAGATGAATGGTCGCGAAGTGTTCAAGTTCGCCGTCCGTCAAATGGGTGAATCGGCGATTAATGTCATTGAAAAAGCGGGACTTGAAAAGGAAGATGTTGATTTCTTAATTCCCCATCAAGCGAATATCCGTATTATGGAGTCTTCTCGTGAACGCCTTGGTTTATCGGTTGAAAAAATGTCGAAGACGGTTCATAAATATGGCAATACCTCGGCAGCATCAATTCCAATTTCGCTTGTCGATGATCTGGCTGAAGGTCGAGTGAAAGATGATGATATAATTGTTCTTGTCGGATTTGGCGGGGGACTCACATGGGGTGCTTTGTGCATTAAGTGGGGAAGATAAAACTAATTAAACGAAATGAAAAAATGGGGAACTATGGGGAATGGGTTCATTAACTAGATAGAAGGGAAGTATTATCACATGGAAAAAAGACGTGTAGTTATAACGGGAATCGGAGCTATTTCTCCGGTCGGGAATTCGGCTGAGGAGTCATGGGAGTCGGTTTTAGCTGGGAAATCTGGTGTTGGGCCATTAACGAGGCTTGATAGTGAGCAGTTTCCAGTGAAAGTTGCAGCAGAAGTAAAGGATTTTGACATAGAAGAATATATTCCGCGGAAAGACGCGCGTAAAATGGATCGTTTTACGCATTACGCATTAGCAGCTTCCGTTATGGCAATGAAAGATGCCAACCTTGAATTGGAAGGTGACTTGGCATTACGGACGGGTGTTTGGATTGGCTCTGGAATCGGTGGTATGGAAACGCATGAACAGCAATTCAAGACATTCCTCGAGAAAGGTTATCGTCGCGTGAGTCCATTTTTCGTGCCGATGATGATTCCAGATATGGCATCAGGTCAAGTGTCAATTCATCTAGGTGCGAAGGGTATTAACTCCTGTACAGTAACAGCTTGTGCATCTGGTACAAACTCAATCGGAGACGCGTTTGAAGTGATTCGCCGAGGTGACGCAGATGTGATGATTACGGGCGGTGCTGAAGCACCGATTACAACAATGTCGGTTGCGGGCTTTTGTGCCAATACGGCTTTGTCATTGAATCCAGATCCAGCAACGGCTTCACGTCCATTCGATGCAGAGCGGGATGGTTTTGTTATTGGTGAGGGTGCGGGTATTTTGATTCTTGAAGAATATGAACATGCAGTCGCTCGTGGTGCGAAAATCTATGCGGAACTGGTTGGCTATGGTTCAACTGGCGATGCGCATCATATTACGGCACCAGCTCCAGGTGGAGAAGGCGGCGCACGCGCAATGGCACAAGCGATTGAACAAAGCGGCATCGATCCAAATCAAATCGACTACATCAATGCACATGGTACGAGTACGCCATACAATGATTTATTCGAAACGATGGCAGCTAAAACGGTCTTCGGTGAACATGCGTATAAGCTAGCGATGAGTTCGACGAAATCGATGACGGGTCATTTATTGGGTGCGGCAGGTGGACTGGAAGCAATTTTCACGGTGAAGGCGTTGCAGGAAGGGATTCTGCCTCCGACAACGAATTTTGTCAATGCTGATCCAGAATGTGATCTTGATTATGTGACGGAAGGTGCGCGCAAGGCGGACATCGAGTATGCGATGAGCAACTCACTCGGCTTCGGCGGACATAACGCATCACTTGTTTTTAAGAAAATCTAAATTTGAATTTGGATAGGGCGTCCCAGTTATATGGGACGTCTTTTTTTATTGTGCGGAGGTGGTTGCGAGGTGGAAAGTGTGTCATTAGAGTTAACGCGATTGCCGTGACAGTTTCGAGTCTAGGCATTACAGAATGCCAATTTGCCATGACAGTTCCTGTTTGCCATTAGAGTTAACGCGATTGCCATGACAGTTTCGAGTCTAGCCATTACAGAATGTCAATATGCCATGACAGTTCCTGTTTGCCATTAGAGTTAACGCGATTGCCGTGACAGTTTCGGGTCTAGCCATTACAGAATGCCAATTTGCCATGACAGTTCCTGTTTGCCATTAGAGTTAACGCGATTGCCGTGACAATGCGTGTTTGCGCTGACAACCCGCAACTTCTCCTGAATTCATTCGAAGTAAAAGCCCCCTTCGTCTAAAGGGGGCAATGTCGTCATATATTTAAAGAAAATTCAAAGGACGATGTATATTGACACGACTATTTCTGTTTCTTATCAGTTATGGACTAATTGTGGTTACCGTATCGAATATGATTTTATATTTTAATTATCGAGCGCTTGGATATGAATGGCAACAGATTATCTACTATATCTTGCATACTGCTGACTTCACGCTCTTTGTACTAGCCGTGTTGATACTTATTCTTACCGTCTACGTCCGAGTCCCATCGCGGCTTCCATCTTCCCGAGGGTAGCGGCAGCAATGGCATGTGCTTTCTCAGCACCTTTATCGAGTATGTCGTCAAGGACAGGCGATTCGAGTAGCGCAAAGTATTTTTCTTGGATAGGAGATAAATGGTTAATGATAGTTTCAGCGACACCGGCTTTGAATGCACCGTAGCCAAGACCTTCGTATTTCGCAACAAGATCCTCAATGGAAACTCCACTTAGAGCGGATTCAATAGTTAATAAATTGGATACGCCTGGTTTATTTTCCACATCATAAGCTACAACACCGTCTGAGTCAGTGACTGCACTCTTGATTTTCTTCTCAATTTCTTTCGGTGTATCAAGAAGGGAAATCGTTCCTTTTTTATTCGGATCAGATTTACTCATTTTTTTGAGTGGTTCTTGAAGTGACTTAATTCGTGCCCCGTTTTTCGGAATGCGGATTTCTGGAATTGTCAGGACATCGCCATAGCGTTTGTTAAAGCGCTCAGCCAAATCACGTGTCAATTCAACATGCTGCTTCTGATCATCACCAACCGGGACGATATCCGTGTTATATAGAAGGATATCAGCGGCCATTAGTGGCGGATACGTTAGAAGAGCTGATGATACGCCTTCTTTTCCATCGGATTTATCTTTGAACTGTGTCATCCGCTCCAATTCGCCGATGTACGAAATACATTGCATAATCCATCCAGCTTGTGCGTGTGCTGGTACCTCGGATTGGATGAACAACACTGCTTTTTCTGGATCAATTCCAGTTGCAACATAAAGTGCAGCAAGCGAGCGAATCGCTTTCGCTAACTCTGCTGGGTCTTGTTGAATGGTAATCGCATGTTGATCCACAATACAAAATAAGCATTGCTGTTCGTGCTGCAACTCCGTAAATTGTCGAAAAGCTCCGATATAGTTGCCGAGTGTCACGATTCCTGTAGGCTGTACGCCTGAAAAAATGGTTTTCATGAATAAATCTCCTCCTCAATTTTTGAAAGTTGCTAAGGAACGCGGCTAAAGTGCGCGACGTCCTGTCGCAAAAGCCGCACATCTACATCCTGTAGACGAAAAAACATCAGCCGTCCCCGTAAAAGGGACGACTGATGTTTATATCAACCGTGGTACCACCCGAATTGCCCGAAGGCCACTCAAATACCCTTAACGCGGGGGGACGTGACAAGCTATCAAAAAATTTCACTTGTCAGGCTCGGGAACCCATTCTTTCAATATCGTTTACCTGTTTGCACCAACCACAGGCTCTCTATAAAACGATTACTGAAATACTATTTCCGTCATTGCCATTCGCTCAACTGTTTTCAAGATTATAATACGTCCATGATTAGTTTGCAATAGACATAACTTAATTCAGCAGAAGTTCACTGCTGAATCAAATTAAGCCTCCGGCGGATTCTATTAGATGTAAAAAATAACAAGCCCAATCCCCATGACGATTAAAACGAGGGCGCCAGTTCCTAAAAAAGGAAAAACAGGTGCTGAGAAAATTTCAGAAGGCGTTCGCATGGACATGACATCCTCCATCCGTCTTTTCGGTGTTAGCATTTTTCGCATTGTAACAGTGAATACATCAAAGAAACCAGTAGAAAATACAAAAATAACTAAACCGATAAACGTAATCGTTCCTCCAATAAGAAAAGATGAATTTATATAGGAGAGTAATGTTAGTTCTTTAAAATACGCGAGCATAATCAAGGCAATTATGAGTTGTGCAATGAAGAAATTTCGTGTCATTTTTTTCAAATTCCCACCTCAGTTCTGAATAATCTTAAAGGATTATTATTGAAAAATCAATGAATCGCTATTTATTACGAAATCAGAAATATTGGAATATAACATCATGAATGCTGATATAATCAGTTTCTTAATAGAATATCTGTCTTAGAACACTATAAAATATAAAAAAGGGATGTACAACTGCAATAATCATTGTATAATATTATTGTAAGTAGTTTTCAGACAATTTTGAGGAGGTCATTGATTTGAAAAACCACAAATTTATGTGGCTTGTAAGCATTTTGCTTGTACTAAGCGCGTTCCTTGCGGCGTGTGGCGACAAAACAGAAGATGCAGGCACTAAAGATCCAGTCAAAGAAGAAGACAAACCGGTTGCAGAGACTCCGGAAGAAGACTTAGCACAGGTTTTGAACTTAATTGAATCTGCAGAAATTCCTTCTATTGACTCATCAGTTTCAGAGGATGCTGTTGGTTTCAACGTACTAAACAACATCATGGAAGGGCTTTACCGTCTAGATGCAGATAGCCTTCCAACACCTGGTATGGCTGATGGTGAGCCAGAAATTAGTGAAGACGGATTAACGTATACATTTAAACTTCGTGATGCACAATGGTCTGATGGTACACCTGTTACTGCAAACGATTTCGTATTTGCTTGGCAACGTGCAATCGATCCAGCTACTGGTTCTCCTTATGGACCATACTTGATGGCTGGTATGATCAAAAACGCAACTGAAATCGGTGAAGGAACTGCAGAAATTGCAGATCTTGGTATCACGGCAGAAGATGACAAAACACTCGTCGTTGAACTTGAACGCCCGGTTGCTTATTTCTTATCATTAATGTCTTTCGGAACATTCTATCCACTTAACGAAGAATTCGTAACTGCTCAAGGTGATGCGTATGCATCAAATTCTGACAGTATGATCTATAACGGTCCATTCTCATTAGCTGACTGGGATGGTACTGGTAACTGGAAATATGTTAAAAATGAAAAGTACTGGGATGCTGCAACAGTACAACTTGAAGAAATCAATGTTGACGTTGTAAAAGAAACTTCAACAGCTGTTCAATTATATGAACAAGGTAAAAAAGATCGTGTAACACTTTCTGCTGAATATGCAATGCAATATGCTGATGATCCAAACATCATCAATGAGCTTGAAACAGCAGTATTCTATTTCAAACTTAACCAAGAACGTGGTGGCAAAGCTACACCGCTTGCAAATGCAGATATCCGTAAAGCACTTGCACGTGCATTCAATAAAGAAGAAATGGCAGAAGCAGTACTTGCGAACGGTTCTATCGCTGCTAACTTCCTAGTTGCATCAGACTTCACGTTTGATGAAAACGGTAAAGACTTCCGTGATTATAGCGGAGAGCACACTGCTTATAACCCTGAAGAAGCACTAGAATACTGGGAAAAAGGTCTAGCTACACTTGGCGTAGACAGCTTGGAAATTGAAATTCTTGGTGGAGACACTGAAAACGCTAAGAAACAACAAGAATGGTTTAAATCAGAATTCGAAAGAAATCTTCCAGGTTTGACAATCAAACTTAAAGAAGTACCTTTCGCAGTACGTCTTGAACTTGATGATACTAGCGATTACGACATTCAATCAGCTGGATGGGGCCCTGACTTCCAGGATCCAATTTCATTCATCGAATTGTTTGTAACAACTAGCCCACAAAACAAAATGAACTACTCTAGCGCTGAGTACGATGCACTTGTAGAATCTACAAAAACTACACTTGCGAACGATCCAGTTGCACGTTTCGAAGCATTTGCAAAAGCTGAGAAACTACTTCTAGATGAAGATACAGCTGTTATTCCTCAGTACCAACGCGGAAGAATGGTTCTTATGAATCCTAATGTACAAGGTCTTGCTACACACCCATTCGGTGGAGACTATAGCTACAAATGGACATATATGGCTCCAGAAGCGAAGTAAGAATTTGAAAGTTTGAAATCTCATAGAAAAGAGAGTATATGGTCGTTACAGCCCATGTACTCTCTTTTTCACTGAAATCAAACTGTCTCAAAATTCATTGTATTATCCTCGTTCAGCAGAAAACTTCCACTTCTATAAGTGGTGGGGTGAATGTAGGTAGGTCTACTGTTCATCGGTTATCTTGAACGATGATAAAATCTCCGATGGATGTCACGGATTTTAAAGGTAGCTTTTCGAGCGAGCTCGAAAAAATCCGGACGCAATTACGCTTTTGCGTAATTGATTAGATTGTGAGAATTGACAGTTAGTTATGGAGTGTATTGAAGATATCCAGGAGGTGCAAACATGGCAAAGTATATTACAAAACGTATAGTTTATATGTTCCTATCACTATTTCTCATTGCGTCATTTACATTTGTGCTTATGAAACTGCTTCCAGGGTCCCCGTTAGCTTCCGCAGCAAAATTATCCATTGAGCAAAGGGAAGTTGTCTATGAAAAATATGGCTTGAATGATCCAATTCCAGTGCAATATGTTCGGTATATGGGGAATTTAGCCAAAGGCGACTTCGGTGTATCATTCCAATATAAAAGTGCCGATGTAAAGGATTTAATCGTAAAAAAATTGAAATACTCAGCTCTACTAGGTAGCCAAGCACTTATTTTTGGGACGTTAATCGGAATTGTTCTCGGAATGATTGCAGCATTAAAACAAAATACGGTTTGGGATTACGGCAGTACAATCATTGCGATTATTGGTATATCCGTTCCCTCATTTGTTTTCGCAGTGCTCTTACAATATGTCTTTGCAGTGTGGCTTCAATGGCTGCCTGTTGGTTTATGGGAAGGATGGAAGTCGAGTATTCTGCCATCTGTCGCATTAGCTATGGGACCAGTCGCAATTGCTGCGAGGTTTATCCGTACTGAAATGATTGAAGTATTAAGCTCGGATTATATTTTATTAGCAAGAGCGAAGGGCGCGAATGGGTTTGAAATCGCTTTCAAACACGCGTTTCGTAATGCGTTGATTCCGCTTATTACGATACTCGGTCCAGTTGCCGCAGGACTATTAACAGGTTCACTTGTTGTTGAGCAGATTTTCGCAGTGCCTGGGATCGGTGAGCAATTCGTAAAATCTATTAACTCGAATGACTTTGCCGTTATTATGGGAACGACGATCTTCTTCTCAATCTTCTTGATAGTGATTATTTTAATTGTGGATATTCTTTATGGGGTTATTGACCCGCGTATCCGTTTGTCTGGAGGTTCCAAGTAATGACGAATAATATGGAGAAATTACCGAAAGACTCATTTGAGCGGATTACAGTCGATAGCTCACATGCGGAAAAAATCACAAAACCGAGTTTAAGCTTTTGGCAAGATGCTTGGCTACGTATTCGTAAAAATAAAGCGGCGATTGTCAGTATGTTTATCCTCATTTTTATCGTGTTCATGGCTTTTGCTGGACCGTTTATGGTTGAACATGATCCAGAGGATGTAAGAGTAACACATGCCAATTTACCGCCAAAAGTACCTGGTCTTGAAAAGCTAGGGATATTCGATGGGGTCGGTAAACTAGGTTCGAAAACACTTGATCTTTATGAGTTGAAAAAAATAGATGAGTACTACTGGTTTGGAACGGATAGCCTTGGACGTGACCTGTTTTCACGTATATGGAAAGGGACACAAATTTCCTTGCTTATCGCCTTCGTTGCCGCCGTCATTGATGTGGTTGTAGGTGTTATTTACGGGGGAATCTCCGGTTATTATGGAGGAAGAACCGATGATGTCATGCAGCGTATTGTTGAAATATTAGTCGGTATCCCAACGTTAGTCATTGTGATTCTCATGATTATGATTATGGAGGCCGGCATATTATCCATCATCATCGCGATAACGATAACCGGATGGATTGGAATGTCTCGGATAGTCCGTGGACAAGTACTGAAATATAAAAATATGGAGTTTGTCCTTGCAGCTAAAACACTAGGTGCTAGTAACACGCGTATTATTAGTAAGCACTTGCTGCCGAACTTGATGGCAATCGTCATTATTAATATGATGTTTACGATTCCGACTGCGATTTTCTTTGAAGCATTTTTAAGCTTTATCGGACTTGGATTGCAGGCACCACATGCATCACTAGGGACGCTCATTAATGATGGGTACAAGTTTATTGCCTATCAGCCGTATATGTTGCTATTCCCATCATTGGTGTTGAGTTTACTGATGATTGCGTTCAACTTAATTGGGGACGGCTTGCGTGATGCACTTGATCCGAAAATGAAAGATTAAAGGAGGAAAGCAAAATGGAGAAAATTGTTGAAGTGAAAAACCTGGAGCTTTCCTTCCATACCTTTGCAGGAGAAGTGAAAGCAATCCAAGGCGTCAATTTTGAAGTATTTAAAGGGGAAACACTTGCCATCGTTGGTGAGTCTGGGTCGGGTAAATCGGTGACAACGAAATCGATTATGCGACTTCTACCAAAATCGAGCACGGAATATAAGAATGGTGAGATTTTATTCGATGGGAAAGATCTGTTGAAAATATCTGAAAGAGATATGCAAAGGGTACGTGGGAAAGATATTTCGATGATTTTCCAAGACCCGATGACTTCGCTAAATCCAACGATGCCAATCGGCAAGCAGATTATGGAACCATTGTTTAAACACCAAAAGCTTGGAAAAGCAGAAGCGTGGAAAAAGGCGGTTGAGCTATTAGGGCTTGTTGGAATGCCGCAACCGGAAATGCGTATGAAGCAATATCCTCACCAATTTTCAGGTGGTCAGCGTCAACGGATTGTAATTGCTGTGGCACTAGCGTGTAATCCGAAAGTTCTTATTGCGGATGAGCCGACGACAGCACTAGACGTGACGATTCAAGCTCAAATTCTTGAGTTGATGAAGGATCTACAGAAAAAGATTGATACATCGATTATTTTCATTACACATGATCTTGGTGTTGTTGCCAACGTTGCTGACCGTGTAGCGGTTATGTACGGAGGACGTATTGTAGAAGTGGGGACAGTGGATGAAATTTTCTATAATCCACAACATCCATATACATGGGGACTGCTAAGTTCAATGCCTTCGCTAGATGCAAATGAAGAAAAGTTATATGCTATTCCTGGCACGCCACCGGATTTGTTGAATCCGCCAAAGGGGGATGCCTTTGCACTGCGTAGTGAATACGCGATGCAAATTGATATGGAACAAGTGCCACCGTTATTCAAAGTGAGTGAAACACATTATGCTGCAACATGGTTGCTCCATCCAGATGCACCGCAAGTGGACCCACCAGCGGCGGTTATCGAACGTATGAAGAGATTCCCGGGTAGCCGTTATTACGAAGGCAATGCAGGAGGTGTTCAGTAATGGCTGAAAAATTACTTGAAATTAAAAATTTAAAGCAGTATTTCAACGTTGGTAAAAAGAATGAAGTACGTGCGGTTGACGGCATTACATTTGATATTTACAAAGGTGAAACACTCGGTCTTGTAGGAGAATCCGGCTGTGGTAAATCAACAACAGGTCGTACCATTATCCGTTTGTATGATGCAACGGGTGGGGAAGTTATTTACGACGGTATTGATGTCCATACAAAGAAATCAAAAACAGAGCTGAAGGCGTTTAACCGCAAAATGCAAATGATTTTCCAGGATCCTTATGCATCACTGAATCCTCGCATGAAAGTATTGGATATTATTGCGGAAGGGCTTGATATCCACGGATTAGTTAAGAATCCGACGGAGCGGACGGCGCGTGTCCATGAGCTGTTAGAAACAGTAGGATTGAACCGTGAGCACGCCAATCGTTATCCGCATGAATTTTCCGGGGGGCAACGTCAGCGTCTTGGGATCGCTCGTGCGTTGGCTGTTGAACCAGAATTCATCATTGCGGATGAGCCGATTTCTGCGTTAGATGTTTCCATCCAAGCACAGGTGGTTAACTTATTGAAAGAGCTTCAAGAGGAAAAAGGATTGACGTATTTATTCATCGCGCATGACTTGTCGATGGTTAAATATATCTCCGACCGAATCGGTGTGATGTATTTCGGAAAACTAGTTGAGCTTGGTCCGGCTGAAACGTTGTACACTGCACCATTGCATCCTTATACACAGTCCTTGCTGTCAGCAATCCCGTTACCGGATCCTGACTATGAACGAAATCGTGTACGGAAAAGCTACGATCCGAAAGTACATGAGTATGGTCCGGATGAAGAAGTAATTATGCGTGAAGTGACACCGGGACATTTTGTTCTTTGTTCACAACGTGAATTTGAAACTTTTAAAAAATAATGAGTAGCGGGACCGGTTTTCGACAAGAGAACCGGTCTTTTCATGTTTTTCTCTATTATTCGTCTATTTCCTTTGTTAGAATAGATGAATAGAAAGGTCGTGCAAATATGAAAATAGTTAAGTGGATGTCAGTCATGCTTCTCGCTACTGGATTGGCAATTCCAATGGTGGCCTACGCAGAAGAAAATCAGCAGCAGGTAGAAGGTTTTACACAACGTACATATGGATTTGAAGTAATTGATGAGCAACTGATTGCCTCGTCAGCGCTATTCCGCTTTGATTCTGGGCTAACCTTTACGTATCCAGATGCAGTACGCGGCGTTTACGTGACAGGGCACTCAGCAGGTGGAGAGCGCTTTTCGTATTTGACGAATTTACTTGATACGACAGACCTCAATGCAATGGTCATAGATATTAAAGATGATTATGGCAATATTACATATAAACCGGCTGATGATTCTCCACTCAAAGTGCTGGATATCGGCAAACCTTACATTAAAGATCCGCAGGCAATGTTGAAAACACTTGAAGAAAAAGAAATTTATCCGATTGCGCGTATTGTTGTCTTTAAAGATAGTGTGCTAGCAGAAAAACGCCCTGAGCTGTCTTTCGTGGATGGTGATGAAGTATGGAAAAATGGACGCGGTGAATCCTTTGTCAATCCCTTTATGAAGGAAGTATGGGATCATAACATCGCGATCGCCATCGAAGTAGCCAAAATGGGCTTCCAAGAAATACAGTTCGATTATGTGCGCTTTCCAGAGGGTTTTGAAAAGCGGCACGATACATTGAAATATTCATTTGAAACATATGAAGAATCAGATCTCGATCCGGTCCAACGAAGAGTAGAAGCGATTACGGACTTCGTAGCCTATGCACGGGAGCAGTTAAAGCCATATGGAGTTGAAGTATCTGTAGATATATTCGGCTATGCAGCAACGCTCCCAGAGGCTCCAGGGATTGGTCAAAACTTCTTGAAGATTTCCGAAAATGTAGATGTCATCTCCTCAATGATTTATCCGAGTCACTGGACATCCTATTTTGGTATCGCGAAACCGGATCTTGAGCCATATAAATTAGTGTCTGAATATGCTAAGGTCGAGAATACAAAATTGGCTGAACTCAATAATCCGCCAGTGTCACGGCCGTGGATTCAAGACTTTAGCGCACCATGGCTCGGAAAAGGTAATTTTTTGAGATATGGAAAAGCAGAAGTCGAGGCGCAGATTAAAGGGTTGAAGGATAACGGCATTGATGAGTATTTATTGTGGAACGCAGGAAATCGTTATTCGGAAGGTGTTAATTATAAACCGTAAAAAGGAAAGTCCAGAGAAAGATTCTGGACTTTTTCGATTTTAAATGAAACCTTTGACCATTGAGAAACGTATTATATAAGAGAAGGGTAGCTAATAATTTTCAATTAGGATTCATCTAAATGAGAAAAGTTTTTATTTGACAAATCAGATGTTTAAATGTTCGGTGTGCTGGGTATAACAGTATAGAGCCGAAATAAGCATGAAGTAAAATCGTGATAAAGCCACTAACTATTGAGAAATTGTGACAAACCTCTGTTGTTTAGTAAATTTTTTTCAAAAAGTGTATTCATCAGTAATGAATATGTGTATAATAGGCTTTAGTAATAACCACATTAAAATTATTCTAATTTAATTGTACAAATATAATTTTTACCATTCGATCCAACTGAAAGGAAGTGTCAGCATATGATGGTTACATTATTTACATCTCCAAGCTGTACATCATGCAGAAAAGCTAAAGCATGGTTGGAGGAACATGATATTCCGTACACAGAACGAAATATTTTTTCGGAACCTTTGAATATTGACGAAATAAAAGAAATTCTTCGCATGACTGAAGACGGTACAGACGAAATTATTTCAACACGTTCGAAGATTTTCCAAAAACTCAATGTCGATGTAGAAAGCTTACCACTACAGCGTCTATACGAGTTAATCCAAGAACATCCTGGCTTATTGAGAAGACCAATTATTCTTGATGAAAAAAGGTTACAAGTAGGGTATAATGAAGATGAGATTCGTCGTTTCCTACCGAGAAAAGTAAGAGCCTATCAGCTGCTTGAAGCGCGGCGCATGGTAAACTAATTTGACAATAGTGTAAAGCTGATGGGAATTGACATTGAAAAATGCCGTAAACCTGTCAGTTTTTTTATTTATATTCAGCAGATGTTTAAACATCTGCTGAATATAAGAGGAACGCAGGCTAAGGTCGCCACGTCCTGCGGCAACGCCTGCATGACCAACATCCTGTTGGCCCAAGCCTCCGGCAGATGTCACGGATTTTGAAGGGAGCCTTTTGAGCCCGCTCGAAAAAAATCCGGACGCAATTACGCTGGGGGCGTAATTGATTTCTCTTGCTTTCCCGGTGGATGTTTTCTACAATGCTATTACTATCAAAATTATTCATCCTGAGGCAGAACCCTTTCAAATTTGGCAGGATGGTCATATATTAAGTATAAGCATTGCAGGATTTTTACAAACATTGATTGAAGGGGACGGTCAGATCCTGTTTAACTTGAATCAGCAAATTCTTTTGCTGATTCAAGTTAAGCCTCCGGCGGATGTTAGGGATTTTGAGGAGAGTTTATTGTGAATCGAACAGCAAAGGGTTTGATTTGCCGTATTTTTGCGTTTTTTGCAGAAATTAAGGCACTTAGATAAGCACAATTCAAAATCCCAACGCAATTACGCAGAGGCGTAATTGATAGGAAGGGAGAGAATAAAAAATGGAAATAGAGCGCATTAACGAAAATACAGTTAAATTTTTTCTATCATATATCGATATTGAAGAACGCGGTTTTACGCGTGAGGAAGTCTGGTATAATCGCGACAAAAGTGAGGAACTTTTTTGGGAAATGATGGACGAAATCAATGATGAATCTGAGTTCGAAATCGAGGGGCCACTTTGGATTCAAGTCCATGCTATGAGCGGTGGAATTGAAGTGACAGTGACTCGGGCGCAAATGTCCGACGATGGTGAACCAATAGAATCACCTTTTGGCATGGCCGATCCAAGAAAAATGTTTCCGCATGAAGGTGAAGTATTCGGTGAAGAGGAAGAAACAATTCCGGATATGAATGGTGGTACATTAGAATGGCTCGACAATGTATTTGTCTTCCAAGAATTTGATGATATCATTCCACTCGTAGATCGAATGGATGGTTATAACGTTAACACATCACTCTATTCATATGATAACCACTACTACTTACATGTGGCGTATGAGGATGAAACGATGGATGAAGGACGCAAAACAGATTTATATAGTGTAGTGTCTGAATTTGGAATGCCATCCAATCTAACGATCCATCGACTTAAGGAATACGGTAAGGTCGTGATGGATTCAGACGTATTCACAACTATTCAACACTATTTTGGAACTAAATAACAAAAAGGCAGCTATCTAAGTATAGGATAGCTGTTTTTTTCTTGCAATTAAATTGGAATATTTGTAAAATTGAGCGGAGGGAGGAGATTACAATACTAACAGCGAAATTGAAAAATGGAGAATTACTCATTTTAACGCCAGAGCTAAAAAGGGATCAGTTAAAGAAATGGCGAAATTCACGAACATTCTTATGTCCACAATGCAATGCGCCTGTTAACTTGAAGGTTGGAGACATCGTCATTCCGCATTTTGCTCATAAAAAAGACGCAGCTTGTTCGACTACTTTTTCAGAAGGTGAAACTCCAGAACATTTGATGGGAAAACAACAATTGTATTTATTGTTAAAGAAACGAACAAAGCATGTTGAACTCGAACCCTTTTTGCGTATGCTATCACAGCGTCCCGACATTCTCGTGATGACAGAATCCGATACGATGCCCATCGAGTTTCAATGTAGTACGATTCCTATTTCGGAAATGGAATCGAGATCTAATGGTTATCGCAGTATAGGCATGAAGCCGATATGGATTTTGCATACCCCAACAAAATTCACTGGAATCGCTTACGGTGTCGGCCTGTTTCATTTTTCGAAGTTCCACGAAAGTTTTTTTACCCACATACATCCTGAAGGCTATACCTTACTCACATATAAACCCCAAAAAGAACGCTTCCATTATTTTTCAAATCTTATCCATGTTGCTGGTAAACGATATATTGGCATCCACCGTTCGTTATCAGTAGACAAGCAAGTATTTCCTTTTGCACGGCCGAAAACGCCAACTAAAGAAGAACTCGAGCAATATATATCCATCTATTTGGCAATGCGCAATGAATTTCTACAATCTCGTATTTTATTGAGTAGAAGGGGTGTAAATGACCCTTTTTTAAAAATGTGTTATGAAATGCGTATGCATCCAACGAATCTTCCGCAGTGGGTTGGGTTACCAGTGGCTCATAGCGAGTCATTTCGTGAACATGATTGTGAGTGGCAATTGAATCTCATTTACTTTATGAGACGTAAAGGGATTAGTTTTAAGGAGTTGACGAACAGTCAAATTCACCGTTTTGTACGTAGAATGGAAGTGCCAACCATTGGGCAAGAAAAAGCCTGCCAAGTATATCGCGATTTTCTAATTGCAGAAGGCATTGAGTCCTTTCAAAATCACCAGGTTATTGATGAAATGATTATTTTTAGGCTATTGTCAGAAAGATTACTTGCAAAGCGGTATGAAAATTGAGAAAATAGAACTGATTCGCTTCCCGAAGTAACGGGAGAAGGGGGAATAGAGATGACAGCAGAAACGAAAAACAAAGTATTGACGCGTGATGAGGTAAAGGTGGAGGAAACTTGGCGTTTAGAGGATATTTTCGCATCGGATGAAGCATGGGAAAAAGCCTATACTGAAGTTGAGGAGTTTTCTAATAAATCCGCGGATTTTAAAGGTACACTGCATAACGGAGCAGAAGCACTCTACGCTGCACTCACTTACCGTGATACGTTATCGGAGAGATTGCGCCGTCTTTATACGTATGCCCATTTGAAGTCTGACCAAGACACGACAAACAGCTTCTACCAAGCGATGGATAGCCGTGTGAAATCTTTGTATGTAAAAGTGTCCACAGCCTTATCCTTCTTCCTACCGGAGCTATTGGCGATGGATGAAGCCGAATTGGACAAGCTAGTTGAATCGCATGAAGGATTACGCCTTTATAAGCAAGAGTTCGAAGAAATTAATACACAGCGCCCGCATATTTTGCCAGCTGAGCAAGAGGCTCTTTTAGCACAGCTATCTGAGGTGACTGGAAAATCTTCAGAAACGTTTAGCATGTTGAATAATGCAGATTTAACATTTCCGGCAGTGAAAGACGAAAATGGGGAAGAAGTTGAATTATCACATGGTCGCTATATTCGATTTTTGGAAAGCGATGATGCTCGTGTTCGAGAGGATGCTTTTAAAGCGACGTACTCAAAATATGGAGAATTTCAAAATACGTTTGCATCGACATTGTCGGGAAATGTGAAGCGTGATAATGTCAATGCAAGTATTCGTAATTACTCATCTGCACGTCAAGCAGCCATGTCAAATAATCATATTCCAGAACAGGTTTATGAAAATCTTGTATCGACAATTAATAAAAATGTGCACTTGCTACAGCGCTATGTAGCATTGCGTAAAAAAGTGTTCGGACTTGAAGAACTTCATATGTGGGATATGTATGCACCACTTGTCAAAGATGTGGACATGGAAATTCCTTACGAAGAGGCAGCAAAAACGATGCTCGACAGCTTCCATCCACTTGGTTCTGACTATGTTTCAATTGTTCAAGAAGGATTGGATAATCGTTGGGTAGATGTTCGTGAAAACAAAGGCAAGCGCTCAGGTGCTTATTCTTCTGGCGCTTACGGTACAAACCCATATATTTTAATGAACTGGCAGGATAACGTCAGCAACTTGTTTACATTAGCACATGAATTTGGGCACAGTGTCCATAGTTATTATTCACGTAAAAGCCAGCCATTCGTTTACAGCGGATATTCCATTTTCGTAGCAGAAGTTGCATCGACAGTGAACGAGGCTATTTTGAATGATCACTTACTGAAAACGATTGACGATGAGCAAAAACGTATTTATCTTCTGAACTATTGGTTGGATGGGTTCCGTGGAACGGTCTTCCGTCAAACGATGTTCGCTGAATTTGAGCACTTGATTCATCAGTTGGAACAGCAAGGT
This sequence comes from Sporosarcina sp. FSL K6-2383, assembly GCF_038618305.1. Lineage (NCBI taxonomy): Bacteria > Bacillati > Bacillota > Bacilli > Caryophanales > Caryophanaceae > Sporosarcina > Sporosarcina sp. FSL K6-2383. The sequence goes on from NZ_CP152017.1 coordinate 1,319,094, forward strand.
GTTGCTTTGACAGCTGAAAAGCTAACAGAGGAGTATTACGCACTCAATAAAAAATATTTTGGTGAGGATCTAGTTGTCGATGAAGAAATTGGTCTTGAATGGGCACGGATCCCACACTTCTACTATAATTATTATGTCTATCAGTATGCGACAGGTTATAGTGCGGCAGTAGCGCTTAGCAATCAAATACTAACAGAAGGTGAACCAGCAGTTGAGCGTTATATTAATAACTTCTTGAAGGCAGGGTCTTCGGATTATCCGATTGAAGTGCTTAAAAAAGCGGGTGTCGACATGACAAGCGCTGCTCCAATTGAAGAGGCTTGTCGCGTCTTTGAAGAAAAATTGAATGAGCTAGAATCACTTCTTCTGAAAAAATAAATCATTTTTGTGATCACCCTCTTTGTCTAATTTAGTGGACGAAGGGGGCTTTTTGTTATTCTGTAATAACATTAAATTCATTTCCAAGAAATCGGAATGATCTGTTATATAGTAATGATACCTGTTCTATAACTATTAGTGATTGCTTCTGCTGGAAAATTAAAATGTGACATTCATGTGAAATGTATTGTGAAAAGTTGCTGTTACTATTATTTTGTGATAAAGTAAGGATGTGAAATAGATCACATACCAAACATACACCCCTTTTGTTTGAACGTGAACATTTCTCCCATTCCCTTTGTAAAAGAGCATTCACTCCCCCCCAGGAGTAGGATGCTCTTTTTTGTTTGTAGGATTTCGTGTTTTGTCATAGATAAATCTTACAGCTATTGTCAATATCTATTCTTTTCTGTATAATTAAATGGAATTATCAGTTTATAAACGTGGAAAGGAGATGAATCTCATAAGTACTATTATCCACAGGAAAAAGCCTATTTTACTTCAAGGAATTCCCCGTCTGATTGCCCGGCTTCCCCCTGATCATCGAAAAGTCCAGTATTTGCAAAAACAACTTTATCGAATTGGTGCCGGCTACTCAGGAGAATGTAATGTTGATTCTTATATTGAGCGAACGCAATTCCCTCATAGTATGAAAATTTTTACGGATGTCCATTTGTGTAATTCCCCAAAGTTCACATTTCAGATTGATACTTTGATACTTACAGAGCAATACATCCTTATTATCGAAGTGAAAAATCTGAAGGATTCAGTCCAATTTATACCCAATCCTCCCCATCTTGTGCAAATACTTGAAACCGGCGACGAAGTGGTTCTCGATTGTCCGGTCTATCAAATTGAATCGAATAAGTCGAATCTCGATGAATGGCTTCGACAACGTGGAATTCATTTAAAAACGCTTGGTCTCCTCGTTCTCGCAAATCCAAACACGAAAGTGATAGATACCCCAAACGATTTTCCTATCATTTATAAAAAACAAATTCCTTTTTATTTGCAAAAGTTAAGACCGGCTGAAAATATCCTTACGGTTAATCAAATTCAAGAACTAGCAAAGCAGATCCATGCTGAACAACAGCAATTTAATCCGTTTCCTTTATGTTCCTATTATCATATTTCTCCCAATGATTTACGAAAAGGTCTGTTGTGTCGCGATTGTCATGGACAACTTCAACAGAAAAACAGAGAAACCTGGTATTGTCAGCGTTGTTCAAAGAAAGCCGAAGATCCTTATAACGATGGAATTCGGGATTGGTTTATGCTTGTTAAAAATTCGATGACTAGTAGTGAATGTCGAAGTTTTTTGAATTTAAAAGATGGAAATGCAGCTCGATATATTATATCGAAATCTAATCTCATCAAAAAAGGTCAATCGACAGCGACGTTTTATATTTCAGGCAGTAAATTAAACCGTCCTTAATAGGTAGCGGGAGTCTTTCATACTAAGAAGGGCTCTTTTAACTGTCGAATTAAAAACTGTAATGGCAATCGGTGGAACTGTCATGGCAAATGAAGAAACTGTAATGGAGACGCCGAACTGTCATGTGAAAAGTGGAAACTGTAATGGCAATCGGCGGATCTGTCATGACAAATGAAGAAACTGTAATGGAGACGCCAAACTGTAATGGCATTTGGCTGAACTGTCACGGCAAATGAAAAAACTGTCATGTCAATGGCGAAAACCAGAAGTCCGAACAAAAAACACCCCATTCCCCGGCAAATCCTTGGGGAGTGGGGTGATCATATAAGTTGTTATGGTTGCTTTTTACGCCAAAGTGTAGTGTCTTGGAATGAAAGTCGTTCAACGTGTTGTTGAAGAAGGCGTTTTTTGAGTTCACGTTCGGCTGACTTTTCAGTCATACTGTAAATATCGGCAATTTCGTTTGTGGTGAGCGTGTCGAATCGACGGAACAAGTCTTCTAGTGGTGGGGGAATGTCTGGCATAATCGTCATGCCGATTAACTCCTCTAAAATTTGTTCGTACACGTCGTAACTGTGTAAGCCGCTTACTTTTAATCCTTCATCTTCAATATTTCCATTAAAGAAAACGAATGTAGCAGGTTGATCGACTTCCATTTCTTTAGCCATATACAAATCAACCTGTAAGGAGCGTAAGACATTTTTGGAAGAAAAGTCTTGGATAAACTCATCTACGTCGAGCTCTAACTTTTCAGCAATTTCAACGAGTACTGAAAAGGAGGAAACATTTCGAGATTTTAAAAAAGAGTACTCAAACAATTTGGCTAGGAAGCGCATTCCGGCACGCTTACCCTGGAATTCGGCTGCCTTCACGGCAATGCTCGGGAAGGTAGGATGGACTTTGCTACAAGCAAGGGCATCCTCTTGTTTCTTTGTACATTGTAGATTCATCGATGGTAATGAAGTACGCAATGCAATTCGCAGCGTGAAGTAGCGATCATAATCAAGTTGCAGTTTGCGTAGAACAGGCTGAAGAGACCAGCTATCCTCGCACAAAGGATCAATGAAAACATATAATTCGATGGGTCTTGTACATGAAGAAGGGATCATCGAATTTTCCATTAATGTTTCTCGGTTCACAGATAATCCTCCCCGCTTCTGTTCACCATATGGTTCGCAGTTAAGGCGAGGCGATTGTAATACATATCCCGTAATTTCCCTTCAAGTCCGACTTCGTCCATTGCTTGGGCCATGCAAGAAAGCCATGCTTCCGCTCGTACTGGTGTGATTGGAAAAGGATTATGACGAGCTTTCATCATCGGATGACCGTGCTCTTCTGTATATAAATTGGGTCCACCTAAATATTGTGTTTGAAATTGTTTCTGTTTACGTGCTGTTTCTGCCCAGTCACCCGGAAAAATGGGGTATAGATCTGGATGAACAGCCACTTTAGCGTAAAATAAGTCGATAAGTTCCGACAACTTTTCAGCACCGATCTCCTCATAAGGGATCAAAGGTTTTCGCATCATTATGTCAATCTCCTTTGCTCTGACTGTACTGATATTCTACCAACCTGATGTGATTTTCTCAAATAAATCGTACCGAGCTAATCCCCACTATAGCAACAAGCCTGTTAAACTTTCGTGTAATTTAGCACTTTTTGGACATATTGCTGTGTTTCCTTGAAAGGTGGAATGCCATCATATTTCTTCACATTTCCAGGACCTGCATTGTAGGCAGCAAGGGCTAATTCAATATTGTCGTCGAATTGATTAAGCATTTGTTTTAAATATTTTGCTCCGCCCATAATATTTTGAACGGGGTCGAAACTATCTTGTATGCCGAGGAACTTCGCTGTGCCAGGCATTAGTTGCATAAGTCCTTCAGCACCTGCGCGACTGACAACACTGTTGTTGAAATTCGATTCTTGTCTAATAACTGCGTTGATTAAATTTTCAGGTAGCCCAAATTTGTCTGCTGCTTGCCTGACGATATCGCTATATTGATTAGTATTCATCGAACTAGCTTGAGACACCGACTGTTGTGTTGAGCCAAGTATTGCGGCAAGCGTGGAGGGCTCAAAAACACGATTATTTCCTGTATATCGTAAGCTTTCTATCTGATTAGCATTGCTGAGCATCGATGAGGAAATGGAAGATAAGGAATCTGTGACAGATGATTGTCCTCCTAATTCTTCTAACATCATTTGAAATAGAGATGTAGGAGAATCTTGTTCTGCACTCGATTGAACAGAGCCAAAAGATTGTAAGGCATTGATCTCCATTAATGTACGAATTGCACGTATATCCATCATGATCTTTCCTTTCTGCAAATAGGGCTGTCATTTTCGAAATAGCACTCTACTAATCAGTATACCAATACTCGAAAGAAAACGCATATTTCAAACTGCAAGGCCGTGCTCTGTATGGTAAACTGAACGTAATGACATATGAAGGGAAGACGTAGTTGTGAGCATGCAAATTCAAATTGACAGCGGAATCCGTGACGCAGAAGAAATCCGCTTTTTATTGGCCGCAACGGCTGATGAACCACAAGGAATACCGTCGGGTAAAATGATTACAGATTCTGAAAACTTATCTTTTGTGTATTTATTGGAAATCGAAGAAGGCTATCGTCAACTTCATTTTGCACAGGCAGTGTGGCCACTTATGGTGGAAGTGCTGAAGTTGGATGTGGAACCAGTGTTAGTATGGCAAGATCAGGCTGTGTCGCTTATTGGATTCAAAGATGAGCTGACGATGCTTATTTATAATATTGAGGGAAATGATAACTATGGGGAAGCATTTTCCTTAGCAGTTGAACAAGCATTCCATGACATACTTAGCGATGTAGACTAACAGCTGGGAGGGGTCCAGATGAGGCAATGGAAACAATTTCTTGAACCTTATAAACAAGCAGTAGATGAGTTGAAGATAAAGTTTAAAGGGTTACGTGCCCAATATGACTTGGAAGATGTACATACACCTGTTGAATTTGTGACAGGTCGCGTGAAGCCACTTGCAAGTATTTATGATCGAACACTTGAAAAAGGAATCCCTTTTGAGCCTTCGGACGAGCTTGCGACGGAATTGCCCGATATTGCGGGGCTTCGCATGATGTGCCAGTTTGTAGATGATATTGGCACCGTTGTCGAAGCGTTACGCCAACGAAAAGACCTTGAAATCGTTGAGGAACGCGATTATATTTCAAATAAAAAACCAAGCGGCTATCGGTCCTACCATATGATTATTAAATATCCTGTTCAGACGATTCATGGAGAGAAAACAATTTTGGCAGAAATCCAAATCCGCACATTGGCAATGAATTTCTGGGCCTCTATCGAGCACTCCTTGAATTATAAATATGAAGGGGAAATGCCGAATGAAATTCGTTTACGCCTTGAAAGGGCGGCGGAAGCAGCCTTTCAATTGGATGAAGAAATGTCGCAAATTCGTGATGAGATTCAAGATGCACAACAGTATTTCAGCGCCTTTAAGGAAACTGGAAGTTATGACGAAAAGGATCGAAGAAAGAGGTGACAACTATGAAATTCGCAATCCAATCACGCAATGATCAGCTATCGAATCGTCTGATGGAAGAGGCGAAAGGTTATTTGACTGATTTTGGACTTGTATTTGATGAGGATGAACCTGAAATTGTGCTGTCTATCGGCGGCGATGGAACATTACTGCATGCATTTCATAAGTATCAGCATCGTTTGCAGGATACGGCTTTTGTCGGAATTCATACGGGGCATTTAGGGTTTTATGCGGACTGGAAGCCGGAAGAAATGGAGAAACTGGTCATTTCGATTGCTCGTACTGAATATGAAGTCATCGAATATCCGCTGCTGGAAGTAACAATCAATTACCGTAATTTGGAAAAAAGCGCTACCTATTTGGCGTTGAATGAGTCAACGATTAAATCATCTGAAGTAACGCTTGTCGTAGATGTTGAACTGAATGGCGAACATTTCGAACGCTTTAGGGGAGATGGTCTATGTATGTCTACACCATCTGGATCGACAGCATATAATAAGGCGTTGGGAGGGGCAATCATCCATCCTTCGTTGCCAGCGATGCAACTGGCGGAAATGGCATCCATCAATAATCGTGTTTTCCGAACGGTTGGCGCGCCACTTGTGTTACCCAACCATCATAAATGTGTGTTAACGCCTGTTAAAGGACCCGATTTCATGTTGACAATCGATCATTTACAGCTCCTTCATAAAGATGTCAAATCGGTTGAATATGTCGTTGCGCAGGAAAGAGTGCGCTTTGCCCGATTCCGTCCTTTCCCATTTTGGAAACGGGTGCATGATTCCTTCATCGACAGTGATATTTAACATGATAGTGAAAGATTTGCGTTTTCGTCTCGTATTTCTAGTGGATGAAGAAGGGATTTTACTACGGGAATTTCTTCATTCGAAAGGAATTTCAAAAAGGACGTTGACGGCGACGAAATATGAAGGTGGTCAACTAACGGTCAATGGTATCGAGCAAAATGTCAGGCATCGGTTGCAGGTTGGAGATGAAGTAGTAGTTATTTTCCCGCCGGAGCAGCCAAGTGAGGGATTGCAGCCGGAAAATGGTGTGCTTGATATTATTTATGAGGATGAAGCGTTGCTTGTTTTGAATAAACCAGCAGGGCAAAGTACGATACCTTCTCGCGATCATCCAGGGGGAACGGTGGCGAATCTAGTCGCTGGCAAATTTGTTCATGACGATTTACCTGCAACAGTGCACGTCGTGACGCGTTTGGACAAAGATACATCGGGCTTAATTTGCATCGCAAAGAACCGGCATATTCATCATCTTCTTAGTGAACAGATGATAGCATCCGGTTTTCATCGTCAATATGTCGCGATTGTGGAAGGTCGGGTGCAGGAAAAAAGATTCACGATTGAACAACCCATTGGTAGAAAAGATGGCAGTATTATTGAACGAATGGTGTGCGAGGATGGACAATTCGCTCGGACAGACGTAGAAGTGCAGCGTCATTTCGAAAAAGATGGACATGAACTGACAACTGTAGCGTTAATGTTACATACAGGGAGAACGCACCAAATTCGTGTGCATTTACAATGGGCAGGCTATCCACTCGCTGGCGATGATTTATACGGCGGCACAAAGAAGTGGATAGGACGTCAGGCGTTACATTGTGCGATACTTCGTTTCGCACATCCACTGACAGGGGCTGATATACAATTTACAAGTGATTTGCCAATGGATATGCAAGAAATTAGTAGAAGTCTGTGAATTTTTCAGGCATGAATTGTTGCTGTGATGGCACAGATACAATGTCCATTTCTGGGTAGCGTAAGGCGGTAAGCTTGCCGCCAAAAACACATCCTGTGTCGACGTTAACGGTGTGCTGTAAATGACGGGCTTCCCTGACAGGTGTGTGGCCATAAACGATACAAGCCCGTCCATTGTATTGCTTTGCCCAATCGCGTCTTACTGGTTTACCATTCGGTAATGTTTCCCCTGTAATATCGCCGTATTGAACAAAAACACGTACTTTTTCTGAGTAAGGAACACCTATTAGTCGTTCGGGAATACCTGCATGTGCAATAATTAGTTTACTGTCGTCCAGGCTTTGATATAAGGGTAATGCTTCATAAAACTGGCGGTATCTGTTGAGGAATTGCTTGCGCTGTTCTTTGGATAATGTGTTAATTTCAGCTACTGTCGTCTCAAGTCCATGTGTCACTTGCACATGATTGCCCTTCGCAAATCTATACAGCTTATTGCAATGATTTCCCGGGGAATAATGGAGGGGATGTGCATCTTGCATATCGAATAATAGCTGCAAAGTCTTGATTGAGTCGGGTCCCCTGTCCATTGCATCCCCGACAAATGCTAGCTGTCTACCGTCTGAATGAACGGGAATACCGCTGTCCATTAAATAGCCCAGTTTTTCAATCAAAGTAATGAGTTCATCAAAACAGCCATGAATATCTCCAATAATATCAAATTTCATCATTTATCCCACCCTTTAGTATGAAAGATATGCTATTATAATACCCTATTTAGGGGAATGTACACTGGAAAGGAAGGTGTAGCTATGAACGCACATGAAGAATACAAAGAAGAGGTAATTTTGAACGAAGAGAAATTGTTGGAAACGCTTGTTAACGAAGATATACAAGCCTTCCGAGCTGAGTATCTTCTCCTACACCCTTACGACCGTGCGATTTTCTATGAGAAAGTTGGGGTCGATCTTCGGAAGACGATGTACCAATATTTATCTCCGAAAGAACTTGCAGAAATTTTTGAGACAAGTGAAATCGATGAGGATGAATACAAACAGTTCCTTCAGGAGATGGACACGACGTATGCTGCAGACATGATTTCCTACATGTTTGTGGATAACGCGGTAGATGTCCTGAAGGAACTCGATAAATCGCAAACAGTTAGTTATTTAACATTAATGGACAAAGTGGCGGCCACAGAAATTAGAGCGCTCCTCCATTATGAGGAGTATACAGCGGGTTCCATCATGACAACGGAATATGTCACTGTTCCTCAAAACTCTACTGTTCGTTCTGCAATGACGATTTTACGCAATGAAGCTCCAAAAGCGGAAACGATCTATTATGTATTTGTCGTGGATGATGATAATCGCTTGACTGGCGTTGTGTCACTCCGTGATTTAATTATTGCGCACGAAGATACACTAATCAGTTCGATTATGAGCGAACGTGTTGTGAGTGCACTTGTGTCAGATGATCAGGAAGACGTCGCGCGGACGATTAAGGATTATAATTTCCTAGCTGTGCCAGTTGTTGATTTTCAGCAACATATACTAGGGATTATTACAGTCGATGATATTATCGATGTTCTTGATGAAGAGGCTTCGGATGATTACGCTAAATTCGCCGGGGTTTCTAATATGGATACTTTTGACAAAAATTCATTCTCGGCAATGAAGAAAAGATTGCCATGGCTCATTATTCTACTTGTGCTTGGAATGCTTACTGCAAATTTAATCGATTTGTTTACAGAAACAATTTCAAAAGTGGCACTTCTTGCAGCATTTATTCCCCTCATTGCGGGGACTGCTGGGAATAGTGGAACGCAAGCACTAGCAGTTGCAGTACGTGGTATTGCGACGGGAGATGTCGAGGATGAGAGCAAATTTAAGCTACTGCTACGCGAAGCAGGAACAGGGCTTATGACAGGAGGAGCCTGTGCATTATTTGTTGTTGGACTCATTTATATTTGGAAGCATGAATTCTTAATTGGTCTACTAGTGGGGGTAGCGATTTTTGTATCCATTTTTGTCGCAACGATATCTGGCTCATTCATCCCACTGGTCATGCATAAGTTGAAAATTGACCCTGCGGTTGCTTCTGGTCCTTTTATCACGACATTGAATGATATTATCAGTGTCATTATCTACCTTGGTCTTGCAACGATGTTCATCAGCGAATTGTAAATTGCTGGTGAACATTTTTTCTTTTCTTTGAATAAAAATTTCTAATGAACACCTATATTATGGGCGCATATACTATAGAAAAAAAGGATGTGCCAATTGTGTTGAACAATGAGCCGTTATTATTTGTTCAGGGACCACCTGTCTATATTAAAGTGGTAAAGAGACAAGAGGAGAGCACGTCGGTTTTTAGTTTAAGTGGAGAAGAACCTGAAATGGTGAGTAGTGAAGTGGAAATTGAAATAGAACAAGAGCAGCCGACAGCTGTAAAAGTGGCGGAACCTTCTTTAGTGAAAAAGATTATGTATTTAGGGTCACCATTTTCGCGACAGGTTTACCGGCCACTACAGTTTGTATTAGATGATGAGACGTTAACGGGCTCTATTGAAAAAATTGAAGGTGAGACGGTTTTGATAGGCATCGGGGAGGACGCGAGTGAATTAGTGTCTGTGGAAATGGCTAAAATCGAAGAAATCCTTTGGCGCGGTGATCCTTTTGTCGAGGACTAAATGTTATCAGCAGGGCGGATGCATCCGTGCTGCTTTTTTAGTGTTCAAAATTATGTGAAACAAAACGCCTGCCCAATCGATAAGAACCGAAAGGGCAGGCTGGGCATCGCAGGTTAGTCAATCATTCATAGCTTTAGTATAATCAGTCTTCGTCACAATCAATGAAAACGTCTTTGACACATTGAATGGCACAGAAGCATTTTAAGTCGACTGTGACACATGAACCAGTCGCCTCAAAGCGTTCAACTTCACAAATTGCATCAAAATCAAGTTTGCCATGTTTAAATAAGTTGACTCTTCTGCCGTGACGATCGCGTGGCTCGAGAACTTGTAATGTTGCACAGCAGTTGTCAAATACATTTTGTACTCTAAAGAAGACTGAGAAGCAGCTATTACAATCTTTTTCATTCCCTTGTTCGTTCGATAGATTTCTGTCGTTATCACGGCGTCTTCTTCTTTGATTGAACATTGCTTTGAAAGGATCACCGTCATCATTCATTAGCATGAATACCCGTGTATTTGCCCGTTGTCGTGAAGGACTAACAAGGCTACCAAGCGGGGTTAAGAAACAATCAGTTCTGCAATCGTCACAATCTATGTCATCTCGAATATCCTGTATTCGTCGAATCGCACGGACGACCTCGCAAATACAGTTATCATGGCGGCGAATATCCGCCACATCTTCATTTCTTCCACATCCCATTAATTCCACCTCCTTCTCTCAATTCTTTATACTTTATGCGCTAGAGTCCGCCATGTTAGGGCGGACGAACCGGTTATGAATAAAGTTCAGATGAAAAAGGCATACTATAAAAAAAATGGAGGGACGCATATCCGGAAACTTGGCCTAATGATTATTGTACTTACTCTGCTAGCTGGTTGTTCAGAAAATGGAATTCGGATTCATAATGATTCGAGTGAGGACCCCACAAAGGCTGAACAAGTATTTAAGACCGATCCACATCTTACAGGGGCCGTCACCGTATTTCATGAAAATAATCTATTGATGGGAGTTACGCTTAAAACATTTTCAAGGTTCAAAAAAGAAAAGATTGAAAAAGAGTTAAAAAAGCAATTAGAAAAAGAATACCCGGAGTTAGACATTACCGTATCGGCAGATGGAAAAATATGGTTGGAAGCCAATAAGCTTATAAAATCAGGTCAAAAAAAAGAATTGACTGAAAAAATCGATAAGCTAAAACTATTGTTAAAGGAAGAGACGTAATGGATGAAAAAAAATATGCACAATTAGAACAACAAATGTCACCGAAAACACCTTTGCTACGCAATGTCATATTTGCTTTTTTGACAGGCGGAACAATCTGCTTGATTGGTCAATTTGTTGCTCTTTTTTATATGGTGTTTTTTGATTTTACAGAACGGACTGCGAGTAATCCAACTGTCGCGACGATGGTATTTTTCGCCATGCTTTTAACTGGTTTTGGTTACTATAAGAAAATTGGTCAATTTGGTGGGGCGGGGAGTGCAGTGCCTATTACGGGATTCGGTAACGCGGTCATTTCTGCGGCTATTGAGCATAAGTCCGAGGGCTATGTACTTGGAGTCGGAGGGAATATGTTCAAGCTGGCGGGATCAGTCATTCTTTTTGGTGTGTTTTCCGCATTTGCCGTTGCGCTAGTGAAAACAATTCTTGTTAAGTTTGGTGTCGTATCATGGTAGCGCGCGGGTTACTGACATTTAAGACGACTCCATCCATTGTCGCAACGGGTGTGACAGCTGGACCATTGGAAAGGAAAAGTCCTTTTGTTCATCAATTTGATAAAGTGTATGACGATGAACGCTGCGGTTTAAAGACGAATGAACATGCTCATGCCAAAATGATTGAAGACGCCTGCATGATTGCGTTGAGTAAAATAGATCTTATACCAAGTGATGCTAATTTTTTATTGATCGGTGATCTTGTGAATCAAATGACCCCCTCCAATTTTAGTGCCTCTACGTTGGGCATCCCGTACATCGGTTTGTTTTCAGCATGTGCGACATCGGTGTCTTCTTTGCTGATGGCGGCATTGTTGACGGAAGCAGGCATGTCGAACTGTGCGATTGCAGGGGCAGCAAGTCAGCACAATGCGATTGAGCGACAATTTCGCTATCCTGTCGAGTATGGTGCGCAAAAGGGTGAAACAGCACAATGGACAGTGACAGCGGCAGGAATGGCGGCTGTCACCCCCTATAAAAAAGGAGTTCCTTCTATTAAATGTGCGACCATCGGATGTGTCACGGATCTTGGTATGACAGATCCACTAAATATGGGAGCGGCAATGGCGCCAGCAGCGGCGGATACAGTCACACGCCATCTTACAGGGCATGGTATGAAAGCAAGTGACTATGATTGTATTATGACAGGTGACCTTGGCAAGACAGGATTTGAATTGTATAAACAATTATTAGGTAATAAAGGAGTAGAGGTGACGGACAAGTTTCGAGATGCGGGTGCGGAATTTTATAGTAATGATCCGACATTTTTATCTGGAGCGAGTGGGGCAGGTTGTTCTGCTGCGATTTATTTCACCGAAATTATTGGAAAAATGGTGGCGGGTGAGTATAAGCGCGTTTTGCTTATTGCGACGGGTGCGCTGTTGTCGCCCATGTCGTTCCAACAAGGTGATACGATTCCATGCATAGCGCATGCAGTTGAATTAACGATGAAATGAGTGGGTATAATGATTTCAATTTTTATAACATCGTTTATTGTGGGTGGATTAATTTGTGTCGTTGGACAGCTCTTATTTGATGTAGCGAAACTGACTCCAGCTCATACATTATGTATATTAGTCGTCGTAGGATCCGTGTTAGATGGTTTTGGACTCTATGAACCACTAATTGATTTTGCAGGTGCTGGTGCAACGATACCAATTACTTCTTTTGGTAATTCGTTGACACATGGTGCCATGGCAGAAGCAGAAAAGCATGGTTTCATCGGTGTGTTGACGGGTATGTTTGAAGTGACAAGCTCAGGAATTAGCGCAGCTATTTTATTTGGCTTTATAGCTGCTTTCATTTTTAAAGCAAAGGGAAAAATGTAGGGACATTTTCCCCAATCCTTTCTTTCTTCTCCGCATAGGATATGTGGAAGGGAAGGAGGGGTTTTTCATGTATGGAGGATACAATCCTTATTATGGCGGATACGGATGCGGTGGATTCGATGGAGGAAGAGGCTATAACTATGGCGGTTCGACATTTGTTCTAATTGTTGTTCTCTTCATCTTGCTCATTATCGTGGGCAAAAGTTTCTTATAGGAGGGGAGGATTATAGATGAATGATTCATTTTTCCGGAAAATCGAATCAAAAACGGGTGTCCCGATGGACGAAGTATTCGCCCTGGCCAATGCAATCCAATTCGCAGATTTCAATGATGAGCGGCAAGTGAGGAAAATTATTCAAAAGGTTGGCAAGCTGGCAAAGCGCGAAGTACCTCAGCATACGGAAGATGAGCTCGTTCGGTCAATCATCAAGGATGGTAAATCTGTTAATATACAAGATATCCAAAATATGATTGGCAGACAATAAAAGAATAAGAGATAAATGGTTTAAAAATCGGCTAACTGGGTATACTAGTAATAGAATTAGAAACTATTAGGAAAGGGGTGTAGACAATGGGCTACCTATTACCAATTCAACCAATTCAATCTCAGCAATATGCAAATCGGATGAATGCAGACTCGTATAATTTTGCACATATCAATCGTGTAGGCAAGATCAAATTCGATTTCAAGTTTTCCGAGGATTCACATGAAGCATTTCAGCAGGATCAGGAGCAAGAGGAGAAGGAGGAAAAGGAAATGGCGAGCGCTCGTGTTTCCGCACCTCCTTTAGCATCTAAGGGTTTTATCTACCCGAATCCTGCCAATCTATCACCCGCAATTTCACAGGCAGTCGGAAAAGGACTATCTGTAAATGCGTACGTTTAATCAATTACGTCACGGCGTAATTGCGTCCGGATTTTTTCGATCTTGAGACCTACAGGATGTAGATCATGCAGTCGTTTCGAATCGAACGGCGAAGGGTTTGATTTGCCGTATTTCTGTGCTTTTGCAGAAATTAAGGCACATGATTAGGACGTCGCGAACTTAGACTGCCATCATTAACTCCCTTAAAAATCCGTGACATCCGCCGGAGGCTTTATCTTGATTCAAGATTAAATAATATCAAAAAGGTTCGCACTGCTTGTAAAAAAGCATGGCGAACCTTTTTTTATTCGATAATAATCTTTTCCATTGCACGATGTGGGATGTCTGCATCCATAAATTCAGGTGAGGTGATGACATATCCTAGCTTTTCGTAGAAAGGAACTGCGTAGGTTTGGGCATTTAAAATAATTTTATGCATCCCGGTTTCTTTTGCATGCTTTTCAAGTGCATTCATAATGAGATTGCCTAAGTGCTGTCCTCGATATTCTTCCAAAATACAGATACGTTCGACTTTACCAATACCTGCGTTTGTTTCACGCAAACGACCTGCGCCGATGGCTGTCGTCATGGAATAGACGACGAAATGGACGGCATCTTTGTCGAAATCGTCTAGTTCAAGATTGAGTGGAACGCCTTGTTCTTCTACAAAAACTTTTCTTCTGACAGAAAATGCATCTTCCCGCTCAAGGTCAGAAGTCACAATTCTTACTGTAACCAATTCTTAATTATCCTCATCGAGGCGGAATGTCTCGTACACTGTCCAAGAACCGTCCTCAAGCTGATAGAGAAGATGGAGGCGATCAATCGTTTCTGTGTGATCCACGCCAATCATTTTAAGTTGACCGATAATATCATCGTGTTCACCAGAAGTGAGTTTTTGTGCAATTGTCACGTGCGGAACAAATGCAAACTCAGGTTCATCACCAGGGAAATTATAGTTTAGGTCTTTATGCAATGCTTCTAAATCATCGTTTAATTCTGCTTTGAAGTAAATCGTATTTGTAATAGGAGCAAATGAGCTGACCTTTGAAACGTTCAATTCAAAAGGCTTATGCTTATTTGTGACTGCTTTAATCGCTTTGGCCACTTCTGCAATTTCTTGATCGTTCGCTTCGAATACACCTTTAACTGTCATATGCGGTGTGATAAGTGCATAATGCGGGTCGTATCTTTTACGGTAAGCATTTGCCAGGTCCTGAAGTTTCTTTGATGGGAATGCAACAACGCCGTATTTCATAATGTTACCTCCTAGTAAGAATGATTTGGTAAAGGCTTTTATTAGTATTGATTATACCAGAATGCTTGGGAAAATGTCCGTTTTGTCCGAAATCAATTAACTGAAGTATGGTCGCTTTTACAAATTGTATGTTTTTTGAATAGCACGTCGGACATCGGGCTGCCAATGCTTCCAAGTATGGTCTCCTTCAAATTCTTCATAGAAGTACGGAAACCCTTTTCTTTCGATCAAATCTTTTAAAACGCGATTCGGAGAGAGGAAATCACGAACACCATCAACCGTTGTTTTCACTTCTGTTTCACCTTGTCCAATGACATGGTAAATCGATAAATGCGAAGGGCTTTGTGCCGTTTCGACAGCTTCGAGTACGCGTTCATCGACAAGAGGTGAATGAAGAATGACCTGTCCAAAGCTATTTGGGTATTTTAATGCTGTTAGTAAAGAAACGGTTGCTGCTAGCGAGTCTCCAATAAGTCCGCGACCGGCGCCAATCTGATACGTCGGATAATTGTCATCCATATAAGGAACGAGCTCATGAGCTAGGAAGCGGATATAAGCCTCGAGGCGATCACCTTCTGGATGATACATGCGTCTCCGTTCCGAAACGCTTTTATAAGGGACACCCACGACAATGACGTTTTCAATGTCACCAGCATCCATCAGCTCATCGACAACGCGACCAATTCGTCCGTATTGAAAATAATCTTTGCCGTCTGATGCGATGAGCACTGAGTATTTATATAAGGGAGAATAGTTATAGGGCAAGTGAATGAGTAGTTGCATCTCCTCGTCAAGTTCTTTGCTGTAGATTGTGATATCTTCAATTTTTCCATATTTCATTTTGAAAGACCCCCTAGAAGAGTATGTGTACTGAAAGTGTAACATATCGTTAACTACAGGTATAATGGTTATATTCTATTTTTAAAAAGATTAAAAAAAGGGAGCTGAACAGAATTGTTTAATAACCAAGAGAGTGTCCATTCAAAAGTAGTAACAGCAGCGACGAAAGCGGCGCTGGAGAGACGTGGGGTAACAATAGAGGCGGTAGCTGAAATCGTTTTTGAATTACAGCAACCGTATAATAAAGGACTTGAAATGGCGCATTGTATCGAATCAGTTGAAGGTGTGTTACGCAAACGGGAATTGCAACATGCGATACTGGTTGGCATCGAGTTGGATGAGCTTGCAGAGCAAGGGAAATTGTCGGCGCCATTGCAACAAATTGTAGAGTCGGATGAAGGACTATTTGGTGTGGATGAAACGATTGCACTCGGTGCTGTGTTTACATATGGCTCTATTGCGGTAACGACATTTGGGCATCTGGATAAAAATAAAACCGGTATCATTAATGAGCTTGATACGAAGGTAGGAAGAGGTATCCATACATTCCTCGATGATCTTGTTGCAAGTATTGCAGCATGTGCGGCTTCACGCATTGCGCATAGAACCCGTGATTTAGAAGAAGCCGGGGAAACGTTTGAAGATATTAAACCCGATGAAACGATGCCTGAAACGAAAGTGAAGGGTACACATATCTGAATCGAATGCATCCATATATTATCGTGAGTAGCGCAGAGAGGGCTCCTTTTCTGCCTGCTTTTTATTGGCAAAAAGGTTGTATACGCTTGCAAAAAACTGAGTAGTCATAAAAGTGATAGCTAAATGTTTGATAATCATGGTAGAATGAATTTTAAGTTTACTTTTAGTTTAATAAAGGGGGAAATAATCAAATGAAAAAGACGAAATTACGTTTGTTGGGATTTGTAACGTTAATGGCACTACTTGTGCTAGCTGCATGTAATTCTGGTGACTCAGGTAGTTCTAGTGATTCGGGTAGCCCAGAGAAAGAGACTGAAACCGCCAAAACAAAAGAGGATTACGATTTCCTTAGTATTTTAACGGGTGGAACGCAGGGGACGTACTATCCATTAGGTGGATCATTTGCAGATTATATTACAGATGCAACGGGGGTTAAGACAACAGCAGAATCTTCACAAGCTTCGGCTGCAAATATGACAGCTCTTCAAGACGGTGATGCTGATATCGCATTCGTTCAAACGGATATCGCTTATTACGCTTCAAAAGGTGAGCTGATGTTTGACGGTGAGATTATTGATAATGTATCCGCTATCGGTGCATTGTACCCAGAAACTGTTCAATTAATCACGTTAGAGAAGAATGGCATTAAAACATATGAAGATTTGAAAGGAAAGAAAATTTCTGTTGGAGCACCTGGGTCAGGTACGTATGCTAACGCGGAACAACTTCTTGAAATTCATGGTCTGACAATGGATGATATTAAACCACAAAACCTTGATTTTGGGGAGTCGCAGGAAAGCCTGCAGTCTGGTCAAATCGATGCAGCATTCATCACTGCAGGTACGCCTACAGGTGCTGTTGAAGGATTGAACGCAGTTGCAGACGTTTTCGTTGTTCCAGTTGAAAATGCTAAAGCAGAAGAATTGATTGAAAAGTATCCTTATTATGCAAAAGAAACAATTCCGGCAGGAACATATGGATTGACTGAGGATACACAAGCAGTTTCTGTAGGTGCTATGCTTGTTATTCAAAATGAAATTCCTGAAGATCTAGGCTATGAAATTACGAAAGCGATTTATGATAATGCATCAAAACTTCAGCATGCTAAGGGTAAATTGATCAAAGCTGAATCAGGACTTGATGGAATTGGTATTCCGGTTCACCCTGGTGCACAGAAATACTTTGATGAAGTAAATAAATAATACATTGTAATCTGAGGGGGCGGTGAGGCATTAGGCTTCTGCCGTCCCATTTTTTTATCTTCATTTAGCTGAATATGATACGGGAGGAAGAGGCGGATGAAATACAAAGTGATTGTTCCGCTCATTCTTTTGATTATGGTTGTTTCGTTTTTTTTGCCTATTAAACAAGCATTTACGTTTACCGAGCACAGAACGGAAAATCCAAAACTCTTCTATATTCCAACAAAAAGCAACGATAACTTTCAAATTCGGTATGTCCATTCTATTCATCTAACAGATGTTATCGAATCCTATGAAATAACGGCGGATCAAAAAATTCGACTCGTTTCAATGCAATATGAGGATCTAGCAATTGGTTTACCAGGCTATGCAGAAGAAGGGGAAACATTGTCAGTGAATGATGGAGTGTACACGCTTACATATGATGATAATGTGATTGACTCTTTTATCATGCTAATTGGTAATGTAGATGCAGACTTAGCTTTTCGATATGTTGGAACTGAACTAAACTTAAAAAAACAGCTAGTTAGAGGAAAGTCGTACACATTTTGCGTGAAAAAACTATCCGTCTATCAAATGCTGAAGGGGGTCAATATGAATGGGAAAAGAGACAAAGCAGAATGATTCAGAAATCCTAGAAGTTGAACAAGAAGAATTTAAAATGCTGTCAGAAGAAGAACAGTTAGAAATACTTCAAAAGTATGATCCAGAATCGAATACGCGCAATGTTACTGGAATTTTTAAGAAAATTGTCTTTTTCGGTTTACTTGCATTTTCCATTTTCCAATTGTATACATCGATTGGAACACCTTTCACCGCCTATATTCAACGCTCGATTCACTTAGGATTTGCATTGGCACTTATTTTTATCCTATTCCCCGCAAGAAAAAAAGTTGGAGTCAAAAGGAATAAGGTTCCTTTTTACGATATAATCCTGTCACTTCTTGCAATAGGAGTTGGCTTGTATTGGCCATTATTCCTTGAGGAACTTGTACTGCGTGTTGGTCGTGTATCGCCACTGGATATGGTTGTAGGTGTTATTGCTATTCTACTTACTTTAGAGGCTGCAAGGCGCGCGGTAGGATTGCCGATTACAATTATTTCGGTGACATTTTTAACCTATGCATTTTTGGGACCCTATTTCCCAGGATTCCTTGCACACCGCGGGCAAGATTTGAAAAGTGTAGTTCAACTGATGTTTTATACGACGGATGGAATTTTAGGAACACCGATTAGCGTATCTGCGACATTCATATTTGTGTTCTTGTTATTCGGAGCATTCTTGGTCAAGACAGGTGTTGGGGCTTATTTCAATGACCTTGCAGTGGTGTTGGCGGGTCGTTTAGTGGGGGGACCTGCAAAGGTCGCTATTTTCTCAAGTGCTTTACAAGGTACAATTTCGGGAAGTTCGGTAGCCAACGTTGTAGGCTCGGGCTCTTATACCATTCCAATGATGAAAAAACTAGGTTATCGAAAAGAATTTGCAGGCGGTGTTGAAGCAGCCGCTTCAACGGGTGGTCAAATTATGCCACCAATTATGGGGGCAGCCGCATTCCTGATGGTTGAATTTATAGGTGGCGTTACGTACTGGCAAATCGCCAAAGCTGCTGCGATTCCAGCTCTTCTTTATTTCACAGGTGTTTGGATCATGACACATTTTGAAGCGAAGCGCGTAGGTTTACAAGGAATGGCTGAAGATCAGATTCCTGATCGAAAAGAAACATTAAAGAAAATTTACTTGCTGTTACCGATTATTGGGATTATTGTATTCCTATTAGCCGGTATTGCAACAATGAAAGCCGCTCTTCTCGGAATTGTTTTAACAATTGTCGTGAGTGCGTTCGACAAGTCTACACGTCTTGGATTGAAGGATATGATTCATGCACTCGTTGATGGTGCACGTACGGCACTTGCCGTTGCAGCAGCAACAGCTTGTGCAGGGATTATAGTAGGGGTTGTTGTAAAGACTGGACTCGGTTTAAGTCTTGCGACAGGACTTATTTCAGCCGCGGGAGGAAACATTTTCCTTACGCTATTCTTTACGATGCTCGCAGCTATCGTATTAGGAATGGGTTCTCCTACTACAGCAAACTATGTCATAACATCGACAATCGCGGCTCCAGCGATTATTACGCTATTGATGCTAGATAATCCAGATGCAGCAGTTCCGCTTGTTGTAGCTATATCGGCGCATCTATTTGTATTCTATTTTGGGATTATAGCAGATATAACACCTCCGGTTGCGCTTGCAGCGTTTGCCGCGGCTGGTATTTCAGGCGGGGATCCTATTAAAACCGGTGTTGTGTCAGCGAAGCTTGCTGTTGCAGCATTTATCATTCCGTATATGTTTGTATTCAATCCTGCGATGCTAATGATTGGCGCCTCCATTCCTGAAATTGTTTGGGTTGTTGCCACGGCGATTATTGGAATGATTGCGATTGGTGCGGGAATGATTGGCTATTGGTATCGTAAATGTAATTGGATTGAGCGTATTATTGCGCTCGGAACTGGATTGCTCCTTATCTATCCTGAAACAATTACGGATATTATTGGTTTGGTTCTTTTCGCAACAATGTTTGTGATTCAATGGTTGTCTAGGAATAAAGACAATAATAAAGTTGCAGTTGCTTCTTAAATAAAATGGCAGAACTCCCTTCGCTATTTATAGTGGAGGGGGTTCTACTTATTTTAGGAGTGAATCAATCTCGGAGTAGGGCTATTTTGAAAAAAGTCCAAAATTTGTTTTTATAATGTGATAAAATTTGATATGCTTCTACTATAGGAGATGAAAGAGTACTTTATACATATGAAGAAAAAGAGAGAGTTATTATTTAGAAGATAGTTGATTGTCGATGGAACAATGTTACCCATCGACAAAACAGCGAATACGTGCAAATTTTACATATATGGCGTTACTGTTGTGCCCGTGACAAGCGTCAAAAGTGAAAAGACTTGTATTATGAGTCAATGAATATTTTTTAACGATACCCGGGTAATTCAATTTTCACATAAATCGGTATTTTCTCACTTGCAATTAGACCGAAATAAATATATAGTCGATGTTCAGCATATAATACTTTAGACATAAAGAAAGATGAGAAGAGGGATGGGTAAATGCAGAAGAAGCAAAGAAAACCAAAGATGCAAGCAAAACAAAAAGAGCAAAAGAGACAAGGTGCTACCAGTAAAATTTCATTCAAATTATGGATACTCACCGTCTTGTTAAACGCTATAATTGGTACTGTAATTGGTTTAACAAGCTATCAATTTGCTAAAAAGGATATAGTAGTCATGAGTGGGAAATTTGATATAGTACTTCTAATTTTGGTCGTGGTAGGTATTGGTTCAGCTATTTTCTATGGTGTCATAAGGAAAAAGGTTGCCCTATTAAGTGATATCTCGCAAAACTCTCTACTAATTGCCGATGGTGATTTAACGGGTAAACAGCTTCCTGAATCGACTGATGAAATTGGTAAGATTGGTGTCTCTTTCAACCAGATGACGACTAATCTGCGTGCATTGCTAACAGATGTACAAGAAACTAGTAAATTATTAGTGACTTCGGCTAGTGAGCTGTCTGCTGTGTCAGAAGAAACGTCTGCAAGTAGCGATGAAATTGGCGCTGCCATGATGGAAATTACGACTGGTGCAGTTGGACAAGCGACTAATCTAGAGGATACAAATAAGAGCCTAGGCCTTTTAGTAGCTTCTGTTGGTAAAATGAATGATCAAAATCAGCATATTAAGGAAATTAGTGCGATTTCTGAGGATGCAACGGCAAAAGGACAAGACATTGTTGCGGTTCTAAAAAAGTCAAATGATGAATCGACGTTAGCAGCTGATCAAATCAGTGTTGGGATTACTAATCTTTATACGAAATTAAAGGATATTTCGACGATTACAGATGCGATTACTAATGTATCCTCACAGACGAATTTACTGGCATTAAACGCTAGTATTGAAGCTGCGCGGGCGGGCGAGCATGGTAAGGGCTTTGCGGTTGTAGCTGAGGAAGTAAGAAAATTAGCAGAGCAATCAAGTGTCTCAACGAACC
This sequence comes from Sporosarcina sp. FSL K6-2383, assembly GCF_038618305.1. NCBI lineage: Bacteria > Bacillati > Bacillota > Bacilli > Caryophanales > Caryophanaceae > Sporosarcina > Sporosarcina sp. FSL K6-2383. The sequence continues at coordinate 1,340,817 of NZ_CP152017.1, forward strand.
AAATTCAGCAGATGATTATTGGAATCGAAAAAGAAGTAGAAGACACTGTGATGGCGATGATGACAACAACGACTATTTCCAATCAATTGAACACAGCTGTGAAGGATACAGAAGATGAGTTCAATAAAATTGCAGCATCAGTCCAAGAAACTTCAGCAGCAATGGAACAGTTAAACGTTGAAATTCTGCAAGTAACTGAACAGAGTACAGTTATCACTGACGCTATTCAAAATGTATCAGCAATTGCGGAGCAAACTGCTGCATCTGCGGAAGAAGTGACTGCATCTGTGGATGAACAATCACAAGCAATTGCGAGTGTGACAAAGCTTGCACAAGGGTTAACGGATTTAAGCGAAAGAGTAAGCGAAGCGATTCGAAAATATAAAATATAATTTGAATTAAAATAGAAAATATCTCCTACAACCAGAAATGGATGTGGGAGATATTTTTTAATCCTTTTTTTAAGGTTATGTAGCATTGTCATAGGGGTTGTCTACTTTATGCCATATGCTAGTAAACAAGGTGTTGTTACTACATATGGTAATCAGACCTTAGTAGGAAGGGAGGGAAAAATATATGGCCTATACAAACATTAATAACTTTGTTCCGACATCACTCTATCCACTCAAAGCACCATATGTTATGGTGCCGGAATACATTACAATCCATAATACTGCCAATGATGCGGCGGCCATTAACGAGATTGCTTATATGATACGTAATAAGAATGCCACGTCGTTCCATGTCGCAATTGACGATAAACACGCTGTGCAAGGAATTCCATTCAATCGTAACGGATGGCATGCTGGGGATGGTAATGGGACTGGCAACCGCAAATCTATTGGGATTGAAATTTGTTACTCGAAATCAGGCGGTGCTACCTATAAGGCGGCCGAAGCAAATGCCATTGAATATATTGCTCGTTTACTCAAACAATTTGGCTGGGATGCGAATCGAGTTAAATGGCACCGGGATTGGAGTGGTAAACAATGCCCGCACCGTATCATTGGAGAAGGTCGTATGAATTCTGTCCATAACGCGATTGAAAAACGCCTGACTGAATTGAATACGAATACATCTATAGGATCAAAGGAGGGGATACGCATGTTTAGTCCAAGTTCTGCCACGTTGAAAATTGCCTTCGAACAATACTTAGCAGATGCTGTTAAGGATGGTTTATTGACGGAGAAATGGTTAACTGACTTTAAGGAAGGAAAGCTGTCACTAGACGACGCACTTGCATTGAAAGTCATTGTTGACCAGAGAGGGAAAAAAGGATAATTGCTATTGCGGGGAAAATATAAGTACTTGAGTGCATTTAAATTTACTAGTTCTAAATACCATTGTATACTATCTGTATTAATACTAAACGACTATGAAGTGTATAGAGCTAAAAATAGGTTGAAAGGAGTTAAAGTAATGGAAGCACAAGAATTATTAGTTAAAATTAATCAGAGTATCGAAAATCTAGATTTGATATCGGCAAGAAGATATATTGAGGAAAATCTAGAGTTGTTACGAAAAAACAGACATCATCTTTCCAAAAATGCAAGAGAATTATTTGATTACCTTCAAAGTGAGTCTAATTCTTCGACAAACAATTATAATCGCCGCGAACTCCACATGATTAACACCATCAACACTTATGCCACTCGATTTGATGTACGAGGCCTCAGATTATCAGTCAAAAATAATGCGGATTTACTGATGAAAAAAGATATTCGCCTCTATTTAAATGCAGATGCCAAGATTCTTTTAGAAGGTATGAAAGCTATTCAGGTGAGTTAAGTGCCCAGTAGCTAATATTCAAAAAAGTGACCCTTTGAAAGGTCACTTTTTTAATGTCTTTAAAATAAAGCTAACAATTAGTACAAAGATAATAGCACCGATTAAAGTAGGAATAATGAAAAATCGACCTATTTCTGGTCCCCACGAACCTAGCAGGATAGAACCTAACCAGCCACCTATCAAACCTGCAATAATGTTACCAATAATTCCTCCAGGTATATCTCTTCCGATAATCATTCCTGCAAACCAACCAAGTACACCACCAACAATTAAAGTCCATAGTAAGCCCATTTATTCATCACTCCTAGATTTGTATATAACTCTATTCCCAGTTACCAATATTTAAAACAAAAAAACACCAACCTCTAAAGGATGATGTTTTCTATAAACTCTTGGTACGTATGACTTTCTAAGTATGGTCCCAGACGGGCTCGAACCGCCGACCCCTACCTTGTCGAGGTAGTGCTCTCCCAGCTGAGCTATGGAACCTGGGAAGTTATCGTGTGCATCTGCTTACTGCACAAATTCTATTATAGCCAATCTGTAAAAGAAGTCAACACTTTTTCAAAACAATTGATCTGGATTTAGATCAAGCCTTCGACGGATGTCTCGGGTTGTGGGGTATAATAAACGATAGAATTAGATAAAAGGGGTGTTTTCAATCGAAAGACAAATTGAACTACCATTTGTTTATGATTTTGACCGTGCGCTGGATAGGCTTGCAACCAACCCTGTTAATGCGGTTGATTGCGCGCAGCGACTGATTCGCATTCCGATGCAAGAAGGGAATGTTGTAACGCTTCGAGGGACGGGAACAACAGAGAAACCAGTTTTCACGATGCAAGGGGTGTTCAGTGATTTACAATTTGAAGAGATCAAAATGATTTTTCACTTCGACAGGGCTCTTGACGGCGTTCAAGCGCATTTTGTTGGTACGGATTTGGAGTCGCTTTTTATAGATCATGCAGGGACTCCGCTCATTAGAAGTTTTTCGTTATATGGAGATCTTATGACGAGTATTATCCATCAGCAGTTAAATCTATCATTCGCCCACACCTTGACTATGCGTTTTGTAGAGTCGTTTGGAGAGCAAGTGGACGGTGTATGGCGCTATCCGTCGCCTGAACGAATTGCTTTACTGGGTGTCTCAGAGTTGCGTGACAGGCAGTTTAGCACACGGAAGGCGGAATATATCATTGGTTTGTCGCAGTCGATTGTAGAGGGGGCGCTAGACCTTGAACAATTCAAAAGGATGGATGATGCAGAGGTAGTGGCTAAGTTGGTCGCATTTAGGGGAGTTGGACCTTGGACAGCGCAAAATTTTTTGATGTTTGGACTAGGACGCCCGAATTTATTTCCATTAGCGGATATTGGCTTGCAAAATGCTTTGAAAAAACTATGGGGGATGGATCGTAAGCCCACTAAAGAGGAAATGCTAGATCGTTTTCCTGATTGGTCACCGTATTTAAGTTACGCCGCCTTATATTTATGGCGTAGCATTGAGTAAAGGTAGTCCAGTTTTCAAGATTCGTTGTCCAGTTTCGGGAAAAGGTTGTAGAGTTCCCGTAATTGGTTGGACAGTTCGTCCTAGGTTGTACAGTTTTCAGAGTTTATTGCACTGTTAGAACAAAAAGCTGAATAATTTACGTCTCCACATAAAAAAACAGCTTTTCCGCAATCATTTGGAAAAGCTGTTTTAAGGTTCGCTTGAAATGAGGATCATCGGCACAGTTCGTCCGTTTACTATCAGTGTGGTAGCTCCTGTGCTTGTTCTTCCTCGTTAAAATACAGGAAATTTTCTTCCTCTAGTTCGTTGAACCGTTCTTTATTAATACCTAGTGAAAGGTCGCCTTCAAAAATCGTTTCCCACCAAGTTTCAGTTGTTGTCATGTCTATTTCCTCCTTAATAGTCTTTGTTGTTTGAACATTCTTTTCCCTTGAATGCTATACTATAAAACATAGAAGGGCGAAAAGGATTCGTATGGCCTATCCTTTTTCCTTCGATTAAAGTAAGATGAATCATCGTGAAAAAGGGGATAATCTCATGAGAAAAGTTACTTTTGCCATTGTCGGAACAGGAATTGTTGGCGAACGGATCATTAAACAACTACTACAAAATACTGAGGCAACGATTGTTGCTTTGTTTGATGAAAACGGAAAGCGATTGAAAAAAATGGCGGATACATATGGACTGTATGCGGCATCCTCTTATGATGAAGTACTTTCCCTGAAGCCGGACTGGGTCTATATTGGTACACCACCCGTGTCGCATGCAGGGCTTAGCGAGCAGGCGATTGCCAAAGGATTGAATGTGCTTTGTGAAAAGCCCCTGGCGCATGATGTGGCAAACGGCCTAGTGATGTCTACGGCAGCTGCAGGCAAAAGCAGTATCAAGACGGCAATGCATTTTCCACTCCTTTACAATCCGGCAGTTCGGCATATGATGCAGCTTGTCGATGAAGGTGCCATTGGAAAAATCCTTCGAGTTGAACTACAAACGCATTTCCCACATTGGCCGCGCGCCTGGCAACAAAATCCTTGGATTGCTTCGCGTGAACAAGGTGGCTTCACACGTGAAATTTTTCCGCATTATTTTCAGCTTATGTACAGGATGTTTGGTCAATTGTCGATCACTTCCCATGAAACCGTTTATCCTGAAGATGAAACGCTTGCAGAAATGGGTGTCTTAGCAATCGGAAAAACAAAAGGCGACATTCCTTTTTTGGTGAATGGTATTGCAGGAATTGGTCAGCAAGAAGAACTGTCCTATACAGTATATGGAGTAGAAGGTGTTCTGAAACTGCGTAATTGGTCGGAACTTAGCAGAGCACAAAAAGACAGTCCTTTTGAAATATTGACATCCTTCGATTCTGTGAATTCGTTAACGGATGAGTGTATTTTAGCTGTTAATGGTGAAAAATCGCTACTTGTATCCTTTGATGAAGGACTGGAAGTGCAAAGGTTGATCGATCAGCTGCTAGAGTAAATATGAATGGAGGAACCGTTATGAATTTTACTGCACAAGATGTAGAGACGATGATTGCAAGCCAGCGAAATTTTTATTTTACAGGGGAAACGCGAAGTGTAGCTTTTCGTATTGCGATGCTTTCAAAGCTAAAGGAAGCGATTCAGTTAAATGAGGAAGCAATTTTGGAAGCACTTCATTTAGATTTACGAAAAAGTCCCTTTGAATCGTATGTAACGGAAATAGGTTTTGTCCTTTCAAGCATATCGCATATGATTAAAAATCTGGAGCAGTGGATGGAGCCGGAAGTGGTCAAGACGCCTATTCATCTGCAACCAGCGAAAAGTTTCATCGTGCGCGAGCCATACGGATCTGTACTTATTATTGGGCCATTCAATTATCCATTTCAGCTAGTGATGGAGCCACTTGTTGGTGCAATTGCAGGTGGTAACTGCGCAGTTGTTAAACCGTCAGAGACTACAATCCGTACGGGGGCAATCCTGAAGGAGATTTTGACGGCTATTTTTCCACCGGAGTTTGTTCGCGTTGTTGAAGGAGAGCAGAAAGAAACCTCGGCGCTTATTCACGCATCGTTCGACTATATTTTCTTTACAGGAAGTGTAGCTGTTGGGAAAGTAGTCATGAAAGCGGCGGCGGAAAGATTGACGCCGATTACGCTTGAGCTAGGTGGGAAAAGCCCTGCGCTTGTCGATCAAACCGCGGATATAGCAAAAGCGGCTGAACGAATCGTATGGGGCAAATTCGTTAACAATGGACAGACCTGTGTTGCACCTGATTATGTAATGGTGCATCACACCGTGAAAGAAAAGCTCGTCAAAGCAATGTGTGTGGCGATTCGCAAGTTTTACGGAGAGGTGGCTTCGGAAAGCTTAGATTACGGTAGGATTGTCAATAATAAGCATTTTAGTCGTTTACTCGCGATTCTTGAGAAGGATCGTGCACATGTAGTTTATGGGGGCAATTTCGACCGCAAGGATTTATTTATTGAACCGACAATTCTCGACAATATATCATGGGATAATGCTTCAATGGAAGATGAAATTTTCGGCCCGATTTTGCCGATATTGACTTACGATAATCTTGGAGAAGCCGTGCACCGCATCCGTCAACTGCCAAAGCCACTTGCGGCTTATATGTTTACGGAAAACGAGCAGGCCTCGACATACTTCACAGATAATTTGCCGTTTGGTGGCGGCTGCATTAATGACACAATTACGCATGTAGGCAATGGGAACCTACCGTTTGGTGGTATCGGTCCATCAGGGATGAACGCTTATCATGGGAAATATAGCTTTGAAGCATTTACACATGCCAAAGCGATGATGAAAAAAAGTACAACGATTCCGATGAATATCGCGTTTCCTCCATATGGTCAAAAACTAAAAATAGTAAAACCGCTTATCCGTTAAGGACAGCGGTTTTACTTATGTTATCGGCACTGTAAGAACGATCTCTGTACCTTCGTTAATAACGCTAGAAACGCTCATTGTACCACCTTGGTCAGTGATGATTTTTTTCGAAATCATCATACCAAGCCCTGTACCTTCAAGTTTCGTCGTAAAGAAAGGCTTGTAAAGATTGTCCAACGTTGTCTGATTCATGCCAGATCCGTTATCAAGAATTATGATTGAAATGCTGTTTATCTCGCGAGTCAGAGTAATGGTTATGTCTCCCTTTTCACCAATTGCCTCACAGGCATTTTTCAATAAGTTAATGAAAACCTGCTTCATCCCATCCTCATTGCCATTATTCGTCACAGTGTTGGCAGGAATAGAGGAATTGCAAGCAATGGACCGTTTAGCAAACTCAGGCTCGAACATGACGATAACATCTCGTAGCGTTTGCTCGATGAAAAATGCGGTGAATTTCTTTAGATTCGGTCTAGATAACACTAGAAATTCACTTACAATCAAATCAATGCGGTTGATTTCACTATGTATAATATCTGTGTATGTACGATAGGGATTGGTAGGATCGCTGTTTATAATTTGGATGAAGCCTGAAATCGATGTCAGTGGATTACGCACTTCGTGGGCAACACTTGCTGCAATTTCACCAATGGCTTTGACCTTTTCGGTATCAATTACTAATTGTTCAGCTTGAAGTCTTAGTGTAATATCACGTGAGATGAATGTCATAGCGACAATCTCTCGTTGTTTATTATAAACAGGAGTAATGGTTAGTTCTGCATCAAATATCACTCCATCTTTGCGCATTTCTTTTGTGCGCAGTAGGGGAAAGCTTTTCCCCTGTAAAACAGACCTTGTTCGTTCTTCGACTTCCGCATCTTCGGAGGAAGGAAATAACCTGGGTGATTTCCCGATACATTCCGTTTCTTTCCAGCCATAGATTTTTTCAAATGCAGGATTGACTTTAATAATTTTTTGGTCCAAGCCAAAAACGACAATGGCGTCTTCTGAATGCTCAAAAAAGAGATCGAGATAGCCTTCTTTTGACATGAGGATAGTATCCATTCTTTTGTTTTCAGTAAACATGCTATTCCACTGAGGGGAAATTTTAAAGGTATACAACAAACAGAGAAAAGCGACCATGAAGAAGATGGACACAATATGATAAATTTCCACTGCCCCACTACCTGAAAGATAGCTGGCATGATGAAAATAGCACAAAAAACCTAGTTGGGCGGTAGTGATAGTAGTCATAAAGAAGTTGATACGGGAAACATTGTAGATAATTGTTAGGAACATTGGGAATATCAAGTAAAGCAAGTTCGATAAATCAGGTACGAATAAGTTGATGAGAAATATGTATAAGTTATAGGTAATAATGATGACTAGACGCAAGGAAAGAGGATTCATGTCCAGTCGTTGCATGATAATGAGCGCAGCGATAGATGTAACTCCGAATAGTGCCGTGCTTGTTTCGTAGATATTATGTAAAAAGGGTACAAAAATAAGATGAACAATGACGCCTGCGACGAAAAAAAGTATAATAAACTTGTTGCGTGAATGGATGATGGTTGAATGTTCCATTAGGCACCTCGACTAAATTCAATTCTTTATACTAATATCATACACGATTCCACGCCTACATAAAATAATGATATTCAGCGTGGACGAGAGGGGTAATGGAAATGACGATGAAATTGAATGAGAAACGTACAATCGAACTATTGAAAAAACTAGTGGAAACACCAAGTCCATCAGGTTATACGGAGAAAGTGATGGAGCTTATTACACAACAATTCGATGATATTGGGGTTGCCTACAAAAAAACGAATAAAGGAGCGGTTATTGCCACAATCGAGGGAGTAGACACAGCACGTCATCGTTTGCTTACTGCCCATACGGATACACTTGGCGCGATGGTAAAAGAGATTAAAAGTGATGGTCGGTTGAAATTAACGATGGTTGGAGGTTTTAACTGGAATGCGGTGGAGGGCGAATATTGCCTTATTCATACAGCAGGTGGCAAAGAGGTGCGTGGGACAATCTTGATGCATCAGACAACGGTCCATGTCTATAAAAATGCTGGAACTGCGGAACGTAGCGCGGATAATATTGAAGTACGTATTGATGAAAAGGTAACGGATGCGGCTGGCAGTCGTGCACTCGGTATTGAGGTAGGCGATTTCGTATCCTTTGATCCGCGTTTTGAAGTGACGGACAGTGGATTTATTAAATCACGTCATTTGGATGATAAAGCGAGTACGGCATTGTTGCTAGAGCTTGTGCGTTCACTACAAGAGCAAGGAACTACGCTCTCGAATACAACGCATTTCTATATTTCTAATAATGAAGAGATTGGCTTTGGTGGAAACTCCAATATTCCTGAGGAAACAGTCGAGTATATTGCTGTTGATATGGGTGCGATTGGAGATGGACAAACGTCGGATGAATATACGGTGTCGGTTTGTGCTAAGGATTCAAGTGGTCCTTATCATTATGCGTTGACGCAGCATTTGACGGGGCTTTGTAAAGAAGGCAGAATTCCATTTAAATTAGATGTTTACCCGTATTATGGTTCAGATGCATCTGCTGCGATTCGGGCAGGCTTTGATGTCAGACATGCTTTGTTTGGACCAGGTATTGAATCATCACACGCATTGGAGCGGACACATATGGATTCTTTGACAGCAACTGCGCAATTGCTTTATGCGTATGTTACTTCAACGATGATGGACTGAACGGAGGTTTTTTGATGGATACAGCAACGTTATTGTCAGTATTAGCAGTTAAACAAGTGGCGGGAGTAACACCGCTGACCGTGACGGATATTGCGGTGGATTCGCGTGCGGTGAGTGCCGGTGGCGTTTTTGTCTGCATCGAAGGCTTTACGGTGGACGGTCATGATTATGTAGATAAGGCAGTAGCTAATGGTGCAAGAGTAATTGTTGCTTCGAAACCGGTTGCAGTCGATTTAGATAAAGTCGCAGTTGTCACTGTCGATGATACGTCACGGGCTATCAGTTTGTTGGCGTCCCGTTTTTATAATTATCCTTCCAAGCAAATGATGATGATTGGTGTAACCGGTACAAATGGCAAGACGAGTGTTAGTGGTATTATCCAGGCTATTTTGCAGTTAGCAGGTGAGAAGTCGGCTGCATCGGGAACGATTGGCTTTAATGTGGATGGGACGTTGTATGAAACGGATAACACAACGCCGGATACGCTGACGACACAGGGCATGATTGCACAGGCGGTAGCAGAGGGCTGCAAGACGATGACGATGGAAGTGTCCTCGCATGGACTTGTGGAAGGCCGTTTAGCGGGCGTGGAATTTGATATTGCCATTTTTACCAACTTGACGCATGACCATCTTGATTTCCATGGGACGATGGAGGAATACGGACATGCTAAGGGATTACTATTTTCTCAGCTAGGACAAGACTTGGACAAGCGTAAATTTGCAATTGTTAACGCAGATGATGCATGGAGTGCGAAGTTGAAGGAAATGACGTCGTATCCTATCTTGTCTTTTGGTATCCATAATGACGCCGTGTTCCGCGGGACGGATATTGTGTTAGCAGCGGATGGAACATCGTTTACACTGACTGCACCAGATGGGGAATTTAAAGTCGCAATGCAGTTGATTGGTGAATTCAGTGTGTATAACGCATTGGCTGTCATTGCAGCGCTGTCTGTGAAAGGACTGGCAACAGCTGATATCATCGGCTATCTTGCACAAGTACCTGCTGTGAAAGGTCGTATGGAGCGGGTGCAGACTGAATTGCCATTAACGATCTATGTTGATTATGCGCATTCACCTGATGCCATAGAAAAAGCGATTGCTGCTGTTCTTCCTTATAAAAAGGCTGACAGCAAGCTCATTTTTGTCATTGGTACTGGCGGCAACCGCGATCGCGTGAAGCGTCCAATTATGGCGGAAAAAGCATCAGTTGCAGACTACGTTATTTTGACGACAGATGACCCGCGTGACGAGCCATACGAGTCCATTGTAGGGGAGTTAGCGGCGGGTATGCAGCACAAAGGCTTTGCTTGTATCGGCGATCGCGAAGAAGCAGTACGCCATGCTGTTGAAGTGGCGGAGCGTGGAGATATACTTATTTTTGCCGGTAAAGGGCATGAGGACTATCAAATCATCGGTTCTACAAAATACCCACACTCCGACGCGGAAATCGCGCTGGCAGAGGCAGAGAAGAAATTTGGTACGGGTATAGTGGAGAAATAAATGCGGGGAGTCATCCTGTTATGAGAAGAAAACGCTCAGAAAAATCTGAGCGTTTTTTGACGTATATTTACAGAGTTTATCTTACTAAAGTACACGGTTAGTTAGAGTATCTTAATTCTTGATCTATCACACTAAAAAACATTAATTAAAATAACCAAACGAAAGGTAGAAACAGCCAATAGTCATCAATATTTGTAATGCTTACATACCAAAGTATTATTCCAATGATTACAAAAGGCGCATTTTTCCAACCTTTCTTCACCCAACCGAAAGAATGTGCTAAAGCTAATAACCATAAAACGAAAGGGATAACAAGTAGATAGAGGCCAATAGACCAAATTCCTAAAAAACTAACAATATACATAACTAATCCAGCTAACCAATACATTTTTGCAGCATTTTTAATGATTGCTACAATCGTCAAGAATAACCCTAATAGAAACAGACCCAAAAAAATAAGTGACCATAACATAGATACCTCACCCCACTATTAATTTTAATAACGTACCTTGTGATCATAAGTAATCGTGTAAGAAAATATGATTAGTAGGCGATGCCTACACGTGATTTTATATAATGGCTACTTTCAATCTGCTTATATGCAAATTCTGCTGTATCTGATACGGATATTTTAACGCCATCTACGGGTAAAAAATCACGTTCCACACGATATTCACCTACACTTTCTCCATCCGGTAAATACGTAGGACATACAATCGTCCACTCGAGTGTTGATTGTTTAAGCATATCGTAAACTTTATGGTGTTCTTCTGCTGCACGGGTTGATTTACGTTTTGATTCATTTGATTGATAACGGAGTACGGTTGGCGTCGTTCTACTTTGTAAGATTCCCGCAGTTCCTATCGTGATAATTCTTTGTATACCTTCGTTTTCCATTGCTTCGATAATTAATGGCATACTCCCTGATAAAGTAGTTGTGTCATCAGTGTTTAGAGAACTAATCACTACATCAATCCCGTCCATTGCACGTACTAGATCATTTTTAGATAAAACATTCCCTTGAATAATCGTTATATTTTCACTATCTATTTGAATCTTCTCTGGAGTACGAACTAATGCAGTAACATGATGTTTGCCATGAAGGGCAGCGGTTACTAGTTGACTTCCAACTCGCCCAGTTGCACCTAAAATTAAAATATTCAACAGTAAAATCCTCCTTTTTACGCATACAACTAGTACACTACATCATAATTGCTATTATTTCGTCTTTTTCACCTTAGGTACGAGTACTTTACGTTTTTGGGTTAGAAATATGTATGCTATATTGGAAAGATAAGGTATCGGAATTTTTTGGTTATTGGTCAACGGATTTTTATAAGAGAAAAAGGAAGTGGATAGATAAATGGAACGCTTCATTTTAAATTTGGCATTTTACTCCATGCCAAAGTCTTGGGTTTCTAGTTCGGGTGAGGAATATACTATTTTTACCAATAAAGATATTGACAAAACGTTGAGGACTCAGAGTACGTACTATTTTAATCGTGGAGATCTTAACTTTTTTAGTCAGTTTGGCAAAGCCGCGTATTCGTATTGGTGTCAGTCTGTTTCATTAACGAAAGAGGAAATAGCTTGGTGCAATGATAGTCATGATTTAGCTGTGGGCATTTTGTTTAATAAGTTAAGACTGAATTTGCAAGAAGATAGCGTCACAGCAGGCAGAATAAAAAATGTTGACGAGCAATTTGATTGTCGACGTCAAATAGAACTTTTTTATCCTGCTGATAATCGCGCTATGTTTAAGCTACAAAGGATCGATTTGAATTGGATGGCAGATATGCATCTTGATTTTGAGTTTAGAATGCTAAGTGATTCTTTACTGGAAGAGCTAAAAAAACATAGTATGTCTTGAACTAGAACGCTTATAGAGAGGTATTCAACAGAAGGAACCTTCCATCAACCGAGAGTAGGTTGGAGGGGTTCCTTTTTGTATGTTGAAAATTCTAATGAAAAACTGTTGAAATCCCCACGTAATGCGTCTATGCTAAGAAAAGCGAAACAGAAGGAGATAACTTAAAATGGATAAACCTATACAAGAAGAAATTGCATCACGGCGTACATTTGCAATCATTTCTCACCCGGATGCTGGGAAAACAACGATTACGGAGAAATTGCTTTATTTCGGTGGTGCGATTCGTGATGCAGGTACAGTGAAAGGAAAGAAGACGGGGAAATTTGCGACGTCTGACTGGATGGAAATTGAGAAGCAGCGTGGAATTTCGGTTACATCATCCGTTATGCAATTTGACTATGACGGCAAGCGCGTCAACATTCTCGATACACCTGGACACGAAGATTTCAGTGAGGATACGTACCGTACGTTAATGGCTGTTGATGCCGCAGTCATGATGGTCGACTCGGCCAAAGGGATTGAGCCACAGACGATTAAATTATTTAAGGTTTGTCGTATGCGTGGGATTCCGATCTTTACGTTCATCAACAAAATGGACCGTCAAGGGAAAGAGCCACTTGAATTAATGGAAGAATTGGAAGAAGTGCTTGGTATTGAATCCTATGCGATGAACTGGCCGATCGGGATGGGGAAAGAGTTCCTCGGTATTTACGATCGTTTCAATAATCGTATTGAACAGGTTCGCGTGGAAGATGAAAAACGTTTTCTTACGTTGAATGAAGACGGTGGACTTGCTGAAGAACATCCGATGGCAGAAACATCTTATTATAAACAAGCACTCGAAGACGTTCTTTTATTAAACGAAGCAGGTAATGATTTTGATGAAGAACGTGTGGCGAAAGGTGAACTAACGCCGGTATTTTTCGGCAGTGCGTTGACAAACTTTGGTGTGCAAACATTTTTAGAAACATTTTTACAATTTGCGCCAGCGCCACAATCACGCATGACGAAGGATGAAGCAGAAGTCAATCCGTATTCGGAAGAGTTTTCAGGTTTCATCTTCAAAATTCAAGCGAATATGAACCCGATGCATCGAGACCGTATCGCGTTTGTCCGTATCGTTTCAGGCGCATTCGAACGTGGGATGACCGTCACTGTGCCACGTATTTCGAAAACATTTAAGTTGACACAGACGACGCAATTCCTAGCGGATGACCGTGAAACTGTCGATGAGGCGGTAGCTGGCGATATTATCGGCTTGCATGATACAGGGAACTACCAAATTGGTGATACAGTCATCGGTGGGAAATCATCCTTCCAATTCGATGCATTGCCACAGTTTACGCCAGAGCTTTTCGTGCGTGTAACGGCGAAAAACGTTATGAAATCGAAGCATTTCCATAAAGGGATTTTGCAGCTTGTCCAAGAAGGGGCTATCCAATATTACCGAACGCTTCATACAGAAGAAGTATTGCTCGGGGCAGTTGGTCAACTACAATTTGAAGTGTTTGAGCACCGCATGAAAAATGAATACAATGTGGAAGTACGCATGGAACACGTCGGATCGAAAGTAGCGCGCTGGATTGAAAACGAAAGCGACGTGAAAGAATCGATGACAGGGCAGCGCGCAATGCTCGTGAAGGATCGCTATGATAATTTAGTGTTCTTATTTGAAAATGACTTCGCCATGCGTTGGTTCCACGATAAATATCCGGACATCCGGTTATATAGCTTGTTATGATGAAAAACCTAGTAAACGCGGTCTAACCGCTTTACTAGGTTTTTTTCATTGCTTATTAAATTATAAAATTTCCTCATTATGGATTTTGTTGAGTCTTTATATTTAAACTCAAAGGGATTTCCCCGGGGTAGTCGAATTTTGGGGAAAGGTGGTTCAGTTCGTTAGATAGGTAGTTGAGTTTGCCAAAAGGGTAGTCCAGTTTACCCAGGGTAGTCGAGTTATCATGAAAGGTAGCTCAGTTTGTCATATAGGTAGTTGAGTTTGCCAAAAGGGTAGTCCAGTTTCTCTGAGGTAGTCGAGTTATCATGAAAGGTAGCTCAGTTTGTCATATAGGTAGTCGAGTTTTCGAAAAGGGTAGTCCAGTTTCTCTGAGGTAGTCGAGTTATCATGAAAGGTAGTTCAGTTTGTCATATAGGTAGTCGAGTTTGCGAAATAGGTAGTCCAGTTTTCCTTGCGAAGAGCGAAAAAAGTCCATAGTATAAACTATTCACTCGGGACACGGATAGAGGTGCTTTAGCGCTTTTGTTCTTGGATTATTTCTGGTTCGCTTTCGTCTAATGACTTCCAATCTCTTATCTGCAGCGTCTCTCCCACCCATTGCTGAAACATACAAGGTTGCAATATTGTCATGTCAACGTCATCTGAAACGAGGGCTAGAAACCTATATCCCTCCTATAATGAAATTAAGAACAGAGAAAGTAATCAAATAGAAAAGGAGCTAAACAAAATGAAAAAAACAATACTAGGTATCTTCACAGCACTTATGGCGGTAATGGTACTAACCGGTTGCGGTTTGTTTGCAAAGGCAAATGGAGTAATCTTATATGGAGAAGAAGAGGAAGTTGTAAAAGCCGTGGAGAAAGAAAAAGAAAAAGATGATTTTATAGAAGAAGAGCAGCATAAATTCAAGATGTTAATAAAAGATGATCGCGAAATCATGATCTTAGCAGAAAAAACAGCTCAATCACTTGTAAAGAAAAAATTAATAAGTGAAATAACAAATCAAGCAAAAGCTAAAACGGAAGTAATTTCATCTCTTTCGAAAGTAGCTAAAGGCGAAGGATTGCTTTTTACTAAGGACAAAGCATACGAATTGGAAATAGAGAATATCACCATTAAGGATGAAGGTAATTTGGTCATTGGGGAAGGAAGAGTATTTACAGACCTATTTTTAATTGTAAATGATGAAGATTGGGCTTCTTTAGCAGGAACAGAAAAAACAATGGCTATATTAAAGTACGACACAGATCCAAGTGCTGAGGGGTTAAGGTATGAAGTCGAAAAAACACAGCTAGTTCGAATACAAGACTGATGGTTCAGGTAATTACTTTTGTCTAGAACGTAGGTTAATTATTCTTTCATTCCCAAGAAATATCAAGGTTTCGCATATCTACAAAGTTCAAGTGAAAAATACTGTTGTTTGAAAAGCAAGGAATAGACGATTTTTTATTGAGAGTGTAAGTTCCCGAAGATACAATTTCGGGAACTTTTTGTCGTTTATACAATGCACCCCTTTGCAATACTTAATCAAAAAAGTAGCTGTAGTTTGAAGTCAGCTTGTTCTTTACATATGATTAACCTAATGATTGTTCTGAAGGAAAGGACCGTGCGTATGAAAATAAGTGATTTCTCGATAAAAAGACCTGTATTTACGATTGTGACGATGTTTCTCGTTATCATTCTTGGAGCGGTGTCATTTTATCGCATTCCGGTGACACTTATACCTGAATTGAACCCGCCGATAGGTGTTGTTGTGACCAGCTATCCGGGAGCTTCACCAGCTGAGGTTAGTGAGAAGTTGACGAAGCCTCTTGAAAATAGTTTGTCGACCGCACCAGGCTTGAAATCGATGCAATCTTCGTCGCAGGAAGGTTCGAACTTTATTCTGCTCATGTTTGATTGGTCGACGAATATTGACGATGTACAGCTCGATATTATGCAACGAGTGGATCAAGTGCCTGTTCCAGAGGGGGCCAATAAACCGCGTTTCATGAAATTTGACCCGTCTCAATTTCCAGTGATTCAGTTGTCGTTAAGGGCTACAACAGATGAAGCGGATATACGGAAAATTGCAGAGCAGCTGGAAACTGAATTACGACGGACAGAAGGCGTTGCGAGTGTAACGGTTTCGGGAAAATTAGTAGAAGAAGTCCAAATTATTTTGGATCAGCAAAAGCTGGAGTCTAACGGGCTTGTACAATCGGATGTCGTCCAAATGATCCAAGCGAATAATGTGTCGATGCCGGGCGAGCCGATTGAGACGCAAGATGGCCAGCAATTGACGACTCGTATTTTGAGTACCTTGACGACGATTGCTGACATTCGAGGTGTTATTGTCGGTGCGAATCCATTAACAGGAGCCAAAGTGACGATTGGGGACGTCGCGGATGTCTCGCTTGTGGAAGCAGACTCTGCTACCACTACGCGTGCCAATGATCAGCGAGCTGTTCTGATGTCTGTCCTGCAAGAGTCAGGCTCAAACACTGCCGATGTTTCCACTGCATTTAAAGAGTCATTGGACAAACTGCTGGAAAAAGAAGAATTTGCTGGTGTTGAAGCGGCTATTTTGTTTGATCAAGGTGATTACGTCAAGCTGGCCATTAATAATATCGGGCAGTCTCTCATACTGGGTGGTATTTTTGCCATGCTCATTTTGTTTTTGTTCCTGCGAGGTGTGAAAAGTCCAATCATCATTGGTGTTGCCATTCCCTACTCTGTTATTGTCACGTTTGTGCTGATGTATTTTGCCGATTTCTCACTTAATATTATGACGCTAGGTGCACTAGCACTTGGTATTGGGATGTTAGTCGATAATGCGATTGTTGTCATTGAAAATATTGAAAGGCATTTAGCGATGGGGAAAGAGCCGAAACATGCTGCATCTGAAGGGACGAAAGAGGTCGGCGGAGCAATTACAGCTTCGACCTTGACGACGTTAGCTGTGTTTGTTCCGGTTATTTTCATTAGCGGTCTAATTGGTCAAATCTTTACAGAGTTTGCCTTGACGATTTCATTTAGTTTATTTGCATCCCTCGTCGTTGCATTGACGGTTGTTCCGATGATGGCAAGCCATTTGTTAAAGAAGCCAAAGCGCAATGTAGCAGCACGCAGACGGCGCTCGAAATCACTAGGTAGCTTTGAAAGATCAGTCAAGTGGGCATTGAAGTATCGCGTAATTATCTTATTCATGACGGTGGTATTATTGGTACTAAGTGGCTTTGGTTTATTCAAGGTGGGAACTGAGTTTTTGCCGTCAACGGACGAAGGATTTGTGAGCGTTTCGGTGAAATTACCGAATGGTTCGTCTCCAACAGCGACAGATGAGGTCGTAAAGCGCATTGAGGCGCAGTTGAAAGATGAGCCGGATGTGGAGGTATATGTGAGCCTTGTGGGTGGCACGCAGGAAGGAATGGCGCAAGGATCATCTAAAGCGAATGTTGCTGAAATTTACGTAAAACTCGTGCCACTTGCCGATAGAGAACGTTCTATTTTTGAATTTGTGGATGCTGTACAACCAAAGGTGTTGCAGGAAGTAGGAGACGAAGCGACGATTGGCTTTGTTATGCAAACGGCAGCGGGCTCGAGCCCGAATACATTGTCGTTTGCATTGAATGATACGAACGAGTTTCGATTGAATGAAACTGTGTTGGAGTTGAACGAAGAACTCACTGGGCTTGATGCGGTGATGGAAGTAACGAATAATTTACAAAATACGGTTGATGAAATCCAAATACAACTAGACCGAGACAAAGCGGCAGCTCAAGGATTGACACCCTATTATATTGCGCAAACGGTCAATAGTGTCACACGGGGTTCATTTGCCACACAAGTTATTGGTGAAAATGAAGCAGTGCTTGCGGTACATGTGCAATATGACAAGAAATTCCGCGATAGTATCGAGCAATTGGAAAAACTGAAACTACGAACACCAGCAGGGACTTTTGTGCCGCTAAGTGAAGTAGCTGCTGTGTCGATTGCGGAAGGACCTGTCTCCATTCAACGTGTTGATCAGGCGCACTCGGTTACTTTTAATGTGAAATATGAGTCGTCACAATCACTTGGAGATATGACGAAGAAAGTAAATGCTTTAATTGCAGAATTAGGGGTGCCAGAAGAGGTTGAATTGACGTATAGTGGAGATCGCGAATTATTTGAAAATGCGATTGACGATATGCTAATGGCTTTGGTGCTTGCTGTAGTACTTGTTTATATTGTGATGGCGGCGCAGTTCGAATCATTCAAATACCCATTTGTCATCATGTTTTCTGTTCCTTTGATGGTTATTGGTGTGGCGGTAGGGCTGTTTATGACGAACACGCCGATTAGTGTGACAGTAATTATCGGGGTACTCGTTCTTGTCGGGATTGTCGTTAATAACGGAATTGTCCTTGTTGACTATATTAACCAGCGTAAAGAGGCGGGGCTGAGCTCGTATGATGCGATTATTGTCGCTGTAAGGGACCGGGTACGGCCTATCTTGATGACGGCATTGACGACAATTTTAGGCTTGCTACCGTTAGCACTAGGGCTTGGGGAGGGAACCGAAATGAATCAACCGATGGGGATTGCGGTCATTGGTGGGTTGCTCACTTCGACCTTGTTGACGCTTTATATTGTACCGATTATTTATAGTTTATTTGACCGAGAAACGAGAAGGCGTGCAGTGGGGGATAAGTGATGGAGGGCTTCCTGTAATGGGAGGCTCTTTTTTGTACATTGGATGTGCCAGCCGTTGGGGTAATTAGTTCAATGAGCTTACTAGTAATTAGACACTTGATTGTCATTACATGTATAATTTCTGTAAAGTGCACAGAAATTATACAAACCGAACCCTTCGTTGTTCGGCTTGTTATATTTATAAAATAATCAGGGGGCTGACTTATGAGCGCACATTTTTTTACGGGATTTCCTGGTTTTATCGCGACTGAATTGATCAAGGAATTGGTGCGTGTTGGGCAAGTAGGGAAGTTGTATGCGGTGGTGCAAGCAGGGCAAGAGCAATTGGCGAAGGATAAAGCAGCTTCGATAATGACGGAAATGAATGTTGGGATTCCTTTTGACATCATTGTAGGGGATATTACGCAAGTGAATTTAGGGATGTCTCAACAGACTGTGAACCAGTTGTATGGAGAGACATTAACGGTTTGGCATTTGGCGGCAATATACGATTTGGCTGTTAAGGCAGAAATCGCCTGGGACGTCAATGTGGAGGGGACGAGGCAGGTTAATGAGTTTGTACGCAGTCATCCCTCTATCGCCCGTTATATGTACTTCAGCACGGCTTATGTGGCGGGAAAGCGAGAAGGGTTGTTACTCGAAACTGAATTGGTTCGCCCGGCTGCCTTTAAAAATCATTACGAGGAAACGAAGTTTGAAGCAGAACTACTTGTTGAAAAGCTAAAAGCGGATGTTGCTGTGACGATTATCCGTCCGGGCATTGTCCGTGGTCATTCCAAAACAGGGAAAACGATTAAATTTGACGGACCTTATTTTTTCATGAATATGATTGATCGCCTAAAATGGATGCCTATCATCCCATATGTAGGAAAAACAACTGCCTGTATAAATGTCGTGCCGATTGACTATATTATTCAGGCAACAGTCTTTCTTGCGAGCAAAGTGGAGGCGGCAGGACAAACTGTCCATTTAACGGATCCATCGCCTCATCCAATTGAGGAGATTTATAAGGCGATGGTTGTCGAGCTGACGGGGAAAAAGCCAAAGGGAAGATTGCCGCATGCGATAGCTAAAACTGGGCTATCTTCGATTTGGCTACAGCGTAAACTAGGTGTTGAAGCAGAAACGATTGATTATTTAACATGGAATGCCACATTTGATACAATGATTGCTCAAAGTCTACTTGCGGGAAGTGGCATCAGCTGTGCTGATTTTCTCGAATCCATTCCTTCTATGACGGCATTTTATGAGGAAAATAAAAAAAATCCTGACTTTCATATTAAAATCGGATGACTTATTGTTTTACATTTATGATTAAGATGGTATACTAAAACAAAAGTACCCAACAACTTAATAACTTTTGACTTTATGTCAAGGGGGAGTAGCTTTAGGGAAACCTATTTCATAGTCGTCAATACATGGCTGACGCCATCGGTTATGATAGCTAGATTTTTGAAAATCAAAATTCTGACTTTGCGAGACCTTTGCCTTTTATTAGGTGAGGGTCTTTTTTGTTTGAAAAAATTTGTAGGAGGAATGAATTTGGAAGCAATATTATTAGAATACGCATGGGTACTCGTTGTACTGATTGTATTAGAAGGATTATTGGCAGCGGATAACGCGGTCGTTATGGCGGTTATGGTGAAGCATTTACCACGTGAACAACAAAAGAAGGCCTTGTTTTATGGGTTGCTAGGTGCATTTGTCTTCCGTTTTGCAGCGTTGTTCATGATTACGTTACTTGTAGATATCTGGCAAATACAGGCATTAGGAGCCGCGTATCTGTTATTTATATCCATTAAAAGTCTTCTAGACCAGCGAAAGAATGCAGATGAAGATCCTGAAAAGGATGAAAAATCTCGAAAAGGTTCTGGTTTCTGGATGACTGTATTGAAGGTTGAACTTGCAGATATTGCATTTGCATTAGACTCAATGCTGGCTGCGGTTGCACTGGCAATCACACTTCCAGCGCTAGGTAATTTCGATATCGGTGGCATCAATGGTGGTCAATTTATCGTTATGCTATTGGGTGGTATTATCGGATTGATCATTATGCGTTTCGCAGCTCGTCAATTCGTGGTTCTATTAGAGAAATTCCCATCTCTAGAAACAGCCGCTTTTCTGATTGTCGGTTGGGTAGGTGTCAAATTGGTCGTGCTTACGCTAGCGCATCCAAAATTACAAATCATTGACGTAGGTTTCCCACATTCGACTGGATGGAAATTGACATTTTGGATTGTCCTTGTAGGAATTGTTATTGGTGGTTATTTGTTTGGTGTGAGGAATAGTCGTAAGGAAGATAAAAAATAGTTTGCATGAAGAAGATGCCGTGAATCGTATACGGTATCTTTTTTTCTATTTTATCTAGTTTCTTCTTTCATTTTTGTATCAACTTCTCTAAAATAGGGACAACACCATTGAATGGCTGAAAGGACAGGCGATCCAGTTGAAATTCACACGTGAAAATCTTCGTAGATTTACACCAGCACAAATTATTGTTTTTTATTATTTTTTAGCCATTGCCTTTTCGGTTCTGTTGCTAAATCTACCTGGCGTTTATAAGCCTGGTGTCAAGATTAGTTTCATGGATAGTCTTTTTACAGCGGTCAGTGCCGTTAGCGTAACGGGGCTGACGACGATTAACATTTGGGATACGTATACGATTTTCGGGCTGTGTATGATTATGGTTGTTCTCCAATTTGGTGGGATTGGCATCATGTCGATTGGCACATTTTTTTGGTTAATCGTCAAAAAGCGAATTGGTCTGCGTGAGCGTCAATTGATTATGGTCGATCATAACCAATATAGCTTGGCGGGAGTTGTGCATCTGATAAGGGAAATCGTTAAGATTATTTTTTTGATTGAAATAATAGGAAGCTCAATTTTAACGGCTTATATGTTGCAATTTTACGATACGTTTAGTGAAGCACTTCTGAATGGTACTTTTTTGGCGGTATCGGCAACTACAAATGCAGGATTTGATATTACCGGCGCATCAATGGTTCCTTATTTTAATGATTATTTTGTTCAATCAATAACGATGATTTTGATTATCCTTGGGGCCATTGGTTTTCCAGTTTTAATCGAAGTGAAAAGTTATTTCTCGAAAAAAGAACAACATTTTCGTTTTTCTTTATTTACTAAAATAACAACCGTGACATTTGGTCTTCTGCTAGTCTGGGGGACTGTGATGATTTTTATATTGGAATCTTTTCACTCCTTTAAAGGTATGGCGTGGCATGAAAAAATTTTCACTGCGCTATTCCACTCGGTATCATCTAGGTCAGCGGGATTGACAACGCATGATATCACGCATTTTAGTGAAGCAACGGATATTTTCATTAGCTCGCTGATGTTTATTGGTGCATCTCCAAGCTCCGTTGGGGGTGGAATAAGGACGACAACATTTGCGATAGCCATCCTATTTCTCATTAACTTTGCACGTGGTCATGAAGTGATTAATGTGTTTAACAGGGAGATTAAGCTGATTGATGTATTCCGTTCCTATGCGGTCATTATCGTTGCAGTTGTTATGGTCATGACGGCATTGCTTATTTTACTCATAACAGAACCGGGGGTACCGGCTGTTGCACTATTATTTGAAATTACATCAGCATTCGGAACCTGTGGAATGTCGCTGGGGATTACATCGGATCTTTCGAGTGTCGGAAAAGTAATCATTATGGCATTGATGTTCATCGGGCGGGTGGGGCTCATTTCATTCCTTTATACATTAGGGGGAAAAACGAAAAAACCGCATTATCGCTTCCCGAAGGAACGTGTGATAATTGGATGAAAAACAAGGCTGTCCCTTTGAATTGGGACAGCCTTGTTTTAATTATGAAATAGCTATCGCTTGGTTGTAGAACGAAAACTTTGCTTGCTCACCATGTTTAAACACCGTTACAAGGTAGCCAAATGCTTTTTCGACAACCCCAATTTCTACGTCTGCGGGGTTTACTGCAATGGGTGTGATGAATGTTTGTTTACGGATATTGCGTGCAGTTAAACCGTAAGAGGCAAAACTTTCTCCTAGGATACTCGGATTGTTCAGTAGTTGTTGTTCAATCGCGACAAGCTCGTCCGTAGGCATATCATCTTGCCACCATACTTTCCGTGGTTGGAATTTCTGATGCGCTAAGTAATCCATCTTCATGAGACTACGTGTAATGGCCATATCTGTCTGATTATGTTCCACAAGAAAATCGTTCAGACGGGTGAATAAGTCTTCTAGCTGATGACCGATTCTGGACCAGCCCTGTGTTTCCCAGTACGTTCCAAACTGTTGGAAGAAGTCGAATGGTGTTTCAAAAACCTCTGATACGAGATATTCGACAGTGCGTGGCAAGCGATTATCGTTCCAATACTTTTCGAGGACATCTTCTGTATGCTTGATGCGTATAATATCATCGAATGATAGTACATTATTAGAGAATATCTCATAAGGCGCTTCATCAACAAATGTATAACCGTATTGTTCCGCTTGGATACGCAGCCCAGTTCCACGTAGCAATTTCAAGAAGCCGAGTTGTAATTCCTCTGGTCGCATGGCGAAAACCTCATTGAATGTATTACGGAACGAAGCATAATCCTCTTCAGGCAATCCCGCGATTAAGTCTAAATGCTGGTCAATCTTTCCGCCTTCTTTGACCATTGTCACAGTCCGTGATAGTTTTTCAAAGTTTTGGCGTCGTTGCACAAGTTCATTCGTTAAATCGTTTGTAGACTGTACACCAATCTCAAAACGGAATAGTCCAGCAGGCGCGTTTTCATTCAAGAAATGGATGACTTCCGGGCGCATAATATCACCGGTAATTTCGAATTGAAATACCGTTCCCGGGACATGTTCATCAATTAAAAATTGGAACATTTCCATGGCATAACTTCTACTAATATTAAACGTTCGATCGACGAACTTGATGGTTTTGGCACCATTCGCCATTAAATAACGAATATCATCTTTAATGGCATCCCGATTGAAGTAGCGTACGCCGACTTCGATAGAGGATAGGCAAAATTGACAAGAAAATGGACAACCACGGCTTGTTTCAATATACGTTACGCGTTTGCCTAGTTCCGGTATATCTTCCTCGAAGCGAAAAGGACTAGGTAGCTCGCGCAAATCTAGTTTTGGGCCAGGAGCTGTAATTTTCAACTGGTTTTCCTTATGATAGGCAATTCCTTGTACAGTCGAAATATCTTCCTTACCTGCAAAGACATCCAACAACTGTTTA
Source organism: Sporosarcina sp. FSL K6-2383 (assembly GCF_038618305.1). Classification (NCBI taxonomy): domain Bacteria; kingdom Bacillati; phylum Bacillota; class Bacilli; order Caryophanales; family Caryophanaceae; genus Sporosarcina; species Sporosarcina sp. FSL K6-2383. The sequence continues at coordinate 1,364,765 of NZ_CP152017.1, forward strand.
AAGGTTCTTTCCCCTTCACCGATAGCAATCACATCGATTTCTGGTACGCGTTCTAACCAATAATCGTAGTCATACATTACTTCAGGGCCACCTGCAATAATTTTGACATTTGGTTTTACTTTTTTAAGCATACGTATTACTTTAATCGTTTCTTCAATATTCCAGATATAGAGACTGAATCCGACAACGTCTGGCATTTTTTGATATAAATCTGATACGATATTTATCGTTGGATCCTTAATTGTATATTCAGCAAGGGTCGAATTATATTCTGGTAATGCATATGATTTTAAATAGCGGATGGCGATATTAGTATGAATATATTTCGCATTTAACGTTGAAAGTATGATGTTCATTGTTTGAGTCCTCTTTTCTATTATAGTTATTACACATTATTCATTTTTGAATTTAGGCAAAAAGTTCTATATCCAACACATTAAGGATATGGAATAATCAGAATTAGTGGCGTTTTGCATAAATTTGACCTTTCTGCATGAATCATTGCTATTTTTCATACTGTCTTGAAAAAGGATCAGGAGGAATACACTTGAAATGTAAAAAGGAAAAGGTAATGAAACATATCATTTTTTTATTAAAAGACGTAGAAAGACCGGGTGTAGTTTTTAATCTCTCAGGTACGTTATTATTTGTAAACAATACATTCAAAAAAAAATTTGGTGTCCAAGAGGAGACAAGTATTGAGCAGTTCATTGACGAACAATCTATAAAGCAGTGGGATGAAGTTCTCGGCTGCTTACATGAATGTGAACAAAAAATCATAGATGTGGAGATTCGAACCGTATCTGGTAGTATACATGCTACAAAAGTGCATCTCATGTATATAGATGACGTTCATCAGATTGTTGCGTTTTTTGACATTCAGAACTATGACGATAATCTTGCAGGAAGAGCATATGTACATGCTTTTCATAACTCGGACAGTTTCATGGTCGTTGTAGATCAGCAAGGTATCATCCTAGATGTCAACGATATGCATACTGCATTTTTAAATATGCCTAAAGACTATTTTGTAGGTAACGATGCATCTGTACTCGCAACATTACTTCAGGGGGATCCTGAACTATTTCTTAAATATAAAAGAGACGTACACATCTATGGGTATGCAGAAGAAACAAAACGATATGAACGAACCGTTGACGATATAAGATATTATCATATATCTACTTTTTTCGATAGTAAAACTAAAATGTATTTGATACGTATGAATGATCGAACAGAGAAAATACTTTTAGAGGAGCGATTAGCCCACTCTGGTTCATTGTCAACAGTTGGTGAATTGGCAGCTAGTATTGCTCATGAAATTAGAAACCCGATGACGACACTAAAGGGCTTTGTCCAACTATTGAAGCTATCTGCCAATGGTGATGCGATAAAATACCTTGCAGTAATAGAAGGGGAAGTAACAAGAATGGAGTCGATATTGAGTGAGATGCTCATTCTGTCTAAGCCTGGATTGAATAAAAAGACGTTGCTCTCTCTAGAGGTATTAGTAGCTGATATGGTCCGAGTCATGCAGCCTAAAGCGATATTGGAAGGAATCTCTATCGAGCAAAAAGAGACGGGTATGCAAAATACGTTGATGAATGCTGATGCAGACAAAATGAAGCAGGTGCTCCTCAATCTCTTTAAAAATGCTTTTGAGGCAATGTCTCCTGGTGGAATTTTAACGACTTCGATTGAGTCGGATAATTCGCAGCAACTAATTCTGAGTATTTCTGATACTGGAAAAGGAATGAATAACAATCAAATCAATCAGGTATTCATGCCGTTCTTTACGAGTAAACCGGAAGGGACAGGACTGGGTTTACCTTTTGTTCTTAAAGTAGTTGAAGAACACGGGGGGACCATTTCAGTTGAAAGTGAGATTGATCAAGGCACAACCTTCATCATAACATTTCCGCTCGTTATTTCCCATATGAAGAGTCCGGTTCAGGAAGACAAAAAGTTATTATCATCATGAAGTAACCGTTTCTACACTTGTTCTCTTTTGACAGAAGGGGATGCTTACCGTTATAATAGTGGCGACTCTTTAGTGTGAGACAAAAGGTGGAACAGAAAATGACAACAAATACAGAACAAGCCTTAAAGTTATTTATTGTCCTTACGAGGGCAAGTAAAGTAATTTTAGAAGAGGCTAATATAACGAGTAACAAATACGGACTGAATCCGACTGAATTCGCAGTTCTTGAACTCCTTTACCATAAGGGGAAACAACCGATCCAGAAAATAGGTCAGAAAATTTTGTTGCGAAGTGGTTCAATGACATATGTTGTGGATAAGCTAGAACAGCGCGGGCTATTGGAACGCGTATTTTGCAAAGAGGATAAGCGTATCACATATATGTCAATTACATCTAAAGGGATGGAGTTAATGACTTCCATATTTCCGGAACATGCAGAACATATTGAGTCGATCATGTCTGCTTTGACAGTGGAAGAGCAAGGGCTGGCAATTGATTTAATCCGCAAGTTAGGTCTATCAGTGAAAGATTTGTCATGAATGACGGCATCTCGCTAAGAGTGCCGTTTTTTATTAATGAAAAACCGTATGGAATGGTTTTCCATACGGCTCTATTTGATTTGATTTATTTTGTTACAATCGTTTCACCCATGTGCAGGAAGTTTAAGAAATGCTCTTTATTTGGAGAGTCGAAAATCGTTAGTCTAACAATCATGCTCCCACGCTCAAAGACAATACCTGTAACAGATCCATTAGCAAAAACTGTAGCATTTTCAATTCCTTCGCCTGTAGGAATTGCAGCTTCATCAGTCAATTTAGCTGGCGTGCTTGCTTCGTTTGTCGCTTCAAGGATAGCAATCATGTTTTCAACGAGATGGTCATATGTACCTGGCTCGTTTGCGATCGTTTCGATGCGCATGAACTGCGAACCATCTGCATCAAAGAATAGGCTATCCTTACCAGGTTCTTCGCTTGTCAATGTATAATCGGGAAGGACAGCGATTGTATAGTTTTGTTCATCACTATCTGTTACTGTCGCTTTTTCCATTTCGTTATTCGATGCAACAGGGTCTGTTGGTTCTTGCTTGTCATCAATACCTTTGTCTATATCCTCTACTGGGTTTGCAGTTCCATTTGTACTGCCGTCGGTATTGTCCTTACCGGTATCTGTTCCGCATGCAGTAAGTAGTAAAGCGGTCGCGATTGCTGCATATAAAAAACTCCATTTGCTCTTCATCGAAAACCCCTCCTATACTAAATTGGACGAACTCAATTCGTTAATGTTTCATTCCTTAATTTGGCCTTCACCATGAATGATTGTATAACGTTTGTGGTTGATGACTGTTTTTTCTTCCATTTCAAGCTCTTCAAAGTTTTCCATATATGTAAGGTCTACAATGACTGAGTTTTCATTTACTTTTTCAACAATCCCTTGTAGGCCATCTTTGAATTCGATAATATTGCCGACCGCTGCAATTAACATTTTAGTACAACTCCTTTATGAATAGTCTAGTCTTGGCGTCAAAATGGTTGATTATCACTTTAGGTTAATCGTTTATAGTGTGCCTTAAAAATAGTGTAACGTAAAGTGTTTTCAATTTCTATCGTTATTGGCAGATTGTAAATATTTTTTTGAAGAGTTGTTTAGTAAGGAGCGTCGCTTTTTAAGTGAAGATTCCTGTATAATAGGGGATGTAGCTATATGTTATTCCATTGATGGAGGGATTGTCTTGGAGTCTGACTTGGAAGAAGAGATTGAAATGATGCGTGAAGCTATGATGGGGGCAGCCGATAAAGAAGGTCTAATCGCCGATGAAACGCTTGAGTTAAGTAGAAAACTTGACAGCCTCATGAACCAGTTTGACAAGCGTAAGGACTTATCTTAATCAAGAAGAGTAATTGTGTTCGAAAAATAAAAATAATTATTTATAAAAGATGTTTAATGTGTCGAAAAATAGGGGAAATTACTAGTGAACACAGCAACATTCTCATTTCCCCCTTTTGAGGACAGCCCTATTACAGGGACTGTCCTCCTTTTTTGTGCCTACAGGATGTAAGTATGCAGTCATTGCGAATCGAACAGCGAAGGGTTCGATTTGCCGTATTTCTGTGTACTCTGCAGAAATTAAGGCACTAGGTCTTCGAACAGCGAAGGGTTCGATTTGCCGTATTTCTGTGTACTCTGCAGAAATTAAGGCACTAGGTCTTCGAACAGCGAAGGGTTCGATTTGCCGTATTTCTGTGTACTCTGCAGAAATTAAGGCACTAGGTCTTCGAACAGCGAAGGGTTCGATTTGCCGTATTTCTGTGTACTCTGCAGAAATTAAGGCACTAGGTCTTCGAACAGCGAAGGGTTCGATTTGCCGTATTTCTGTGTACTCTGCAGAAATTAAGGCACTAGGTCTTCGAACAGCGAAGGGTTCGATTTGCCGTATTTCTGTGTACTCTGCAGAAATTAAGGCACTTTCGAGACGTCGCGTACTTAGACTGCCTTCCATAATTGTGGCGCACTTAAGCCGCGATTTCCTAGCGGCTGTTCAAAATTGATTCTTAAATAATGGAAAATAAATTGTTTTTTGATAAAATAGAAAGAAGATAAAAAATGGTTTGGGGGAATTTTTTGTGAAAAGCAGTAAAGTTGCGTTTATTGGTACGGGTGTTATGGGCGCGAGTATTGTCAGACACTTGCTACGTGAGAACTATGAGGTTGCTATTTATACGAGAACGAAGTCGAAGGCGGAGCCACTCGTGGAGGCAGGTGCAGTTTGGTCGGATACAGTTGGACAAGCGGTGATTGGGGCTAATGTGGTACTAACAATGGTTGGCTATCCGACAGATGTAGAAGAGGTTTATTTTGGCGAAAGCGGTATTTTCGCCAATGGGAAGGAAGGTCAGATTGTTATCGACATGACGACATCTAGTCCTGCGCTTGCTAAACGCATTGCGGAGCAAGCGGCTATGCTGAAGATGGCTTCAATTGATGCGCCAGTATCCGGTGGAGATGTGGGAGCAAAAAATGGTACATTGTCAATTATGTGTGGTGGAGATAAGCGAGTATTCGATGAGGTTTTGCCTATGCTTTCGGTTTTTGGTAAACAAATTGCCTATCAAGGTGTAGCAGGTGCTGGGCAGCATACAAAAATGTGTAATCAAATCGCCATAGCGACGAACATGATTGGGGTTTGCGAAGCAATTGCTTATGCTCAACATGCAGGACTTGATGCAGAAACTGTGTTAACTTCTATTACCTCAGGTGCCGCAGGTTCATGGTCTTTATCGAACTTAGCCCCTCGTATGTTACAGGAAGATTTTGAGCCAGGATTTTACGTGAAGCACTTTTTAAAGGACATGAATATTGCATTAGCAGAAGCAGAGGCTATGCAACTAGAGCTCCCTGGTCTTCAGCTTGCACATCAGATGTACGACCAACTCGTTGAACAAGGATACAGCGATAAAGGAACGCAGGCTCTTTACAAGAGATATCACGACTCCCACTGAATGTAGTGAGGGTGAGGCATTTTCACGACATTGAACGTGCCGTACCTCTGCAATTACTATATAATTTCTGCAAAGGACACAGAAATTATACAAACCGAACTCTTCGTTGTTCGGCTTGCTGTCCCAATTAGGCCAACAGGATGTTGGTCATGCATTCGTTGCCGCAGGACGCGGCGAACTTAGAATGCGTTCCTTGAAGGACGCGAATTGGGGCAGTAACTGGACACCAGAATGGGGTGTGCATTTTGTTTCGAAAAGTAAAACACCGTCTAGCTGCTAGGCGGTGTTTTACTTTTTTATTTGCCATCTAAGTAAGAAGAACGGAAACTGTGGTTATTTTGCATCGAATGAATAGATTTTTTGGGGGCGACCACTGTTTTTTGTTTGACCGTAGTTATCGGCTGAGGGGAATCGACGTAAAGGGAGAGGAGTTCGCGTGCTAATTTTAAACTCATTCGTTCTTGTGGATTCCGAGAAGTAGGGTCTTGTTGTCCAAGATGCGGAAGCTTGTTGAAGTCTTCTTTTTCAGGGATTGTATGGAAGAGGAAATTGTCACAACGCACAAGTACAGTGGAATGCTGCTTACTGAATTTAGGATTATCAACAAAATGTAATCCGACTTTTTCAGCTTTACCTAAGCGAATCAGTTTATCGATTGCTTTTTTCTTTAGGGAATATAATTGTTTATTATCAGGTGCAGTTTTTGCATGGCGATTGACTGTATAAATAGCAATGGCTAATTGTTGAGTGGATAGATCGTTTGTCAAAAATAGACCTCCTTTAAAAATATAAATGATTACATATGTTCTGATAATAACAAGAATGTGACGGAATGTACATCTTCTGACAAAAAAATGTCGAAAATAGACCATTTTGCTGCGAAAAACAGTATACTAATAGAAGTTGCATCAATCTAGTATTAATTTTGATACATACTTACCAGTCATAGGTGCAGACTATAAAGTAAGGTAACGGGCAACGTATTTATGAGTAGTTGTGACTGATAAGCGTTGTTAGCAGTAGAATACTAGCGCAACAAATGGAGGTACTTATGGGAAACATTGTAGTAAAAAATCATTTTGAAAAAATTATTGAGTCCTATATATTTGGACATTCGTTTAATATGTTTGTGCTAATCGGTAAAAAAAATCAGAATGATTTTGATGTACTTTACGCGAATTCATTGGCAATTGAGTACTTTTCGAAGGAAGTAAACGAATCGGCGTCTACATTTTTCGGAACACTTTGGAAACCAATTCAACGCAACTTGAGAAAACTACCTATGGACTCCGCTTATAAAACTGAAATTCAAGTTCTAAAAGATAAAGAAAGTATATTATTTGAAATAGATTTACAGCATCATACAGATGAATTGGGGCATGAATTTATTTGTCTGGGGTTATGTGAACGGATGGACATTGTTGCGGATAGAGAAAGCTCACTAATGTTAGAACATAAATATACATCTGTCATTGATCATAATCTCGATCCAATTATTACGATTGATGAAAATTTTAAAATCGTGAATGCTAATCGTGCAGTTCATCAACTATTTGGCTATCGCTCCAAAGAGCTTTCTGATCGTTCAATTTTGGATCTGATTGGTGAAGAAGAAGTGGAAGAATTCCAATTGAATTTCCGTCGCATATTAAACGGGGAGTCCTTTGAATTGGAAAGCTCAACGCTATTCCATAAAAATGGTTACTTAATACCAACGTATTTGAAAGCAATTCCTGTTGTTGTAGATATGGATGTTAAAGAAATTCATATGATTTTACGTGATACTTCTATTCATCGTGAAAATGATGAAAAACTGCTGTATTTATCGTATCACGACCAGCTAACGGGTTTATGGAACCGCCGGGCAATGAAAGAGCAGTTTGTTGAAGAGGCCAATTTTGCGCTGAAAAACAATGAGAATATGTCCATAGTTCATATCGGAATGGACCGTTTTAAACTGATTAATGAGTCCCTTGGTCAAAACGGTGGGGATGAAATTTTGAAGATGGTAGCTGACAGACTGAAAATGATCTGTCCTACATCAGCTAGGTTGTATCGCAACAGCAGTGATGAATTCATCGTTATTATGAAAAATCATTCTACTGCAATTACAGAAAATTTTTCACAAAAAGTATTGAATGATTTTAGAAAACCATTTTATTATGATCACCAGGATTATTTTGTCTCTGCATCGATTGGGATTTCTGTGTACCCAGAAGATGGTAAAGCCCTAGAGAAGCTATTAAGAAAATCCGAGCAGGCATTGACCTATGTCAAGGAACGTGGGCGTGCGCATTACCGCTTTTATCGGGTAGAAATGAATTCAGTGTTTCCTGATGAAGTGTTAATGGAATCTCATTTGCGCCGCGCGATTGAGTTAGATGAACTGGCCATCCATTACCAGCCACAAGTCGATTTAAAAACGGGGCAAATTGGAAGTTTTGAAGCACTTCTTCGATGGAATAACCGTAAATTTGGTTTTGTATCTCCGGCGCACTTCATCCCAATTGCGGAAGAGTCTGGTCTTATCCATAGTATTGGTGATTGGGTGCTAGATAAGGTTTGTAACCAATTGAAGGAATGGCAGGACAAGCAGTTTAAACCGGTCCGCATAGCTGTAAATATCTCTCCAAAGCAATTTAGGATGGAAGACTTTGTGGAGAAAGTGAAAGAGAAAATTTCGATTTATGGCATTCGATCTTCGTCATTGGAAGTGGAAATTACGGAAAGTGCGTTGGTAAATATAAATGAAACGCTAACCATTTTAAATGAATTGAAGGAAATAGGGATTGTCATTTCTGTGGATGATTTTGGAACGGGTTATTCTTCACTTAGTTACCTAAAGCAATATCCGATTGATATTATCAAAATAGATCGATCGTTCATAAAGGATATTGAAACAGATGTGAAAAATGAAGCCATTGCAAAGACGATTATCAATCTAGCCCATAATCTTGGAATGGAGGTCATCGCAGAAGGTGTCGAAAAGGACTTGCAGGCGAGTATTTTACTTGGAGCAAACTGTCAGAAAGCACAAGGTTTTCTGTATAGTAAGGCAATCCCTGTGGATGAACTTGTTGAAAAGTATTTTGCCTATAGCATGTAATCAGAAATACGGATGGTGAGCATGACTCACTACCCGTATTTTTTCTCGTCATGTTAGAAGGAACATGTTACAATTATGAGTGAATACTCATTCATAATTAAAGGGGGAATTGGTATGTTTGCTGACAAAGTGATAATCGTGACGGGCGGATCAAATGGTATGGGGAAGTATATGGCGAAGAAATTTGCGGATGAAGGTGCGCAGGTCGTCATTACTGGAAGAGATTTGGATCGACTAAAGGCAGCGCAAGAGGAAATCGGCAATCATGCACATCCATTCCAGATGGATGTACGCAATGTCGAATCGATTGAAGCACTGATTACTTTTACAGATAAGAAATTTGGTCGCATTGATGGGCTTATTAATAATGCAGCAGGAAATTTTATTGTACGGGCAGAGGACTTGTCAGCGAATGGCTGGAAGTCTGTCATTGATATTGTGTTGAATGGGACATTTTATTGTTCAAGTGCTGTCGGTAAGTATTGGATTGACAAAGGGCAAAAGGGATCGATTTTGAATATGCTGGCGACATATGCATGGGATGCAGGTCCTGGCGTCGTGCATTCAGCGGCCGCAAAAGCAGGTGTCATGTCGTTAACGCGTACACTGGCTGTTGAATGGGGTAGAAGTTATGGCATCCGTGTCAATGGCATTGCACCAGGTCCGATTGATCGTACAGGCGGAGCAGAGAAACTGTGGGAGTCCGAGCAAGCAGCAAAACGTACAATCGCTTCGATTCCACTTGGTCGATTAGGGCAGCCGGAAGAAATTGCGGAGCTTGCCGCGTTCATCATATCTGATAAGGCATCCTATATGAACGGTGAAATCGTAACACTGGATGGCGGGCAATGGCTGAACCAATTTCCGTTCTGACTTTAGCTAATTGAATAGCTTTTCTAATTAAGCACATCCTTCTCTTAAAAGGAGTGATGACTGAATGGACATTTGGGTTGTACCGATGATAATTGTTGTTTTACTTATTTGCACCATTGGGCTACTGTCAGCACGAAAATCGCGACAGGCCAACACGTCTGCAAATGGCCAAGATAGCGCTATTCCAGAAATAATTGAAAATCATCCATTTACATTGAACCCGATAATTTGGGTCATTTTTATCTACGCCATTTTCTTGTTTACAGTCATATTTTATTATGCAACCTCTTCTTCTTAATTAGAAGGGGTTTTTTCAATTTAGGGTCTACGTAGCCTTTTTATGATATGATAGATATGTAGCCTCTATCATGAACAGTGTGGCTACAGAGGGAGCTGATTCACATGATTTCTGTAAATAACAGGGATTTTCTCTTTACGCCAGTTGCGGATTATATTATATCATCAGAGAAGGTTGCACATGTCCAACTAGGCAATAATGCAGAGCATGCACTGCTCGTCCTAACGAAAACTGGTTATTCGGCTTTGCCTGTCCTCGATGCGAAGTATCATTTAAAAGGTCTACTTGGGATTGGGATGATTACGGATTCGATTTTAGGACTTGAGCGTATTGAATATGAACGTTTAGCTGATTTAAAAGTCGACACAATTATGCAGACTGATATTCCCTATATAAAGACGACTGATCGATTCCAAAAAGGGCTAGATCTTCTTATCAATCACACTTTCCTTTGTGTAGTAGAGGAAGATGGAACGTTTGCCGGTATATTAACACGACGTGTTATTTTGAAACAGTTTAAAAAATATATCTATTCCGTTGTTGAATAAGCGTACAGAAGGAAATGAAAGGCTCCGTGGATGGAGCCTTTTTCTGATTGTCCAGACTCCAGGCGCCTTATGCATTTCTTTAGTTGGAAGGAGAATAAGGAACTATGAACAAAAACAAAGTGACAAATCGACCATTAGTGCTTATATCCGTTATGTTGGCAATGTTTGTTGGGGCGGTTGAGGCAACAATTGTAACGACGGCTATGCCTGCAATTGCTGCTGATTTAGGTGGTTTCTCAAGATATAGTTGGATATTTTCAGCGTATTTATTAATGAGTACGGTTACAGTCCTAATCTATGGAAAGTTAGCTGACTTATTTGGTAGGAAGCCGATACTATTCATCGGTTTAACGCTTTTTTTAATCGGTTCAATTCTTTGTGGTTTTGCGGTGTCAATGGAGCAATTAATCATTTTTCGTCTTATTCAAGGTTTTGGTGCTGGTGCTGTTATGCCGATTGCGACGACGATTGTTGGTGATATCTATACAACGGAAGAGCGTGCAAAAGTTCAAGGTTATTTATCAAGTGTGTGGGGGATTTCCGCCGTGTCGGGCCCTGTCATTGGTGGACTAATCGTACAATATATGAATTGGAAATTTGTTTTTTGGGTCAATGTACCACTAGGTATTTTAGCGATGCTTGGTATTTTACTATTCCTTCATGAGCCGAAACGACAGCAGAAAGTTTCAATTGATTATAAAGGAGCTGCACTACTTACTCTATCGTTATCTGCTATTTTATTTTGGTTGAGTGAAGGAGGACAGTCGTTTAGTCGGCTTTCTTTAACAAGTATCGTCCTTATAGTAGGTGGAATTTCATTATTTATGTTTTTCATAAAGGTGGAACGACAGGCTGAAGATCCTATGATGCCGTTTGCCATTTGGAAAAACCCTGTGATTCTTTATGCAAATTTGGTGTCCTTGACATCAGGTGTTATTTTGATAGGGATATCTTCATATTTACCAACCTTCGTTACAGGGGTGATGGAGCAGCCTGCGATAATCGCTGGCTTTACATTGACTGCTATGTCCATTGGTTGGCCAATTGCATCTTCTGTTGCAGGACACTTACTAATCCGTTACGGAACGTTTACCGTGTCATTTTTTGGCGGGCTGTCGCTCATCTTGGGTACGATGTTGTTTGTGTTCATGGATGCGGGCTCCGGTCCATGGTGGGCTGCAGTTGCGAGCTTTTTTGTCGGTATTGGCATGGGGTTGACCAGTACATCATTCATTGTCACTATACAAGGCGCGGTTCCCCATGAGCGTCGAGGATCTGCGACTGCCGCGAATATGTTCATGCGCAACTTTGGTAATACAATTGGTGCTGCACTTTTTGGAGCTGTGTTAAATGGTTCGTTAATGGCCCGTTTGGAGAATGAAAAATCAACTATGGGGTTGGAAGACGTCAATTTGTTATTGACGGATGAAAATAGGGAAATGTTATCAAAAAACCATTTATTTATGCTGCAAGATGCATTGGATAATTCCTTGCAATGGGTATATATCGCAGTTGCAGCTTTTGCAATCATCAGTTTTCTTCTTATATTACGGATTCCACGTGGGAAGGGGTTATTACATGACAACGACTGAACTTGAAATTATTAAAGCACTTGCTGAAGAGGGCAATATGCGGAAAGCGTCGGAACGTTTATTTTTATCGCAGCCGGCATTGTCTCAACGCTTGCAAACCATTGAAAAAGAATGGGGTACTTTGTTGTTCATTCGCTCACAGAAAGGGCTTGAACCGACACCAGCAGGTGAGTTGGTCATCGCTCATGCGCGGGAAACTATTTTGAAAAAGGAAGAAACGTTTGCGATGATTGCTTCAATGGCGGATAAGGTGCATGGGACATTGAAAATTGCTTGTGCATCTATCATCGGACAAACGTGGCTACCACAAGTATTGAAGGAATATGTCGAGATGTATCCTGATGCAAAAATATCTCTTATGACAGGCTGGAGCTCGGAAATCGTGAAGGCTTTGTATGAAGGGGAAGCGCATGTTGGCATTGTACGTGGGCAAGTGGATTGGAAAAGCCACAAAACATATTTATTCCGTGACCATCTTTATCTTGTAGATCGCGAGATTACATCTATTGATGAGTTGAAGGATACAGATCGGCCATTTATCCAATTTAAAAGTGATTCAAATTACTTCATGGAAATCCAACGCTGGTGGCAACGTCATTTTCCGAAAAATCCAGGGCGTCAAATTACAGTCGATCAAATTGAAACATGTAAACAACTAGCGTTAAATGGAATTGGCTACGCTATTTTACCGTCCATTACATTGAGGGGTGACGAGGATGTCAATAAAATGCCGTTGCTGAATAGTGAAGAAGAGTTTGAATTGACACGAGATACGTGGTTGATTGGCTACGAGTCTTCATTTGCGTTAAAACAAGTGGATGCCTTCGCTCAAATTGTTCAAACGCATGCGGAAAGACTGCGAAAGGATTACAAATAATAAGAATAAATGGAACTTTGGTAGATTTAGTTCGTACTAATAGTGAAGCAGGAATAGATAAATGGCACTGATGGGAGGATATGACTATGTGGAAAAAATTTATCGTGTTTGTGTTGTTACTAATGGCATCACTTGTTGTCATTCCAACTACGACGGCTTTTGCTGCACCGGAACTAAAGGCCAGTGTGAAGGTTGGCCTTGATGGTAAAGCAAAGTATGGCAAAGGGACTCCCGTTACAGTAACGATTGAAAATACGGGAACAGCTTTTAGTGGGGACATGGTTATTGATATGGATTACACGTATTCAATGGGAAGCGGGCAGGCATTTCCATTGGAAATCGGTGCGGGTGAGACAAAAACAGTGTCGTTTGTTAATGAAAAAATGAATGATAATGGCAATTATGGCTTGCAGTCGAGAAAATCTATCTTTTTCTATGAAGGTGGCTGGCAAAAAGGCAAGGAAATTGAACATAAAGGTTCACGGAATATCCCTGCTGCTTTACAGAGTGCCGATAATAAGTTTGCGGTCCAATTTACCGATAATGTTGACCGTTTAACGGCTTTGAAAAAGGTTAGGTACGGCAATTCATCAACGCTAGTTTTGGTGGATGCTGCTAAAATTGAGGAAAAAACTAAGTTTCCAGAAGAGGCAATAGGATGGGAAGCTGCCAATTTTGTCATCATTGATGAATACCCATTGGCAGATTTATCAGCGAAGCAACAGCAGGCACTACTTGGCTGGGTACGAACAGGCGGTATTTTAGTGATGGGTGGCTCTGATAATAGTCAAGCTGAGGCAGGTGTATTTGCTGAGTATTTGCCTTTAAAGCTGCATGGTCAGAAAGAAATAGATGCTAGTCATTTGGTTGATTGGGTCGTATCAGGCGGCTTTGAAGGAACTTTTACATCGTATGAAGCTGAACTAACAGCAGATGCAAAACCACTTTTTGAAGTGGAAGGTGATGTGTTAGTTGCTTACAAGAAGTTGGGTGATGGTGTGATCCTCCAGACTTCATTCTCGGTAGGTGATGCACCTTTAGTGGAAATGGAAGGTATGACTGGTTTTTGGAATACTTTGTTGGCAACTGGGGAGCGTATTGCACCGACAAATTCTCCATCTTCAAATTATTATTCTGACGGGCCGATGGATGCAATTGCCTATTCAGTAGGAAGTGTAAATGAATTATTTCCATCTTTTAGGGTGTCTGCACCCATTATTTTAGGCATTATTATTTTGTATATGATTCTTATTATACCTGTCCTTTATTTTATCCTGAAAAAGAAGGATAAGCGGGAATACACATGGTGGATCATTCCTGCATTTGCAGTAGTTACTTCAATTGCCATTTTTGCTTACGGTGCGAAAGATCGGATTGCCCGTGCACAGATTCAGCATACAGCTATGTTGAATGTGGCATCGGATGGTAGTCTGACGGGTTACTATGCAGAGTCTTTACTGACGAATAAGTCGGGGAACTTTACATTTACAACACAGCCAGAGACAACTTTGTTTGCAGCTAATCGTGGAGACGATATATTCGGTGGGTCCTCTTCAATACCTGTCCATAAACGAACGATGCTAGAAAAAGATGCAACGGGCTCGACAGTCCATCTTCGCAATACAGGCTATTGGGATGTGGCGACCATTTATGGACAAACAACAGTGGAGAAGGTAGGTACCTTTGAAAGTCAGTTGAAGGTTGTAGATAAACAATTGACAGGGGCTGTTACGAATGACTTTTCGTTCGCTTTGACGGATGTAGTCATCTGGTCAGGCGTAGAGCAAATTGCACTTGGTGATCTAGGGCCAGGAGAAACTGTTCAGGTGAATGAAACCCTGAAAACAAGCACGTTGTTACCTAGACGAACGATATTCAATTCGTATATGATCCCTCAAGCAGGGCAGACAGATGATTTAATGAAAATGAGAAAAGAGAGCATGTTAACCTTCTCGGGAGAGCATATGAATAAGGCGGGTCAACCAGCGATTATTGGTTATACCGATACGCAGATTGTTCCGATAGAGCTTGTAAATGGTAAGCCGACTATCTCATCGCTGACAATGATTGCCCAGTCAATTGAAGCAGATGTACTCTTTACGAATGCTGTGACAGTTGAGCCGGAAATGATGACGATGTCGGTTGTGTCTGAAACGACTTTGATTGATGCAGATCGAGCGGGGGGTCCTACCACAGACTACTTTTTCAATGACTCTGCTTATTTACAAAATTGGCAAATACCAGAGAAGCTGATAAATATGAATTTGATATGGACGTCACTTGAGGTGTCAAAAGTTCAAAAACAATTGTATGAGGTCAGTATTTTAAATATCCAAACAGGTGAATATGAGTTGCAGGATGCGAGTAAATTTACGCTTACTGACAGGCTAGATGATTATATAACTTCTGATGGAACAATCGTTCTTCGCTTAGTTGTGAAAAATACACAACAGGGGAGCGGCGGACGCGCTCCAGAGCTCAAATTGAATGGTGAGGTGTCAAAATGATTGAAATTAAAGGCCTAACTAAGAAATATGGCAAGTTTTGTGCACTGGATGATTTGAATTTGACGCTGTCGGAAGGAACTGTTTTTGGCTTTGTCGGGGCTAACGGTGCAGGGAAATCAACGACCTTTCTCATTTTAGCAACCCTACTACAGCCAACAATGGGAGATGTATTCATTAATGGTGTTAGTGTACGTGAAAAACCTTCCGATGTGCGTAAGATGATTGGCTATATGCCGGACTTTTTCGGTGTTTATGATCAATTGAAGGCAGAGGAGTATTTAGACTTTTATGGTGCGAGTTATGGTATTCCAGAAGCAGAGCGGAAAATTTTAATCCCACAATTGTTGGAACTGGTCAATCTATCACATAAGCGCTATGACTATGTCGATTTATTGTCACGGGGGATGAAGCAAAGGCTATGCCTCGCGCGCAGTCTCATCCACGATCCGAAAGTGCTTATTCTTGATGAGCCTGCATCAGGTCTTGATCCACGAGCCCGTGTTGAAATGAGAGATATTTTAAAAACGTTGAAAAAGATGGGCAAGACGATTTTGATTTCATCCCATATTTTGCCTGAATTAGCGGAGATGTGTGATGAGATTGGCGTCATTGACAATGGACGCCTCATTGCACACGGTTCTGTTGCTGAGATTCAAGATAAGTTGCGTGGTGAGCGAGTCATTACGGTTCGCTTGGCGGGTGCAATGGAGCGAGCGATTGCCTTTTTCGAGGAGGATCCATTCATCTCTACTATTCAGACGTTGGATGGGGGAGCTGGTTTGACGTTTGTCTATAAAGGAACAGAAGAAGACCAGGTTGGGCTGTTAAAAAGGGCGATTCTCCATGATATTTCACTCCTTTCATTCATGGAACATGTCACGAATTTGGAAGATGTGTTCATGGAAATTACGAAAGGAGCTGATTGAGGATGAATTTTAATAATCCAGTGTTATTTAAGGAATTAAAACTACGGTTTCGATCGCCGAAAAGTTTTGTAGGTATTTTATTCTATTTAGCCGCTATGTGCGTTTTCGTCTTCGGCTTTATCTTCACGACGATGAGCTTAACGGGTGTGTCCTATTTTAGACCGACTGAAAGTATGCTGCTGTTTGCTTTCTTGGCATTTATCCAACTTGGCTTAGTCCTATTTATCACGCCGGGCTTGACGGCTGGGGCGATTAGCAGTGAGAGAGAAAAACAGACACTGCCTATTTTACTAACGACTTCTCAGAGCTCGTTTCAAATTATTTTGGGGAAATTATTGTCGTCTGTAGCCTTTTTTATGCTGCTAACAGTGGCTGCGTTGCCAATTTATAGCTTGGTATTTTTATTCGGTGGAATTTCGCCGATGGATTTTGTACGCATATTTCTCTTTTTGTTTGTCACACTTCTAGCGGTTGGAAGTATCGGCATTCTATTTTCGACACTTATTCGTCGAACAATTGTGTCGATGATTGCAACGTATGGCATAATGCTATTTTTATCAGCTGTCACTGGTTTTTTATTAATTATTGTGTTGCAGGTGACGAGGTTTAATTTTAATGGGGTAGGTTTGCCGCCGCCATCTATCATCGGGCATATACTGGCTTCCATCAATCCTGCTGTGCTTTTTGCTTCGATCTTATCACCAGGGATGGAAGAAAGTATTACAGAAATGACGCAGGTGAAATTTCCGATATGGATAGGCTATCTTATTTTCTACATCTCAATTACAGTACTGTCGTTATGGTTAGCGGTAAAAAAATTACGTGTGAATATGAAACGTTTCAAATAGTGGGAGGGAGGTAGGCGAATGGCTGGGAAATCAATACTAACAAAGTATGTCCGTGCAACGCTGACGCGACTTCGTTTTGAAAGGGCTGTCCATACGCTACAAACAGGGGTGTTTATGGCTGTATTACTAGCCTTACTTATTGTTGGGGCTTCCAGATTATTCGTCCTGCCTCATTATGGACGACTTGCCTGGATTGTTGCGGCGATTGCAGTAGTGGCAACAGCTATTTTTATCATTTACAAACGACTTGGGAAAAGTGAAGCTGTTCACAGGCTTGATAGTTATATGCCGGATAATCTACTGATTACAGCATTGGATGAAAAGATAGGTGAAACGCATTTATCTGAGCCGCTAATTCAGGTGGCGGAGTCGAAAGTTGTGTCGGCATTTGAAGAATTTAAAAAGAGAAATAAGCATTATGTCAATGTGAAAATGTTTGCGGGCATAGTGATTGCATCGGCTTGCCTTGCAGTCCTGCTTATTTTCCCGTCTGAGGCACAAATAGAGGCGGGAGCAGTTGTTAAGGAAAAAGAAGTGATTGAGGAAGTGAAGAAAGAAGTAAAGGAATTGATCAAAAAAGAACCACTACCCGAGGTGAAAAAAGAACTGCAAGATCTTGCGGAAAAGTTACTAACAGCAGAGCTTACTGAGGATGTATTGAAAGAACTGATCAAAAAACAAAAAGAATTACGTCTCAAAGAGCAACGTCTTGCGGATAAAAAAGAAGCTGCTGGCAAGTCAGATAATCCGGCGGATGCTTTAACTGATGCAGAAGAGCAGGAACTAAAGGAACTTGGAAAGCTGGCGGACCAACTAGCTCAAAATCTTGGAAAAGCCCAAAGCGCGTTGAATAAAGTGGGTAAAGCACCTACATTACCAGCATTAGCAGGTGCAAATGCATCACCTTCAGAAACAGATGGTAAACCAGGTACAACAAGTGGTGAAGGTATGGGCGAAGCAACTGGCGAAGGTGATGGTCAAAGTGAGGGAGAGAATACAGAACAAGTAGAGGGTCAAGGTCAAGGCCAAGGCCAAGGCCAAGGCCAAGGACAAGGACAAGGACAAGGACAAGGACAAGGTCAAGGACAAGGCCAAGGCCAAGGCCAAGGACAAGGACAAGGACAAGGACAAGGACAAGGACAAGGACAAGGCCAAGGACAAGGCCAAGGTCAAGGCCAAGGACAAGGATCAGGCGGGCGCAATCTATTATCAGTTCCCTATGACCGTATAGGGGAAAAAGGAGAGTCTTCAGTAGTCGATGGTAAACTTGGTCAAGGCGATTTCATCGAGGAACGCGATGCTCAAGGACCGGTCGAAAAGGGGACAATTCGCCCTTACAGAGAGGTAGTAGGCGACTACAAAGATTCTTACTTAAAGAGTACAGAGAAGATGAAGCTGCCACCAGATTTACAGCATATTCTTTCGGATTACTTTTCTTCGATTGAATAAAGATCTATCTATATAGAACAGGAGTTGTTCACATGACATTTACACCAGAGCAGTTTGAAGAAATGAGCGGGAAGCTTGGAATGGTGAAAGAAGAAATTGGGAAATTTATTGTCGGGCAACAAGAGGCGGTTGAGTTTTCGCTTTATTCGATTCTTGCAGATGGGCACGCGTTGTTGGAAGGGTTACCGGGGCTTGGGAAGACGATGCTCATTCGAACGATTTCAGAAGTGCTAGATCTATCATTTTCACGTATTCAATTCACACCAGATTTAATGCCAGCGGATATTACAGGAACGAGTATTTTAGAAAGAAATGAAGAGGGCATGCAGCGATTTGTTTTTAAAGAAGGACCGATTTTTAGCCAGATGGTTTTAGCAGATGAAATTAACCGTGCGACGCCGAAAACTCAAAGTGCTTTGCTGGAAGCGATGGGTGAGCAAACGGTGACGGTACTTGGTGAAACACGGAAAATGGCGAAACCATTTTTTGTACTTGCTACTCAAAATCCGATTGAAATGGAAGGGACGTATCCTTTACCAGAAGCACAAATGGACCGGTTTTTGTGTAAGATTTTATTACCATATCCAGAAAAGTCGGAGCTGAAGGAAATTATTTTGCGTACGACAGGACCGACAACGGCTACTATTCAAAAAGTGATGGATGCCGAAACGATTGTTGTGGCGCAGCAGATGGTGAAAGAAATTGTTATTGCAGATGACATGATTGACTATGCGGTGGATTTAGTTGCAGCCACACATAAAAATGCCGCTAATCCAGTTACAGCTACAAGTGGATCTGCAGATGACTGGTCGAAATACGTCCAATATGGTAGTGGGCCGCGTGGACTACAATCGATTATTAGATTAGCAAAAGCCCGTGCGTTAATGGCGGGACGTTACCATGTGTCTATCGCGGATATTAAAACAGTTGCCAAACCGGCATTGCGCCACCGTATCCTCATCAATTATGAAGGAGAAGCGGAAGGCGTCGATGTTGATGGCTTAATTACAAAATTGCTGGAAGAAGTACGACAAGGAGCCTCTGTGTAATGGGTGGCGAATTGTTTCCTGACAGACTAGCAAAAAGACTTGGGGCATTATCCATCGTTTCTAGATCTGGACGGCTCGGACATCATAAAGGGACACATCGGTCGCGCAAGACGGGTTCATCACTCGACTTTTCTGATTTCAGAGAATATCATCCGGGCGATGATTTGCGTCATATCGACTGGAATGTCTATGCACGAACGGATAAGCCGTTCATCAAACAGTTCCTCGATGAACAGGAAATGCGCATCCATGTACTGCTCGATTCTACCAAGTCGATGGGTGTAGATGGAAAATGGGATTATGCCCGTCAATTAGCCATCGCACTTGGCCATATTGCGTTGAAAAGTGGAGACACAGTATCGTTTTCGACATGGTCGGATGAACAGGATTATTTTTATAGAAGAAAAGGTTCTATGCACCGGGCTTCATTGACAAAGTTTGTCACTTCAATCGATAGCCCAGGCTCGACGGATAATTTCACTGACCGTGCACTGCGGCATATTCCAAAAGCGGTGACGGTACTGTTTATTATTACAGATGGTCTTGAAGAGACAGCTAAGTGGGAGCATTTTTTCCGACGACTACCGGGTATTTGTGGAGATATACGTATTTTGACGATTCATTCACAACCTGAAGAAGCTCCGACCTATGAAGGGGATGTCCGGTTGATCGACAGTGAGAGTGGTGCAGGTGTTGAGGTGACGATGACGAGGCGTGCTGTGCAGGATTATTTAGCTACTAAGGTAACGCATGAAGCCCAGTTAACTGCACTGGCGGGCAAGTTTGGTATTCACTTGGTTCGTGCGGAGGTAGCTGATGGGGTTATGGAAACGATGACGAAAAAAATACGCCATGCAGGTTGGCTGCGATAGGGGGGCGACCACATGGGATTGAATCATATTGTGAATAGCTGGACGGCTGTTTTTCCGTTGGTCGTCTTGTTGTACTACTTCTTTCGCAAAAAATATGAAGTGACGACTATTTCTTCGACTTTATTTTGGCAGCAATCAATGCGGGAAACGAAAGTGTCTCCGTATTTGAAAAATTTACAGCGCAATGCGTTATTTTATTTACAAATGGTTGCTTTGTTGCTGTTGGTCTTCATATTATTAGGTCCATTTTTACCAAAAGAACAAGCTATTGGTGGGCATACGATTCTAATTGTGGATACGTCTGCGAGTATGCTAGCACGCAAGGAGCAAACGACCTTATTTGCTCGTCAACAGGCGGCCATGAAAGAGCTTGTCGTCAGTCGTTCGGGTGAGCCCATTACGATTGTGACGACGGGCAAGGAGCCTGCGATTGTTGTGCGGGAGCAAACAGATGGAGAAGTGTTACTTGCGGCGATTGATAAATTAGCTGTGTCCTACGAGCATGAGCATATGGAGAGGGCATTGGAGTTTGCGAGGTCGATTGCTGCTGCAGGTGGAGCGGATATTCATATTTACACAGATTCACTAGACCGCGCAGCTTTTGCTGAGGGAGACAAGGAGATTGCGTGGACCATTCATGGTTCAGAGGACGCGCTTGTCAATGTATCTATTAATAAGTTTGGTGCGGTGAAAACGCCGCAAGGAACGGAAGCTATTATCAAAATCACTAATGCTTCCGATGTCAATCAAACCGGAGATGTGCGGCTTGCGAATCTATTGACAGGTGAAGTGTTACTTGAAGAAAAGTTTAGCGTTGAATCTGGAAAAGATGCATTATTATCGTTTAAAGAACTGCCGGAAAGTCAAGTGCTGCAGGCTGAAATCAGTGTGGATGATGACTACGAGGCGGATAATACAGCAGCAATTTTACTAGGTGCTGAAGTATCAGAAGCAGTCGTCGATGGGCAATTGCATGAGCTAGTGAAGCGGGCATTTGAAGCAGTTGGATTAGCAGTGTCAACAGGTTCTGCTAAAGAATTAGTAGCTGCGCAGGACAGCGCAATAAGTGTAACAAATGACGTTTCATTGTTGAAAAAAGGGTCGAAACCCGTCATTATTATCGGGCGTAATGATAAATCGCCTACACCTGTTTCAGGTGCTGTGAATAGTATCGCAGATCCGCTGTTTACGATTGCGGATATTAGCGATGTTTATGTTAGCGCATTATACCCGCCGTTTACATCGTATACGACGCTTGCGACGGTGGGGGATCAGCCGTTCATCCAACGCTCAAAGCGCGGCGATATTGTTGTGCTAGCTGATATTGAATTGACAGATTGGCCTCTACATCCCTCATTCCCACTATTCGTCTGGAGTGCAGCCGAGCAGCTACGTTCCGACACGGACACCCTAGGGCTATTCGTGCCGCATGAACGAAAAGCGGTGCTATCAGGTGGTAATGCGAATGGACTGGAAGTCTATACGTTGAAGGATGAGTACGTCACAACGTTTGTAGATGGTTCAAGTTTTATAGCTCCTTCGCAACCAGGAATTTACAAGGCACGGGATGGGGGAACAGAAAAGTTATTTGCTGTTCAGCTTGAACAAGCTGAAAAAGAGCTTGTCATCGGTGCATCGTATCGAATTGGACAAACGGCAGATGTCAACGAGGCAGAAGAAGGCAAGCAAATGATTGGTTGGTTCTTCATCATACCGCTACTCCTACTATTGCTGACAGAATGGGAGGTGCAACGACGACGTGGATATCCGAATTGATGAGCCGTTATGGCTATTGTTATTAATACCGATTGCCTTATATATGGCTTATACGTGGAAATCTTCTGCGATGCGCTTTTTAAGCAAAGGGACTATTCTTTTTGCATTACGCTGTACGGCTATTGCGGCATTAGTTTTTGCACTTGCCGCGCCTTATCTTACACTGCGCGCCAATGAAGAGCAGGTTCTCTTTGTCGTAGACCGTTCTGTATCAATTGCTGGGGCGAAGGATACTGCGGATGAATGGCTAACTGCTAGTCTAAAAGAGCGTAAAGAAAATCAGTCTGTCGGCTTGTATTCATTTGCTGAGACATTCCGGACAGATATGCAGCTGACGATTGCTCCACTAACGGTACCGGTCGTTGAAGAGATGGAGACGAAGGATGCGACAGATATTGCTAAAGCGATTGACCTAGCGGCCGCAATCGCAAAAGAGCAACTTGCCACCCGAATAGTGCTGTTATCAGACGGGTTGGAGACGCTCGGCTCAGTTGAAGAGCTATTGCCTAAGTATAGCGGTGGGGGACATGTCACAATTGATACAGTGCTGCTGAAACGACCGGGTACCATAGATGCATCTATTTCGATTTTCGATACACCACGAACTGCGTATGAAGGAGAGCAGCAGTTATTGCGTGTGGAAGTGGAATCTTCTACGAGGACAGCGGGCGAGTTGTTCATTTACCAAA
The DNA here is from genome assembly GCF_038618305.1 of Sporosarcina sp. FSL K6-2383. Taxonomy (NCBI): domain Bacteria; kingdom Bacillati; phylum Bacillota; class Bacilli; order Caryophanales; family Caryophanaceae; genus Sporosarcina; species Sporosarcina sp. FSL K6-2383. The sequence continues at coordinate 1,387,653 of NZ_CP152017.1, forward strand.
ATGATAAAGAGATTATTCGTGAAGCGGTGCTACTAGAACCAGGGAAGAATGCACTATCCTTCCACACATCGTCTACGGGAAGTGGGCTGTTGAAATATGAAGCGAAGCTCATTGTACCAGATGATAGCTTCCTTGAGAATAACCGGATGCTGTCGATTACGATGATGGAGCAATCTCCGCGTGTGCTTGTTGTCCAGACGGAGCGCAGTCCATCTGTTATTCCAACGATTCTTGATCAAAGTGCTATGGATGTAGATATTATCGATGCACAGCAATTGCCAGAAACGTTGTCGGGCTATCTTGGCTATGGTGCTATCATTTTCGATAATGTACCGGGACATATTGTTGGGGAGCACAAGATGACACTCATTGAGCAAGCGGTAAAAAACTTTGGAACAGGCTTCATGATGGTCGGTGGTGATGAAAGCTTTGGACTTGGTGGTTATTTCAAGTCGCCGATTGAACGTCTGTTGCCTGTGGAGATGGAAGTGACTGGTAAAGAACAACTGCCATCACTTGGTCTTGTCATCGTGTTAGATAGGTCGGGCAGTATGGCTGGCTCGAAAATTGTCTTGGCAAGAGAGGCTGCGGCCCGTTCGGTTGAGTTGCTGCGAGATGATGATACATTCGGTTTCACTGCCTTTGACGATCAAGTATGGGAAGTCATTCCTGTGGATAAGTTAGGCGATAAAAAAGAAGCCATTGAGCAGATTCTCTCTGTTCCAGCGGCAGGTGGGACAAATATTTTCCCAGGTGTACAAAAAGCCTATGAGGATTTAACAGATTTAAAATTGCAGCGCAAACATATTATTTTATTAACAGATGGTCAATCGGAGATGCCTTTTGGCTACGAAGAAGTGTTAGAAGAAGGTAAAAAGAATAATATTACGTTGACAACAGTCGCGATTGGTACGGATGCGGATTGGTCGTTGTTGGAGGAGCTTGCGGAAACGGGTGGTGGGCGTTTTTACGATGTAGTCGATGAATCGACGGTACCCGCTATTTTAACGCGAGAAACATCTATGCTGACCCGAACATATATCGAAGATAACCCGTTTTATATGACTTTGGGCAATGTGCCAGAATGGACTTCATTGTTCCAAGAAGGTGTGCCACAAATCAATGCATATATTGCTACGACAGCTAAAAGTACAGCGACCATTGTCGGGGAAAGTCATAAGGAAGATCCAGTCATTGCGGAATGGATGTATGGGTTAGGCCGAACTGTTGCCTTTACGTCTGATTCGACGGGCAAGTGGACGGGGGATTTGGCAAGATGGGATGGTTATGCTAACTTCTGGAATACAGCAGTGGCGAGGTTATTGCCGGCTTATGAGGAAGTTCCTTATGTGATTACGCATGAACGCGGCGGTACGTATACCGTGACGGACAGCTCGCGCCAGGCCGCATTCATTGATATTGCCATTGTCGACGAGGCGGGACAGGAAGTGCCATTCATCTCTGAGCCACTCGCCCCAGGCAAAGTCCGTGTTACTGTCGATGCTAAACCAGGCTTAGTATTTTTCGGCGTTTCGGATGATAAAGGTGGATTATTTGAAGCTGGAGTTTCAGTGCCTTATAGCGATGAATATAAACCTCTAGCACCGAATGCTGCATTGATGACGAAAATTGCGGAACGAACAGGTGGCAAAGTACTTGAACAACCAGAGGAAGCGTTTCGTCCTCAGTTATTCCAAAGTGGTGAGAAGAAATCGATTGCAGAATGGCTGATTTTAGCGTCAATGATCCTATTCTTCATCGACATCACATTACGCCGTTTTGGCATGTTTAAAGGATTTGGTACGAAACGGGTTCGGGAAGTAATTGTTGAAGAAAGTCCGACAGCGCAGGACAGTATTTCAGAATTATTGAAGGCAAAGAGGAAAAGGTAGAGGGATAGTCAGCGTAATTAATGCAATCCAATTTTACTTAATGAAAAACGCCGTATCATTCCCGAGAAATTACGGGTAATGATACGGCGTTTGTTATTTTGTACGTGTTTCTGCCAGCAATTTCTGATTGCGTTTCGCCCATATAGCAGCGATGACGAATGAAATGAGGAGAATTCCCATACCGAGAATATAAGGATAGATCATATTGATGTCGAAGATGACACCTGCAATCGCAGGTCCTATCATATTACCTAAACTCATATAGGCGTTCATCATCCCTGCAGCAAAGCCTTGTTCTTGACCAGCCAATTTCGAAACGAGCGTATTGACGGCTGGACGAAGGAGCGAAGTCGCTGTCGAGAAAATAGTGGAGACGAGTAAAATCGACCAGAACATATCGACAAAAATAATGCCAATGAGTGAAAATGCCGCAATGACTAAATTGACAAGAATGACGCGCATTTCACCATAGCGTTTAAATAACGGATTGATAACAAATGTTTGGACAATGACACCAACAAAGCCACCTACTGTAATAAGTATGGCAATATCCGTAGGTGTATACCCATACTTTTGATCAACATAAAGGGCTATTGTAGACTGGAAATTCGCCAGTCCAAATGAAAAGACAAACATCACAATAAGCACAACAAAGTAGGAAGTCTTAGTCGAACGAACTAATTGTTGAACTAGGTTTTCGCGTTTTCTCTTCACCGTTGGATCGCCGTCTAGAACAGGCTTAGGATTCGGTAAAATTAAAATGGAAAGGATTGCCGCGAAGAGTGCTGCTCCTGTCGCAAAATAAAAAGGGAACACCAAACTGATTTTGGAAAGAAATCCACCGATTGCTGGCCCAATCATGAAGCCTAGTGACATGGAAGCACCAAGGAGTCCCATCCCTTTCCCCCTGTTTTCCACAGTTGTAATATCGGCAACAAAAGCCATCATAGGAGGGACGATGAATGCAGCACCAAAGCCAGAAAAGAAGCGGGCAAGATACAACATCCATAGCTCATTGGCCAGTCCAAAAGCCAATTGTGAAAGCCCGAATATAATGAGTCCAATAATTATGATTTTTTTACGTCCATGTTTGTCGGACAAATCACCAGAAAAGGGTGAGAAGACAAATTGTGCTAATGAAAAAATAGCAATCATGAAGCCAAGTGCTTGCCCGGCAACGCCGAATGTCGCTAAATATTCCGGCATAATGGGAATGATTAGGCCAATTCCAGCCATGGCAATAAACATATTAAACATTAAAATATATAGGGCAAAATTATTTGATTTTACTGCCATTGTTATCCCAACTTTCTAAACTATTTCATGTCATTTGGATATCGTACCATAAGCCACATACGAACACACTATCAAGTGATTTTGGATGAAAAGAATAATAGAAAGTAGCGGGCACATGAAGGCGCCCGCTACTTTCTATTATTTCATATCCATTTTAAACTCCAAAAATAATTCATTATAAACACCAAGCATTTCAAGGCCTAAATTTCTATAAACCTCTAAATGACTGCGCGTCTCTTCATCGGGATAAAAACGCTCATCCTCCGTCACTTCAGGGTCCATGAAATCGAGTGCCGCCAGATTTGGTGTAGAATAGCCAACATAATCGGCATTTTGTGCTGCCACTTCCGCATCCAGCATAAAATTAATGAAGGCGTGTGCGCCATCAATATTTGTCGAGGTACGTGGAATGACCATATTATCGAACCAAAGATTAGAGCCCTCTTCAGGAACAATATAATCGATGTCCTCATTTTCATACATCATATCGGCCGCTTGACCAGACCATGTTAAGGAAACAGCCGCTTCACCATTAATCATTAGCGGTGTCACTTCATCTCCAATAACGGCCTTGACATTCCGACTAAGCGTCTTCAATTTATCGGTTGCTTGACGCAATTGATCTATATCAGTGGAATTCAATGAAAAGCCAAGTGAATTTAACCCCATCCCAATCGTTTCCCTTGCGCTATCAACGAGAATGACATCCTGTTTAAGCGAAGGATCCCATAAATCATCCCAGCTCTCAAATGTCTGTCCTTCCAGTAACGTCGGATTATAGGCAATCCCAACCGTTCCCCAGAAGTAGGGAAGGGAGTATTCATTGTTCGGATCGAACGGCAAGTCAAGGAAGTATGGATCGATATTTTTAACGTTCGGTACTTTACTATAATCAATCGGCAAAAGCAGGTCTTTTTCCTTCATCATTTCGATCATGTACTCAGAAGGCATTGAAATATCGTAAGCTGTTCCACCTTGTTCGACCTTACCCATCATTCCTTCATTCGAATCGAATGTTTCGTAGACGACTTTGATACCTGTTTCCTCTGTAAATTGTTTCAAAAGATCAGGATCAATGTATTCCCCCCAGTTATAAACGGTAATGGAATTATTCCCTGCACTGCCTCCACCCTCATTCAATTTAGCATTGATAATGAGTAGAATTACAGAAACAATTAGAATGACAGCTGTTCCACGTAGTATATCCTTCATTTTCGCACCCCCGCAAGTGGTGATTTGGTTTTGCGGCTAATCATATAATAGCCGATGACCAATACGACTGTGACAAGGAAAATGAGTCCTGACAAGGCGTTAATCGTCAAGGTGATTCCTGCGCGAGCCATTGAATAGATTTCGACGGACAATGTCGAGAAGCCGTTACCCGTCACGAAAAATGTGACAGCAAAATCATCCAACGAATACGTTAACGCTAAAAAGAATCCAGCCAATATCCCTGGTTTAATGAAAGGAATAATGACACGTGTTAACACGTCTCGTTTCGTAGCGCCAAGATCTAACGCCGCATCAATAAGTGATGGACTCATTTCCTGTAGCTTCGGTAACACCATAATGACAACGATTGGAATACTGAAAGCGATATGCGAAATGAGCACAGACGCAAACCCAAGCTTAACCCCAATCAGTGTAAATAAAATAAGGAATGATGCCCCGATAATAACGTCTGGGCTGACGATCAAGATATTGTTCAATGACAAAACTGCGTTACGCATCGCTTTATTACGCATGAACAAAATGGCAACGGCACCGAGTACGCCGATTGCAGTTGACACGAGTGCCGACAATAAGGCAACGACGATTGTATTGATTAATATAACGAGCAAGCGGGTATCTTCAAAAACGGCCCCGTAGTGTTCCAGCGAGAACGACTCAAAATCCGACATCCCTCCACCTGAGTTGAAGGAGTAGAAAATTAAATAGAAAATGGGTGCGTACAAAATGATGAAGACAACAGTCAAATAGATTTTCGGAAGCTTACTTAGTTTTCCCATTGTTGGACGCCCCCTTTTCTTTCCCATTCGTAATTAACATAATGATGAACATAAATAGAATAAGGAATACTGCAATTGTTGAGCCCATTCCCCAGTTTTGTGTGACAAGGAATTGTTGTTCAATCGCCGTTCCAAGCGTAATGACTTTGTTGCCTGCAATGAGTCGCGTAATCATGAATAGCGATAGTGCAGGGATGAAGACGACTTGGATACCTGACTTCACACCATTCAATGTCAACGGCCAGATGACACGACTAAATGTCGTCCAAGCATTGGCCCCAAGATCACGTGATGCATCAATCAATGTATGGTTTAATTTGTCGAGCGCGTTGAAAATCGGCAAAATCATAAACGGAATGAAAATATAAACAGACACAAAGACAAAGCTAAAATCAGTGAATAGAATTTGCTGCTCACCAATGCCCATCACTTCCAACAAGGCATTAATAGGACCATATAGTCCAAAAAGTCCAATGAAAGCATATGTTTTGAGTAGTAGGTTGATCCAAGAAGGAATAATGATCAGCAATAACCAAAGTTGTTTATGTTTCGTTTTCGTTAGAAAGTAAGCAGTTGGATATGCAAATAATAACGAGAAAAATGTAATTAAAAATGCATACCAAAACGAGCTAATCGTCAGTTTCAAATAGACGGATGAAAAAAAGCTTTTATAGTTGTCTAGTGTAAGATTGCCCGCCAAATCAAAAAATGAGTAATAGACAATGAGGGCAATCGGTGCGATGACGAAAAGGATAATCCAAGCTGCATAAGGAACGGTATATAACGGACGTAGCGGCTTATTGTTCATGGTCCGGTACCCCGTATGCCTCAAGCCTAGCGTCGAATTCTTCTTCCGTTTCGTTCAAGCGCATAACGTGAATAGCTTCTGGATCAAAGTCTAGTCCAACCGTTACGCCTACTTCTGCTTTTTTCGTGGAATGGACTAGCCACTCATTCCCATCTGCATCATATGTGGATAGCTCATAATGCACGCCACGAAATAATTGCGTATCGACCGTAACATTTAGCTTACCTTTATCGACAGAAGTGAGTTCAAGATCCTCTGGACGAATAACGATATCGACTTTTTCATTAGGATTAAGCCCTTGGTCAACGCATTCAAATGTCCGGCCTGTAAATTGGACAACATAGTCTTCAACCATCACACCAGGTACAATATTGGATTCTCCAATGAAATCGGCAACGAAGCGATTAATAGGCTCGTCGTAAATATCGAGTGGTGTACCCGATTGCTGAATTTGCCCCCCGTCCATGACAAAAATTTCATCGGACATGGCGAGTGCTTCCTCTTGGTCATGCGTAACGAAAACGAATGTTTTCCCAAGACGTTGCTGCAATTCACGGAGCTCATATTGCATTTCTGAACGTAGCTTTAAATCGAGAGCAGATAGTGGCTCATCGAGTAAAATAACTTCTGGATCATTAATAATCGCGCGTGCAATGGCAACTCGCTGGCGCTGACCACCTGACATTTCAGCAATTTCACGTGTTTCATAGCCCTCGAGATTGACGAATTTCAATGCCTCGCGCACGCGACGATCTACTTCGCTTTGCTTTACTTTTTTAATGCGCAAACCGAATGCGATATTTTCAAAGACATTCAAGTGAGGAAATAATGCGTAATCTTGAAACACAGTATTTACTTGGCGCTCATTCGCCGGGACGTCATTGATTTTTTTGCCGTTGAAAAAAATATCTCCCTCTGATGCCTCTGTAAAGCCCGCAATTAGACGAAGGATGGTTGTTTTACCACAGCCAGATGGACCGAGTAGTGTGTAAAACTTCCCACGCTCCATTTCGAAAGAGACGCCGTTTAAGACGGTTGTATGTTCATCATATTTTTTAGTAACATTTTCAAAGCGAATGATTGGTTGTGTCATTACGATAATCCCCCTTATAAATAAGATTCAGTAGCAACGAGCAATAATTCGCTCGTTCCGGTATGTGCATTCGATAAACGATGGTGCTCAGAGGCATCATAATAGACTGCATCCCCTTTGGCTGCACTATAGTGCGTGTCGCCAATTTCAATTGTAACCTTTCCCTTCAGAACATAAATAAACGTTTCAGCGAGAGACGGCTCAAATCTTTTGAATTCCCCTTGTTGCTGGAAGGTAATATGAACAGGCTCCATGTCATTTTCATTGGAACGGGGCACAAGCCAGCGAATACTGTATTTAAGTTCATCATCAGAGTAAATCGTCTGGTCATCCGTAGAGTAGACAACGGTGACGTTTTTTTTCGGTTCATCAAAAAATTCTTTTGGTGTTGTACCAAGAACCTCTAACAAAGCGAAAAGTGTTTCAATCGATGGGGAGTTGAGGTCACGTTCAAGTTGTGAAATATGCCCTTTCGTTAAATCGGTGCGTTCCCCAAGTTCTTCTTGGGTCAGTCCTTTTTTTAAACGTAAGCTTTTAATTTTACTACCTATCTCCACGAATTCCCCTCCTTATTAATTTTAAACCAATTATTTCTCAGTGTCATTGTGCCGGAAATTAGACTGCCTGCAATTAACTGCCTTCGAAATTTGTAACATTTCCTCAAGTTGAAGTTTACTGTTACTATACTTTTAGTTTACTTAAATCCTTTTTAATTATACGAAATTCTACCTGGAAATCAAGCGTTATTTTTGTGTTTAAATTAATTGCATAAATTTAAAAATTACATAGTCCGTCTAGATGATGGAAGGGCGTGGTGTCAGCGTTGAATTACACACAGATTAAGGTATAATATAACAAGTAAGGAGGGGTATGATTGGGAAAAAAGAAAGTGTTTTATTTAGATCCAGACGAACGACAATGGACGATGAAAGACCTGGGCTTTACTTTTGAGGAATTAGAAGACCAGTGGCCAGAAAAGAAAGCAGTTGAAGGCGTATTTCTCATGAAGAACGGTAAAATCCGTGAATTATTTGAACTGCCCAATCATTGTAAAGTTTGCCTCGATAGACTAGCCTATAATGATGAACATGACTCTATTTACTGTGAATCATGTGACGAATGGCGAGAAACATCTTGCAGTGATCCAGACTGCGAATATTGTCTCGCAAGACCTGTTAAACCATCACATTGTAAATAACATTTAAATCTAATAGATATATCGAAATATATGCCTAGGTGTACCGTTACTTTGGATCGCTTTAGATTGAACGGCTTCTATACGATGATGACCGTGACACGTTTTATAAGCATGGATGCGACTTTGCCGCATCCATGCTTATTTTTTCGGTAATCATATGGCGGTCGTTCATCCGTCGCTCTCGCAAAACACAGGTACACGAAGGGATAGTGCTGTTCGGAACGATGGAATAGAAGCCTTTATCATATTTTTTCTATTTTTAAAATATATTTTCAAAGGTGTATTCGATTTGGTCATTTCCCGCTATATAAAGAATAAAAGGGGAATGGCCACCATGATAACTTACTTAAAAGACTACGCACTTTTCACAAACAAAGACGATATGTGGACGAGGCGGCGCGACGTCATGTTCTTGCAAACTGGAACGAGATGAATGATACGGATCGAGCTGTACTATATCTAATCCGTCGTTACTCTGTAAAATACGGTGCTGCTCACTTAAAGCACGACACGATGGCAGAGGCAATTGGCAAGTCCAACGTAACCATTCGGCGCGCGATTCGTAAGTTGGAAAGTCTTAGAATCATCGAGCGTATCCATTATATTCGACCAGTTATGAACGGGTTAGGAGCTAACATTTACACTATTTTACCCTTCAATGACCAGTCGACTTTGACCACTCCGGCAATAGTGGACGAGCCTAGTGACAGTGAGACTGAGGACGTTGTTCCCGAATCTGAAGCATTTTCTTCTAAATCTAAAAACATGAAGACCCATACTCTTACAGATACGTATCCTGCGGAGCCGATTTCTACACCTACAACATTGTTTGGAAGAATGAAAGAACTATTGTCAACAACGATTGGTGATAGTTCTTTAGCTCGTCAATTGTTCGGCATTTATCGTGCACTGTCATTACGAATGTTGAAATTTAGCATTCATGAGCACCAAGGAGAATTATTTGAACAGTTGGCGATGCAAGCCCTTCAGATTTCTGTTCAAGCGACAAAGCGCAAAGAGATTCGCAATATTCCTGGTTATTTTGATGGTGTGTTCCGTAAATTGATTGATAAGGCGTTGTTTGATGATATTTTTATGGAGTTTGATATGCCGGTGGAAGGGATTTTATATTGAAGATGTGGCAATGGAAATGTATGTTTCGTATGATGAAAATGAGGAGAGGAACAAGTATTCTGATTCAGCTAATCAAGTCAATGGAAGAGGGTGTACTATTGGATATGATATATATAGATGGAAATGCATATTTTGGAAAAGGTAATGTTATACTTGTTATACAAATTGAACTGATTTTCAAAAAGGTTATTCAAGAGACAACAATGAACATTGGATTAAGGCATATGACTCGAACAATCAAAACAAAGAAGAAGCATTTAAGATAGTGATACAAGAAAAGATGGTTTGGAACCTCATTGAGGAAGATAAAGAGTATTTCGCCAGGTATTCAAAAAAAGGAGATAAGCCTTCGGTTTTAGAAAACATTCAGTATTAGTGGCTAGGAAAGGGGAATGTTTAGTGCAATCCTCTCCCAAGAATCGGGCGCGTTTGTCGTACAACATTGTGCAGCAAGTGGGCCATTTAGTTGAACAAGCAGGTTGTGTTTAGATTGGTGTCAAAGTACTTTATTAAAGGAGGGAGTCAATCTATTGAAGAAATAATATTATATATACAGAGGTGATAATAAATGACTTTCTTCTATTTTATAGTTGGGTACTGTGCTTTATATTTAGTGATTTGGTTACATGAAGTTGGACATGGAATCGTATATGCAAAATATAAATGCAAAGACAATCCTTTCAAAGTTCATGTGCCATTCTATTTATTCTTCTCTACACCTCAGCCTATTGATGAAGAAATGGCACAAACTCTAAATAGTAAACAGTATTTTAATGTTGGGATGGCAGGAATAATAGTGAATCTGCTTATTGGTATTCCTGTATCCTTCCTTTTACTGACGATTGAGTTTAATAACTCTATTTTATTTTTCTTTTTTTATTCTTTTGCCTTATTTCATTTAGTGGAGGCTGCAAGTTACTTGACAATTAGTAATATTTCTCTTGCAAGTGATATGGTAACTGTACAAAACTACAAACCAAAATTAAGGATCCCCTTATTTTTAATAGGAATATTCTTAGTTGTCCTAATCACTTTCATGCTAATCAAAAGTCCTGATAGTTGGAAACTTGGATACATTATTTCAATAATAATCATGATATCATGCATGGGATTAGGAAGAACCATCTTTAGCCGAAGAACACGGACTGCATAGGTAACGCGTGTTCTTATTCTGCGACAAACGGGCCATTTTGCGGAATGGAATGTGATATAATTACATTGTCTAAAGGTTTCCATATTATTGTTTTTAGACATTACTTGTTAAGGGAGGCGTTCATTATGACAAACAAAAAAACGTTTTTACTGAAGAACTTAAAGGGGATAACGCCTAACTAACAAAGTTTACTTAGCGTTCCCCGAAATTTGAAAGGGGAAAATATATGCATACAATTAATGTAAAAATCGAAGAATTGAACGAAGAGAACTGGTATGAATGCTGTGAATTGAAATTATCAGAGAAACAAACAGAGTACTTGGAATCGAATGCCATTTCAATTGCCCAATCAAAGTTTGAACGGTCATTAAAACCTTTTGCAATTTACTATGAAGATAAGGTAGTGGGTTTCCTTATGTTTAACACTGAAAAAGAGGAACTTGATGGATATTGGGTGTTTAGAATAATGGTTGATGAGAATTTTCAAGGTAAAGGTATAGGGAAAGCTGCGACAAAGTTAATGATTTCAGAGATGAGTAAGTTGCCAGATGCAGAAAAGATTGTTGTTGGTTATCATCCAGAAAATCAGGAAGCACATCACCTATATGCCAGTTTAGGATTTATTGATAATGGTGACCGATTTGGAAAGGAAATGGCTGTTATCAAATATTTAAACGATTAAAGTAAGACAAGGGGGAGCCTGTTTTGGGTTCTCCCTTTTAAATTTAGGGTTGTTCAAGAAACGGGCACGATTGTGGGTAATAATAAGCCTAATTCCTCATTCAAGCACTGTCGTTTTAAGAAGTACGCTTTCTTATAGAACTTGTTAAAAGTAAGGAAGGAACATTTTCTAAAAAGTGCAACAGTGCCCGAAATTGTATCTTCGGGCACCTATAATCCCAATAGAAAGTCATCTATTCCTTTCTTTCCAAGCAGCAGCGTTTTTCACTTGAATATTGTGGGAACGCGACAGGCAAATATTCACAACAAGAAACACTAACTCCAACGGTTATTATGTCGTGAATAATTAGCCGAAAGCGAACCAAAAATGAACCAGCGAAAAAAGTGAATCGACAGATATATCGAAATAGTAATAACTCTTGTCATTAATTCGACAAAAGTTATTCAATACTTAGCATTTTCAAGGGACTCTGTTTGAAATTTCATCGTCTATTTGATATCCTAAAAAAGGATTAGTGCAGGACGGATGTTCTTGCACAAAGAAATTTTGGAGGGATCTCTAATGGTTGAACGTATGGTAGGAAAACAGGCTCCAGATTTTACAATGGAGGCAGTACTCGCAGATAAATCTTTTGGCAAAGTAAGCCTTGCTGAAAACATGAAAAATGATAAATGGACAGTATTGTTCTTTTATCCAATGGACTTTACATTTGTTTGTCCAACGGAAATTACAGCAATGTCTGACCGTTACGATGAATTCGAAGACCTTGATACAGAAATCTTCGGCGTTTCAACGGATACAATCCATACGCATCTTGCATGGATCAATACAGACCGTAAAGACAATGGTCTTGAGCAATTGAAATACCCACTTGCTGCAGACACAAATCACCAAGTTTCACGTGAATACGGTGTGTTGATTGAAGAAGAAGGGATTGCATTGCGCGGTCTATTCATTATCAACCCTGAAGGTGAACTACAATACCAAACAGTATTCCACAACAATATTGGCCGTGACGTAGATGAAACATTACGTGTACTTCAAGCGCTTCAAACAGGCGGACTTTGCCCGGCTAACTGGAGACCTGGTCAGAAGACACTATAATTTGAATCCCCACGCATACAATAAGCCGTGGGGGTTTTTTATGAAAATAAAGGAGGACACTACTATGAAATTACGTGAACAAATGCCTGAACTTGATGGGGCAACTGCTTGGTTGAATGGTGAACAAACAAAAGCCCAATTGGTCGGAGAAAAACCGACGCTCATTCACTTCTGGTCAGTGAGCTGCCATCTATGTAAAGAAGCAATGCCAGAGGTAAATGAATTCAGAGACCGTTTTAAAGAAGATTTAAACGTCGTCGCAGTCCATATGCCACGTTCAGAGGACGACTTAGATATGGACCAAATTACAGCAGTAGCAGCAGAGCATGATATTACACAACCGATTTTCGTCGACAGTGAAGCAACATTGACGGATAAATTTGATAACCAATATGTACCTGCTTATTATGTATTTGATAAAGATGGTCAGTTACGTCATTTCCAAGCGGGCGGCGGAGGCATGAAAATGCTTGAAAAGCGCGTTAACCGTGTTTTAGATGAAATGAAAAGAGAAGACTAAGTTCCAACCCGATTGCGCATAGTTTTGCGTAATCGGGTTTTCTTCTTAGTATGCAGTGTGATACACTAATCGCATTCAGTAAGCGGATGGGGGAGTTACTATATGAAAAAAGAATTTGTGGTCATTGGACTGGGACGTTTTGGCGGGAGTATCGTTAGAGAATTGATAGAGCTTGATGCGGATGTTATGGCGATTGATATTTCACCTGAAAGGGTGGATGAGTTTGCACAAATTGCGACACAAGCAGTAGTAGCCGATACGACGGATGAATCAGTTTTGAAATCATTAGGGATTCGAAATTTTGAACATGTTGTTGTGGCGATTGGTGAAAATATCCAAGCGAGTATTTTAACGACGCTCATGTTGAAGGAAATCGGTGTGGGAAAAATTACGGTTAAAGCACAGAATGATTATCATGAAAAAGTATTGCGTAAAATCGGTGCTGACCAAGTGGTTCATCCAGAGCGTGATATGGGTATTCGAATTGCAAATAATATGGTGTCGAATAACATACTCGACTATCTAGAATTGTCGGACGAGCATTCAATCGCGGAAATAAAGGCCAATGACAAACTGGCAGGAGCTACACTGATTGAGCTTAATATTCGTGCGAAGTATGGTATCAATATTGTCGCGATTAAACGTGATAAGCATATTTTGGTATCCCCTCAGGCGATTGAGAAGATTCAACATGAGGATATTTTAATTGTGATTGGATCTGACACAGATATTCATAAGTTTGAGAAGAAGGCACTTCATTGAGATATGTATTTAGAAATGACTTCATCATTTCTAAATACATTTTTTAAATTATCCTGTTATGAATATCAGTAAACAAGGTCATATTAAAAGGACTATTGCCAACTTAATAGAATTATAGACATAAGGAGTTTAATAGTGTAAAAGCAGGAGTTTCATTTGGCGATACTAAAGGGGGGATGGATATTTTTTTCTTTAATAAAGAAGATGTTTATACCGGATTTTCAATGGAAGAATTTTCGAAGGTAAGAGCAATTTTACAAAGGAAGGGCATTAAATATACCAATAAAGTTATTGACTCTTCAGGGAGATGGGTGGGATCTGGTACTTCGAGAGGAAACTTTGGAAGTTTCGGAATGAACACGAACTATGAAAAACAATATATTGTTTCTGTCAGAAAAAAAGATGCAGAAGATGCGAAATACTTTGTTCATAGTGTTTTGCATTCATAAGTTTTGGCTCATTTCCATGTATAGCTAACGGGTATATTTCTACAATAAGTGAAGATGTTCTTTATTAATGAGACAGAAAAGTTAAAGAAGAGAATGGAAATATTATGTTGGAAATTAAAATAATGAAGGGGACGATATAGTGAGTGAGATAGATAAACGAGATAGATTAAGTGAAGAGCCATTTACTTATCAAACAACAAAAAAAGGAACAGTAGTAATCTATTACAAAGGTAAACAAATTAAAATTATAAAAGATAGTGTGGCTGAACGTCTAATCGCAAGAATTAAAGAAGTTGAAGATAATATAACGGAAGTCCAGTTATTGTTAGCTAAAATTACAGGAAACTTTAAACATGGGAACGAGAAAATTGCTAAAAGAAACTAAATCATGCCTTCTTTTCTCTAATTCTCAAACTTCGTGCATCTGTTTTTTGAGGAGTGCAGGATGAACGATTGCCATATTGCACTTAAAAAATGCCCCCTCATAATAAAATATGTGAGGGGGCATTTCTGATTAGACTTCCATAATAACAGGAAGCACCATTGGTTTACGTTTTGTTTTGTCGTATAAATAAGGACCAAGGACATCAATGATTTCGCTTTTTAGTGCAGCAATATCAGCTGGTGAGCTTGTAAGCTTGCGTTGCATTTGCTTCGATAGCATTTGCTGGGCTTCGTGAATCATTGTGCCAGATTCACGCATATAGACAAATCCTCTTGAAATGATATCAGGACCAGAAACGATGCGATTACGTTTTGTATCGACTGTTGCTACAACGATGACAAGACCATCCTCTGATAGAACTCTACGATCGCGTAAAACAACATTACCGATATCACCGATTCCACTTCCGTCAATGTACACATCGCCAGAAGGGATGCGTCCTGCGAGACGTGCTGAGTCCTGTGTTAAAGCCAGAACATCACCATTAGCCATGATGAAAGTGTTTTCCTGTGGGACATCACAATCAACTGCAAGTTTTGTATGCATTTTCTGCATCCGGTATTCCCCATGAATCGGCATGAAGTACTTAGGCTTAATGAGTCTAAGCATGAGCTTTTGCTCTTCCTGCGAGCCATGCCCAGATGTATGGATATTGTTTAAAGAACCATGAACAACTTCAGCACCAGCACGGGATAAGGCATTAATGGCCTTATTCACACTCAAAGTATTACCCGGAATTGGAGAAGATGAGAAAATAACTGTATCTCCAGGGTGAATTTGAACTTGGCGGTGCGTACCGTTAGCGATGCGTGAGAGTGCTGCCATCGGTTCGCCCTGGCTTCCTGTACAAAGGATCATTACTTCGTTTGCAGGTAGCTTATTTAATGATTGCGTATCGACGAATAATTCCTTTGGTGCAATGATGTAGCCAAGCTCGCGCCCGATTGTAATGGCATTATCCATACTACGCCCGAAAACTGCTATTTTGCGACCGAATTGCTGAGCAGCCTCAATTACTTGTTGTAGTCTATGAATATTAGAAGCGAACGTTGCAAAAATGATACGACCGTCAACTTTTCTAAAGATTTCATTTAGACTATCGCCGACTTTCCGCTCAGACATCGTGAAGTTTGGAACTTCAGCGTTTGTGCTGTCAGATAGTAAACAAAGGACGCCTTCACTACCGATTTTAGCCATTTTCGTCAAGTTTGCTGGTTCGCCAACAGGTGTAAAATCAAATTTGAAGTCACCAGTGTGGACGATGTTACCAGAAGGTGTCTTGACGACAACACCGAATGCGTCTGGAATACTATGTGTCGTTCTGAAAAACGACACGGCAGTTTTGCGGAACTTAATGACATCATCTTCATCGATGGCAATCATTTTTGTTGTCCGTAATAGACCGTGTTCTTCCAGTTTATTGCGCAATAGGCCTAGTGCAAGCTTTCCGCCGTAAACGGGAACATTAATTTTCCTTAGTAAATAAGGTATTCCCCCAATATGGTCTTCGTGACCATGTGTGATGAATAGGCCTTTTATCTTGTCCACATTGCGTTCAAGATAGGTGTAATCAGGAATGACGTAGTCGATTCCGAGTAATTCATCGTCTGGAAATTTAATCCCAGCGTCAATTAAAATAATTTCATCTTGAAATTGCACACCATACGTGTTTTTACCGATTTCCCCTAGTCCGCCTAGAGCGAAAACAGCTGTTTCATTATTTTTAATAGCTTTCATTGTTAAACCTGCTCAAGCTCGAAATAGGGTGCAGCCTGTTCGTGTTCAAGATGTGCACCTTCAAGAAGTTGCACAAATTCAATACTGTAGTTACGGCTTTTTAACTTCTCGCGGACAGACCTTTCCGAGTCCGCTTCGATGTACATGCTTTGTGTATTTTCGCGGACAGGTACTTGTAGCATGTTTTCTTGATAATAAACTTTATAAATCATCGTTTGCTCTCCTTTTTACGTTCGATTGAACTGATTCTCTTTATAGTAGCATGACACTTCCTTAAAATAAAGAAAAGCTCACCAATTTACATGGTGAGCTAAGATATTAGGCGATTGTTTTTTTACCGAGAATGCCATTCAGCCGCTTCAACAGTTTACGTTTCAGACGTTTGTACATGGCTATATCACTTCCTCAGCCTAATTATACAGTTATCTGAACCTTCTGTCAAGAATTATTCACGTTCAAAAGGAATGGCGTTCGGAATTTCTTTGAAGGGTGAGTCTTTATCGATATGATCGTAGAACATGACTCCGTTCAAATGATCGAGCTCATGCTGAAAAGCAATAGCAGCTAAACCTTTTAAACGTTTTTTGAATTCCTTACCTTCTAAATCAAATGCCTTAATTGTAATTCGTGCATAGCGAGGGACGTAGCCTTCGACTTCACGGTCGACAGAGAGGCAACCTTCTCCAGCAGTTAAATAAGTCTTTTCTACAGAGTGGCTCACAATTTTAGGATTAATGGCAATAATGCTAAGTGGCTCGCGATCCTCTTCTGTAATATGGAGTGCAAAAATTCTTTTCGATGCGTCTACTTGTGGAGCAGCTAATCCAATCCCAGGACGGAGTCCATATTGTTCACAAATATCATCATTTTGGCTATTTATGACGTAGTTCAGTAAATCCTCACTGAGCTGGTGGTCAGCTTTCGACAGTGGGAAAGGTACTTCTTCCGCACGTTTGCGAAGAGCCGCATGCCCTTCACGGACGATATGTTCCATTAAAATCATCGTACAAACTTCCTTTCGGTTATACTATACGTACTAGTATAATCGAATAGGAAATTGGGGGCTACTGACAGATCGCTGCAAACTATAAAAACTATAAATATGTAGGATTCGTTGTATCCGAATTTACGCCCTCGGAGTGTCACATCAAACGAAAGTAGCTTCGGCAAAATCGGACACGTAGAACAGGGAATAAAACAATACTTATAGATTTTTATAGGTTTTTGGCAACGGAAAGAAATTCAACGCGAACTTGAATATAGAAATGAAAAAAGTTATAGTCTAAGTGGAATCGGAGGGTTTAATTTGAAAAAAATAATAATGGTCTTTGTGTTAACGATGGTGCTTGCCGGCTGTACGGTTGGTTCGTCTATTGAACAACAATTGGCGGATACAATGAATGCGATGAATGGGGCGGAACAAGATTATCGAGATGCACAAGCTGAATTGACAAGTCTTGAACAATCTGAACAACAGCTCTTCAATGAAACGATGAAATTGACACAACAACAGCAAGAGGAACTGACGGTGCAAGTAGTCGGGCTTGAAGAGTCACTCGATAAACGCTTAGAGAAGTTGGAACAAGAAGAAGCTTCCATAACTAAGGCGAAGGCTTCGTCCGAGGATTTGGATACGATACTTGAAAAAGCAGACGAACAAGTAAAGAGTGATATTGAGAAGCTGCAGACGACCATTGGTGAGCGCTATGAGTCACACGCAGAATTTATCATTTCCTATAAAGAGCTTACGTCATTACAGCGACAATTATATGAAATGCTAGGCGCCGAAGGAACTCAATTGACGGAATTGACGAAGCAGGTCGATGAAGTGAATGTACAAAACGAAACAGTTCAATTGAACATTACTCGATTTAACGACCTAACGGAACAAGTAAATCATTTGAAAGATGATGTGTTTGCGAGCCTCCAACAAGGGGAATGATAGAACAGAAGGGCAAGGAAGCTCGTTTCCCTGCCCTTTTTCTTTATTTTGAAAGGTGAATTAATTATTATTCTATTATAACACAGGGATAATATTGTACTAATACAGGTTGGTGGATACTATCAATTCTGACATTGAAAGTAGACTATGAAACATGCGATTCCTATGTTTGACCATTGCGTTTTGATTCAGTATACTAAATAGGGAAGAGGTTGTACTAATCAATACACCATTGATTCATAATACAGTTATAAAGGAGAGTTGCCGAAATGGTTGCAAAAAAAGACAAGCAGTTCGATCCGGTGAAGACACTTCACGCGATTGAAGACCAGTTTGAAATGTTCCAGATTTTGAATGAAGAAGGCAAAATCGTCAATGAGGACGCAAATCCGAATTTATCTGACGATGAACTTGTTGAACTAATGACGCGCATGGTATATACACGAATTTTGGACCAACGTTCAATTTCATTGAATCGTCAAGGGCGTTTAGGTTTCTACGCTCCGACAGCAGGACAGGAAGCTTCCCAGCTAGCTTCTCACTTTGCGCTTGAAACAGAGGACTTTATCCTTCCAGGATATCGCGATGTACCTCAAATGTTATTCCATGGTCTACCACTTGCTAAAGCATTCCTATGGTCGCGTGGGCATTACCAAGGTGGCGCGATTCCAGAAGGTGTCAATGTATTCCCACCACAAATTATTATTGGTGCGCAATATATTCAGGCAGCAGGAATTGCACTTGGCTTCCAAAAACGCGGTACAAAAGCAGTTGCGATGACGTATACAGGCGATGGTGGAACATCACAAGGTGACTTCTATGAAGGCATCAACTTTGCCGGAGCGTACCGTTCACCTGCAATCTTCATTATTCAAAACAACCAATTTGCGATTTCAACACCACGTGAATTGCAAACAGCGGCGAAAACACTAGCTCAAAAAGGGATTGCGGCAGGTATTCCAAGCATTCTTGTTGACGGTATGGATCCTCTAGCAGTGTATGCGGTTACACGCGATGCACGTGAGCGCGCAGTAAACGGCGAAGGACCAACGCTTATTGAAGCAATGTGTTACCGTTACGGACCGCATACAATGGCCGGCGATGATCCGACACGTTACCGTACATCTGATACGGACAATGAGTGGGAAAAACGTGATCCACTTATCCGTTTCCGTACATACCTTGAAGCGAAAGGTATTTGGAGTGAAGAGAAAGAAAACGAAGTCATTGAACGTGCGAAAGAAGAAATTAAAGAAGCTATCAAAGAAGCAGACGCAGCACCTAAGCAAAAAGTAAGTGATTTCATTAACATTATGTACAAAGGTGAGCTACCATTTAACTTACAAGAGCAGCTTGCGATTTACACGGAAAAGGAGTCGAAGTAACCGATGGCACAAATGACGATGATTCAAGCGATAACCGACGCGATGCGCGTGGAGCTGAAAAATGATGAAAACGTTCTCGTCTTCGGTGAAGACGTTGGGAATAACGGCGGAGTGTTCCGTGCAACAGAAGGTTTACAAAAAGAATTCGGTGAAGACCGTGTATTCGATACACCACTTGCAGAGTCTGGAATCGGTGGACTAGCAATCGGACTTTCATTTACAGGTTTTCGTCCAGTGATGGAAATTCAGTTCTTTGGTTTTATCTTCGAAGTCATTGACTCGGTTAGTGGTCAATTGGCGCGTATGCAATTCCGCAGTGCGGGTCGCTTCAATGCACCTGTTACGATTCGTTCACCATTTGGTGGTGGCGTTGCAACACCTGAGATGCACGCGGATAGCCTTGAAGGTCTTGTGGCGTCTCAGCCTGGAATTAAAGTAGTTATTCCTTCTACTCCATACGATGCAAAAGGATTGTTAATCTCTGCAATTCGTGATGAAAATCCGGTTGTCTTCCTTGAGCATATGAAGCTTTATCGTTCATTCAGACAGGAAGTTCCTGAAGAGGAGTATACAATTCCTTTAGGGAAAGCGGATGTGAAACGTGAAGGAACAGATTTAACGGTTGTCACATACGGGGCAATGGTTCACGAAAGCTTGAAAGCAGCTGAGGAGCTTGAAAAAGAAGGAATTTCACTTGAAGTAATCGACTTACGCACGATCCAACCGCTTGATATTGAAACAATCATTGCATCTGTTGAAAAAACAAATCGTGCAATCGTTGTCCAAGAAGCACAAAAACAAGCTGGAATTGCAGCGAATGTTGTAGCTGAAATTACTGAGCGTGCAATTCTTAGCCTTGAAGCACCTGTACTACGCGTTACAGCACCGGATACAATCTATCCATTTGCACAAGGTGAGAACGCATGGCTTCCAGGAGTGAAAGATATTATCGAAACAGCTAAAAAAGTATTAACATTCTAATTAAGGAAGAATGAAGTTCAATTCTTCCTTAGGATTATTTGTAAGTTTATTAAGAAAGGGTGAATCACGTGGCATTTGAATTCCGTTTACCAGATATCGGAGAAGGAATCCATGAAGGTGAAATTGTTAAGTGGTTTGTTGCGAAAGGCGACAAAATCAACGAAGACGATACACTTCTTGAAATTCAAAACGATAAGTCTGTTGTAGAAATACCATCACCAGTAACAGGTACTGTCACAGAAATACACGTTACAGAAGGCACAGTTTCAATCGTAGGCGATCTATTGATTACTTTTGATGCGCCGGGCTATGAAAATGTAGGTGGCGAGCCGCAGGCTGAACCTGAAGCAGTTGTTCAGGCTCCAGTTGAAGCAGCTCAACCAGAGGTCAAAGAGGTAGCGGCAGCTCCTTCAGTGAATACCCAAGCAGACGTTGATCCGAATCGTCGAATTATTGCAATGCCATCCGTGCGTAAATTTGCACGTGAACAAGGTGCAGATATTCGTCTGATTGCAGGGACGGGTAAAAACGGCCGTGTCTTGAAAGAGGATATTGCAACATTCCTGAACGGTGGACAAGCACAAGTAGCAGCACCTTCCGCGACTGAAGAAGTTGAACAGACAGATAACACAACGGCAGCATCAGCTCCAGTTAATCTTGAAGGTGAATTCCCAGAAACGCGTGAGAAGATGTCGGGGATGAGAAAAGCAATTGCTAAAGCAATGGTCAATTCGAAACAAACGGCACCGCATGTTACGTTAATCGATGAAGTAGATGTAACGGAACTTGTTGCACACCGTAAAAAGTTCAAAGACATTGCAGCTGAAAGAGATATCAAACTGACGTATTTGCCATACGTTGTCAAGGCTCTTGTTTCTACATTGCGTGAATTCCCAGCGTTGAACACGTCACTAGATGATGCAACGCAGGAAATTATTCAAAAGCATTATTACAACATCGGAATTGCAGCTGATACAGAACGCGGACTTCTTGTTCCAGTTGTGAAGCACGCAGATCGTAAATCGATCTTTGCGATTTCTGATGAAATTAATAGCCTTGCAGTGAAAGCGCGTGACGGTAAATTGTCAGCGGCGGAAATGAAAGGTGCATCATGCTCAATCACGAATATTGGTTCAGCAGGTGGTCAATGGTTTACACCAATTATCAACCATCCTGAAGTAGCCATTTTGGGTATCGGTCGCATTGCAGAAAAACCTATTGTAAAAAATGGTGAAATTGTAGCGGCACCTATGTTAGCATTGTCATTAGTGTTTGATCACCGAGTGATTGATGGTGCAACAGGTCAACAAGCGTTGAATCATCTGAAGAAATTGCTCGGCAATCCAGAATTATTATTAATGGAGGCGTGAACTAATGGTAGTAGGAGATTTTCCAATCGAAGTTGACACACTTGTCGTAGGATCAGGCCCTGGAGGCTATGTCGCTGCAATTCGCGCAGCACAATTAGGCCAAAAAGTAACAATCGTTGAAAGAGAAACAATTGGTGGCGTGTGCTTAAATGTTGGGTGTATCCCTTCTAAAGCATTGATTTCTGTTGGCCATCGTTATGTAAGTGCAAAAGGTTCCGATTCGATGGGAATTACGGTATCTGATGTGAAGCTTGATTTTTCAAAAGCGCAAGCATTCAAAGATAGCGTCGTTAAAAAATTGACTGGCGGAGTCGAAGGACTTCTAAAAGGCAATAAAGTCGATACAGTTTACGGTGAAGCGTATTTCGTAGATAGTAATACAGTTCGTGTTATTACTGAAGACGCTGCACAAACTTATAAATTTAAAAATGCGATTATCGCAACGGGTGCACGCCCAGTTGAAATCCCAACTTTTAAATATACAAAACGTGTTATCAACTCAACAGGCGCTTTGAATTTACAAGAAGTACCTGGTAAACTCGTCGTTATTGGTGGCGGTTATATCGGTACTGAGCTTGGATCTTCATATGCTAACCTTGGTTCTGAAGTAACGATTATTGAAGGCGGCAATGATATTCTTGCGGGCTTCGAGAAACAAATGACGCAAATTGTTAAAAAGGGCTTGAAAAACAAAGGTGTAGACATCGTTGTTAAAGCTTCAGCAAAAGGCGTTGAAGAAACAGATACTGGTGTTACGGTAACGTATGAAGTTGGCGGAGAAGAGAAAAAAGTCGAAGCTGACTATGTACTAGTAACAGTAGGTCGTCGTCCGAATACGGATGAAATCGGTCTTGAAGAAATGGGTATTAAATTCCACGATCGCGGTATTATCGAAGTGGATAAACAATGCCGTACAAATATTCCAAACATCTATGCAATCGGTGATATTGTACCTGGACCGCAGCTTGCGCATAAAGCTTCTTATGAGGCAAAAGTTGCTGCTGAAGCAATTTCAGGTGAAAAATCTGAAGTTGATTATTTAGCAATTCCGGC
Source organism: Sporosarcina sp. FSL K6-2383 (assembly GCF_038618305.1). Lineage (NCBI taxonomy): Bacteria > Bacillati > Bacillota > Bacilli > Caryophanales > Caryophanaceae > Sporosarcina > Sporosarcina sp. FSL K6-2383. The sequence continues at coordinate 1,410,666 of NZ_CP152017.1, forward strand.
TGTATGCTTCACAGATCCTGAATTGGCGACTGTTGGCTTGAATGAGCAACAGGCAAAAGACGAAGGATATGACGTTGTAGCAGGGAAATTCCCATTTGCAGCAAACGGTCGTGCACTTGCACTTGATGCAACAGAAGGGTTCGTTAAGCTTGTATCACGTAAAGAAGACGGTCTTCTATTAGGTGCACAAATTGTTGGGGAAAATGCTTCAGATATGATTTCTGAGCTTGGCCTTGCAATTGAGGCAGGCATGACACTTGAAGATGTTGCGATGACAATTCACGCGCATCCAACATTGGGAGAAATTTCAATGGAAGCAGCAGAAGTTGCTTTGGGCAGACCTGTTCATATGCTTGTAAAATAAGTAAACTATAGAACCGTCTACGGGGCAGTGAAATTCCCTTGTAGGCGGTTTTTTGTGTAGTTAAAAGTCAGTTGGTGATACTTTTTATAGGTGGATTTTGTCCGAGGTAGCCCAGTTCACGCCCGGGGTAGCCTAGTTTGACGGATAGGTAGCTGAGCTTCATGTTTGCGTAGTTCAGTTCCGGGTTACCTATACATTGTTACTTAAAATCATGCTACTATGTCAGTAGTGAAAGGATAGTGGTCTTGTGGGAAAAAGATTTTTGTACATACTAATAATGCTGGTTTTATTTGTAGTAGCGTGTTCGAAGGAACAAGTGGCTCCAGCATCAGACGATGATGACAGCGATGCTAAATTGCCAGAGAGTGAAGTGGTGTCAGAGCCTGATGGGGAAGAGGTTATTCAAGATCAGCCTATAGAGCAGTCTGTCGATGAAGTAACCGAGCCACTTTATGCATTAAATGCTGTATGGGCATTTGAGCCAATTGGTGATGCTAATCCTAAAGCGGTTCTACTTACGATTGATGATGCGCCGGACAAATACGCACTGGAAATGGCTAAGACGTTGAAGGAACTCGATGCACCCGCTATTTTCTTTGTTAATGGGCATTTTATCGACACTGAAGAAGAACAGGCTATATTAAAAGAAATTTATGAGATGGGCTTTCCAATTGGCAATCATACGAAAACACATGCCAATCTTAAACAGATTTCGGAGGAGGAGCAACGGGAAGAAATTCAAATGGTTAGTGATATCGTTGAACAAGTGACGGGTGAGCGTCCGAAGTTTTTCCGCGCGCCGTTTGGCGTCAATAGTGATTTCAGTAAAGCGTTAGTCAAAGAAGATAGCATGCTACTGATGAACTGGACGTACGGTTATGATTGGGAAAAGCAGTATATGGATGCAAATGCTTTAGCAGACATTATGGTCAATACAGAGCTACTGCATGACGGTGGAAATCTTCTCATGCATGATCGTGAATGGACTGCTGCTGCCTTAAAGGATATTGTTCAAGGATTACGTGCAAAGGGCTATGATTTGATTGACCCGGCGACGATTCAAGGTGTGGAGGACTAATGCTGACGGAGGTGTTTGAAAAATGGAATGGAAAACAAGGGTAACGGAGCTACTTGGTATTCAATATCCAATTATTCAAGGCGGATTGGCTTACCTAGCGTACGCCGAACTAGCAACTGCGGTGTCAGAGGCAGGCGGACTCGGTCAGATTACGGCAATGAGTTTAGAATCACCAGATGCATTGCGTGCTGAAATTCGCAAAGTGCAGGCGATGACGAATAAGCCGTTTGGTGTGAACTTTGCAATCGGTCAACATGGACGTCCATATGCGCATATGGTGGAGGCAGCACTTGAAGAAGGGGTTAAAGTGATGTCCGTGACAGGAGGAAACCCAGCGCCTTTTTTCGCACAACTTGCGCATACAGACGTTAAGACGCTTGTACTCGTCGCGGCAAAACGACAAGCGCAGAAGGCAGAAGAATTAGGTGCTGATGCTGTTATGGTCGTTGGGCAGGAAGGTGGCGGGCATTTAGGTCGTGATGATATTGGCACGATGGTGCTCGTGCCGCAGGTGGTCGATGCTGTTTCGATTCCAGTTATTGCTTCTGGAGGCATTGGAGATGGCCGTGGCTGGATGGCTGCACATGCGCTTGGTGCAGAGGGGATTGAGATGGGAACGCGCTTCATCGCGACGAGGGAGTGTGTACACGCTTCGTCGGCATACAAGGATGCGCTACTAACGAGTAGTGAGATGGATACAACTGTCATTAAACGAACGCTTGGCTCCCCTGCACGTGCATTAACTGGGATGTGGACGGAAAAAATTATTGGGTTGGAAGCGCAACAAGCGAATTACGAAGCGTTAAAGGACTTTATTGGCGGGGAAGCGAATCGACGCTTTATACATGATGGAGATATCGATCATGGTTTTGGCTGGGCGGGGCAAGTGACTGGGCTTATTCATGACGTTCCAACTGTAGGAGAATTAGTTGAACGGATGGTCAAAGAAGCCGAGGTAATTCGCTCTGGCTGGAATTTTGGGAAATGAAGGGGGAATTGACGAGTGGATTATAATTATCCAATCAGGCACGACTGGTCAACTGCGGAAATGATTACTGTTGTGGCATTTTTTGAAGCAGTAGAAAAAGCGTATGAAACAGGCATTTTGAAGGAACAGCTAATGGATGCTTATCGTGGATTTAAAAAAGTAGTGCCTTCTATGGCGGAAGAAAAGACGCTTGATAAGGAGTTTGAAGAGGCAAGCGGTTATGTCAGCTTCCGTGTCGTGAAAGCTGCAAAAGGAGCTTTGGGCGGTGAAATGATAAAGGGAGTGCGGCGTTAAGCTGCACTCCCTTTGTTTGTGAAAACTTATTTCCTGCCTATCACAATATCATAGATAGGGAGAAGATGGTCAAACGATTCTTCTGCAAAGGCCATAAATTCATCTGCCGACATATCGGCTGCCTGTTCGCGTGACAGATGACGTCCGACAAGGAATTCTGCTTTTTTGACGGTTTGTAGTCGTTCTAGCAGGCTTTCTATACCAGCCGATCCTGTCGCATCAATTTTAAGCGCATCGGGCTTCATATGATCGCCCGAGACGATATAACCTGCTGGCAATGAAGTTAAACTGGTAAGCTGGCTACTAAGACGTTCAGCAATGCCTTTTTTATCAGGATTTTCATAAATGACAGCTAAAATAATAAAAAGATGCGTTCCCCATAAACCAATTTGAAAATGGGGTAATGCCTTATAACCACGTTTAGCAGGTGCAAATGCGACCCAGCTATCCTTCGGAGGATTGACGGTCCTTCTGGCATGTCTAGCAACATGCGGGAAAAACTCGTCTGTTCCATGTGCGGAAAGGCGATCCGCAAAATGTCTGCCAAGTGTACTAAATTTAGGTTGGATTCTATTTTGTAGAGCTTCCATTCTTTTCTCTAGTCCATCAATTAAAAATACATCAAAATCATCTTTTACCCAAAAATGGATACCCACAGTCATTCCTCCTAATCAATTACGCCTCGGCGTAATTGCGTCGGGATTTTGAATTGTGCTTGAGTCCAGCACGATGCTGGTCATGCAGTCGTTGCGACAGGACGTCGCGCACTTAGACTGCCTTCTTTAACTCCTTTCAAAATCCCTGACATCCGCCGGAGGCGTAACTTGAAACAGCAGTGAATTTGAACTTCCTGCTGTTTCAAGTTACATATTAACGTTTATCTTAACAGAAAACGGGGAACAATCTATATAACAAGGCTTATAACTAAAGCGAAGTAAAAATGTAGCATATTATAATTATAACTAACGGAAAATTTGGACTACATTCAAAAAAAGGGGTGTTGATTATGAAACAGGTTGTCCATGTCATTCGAAAAGCGGATGTAGAGAAAGAATATGTTAAGCTACTGAATCTTGAATTGGATTATGAATTGGCAACGTTATTTGACGCTTTAGAAGGAAATGATGCTAAGCAGAAAATGAAAAGTAAGCATAGGCTCATGGAGATACATCATGAGTTGGAGATTCTAAATGGTTTCGTTTAATCTGTATTTGTTAACCCAATAAGATACCCCGGCACCTCTTCGGAAACGAAGAATGTGTAATGGGGTGTCTTTTTCGTTATAATAGATATCAATTACGCCTTGGCGTTAATTGCGTCGGGATTTTTTCGAGTGGGCTCGAAAAGCTTCCTTAAAAAATCCATGACATTCGCCGGAGGCTTTATCTTCCTTCAGCGTCCCTACAGGTAGGGACGCTGAAGGAAGATAAAATAGAGATGAAAGCTGGGGAGATGGCGCCATGAACTGGGACAATATTGATCGGTATGCTAAATCATTAATAAAAGAGGCAGGCCATAAAATCCGTAATTCTTTTTTCGCGGAGATAAACGTTGATTCAAAAGCAGATGCCAATGACCTGGTGACAAATATCGATCGGGAAATTGAACAATTTTTCATTAGTAGGATTAAGCGTGATTTTCCGGACCATAAGATAGTAGGAGAGGAAGGATTCGGTGACAAAATTGAAGTGTTGGATGGTGTCATCTGGATGTTAGATCCAATTGATGGGACAATGAATTTTGTCCATCAAAAACGTAATTTTGCTGTTTCGCTTGGTATATATGTAGACGGCATTGGTATGCTTGGATACATCTACGACGTGATGCGCGATGATTTTTATAGTGCTGCAAAAGGCAAGGGAGCCTATTTAAATGACGAACGGCTGCCACAACTAGAAATAACGCCTTTGGAGCAGGCGGTCATTGGCATTAGTGCAAGTTGGGTAGCTCCAAATCGCTATGCGGACCATGAAAAAATGATCGAGCTCATCCAACGCTGTAGAGGGACAAGGTCTTATGGGTCCGCGGCAATTGAAATGGCGTATGTAGCTGCTGGTCGAATAGATGCCTATATTTCGATGCGGTTATCGCCATGGGATATTGCAGGAGGTATGGTCATTGCACAGGAGGTTGGTGCAATCACAACAAATATGAAAGGTGAAGCACCTCATTTGCTAGGGCAGGAGGCATTCGTCGTTGCGAGGCCGGGGCTGCATGAGGATATGCTGACGAATTATATTCGTTTGAAATAGTAAAAACAAGAACTATTCCAAGTGGTGAAATTGGAAAGTTCTTGTTTGTAAGCAGTTTAGAGAATCCCTTGCTCGCGCATTCTTTTTTTCGTTTTGAAGCCATAGCCCATAATGAGAATCAATGCAAGGATGGCAAGGAGTGCAAAAGGTATACTACGCATAGCGACCGAGATACCAATTGCAGACATGGAAGCTACGGCTGCGATGGAATAAAAGACGAAAATCCACTTGATGTTTTTCAAAAAAATCCCTCTATCCGTATAAAATGTTTTTGTATTGTGTCATCATGTGTTATGATAACACAGTTAATCACCTGAAAAAAGAATAATGGAGTGAAATCATGACTAAAACACGCAATGATTTACGTAACATAGCAATTATCGCTCACGTCGATCACGGAAAAACGACGCTGGTCGATCAACTTTTGAAACAATCGGGGATCTTCCGTTCAAACGAACAAGTAGAAGATCGTGCCATGGACTCAAACGAAATTGAACGTGAACGCGGGATTACAATCCTTGCTAAGAATACGGCAATTGAATACAAAGATACAAAAATCAACATCCTAGACACACCGGGTCACGCTGACTTTGGTGGAGAAGTAGAACGTATTTTGAAAATGGTTGACGGCGTTATTCTTGTTGTCGATTCATATGAAGGCTGTATGCCACAAACGCGTTTTGTTCTTAAAAAAGCGCTTGAAGAAAACATTAAGCCAATCGTTGTTGTCAACAAGATCGACCGTGAATTTGCACGTCCGGAAGAAGTGGTTGATGAAGTGCTTGAGTTGTTTATCGAGCTTGATGCCAATGATGATCAATTAGATTTCCCAGTTGTCTATGCATCTGGATTTAACGGAACAGCGAGCTTGTCTCCTGACCCAGCTTCACAAGAGGACACGCTACGTGACCTTTACGATGCAATCATTGAGCATGTTCCAGCGCCAGTTGATAATAGTGAAGAACCATTACAATTCCAAGTGTCACTTCTTGACTACAGTGACTATGTTGGACGTATTGGTATTGGACGCGTTTTCCGTGGTACGATGAAAGTTGGTCAACAAGTTTCTGTGTTGAAACGTGATGGTTCTGTGAAGAACTTCCGTGTAACAAAAATGTCGGGGTTCCTTGGTTTGAAACGAGTGGACATTGAAGAAGCTAAAGCAGGCGATTTGATCGCGGTATCTGGTATGGAAAATATCGACGTTGGTGAAACGATTTGCCCTGTCGATCATCCAGAAGCGCTTCCAGAATTGTTCATTGACGAGCCAACGCTTCAAATGACATTCCTTGTCAACAACAGTCCATTTGCAGGAAAAGAAGGTAAGTGGGTTACGTCAAGAAAAATTGAAGAACGTCTTGAATCACAATTGCAAACAGATGTATCACTTCGTGTAGATCCAACTGATTCACCAGATGCGTGGACGGTTTCAGGACGCGGTGAGCTTCACTTGTCTATTTTGATTGAAAACATGCGCCGTGAAGGATTCGAGCTACAGGTTTCGAAACCATCCGTTATCGTAAAAGAAATCGATGGTATTCGTTCAGAGCCAGTTGAACGTGTGCAAATCGATATTCCAGAAGAGCATACGGGTTCAATCATTGAATCGATGGGTGAGCGTAAAGGTGAAATGATTGATATGGTCAACAATGGTAATGGACAAGTTCGTTTGACGTTCAATGTCCCTGCCCGTGGATTGATTGGTTATTCAACTGAGTTCCTAACGCTGACAAGAGGGTACGGTATTTTGAATCATACATTCGATTCTTACCAACCGATGGCAAAAGGAAAAGTTGGAGGTCGTAGAAATGGTGTTCTCGTCTCTATGGAGAATGGTACAGCCACGCCTTACAGTATTATGCAACTTGAAGACCGTGGTATTATGTTTGTTTCTGCAGGAACAGATATATACGCAGGGATGATTGTTGGCGAAAATACACGTGAAAGCGATTTGACAATCAACTTAACGAAGGCTAAACAAGCGACAAACGTTCGTTCAGCGACGAAAGATCAAACAGTAACAACGAAAAAACCGAGAATTATGTCACTTGAAGAAGCGCTACAATACTTGGATGATGATGAGTATTGTGAAATTACACCGCAGTCTATCAGACTACGCAAGAAAATTCTTGATAAGAACGAGCGCGAGCGCGTTCAGAAAAAGAAATAATAAGTCTACCCAACAACGCTATGCGCCTTTTATAGGAGCATAGCTTCGTTGGTATATTAAGTGCATTACAGAAGGGAATGTGTTGAATGAGTGCTAGTGTTGTCGGGGATGAAGCAATCGTTGCAGATCGGATGTCGGGTATTGCAAGGTTCATTTATGAGGTAATGCCTAATTTCGATATAGCTGGTTACGTGCTTTTAGCCCTTATCTTCCTCATGTCGGCAATTGTTTATAAGCTTGGATTTGCTAAGAAACTACCCCTATTAAAAAACATAGTGATTTATATATTTTTGTTCATCGGCTGTTTGGTGTTGACGTTCTTAGCATTTTTCCTTCCAATCGTCGAAGGACTAATCGTAGCGGCTTTAATTTTAATCATCTACCGAGTTCGTAGAATGAACGAACATAAAAAAGAAGACTCAGTTGCTTAATCGCAGCTGAGTCTTTTTATGAAGTTGAATCAATTTCATAATAGAATAATTAACCTTAAAAGTCGTACTAGGTCGATTTGCGCTTCAGGCGGACGCTTCCACAGGCACGGCTTCAATTTGCCTTAATTTCTGTGGTATTTATAGAAGTTAAGGCAGCTCATCTCTGTGCCCTCAACGCTTCGCTTGTTCAATTGGAATAGGTAATTATGAAATTGACTCAAATAAAGTAAAATAATAAAAGACTATTGAGAAAACGACAGCAGCCAAAATTGTATCTTTGGCTGCTCATCATAAGTTAAGAAGTCATCTATTCTCTCTTCCCGAAAAGCATTAGCAATTCGTGTACCTGTAGATTTGGAGAGTGATGGATAAACGACTACCATAAGATTACCGAAAAAAAGTGTAGGGATGTGACGAAGTCGCATCCCTACACATCAAGACATCCCGGTAATCGTATAGAAGTTGTTCAATCCGAAGCGGTCCAAAAAAAACTGTACATGGAGTGCTCCGCTTTCATTCATTACTAGAAGTTTTTTTCGATTGAGTGTGAACTGCGGTGGAAAACAAAATTGCCTGTCGCGATGCGGGCAATTGTTTTGTCGGCAATTCGATCATTGCAAGTGGGGCACATATACGTATGAATGGGACGATTTCTCAGCGTTTTGGCAATAGGTGCATCGTCTGGAAGTTGTCCAATTTCATCGCAAATTACACATTTAACGCGCATTGGAAATCCTCCTTTAGTCGATTCTAATCGAACTGATATCACGAATAGGTGTGTCGCTGTTCGAACCATCTTTGAACAGAACGTGTACGAGACCATCATTAATAAGTGGCTTACCCTCTTCGCTAAACTTGAAAATGAAGTCATCGGCCTGTTCGAGTGGGAAGGAGTGGGTTGTTCCATCTTCAATTTCAAAAGTAATCGTTGTCGCATCAGCAGCAGGTTCAGCAGTTTTTAAAAAATGGCTGAAAAGAATTCCATACGTGCCTGTTAATACTTTTGTTTTTTCGAATTTCTTTTCGGTTTTTAATGTTGGTGGAAACGTCGCACCTTCCATAATTTCGCGTGACCAGTGTTTTCCCATTGCTTTTTTATATTCTTCTAGCTCATCTTTTTCAACATGGTCCTCAGTGAAAAATGTTTTCAAATCAATCCTGCGATCATCGAAAATCCAAACACCTGGATCGAGTGTGATAGAGTAGCGTACCTTGCCTTTAATCGGAATTATTGCTTCCAAGTTCATGTCCCCCTAATAATCAATTACGCTCTAGCATAATTACCATTTCCTTTTAGTATAACGCTTTACTATGCTTTGGAAAAGTATTTCTCACTAGATGTGAGATATTAAAGGGGAAACACTTGCATTTTCTTGTTTCAAAAGATACAATTTATTCATAATAACCATTAAGAAATAAAAGGTTGATGGGGGCGTCCTCATGGAGATAGACTTACAGGAAACCTATCAGGAAAAGGCATTGAAGCAACTTCAAGCCGATGCTGATAAGATTGCACAACTTATCAAAGTCCAAATGGACCATTTGACGATGCCGCAGTGCCCACTATACGAAGAAGTGTTGGATACACAAATGTATGGCTTGGCCCGTGAAATTGATTTTGCCGTTAAGCTAGGTCTGATTGATCGTCAGGGCGGGAATGAAATTCTTTCTCTGCTCGAGAAGGAAATGACAATCTTGCACGAACTATATACGAAAAAATAAGCTGAAAACTCAAACTGACATAAAGGTTTGAGTTTTTTGTTTGAAAATGAGGTTTTATGAATGAGTACATATATGAAACGTTTTTTAAAAAACTTTGACTTCCCGTTATTTTTTACCTACTTAGTGCTTTGTTTATTTGGACTTGTGATGATTTATAGTGCGAGTATGGGAGCTGCTGTAGAAAGATATAAAGCAGAACCGGATAACTTTTTCCAAAATCAGGTTTTAAATCTTGCAATTGCCTTGCCCGTCTTTTTTATGGCGTCTTTTTTCCCTTATAAAAACTATAAACGAAAAAAAATAATGATTTTATCTGTTTTAGGTATGTTTTCACTATTGTTTCTTGTTCATTTTATAGGCTGGGGAAAGGAAGAAGTCGGTGCGAGAAGTTGGCTTATAACGCCATTTGGTAAGCTTCAACCGTCGGAGGTTGCGAAGATTGTCATCATCATTTATTTCTCTAGTGTTTTCGCAAAGAAATACGAGTCTGGAACGATTGACAATATTAACCAATCGATTGCACCTCCTATTGCCATACTAATTGTAGCAGTTGGTTCGATTATGCTAGAAACAGATCTTGGTGGATCACTTATTATTGTCGTGGTCGCTTTATCTGTGCTGCTGGCAAGTGGGATTAAAAAACGAACCTTTTTTAAACTAAGTGGCATCATTTCGATTGGGATGCTGTTCGCGGGTCTTATTTTATTTGTGAAGTGGAAAGATATTATGAACGATGGTAGACTAGGGCGGTTATTGTCCTTTATGAACCCGTTCGATTATGAACAAGGGTCTGGTTACCAAGTATCGAATGGCTATATTGCAATCGGTACGGGTGGACTCAAAGGTCTTGGGCTGGGTAATTCCATTCAAAAGATGGGTTATTTGCCTGAGCCGCATACAGACGTTATTATGGCGGTTATATCTGAAGAATTAGGGTTAGTAGGAGCGCTCATTGTCATTGGGGGACTGGGCTTCATTGTAATGCGGGCATTTTCGATTGCACTTCGAGCGCAGGATCCACAAGCTAGGATGCTAGCAGCAGGAATTGGGAGTCTTATCGGAATTCAAACATTTATCAATTTAGGCGGTCTAACGGGGTTGATACCGCTTACAGGGGTAACCTTGCCGTTTATTAGCTATGGCGGAACTTCAATTATTCTGTTATCTTTAGCTTTAGGAATATTAATGAACGTTTCAATGTTCGTTAAATATGAAAAAACAAATAGAAAAGGAAGTGCCTTGTGATGGAGAAAATTAAGAAAATCTTGGTTGCCAACCGCGGGGAAATTGCGATTCGTATTTTCCGTGCTTGTACCGAGTTGAATATCCCTACAGTCGGAATATATTCGACAGAAGATAGTGGGTCATTCCATCGCTACAAGGCAGATGAGTCTTATCTTGTAGGAAAAGGGAAAAAGCCGATAGATGCATACCTTGATATTGAGGGCATTATTGCACTTGCAAAAGACTCGGGTGCAAATGCTGTACACCCAGGCTATGGATTTCTTGCAGAAAACGTAGATTTTGCACGACGACTTGAAGAAGAAGGAATCATTTTCATCGGTCCTACATCGAAGCACCTAGATATGTTTGGGGATAAAGTGAAGGCAAGAGAACAGGCCATTAAAGCAGGAATTCCAGTAATTCCAGGTACGGATGGTCCAGTAACCTCTGTCGAAGAAGTTGCGACTTTTGGAGACACGAATGGTTACCCCATTATTATCAAGGCGTCACTTGGTGGTGGTGGGCGCGGAATGCGTATTGTTACTGCTGCCGATGAAGTGGTTGAAGCCTATGAGCGTGCTAAATCCGAGGCGAAGTCAGCATTTGGTTCTGATGAAGTCTATGTTGAGAAATACGTTTTCCAGCCGAAACATATTGAAGTGCAAATACTCGGAGACTCACACGGTAATGTCGTTCATCTGTACGAACGAGACTGTTCAATCCAGCGTCGTCATCAAAAAGTCGTGGAAATTGCACCTTCCATTTCACTAGAAGATGGCTTGCGGGAACAGATTTGCGATGCTGCCGTAAAATTGGCTGAAAATGTCGGGTATATCAATGCGGGAACTATGGAATTCCTCGTAGCTGACGGCCGCTTTTATTTCATCGAAGTAAATCCTCGTATTCAAGTGGAACATACCATCACAGAAATGGTAACAGGTATTGATATTGTCCATTCCCAAATTCATATTGCGGATGGAAAAAGTTTGCACGAAGGGGAAGCGAGTATCCCGACACAGGAGGATATCCCGTTATTCGGTTATGCTATTCAATCACGTGTCACAACAGAGGACCCACTCAACGACTTTATGCCTGATACAGGAAAACTAATGGTTTACCGGTCGGGTGGAGGCTTTGGAGTCCGTCTGGATGCGGGGAATGGCTTCCAAGGTGCTGTTATTACACCGTACTATGATTCTTTGTTAGTAAAAGTATCGACATGGGGCATGACTTTCCGAGAAGCTGCATCTAAAATGGACAGAAATTTACAGGAATTCAGAATACGTGGTATTAAAACGAATATTCCATTCCTTGAAAATGTAGTGAAGCATAACAACTTCCTAACAGGTAATTATAATACGAGTTTTATTGATTCGACTCCTGAATTATTCCTGTTCCCAAATCGTAAAGACCGCGGAACGAAAATGCTGAATTATATTGGGAATGTCACGATTAATGGATTCCCGGGACTTGAAAAGCAATCGAAGCCTGTGTTTCATCCTGTTCGAAAGCCGGTAGTAGATTTGCTAGCAGCACCTACACCGGGAACGAAGCAAATTTTGGATGAGCGTGGCGCTGAAGGGCTTGTTAAGTGGATTAAAGAGCAAGATGATGTGCTGCTGACGGATACAACATTCCGGGATGCGCACCAATCACTGTTGGCGACGCGTGTCAGAACTTCCGATATTACTGCGATTGCATCTGAATCTGCAAGACTAATGCCAGACTTATTTTCGTATGAAATGTGGGGCGGCGCAACGTTTGATGTATCTTATAGGTTCTTGAAAGAAAGTCCATGGGATAGGCTGTTGAAGCTACGTGAACAAATTCCAAATGTGTTGTTCCAAATGCTGTTCCGTGGTGCTAATGCTGTTGGATATACAAATTATCCTGACAATGTCATTCGTGAGTTTGTCAAAAAGTCAGCTGATGCGGGAATTGACGTTTTCCGAATTTTCGATAGCTTGAACTGGATCAAAGGAATGGAAGTCGCGATTGATGCAACACGTGATGCAGGGAAAGTTGCAGAGGCAGCAATTTGTTACGCTGGGGATATCCTAGATGACTCACGTGCGAAATATACGGTTAATTATTATAAAGAGATGGCGAAAGAGTTAGAGGCAGCCGGCGCTCATATTTTAGCGATTAAAGATATGGCTGGATTGTTGAAGCCTGAAGCTGCTTACCGACTTATTTCAGAGCTGAAAGCGACAGTAGATTTGCCAATCCATCTACATTCACATGATACAAGTGGTAACGGTATTTACATGTATGCTAAAGCGATTGAGGCAGGTGTGGATATCGTTGATACGGCTCTTGGGGCAATGGCGGGTCTGACTTCACAACCATCAGCAGGCTCTCTGCATTACGCGCTACAGGGCGGTAAACGTAATGTCCGTGGTAATGTCAAGTCACTTGAAGACTTATCTTACTACTGGGAAGATGTTCGGAAATATTACCAACCCTTTGAAAGTGGCATGATGAGTCCGCATTCGGAAATTTATGTCCATGAAATGCCGGGTGGTCAATATTCTAACTTACAGCAGCAAGCGAAAGCTGTTGGGTTAGGCGAGCGTTGGGAAGACGTGAAGGATATGTATTCCCGTGTCAACCTATTATTTGGAGATGTTGTAAAAGTAACGCCATCTTCGAAAGTAGTCGGCGATATGGCATTGTTCATGGTACAAAATGATTTGGATGAAAAATCAGTACTTGTTCGTGGGAAGACAATCGATTTCCCAGAATCCGTTATTGAATTTTTCGAAGGGTATATTGGTCAACCTTATGGCGGATTCCCAGAAGAGCTTCAAAAGGTCATTTTGAAAGAGCGTGAAGCAATAACAGTACGCCCTGGTGAATTACTAGAAGATGTCAATTTCGAAAAATTAAGAGATGAATTGAATGAGAAATTAGGACGACCTGTGACAAGTCATGAAGTTCTTTCTTATGCGCTTTATCCGAAGGTGTTCGACGAATATTCGCAAACGAATAATCTATTTGGTGATGTATCTGTCATCAATACACCGGAATTCTTATATGGCATGCGTCTTGGCGAAGAAATTGAAGTAGAAATTGAAAAAGGTAAAACATTGATGGTTAAGCTCGTATCAATCGGCGAGCCACAATCCGATGCGACAAGGGTTCTATATTTCGAAATGAACGGTCAACCCCGTGAAGTAATCATTGAAGATATGAGTGTGGAATCTGTTACAATTCGTAAACAGAAGGCAGATACGTCAAACGAAGCGCATATTGCGGCGACGATGCCAGGAACGGTGCTGAAAGTGGCAGTTTCCAAAGGAGCCAAAGTGAAGAAGGGGGAACATCTCCTTATAACAGAAGCTATGAAAATGGAAACAACAATACAAGCGCCATATGACGGCACTGTAAAAGATATTTATGTTTCAGCAGGAGAATCGATTGCAACTGGTGATTTGCTCATAGAATTAGAACATTAATAGACGCAAAAAGCACTTGGATAATTTCCAAGTGCTTTTTTCTTATCGTAGCAGTCAACGCTGGTAGGTAATAACAAAAGACTGTCGCATTATTTTTTTAATGTGCTGCGTGAAACGAGTAAAATCATATACGTTAGTAAGCCGAATAATAACGTTATGAATAAAGAATGAAGTAAAGCGATATAAAGATTTAGCTTCGTCAGTACGACTAGCATCCCAGTTGTAGCTTGAAGAGCTACAATGATGAAGGCGATGATCCAACCCCAATAGATGATGCGTTGGTCTTTGTAATTGCGAATAGCGTGTACCATAATGATAGCTAACCAAATGATGATAATTGCTGCTGCGACTCGATGACCCATCTGTACCCACTCAAAAAGATTTCTTGGGAGTTCAAAGACATCATTTCGACAAAGTGGCCATTCTCCACACGCCAATCCAGATTCCGTATGGCGGACAAGTGCACCTGTATAAACAACTATATAGGAATACACGGATACGCCAATCGTATGCCACTTCATTTTCGTGCCGATACGCAACGTATCCGCATCGAATTTTTGGTCTACCTCGAAAATAAGAAGTGTTAGTAAAAGAACTGAGGCAAAGGAAATGAGCGAAATACCAAAATGTAATGCGAGTATGAAATCGCCTTGTCCCCATAATACTTGGGCAGCTCCAATTAATGCTTGTAGAACGAGGAAAAACACAGCCATGGAGGCCAAAAATTTAGTTTCTCGAATATGTCCCATTGCTTTCCAAGACCAGACGGCTAAAATGACGATAAATATTCCGACGGCACCTGTAACGAGTCGATGTGAAAATTCGATGAGTACTTCGGCAGTAATTTCATCAGGAATAAGTTGTCCATTACAACCGGGCCAATGCCTACCGCAGCCCATACCGCTATCGGTCTTTGTAACGAGTGCTCCGCCTAGTAGAATGAGGAGCATACCGATTGTTGAAGCAACAGCAAACCATTTTAAATACTTATTGTATCGCAAAAGAAAAACACCTTCTTTATAATTGTTGACCATTGTACAAAAGGTCCCTGCTTTTCTGATGATAACGAAAATAGTACGGAAAAACAATGACAAGTGATTAAAAATAGGTCGGTAGTCGCCCTTTTCACAAATTGTTCATAAAAAAGACGTTTTTACTTCACAAAAGGTATGTAGAAATGATTTACTATAGGTAGAGTACAGGAATACTTATGTAGATATTCTGTAGGAGTAGAGCAAGAGTTTGTTTTAGCTATAGAAAAAGTACCTAAGTTTCGATATAGTTAGTTAAAGCAGTGTTTACTAACACCTTTGAAAGGAGGGGAACTATGTCGAACAATAAAACTATTTCTGCAACTGAGTCGAATATTGCCACGACGTCTGTTTTAAAGGACTTTTTGGCATTGATTAAAATCGGGATTGTCAATTCTAACATGATTACGACATTTACTGGGCTGTTTTTAGCATTTCAATTCACTGGTAGAAACTTTCTCCACCATATAGATTTACTTGTATTTGCTCTTGGTGGATCGGGTTTAATTATTGCCGGTTCTGCTGCGCTTAATAACTTGATTGATCGGGATATCGATCCAATCATGACAAGGACAAAGTCTAGACCAACAGTTACGGGACGTTTCAAGGCCTCTTCTGTGTGGGCGCTCGCGTTCACATTTATCGTAGTTGGAGAAATAATGTTGTTTGCTGCATCACCGGCAGCCGCTCTTTGGGGGCTTGTAGGTATTTTTAGTTATGTTGTACTCTATTCGATGTGGTCGAAGCGGAGACATGTTAGCAATACCATCGTCGGTAGTATTTCGGGGGCTATACCACCTTTAATTGGTTGGGCAGCTGTAGAACCGGCACTTGGCGCAGGTGCATGGGCATTATTTTTAATCATGTTCATTTGGCAGCCTCCACATTTTTATGCACTTGCAATGCGTCGGACAGAAGAATACCGTGCGGTGAATATCCCGATGTTGCCTGTTGTTAAAGGCTTTGCAAGGACGAAAAAATCTATGTTAGCGTGGGTATTGTTTTTATTCCCATTACCATTTCTGCTGACAGAGCTCGGGATTGGCTTTCTCGTACTGGCCACCGCGTTAAATTTAGGATGGCTTTATTTAGCACTAAGGGGCTTTAAAGCGAAGGACGATCTCAAGTGGGCGTCTAGGATGTTCATCTATTCGCTGAATTACATGACAATCCTTTTTGTCGCCATGATTATTTTTTCGATTTTCATCTAACATCTGGAATTCTTTCTTTTGATAGGAATTCATATAGAGAGGTCAACAGTCCTCAGTAATAGAAAAACAATTTTTAGAAAGAGAGGTATCATTAAGCTATGATGAAAGGACTCAAAAAGTGGCGTCTCTTTTCTTTATTGACAGCTCTTACCGTGTTCTTGGCAGGGTGTGGTCAAGAAGAGCTATCTACGCTTCTTCCGGCTGGTCAAGTCGGACAGGATCAATTTAATTTATTGATGTTAACGGTAATAATCATGTCTGTGGTAATCCTTGTAGTAGTACTCATCTACGTTATTGCAATTGTTCGTTTTAGACGTTCAAAGCTAGGTGAAAAACATATTCCTGAACAAGTAGAGGGAAGTCATGCATTGGAATTAGTATGGACAATTATTCCAATTGTACTCGTTATAATTCTTGCGGTTCCAACCGTTTATTACGCATATAAGTTTGGTGATGTGGCGGCAATGGAGGCTGTTGATGAGGACGGTAATGCAGAGAACCTCGTCGTTGATGTAACAGCTAAGCTTTACTGGTGGGAATTTGAATACCCAAGTCTTGGAATTGTTACTGCACAAGAATTAGTTGTGCCAATGGATGAAAAAGTATACTTTAACCTGCTCTCAGCAGATGTAAAACACTCATTCTGGATTCCGGCAGTAGGCGGTAAGATGGATAATAACGTTGAGAACGTGAATAAGTTTTATCTCGTCTTTGAAAAAGAATCAAAGGATCTAAAAGATGGTGTGTTCTACGGTAAATGTGCTGAGCTTTGTGGCCCATCGCATGCACTGATGGACTTCAAAGTGAAATCAATGCCGCGTCCAGAATTTGATAAGTGGGTAACGGCTATGCAAGCTACGGATAATCGTGTTGCGGATGCAGCTACTACACAAGGTGAAGAGCTATTCCAACAAAGCTGTATCGGATGTCATGCAACTTCTGCAGTTGGTGAAACTGGCGCACTTGGACCAAACTTAGCATCATTCGGTGACCGTAATCGCGTCGCTGGCTTCATGGAACATAATAAAGAAGAATTAATAAACTGGATTTCCGATACTCAGAAATATAAACCAGGTAACACAATGCCATCAAATTATGGCGAGCAATTCTCCACTGAGGAACTCGATGCACTTGCAACGTATCTCATGGGGCTAAAAGTTGAACAATAATTATTACTGTTGTTAACATGATTTTGAAGGGGAGGTAAACAAATTGAGTTCAGTTGCTCAAAAGAAAAGCTTTGGCGCAACGTTATGGGACTGGATGACGACGGTTGACCACAAGAAGATTGGTATCCTTTATCTCCTTGGTGGAGGATTCTTCTTCATAGTCGGCGGTATTGAAGCCATGATCATTCGTATCCAACTTTTAAAGCCAAACAATGATTTTATCAGTGCAGGACTTTTTAATGAAGTTATTACCATGCATGGAACAACGATGATATTCCTAGCAGCCATGCCAATATTAATCGGATTTATGAACGTTGTCATGCCACTCCAAATTGGAGCGCGTGACGTAGCATTTCCATTCCTTAACTCATTAGGTTTTTGGATGTTCATCTTCGGTGGATTGTTCTTGAACGTTTCATGGTTCTTCGGACAGATTCCTGATGCAGGTTGGACATCTTACGCTTCACTGTCTCTCGCATCTGAAGGCCATGGCGTTGATTTTTATGCTATTGGTTTACAAATAGCCGGTGGTGGTACGTTAATGGGGGGGATTAACTTCCTCGTCACAATTATTAATATGCGTGCTCCAGGGATGACGTACATGCGTATGCCACTCTTTACATGGACTACGTTCGTTGCGTCAGCAATGATTTTATTTGCATTCCCACCACTTACGGTTGGACTATTCTTCCTGACATTCGATAGAATGTTTGGCGGTAACTTCTTTGACCATACGATGGGCGGTAACACAATTATTTGGGAGCATATCTTCTGGATATTTGGTCACCCTGAAGTATATATCTTAATTTTACCGGCTTTCGGTATTTTCTCAGAGATTTTCTCTATCTTCTCAAGAAAACGTCTATTCGGTTATTCGGCAATGGTATTTGCCACTGTGTTAATTGGTTTCCTTGGATTCATGGTTTGGGCTCACCATATGTTTACAGTTGGTCTTGGGCCAACAGCAAATGCAATCTTCTCGGTAGCTACAATGACCATCGCCATTCCAACAGGTGTGAAAATCTTTAACTGGTTGCTCACCATATGGGGCGGTAGTATCAAGGTTACAACGCCAATGCTTTATGCACTTGGTTTTATTCCATCATTCGTTATGGGTGGAGTAACAGGTGTTCAGGCAGGAGCAGCACCTCTTGACTATCAGTTACATGATACGTACTTTATCGTAGCCCACTTCCACTATGTAATTGTTGGTGGAGTTGTCCTTGGTATTTTGGCAGGTGTTCATTTGTGGTGGCCAAAAATGTTTGGAACAATGCTAAGTGATAAATTAGGTAAAATTGAGTTCTGGTTCTTTTTCATTGGTTTCCATATGACATTCCTAATCCAGCACTGGTTAGGACTATGGGGTATGCCACGCCGTGTTTGGACATATATGGACGGCCAAGGCTGGAACTTATCTAACGCGATCAGTTCTGCTGGGGCGCTATTCATGGCGATTGGTGTCATTACACTTGTTATAAACATCATTATTACAACGAAGAAAAATGTACGTGTTGGTAATGACCCATGGGGAGATGGACGTACGCTTGAATGGGCAATTTCATCACCACCTCCGTTTTATAACTTTGCTCAAACGCCATTGGTACGTGGACTTGATACGTATTGGATTGAGAAAATGGAAGGCAATAAATCAGGCATTACACCGGCAGAGCCTGTCTCAGACATTCACATGCCACATGGCTCAATTATTCCATTTTTCATGAGCTCTGGGTTATTCATCGCTGGATTTGGTGCAATGTTCCGTACGGAATATGCATGGGGTCTACCAGTTCTTATCATTGGTTTACTTTGGACGTTCATCGCAATGTCACTTCGTTCTGTGAAGGACGACTTGGGTTACCATGTTAAGAAAGAAGATATTTTGAAGGATTTAAAACGTGAAGGGGGTCAAAACTAATGGATTTGAATAAAAAATTCACCCCTGAGACGTGGCCGGAACACCCGGAAAAAGCAACTTTGGAAGCAAAGAATAAGTTTGTTGGTTTCTGGCTTTTCCTTGGTGGAGAGACAATCCTATTCGCTACACTGTTTGCAACATACTTGGCATTGAAAAATAAAGGACCAAGTGGTTTTGAATTTTCAACAGAAGAACTTTTTGAATTACCACTTGTATTGGTTATGACGATGCTTCTTTTAACATCTTCTTTGACAAGTGTTTATGCGATGTATCATATGAAGAACTACGATTTCAAGAAAATGCAGTTATGGCTTGCTATTACTGCACTACTTGGATTAGGGTTCTTGATGCTTGAAGTGTATGAGTTCGTACATTATGTTGGTCTTGGTTTTACTTTCGATAACAGTGCATTCAGTTCTGCATTCTATACACTTGTCGGGACTCACGGCTTCCACGTAGCAATCGGGCTTGTATGGATTACGCTACTGATTTTCCGTAACGCGAAGCGTGGATTGAATTTGTATAACGCGACGAAGTACTATACTTTCTCATTGTACTGGCACTTCATCGACGTTGTTTGGGTATTCATCTTCACTGTAGTCTATTTGATGGGAGTGATAGGTTAATATGGCGGACATTCAAGTTTATAAAAAGTCACCGGCTGAATTTGAGTTAGGACGTAAACGTGCAAAGAGCGCGATGCGTAATCAGATTATGATGTTTTCTCTTATGATCTTCCTGACTCTTATCTCATTTACAATGGTTACAGCTTTTGAAGTCGGAGTTGAAGGATTCACGAAATTCTTCATTATCCCGACACTCTTACTATTTGCTGCAGTTCAAATCGCATTACAATTATATTACTTCATGCATATGAACGAAAAAGGTCATGGCGTTCCCCAAATGTTTATGTTTACGGGTGCCTTGCTTGCGTTCACAGTTGTGTTAACATTCTCCACAATTGTTTGGTGGTAATTAACAGTCGCAAAAGCCTGTGAAGATTTTATCTTCTACAGGCTTTTCCTGTTTTTTAATTTGAATCAGAGGGAGTTCGAACTCCCTCTGATTCAAATTAAAGGAAGGCAACCCAAGTGCGCCACGTCCTGTGGCAACGGTTGCATGACCGACATCCTGTCAGCCCGCGGATGTCACAGATTTTCAAAGGAGCTTTTCGAGCGTGCTCGAAAAAATCTGGACGCAATTACGCCAAGGCGTAATTGATGTAGTAAATGTCATAGTTCGTACATTGAGTTACAACGCTATTCGTTTTATAATGGAGATAGAGTTTATGGAAGGAGTAATTGCAATGATGCCTTTAAGCATATTTGGATTTCGTGCACTGTGGAGCCCATGGTTTTTACTTATTATCATATTGGGCATCGCATTGTATTTATTTCTCGCGACAAAAATGCGCCATCGATTTGAAGGGACTGAATCACTTACACGCAAACAACTTGTGGCCTTTCTCTTATCAATGGTCTTACTGTATATCGTTAAAGGATCACCAGTCGATTTATTAGGACATATTTTATTTACGATGCATATGGTGCAGATGGCTTTGCTGTTACTATTAGTTGCTCCGTTATTAATTATCGGGATTCCTAACTGGATGTGGAAAAAAGTATTTGATGTGAAATTACTTGCCAACCTTATTAGTACTTTCACAAAACCTATTATTAGCATTATTCTATTCGTTGGTATGTTTTCGATTTATCACATTCCAATTATTTTGGATAATGTAAAACTAAGCGCCCCATTACACACCGCCTTTACGATTACATTGTTTTTGGCAGCGATGCTATTTTGGTGGCCTGTTATGAATACGTTAAAGGGCCAACCACAGCTTCATGGATTGAAAAAAATTGGTTATATTATTTTAAGTGCTATTTTAATTACGCCAGCCTGTTCGTTGATTATCTTTGTAGACGTACCTGTCTATGAAACCTATCAAAGTGGGGAATCATGGCTTAAAGCGATGGCGTTATGTGTGCCAGCGGGTACGCTAGCTGGACTTTCGGGGTTAGGTCTTTCAGGTCCTGAGATGTTTACGAATATGGCTACATTGACTGACCAGCAACTTGGGGGCATTCTTATGAAGGTTATCCAAGAAATTATTTATGTAGTTGTTCTTGGTAGCATTTTTATAAAGTGGTATAAGGAAGAGCAAGATAATGCGGAGGAAATTACAAAAAAAGCGTTATCAGATCTTGAACAACAACGATTAGCGATGCAACAGCACTAAATTACAGATAAGTGCTTGTAAGAAAAGGGGAACGGAACAAATGACTGTGCCATTACTGCCTACGATTAGTACGTTTTTGATTGTCCTTTCTGCTGTTTTCGTAGCAGTTGGATGGGGGCTTATTCGAAAAAAGAAAATAGAAGCGCATAAGAAAATGATGTTAGCAGCGGCAGTTTCTGCGGTTCTTTTTTTGATTATCTATATGTCTAGAAGCATCCTGGTCGGTAATACTGCATTTGCAGGTCCCGATCATTTGAAAATCTATTATACGATTTTCCTTGTCTTTCATATTATTTTAGCGACAACGGGTGCGGTGCTAGGAGCTATGATGATTTCTTGGGGCTTGAAAAATAATCTGGTGAAACACCGAAAAGTGGGGCCAACTGCAAGTGTCATTTGGTTCTTTACAGCGATTACAGGTGTTGCGGTCTATTTGCTTCTGTATGTTATTTATTCAGGCGGAGAGACAACATCAGTATTCAAGGCAATCTTCGGTCTATAAATAAAACATGCAGTTAGGATACATCCATTTTCACTGGATCATTTTCGGTTCGCTTTCGGAGAAATATTCACGACATAATTACCAAGGAGCAAGCATGGCTAAAAATGACTTCGTCATTCCTAGCCATGCTTTTTTCGGTAATCTTGTTATGAATAGTTGCCTGTCGCATACCTACATATCAAAACAACACGGTCATTGCATAGAAGATGTTCAATCCAAAGGGAGCCAAAATCAACTATACACGTAGTGATTGTGAGTATTATTAAATTCTAAAGTTCATTTTAATCATCCCGGCTTCACGTGCAGTCATCAGTAGAATCATGATAAAGGGACCGATAAATAAGCCGAAAATGCCTAATAGTTTTAACCCTATGAACATCGTAATGAGTGTTGGTAGCGGAGACAGTCCGATTTGGGAGCCCATTACTTTTGGTTCGACAGTTCGACGAATGATGAGTAAAATAATGGCGAGAATCGTTAACTTTGTTGCGGTACTGACATCCCCACTAATGTATAAATAAACCGCCCAAGGAGCTAGAATGATGATGGAGCCGAGAATTGGGATAATGTCGATAAACCAAATGACAAGCGCCATAATAACGGCGTATTTCGGTACAATGAGCAGTAGCCCGATGAATGTCACGATGAGGATGATGAAGCTAACGAGTAGCTGAGCCTTCAAGAAACCCAAGATGACAGAGTTGAGTTTGCTAATCATATAGCGAACTTTTTCAGCAGTTGAGGTTGTTAAATGCCTGAATAGCATTTTTTTTAATTCAGGAAGTTCGAGCATAAGAAGGAACAAGGCAACTAAAAAAACGATAAAGCTGACCAGGAAGTTTGGGATTTCAGTTAGGAGCATGAGCATTTTATCGTAATTGAGTAAATTTAGTATTGATTCCCGCATGGACTCAAAGATGTCCTTGAACTCTTTTCGGATAGGCTTGATGACTTCGTCGGGAAATATAGATGTAAATTGAAATAATTTGCTTTGACTATCTATCCATAGCCCTGCTAGTGAATTTAAATAATCAGGTGCCATCTTTGTCACCTTAATCATTTTGCCGATGAGTTGTGTAACCGTGTAATAAAGGAGGAGACCAAAAGCTGTTAAAATAAAAATAAAGACAGAAGTAACTGCGATTTTTCGATTCCACTTCCATTTCTTTTGTGTAAACGTAACAAGTGGATTCATGAGTATGGCCATTAGGAGTGCGGAAATGAGGGGAAGTGAAACAGGGATAATAAAAATGGCAATTAGAATCGCCATGATTATACCTATTGTTAAGATGAAATTACGTTTTGTAAGCCATTTTGCCAACAGTTATTCCCCCAATATATCCGACATATCTAGTACAATCATACCCAATTTAGAGGCGTTTCATTAGTTCAATTGATTTAAATCCGCTGATGGAACCAAATCAATTACACCACGGTATCATTGACTCATCTCATACCTGTGATATCTGGGGGGACTTTATTTTCATTCAGCGGAACATCCGCTGAATGAAAATAAAAAAACCGAAGACAATAAAGTCTTCGGCATGTCGCTCATCACTCATTTTTTCAGGTTATGGGGTAGTAACTCAGCGTGTACAGCTTTTAAAGTTGCAACACAATCTTTGACAAGACTTTCAGGGAAATATTCGTCTTCGCCGTATTCTACACCGTGTGGATAGTAATGCTTGCCAATGACTGGCTTTTTAAGGATCATGTCAGCGTGACGTGAATCAACGTTACCATCGATTGTGTAACTGAAGACACGTAAATAATATGTACCTTCTTTAATTACATATTTTTTATCAAATGTTGCTCTTTCGTAGTCCCACTGACCTCCACGGATCAGATTGTGTTTTAGCATAATGTCATCAACGATTGCCAGGTCGGCAACAATATTTTCGATGCCTGTATCTTCAATATACATAGTTCGTATCCTCCTTATATATCGTTCAGCCAATTCCCTATACCTATTTATAATAGAACAAATCGCCAGTAGTTGCAATGACAACATTGTGTCATCATTTGATTTTTGGTTAGAAGTAAGTCAAAGCTCAACATCTTTATCCCTTTGACGAAGTATAATAAAAGAAGGTATCATTTTGAGCATAATCGAGCGACGAATGAATTAAACTATGTATTGTTGAAAGTGGTGCAAAAAAATGAAAGTACTTTGGAAAATAGCGCTTTTACTAATTGTTGTGTTAGCGCTTTTTTATATCATGGATAATCGAGTAAAGGAAAATAAACCATTGGAATCGCCAGTGAAGCATGGCGTAGCCATACCAGTACCAGGTACTAATGATGGCTTACTACCAGAACGTGCAGAGAGACCAGATGCTGGCTTATCCTTATTTATTGGGCAATCAACAGAGAAACTTATTAGTGAAATGGGTAAACCGGACCGGGTTGAGCCATCTGAATATGGCTATGACTGGTGGATTTATAATCGAAATCAACAATTTATGGCTGGGGTAGTCGATGGCCGTGTGAACCAAGTGTATACGGCCGATGACTCTTCCGATGTCGCTCCTTTTGTAATCGGCCAGGAATCACAAGATATTTACCGCGTGACAATTGTGGAAACAGAAGTGGTTACAGAAATAGATGACAACATTTACACATTTTCATTGAATGGTGATGATGTGAAAACTCGACTGCTCATTGAATATGAAGGTGTCTATGCGCAATTGTATATAGATAGTGTCGATGAAATACTTGAAGCAGTGCGTTTCATCGACCCAATGACACTTGTTCTTCATCAGCCTTATGATATGTCCTATATGGGTGAAATTGTCACTCCACGCCGCCCTTCATCGAATATGCAGATGGAGGTAGACCGCGCAATGGAACGCCAAATTTTTGAATTAACGAATATATATCGGAAAAAACATGAAGTGGATGAAGTGTTTAGCGATTATTATTTAGGTGAGGTAGCTCGAAAACATAGTGAAGATATGGCCCTACAAAATTATTTGTCGCATGAATCTGCTAAGACAGGTAATCTTGCCGATCGGTTAAAAGAGGCCAAAATTGAGCATCGCAAAGCGGGGGAGAATATCGCTGCTAATTATGTAGATGCAATAGAAGCTGTACATGGGTGGCTCAATTCTTCTGCGCACCGTGATGTTTTGCTCGATAAGGATTTCACGCATCTCGGGACGGGCGTATATAGCGAGTACTACACACAGAATTTCGTTCGGATGTCGACAGTTGAAAAAAGGCAGCGGTAAATTACCTCGCTGCCTAAGGTGTAACCCATGTTCCTGACTCTAAACTAGCGATACCTCGTATATAAAGAGGTGTCGCTGTTTTTATAGCATGAAGTGCAGCACGCTTTTGGATAATCGGTCTGTCACAGTCGAGAAGCACGAGAAATTCATCCATTGTTAAGTGATCTAGTTTGTGATAACTTTCGACTTCACGTGGGTCATGGGTCATGACGCCTGGTACATCCTTGAAAAACTCAACGTGTGAGGCGTGGAGTGCTCCGGCTAGTGCGATAGCTGTCAAGTCACTGCCTCCACGGCCAAGTGTCATGATACGGCCTTCTTTGTCCATGCCTTGAAAGCCCGGAATGATGATACAGCGAGTCTGACTAAGGTTTTCAACGATTGAGGAAGTGTCGATATGACTAATGGTACCATCCCCAAAATCTCCAGCCGTCCATATCCCCGCCCTGACGCCATGTAGGATGGTATTTGTGACACCCGCCTGTGCTAATTCTGCAGATAATACTGCTGCCGCAATTAGTTCCCCACAAGACGCTACAAGGTCGCTTGCTGCTGGAGAGGATGAGAAGGCGTCTGTAAGTTGTAATAGGCTGTCCGTTGAATATGGATCACCGTAGCGACCAATCGCGGATACAACAATGATAACTTCGCCAAACTCCTGGAGTCCTTTTTTTATATGGTCTATGCAATTCAATCTCATCATTTCATCTTTCATCGCAACTCCACCGAATTTCTGGATAATCATAAAGGCTCCCAACTTTCTTCGTGTCGTTCATTGCGCTTTCTTCATACGATAAAGTATGTTCGCTCTCAATATATTCGCAGGCGTAGAAAATGTTCGGGAAGGGGAGAGTGGTGCTGCTTTTAACGGAGCTTTTAAAAGACTGGCCTTGCACGATAAGTGGAGGCGATATTAGAACGGAAGTCACGGGGATTACCGAAAATTCATCACGCATGAAAAAGGGATTCGTTTTCGTAGCTAGAAAAGGAGGGCGCGATGACGGAGCACTTCATATTCGGCAGGCAGTTGGGCAAGGGGCTGCTGCGATTGTTATTGATCGAACGGATTTGACTGAACTATCGCTCGATGTGCCAGTTGTCATTGTACCGGATTGTAAGTTGTTCATAGCTCATGCGAGCGCACGTCTTGCTGGTTACCCGGCTAGGCGTATGAAAGTTATTGCAGTCACTGGAACGAATGGCAAAACGACAGTGACCCATTTTATCGGTCAATTATTGAAGTGTCTTGGCAATCGTCCGGCGGTTATCGGAACGACGGGCGTTTTTATGGATGGTGTAAAACAAGAAATCGACAGCCCCAAAATGACGACGTTACCTGCTGAATACCTCCATCCTTTATTAAAAAAATGTGAAAAGGCAGGGATTACCCATATTGTACTAGAGGCTTCATCACTTGGATTGGTAACTAAACGCTTGGCATATTGTGAAATTGATATCGGTATTTTGCTGAATATCGGTACGGATCATTATGAAGAACATGGTGGAAAGCTTGCTTATATACAGGCGAAAAAGCAACTTAGCCAGATGGTGGCAACGATGATTGTCAATCAGGAAGATGAACAATGCCTGCAAATGATGCAGGACGTGACAATTCCGGTTGTTTCATTTGGGATGACTCCATTGTCAGATATTTGTGTGCCTGATTTGTATAAATATTTCGAGATTCGGGGGCACTATAATTATATGAATGCACTCGCGGCAATTAGTGCACTACATGTACTTGGATACAGGTTGGAGGATATTATCCAGCATTGTCAGCAGCTGCAACTTCCTGAGGGGAGATTACAGCAATTGGAACGGGATGGCGTGAAGGTTTATATCGACTATGCGCATACCCCTGATGCGCTCCAAGCGGTGTTATGCACTCTTTCGACATCTTGTTACGGTAAACTGATAACGGTGTTTGGCTGTGGTGGTGAGCGTGATAAAGGGAAGAGGGCGAAGATGGGGGAGCTTGCCGTCCTTTATTCGGCGAATGTGATTGTGACATCCGATAATCCAAGAAATGAAGACCCGCTTGCGATTATTACAGATATATTGGAGGGGTTCGGAGGTGATTGTTCTGCTGTTGAAGTAATGCTCGATCGAAAACATGCGATTCGCAAGGCGATTTTTAGTGCAGCACCTGGCGATACTGTACTCATTGCGGGGAAGGGACATGAAAAAACGCAGCATACGGCGGATGGACTGCTGCCATTTTCAGATTTTGAAGAAGCTAAGCTCGCCCTTTTTGAGAAAACTTTTTTAGATTTTAACTGAATTCAGCAGAAGTACCCCTTTACTAAAATTTGCGGGATGAATGTGCAGTCTTCTTCGAATTCAGTGGGCTTCAAACCCAAGCTGAATTAAGTTAAGCCTCCGGCGGATGTCACAGATTTTTCAAGGGAGCTTTTCGAGCAAGCTCGAAAAAAATCTGGACGCAATTTCGCCAAGGCGCAATTGATTGAAATTAATCCTCCAAAGGTGCATCACAGCTTGCCAATCTGTTATGATAGGCAGTGATGGGAGGGATCATTAGATGCTAATGACCGACGAGTGGATGACCATCATTGAGCAGGCTGAAGGGCTGGCAGAGATGTTGCTAACTTCAGAAGTGGTAGCAGAGTACCGCAAGGCTTATGATGATGTCTATTCAGATACTGCACTAGTCGCAGAGATACAGACGTTTACAGTGATGAAGGAACGATATGAGGAAGTTCAGCGATTCGGAAGATACCATCCGGATTATAATATAGTAATGAAAAGCATTCGTGTCCAAAAACGTGATCTCGACATGAACGAACAGGTTGCTGCACTTCGATTGGCAGAAAATGATGTCCAATATTTATTCGATCAAATAGGTTCGATTGTTGCGAAATCAGTGTCGGATACGGTGAAGGTACCTGCCGAAAGTGCATTCTTTTCGGGGTCTTCTTGTGGCGATAGTGGTTGTGGTACAGGTGGAAGCTGTTCGTGTTCTGCTTAACAATAAACAACTTTGTTTGATGATGATGCTTTTATGTTTTATTACTTTGGAACGCATTGGATTGAATAAATGCTGTACAATGACCATATTTTAAGTAGGGAGGAATGTGACGTATTCGCATTCCTCCCTATTTTTTCGGTAATCGATTGGCTGTCGTTCATTCGTAGCTCTCCAAAGGAAATGCAACTCAAAGTGCTAATGCTTTTTGAGAATAAGGGAACAGAGGAATTCTAACTACGTAAAAGCGGCCAAAGATACAATTTTGGCCGCTGTCGTTTTGATTAATGGCTTTTTCAATTGTTATTTAAGGAAATGTTTATTACAGCAAATGAAATGTACAATTCTTGACCTACTTTTCACCACGGAATGATAAACTGTTTACCATTTCAAACCTTCTAGATGACCAAAGAGAAGAAATCATTTTTTTGAATATAAAAGTGTTATACTTGTTTTACAATTTTGATTAGTTTCAAAAAAACACAGTTTACTGCAATCGGGCCATTTTGTGGCATTATACTATTCTTTCTGGACAGTAAAATAAATCATCTCACTATCAATATTTTGCATTTAGAAAAGTGGTATCACTATGTCTAAAACCATGTTTTCATTAATAGCGGGGATACTCGTTGCTTGGTTGGCTATAAGTTTATTTACAAAAGAATTTGATGGCAATTACTTGTTTACATTATTGATTGGGGTTCTTTTAGGGTACCAGGCAAAAAAAATAGAGAAAAAGAGCGAACAATAATTAGGTTAATATAGGTGCCACAAATGGGCGCGATTGTTATACAACTTTGTGTTGCAATCAGGCCAACTTACTGAATGAACTAGTGGAGGGGTAACGTGGGGTATTACTACAATAGTTATTTAAACGTGCTTAAAAGAGAATTTATGTTTGTTATAATCGCATTTGGTTTGTTGGCTATAACTTTTTTTATTTGGGCTGGCGTCCCAGTATTTATCATTGGCAGTGCTGTGGCTAGTTTAACAACTAGTCAATTCCTAGTTAATTTATGTATTTCATTTTCAGTTGCTATAATTTTTTCTTTATACTTTTTACCAATCAATTTGAAAGTTGCACATGATATAGCAGTTACAAAAAAACGTAGTTCATATAATTCATTCATGCGAATAGAAGTTATGTGGATATTAGTTATTGCAGGGATTTTACAAATAATTTTAAGTGTCGTTCTTCGATAATCGGGCGCGATTGTTTACAACTTTGTGCTGCAATCGGGCCATTTAATTGAGGAAGGCTTATCGAACTAACGGGGCAGTTTAGTTGAACAAGAAATTGGAATCAAATTGTTATGGTAAAATTTATTGGAGGTGACATTTATGTATGCAGCAAGTATGTTAGGTATTTTTTCTTTATTGATTACTATTGCAGTACCCGTGTTATTGGTCTTTCTATCAATATGGATTTATCAGATTAAAAAAAATAGCGAAAATCAGGTTGAGCAAAATAAGGAAATTATCCAACTGTTAAAGAAAGATAGGACTTGATAATTATTAAAATAAACTTGTTATTCAACTAACGGGTAGCTTTACTTGAAGATCATTGAGCTACTTCTCTTTTTTCTTATTGAACTAACGGAGCAGTTTAGTTGAACAAGAAATCGGAAAATATAGAAAAGAAAACTCGCTTAGAGAAATTGCTATAGACATAGTAAAGGGGAAAAGTGTGAATTTTAGGAATGATAATAGTATAATTTTCTTGTATTAGAGGAACTTGAACATGCAATTATATCCAGTTAAGATATATATGTTATACCAATCTCAGCAAAAATGAAGGGGGAAGAAATCATTATGTTAGACGATCCAAATGATTACACCAATCATCCAGACGATAAAGAAGGTAATTGGGATTACGATTCAATGCCAGATCTCCAAGAATATTTCGAAAAAGACGGCGGCAATCTTGACCGATTTAACAAGGATTATGATAAATGGGAAGAAAAACAATATGAAAAAGAAGATAAATTAAGAAAGGGTTAGGGATTATGGAAGTTAAAATTGAAAAAAAATGTCCAAGTTGTAATGGTAGTGGTTACGATTTTGAAGATATGGTGGGCAATGTGATAGATGTGATGGCACTGGCGAAATAGACTATCGGGTGCTTTAGTTCAATAACGAACTTCCACAATCGGGCGAGATTGTGGAAGATCATAAGCCTAATTCCTCTCTGGAAATACGGATGGATTGGGCTTTTCTACCTTTTAAAAATCTTAACATTAACGTTGTAATTCGCCCATTTTGGCGTTACCACATTGTTAAATGTGTTGGCGGTAAGGTGGGATTTATTGGTGATCACTGGAAAATAGCATGGCGGAAGTGGTACATCTCTAATCAGGTGTAACTTTTTATTAACTTTACGAGGATTTAAGAAGCAAATACTGTGTTCAACGTGCTATAGTTCCCGAAATTTCATCTTCGGGAACTTACTCACTATACACAAAGAAATCTGTTCCCTTCTTCTCAAGAAATAGTATTTTTCACTTGATCATTGGAGGTACGCGACAGACAATGATGTACAACAAGATGACCGAAAAAGATGTGTCCAGAAATGACAAAGTCATCTCTAGACACATCTTTCCCACGTTTATTCTGTCGTCCATCAATTGCCGAAAGCAAACCGGAAATGATCAAGTGAAAAAGGTTGCCATCGTATCGGATAGTCGATGCGCTGGCAACCTTTTAATTATTCCCCAATATGCTCTTGAATAATTTTCATGACCATAGCTGGTCGATCGGTGATGAAGCCGCTTGCACCGATGGATAATAATTTAATGAGTGAATCTTGCTCAGTGACATCCTCGAAATAGACGCGCACATTCAATCGTTTTAAGAAGTGGATAAAATTTTCTGTACCCAGCGGGAACACGCCTAGTTTTTCAGAAACTCTAAACAAATCGGCACGCGGATTATATAAATGACCTAATTTACTAGTGAAGGCTGCATAGGCTTTTTTTACTTCCCCATCACCCGCCCCAGTAGCTACCCGGTTTTGAGCATATAAATTGAATCTATCCGTCTGCTCATCATAAGATCCAGTCACAGCCACACGATCTTCAGCGTCAAGCTCATTAAGCAGTCCCCACAGTTTGGAAGGCATTAAACTTCCTTCATACGTGTCAGGTGAATCTTTTAGATTAATAGCGATTAACATGTGTGGAAACTGTTCCAATAATTCACGTAAAGTGACGATTTTTTCCCCTAACCCTCGATAGGGATAGTGACCGGCTTCATCTTCGAAACGATAGCCTGCATCCGCTTTTTTTAATTCGCTTAGTGTGTAGTCAGTGATTTTACCGGAGAAATCTGTCGTGCGATCAGCAAATTCATCATGGAAGACTATAATTTCTTCGTCTTTCGTTAACCGGATATCGACGGCAAATCCATGCACGCCGAGTTCCGCCGCCTTTGAAAAAGCGGCTAGTGTATTTTCTGGTGCTTCTAAATGGCCACCATGATAAGCGAGAACGACTGGTTTGTCAAAGTTGAGTGCTTCTTTATCTTCACGTGGAATAGGTTTTGCAACCACTTTAGAGGCGGCCCAAGCAGCGACACTTGCCGCACCTACTGCACCTACCGTAAGAGCTACTTTTGTTTTTCTACCCATTAAGGATCCCCCTCATTTACATATACTTTTTTATTATAAGGCAAAAGGATGATGCTGTCAGCAATGTATATGAGGATACAGTGAACTTATTGCCTAGTTTCGCATTCCTATGGTATTGTATGGGATAAGGAAAGAGGGGAAATTTATGGTCGAACGACAAGGAATTATCGTCTATCTTCAACATTTAAAACAGGCAAAATCATTTCGGAAATATGGGCATGTCCATTATATATCTCGTAAAATGAAGTACGTCGTCCTTTACTGCAATAAGGAGGATGTCGATACTGTTATAAGCAAAATAGAACGTCTTCCTTCAGTAAAAAAAGTGCTACCATCTTATCGGCCTTTTGTGAAAACTGAATATGAAAATGCCAAGCCAGATAAGGCGAAGGAATACGACTATAAGGCTGGATTATAAAATTTAACGTAAAGGTGGAAGAAGATTGTTTAGCCGTAAAATACCTGTCACATATTGAAAGAACAAAGTGCGTTCTTCGAATTCTGACGAGTGCTTCAATTCAATGTAAACAGGTGTACTGCCCGCTTTTTCAGCAGCTTCTTCAAATAATAATCTACGTTTCGATTTTAGATGATCCTGTTGGATGATTCCCTCCCTACAAATATAGACAGGCATGAAAAATCCTTCATTTGCAGGGGCGAAGGCGACTGCCAATGATAGTGCATGTCCAGATGCTGTAGGTGCAGCAAGAATGAAAGTCTTATGTAAGCGACTTCTGTTTGTATGGATAAGCTCACATAATTCGTACACATCTCCAAAGCCTTCTCCGAGCTCTATAAATTGTTGATTTAATATCATACATAACACTACCTTTCTAAATTACGCCAATTATAACATGCATAGGAGTGTAGAACTTGAAATTTATCGGACGGACAGTTGTTCTTCTTCTAATTGTAAACATCCTTCTTGTTTATATGCATTATAAGCAAGCGGGAGATGTCATTGCGAAGGACTCAGGCACGCCAACATATCAGCAGGAAATTGAAGTGATGAATCGTTCAGATGCCTTGTATATTCGGCATCATTTTAGCGGTTTATCGCAAGGACGTCATGAAATTATTTGGCCAGAAGCAAGCGCAGATCGTTCGTGCTATGCCCTAGATGCCATTTCTTGTGGCCGTCTAGATGCTAGTTTAACTGCATTCGTGGACGGTGATAATGAAAAACAATCTATTTCATACAAAATACCTAAAGAAAATTCCGAGTCGCAAGCAATGCTGTACCATGAACCGTTTGTAACACTTCAAGGAGCAACAGTCACCTCAACCTTATTCCATATTACTGACGAAACAAGATCAGGGGGCATGTGGGTGAACGGTTTGGAGCAAGTCGGTTCCAAACAAATGGATCTGATCGATTATACCTTTTTCCAGGGTTCGGGAGGAGTACAGGATTTATATTGGCAGCAAAATAGCTTACCTCTTGTTTATGAAGGGGAAAAGTTGGCTGTCTATGGACCTGCAGGCCATACTGAACAATTCGAAGCGGTTGACGCGGCTCTAAAGACGATTGGGGCTGATCACTCAGCTATCGTCATTGATCAGACGAGTATAGCTGTTCAATCACAGCGATTTATCGTTTCAGAAAATGCGGATATTGATAAAGCTTCAACTCTATTTTTAACATCCGCTATGGCTGCGCGCTATTCAATTCCACAGCAGGAACGTTTACTTGTTGAGGTAGTCGCCTCTATTTTAGGTGATAAGGCAATAGGTGCTGAGCAATCCCGCCAGGCATATGACAAGCTGATTGTCGCACTTACTCCAGAAGAGCTTGCTCTTTTAAAAGAAGTAGTAAATAGTAAAGCGGGTCAAGAAATGAATGCGACTATTTTGGATGATTTAATTAAAGAAGTGACGGGCTTTAAGACATCTTATTTTAAGACAGCAATTCAAAAAGACACGGCAGATCATCTATTCCTTTTTGAAGATACGCGGGAAGTACGAGTGGATGGTACAAGCTATGCAGATATCGGTATTGTTTTGAAAGATGGCAAATCGCTGTATCCTGCAAAGTCTATTTTAAGTCATCTAGGCTATACCGTTACGGCAAACGAACAATCCCTGTACATTGAAAAAGAAGGTAGAAAGTTTAGATTTCCAAGAAAAGAGCCGTTTTATGTATATAATGAACGGAAATTTGATGTTAGAACGTCACCGTTTGAAGTGTTATCAGATGAAGTTTACTTTGAAGAAAGTTGGTTTAGGCGCTTATTCCTCCTAACGATTGATAAAACGGCAGAGACAATTGATATCGTTAATTTATCAACGGTGCTAGAGGAGGTCATAGAGTGAGGGTTGTTGCAGGAACACGAAAAGGTATTCCTCTGAAATCATTAGCGGGGACAGAAACACGCCCAACATCCGATAAAGTGAAGGAATCCATTTTCAATAGAATAGGTCCATACTTTGACGGGGGAGTAGCAGTTGAATTGTTTGGCGGTAGTGGCTCATTGTCTCTTGAGGCGTTATCAAGAGGCGTGGATGAAGCTTTTATATTTGAGAAAAATGTAAAAGCATGTGCTGTTATTAAGGCCAATGCGGAAAAATGTCGTTTTACGGAACAATTACATATCCAACGAGCAGATGCAAGGAGCTCGGTTGCAGTTTTAAAGGCATCGACTAAGAAGGCAAAGTTATTGTTTATTGACCCTCCTTATGCGGAAACGGCATTTTATGATTTAGTAGAGGACTTCGTGGCAGCAGATTTACTGACGGATAATGCGGCTATTATTTGTGAGCATGATAAGCAATTGGTGTTACCAGAATCATATGGTTCTTATCACAAAATTAAAAGTTCAGTCTATGGAAATAGCGCTGTATCTATTTATGAGAAATGAGGTTTCACGAATGTCTAAAATAGCGGTTGTACCGGGAAGTTTCGATCCATTGACAAATGGGCATCTTGATATTATTAAGCGGGCGGCACGAGTGTTTGGTCAAGTCAATGTCGTCGTTATGAATAATTCAGCAAAGAATTCGCTTTTCACAGCTGAAGAGCGAGTGGAACTGATTCGAGTTGTAACAGCTACAATTCCAAATGTAAAAGTAGAGACATCTGCTGGGTTAATGATTGATTATGCAAAAAAAGTCGGAGCGACGGCTGTTGTTCGTGGTCTGCGGGCTGTTACAGATTTTGAATATGAAATGCAAATCACATCGATGAACCGTGTGCTTGACGAAACGATTGAAACGTTTTTCATCATGACGAACAATCAGTACTCATTTTTGAGCTCAAGTATTGTTAAAGAAGTGGCCAAGTATGGCGGTGCTATATCTGAGCTAGTACCAAAACAAGTTGAAGAAGCTTTGAAAAGGAAATTTGAAGTGTGAAGAGTGGTAGTGGTTATGGTGAAAGTAACTTTTCGCCATAACCTTTTTTATTTGGCGGAAAACGCCGACTGTACGGAATGAAACCTTCCACCGATTAAATTAATAAATTAAGAAAAAGATAAAGGGGACTAGAATGACACTCCATATTCGCCCGATAATATAAGGAAGCATGGAAATGTTGCAGGTTTTGGCGATAACGAACACTTGCATATGAATACTAAGTCCGTTGAGTGAGATGATTGCGGCGATGAGAAAAGGAAAGATGGGTTGGCCATAAAAATGGTCAGTTGCAGATTTAACGCCAGATGTCATTTCTAAAAAAGATAAGGCAAATGTATTGGCGATGCCTGTATCGACTGAAAATGCAGTAGTGCCAATTGTTGATAGCACCATTCCGAGAGAAGAAAAGAAAATAACAGTCGTTGCGACAAGGATAATGACTGTTGAACTTTCCTTAATGGCGTCAAGTAGTGGTATACTATTATTATTTTTTAGTTGTTGGTTAGGGAGAGTGTCAGAATCAGTTGGCCGTAGCAGGAGTAAAAGAGAAATTAAAAAAAATAAAATATTGGCGATGTGGATGGCGACTAGTAATTTCCAACCGGTGCTAATGTCTCCGAAAAGCTCTGTGCCGACGAATCCGATGATGAACATGGGTCCAGGCGCATGGCAGGCAGCGAGTAGTAAACTACTTTGTCGCTGCGATAATTCACCGTTCTTCATCATTTCTGTCACCGTGACAGCTCCGACTGGAAATCCACCAAATGATCCAAGCACGTAGGCTTTAACATAGCGGCGCCATTTAGCTTTTTGTGGTGCTGGACTTGGTATTTTTAATAGCCATTGTGTCAAAATGATATAGGGGAGTAAATAAGGGAGCAATGCATGGACGAAAAGTTGGGTGCCGGCCACAGCTCCATCGTGTGCGATGGACGGTTGCCAAATGAAAAGAATGATGAATCCCCAAATAACGGCAATATTTATTGTGTTTGTTAGACGAGCAGGTATTCTATTTTTCAAGCATTTGACCCCTCTCAAATGTGAATTCTGTATGATATAATTGCTGAAATTATATTTTTTTTACTGTCACACTTATATATATGATAAGAAAGTACAGGCTATTAACGGAGGTGCATCTAAATGGCAAAGAAGAAACTTGGCGCAATGGGCGTTGTGCTCGTCATTTTAGCAATTTTACTTGTTTATCCGATGGACACCTATATATCACAGCCAGGTGGTGCATATAGTTTGGAGCCGTTTGTTGAAGTGGTAGGTGGGGATGACGATGACGAAGGGACTTTCAGTCTTATGACAATTTCCGTCGCCAAAGCAACTCCTTTTTCCTATTCATTGGCAAAGTTTTCGGATAAGAAAAAAATCCTTCCTGCTAATAAAGTTAGAAAAGACGGGGAAGACGATAGAGAATATAATATAAGGCAGAAAAGAATGATGTCGGGTTCGCAGTTTAGTGCTATTACTGTTGCCTATGAAAAAGCGGAATTACCTGTCGAAATCCAATTTAACGGAATTTTTGTCATGCTGGTACTTGAGGAAGGTGCAGCAGCTGGTTTGTTAGAGGCGGGAGATCGAATCCATGCAGTGGACGGAGTTCTTCTTGAAAAATCGGGCCAGTTTTTCGAACAAATGTCTGGAAAGAAAATGGATGACGAAGTTTTACTCTCTGTAGAAAGAGACGATAAGCTAAGGGATGTACCGATTACTTTAAAAGAAATTCCAGGCAGTGAAGGGCGTCCAGGACTTGGTGTCCAGTTTGAGGAAGACCGAGTGCCTATTACAGATCCAAAGGTAGAATTTCAAACGTCCAATATCGGTGGACCTTCTGCGGGATTGATGTTCACACTTGAGATTATGAACCAGTTGCTCGATGAAGACTTAACGAAAGGCTACAATATCGCAGGTACGGGAGAAATGCTGGAGGATGGCACTGTCGGGCGGATTGGTGGGGCGGATTTCAAGGTTATTGCTGCCGCTCGTAAAGATATTGATATTTTCTTTGCACCTGATGATGATTTGCCTGAGGAAGTGAGAAAGCGAAATCCAGGTATTCTCACAAATTATGAAGAAGCGGTCGAAATGGCTGAAAAAATAGGTACGAAGATGAAAATCATACCCGTGAAAACAATCGATGATGCACTGGATTACTTGGATGGTTTAGAAGAAAAATAAAGATAATGGCGCCTCATAGGAAAAATCCTGTGAGGCGCCATTGTTCATACAATTATGGGGTGCCTATCGTAATCAGTACCAATTCGGGAATCTGCAGTTCCGTTACTGATGCCCAGCGCATACATATTTGCTGCATGGATATCAGCCGTTAAGGATGGGTTTGAAAAGGCGGCGGCTCTGCTTACAACAGGCAGCTGAAGATTTTTTTTATGTTCATTCAAATAAAGTCTCCCTGCTTGTGTCATGCCGAGTAGTCGTAAATAGGATG
The DNA here is from genome assembly GCF_038618305.1 of Sporosarcina sp. FSL K6-2383. Taxonomy (NCBI): domain Bacteria; kingdom Bacillati; phylum Bacillota; class Bacilli; order Caryophanales; family Caryophanaceae; genus Sporosarcina; species Sporosarcina sp. FSL K6-2383. Next base: position 1,448,364 of record NZ_CP152017.1, read on the forward strand.
GATCAGATATATCGCGACGCATGGCATATGTGAAGCCGGTAAAAATATGTGTCAACATGCGCTGAATACGGGTCCACGTATATCTTTTGGATTTCACTTCACTCATGAACCCTTCGAATGTTCCATGATGGCTTGCTGCCCGGTATAGTAGGTTCTCAATGCCTTCTGTAATATCAGCAATTGTTCTAAGGCGTTCGGGCCCTTCACGTAAAATGGTGAAGCGTAGCAGCGGGTAGAAGGACGACCAATTACCGAATGCCTGCTGAGTCGCCTGCCAGTCAAGTAGACCTTGTTGTGTCATTGGTGGGATGAAATCTGACACTGTTGACAACGTATCCGAATCGAAAAATGATTTACGGATGCCGGTGGCACTTGCGATTTGATTGCCAACAATTGCATCATCATGGTATTGCGCAACGATGCGTGGAATTGTTGTAGCTGTCATCGTTGAGTTGATGTCTAAAGCTGATTGCATATAGTGAAAACCTAAAATGTTATTAGGCTTTGACAAATCAGCAAGTGCACCTTGAATATTAGTGGAGTTGGCAGCTGCGATATAAGCTTCGTTTAAAGCTTTTGGATAACTTAGTCCTCGGCTCGTTGCTTCTATTATAATTTGTTCATATTGAGTCCCTGCTTGTTGAATAAGGAGAAGGCTTCTTTCTAGTGGCTCAATATCTCCATCCTCGCTGCCGAAACAAAAAGCGCTGCATTGTGAAGCGTCTAACAGCTGAATAGCACCCTTGGCGAAGATTGGGGCGCTAGCTGTAGCAAATGCGTAAGGAAGCTCAAAAACGATGTCGACGCCATTAGACAGCGCCATTTTAGTACGCGTCCATTTATCGACGAATGCGGGCTCTCCACGTTGTAGGAAATTACCACTCATGACGGCAATAACAATATCCGCTCCAGTTATTTTTTTAGCTTGCAAGGCGTGATAGGCATGTCCATTGTGGAATGGATTATATTCAACAACAATCCCTGTTGCTTTCAAAGTGCTCCCTCCTTTGTTACAATGTATTGTAATTATACCTATGTGGCTGATGAAGTGACAAGAAAATATCTTGACATCCCTTTTCACCCATTATATAATCAACATTGTTGTCTTGAGGTGATAGACATGAAATGGTCAATCCATCAATTACAGAAATACAGGCAAGGCGCGATGCCGCTTGACGAAGCTGTCGACCTTGAATCCGTTAAGAAACGGAATCCGGAGATCCGGAATATTACGCCTGTCCGCGTTACCGGAAGTTGTACAATCGGTTCTAAGAAATTGACCTGCCGATTCCGGCTTGAAGGTACAATGACATTGCCTTGTTCCCGTACATGGGAAGACGTAGATTTGCCGTTTGTAATCGAAGCTGATGAACAATTTAGCTGGGATGAAACGGTTCTCGCAGCAGACGATGAAATCCATCCCGTAGTGGGAGAGACCATCGATCTGACCCCTGTCTTTGAGGAGCTCGTCCTCCTTGAAGTGCCGCTTCAAATTTTCAGCCCTAACGCTGATGATATGGTGCAGGCAAAAGGACAAGGCTGGTCATATACAACCGACGAGGCGTACAATGCCAAACTCCGCGAGGAAATGGCAACGAAAGTGGATCCAAGACTTGCCGGTTTGGCAAAATTCTTTGAATCCAAGGACGAATAAGGCGAACGTAAGGAGGTGCCCCAGATGGCTGTACCAAAAAGAAGAACATCCAAAACAGTTAAAAACAAGCGCCGTACGCATTATAAATTGCAAGTACCGGGAATGACTACTTGTACTAACTGTGGCGAAATCAAGTTGGCTCACCGCATTTGTAAATCATGCGGTCAATACAAAGGAAAAGAAGTAATAGGCGAATAATAAGATTTGTCTATAAGGCTACCGTGAGACCATGGCTCACGGTAGCCTTTTTTCTATTTTAGAAAGCTTACTACCGGATAGAGTGTTTTTATTACCGCATAGAAAACAAATACTACCGCATAGACACCATTTACTACCGTTCAACAATTTTCAGCCCACTTTAGCAAAGATTCACGTATACTTACTATAAAAAAGGGGGAATGGACATGCCTTATAAGATTGAAATTGAAAAAGGGATTGCTACATTCACAATCAACCGGCCTGAAATGCGCAATGCGGTCAATGCGGACGTGATGACAGGGCTGGAACAATTCCTTAATCAAATTGAGGATAATTTGGATATTGCTTATGCCGTTATTACAGGTGCAGGCGACCGAGCCTTTTGTTCGGGAGGCGACTTAGCAGAATTTCACGGTTTTCGGACAGCGGATGAGGCATTCCCGATGTTAAGCAAAATGGCGGGTCTATTATATCGCGTTGCTACATTACCAATGCCGGTAATTGCTGTCGTTAACGGTGCGGCCGTCGGTGGTGGTTGTGAAATTGCGACAGCCTGTGATTATCGACTCGTATCATCGAGTACGAAAGCTGGATTCATCCAGGGGACATTGGCGATTACGACGGGTTGGGGAGGCGCAACACTACTATTCGAAAAAGATGGAAAGCATGACCGAGTATTTCGTTTGCTGTCAGAGGCAGAAGTCCATACAGCAGACCAGTTATTAGCTGCGGGTTGGGCAACGGAGCTCTATGAAGGTGATGCTGAAGAGGGCTTGAAACATTTCTTAACGAAAATGTTGACGATCCACCCATCGGTTCATCGTGCTTATAAAACCATTGCTATTCGCAAGTGGACGGCTGATTTTATGCGTGATCGTATGTTAGAAGAAGCGCGTCAATGCTCGCTTTTATGGGAAAGTGAAGCGCACCATAAGGCAGTAGAACAATTTCTAACAAAAAAATAACTGCACACTTTTAAGCCATGGAAAAATATTTTTTAAGACAAGGGTTGAAAACGGTTTCATTTATCGTTTACACTAAAGAAGGAAGGGAAGTTCATGTTCACAAGTTAGGGGGATGGTTATGCATAAAGTGTTGATTGCGAATCGTGGGGAGATCGCTCTTAGAATCATCAAAACTTGTCAGCGTCTTGGCATTAAAACGGTTGCTGTTTATTCGGAAGCGGATGCGGAGATGCCATTCGTCAAAGAAGCAGATGAGGCGTTTTTGCTTGGACCTGCACAAGTTCAACAATCTTATTTAAAAGCGGACGATATAATCGATATTGCAATTCGTGAAGGGGTGGACGCTATTCATCCGGGTTATGGATTACTATCGGAAAACGCTGAATTTGTACGTAAAATTCAACAGGCGGGTATGGTCTTCATCGGACCTGATGCGGATACGATTGATAAAATGGGCGACAAGATTGGTTCGCGTGTGACGATGCAAGCGGCTGGGGTGCCGGTCGTTCCGGGAACTGATGAAGGAGTTGCCTCGCTGGAGGAAGCAGTGCAAGCTGCGGCAGACATCGGCTATCCGGTCATGCTGAAAGCTAGCGCAGGAGGCGGAGGAATCGGCATGGTTCGGTGTGAAAATGAGCAAGCGCTCAGTCAACATTTTCAATCAATCAAAACCCGTGCCAAAGCTTATTTTGGCGATGATGTCGTTTTCCTTGAAAAGTTCATCGCCAACGCAAGGCATATTGAAGTGCAGATTTTTGGTGACCATCAAGGCAATGTTGTCCATCTGTTCGAGCGAAATTGTTCTGTACAGCGTCGCAATCAAAAGGTGATTGAGGAATCACCTTCACCTCATTTACCAGAAGAAGCAAGACAGCGTTTGCTACAAGCTGCGGTCGATGCTGCGAAAGCAGTAGACTATAAAAATGCGGGGACTGTCGAATTTATTGTCGATGAAGACAATAAAATTTACTTTCTTGAAATGAATACAAGACTGCAAGTTGAGCACCCCGTAACAGAACTAGTGATGGGTTACGACCTTGTTAACTGGCAACTTGAAGTCGCTAAAGGCAATGAGTTACCGGTGAAAAATCAAGAGGAGATTCAGTCAACAGGTCATGCCATTGAGTTTCGTGTCTATGCAGAGGATCCCGTTACATTCATGCCTTCACCAGGAACGATTGCAACACTTGACTGGGGAGATACAGCGGGCGTCCGTATTGATGCTGGTTACGTCGAAGGTGATAAAGTGACGCCGTTTTATGATCCTTTGATTGCGAAAGTCATTGTGCATGCCAAAACTCGCAATGAAGCGATTCAGCACTCACAAACATTTCTTACACAAGTAAACATAGCTGGCTTGAAAACGAATATCCCGTTATTTAACAAATTCCTGAAATCAGAGGAATTCCAAACAGGTGATTATTCAACAGCAGTATTACCGGCTTGGTTGGACATACAAAAGGAGGAAAAATAATGACTCAATTGAAAGCAACGATGGCAGGAACAGTATTTACGGTAAATGTAGCAGTCGGGGAAGAAGTAGCAGCAGGGCAAGTAGTACTTGTTCTGGAATCTATGAAAATGGAAATTCCAATTGAAGCAGAATCAGCTGGGAAAGTGACAGCTATTAATGTAGAAGTGGGCGATTTCGTGAACGAAGAAGACGTTCTGGTGACAATCGAAGCTTAAGGGGAAATGGGGGAATGTCAGAATGACTGCTTATAATGAAAAACTGGAAGCAAAGCTACAGGGGATTTTTGCGGGTGGCCATCAAAAATATCATGACAAATTGAAAGAACAAAACAAGCTTTTTGTTCGTGATCGACTGGCATTATTGTTTGATGATGGAGAGTACACAGAGGATGGCAGATTCGCTAACTGTGAAGCGGGGGACTTACCAGCTGATGGCGTCGTCACGGCAATGGGGAAAGTAGACGGTCAGACCGTTTGCGTTATGGCAAATGATTCGACAGTAAAAGCGGGTTCTTGGGGAGCGCGTACTGTTGAGAAAATTATTCGTATCCAGGAGATTGCAGAGAAAAATCGTGTGCCGATGCTCTATCTTGTCGATTCTGCAGGAGCGCGTATTACAGACCAGTTAGACATGTTCCCGAATCGACGTGGGGCAGGGAAAATATTCCATAACCAGGTAAGGTTATCTGGATTTATCCCGCAGATTTGTATTTTGTTTGGACCTTCAGCCGCAGGTGGTGCGTATATTCCTGCTTTTTGCGATGTTGTCATTATGGTGGATGGCAATGCATCGATGTATTTAGGATCACCACGTATGGCTGAGAAAGTGATTGGGGAAAAAGTGACGCTTGAGGAAATGGGCGGCGCACGGATGCATTGTTCGGTTAGTGGTTGCGGAGATGTGCTAGCAGCTAATGAAGAAGAGGCTATTGCGGAAGCTCGCCGGTATTTAGCGTACTTCCCTTCGAACTTTACAGAGAAGCCTGCACTCCGGAGTACGGTGGAGGCGAAAGCCGGTAGGACGCTTGAAGCAATCATTCCGGAAAATCAAAATGCACCATTCGATATGTATGAAGCGATTGATGCTTTGGTTGACGAAGGCAGTTTCTTTGATATTAAAAAGCTGTTCGCCCCTGAATTGATTACTGGTTTTGCGCGTATCGAAGGGCAACCCGTCGGCATTGTAGCGAACCAACCTAAAGTCAAAGGTGGCGTGTTATTCGTTGACTCGGCAGACAAGGCGACGAAATTCATTACGCTTTGTGATGCGTTTTCGATTCCGCTACTGTTCCTTGCAGATGTACCCGGCTTCATGATCGGTACGAAAGTGGAGCGTGCAGGCATTATTCGTCATGGTGCCAAGCTAATTATGGCGATGAGTTCCGCGACAGTACCGAAAATTTCCGTTATCGTTCGAAAAGCTTATGGAGCAGGTCTTTATGCAATGGCAGGGCCAGCGTTTGAGCCGGACGTTTGCATTGCGTTACCAACAGCTCAAATTGCTGTCATGGGACCAGAAGCAGCTGTCAATGCCGTCTATTCGAATAAAATCGAAGCGATTGAAGATCCAAAAGAGCGACTGGCATTTGTTCAAGAAAAGCATCAGGAATACAAAGAGGAAATCGATATTTATAAATTGGCCTCTGAATTGATTATTGATGAAATTGTCGCACCGTCAAGCTTGAGAAATGTGTTGGCAGAGCGATTCCGTTTCTATAGCTCAAAAGATATTGCACAGCCACCGAGAAAACACCCGGTATATCCTGTATAATTGAATCAAAGTAAAAAGGTCCGCCGTGCTTAGGTGGACCTTTTTAACTTCATTCAGCCTCCGGCTGAATAAAGTTAAAGCCTCCGGCGGATGCCACAGATTTTGAAGGGAGTTAATTGAGCAAGCTCAATTCAAAATCTGGGCGCAATTACGCAGAGGCGTAATTGATAGGGGGCTGTCGAATGAACATAGTCATTGCAGGTGCAGGTTCAATTGGTCTGCTACTAGGATCGTTTTTGGCTGAAGCGGGAATGGCAGTAACATTTTATGTAAGAAGGGAAGAACAAGCGCAACTTATTCGAGACGAGGGGATTCAACGCATCAACCAGGATGGAACAGCGAGTGTTTACGATGTACGGGCAACGACGGACATCCGCCTGCTGGCGTCGCCTGCATTGTGGATTGTAGCTGTCAAATATGCAGGTATTCCTGATCTCCTTGCCGAACTGCAGCGAGGGGAAGTAAAAAACCCAATATTATTTGTTCAAAATGGCATCGGTCATATGACGTTAGTAGAGAAAACCGATTTACCGCATATCGCTTTCGCCACGGTGGAGCATGGAGCGCGCAGGGTGGATAATCGAACGGTTAATCATAATGGGGTGGGGATGCTAACAATTGCTCCATTTAGAGGGGGGAAGCAGTTATTTGACAGCGTTGGACAAGCGCATTCAGAAAAATTTCCTGTTCGTTATCATGTGGATGCTGAACAAATAATGATGCGTAAAGTTTTCATTAACTGTATGATTAACCCATTAACAGCTATTTTAAAAGTGGAAAATGGTGAATTGCTTACAAATGACTATTGCCGGCAACTATTTGATACTTTGTTTGATGAACTAATCACTGCGTTTCCGGAAATGGCAGAGGTTTTAACATACGAAGCTGTGGTGGAGGTATGCAGAAAGACGGCGCGTAATCAGTCATCGATGTTGGCAGATTGTTTGGCAGCCCGTCCGATGGAAATCGATACGATTGTCACGGCTGTCCTTCGTAAAGCAAAAGAACGTCATAAATCATTACCTTTTTTGACAATGCTTGAAACGATGCTCTATGCAATAAATCAGCGAGGGGAGGGAATGTGAATGGGAGTCATTACAACGATATTTGGGGGACTATTGTTGTTCCCGTATGTCGTCACGCTCATCTTCCTTATTGTTATGAGAAAGAGAGGAAGGGCGCCGTCATCGGTTATCGGTCTTGCTGCTGATATAACAACTCCCGTTCTATTTATAACCGTGTATATCATTTTTCGGACGATTATCGGAGAAGGAGCAGGTGTCTATATAGTTGGAGTTGCTTTGCTCATTGCAATCGTTAGCGTCGTCCTAGAAAGAATGAAAGTAAAAGAATTTCAAATTACACGTCTGCTCCGAAAAACATGGCGCTTATATTTTCTCGTTTTAACAGTAAGCTATATCCTTTTGATGCTTATCGGTATAATCATGAAGGTCATCGAGTACATGACTTGAAATGTGAGTAGTCTAAGCGTTTGTTTTTCAATCCTATAGCTTAGAATGCTATACTCTTTTCATACTTAAAGTCACAAAGGGGCATGAACGATGAAATTGAAAGTTTTAGCATTACAAGGGAACAACAAAGTAATGCAGGCATATACTAATGATAAAGAATTTTTACATACTTATTTTGATTATGGTCATGAGGAAGAAAGTTCGTATGTTGACAGGCTGGCAGAGCTTGCAACTCGTCCTTTTGAAAGACGTCAATTAGCAGAGGCAGTTCGTACATTCATGGAGCCTTTTGGTATATCTGCCAATGCAGACAAGCATATGAAAGAGTTGGCAGAAAATGCAGTTGCCGTTATTGGTGGCCAACAGGCTGGCCTTTTGACAGGGCCGCTTTACTCTGTCCACAAAGCAATTACAGTCATTTTGCTTGCAAGAAAAAAACGTGCGGCGTTAGGTATTCCTGTCGTTCCAGTCTTTTGGGTTGCTGGAGAAGATCATGATTTGAATGAAATTAATCATACGTATACGGAATTGAATGGCCGTGCAGTGAAGCAGCAATACCGTGAGAAATTTGTTCTCAAGCTCATGGCATCAGATGCTACGTATGACAGTGTGCAAATGACTTCATTCGTCAAAGGTGTTTTTGGTAAATTTGGTGAAACTTCGTATACGAAAGACTTGTTGGATGAAGTGCTGGAAGCGGCACAGCAGGAAAAGACCTTCACGCAATTTTTCGTCCGACTTATGAATGGACTGTTCCGAGATGAAGGTTTATTATTCATCGATTCGGCATATAAACCGTTACGCCAACTAGAAACGAACTATTTTGTTCAATTAATCGAACAGTCCGAGCAGCTTGCAGAAAAAATCATGCAAAAGGAAGAAAACTATACAGCACAAGGATTTGAGCCTCCAATCGGTGCAGAAAGAGATGCAGCAAACTTATTTTACGTCCATGAGACGGGACGTGTTCTGCTATCAAGAAAAGATGGTTATTTTGTCAATGACAGCACGGGTCTACGATTTACGACAGCTGACATGCTCGAAATTGCGCAAAAACAACCATGGCTTCTGAGCAATAATGTTGCAACAAGGCCGATTATGCAGGATTTGGTGTTCCCAGTACTTGCTTTTGTTGGAGGTCCAGGGGAAATTGCTTATTGGGCAGTGTTAAAAGAAGCTTTTCATCATTTAGGTTTGAAAATGCCAATTATCGTTCCACGGATGTCCATCACACTTGTTAGTCCACAAGTGAAGCAGGTGTTAGACAAAAAATCCTTCACAGTTGAAGATGCTATGTCTGGCCAGGTGTTTACTGCGAAGGAGCATTTTATCGAGTCATTACGCGATGAGGATTTCAATGCAGCGTTGGATGACACTGAGAAGATGCTGAATAGCCAATACGAACAAATTGCGCAGCTGTCAGCAGAGCAAGGAACGATGATGCAGGAGCTCATACAAAAAAACCTCCAGTTCCATACAAAGCAACTGAAGTATTTGAAGGATAAAGCCGAGGATGCACTGTTGTTAAAACATGTTGTCGCTATTCGTCAATTCGACATAGTTGAAGGCGAGTTGTTCCCTGAAGCATCATTGCAGGAGCGTCTCTATACACCCTATTCATATTTGAATAGCTATGGACCAACACTTATCAAGGATCTTTTACAATTGCCTTTTGAAATGGACGGCAAGCATAAAATCGTCTATCTTTAACATGAATCAGCATCCGGCGGATGTCATAGATTTTAAAAACTCTTACTCACATTCATTATGTGGATAGGAGTTTTTATTTTTTAGGTTTAAAGTTGGTGTGCCTCATGTGTCATTTTATCTATTAAGCAGTGACATTACAGCTGTTGACTGAAGAATCTCATTGAAACAAGTACTATTGACACATTTTTAGCTAATAAGGTGAAGAATGTTAGAAAATTGGTGGAGGAATGTGGGGGGATGTGGTACATTAATTTCATATAGTGGGGTGAAGAGTATGTTCATGGGCGAATATCAGCATACTATTGATACAAAAGGTCGTCTGATTGTTCCCTCAAAGTTTCGGGAACATCTTGGCGATGGATTTGTGTTGACTCGCGGCTTGGATAACTGTCTCTTCGGTTACCCTATGGATGAATGGCAACGTCTTGAAGAGAAATTAAAAGCAATGCCTGTTACGAAAAAGGATGCACGCGCATTTACTCGTTTTTTCTTTTCTGGAGCAACGGAAGTTGAATTGGACAAGCAAGGACGTATCAATATCCCATCATCATTGCTGCAATATGCGAAAGTTGAAAAGGACTGCGTCGTCCTCGGCGTTTCAGGAAGAATTGAAATTTGGGCAAAACCATTATGGGATGCTTATTACGTTGAGTCTGAACAATCTTTCAATGACATCGCAGAAAACATTATTGACTTTGATTTCTAAATAGAACAGGTTATGAAACAACAATCTAAGAAAGTGGGCGGTTTCTATGTTTAACCATACTACAGTATTACTTCACGAAGCCGTCGAAGGTTTGGATATAAAAAGCGATGGAATTTACGTGGACTGTACGCTCGGAGGGGCGGGTCACAGTAAAGAAATCGCGAAGAAATTATCAGCGCAAGGTAGATTGATTTGTTTCGATCAGGATACAACAGCGATTGAGGTGGCTAAAGAGCGCTTGAAAGAATATCTTCCTCAAGTGACGTTTGTCCATTCGAATTTTAGAAACCTGAAATCGGAATTGGCTAAAATTGGCGTCACATCTGTCGACGGAATACTGTATGATTTAGGCGTGTCATCACCACAACTCGATACACCAGAACGTGGATTTAGTTATAATCATGATGCTCCACTCGATATGCGCATGAATATGGAGGCATCGTTAACAGCATATGACGTTGTCAATGACTGGGCATTTGAAGATCTTGTACGCATTTTCTTCCGTTACGGTGAAGAGAAGTTTTCAAAGAGCATTGTTCGGAAAATAGAGGCAGCGCGTGAGCAAGCTCCAATCCGCACAACTGCTGAACTCGCTGAACTAATTAAGGCGGGCATTCCAGCGGCTAAAAGACGGACAGGCGGTCATCCGGCGAAAAGGGTGTTCCAGGCAATCCGTATTGCCGTCAATGATGAACTTGGCGCAGCCGAGGAGTCATTAGTCGATGCGATTACATTATTAAATCCAGGGGGACGCATTAGTGTCATTACCTTCCATTCACTAGAGGATCGACTCTGTAAAACGATTTTCAAAGAGGCATCTTCTTACCCGGATTTGCCACCTAACTTGCCCGTTATTCCAGAGGGCATGGAGCCGATATTAAAGCTTGTGACAAGAAAGCCAATTGTACCGAATGATCAAGAAATAGAAGCGAATAAGCGTGCAAGATCCGCTAAGCTAAGAGTCGCTGAAAAAAAGTAAAGGGGGAAGTTAGTAAATGGCATTAGAACAAAGAAGATTTCAAACGTCATATGTACGTGAGCTTGAAGTACCGGAAGTACCGAAAAAGCAACCGCAAATACGTCCTTCGCGAAAAGTCTTTTCTGTTGGAGAAAAATTCTTATTCGTGCTGTTTGCAACATCTCTCGTCCTTTTTTCAATAATGATTTTACATACGCAAGCGCAAATTAATGGAACCAATAAAGAAGTACAGACAATAGGGAAGGACATCGCAGAAATATCCAAGCAAAACGCGGAACTGTCCATCCTAGTGAAAGAAAGATCTACATATGATCGAATTTGGAAGAAAGCGAAGGAGCTCGGTTTGAACCCGAACGACAATAACGTAAAGGTCGTGTCAGGACAATGAAAAAGAAATTTCGATTTCAATGGGGAGCCTTTCTGATGTTTTTTCTTTACGGAGGGCTCTTTTTTCTTTTGTTTGGAAGAATGATTTTTATTCAAGCGACGGGACAGGCAGAGGGAAGAGCAATGGCGGCACTTGCGGAAGCGAAATATGCAAGAGAATCCATATTGAAAGCAGATCGAGGAACAATTGTTGATCGCAATGGTGCTTTGATTGCTGCGGATACGCTGAGCTATAAAATGCTTATCATCTTGGATGAAAAGGCAAGTAAAGGGACTAAAAAACCGCGCCACGTTTTGAAAGAAAACTTTGAGGCGACAGCTGAAGTATTGGCTAAGTATATACCGCTTGAAAAGGAGCATATTCTTTCGAAACTGAATGAGTACTCTGATTGGGAAAAATACCAATTAGAATTAGGAAAAGCGGGACGAGATATTAGTCACGAAACGGTTCTTGCAATTCGAAAGGAATTCGACGAGAAGGAGTTATCCGGAATCATTTTCCTGGAGGATCAAAAACGATTTTATCCGAATGGTGTTTTTGCCTCTTATCTTATAGGGTTTGCCATGCGAGAAGAAGATGCTGATGGGAATTTGTCGACGGTCGGGAAAATGGGACTAGAATCAACGTACGATAAAGAGTTGACAGGAACGGATGGGAAAGTGAACTTTCAGTCAGATGGATGGGGCAACAAATTACCGAAGGCAGAAGAAATCATAACCCCAGCTCAGCACGGCTATGATATTCAGCTAACAATCGATAAGACGATTCAAAGCTTTGTAGAAGATGCAATGACTCGGGTTGAAAGTGAGTATTCACCGGAAAAGATGCTTGTCGTTGTGGCGGACCCAAAAACGGGTGAGATACTCGCAATGAGTCAACGCCCCTCATTTCACCCTGCTACACGAGAAGGGTTGACGGAGAACTGGTTGAATGATGCACTCGAAACGACAATCGAACCAGGCTCAACGCTAAAAATGTTCACATTAGCAGCAGCTGTTGAAGAGGGGAAATGGGATCCGAATGCCTTGTTCAAATCAGGTCAATATAGGATTTATGATCGAACGATACGAGACGTTGTGAGGGAAGGTTGGGGGACGATTAGTTATTTAGAAGGTTTCCAACGATCATCAAACGTTTCGATGGCCTACTTATTAGAACGGTTAGGTGATCGAACGTTCATAGAGTATATGCGTGAATTTGGCTTTGGGGAAAAGACCGGAATTGATTTGCCGAACGAAGCAGCAGGTGTGATTTTGGATAGATATCCTTCCGAACGACTGACAACTTCTTATGGACAAGGTTCTACTGTGACGGCGATGCAGATGATTCAGGCAGCGACGTCCATTGCAAATAATGGTGTTATGATGAAGCCATATGTCATTGATAAAATGACCAACCCGAATACGGGTGAAAGCGTCATAGAACAAGAGCCTGAAGAGCATGATAGCCCGATATCAGCAGCTACGGCTAAGCAAGTGAGAGAAGTTCTTGCTTCAACAGTTACTGGAGAAAAAGGGACAGCTAAAAAGTTTGCGCTGAATGGCTATACAGTTGGGGGCAAGACCGGAACTGCCGAGATTCCAAATCCAAAGGGTGGTGGCTATTTAAGTGGTGGTGGTAATTACCTCTATTCATTCCTTGGGATGGCACCTGTTGAAAATCCAGAGCTTATTACGTACGTCATCGTGCAACAACCAAAGCTACCGGATGGAGTACATGGTTCAGTGCCGGTTGCAGAACTGTTCACTTCTATTACGGAGAGTAGTTTAAGGTATATGAATATCGTGCCAAATGGTGATAATATTATCGAGGCAACAACTGTAAGGAAAGCGATTGGTATGGATTCAGCCGAAATGATTGCACAGCTTAAGCAAGATGGCTTCAATCCTGTTGTAGTTGGTGAGGGGGGACGAATTGAACAACAATATCCCCAAGCGGGTACTAAACTCACAGAAGATGCTGTTATTCTATTGAAGACAGCGGGAGCTACTTCACTACCTGATTTTACAGGCTGGTCGAAGAAAATGGTGTTGAGCTTTAAAATGTTGTCCGGGCTAGATATTCGTATGAACGGTGATGGATATGTAATGGAGCAAAGTTTGTCAAAGGGAACGGTTATTGGTGACCATGAACCGGTAGTTCTCCAACTGAATCTGCCCGTGGATATTTACAAACCAGAAGAAGAGACGACCGAAGAAGAGAGTATAGTTGGCGGTTAACGAATAGCCATCCGTACTGCATCATACGTTGATAGAAAAACGTGAGGTGTAGATGCTGCGGAATTTTATAAGTTTACAATCTAAAAAGAGATTGCGAGCAACTTTTGTGATATTTGTTATTTTGCTTGCGCTAGTCATTGGTAAGTTGTTCCACGTACAAATCATTAGACATGAATTATTGAAAGATCGAGCTGAAGAGAATTGGGATCGTGAAATTCCGTTTGGTGGTATGCGTGGGGATATTGTGGATCGCAATGGTAGTTTAATTGTCGGGAGTAGGCTAGCTCCCACTTTATATTTTATGCCTTCTCAAAATCAAGAGGTGACATCTGCTGCGACTGCACTCGCAAGTATTCTTGAGGTAGATGCGGTAAAATTGGCAGAAAAAATGTCGGAAAAAGCTTACATGGTAAAATTGGCGCCTGAAGGAAAAAACATTACAAAAGAGCAAGCAGATGAAATCGCGGGTTTGCAAATTGACGGATTGTATACTGGGGTCGATTTTGTTAGGAACTATCCGAATGGAGAGTTATTATCGAGATTGCTTGGCTTTACAGGCTATGATAATGATGGATTGGCGGGTATAGAGTATGCCTATGATCAAATCCTGCAAGGAACTGGCGATAAAATTCGCTTGTATACAGACGCGAAAGGAATACCTTTACCGCATGTCGATGATGGTTTCAAGATAGGTAACAAAGGCGCTAATATTGGGCTAACGATTGATATCGATATGCAGAAGGTGGTTGAACGCGAGCTGTTGCAGGCGATAGAGAAATTTGATGCAACGCAGGCGTTGGCGATTGTTATGAATCCTAAAACGGGCGAGTTATTGTCATTGGCCTCTGCACCGACTTTTGATCCATCGAAATACCAAGACGTGGATCCAAGTATCTATAATCGAAATTTACCTGTTTGGATGACATTTGAGCCGGGATCTACCTTTAAAATTATTACATTGGCAGCAGGACTTGAGGAAAAAGTAGTGGATTTGGAACAACAGTTTTATGATCCTGGTTATGTGATGGTCGCCAATGCGAGATTGCGCTGTTGGAAACGAGAAGGACATAAGGATCAAACGTTTTTAGAAGTCGTCGAAAACTCCTGTAACCCAGGATTTGTAGAAATTGGGCAACGTTTAGGTCCGAAAAAATTAAATGAATATATCCGTGATTTCGGTTTTGGGCAAACGACAGGATCAGGTATTGCAGGGGAAGCGAAAGGAATTCTTTTCTCGGAAAAAAATTTCGGTCCCGTTGAACAAGCGACAACTGCATTTGGCCAAGGTATTTCGGTAACGCCTATTCAACAAGTGCAAGCTGTCGCTGCTGCGATAAATGGTGGTTATTTATATCGCCCGTATATTGTCAAAGAAATAACAGATGATAAAGGCAAGACGCTCCAGTCATTCACTCCAGATATGCAACGACGTGTTATAAGCAAAGAAACCTCTGAGCAAGTAAGGGAAGCATTGGAATCTGTTGTTGCCAATGGCTCTGGTGGAAAAGCTTTTGTTGACGGACTTCGAGTAGGAGGTAAAACGGGGACTGCACAAAAAGTCGTTGATGGTCATTATAAAGACGGTGATTACATCGTGTCATTCATCGGCTTTGCTCCGGCAGATGATCCCGAATTACTTGTTTATATTGCCATCGACAGCCCGAAAAACTCGGTCCAGTTTGGTGGCGTAATTGCAGCACCTATTGTTGGTAGGATTATGGAAGAAATTGCCCCGCTTGCAGGTATTACGAAAAGGCAAGGACAAATTGACAAGAAATACAAATGGGGCGATGAAATGACGCAACGAGTCCCCGACTTGATAGGTATGACCAAAAAGGATATTACAGGATCATTGTATACGTATCGTCTCGAATGGCATGGCAGTGGTAAGCAAGTAAAATCTCAATTACCAGCCGCTGATACATTAATATCAGTTGACGATATCATCCACTTATATACGGAATAACATATTTGAAACAGCAGATGTGAATGAAGAGTCTGAAGTTGTTCATAGAAGCCGCTGCTTCAAATGATAGAAGGAGAAAAGAATCATGACACTCGTCACAATATTAACGGCCATTGCCGTTGCATTCATAATTTCAGCACTGTTGGGATACTTTATCATTCCAGCCCTCAGAAGATTGAAGTTTGGGCAAAGCATTCGAGAAGAAGGACCTAAAAGTCATTTGAAAAAAGCGGGTACGCCAACGATGGGTGGACTGATTTTTATCGGTTCGATCATTTTGTCAACGCTAATACTTTCATACATAAACGATGTTTTGACGACGCAGACGATAGTCCTGTTACTTGTGTTCGTTGGTTTTGGTATCATCGGCTTCCTCGATGATTTCATAATCGTTGTGTTGAAAAGGAATCTCGGATTGACCTCTATCCAAAAGTTAATCGGTCAAATCATTGTTGCAGTCATTGCATTCTTCCTTCTAAAGCTTGGTCCTTTTGAAACGATAGTTCAAATTCCGTTTACACATTATGAAATGGAGCTTGGCATATTTTATGTAGCATTTCTGATTTTCTGGCTAGTTGGGTTTTCCAATGCCGTTAATTTATCGGATGGATTAGATGGGCTTGTTGCAGGTTCATCTTCTATTGCCTTTGGGGCATTTGGTGTTTTAGCACTGATTTTCGGTCAGCAGGATATCGCATTATTTGCTTTTGTTGTGACGGGCGCCATGCTTGGTTTCCTTATTTTCAACGTTAAGCCGGCTAAAATATTTATGGGGGATACGGGTTCATTGGCACTTGGTGGAGCACTCGCCATGTTGTCAGTATTGATCAAGCAAGAATTTTTGCTACTAGTCATCGGGATTGTCTATGTTATTGAAACGTTGTCCGTCATTATTCAAGTCATTAGCTTTAAAACGACAGGGAAGCGAGTTTTCAAAATGAGCCCGATTCATCATCATTTTGAATTGTCAGGCTGGTCTGAATGGAAGATTGTTCTTGTTTTTTGGGGAATTTCATTGCTGGCAGCTATCATTCCTGTCTTGTTGGAGGTGATGTAAGTGAAAAATAGAGAACAATTTCATGACTTGAAAGTACTTGTGCTCGGGCTTGCTAAAAGTGGTTCGGCCGCTGCTCACCTACTACATTCACTTGGGGCGATTGTCACTGTGAATGATGCCTCGCCAGATGAGGGAAGTGAAGAGGTGGCTACGTTACGCTCGAAGGGGATTCAAGTAATCTGTGGTGGTCATCCAATCGGGATTCTCAATGAAGGCTTTGATGTCGTTGTGAAAAATCCCGGTATTCCTTATAGTAATAC
Organism: Sporosarcina sp. FSL K6-2383; assembly: GCF_038618305.1. Classification (NCBI taxonomy): domain Bacteria; kingdom Bacillati; phylum Bacillota; class Bacilli; order Caryophanales; family Caryophanaceae; genus Sporosarcina; species Sporosarcina sp. FSL K6-2383. The sequence continues at coordinate 1,465,182 of NZ_CP152017.1, forward strand.
AGTTGTAGCAGAAGCATTGGCGAAAGAAATTTCTGTTTGGACAGAAATTGAGCTTGCGTCGAGAATTAGTGAAGCACCTATTATTGCTATTACAGGCTCAAATGGAAAAACGACAACAACTACTTTGCTCTACCATATGCTTAATATTGGGGGGCAGCAGCCGCTAATTGCTGGGAATATTGGGACAGTGTCATGCGCGGTTGCTGAAAAAGCGACAGAAGAACAAATCATCGTTCTAGAAGCTTCATCCTTCCAGCTAATGGGGACAGAAACGTTCCGTCCACATATTGCCATTTGGACAAATTTGTACGATGCACATCTCGATTATCACGGGTCGCCTGAGGCTTATGCTTTTGCAAAATCGGCAATCACGACGAACCAAACACAAGAGGATTACGTCATTTACAATGATGATCAGCCAGGGCTTCGCAACTATGTGACGGGCTCCTTGGCAGTAAAAATACCTTTTTCTCTAACCGGAAAGAAGGAGCAGGGGATATCAGCGGATGATGAACTAATCTATTGGAACGGTGAGCCTTACGTAAAACGTTCTATTATCAAGTTGCCGGGTCAACATAATCTTGAAAATATACTTGCGGCTACTGCTGCAGCGATTCTTTCTGGCTGTGATAAAACAGCCATTGAAAATGTGCTTAGCTCCTTTACAGGTGTCCGGCATCGAATGCAGTTTGTCAAAGAGTTACAGGGTCGTAAGTTTTACAATGATTCGAAAGCGACGAATACACTGGCAACGAAAAGCGCATTAGCTGCATTTCATGCGCCGACTATTTTACTAGCAGGCGGATTGGATCGTGGACAGTCATTTGAAGAGCTACGACCCTATATGGCAACAATTAAAGCTGTCGTCGCACTAGGAGAAACTGCTGAGCGATTTGCTGTTTTTGCCGCTTCCTGTGGTATTGAAGAAATTATTTATGCTGAAAATGTCAAGGATGCTGTGCAAAAGGCTTATCCATTCACTGAGGTGGGAGATATTATTTTGCTGTCGCCGGCCTGTGCAAGTTGGGATCAGTATGAAAGTTTCGAAGTACGGGGCGACGAATTTATTGAGGCGGTCATGCAGCTACAATGATTGAGTAATTTTGCGGAAGGATGCGTTCACTGGAAAGTAAGTTGAAAACGTTGTTTATCGTTTCGGCCGTGGCGCTGTCATTCATAGGATTGGTTTTCGTCCATTCAGCGGGCTCATACTGGGGAGCTGTCCATTACGTAGATTCTTCACCATTCATCGTAAAACAAGCTATTTATATGGCGGTATCGATCGGCATTGCCATTGTCATAATGAAAAGTCCATTAACATCCAACCCGAAAATGTGGACGGTATTCTATTCGGTTATGATCATACTACTTGTTGCAGTCCTTATACCTGGTATCGGGGCCGTAAGAAATGGATCTCAAAGTTGGATTGCTTTTGGTCCCTTTAGTATACAACCTGCCGAATTCATTAAGGTTGCACTCATCGGCAAGCTGGCTTGCAGTATGAATGATACGGCCGGGAAAGGCATTTTCCGACTAAGTCATTTCGGTTTAATCCTCCTGCCGGCAGGTCTCATCATGCTTCAACCGGATCTTGGTTCCGCGGTCATTATGATTGTTTCGGCTTTCGTCATATTATTCATCGCTGGCTACCCATTAAAGTTCTTTGCATTTCTAGGTGGTGGAGGAATTGCTGCCTTTATCGCTTTAATTGCAGCAGCACCGTATCGTTTAGATCGTATCAAGTCATATATTGACCCTTGGAGTGATCCGCGTGGAACAGGTTTTCAAGGGATTCAGTCGCTATTTGCTATCGCTCCTGGTGGATTGGTCGGGCATGGCTATGGTAACAGTCGTCAGAAGTATTTATATTTGCCAGAGCCGCAAAATGATTTCATCTTTTCGATTATTGCGGAGGAAACGGGATTCATCGGTGCGACTGTGGTGTTATTACTATTTGTCATGCTATTGGTGACAACGTTTGGTATCGCTATTCGAACGAAAGGACGCTATGCATTTCTGATGGTCGCTGGAATGGGTTCGATGATTCTTTTTCAAACCTTTTTGAATGTAGGCGTTGTATCGGGACTATTGCCTGTAACAGGTGTCACACTGCCGTTCATCAGCTACGGGGGATCGTCTTTAATGACGACTTGGATGGCGGCTGGAACTATTATGCATTTTACAAGTAATAATAAGAAGAAGCTAGGTTGAGAAAGGAGAGGCAGATATGGACAAAGTCATTGATATTGAAGACCGAATCCCTTCCATGCGGGAGAAGCGTCGCAGGAAGACGAACAAGAAATTCCTGTTCATGTTGATGATATTTGTTGTTGCGCTCCTCGCTATTCTCTATTTCCAATCGGCCCTGAGTAAAATCGGTGACATAAGTGTTAAGGGGGCAGTGCTCCATGAGTCGTCCCTTTACAAGGAGCGGAGTGGGTTAACAACGGCCGCCCCTTTATGGAGTTTCAGTATTGCGAATGTGGAAGAACGATTGATGGCTATTAATGGTGTTGAGGAAGTAGCAGTTTCTCGGAAATGGCTGAGAGATATCGAAATTGTCATTACTGAATGGGACACGGTGGCTTATCTTGAAGAGGCCGGACAATATAGCTTGTTGCTCGAAAATGGTGATACATTTCCGGCGGGGGTGTTATTGCCGGAAGCAGAGGCTCCCATACTCAATAATTTCACGAATGCGGATAGTCTAAAGCGAATGTCGACTCAGTTGTTAAAAGTGGAAAATGATGTCTACCATCTCATTTCTGAAATCATTTTCGATGAGTCGGCGGAAGATGAAGAAAGTATTACCGTTTACATGATTGATGGATTTGAAGTCCGTGCCATCATTTCGACATTTGCAGAAAGGATGGCATTCTATCCAGAAATTACTGCACAATTGAAGGGCCATGAAAAAGGTGTTATTGATATGGAGGTGGGTACATTCTTTGTTCCATTCAGTAAGATGTACGGTCCTGTAGATGAAGAAGAGGAGGTTGATCCCGTTGACGAAGAAGACGAATGATGAGTATAAGAAGAGAGGAAGGCATATTCTTTTTTCTGTCGTCTTTCTTGTTCTTGGTTTCATACTAGCCTTTTCCTATCGAACACTTGGCACGCATGATGAAACTGATAATATTCAATCTGCATCTTTCCTCAACGAAGAAAAGTATCGGGAAGATTTGATAAGTCAACAAGAACGCAACAAGGAGTTAACGGATGAAATCGCCGCTAAGCAGGAAGAGATTCATGAGTATGAGCGTTCTTTTTCTACTAGGGAGGAAGATCATGCTGGTCTCGTTGAAGAGGCACAGGATCTTCGCTTGCTGCTTGGTGTAATACCAGCTGTTGGACAAGGTGTCAAAATTACGCTTAAAGATGCCGAATATGATCCAGTTGAACAAAATCCGAATGATTATATTGTTCATGAGAGCCATATTTTTCGGGTCATCAATGAACTTAAAATTTCGGGGGCACAAGGATTAGCGATAAATGGACAAAGAATTACGTCAAATTCTTATATTAAATGTACTGGGCCTGTTATTACGATTGATGGACGGACTTTTCCCGCGCCATTCGTTATCGAAGCGATTGGAGATATGGATGTACTGTCCGCATCACTGCATTTAAAGGGGGGCGTCATAGATAGCCTCATTCGCGATAATATCGTTGTAACAACGGAACAACTAAAGGAAATCCAATTATCTGCATTAAGGACTGATAGTTGAAGGTAGGAGGTTGGACGGGTGAAAAAAGTGATACATTGGAGATTCACGTTAATCTTACTAATCGTTGGGTTTATGATAGCCGTCCAATACAGTTCGATGAAAAGTCCGGAGGAGCGCGATACACGAGATATTTGGACGATTCGCAATGAGTTGTCCACAGAAAAACAGCTACACTCCGAATTACTGTCTGAAATCCGCGAGTTGGACAGAACGATTTATACCTACAAATCATTAAATGATGAAAATACAGGGAAAGCCCTTACTGAAACGGTAGACAATTTGTATCGACAGGCGGGTATGACAGATGTGGAAGGTCCGGGTATTCTTATCGAAGTACGACCATCTGCAGAAAGCATTGCATACGGCATGCCAATCCAAGATATTTCCCCAGACCTACTGACCCGTTTTGTCAATGAAGTGAGTCGTTACAAAGGGTTCACACTTGAAATTGACGGTAAACGATTTACAACATTAAGTTCAATCAGGGATATCAATAGCGTGACGACGGTAAATGGATTGAACGTGTCAACCCCGCCGTTTTCTATAAAGATTATTTCACCATCGCAGAAGGAAACTGAAAAGATGTACAATTATTTAGCTGCCTCACCGATTCACGATGATTTTTATCTGGACAATCTTCTGTTGGATATCGGAAAACCAATAGCGCAAATGGAAATCCGTGGCTTTTCAGAGAAATTCGATAACCAATTTTTGAAGGAACTGCCGAAGGGAGAATGACTATGTGGTTACCTTTGCTCGGGCTGATACTTGGAATTTCACTTGGTTTATTATCAGACATACAAATTCCACAAATTTATAGCAATTACTTATCGATTGCAGTGCTCGCTGCTCTCGATACGTTATTTGGAGGCATCAGGGCCTATTTACAGCAGGTGTATGATGATAAGGTGTTTGTGTCAGGGTTCTTCTTCAACATTGCTCTTGCGGCTGTTCTGGCATTTCTAGGCGTACATTTAGGAGTTGATTTGTATTTAGCAGCAGTTTTTGCCTTTGGTGTACGATTATTCCAAAATATCGCCGTCATTAGGAGGATTATACTCACTAAATGGACGGAGCGGGGCAAACATTCTGCGACAAATGCTTCGGAATAAAAGGATTTGAATAAGAGATGTCGAAAATATTTAGACAATGCGCCTGTAATACAATAGAATGGGGTATATATGTAATATTAGTGTTTAGAAATAGTTGTAATGGGAGGTGCTAGTTTGAGCCAATCAGAATTATATGTATCACTTGATATAGGTTCTTCAACAGTTAAAGTGTTAATAGGTGAAGTGGATGGTGGGACCCTACATGTCATTGGGGTAGGCAATGTCCAATCTGCCGGAATCCGCAAAGGGACAATTATTGATATTGATGCAACCGTTCAATCTATCCGAAAAGCGGTTGACCAAGCAGAACGAATGATTGGAATGCAAATTCGCGAAGTCATTCTCGGTATTCCTGCAAATGGTATTTTATTGCAGGATGTCAAAGGTGTTGTAGCTGTTAACTCGGAAAATCGGGAAATTACAGACGATGATTTGGAACGAGTGATGAAATCGGCGCAAGTGATGTCCGTCCCGCCAGAACGAGAAATTGTTAATATTATTCCGAAGCAGTTTATTGTTGATGACTATGATGAAATTACAGATCCCCGTGGAATGATTGGTGTACGTCTTGAAATGGATGGTACACTAATTACGACATCCAAAACGCTTGTTCATAATATATTGCGCTGTGTCGAGCGTGCGGGTCTTGTCATTCGTGAAATTTACTTACAACCGTTAGCCGCAGGTACATTTGCATTGACGGATGATGAGAAAAATCATGGAACTGCCTTTATTGATATCGGTGGAGGTTCTACAACAATTGCGATATTCGGAGAAAATCGGTTTATGGCAACGGCGGTTATCCCAGTAGGCGGTGACCATATTACGAAAGATTTATCGATTATTTTAAAAACACCAACTGAACAAGCAAGAAAGATTAAGCATCAATACGGTCACGCCTTTTCGGATGATGCTTCCGATGATGAGTTATTTGAAGTACCTGTCATTGGGGCAGATTCAAAAGATCAATATAGCCAACGATACATATCGGAAATTATTGGTGTCCGACTGGAAGAGCTCTTTGAACTCATTTTGGACGAGTTTTATCGCATGGGCATACGTGACTTACCAGGAGGTGTCGTACTAACTGGTGGAATTACGAAGCTTGATGGTATTTTACAGCTTGCTAGACATGTGTTGAAAACGAGAGTTCGTATTCATACACCAGAATATATCGGTGTAAGAGAGCCGATGTATTCGACGGCAGTAGGGCTGATACGTTATGCACATATGCAAGATGCCTATTTTGGTCATGAATCGGCTTCGGAGACGGTGACAGCGATAGATCATCATGCACCTGCTTCGAGTAACAAGAACAAGCCGGTGGAAAGTAATAAGGAAAAGAAGCCAGGCATTTTGGATAAGGCTAAGAAAGTTTTCGACAATTTCTTTGAATAAGTGAATGAGGAGGAGAGACGATGCTAGAATTTGATACAAATGTCGACGCACTTGCGGTTATCAAGGTAATCGGAGTTGGCGGCGGTGGCAATAATGCTGTAAATCGAATGATTGAACATGGTGTACGAGGTGTGGAATTCATAGCAGTGAACACGGATGCACAAGCTCTCAACCTATCAAGTGCGGAAGTAAAATTACAAATAGGTGGTAAACTAACACGCGGGCTTGGAGCAGGTGCAAATCCAGAGGTTGGTAAAAAGGCTGCTGAAGAAAGTAAGGAACAGCTAGAAGAAGCGCTACGCGGTGCAGATATGGTATTTGTCACGGCTGGTATGGGCGGTGGAACAGGGACAGGTGCTGCACCTGTTATTGCACAAATTGCGAAGGATCTTGGCGCACTGACAGTGGGTGTTGTTACAAGACCGTTTACATTTGAAGGGCGCAAGCGTTCCACTCAAGCAATCGGTGGTATTACTGCAATGAAGGAATCTGTCGATACGCTTATCGTGATTCCGAATGATAAATTACTAGAAATTGTTGATAAGAATACACCGATGCTTGAAGCATTCCGCGAAGCGGATAATGTTCTACGTCAAGGGGTACAAGGGATTTCAGATTTGATCGCTGTACCGGGGCTTATTAACCTCGACTTTGCGGATGTGAAGACAATTATGTCCAATAAAGGCTCAGCATTAATGGGAATTGGGATGGCAACTGGTGAAAACCGGGCGGCAGAAGCAGCAAAGAAAGCTATTTCAAGCCCATTACTTGAAACGTCTATCGACGGTGCAAAAGGTGTTTTGATGAATATTACGGGTGGTTCAAACTTGAGTCTATTCGAAGTTCAGGAAGCCGCAGACATTGTAGCCTCTGCATCAGATGAAGATGTCAATATGATCTTCGGTTCTGTCATCAATGATGATTTGAAAGATGAAATTATCGTTACAGTTATTGCAACAGGATTTAACGAAGCGCAACTTACACAAGCACGACCTGCAAGGAGTGCAGGCTTTGGTGCAGGCCGTCAACAGCCTGCTGAACAGCCAGCAACAGCACAACAGCCGCTTGTACGTGAGCGCAGGGAGGAAGCGGCGCCGTTTCAGCAACAGGAACCAACGCGCCAGCAACAGGGCAGTCAGCAGGATGACACGCTCGACATCCCAACATTTTTACGCAATCGTCGTCGATAAAAAAAGAAAAGCTACGTCCTTATCAATTTTGATAAGGACGTAGCTTTTTTATTGTCTAGTAAATTATAAAATTTTCGTAATTCGTAGTCCAGTTTGTCGGAAAGGTAGCCGAGTTCGTGAAAAAGGTAGTCGGGTTTCCCCGAGGTAGTCGAGTTTTCGTAATTCGTAGTCCAGTTTGTCCGAAAGGTAGCCGAGTTCACGAAAAAGGTAGCTGAGTTGCCCTGCGAAATCCAAGAATATACTTTTAGTGGTGGAACTATGCGAAGGGCGAAGAAAAGTCCCAATTGAATTATTTTCGCTTGGGACGTGGAAAGAGGCGCTTTAGCGCTTTTGTTCTTTCCAAAAAAACATGGAGAAAAAGTGCAATATATGTCGGTTATTTCATAGGTTTTCCTCCTTGTTCTGACAAATATTTTAGCCTATAGATGCTATCGTTGTTTGCAGGGAGGGCGGTCTATGTACGGGGAAATCATTATTGGCGTGAATATGCTGTTCAATTATGCCATCCTGTCATTTGCGAACAAAGTAGGTAACGCTCATGCGACTCGAAGACGTCTCCTGCTCGCTTCCTTTGTAGGTGCACTACCTGTCACCATTTTTTCGTCATCCGCTGTCGCTGTTGTTCTGTCTTTTATCGGCATGACCTATTGTGCTTTTGGCAAGGCTTTTGAACCGTGGAAGAAATCTGCAACGATGGTGTTGATTGGCGCGGTATTTGCTGGAGGGTTATTAACGGCATTCCACTTCCGCATTCCGACAATCAATTCATCGCTTAACGTCCTGAGTTATGCGGTTGTGGCGTATGTTGCCCTCTATTTCATGAAAAAGAAATGGCTGGATGTGAGGACAGCTCGTCATGTATCAGAACTTAAATCGTCGTCTGTTCTCCAGATTTGGGAGAAGAGTATTCCGATGGATGTATTCATCGATTCTGGTAATAGCTGCACAGAACCGTTGTCGGGCGCACCCGTCCATTTTGTAGCGTTGAAGGCAGTGGAAGAGTATATGCCTGATGATTTAAAGGAGCCACTGCTTACTTGGGATGGCACTCCCTCGTTATCGGAGTTTCCAGAGGATTATCAAAAATCGCTGCGGTTGATACGATTACTGACAATTCAAGGACGGTCATGGGCAGTAGGCTTAAAATTTGAACAATGGACAATTGGAGCCGGCAATCCGCTACAACATGGTTATATCGTGCTGACCAAAAATGATCGTCGCTATCCTGACGGTGCACAAGCCATTTTACACGTATCTGCAATGGAATCATTAAAAGGGGGAACTGTACATGTTGCATGAATTGAAGAGGTGGATGTCGGTAATTGCCAGCTTTTTTAAACGAAAAAACGGCGTATACTACATCGGAGGACATGAATCACTGCCGAAACCATTGACACGTGAGGAAGAAGCGAAGGCGATTCATGCTTTTATGGAGGGCGATATGAATGCGCGAGACACACTCATTGAAAAAAATCTTCGTCTCGTCGTATACATTGCTCGTCGTTTTGATAATACCAATACACATATCGAAGACCTCATTAGCATTGGGGCCATTGGACTTATCAAAGCGATTGAGACATTTAAAATTGATAAAAACATTAAATTAGCCACATACGCATCGCGCTGTATTGAAAATGAAATTCTCATGCATTTACGCAAAACAAATCGAACGCGATCAGAAATTTCTTTTGATGAACCGCTTAATTCAGATGCAGATGGCAATGAATTACTTCTTTCTGATATTCTCGGCACAGATGAGCATATTATTACCGATGATGTTGAAAAGAAAATTGAACGTCAGCATATGATTGAGGCGATTGGAACGCTTGACGAACGAGAGCGTTATATTATGGAATGTCGCTTTGGCTTAACGGGACAAGTGGAAATGACGCAAAAGGAAGTGGCGGAATTGCTCGGGATTTCCCAATCCTATATTTCACGGCTTGAAAAGAAAATTATTATGGATTTACGTGAACGATTAAATCATTCCATTGTGTGATGGGTGAAATTGGAGATGTGATTTCCCGCATATTCTGGATGACTGCGGACAGACTATTGTTACAGTCATCTACAGAATACGGAGGAAGAGCGAATGGTGCGTACAAGAGTAGAAATATGCGGAATCGATACGTCCGAATTGCCATTACTCACGAATGAAGTGATGAAAGCAACGTTTATTAGGCTGCAAAGCGGCGATCATTCCGCAAGAGAAGAGCTAGTCATCGGTAATTTGCGACTTGTTCTTAGTTTAGTTCAACGTTTTGCGTATAGGGGAGAGCAAGCGGATGATTTATTTCAAGTCGGCTGCATTGGCTTACTAAAATCAATTGACAACTTCGACTTGAAACATAATGTGCGATTTTCAACGTATGCAGTGCCTATGATTGTCGGGGAGATTAAACGACATCTGCGTGATCATCATTCTATTCGAGTTTCGAGATCGTTACGCGACATTGCATATAAGGCAATCCGTGCGAAGGAACAGTTCATCAATGACAATCAGAAGGAACCTCGCATTTCTGATTTGTCGGACGCAACGGGAATCCCAGCGGATGATATTTTGTTTGCGCTCGATGCGATTCAAGATCCGATGTCACTCCATGAGCCAATTAATAGTGATGGCGGAGACCCCGTCTATATGATGGATCAGCTACAGGACAAAACGGTTTCAGAAGAACGCTGGTTGACGTATGTCGCTGTAAAAGAAACGGTATCTGAAATGGATGAGCGGCAACAGGCGATTCTTTCCAAACGCTTTTATTTAGGACAGACGCAGACGGAGATTGCCAAAGAGTTAGGAATTTCACAAGCCCAAATTTCGAGATTAGAAAAGAATGCAGTGAAAATTATTCGGGATGGCATGGATCAGAAAATATAAGAGATCTGTTAATTAACCAAGAAATAACTTTGTGTATAGACGCTTTTGATCACTTTAGATTGAACGATTTCTATACAATAGCCGAGCTGTTTTTATGGATAGAGATGCGACTTCGCCGCATCTCTATTTATTTCTTTCGGTAATCTTATGGCGGCTGTTTATCCGCTGATCGCTGTAGGTGCGCGACAGGCGAATATTCACATCAGCACTTCGGGCAAACATGTCGTGAATATTTAGCCAAAAGCGAACCGAAAATTATCCAATGAAAATAGTATCATCTACAGCGAGATGCCATAATGGTATCTCGTTTTTAATCATATAGTCATTCTAAGGAGGGATTTGTATGAGGTTTTCGGAAATTCAGAAAAAAGAAGTTATTGATGCAACAAAAGGTTCATTCCTTGGATTTGTTCAGGATGCAACGATTGATAGTAAGAATGGCAAAGTGGAGTCATTGCATGTTGGTGGCGGAGAAAGGAATCTTTTCTTTGAGGCTAAAGATAAGGACACGAAAAAAGTTCGTCTTGAAGACATTATGACAATCGGAAAAGATATTGTTTTAGTTGGTAAAAAAGACGACAAAAAATGACTTATTATTGATATGTAGCCGCTCACTTGTTACAATGTAGTGTAAGAACTATGAAAAGTAGTGATAATAGTGAGTAGTTTACAACAGCGAATCGAAAAAATTGAATTTGATATACAGGACGCTTGTGATCGAACGGGCCGAGAGCGCTCAGAAATTACAGTCGTTGCCGTGACGAAAGAAGTGTCAGCGACAAGAGCATCCGATGTGATTGAAGCGGGTTTTTCCAATCTTGGTGAAAACCGCCCTGAAGTTCTTCTTGAAAAGCAGGAAACGATTCAAAACGGAGCAACTTGGCATTTCATCGGAAATGTTCAAAGCCGAAAAGTGAAAGATGTTATCAATCGCATCGACTACTTACATTCTGTAGATCGAATAAACGTCGTGAAAGAAGTTCAAAAGCGCGCAGATCAACCTGTTGATTGTTTCATCCAAGTGAATGTATCAGGTGAAGAGACTAAATCGGGCGTTACGCCAGCCGAGCTACCTAATTTCATCGAACAGGTAGGAGCTTACGATAAAATCCGTGTCATTGGTTTAATGACAATGGCTCCATTCACGGAGGATATGGATAGAGTCCGTGCTGTTTTCCGTTCGTTGCGGGAGCTTCGTGACGGAATAGCGGCTCAAGGATTGCCATTTGCACCGTGTACACAATTGTCTATGGGAATGTCCAATGATTTCATAATCGCAATCGAGGAAGGTGCAACTCATGTCAGAATCGGGACTGCACTTGTCGGAGCAGAAAGCGGGGAGGACGCATGAGTATCAAGAATAAATTTGAAAAATGGTTTTATTTAGATGATGAGGAAGAGACTGGTCAAGAACAACAACGTCAAGAAGAGCCACGTGCTTCCCAAGAACCACCACAGCAGCGTAAGGCGCAACCAAGAAGACAGAAACAGCCGATGGGCGAAGCACAACAAGCTGCAACAGTCGTCAGCCTGCAAAGTGTTCAAAAATCGTCTAAAGTGATACTTATCGAACCGCGTGTTTATGCGGAAGCGCAAGATATTTCAGAGCACTTGAAAAATAAAAGGGCAGTCGTTGTCAACCTACAGCGAATTGAGCGTGACCAAGGGATTCGTATTGTAGATTTCCTTAGTGGAACGGTTTATGCGCTAAGTGGTGACATTCAACGCATTGGAACGGATATTTTCCTTTGCACGCCTGAAAATGTAGAAGTAGCGGGTGCAATATCCGATTACTTTGAACGATAGAATATCAATCACATCTCCGCGAGATTGCGTCCGGATTATTTCGAGCATGCTCGAAAAGTTCCTTTAAAAATCCGTGACATCCGCCGGAGGCTTGACTTAAATCAGTAGGGTGAATGAACATCCGCTGATTTGAAATACAACACGGCATTTATCCCCCTACCTATAGAAATGGGGGACTTCTGCTGAATTAAGTAAAATGAGGTGTATGAATTACTATGGCAGTTAGTTTGATTTATAATGGTGTATACTGGGCGTTTCAAATTTATACAATAGCGTTAGTTATTTATATTTTAATGTCATGGGTACCTTCTACGCGTGACACGAAATTTGGTCAAATTCTTGCGGCGATTGTAGAGCCATATTTGAGCTTTTTCAGGAAATTCATCCCGCCACTAGGGATGATTGATATTTCACCAATCGTTGCGTTGTTTGCGTTGAGCTTAATTCGTGCAGGTGTTATTTCAATATTGAATATTGTTTTCTTTTAAAATATAATGCAAATCCTCACCTTGGTGGGGATTTTTGTGTAAGAGGGGTACATCATGGAAACCATATTACAACATTTTCGTAAAGATGAGCAGCCGTTCATTGAGATGGCAATTGGTTGGATTCGCGAAGTCGAGGATAGTTATGCCCCTAAATTGACGGGGTTTCTTGATCCGAGACAGCGGTTTATTGTTGAATCATTAGCACGTAATTCGATGCTATTGGTTGGTTCATACGGGGCATTTGCCGAGGCGGAGCGACTGCGGATTTTGATCTATCCAGATTATTATGTGTCCGAAACGGATGATTATCAAATTGCCATGTTCAATGTGAAATACGCTTCGAAATTTTTGCAGCTGGAGCATAAAGATATTCTGGGATCTATGATGTCACTTGGGATTGATCGTTCAAAATTTGGCGATATCCGTGTAGGTGAGGAAGAAGTACAATTTGCAGTTGCTGATGAGCTGAAGGATTATATGACGGCTAATTTTGTTTCGATCGGCAAAGCAAAAGTAACAGTTGAAGAAAGTAATAGTCCGGAGGATTGGATAGCTTCGACAGATAGCTGGACGGAAGAAATGCATATTGTCAGTTCTTTGCGACTTGATACGGTTATTGCGGCGCTGGCAAATGTCTCAAGACAAAAGGCAGCATCGCTTATTCATGGGGACAAAGTAAAAGTGAATTGGGCAGTTCGGGATCAGCCTGCGTTTGAACTGCAAGAGTTGGACATGTTATCTGTTAGAGGTTTCGGTAGATTTAAAGTGATGGCGATTGAAGGAAGAACACGAAAAGATAAAATTCGGCTCGTCGTTGGAAAGTTAGAATGACTTTTCAGATAATAGTTTTTGAAAAATGCTGTTTTCTAACACTCTAGCATGTATAATAGAGTGTAAATGATGTTGTAGGGGGATGCGTTGAATGGCTCTATCACCAATTGATATACATAATAAAGAATTCACTAGTAAATTCCGCGGCTATGATGAAGATGAGGTCAACGAGTTTCTAGAGCAAATCATGAAAGACTTTGAAAATCTTCTTGAAGAAAATAAAACGCTGAAAAATAGCTTGAAGCAATCGACTGAACAAGTTACTCATTTCAATTCAATTGAACAAACGCTACAAAAGTCTATCCTAGTTGCACAGGAGGCTGCAGAAGATGTGCGTCGTAACTCCATGAAAGAATCTAAGTTAATTGTGAAAGAAGCAGAAAAAAATGCAGATCGAATTGTCAATGAAGCACTCACACGTGCCCGTCGAATTTCGGTGGAAATTGAAGATTTGAAAAAGCAATCAAAAGTATTCCGTACTCGTTTCAAAATGCTGATTGAAGCACAGCTGGACTTGATTCAATCTGATGACTGGGATAGTCTAATGGAGTACGAAATTGATACAGAACGGTTAGAAATGGTAGCGGATAACGAGTAAGCTTGACATTTATCTAATTGTACACTTATAATTGTCTCCATATATTTAGAATGGCATTGACAGAGATAGTAATTTTCAAATTTGTGCATAGCGAGTCGGGGATGGTGAGAGCCCGGTCAACAAATTGGAAATGAAGATCACTCCTGAGCCGGATTGCGGAAAGTATACACAATCCCGGAAACACCCCGTTACGGTGTCTGAGTGGTAGCAAATACATTTGCTACAAGTAGGGTGGTAACGCGAGAATAATTCTTCGTCCCTTTTTAGGGGCGGGGGATTTTTTTTGTTTTTAGGAATGAATATAGCGAAGGCGCTTTAACGGGGGTAGCCGGAGCCGTAAGACTGACGGCGAAGCTGTCTGGCTTATGGCGGGAGGCATCCCCCAGCGCCAGAGCGGCTTCAATGGACTTTTTTATATCAATTACTCAAAATTAAAAGGAGGAATACAAAATGGAATACAAAGATACATTACTAATGCCGAAAACAGACTTCCCAATGCGTGGAGGTTTACCAACGAACGAGCCGAAAATGCAAGAGAAATGGGAACAGATGGACATCTACAAATTAGTACAAGAACGGACAGCAGGTCGCCCGTACTTTATCCTTCATGATGGACCTCCCTACGCAAACGGCGATCTTCATATGGGCCACGCAATGAACAAAGTACTCAAAGATATGATCGTCCGTCATAAATCAATGACAGGCTTCCACGCACCATACGTCCCAGGTTGGGATACACACGGACTGCCGATTGAACAGGCACTCGTGAACAAAGGTGTAAAAAGAAAAGAAATGTCACTAGCTGAATTCCGTAAAATGTGTGAGGACTATGCGCTTGGCCAGATTGATAACCAACGCAGTCAATTTAAACGCATCGGTGTCCGTGGAGATTGGGATAATCCATATATTACATTAAAACCTGCTTTTGAAGCACGTCAAATTAAAGTATTTGGCGATATGGCGAAAAAAGGCTATATCTATAAAGGCTTGAAGCCAGTTTACTGGTCACCTTCAAGTGAATCTGCACTTGCAGAAGCAGAAATTGAATATCAAGATAAAAAATCAGCATCTATCTATGTTGGTTTCCCTGTCAAAGACGGTTTAGGTGTCATTGATGCAGATGTTCAATTCTTAATCTGGACAACGACTCCGTGGACGATTCCTGCCAACCTTGGGATTTCCGTTCATCCGGAATTCACGTACGTTATTGTGAAAGTAGGAGAAGAAAAGTTCTTAATTGCCAAAGACTTGCTTACATTCGTAGCAACAGAAATTGGCTGGGAAGATTATGCGGTTGAACGTGAGTTGAAAGGTTCTGAGTTGGATCGCGTTGTTGCGAAACATCCATTGTATGATCGCGATTCACTCGTTATGTTAGGTGATCATGTTACAGCAGAAGCGGGTACTGGATGTGTCCACACGGCACCTGGTCACGGGGAAGATGACTTCTACATCTCGAAAGCTTACGGCATTGATGCATTATCGCCAATTGATGATCGTGGAGTGATGACAGACGAGGCACCTGGCTTTGCAGGACTATTTTATGAAGATGCGAATAAAGCAATTACAGAAGCGCTCGACAAAGTAGGCGCACTGAAGAAGTTATCATTCATCACACACTCGTATCCTCATGATTGGCGCACGAAAAAACCGGTTATTTACCGAGCGACGGCACAGTGGTTTGCTTCCATCGAATCATTCCGTACAGAACTGCTAGATGCGATCAACAATACGAAATTCACGCCGGCATGGGGTGAAACACGATTGTACAACATGGTACGTGATCGCGGCGACTGGTGTATTTCACGTCAACGTGTGTGGGGAGTTCCAATTCCTGTGTTCTACGCAGAAAATGGCGAGCCAATCATTACAGATGAAACGATTGATCATGTTGCAGAGCTATTCCGTGAGCATGGTTCAAATATTTGGTTTGAACGTGAAGCAAAAGATCTTCTACCAGAAGGATTCACACACGAAGGAAGTCCAAACGGGGAGTTTACAAAAGAAACGGACATTATGGACGTTTGGTTTGACTCAGGCACAACGCATCAAGGTGTGCTCGTCGAAAGAGATGACCTTGTTTACCCAGCTGATTTGTATTTAGAAGGATCTGACCAATACCGTGGATGGTTCAACTCATCCCTAACGACAAGTGTTGCGATTAATGGTCATGCACCTTACAAAGGCTTGCTAAGCCATGGTTTCACACTTGATAAAGACGGACGTAAAATGAGTAAATCGATTGGGAACGTTATCGTTCCGGCAAAAGTGATGAACCAGCTTGGAGCTGACATTCTTCGTCTATGGGTTTCTTCTGTTGATTACACGGCGGATGTGCGGGTTTCGGATTCGAACTTCAAGCAAGTTTCTGAAGTGTATCGGAAAATCCGTAACACACTGCGCTTCTTACATGGTAATACGTCTGACTTCAATCCTGCGACAGATGCGGTCGCATTCGCAGATATGCGTCCTGTTGACCAATTTGTCTATGTGAAATTACAGGATTTGATCAAAGAAGTACGCGCGGCATATGACAACTATGAATTTGCAACAGTTTACCATGCAGTGAATAACTTCTGTACGGGCGAATTGAGCTCGTTCTACTTGGATATTGCCAAAGACGTTGTCTATATCGAAGGTGTGGACCATCCACATCGTCGTGCGATGCAAACAGTCATGTACGATACATTGATGGCAATGTTGAAATTGTTGACACCAATCGTGCCACATACAACAGATGAAATGTGGGCTTATATCGAGCATAAGGATGAAGTGAGTATCCAGCTAACAGATATGCCAGAAGCACAGGATCTTGGAGAACAAGCGCAAGCATTGCGTGAACGTTTTGCAACACTAATGCTTGTTCGCGATGATGTCTTGAAAGCACTTGAGGAAGCACGTAATAGCAAAGTTATCGGTAAATCACTTGAAGCAAAAGTGACAGTTGCGGTTCCTGAAAACTTACAAGGTGTCTTTGCAGCAGAGGATATTGACTTTGCGCAATTCTTCATCGTATCGAAGTTTGCGGAAGGCGATGCTGCGAATATGCCTGAAGGAACATTGAAGCTAGACACAGTAAGCGTTCTTGTGGAACCAGCAGATGGTGAGAAATGTGAGCGTTGCTGGACAATTTCTGAAACGGTTGGTCAGGATGATACGCATGCAACATTATGTGTACGTTGTGCAGATGTTGTGAAAAAGCATTACGCGTAAAATTAAAAACAGCTGTGGCGGTCTACTCAAAGACTTGCCACAGCTGTTTTATTCTGTCTAATCTCTAGTGCTGAGCCTTGCTAAAAAGAATCTCGACGTCAGCTTGCTAGTTACTGACACCCTCGCCCCTTAATGTGGTAAAATAATACGTAATCTGTTGGACGGGGGTATCGGGATTGTTTATATATTATGGATTGGCGGCATTCGTCATTATTTTAGATCAGTTGACAAAATGGCTCGTCGTTAAAAACATGGAACTTGGCGAGAGAATCAGTATTGCAGATCCCTATTTGGGCTTGCTTTCCCATCGTAACAGAGGAGCAGCATGGGGAATGCTTGAAGGGCAGATGTGGTTATTTTATATCGTCACGGTCGTAGTTGTAGCAGGCATTATCTACTTCTTCCATAAAGAAGCGAAAGGCTCTGTCCTTTTTGGATTAAGTCTGATGTTCCTTCTGGGAGGAGCGATTGGTAACTTCATTGATCGTCTGCTACGCAAGGAAGTCGTCGATTTTGTTGACGTCATCATTCCAGTTATCAATTATGATTTCCCGATATTCAATGTAGCCGACGCAGCATTGACTGTTGGTGTAGTCTTAATCATCATCCACGTCATTATGGATGAAAAAAAGAATAAGAAAAAGGTGTCCTAATGGATCAATTTGAAATTGTAATAACAGAAGAATATGCAAATAACCGTATTGATAAGGCTTTAACAACAGTGAACCCTGACTGGTCACGAACGCAAGTCCAGCAATGGCTAAAGGACGGCTTAGTGCTAGTAGGCGGTGTTCAAGTTAAACCGAATTATAAAGTGAAGCAAGGCGATACGATTATTGTAGATGAACCGGTACCAGAGGAACTTGATGTCATTGCAGAGGATTTAAATCTTGATATCATTTATGAAGATAAAGACGTCCTTGTTGTCAATAAACCTCGCGGTATGGTTGTCCATCCAGCTCCTGGACACTCGACAGGAACAGTCGTCAATGGCCTCATGCATCACTGCAAGGACTTGTCGGGTATTAACGGTGTGCTACGCCCTGGCATTGTTCACCGAACTGACAAAGATACATCAGGACTTCTAATGGTAGCAAAAAACGATCAAGCTCATGTATCCTTAGTGGATCAGTTAGTTGCTAAATCGGTCACACGTGTGTACCAAGCGTTTGTTCATGGCCATATTCCGCATGATAATGGGACAATCGATGCGCCGATTGGTCGCGATCAACGCGATCGCCAAAGCATGGCTATTGTCGATAAAGGCAAACATGCAGTGACACATTTTAAAGTGCTCGAACGTTTCGGCGGCAATTATACACTTGTTGAATGTCGATTAGAAACCGGAAGAACGCATCAAATTCGTGTCCATATGAAATATATAGGTTATCCACTTGTTGGAGATCCGAAATACGGTCCGAAAAAAACGCTTGAATTTGGCGGACAAGTATTACATGCGGGGACACTTGGTTTTAACCATCCAACGACAGGAGAATATATGGAGTTTACAAGTCCTCCACCTGAAGATTTCCAAGCATTAGTTGATAAAGTGCGAAAAGGCGTTGACAAAACAGAAGAGTGAAGGATATACTGAACAAAGAAATTGAATAGCGATACCTTTAACATCAGTCCAGAGAGGCTGGGAAGGTTGCACGGAAGTACAACAGAACTGCTGCGCGCAGTTTCTTTGTACAGTTTTTCTGCACATATACCCTCCCGCCGTCTAAGGCAGGAGGTTTTTTTATGTTCCTAACTCCTTCGCCTTAGACTTAAATTGGAGAAATGGAGGATAGGCCAATGACGGAAAAGGCAAATATTTTAGATGAACAGGCTATTGGAAGAGCAGTCACAAGGATTGCCCATGAAATTATTGAACGCAACAAGGGAATTGACGATTGCATTCTTGTTGGCATTAAAACAAGAGGTGCTTATCTTGCCAAAAGACTTGCTGAAAAAATTGAGCAAATCGAAGGTAAGCCTATCAAAACAGGGGAACTGGATATTACATTATATCGAGATGATCTCCAACCGAAGCATGATAATGAAGAGCCTCTCGTCCAGCAAGTGGACATTAAGCATGATGTGTCAGATAAAAAAGTAGTACTCGTCGATGATGTGTTGTACACAGGCAGAACGGTACGTGCGGCGATGGACGCTGTGATGGATCTAGGCAGACCGGCATCCATTCAGCTGGCAGTACTAGTAGACCGGGGACACAGAGAGTTACCAATTCGCCCCGATTATGTTGGGAAGAACATACCAACATCAAGCGACGAGCGCGTTGTCGTTAGTGTACAAGAGACAGATGGTAAGGATAGTGTCTCTATTCATTCCATGTAATTAGATCAAATCTAGCAGGGATTTAAACCCCTATAAAATGAAAAATCAGATACGGGGGAAATTAGCAATGACTGAAAAAGTATTGGATGTTCATGAAAAGCCTAGAGCAGATAGGTGGCTCATCCTTAGTTTACAACATATGTTTGCCATGTTTGGCGCAACAATTTTAGTACCTCAACTTGTAGGATTAAGCCCAGCAATTGCCTTACTAACAAGTGGAATTGCAACAATCGTTTTTGTACTCGTAACACGTTTCCAAGTGCCTGCTTACCTAGGCTCATCATTTGCCTTCATCATCCCGATTCAAGTGGCAACTGAAACAGGCGGTATCGGTAGTGCAATGATTGGTAGTATGTTTGTAGCGCTTGTTTACGGAATCGTTTCATTGGTCATTTGGAAAACGGGTTATCAGTGGATTATGAAAGTGCTGCCGCCGATTGTTGTAGCACCAGTTATTATCGTCATCGGCTTGGCGTTATCACCGACTGCTATCAGTATGGCAAGTACAATCACAGTCGACGATGAAGCGGTTTACAGTATGCTGCACTTCTCTGCAGCATTAGTGACACTTGCGACGGCTATCATTTGCCTAATGTTTTTCAAAGGCATGATTAGCTTAATGCCCATCCTAATAGGGATTATTGTTGGCTATATTTACTCAGCATTCATTGGCATTCTTGATTTTACAAAAGTACTGGAAGCAAAGATGTTTGAGTTTCCGAAGATGCTCATTCCAGGTATCGATTATGACTTTGTTATCACGCCTACATTGCTCATGATTATGGTGCCGATTGCGATTGTTACAATTTCCGAACATATTGGTCACCAGCTCGTCTTAGGACGAATTGTGGATAGAGATTACATAGAAAGTCCAGGGTTACATCGATCACTTCTCGGTGATGGGCTTGGTACACTTATTAGTGGGTTTGTCGGTGGTCCACCGAAAACAACTTACGGTGAAAATATCGGTGTACTAGCGCTAACACGTGTCTATAGTATCTACGTTATTTTAGGGGCGGCAGTATTTGCCATCGCTTTCTCATTCTTAGGTAAAGCAATGGCCCTCATAGCAACGATTCCAACAGCAGTACTTGGTGGTGTATCCATTCTCCTATTCGGAATTATCGCCTCATCTGGATTACGTATGCTAGTGGATCATAAAATTGATTTTGGTCAACAACGCAATCTCGTTATCGCATCGGTCATTTTGGTCATTGGTATCGGTGGTGCTTCCATTGAATTTAGTGATACATTCCAAATTGAAGGCATGGCTCTGGCGGCAATCGTCGGTGTGATACTCAATCTTGTCTTACCAGGAAAAACAAATGAAACACTAGCTGATGAAACAAAATAATTACCTTTTAAGATTGCCCAGAGAGGCAAAGAAAGGTTCGTCTGACATCCGTTCTCTACACGAAGTAAAGAACGCGAATCGTCATACACAACGAGCCTTTCCGTAATTTGGAAAGGCTTTATCTGAATTCAGCAAAAGTTATTTCAGTCAGTGGCTGTCTAAACACCGGTTGAATCCAGATAAAGCCTCCGGCGGATGTCACGGATTTATTCATAAAGGAGGATCATTCGGGATGGATCACTTAGTATCAATGAAGCAACTGTCAGAAGAAGAAATTATGGTACTACTTGAACGGGCAGAAACCTTTAAAAATTTTGGTGTACGAGAATTTCCCGGGAAATATACGGTGAGTAATTTGTTTTTCGAGCCAAGCACACGAACGAAAATGAGCTTTGAAATGGCGGAAAGAAAACTTGGACTTGATGTATTACCATTCGAATCGAGTTTCTCCAGCACCCTTAAAGGAGAAACCTTGTATGATACGGTGAAAACGCTCGAAGCAATCGGTGTTGATGCACTGGTCATCCGGCATCCCGAAGATGGCTTCTACGAGGAGCTAGTCAGTCGGACAAGTATCTCGATTATAAATGGTGGTGATGGTTCAGGTCAGCACCCGACACAATCATTATTGGACTTATTCACGATAAAAGAAGAGTTTGGCTCATTCAAAGGACTGAATATTTTGATTGTAGGAGATATCGTACATAGCCGTGTGGCGCGTTCCAATGCAGATGCCCTAGAGAAATTAGGGGCAAACGTCACATTCCTTTGCCCGGTTGAATGGGCAGGCGAGTTCCCGAGTGTCAATTCATGGGATGAAGTGATTGAAACGAGTGATGTTGTGATGCTCCTACGCGTCCAACATGAAAGACATGAAGGTGAAACGCTCTTTACGGAAGAAAGCTATCATGAACAATATGGACTGACTGAACGGCGAGCAGAACAGATGAAAGAACATGCCATCATTATGCACCCTGGCCCCTTTAACCGGGGTGTTGAAATAGCAGATAGCTTAATAGAATGTGCTCAATCAAGAATTTTTAAACAGATGGAAAATGGTGTGTTCATACGGGCAGCCGTATTAGAAGCAATTTTGAAAGGGAGGAATTAACATGGAGAAATTGATTCAAGGTGTACAAATGTTAAATGAAGCAGGCGAATTGATCATTGGGGATGTTAAAATCACCGGTGACAAAATTTCAGCAATTGGTAACGGGCTTGACAAGGACAATGCAGAAATCATCGAAGGTAAAGGGCTATTCTTAGCGCCGGGCTTCATCGACGTACATGTGCATTTACGTGAACCAGGTGGTGAGCAGAAGGAAACGATCGCAAGTGGTACACATGCAGCTGCAAAAGGTGGCTATACAACGATTTGTGCAATGCCAAATACACGTCCTGTGCCGGATACGAAAGAAAATTTAACACTTGTCAATGAATTGATTGGGAAAAACGCTCGCATCCGTGTCCTTCCTTACGCAGCTATTACCATTAGAGAAGCAGGTAAAGAGCGTACAAATCTTGCAGAATTAAAAGAGCACGGCGCATTTGCTTTCACGGATGATGGTGTTGGCGTGCAGGCAGCAGGCATGATGTACGAAGCGATGCAAGATGCAGCAGCAATTGGTATGCCAATTGTGGCCCATTGTGAAGATAACACGCTAATTTACGGCGGGGCAATGCACGAAGGTAAGAAAAACAAAGAGCTTGGCTTGCCAGGCATTCCTTCCATAGCAGAATCGGTTCATATCGCACGTGATATTTTGTTGGCAGAAGCAGCAGGTGCGCATTATCATGTGTGTCATGTCAGTACGAAGGAATCTGTACGCGTTATCCGTGATGCGAAAAGAGCGGGCATCCATGTAACAGGAGAAGTAAGCCCTCATCACCTTCTGCTTTGTGAAGATGATATTAAAGGTGACGATGCTGATTGGAAGATGAACCCGCCACTTCGTGGGCAAGAGGATCTTGAGGCACTACGCGCTGGCCTGCTCGATGGAACACTGGATTTCATCGCAACAGATCATGCTCCACATACAGCGGAAGAAAAAGCGAATGGCATGAAAACAGCACCATTCGGTATTACAGGATTTGAAACGGCATTCCCATTGCTTTACACAAACTTTGTTCAAAAAGGGATATGGACACTGAAACAACTCATTGACTGGATGACGCAAAGACCGGCGGACGTATTCGGCTTGCCATACGGTAAACTTGAAGTCGGCTCAACAGCAGACTTAGTATTACTTGATTTGAACAAAGAGCAAAAAATAGACCGTACAACATTCGTATCACAAGGGAAGAATACACCGTTTGACGGCTGGGAGTGCTTAGGCTGGCCGGTGACAACAATTTACGGCGGACAAGTCGTTTGGGAGGATGGACAATAATGAAAAAACGGTTGCTCATTTTAGAAGATGGTACGATTTTTGAAGGAATTGCATTTGGTTCTGACGCAGCTTCAATTGGGGAAACAATTTTTACAACAGGTATGACAGGCTATCAGGAAACCATTTCAAATCCATCAGGCTGTGGACAAATTATCGTTATGACGTACCCACTTATCGGGAACTACGGCATTAACCGAGACGACTATGAATCCATCGAGCCAGTGGCAAACGGTATTGTCGTTCGCGAATTGGAAGACGAACCGTCCAACTTCCGTAGCGGTATGACGCTTTGTGAATTGCTTACATTGAAAGGTATTCCAGGGATTCAAGGCATTGATACAAGAAAGCTAACGCGTCTTTTACGCGACAAAGGGCCGCTAAAAGGCATCCTGACAGCAGCAGGGGAAGAAGTAGACGTTGAGGCAACGATTGCAGAGGCGGTTAACTACACGTTACCAACGGACCTTGTCGAGCGTGTATCGACGAAAAAATCCTATGCAAGCCCAGGCAGTGAAGAGCGTGTTGTCTTGATTGACTACGGCATGAAGCATGGTATTTTACGTGAATTAAATAAACGTAATTGCGACGTCATCGTTGTTCCTTATAACTCTTCTCCGAAAGACATTCTATCTTTATTCCCAGATGGGATTGTACTGTCAAACGGACCGGGTAACCCGGAAGATGTTGAAGGTGCTGTGGAAACCATCAAAGAATTACTTGGCAAAGCACCGATTTTCGGAATTGGTCTTGGTCACCAGTTGTTAGCACTAGCTTGCGGTGCTAGTACTGTGAAATTAAAAAATGGTCATTACGGCGGCAACCATCCAGTCAAAGACTTACTGACAGGTCGTACAGAACTAACTTCTCAAGGGCATGGATACGCGGTTGTTGAAGCATCACTTGAAGGAACGAATCTAGAAGTTACACATAAAGCGTTAAACGATAGTTCGGTGGAAGGGATTAAGAGTACAGTGTACGAAGCATTTTCTGTCCAATTCCATCCAGAAGCTTCACCAGGACCAGAAGATTCGAATCACCTGTTTGACCGCTTCACAGCTATCATGAAATCGAGCAGCCGAGAGGGGAATTTCAATGCCTAAACGTCAAGATATTGAAACTATACTAGTAATCGGGTCAGGTCCAATCGTTATCGGGCAGGCCGCAGAGTTTGACTATGCTGGGACACAAGCCTGTCTATCCTTAAAAGAAGAGGGCTACCGCGTTATTCTCATTAACTCGAACCCTGCAACGATTATGACAGATACAGAAGTAGCCGATAAAGTGTACATCGAGCCAATCACTCTTGAATTTGTCAGCCGTATCATTCGTAAAGAACGTCCCGACGCATTACTACCAACACTTGGTGGGCAAACGGGCTTAAACATGGCCATCGAATTGCATGAATCAGGTATTTTAGATGAACTTAACATTGAAATTCTAGGAACGAAGCTCAACGCCATTCATCAAGCGGAAGACCGTGATCTATTCCGTACATTGATGAACGAACTCGGTGAGCCAGTGCCAGAAAGTGATATTATCCACAATCTTGAAGAAGCCTATGCATTCGTTGAAAGAATAGGTTATCCGGTTATTGTTCGTCCTGCATTCACACTTGGAGGAACAGGAGGAGGGATTTGTCATGATGATAAAGATCTCGAGGAAATCGTCGCAAGTGGGTTGAAATATAGCCCTGTCACACAATGTTTACTCGAAAAATCAATTGCTGGCTTTAAAGAAATTGAATACGAAGTCATGCGTGACTCAGCAGATAACGCTATCGTCGTATGTAATATGGAAAACGTCGATGCTGTCGGTATCCATACAGGGGACTCCATCGTTGCGGCGCCTAGCCAGACGATGACAGACCGTGAAAATCAAATGCTACGTAATGTATCACTGAAAATTATTCGTGCACTTGGCATTGAGGGTGGCTGTAACGTTCAGCTTGCGCTTGATCCACATAGCTTCGATTACTACATCATTGAGGTAAATCCAAGGGTTAGCCGATCATCTGCACTTGCATCGAAAGCAACAGGTTATCCGATTGCGAAACTGGCTGCGAAAATTGCAGTAGGTTTAACGTTAGACGAAATGATGAACCCTGTCACTGGCACAACATACGCTTGCTTCGAACCAGCACTTGATTATATTGTCACTAAAATTCCACGCTGGCCGTTCGATAAATTCGAATCAGCAAAACGGAATTTAGGTACGCAAATGAAGGCGACTGGCGAAGTGATGGCGATTGGTCGCACATTTGAAGAGTCTATCTTGAAAGCAGTGCGTTCACTTGAAACAGGACAATTCGGCTTGTCTTTAAAAAATGGTGCAACAATGACAGACGAATGGATTGAAAAACGAATCCGTCGTGCTGGCGATGAGCGACTATTTTTCATCGGCGGAGCATTCCGTAGAGGTGTAACGGTTGCTGCGGTTCATGAATGGAGCCAAATCGACGTTTTCTTCCTACGTAAGCTTGAAAAAATCGTCCAATATGAAGCAGTCTTAGAAGCGAATCCATTTGACTTTGCTACATTGCGTACAGCAAAACGTATGGGCTTCTCCGACGTAACAGTTGCAGAACTGTGGAATACGAGTGAGCGTGCTATCTATGATTGGCGTAAAGAGCAAGGACTCATTCCAGTGTATAAAAAAGTCGATACATGTGCTGGCGAATTCGAATCGGATACACCGTATTT
This sequence comes from Sporosarcina sp. FSL K6-2383, assembly GCF_038618305.1. Lineage (NCBI taxonomy): Bacteria > Bacillati > Bacillota > Bacilli > Caryophanales > Caryophanaceae > Sporosarcina > Sporosarcina sp. FSL K6-2383. The sequence goes on from NZ_CP152017.1 coordinate 1,491,207, forward strand.
CTATGGCACATATGAGGATGAGAACGAATCCGTTAAATCTGACAAGAAAAGTGTCATCGTTTTAGGGTCAGGTCCAATTCGAATCGGACAAGGTGTTGAGTTTGACTACGCGACAGTACACTCTGTTTGGGCGATTCAACAAGCAGGTTACGAGGCAATCATCATCAACAACAACCCAGAAACGGTGTCAACGGACTTCTCGATTTCCGACAAATTATACTTTGAGCCACTAACAATTGAAGATGTTATGCACATCATTGATTTGGAGCAACCAGAGGGTGTTATCGTTCAGTTCGGTGGACAAACAGCTATCAACTTGGCGGATGGACTGGAAGCACGCGGCGTGAAAATTTTAGGTACAACTTTGGAAGACATTGACCGTGCGGAAAACCGTGATAAGTTCGAGAGTGCACTACGTGAAATCGGCATTCCACAACCACTTGGAAAAACGGCTATGTCAGTGGAAGAAGCAGTTGTAATTGCCAATGAAATTGGTTATCCGGTACTCGTTAGACCGTCCTATGTACTTGGCGGACGCGCGATGGAAATCGTCTACCGTGAAGAAGAGTTACTTCATTATATGGAGCATGCAGTAGAAACAAGTCCTGACCATCCAATTCTTGTTGACCGTTACTTAACGGGCATCGAAATTGAAGTCGATGGCATTTGTGACGGAGAAAATGTCTTGATTCCGGGCATCATGGAGCATATCGAACGTGCTGGGGTCCACTCAGGAGATTCGATTGCCGTCTATCCACCACAAAATCTGTCAGCTTCTCAAATGGAAACGATCACTGATTATACAATGCGCTTGGCAAAGGGCTTGAAAATCGTTGGCTTGCTTAACATCCAGTTCGTAATTTCAGAAGGGCAAGTGTACGTCATCGAGGTGAATCCACGTTCGAGCCGAACAGTGCCATTCTTAAGTAAAATCACGAATATCCCGATGGCTAATATCGCCACAAAAGCGATTCTAGGGCAGTCAATCATTGAACAAGGCTACAAAAATGGATTGGCAGAAGCACCTGCTGGCGTTTACGTCAAAGTACCTGTGTTTTCATTCGCGAAATTACGTCGGGTTGACATTACACTCGGACCTGAAATGAAATCGACTGGGGAAGTGATGGGACGCGATACAACTCTTGAAAAAGCATTGTACAAAGGCCTTGTAGCAGCAGGTATGGAAATCAAAGAATACGGCTCCGTGTTAATGACCGTGTCGGATAAAGATAAAGAAGAAATGGTTGGCATCGCGAGACGCTTTACTGCAATCGGCTATCGTATTTTGGCAACAGAAGGTACGGCGAAAGTGTTAAGAAATGTTGACATCCCAGTAAAAGTTGTCGATAAAATCGGCTCTGAAGGACCGACACTGTTGGACGTGATTCAAAAAGGAGAAGCGCAAGTCGTCATCAACACGCTGACGAAGGGCAAACAGCCTGAGCGCGATGGTTTTAGAATCCGCCGCGAATCAGTCGAAAATGGCGTACCTTGCTTCACTTCCCTGGATACGGCCGATGCCATGCTGCGTGTTATTGAATCAATGACGTTCCAAACGGAGGAAATGGGGAAACAGCTATGATTATTCAAGATCGCATGAAGGTCATATCACAGCGGCAAATTGGCCATCACATTTTTGAAATGACATTGGTAGGAAAATTGGTCGGGGAAATTACTTCCCCGGGTCAGTTTGTCCACATCCGGGTAGCTGACTCCTTTGAACCACTGTTACGCCGACCAATTTCAATCGCATCCATTGATCAAGAAGCTGGCGAAATGACGATTATTTACCGCGCAGAAGGGCGAGGAACAACACTTCTTTCGCAAAAACGTGTTGGTGATGAAGTCGATGTACTCGGTCCACTTGGTAACGGTTTTCCTGTGGAAGAAACGGCATCGGGAGAGACGGCCATCTTAATTGGTGGGGGTATTGGTGTACCTCCACTTTATGAATTGTCGAAGCAATTGACGGCACAAGGCGTGAAGTGTATTCATGTACTCGGCTTTCAATCGGAAAACGTTGTATTTTATGAAGAAAAGTTTGCGGCACTTGGTGACACACATATCGTGACAGTGGATGGAACGGCAGGAACTGCTGGGTTTGTCACGACTGTTATGGAAACATTGGGTACTGAGTTTGCAACGTACTATAGCTGCGGACCTATGCCGATGCTCAATGCTGTGGAAAAAATGTACGTAGGTAAAAAAGGCTTCTTGTCATTCGAACAACGAATGGGCTGTGGCATTGGCGCTTGCTTCGCATGTGTTTGTGAAACGACAGAAGGCAGCGACAAGGCGTATGTGAAAGTATGTTCTGACGGTCCAGTCTTCCCAGCAGGGGTGGTGGCAATATGAATAGATTAGCGATTGAATTACCTGGCTTGCAATTGAAAAATCCGATTATGCCGGCATCTGGTTGTTTCGGATTTGGTAAAGAATACGGTGGGTTATATGATTTATCACTTCTTGGTGCGATTATGATTAAAGCAACAACGCTGGAAACAAGACTTGGCAATCCAACACCGCGTGTGGCAGAAACCGCTTCAGGTATGCTCAATGCCATCGGCCTGCAAAATCCGGGGCTAAAAGGCGTATTGGAAGGCGAATTGCCATGGCTTGAACAGTTTGATGTGCCGATTATAGCCAACGTCGCGGGTACGGAAACAGCGGACTATGTCGAAGTGGCGAAAGAAGTGTCCAAAGCTCCAAACGTCAAAGCATTAGAATTGAATATCTCTTGTCCGAACGTTAAAGCAGGTGGTATTACTTTCGGAACAGATCCTGAAGTGGCGAGAGAGTTAACAAGAGCTGTGAAGGAAGTTTCTCAAGTCCCTGTTTATGTAAAATTATCTCCAAACGTTACTGATATCGTGTCAATCGCTCGAGCGGTGGAAGTGGGCGGAGCAGACGGTATCACGATGATTAATACGTTAGTTGGTATGCGTTTGGATCAGAAAACAGGGCGCCCTGTCATTGCCAATGGTACAGGCGGTTTATCTGGACCAGCCGTCAAGCCAGTAGCGATTCGGATGGTTTATGAAGTAAGTAAAGCGGTCGATATTCCGATTATCGGCATGGGTGGCGTGTCAGAAACGGCCGACGTTATCGACTTCTTGTCTGCGGGAGCAAGTGCTGTGGCAGTAGGAACGGCAAACTTTGTCAATCCATTTATCTGTCCACAAATCATTGAGGAATTACCAGCGAAGTTGGACGAGCTTGGTATCAATCATATTTCTGAACTAATAGGAAGGAGTCACCGTTTATGAAAACATCACCGATTATTGCACTCGATTTTGATTCAGCTGACAAAACGTTCGACTTCCTGCGTGCGTTTGACGGAGATGTCAACGTCAAAGTCGGTATGCAGCTCTATTACAAAGAAGGACCGGCGATTGTCGCTCGTTTGAAAGAGCTTGGCTATGATATTTTCCTTGATTTGAAATTACATGATATTCCTAACACAGTGAAGTCAGCGATGGAAGTGCTCGCGGGCTTCGGCGTTGACTTAGTCAATGTTCATGCAGCAGGTAATAAAACGATGATGGAAGCGGCGCTTGAAGGATTGGATAAAGGCACACCGCCCGGTATCGCACGTCCTTCAATCATTGCGGTTACACAATTGACGTCAACAGACGAGCGCCAAGTTCGGGAAGAACAGCTAATTGGGGCTTCTTTGCAGGAGTCTGTCCTTCAATATGCGAAGTTGACGCAAGAGGCAGGACTAGACGGAGTGGTGTGTTCTGTCCATGAATCAGCAGTCATTGCGGAAGTTTGTGGCAAAGAATTCTTCAAAGTAACACCAGGTATTCGCCTTGCTGACGGTGGTGCGCATGACCAAAAACGTATTGCAACGCCAATAGAAGCACGCTTGGCAGGTTCAACACATATTGTTGTGGGGAGAGCGATTACCGGTGCAGCAGACCCGCGTGCAGCTTATGAACAAATCAATACATTGTGGAAGGGGACAGAATGATGACGCAGAAAAAGGAAATCGCCAAAATTCTATTAAACGTAGGGGCGGTTGAATTAAGTCCGAATGAGCCATTCACATGGGCATCAGGCATTGAATCACCGATTTACTGCGATAACCGTTTGACAATGTCTGATCCGGTTGGGCGGAAACAAATTGCGCAAGGCCTTGCGGATATCATTCGTGCACAATATCCAGAAACGACAGTGATTGCCGGAACAGCAACAGCGGGCATTCCACACGCAGCATGGGTAGCAGACATTCTTGGCTTGCCGATGATCTATATCCGTTCGAAAGCAAAAGGCCACGGACGTAGCCGTCAAATCGAGGGTAAAATTGATGCAGCTGATAAAGCGATCATCATTGAAGATTTGATTTCCACGGGTGGTAGTAGCTTGAATGCAGCGGAAGCACTTCGTTCAGAAGGTATCGCAGTAACGGGGGTCGTGTCCATCTTTACATATGAGCTCCAAAGCGCTGACAAAACATTCGCATCTGCCGGACTGACATACACAAGCTTGACGGATTTCGGTGCTCTTGCTGAAGCGGCACAGGAAAGCGGTGCGATTAGTGAAGAGTCGATCGGTAGTTTGTTGGAGTGGCATGGTAAATTGAAGGCTGGTTTGTTGAAATAATAAAAAGCGATATCCCATGTATTTTCTACATTGGGATATCGCTTTTTTTGTGCAAGGTAGTCGAGTTTTCATGAAAGGTAGTCCAGTTTTCGTGAAAGGTAGTTCAGTTCGCCTGCTAGGTAGCCGAGTTTTCGTGAAAGGTAGTTCAGTTCGCCTGCTAGGTAGTCGAGTTTTCATAAAAGGTAGTCCAGTTCGCCTGCTAGGTAGCCGAGTTCGCGAAAAAGGTAGTCCAGTTTCCCCGGGGTAGTCGAGTTTTCATAAAAGGTAGTTCAGTTTGCCTGCTAGGTAGCCGAGTTCGCGAAATAGGTAGTCCAGTTTCCCCGAGGTAGTCGAGTTTTCGAAAAAAGGTAGTCCAGTTTCCTCAGATGAGCCTAGAATATATGGAACCATGCGAAGTGCGAGAAAAAGTCCCAAGTGAATTGTTTACACTTGGGACGTGGACAGAGGCGCTTTTTTGTTGGAATTTGTAAAGTTTACTTTTTCAAATCTTCAATGGAATTAACATCTTCCATATAAGTCGGTACAGCTAAACCTTGTTTGACACCGACCATATTCACTCCGATATCGTCCAATTGTCCATCGAATTTGTCTACATATGTTTTATGGGTATTCGGTAACCAAGCGGCAAATGTTGCATCTGCACTTCCATCAGCAACAGCTGAAAACATCGGACCCGGTTCTACCATTGATAATTGAACAGTGTAACCCATATCTTCGAGGACGATTTTCATCATATTATGGCTCGCAAGTTCACTGTCCCACGGGGCATAGGCAAGCTTGATGGTATCTCCGTCCACGGTAGCGACTCCATCTGTCCATTCTGCTACTTTTTCTGGATTGTCATCAATCCATGTTTGTGCAGCTTCTTCAGGCTTGACACCATCTTCAATGGCAATCATAATCTGAGCCATGTCGTCCATATCCCAATTGAAACGCTCGAAAATCGCATAGGCCTCTGGGAGATCTTCTTTCAATCCAATGCGTCCAACGGAGTGGATTTCTTCAGCGTCCCCATAGATTAGTTTTGGATCATCCAAATACTTTAAATCGAATTTTGAAAACTTCCAATGTGGACTCCACGCGGTTATGACAATAGGTTCTTCTTTGTCGTAGGCTCTTTTCAAAGCAGCAGTCATAGTAGCGCCTGATCCAGAAGTTACATTCCAGTCTGGGAGGTCGTAATCTTGAAGTACTTTCGCCGTTAATTCCATGTGACCTGACCCAGGGTCAATCCCTACAATTGTGTAGTCTAGGGATTCACCAACGGATGTGGTTGTTTCAACTGTTTTAGATTCATCATTGCCACATGCGGCAAGTCCAATTGCCAGCAGTGCAGCCGTTCCAATTCCAGTTATCGTTTTAAAAAGTGTCATGTTCTTAAATTCCTCCTCAATTTTTCCATATATGATATGGATTAAAAATTAATCGGGTATAAGTAAGCGTAATAGGGATAAGAAAGAATTACCAGAAGAGAGGAGCGTAATGTCCTCCATTAAAGAAGAATGACAAAGAGAGCAGTTCTTTATAGCCTCATCGAATAAAGAACTAGCTGTAATATGGGGTTTTTAGAAAAGAATATAAATTTTCCTATCTTTTTAGTGCATCCATACAAGTTATCGACAATTCTCTTTTGTATTTCCAATAAAACCATAGCCTCTTCCATGTCAAGCGGCGTGCAATGTGTAGTAATAAGTTATCTATTATCGACACTAGCCCCCTTAAGATAAAGATATGTGTTCAACAAACCGCAAATTAACTACATGTAAATTCCCTAATGATCTGGACTGTTCTCATCAGCCATTCATTACCCGACATAAGTGTAACATACTTTTCGAATTCCTTTATTTCCCTTTGTTTAAAATAAACGTTGATTCCTTTTGGGCACTCAAAAGGAATCAACGTTTGCATTTTGTAATGTATAAAGCTTTACACAGGATTCGTCAAATTCTCCAATCGCTTCGTCAACCGTTCTCGCCAATCTTGCGCTAGTTCCTGAACCGCCAATACTTGCTGGATACCTTCAATATCCTTTGGGCGGTGGAAATAAAGTTGATTGGCAAAAAGGATAGAAACTTGTTGCGGATGTGATTCCACTAATGTAATGGTCGAATCTTCGCGAACAATGCCTTCTTCAAGTACACGGCACAAATAACCCGTAAATCCTGTATCAACCATCCCTTTCATAAGGGGAGGCAGGTCAGTTCTTTTCGTAATCGTGCTGCATGGAATTCGGCCCTGTGTCACTTGGATCACAGCATCTCCAAGACGAAAAATATCTCCGATATGAATGTCTTGTTCAAGCATATTCGTTACGGTTATATTTTCCCCGAAAGCCGCGCTTGGTAGGGGATTGTTAAACTGCTGCGCCCAATATGCATAGTGCTCGTACGGATAGACACAAACAGCGCGGTCAAGCCCACCATGATGTTGTAAATCTGCTACGCCATCACCTCGAAATCCATCTTTCGCTAGAAAAACTTCCTCAACCGAATCTTTACAAATAGCCGTTTCTACTTCTTTGTCTTTACCGTAATTCATTTTTTTCGGTAAGCCGATGGAAAGGTTTTTTAATTCAATATTAGGTGTCATATTATGTACCTGCTTTCTGCCGAATTCAACTTTTCTTATAATTAAACCACAGTAGAAGTTTGTTATCAAAATATTTAAAGAGTAGTTGTAAATTGTGTTGAATAAAAGTCCGACCAGTTGAAGATGAATGTCTTGGCACGAAGTGAAATGGATATGATATTGAGAAAGATGATGGAACTGTAGATAGGGATATAGTAATTTGCAGCATGCGAGGAGTTAAATATCATGAAAGAATTCAAAATAACTTATTTTTTTGATGAAAATCATTACATCAGAAGATTTATTCATATGGAGTCAAAGGAAAGTGCAGAAGAGCTAATCCGAGGTGAACGGGATCAATATATATCGTTTTGGGATAGTAGGGAAATCTATCATGAATTAAATACACAAAACGTTCGGGTTGTTCAACTATCCGAGTATTTTAGAATTGATAAAAGTAATTCATCGGCGCCACTACCAAAATGTTAGAAAAATTTAGTCCTTGACTATATGCGTGTCAATAAATATAATAATAAAAATAATCAATGTATAATATAAACTAACTGGCGATGAAGAGAAGAGTAATTGAGGCTAATTATTTTCAGAGAGCTCCGTTTGCTGTGAAGGAGTAATAATAACCTCAATGAAAAAAGACTTGGAGCTTCGTATGGAACTAAGTAACAAATCTTAGTCATCATGCGACGGGTTCTCCCGTTATAGAGATAGGGTATAATCGAACGTTGACGTACCCGAAGAGATTGGTATGGCAACATATCAATAAACTGAGGTGGTACCACGAAGTTCACAACTCTCGTCCTCAAGATAGATAATCTTGGGGGTGGGAGTTTTTTGTTGTTTATAAAGCTATGGATGGCTAGTTAGAAATATTTGGTGTCATCATGCTCGATAACAGAAAATGGAGTGGTAAACATGAGTAATGAACAAATGATTCATAGAAGAGAGAAATTAGATGTGATGCAATCGCGTGGCATTCCATTGCACCCTGAAAGTTTTCATACGAATTATGAACTGTATGAAGCGGCAATGCTTGAGGATGGTATGAGCAACGTTCAAGTAGCTGGAAGAGTCATGAGTATTAGGTATTTTAGTAAATTATGTTTTATTACGATTTCAAACATACAAGGAAGTTTGCAACTTCTATTGAAGAAAGAAGAGGTTGGTGAGGAATCCTTTCAACTGTTCCATGAATTGCTAGATATAGGGGATTTTATCGGTGTGAAGGGGAAAATGTACAGCACGAAAACGCATGAGAAGACCCTTCGTATCGAGAGTTATGTATTTCTTGGGAAGTCAATACGTCCTCTTCCAGATAAATGGCATGGATTAAGCAATATAGATCTTCGCTATCGACAGCGCTATTTGGATGTCATCATGACAAAGGAGACACAAAATCGATTATTAGCTCGAACAAAAATGGTCAGTTCAATTCGCAGGTTCTTTGAGGATCAAAATTTCTTAGAGGTTGAAACGCCTGTTTTACAGCAAACGTCGTCTGGTGCACTTGCAAAACCGTTTAAAACTTACCATAACTCCTTGGATTCTGAGTTTTACTTACGCATAGCCCCAGAAACTTATTTAAAAAGGCTAATTGTCGGTGGTTTTACGAAAGTATTTGAATTTGCAAGGTGTTTTAGAAATGAAGGGATAAGTCCTCAGCATCTTCAGGAATTCACAATGGTTGAAGGGTATGCTGCCTATTGGAACTATAAAGATACGATGAAGTTAATGCGTGAGATGATTTTGTATGTTTTGGATCGAACATTCGATACGACCATTTTAACTGTCCAAAGTCAATCGATTGATTTCTCATTAGAATGGGACGTCGTATCTTTCAGAGATCTGATTGTAAACGATACGGGGATTGATATAGATCTTTATCCAACTGTGCAAGAACTGTATGCAGAAACGAAAAGAAGAAATATCCTATTGGACCATTCGGATATTGAATCAATGGGGAGAGGAAATTTTATAGATCTTCTTTATAAAAAAATGTGTCGTCCATATCTGATACGCCCGACGTTTCTAGTTCAGCACCCGATTGATTTATCACCGCTAGCTAGAGCAAATGATGATAATCCAGCTCTAACGGATCGTTTTCAGTTAGTGGTGAATGGGGCGGAAATCATAAATGCTTATTCAGAACTAGTCGATCCACTTGAACAAAGAAGGAGGTTGGAAACACAAGCACAGCTTAGGAACAATGGAGATGTTGAGGCCATGGAGATGGATGAAGATTATCTAACTGCGATGGAATATGGCATGCCGCCTATTTCAGGTTGGGGATTCGGAATTGAACGATTGTTAATGGTGCTGAGTGATAGCGATAATATTAAGGATTGCGTGTTCTTTCCATTAACTAAAAAGCTATAGAAGTTGAGTAACATTACTTTTTTCATGAGTGTATGGCACACAATCATAAAAGGTTAGCGTCGCTGACCAACAGCTTTATAGAGTATGTATCCTGATAAGGCTATATATTGGAAGGAGGCAGCTATTGAAATAGGAGTGATAATGAGTGGAAGATACAAACCGAAAATTATGGCAGAGTTTTGACAACCTACAGAAGGCATTAAACCGTTTAGAAGAAGCCCTACATGAAGATCAAGGGAATAGTCTCATCGTAGATGGAACGATTCAACGTTTTGAATTTACTGTTGGGATTTATTGAAAGATATTAAAAAATTATTACTCTGTGAAGAAATAGAAGCGAAAACACCCCGTGAAACATTGAAAGAAGCCTATCAAGTAGGCTGGCTCCAAAATGAACGAGCATGGTTGCAAATGCTAAAATATCGAAATGAAGCCTCATATGCATACGAGGAAGAGATGGCACGGCGGATTTTACAAAACATTGTTGGGTATTATCCTGAAATGAAAAAGACATTTCATCAACTGTAGAAAAATATCGGAAAGATTATGATGCCAATGAATGAGTTGTTAGTGAAGCAACTTCGTGACATTGTCAGTCAGTATCCTGAAGTAGAGACCATTCTGTTATTTGGTTTGCGTGCTTATGGTGATTTTAATCGTTTATCTGATATTGATTTGGCGGTGAAGGCACCTGGATTGTCGGAGATGCAGTGGCTTTTGTTAGCAGAATAAATAGATCAGTGTCATAAAGTTCTATAGTAGGCAGAAAGATTTGGGTGTTGGGCATAATATAGCCCTGTGCCGGTCATAAACTAGCTCAAGGCGGGCATAACTTAGTCCGTGCCGGTCATAAACTGGCTTAAGACGGTCATAAAATGGTCCATGGCGGGCATAATGATGCGTAAGTAGTAGTAGGAAATTTAAAAACAGCTGCTGATTTCTCGTGAAATAAATCAGCAGCTGCTTTATTATTTTCGAAGCTTCATCACAACATCCTCATCAGGCGTCACAAACAACGTCTTCTGCTCAAAATAAATGACAAATCCAGGCTTTGACCCGTTCGGCTTTTTAACATGACGTACTTCCGTATAATCGACCGGTACAGATGATGAGCCGCGTGCTTTGCTGAAATAAGCAGACAAAATAGCTGCTTCTCGAATCGTTTCTTCATCAGGATTTGTATCGTGAATCAATACATGTGATCCAGGAATGTCCTTCGTATGAAGCCAAGTTTGATCCCGCGCGGCAATCTTGAATGTTAAATAGTCATTTTGCTTATTGTTTTTACCGACTGAAATTTTCACGCCAGCGGATGATACATACGTTTCCGGTGCTGGTTTTTTCGGTTTGCTTTTCTTTTTCAGCTTGCGGGCCTTCAGAAAACCGAGTTCCGCAAGTTCTTCGCGTATTTCCTCGATATCCTCAGGGGATGCTTGCATGACTTGCTGCTTAATCATTTCAAAGTAGGCGATATCTTCGGCGGCCTTTTCTAATTGCTCTGCAATCATAATGAGTGCTGTTTTTGCTTTCGCATAGCGGGAATAATAGCGCTGGGCATTATCAATCGGCGTTTTTCGTGGATCTAGCGGAATAGTTACCGTCGTTCCTTCTTCGTAATAATTGTCGACGACCGCCTCCATCATCCCTTTTTGAAGCGCGTAACTATTGGCAGTCAGCAATTCACCGTACAACTGGAACGTTTCTAGTTTCCCAGCAGCATCTTGTTCCTTCGATAGTTTCTTAACTTTCAAATTCAGTTTAGCGATTTCATTATCAAGCCAACGTTCGAGATCCGCTGCCTGCGATTTGACACGCTCTCTTTCAGCCCGTGCAAAATAGACTTTATCTAATAAATCACCAAGTGTACCGTACTCAGCAATCGTCTTATCTGCATGTGATAACTTCGCTGCAGAAAACACCATTTTCGTCCCAATTTCTGCGATGTTCGGAGTACTTGCTCCCCCTTTAAATGAAGCAAGAAATGCTGTAAACACTGCAAATGTTTCATTTAAAGGGACGCCCTTCATTCTAAACAATAATTCCTCCGCGTGAATGGGTGAATATCCTGAAAGAGTTCCTACAATATCGCGGGCACTTTCAAACTGTGGGTATAGTGCATTAAATTGTTGTTCGGTCACGCTGAATGGATCCACTTTGTCTTGCGGTGGCGCAGGTATGAAAGGCTGTCCCGGTAGTATTGTACGATAGCTATTTACCGATGGCGGTAAATGTTTCATGCTATCGACGATGATGTCACGATCTGGATCGACGATTAACAAGTTGCTATGCCGACCCATGATTTCGACGTACAATCTACGACTAATGTCATCGCCGATTTCATTCTTCGCCTGAATATCGAACGTAATGATGCGGTCAGTGCCAAATTGGTCAATAGCTGTAATGGTCCCGCCTTCCAAATGTTTGCGTAACACCATGCAAAACATCGGAGGTTCAGAAGGATTTGTAATCGCTTCTTCGGTTAGCTGGACGCGTGAATAGGATGAATGGATAGAAATAAGTAGCTTATGATTTTTGCCTCCTGAGCGAATTAAGAATACTACTTCTTGTGCGTTAGGCTGATGAATTTTAGAAATGCGGCCATTTTTTAAAACTTGCAATTCTTGCACCATAGCCGTGGTGAATAAACCGTCAAATGCCATACTGATTCCTCTTTCAATTCGTTTTGTCCCATTTTACCACTCTATGGGTGTGGTATGGTATAATACAGACATATTGTTTTGATTTGAAAATTTGAAGCAGGCTTGTTTGCGTCGAATCAACATTGCAAAGTAGACTAGATAAGAAGAGGGATTGCATGTATAAAAAACGTGGGCTTTTGATTGTTCTTTCCGGACCTTCTGGTGTAGGGAAGGGAACAGTACGTAAAGAGCTTTTTTCTCAACCTGATACAAACTACGAATATTCTATATCGATGACGACAAGAAGTCCGCGCGAAGGTGAAGAAGATGGAGCTGATTATTTCTTCAAATCGAGAGCGGAATTCGAACAACTCATTGAAGAAGGAAAATTGCTGGAGTATGCCGAGTATGTGGGCAATTATTATGGTACTCCGCTCGATTATGTCAATGCCACACTGGACGCAGGGAGAGACGTATTCCTTGAAATCGAAGTGGTAGGGGCAGCGCAAGTCCGTGCAAAAGTCCCGGATGGCCTATTTATATTCTTGGCGCCACCGAGCTTGTCAGAGCTGGAAGAGCGCCTCGTTGGTAGAGGAACAGAGCCAGCAGACGTCATTGCAACGCGTATTGCGAAAGCGCGGGAAGAACTTGAAATGATGAACTTGTACGATTATGTTGTCGAAAATGATGAGGTTTCAAATGCATGTGATCGGGTCAATGCTATTGTGCTAGCAGAGCATTGCCGTAGAGAACGTGTAGAAAAACGCTACTTACTTATGCTGGAAGGGGAATAAACTATGTTAACACCAACACTGGATTCATTAAAAGAAAAAGTTGATTCTAAATACACACTCGTAACACTTGCTTCAAAACGTGCACGTGAAATGCAAGAAGAGGGAACAAGACTTCTCACTTCGTATAAATCACATAAAAATGTTGGTAAAGCACTTGAAGAAGTTGCAGCTGGCGTTTTGTCAAAAGCCAAACAAGATGATTCAATTATCTACGAAGACGAAGTGTAAACGAGTCAAGTCTTACCATGCGCCATCATTAAAATAAGCATACGCCATACTCCCTTAGAAACGAATTTTCTTTGGGAGTTTGTCATTTTAGAAAGGATGAGAACCATGCTGTTGAATAAAAAAATCCTCCTTTGTGTTACCGGTGGAATCGCAGTTTATAAAGCGGTTGCACTCGTTAGTAAGCTTTCGCAGGCAGGGGCGGATGTAAAAGTCATCATGACGGAGTCGGCACAGCAATTTGTCACCCCGCTAACCTTCCAAGCGATGTCTCGTAATGATGTGTTTTACGATACGTTTGATGAAAAAGATTCCGGAGTTATTGCGCATATCGACTTGGCCGACTGGGCTGATCTCGTAATAGTTGCACCGGCAACAGCAAATGTCATTGGGAAACTAGCAAACGGCATTGCAGATAATATGGTTACGACAACATTGTTAGCGACAACGGCAGAAGTGTGGATTGCACCTGCTATGAATGTTCATATGTATGAAAATAAAGCGGTTATACGAAATATTAATACTTTACACAAGGACGGTTATCGCTTCATTGAACCATCTGAGGGCTTTTTGGCCTGTGGCTATGTAGGAAAAGGACGTTTAGAAGAACCTGAAAAAATCGTAGAATTGATTAGAGAACGCTTTACGAAGTCCAAAGATCTTCCGTTAGCTGGAAAAAAAGTTGTTATAACGGCGGGGCCGACGCGTGAACGAATTGACCCAGTACGCTATGTGTCGAATTTCTCAAGTGGGAAAATGGGATATGCTATGGCGGAAGCAGCGGCTGCGTTGGGAGCAGAAACAGTGCTTATTTCTGGGCCAGTAGGACTTGCGAAACCGACGGGTATGACAGTTATCGACGTGGAAAGTGCGGCTGACATGCTGGAAGCTGTGCAAGCCCAGTTCGCTGATGCACATATTGTTGTCAAATCGGCAGCTGTTGCTGACTATCGCCCAAAGAATATTCATCCAGAAAAGATGAAAAAACAAGTGGGAGATTCGGTCATTGAACTCGAAAGAACGACTGATATTTTAAAAACAATGGGTGGATTGAAGACGCACCAAATTTTGGTGGGCTTTGCTGCGGAAACAAATAACGCTGTTGAGTATGGCATCGATAAGCTAGCGAGAAAAAATCTGGATTATATTATCGTCAATGATGTTACGGATCCAGATGCAGGATTTGGCAAAGATACAAATGTTGTCACACTGCTATCTAAACATGGGACACATCAGCCTTTCCATACAATGGCGAAAAAAGAATTGGCAAAGGTATTATTTGAAGCCATTTTACAAGAGGAAAGTGAACAACGCAATGATCGCTGAAGTCATTGTAGATGTATCGGCTTATCCGATTGACAGGCCTTTCGATTACCTTGTGCCTGACACGATGGCTGCGGTCATCGAAGCCGGTATTCGCGTGAAAGTACCATTTGGACCGCGAAAAGTACTCGGCTATGTAACGGCTTTAAAAGAGGAAAGTGGACTGGACGTTGCCAAATTGAAGCCAATTGATGAATTGATTGATTTGGAGCCGGTTATTTCGAAAGAATTGCTAGAGTTATCACGCTGGTTGGCTACGCAAACATTGGCCTATGAAATTGATGCGCTGCAAGTGATGCTACCAGCTGCTATGCGTGCGAAATACGAAAAATTCATCATTGTTGAAGAAACGGAGCGTATTGAAGACGCAGATTTCCAACAATTTCTCGCAGGCAGGAAACGAGTTTCATTGAAAGAAGCTGACCAATTAGGGCTGTTGAAAACAGTGAAACATTATGCTGAACAGGGCATTGTGACAGTCGATACAGCTGTCAATCAGAAAACAGCTGTCAAAAAAGTGCGCATGATTCAAATCGCCAATGCTGAAATACTGCAAACAGTACTCGATGGCGTACATGCCAATGCGAAAAAGCAAGTTGAATTGCTGCGCTGGATGCAAGAGCGTGCGGGACAAGCGATACTTGCGAAACAACTGATGGAGCAATCGGGCATCCAGCCTGCTGTGTTAAAAGCGGTGATTGACAGAGGCGCTGCTACTGAAGAGCAGACGGAAGTGTATCGTGAGCCGGCAGCACCGCAGTTGAAGGATACGGCAATTCCAGTAGAGTTGACTGAAGAGCAATGCATCGCACTTGAGGCAGTTAGACATTCTGTGGATCAGCAAAAAGCGGAGACATTTCTTTTGCATGGTATTACTGGAAGCGGTAAAACGGAAATTTATTTGCGTGCTATTAAACATGTACTAGATAAAGGGCAGGAAGCGATTGTTCTTGTACCAGAAATATCGTTGACACCGCAAATGACATCGCGTTTCAAGGAGCGCTTCGGACCACTTGTCGCAGTGATGCACAGTGGGTTATCGGCAGGTGAGAAGTACGATGAGTGGCGTAAGATTCAACGCGGGGAAGTTAAAGTTGTCGTTGGGGCGAGGTCAGCTATATTTGCTCCATTTGAAAATGTAGGTATCATCATTCTGGATGAAGAGCATGAATCGACCTATAAACAGGAAGATACACCACGTTATCATGCACGAGATGTTGCCATTAAACGGTCGGAATATTATGGTTGTCCCGTTATTTTAGGCAGTGCGACACCATCATTGGAATCCTACGCCCGTGCATCTAAGGGTGTCTATACATTACTGACGTTGACTAGGCGAGCAAAAGACCAGGAACTTCCTGCGGTAACGGTCGTCGATATGCGAGAAGAATTAAAAAATGGTAACCGGTCGATGTTTTCATTGCCACTGGCGGAAGCAGTTCGTCTCCGATTGGCGAGAGGGGAACAAACAGTGTTATTCCTTAATAAACGAGGGTTTTCATCATTTGTTTTATGCAGGGACTGTGGTACGGTCGTAGAATGTCCAAACTGTGATATTTCACTGACATACCATCGTGCGAATGAACGGTTGAAATGCCATTATTGCGGCTATGAAGAGCATGTACCGCTCGAATGTCCACAATGTAAAAGTGATTATATTCGATTCTTTGGAACAGGTACTCAAAAAGCGCAGGAAGAAATTGCGAAACTGTTTCCAGAAGCACGTGTCATTCGGATGGATGTCGATACGACGAGGCAAAAGGGATCTCATGAACGATTGTTACGACAATTTAGCGAGGGGCAAGCAGATATTTTGCTTGGGACACAGATGATTGCCAAGGGGCTTGATTTTCCGAATATTACGCTTGTCGGCGTATTGGCGGCAGACACAACTTTGCATTTGGCTGATTTCCGTGCTGCAGAAAAAACGTTCCAGCTAATGACACAGGTGAGTGGTCGCGCGGGTCGCCACGAATTACCCGGAGAAGTATTTATACAAACCTATTCTCCTGAGCATTATGCCATTGACCTGGCAAAAGCGCAGCATTACGAACCTTTTTATAATTTGGAGATGGCGGCTAGGCGGCAATATGGCTATCCACCCTTCTATTTTGTAGCACTTGTCCAGTTTACCCATGAGGATTTACTAAAAGTAGCTGACTTTGCAGATAAGGGAGCTAGATTTTTAAAAGGGAACTTATCACCAGATACCGTCATCATCGGACCAACTGCTGCTGCGATTAGCCGTGTCAATAATAGATATCGTTACCAATGTTTGATAAAATACAAAAAAGAGCCAAAGTTGACAGAGACGTTGCAACAGCTCATTAAATATTATCGGACAGACTGGATCAAAGCAGGTTTAACAATGACTGTTGACTTAGAACCAGTGTCTATTTATTAAAGTGAAACGAATTCAGTGCCAGTTACTGGCACCTTAATTGAAAAGAGGAATTGAATTGGCAATACGTAAAATTGTGGAGCATCCAGCACCGGTGCTTCAACAAATGTGTAAAGAAGTAGTGAAGTTTGATAAGAAGCTTGCGAAGCTTTTAGATGATATGTACGACACGATGGTTGCGGCGGATGGCGTGGGCCTTGCAGCGCCACAAATTGGCGAAGCGATACGCGTTGCCATTGTTGATATGGGCGAAGGACAAGATGTTATTGAAATGGTCAATCCTGTTGT
Source organism: Sporosarcina sp. FSL K6-2383 (assembly GCF_038618305.1). Classification (NCBI taxonomy): domain Bacteria; kingdom Bacillati; phylum Bacillota; class Bacilli; order Caryophanales; family Caryophanaceae; genus Sporosarcina; species Sporosarcina sp. FSL K6-2383. The sequence continues at coordinate 1,508,441 of NZ_CP152017.1, forward strand.
GACGGCTATCGGAGGCTCTGAAGTCGAAATAGAAGGTTGTCTTAGCTTTCCAGGACTATACGGTGAAGTAGAGAGGCCATTCTTCGTTCGTGTAGAGGCGCAGGAGCGGGATGGTTCCTTGTACGAAATTGAAGCGGAAGATTATGAAGCGCGGGCCATTCTTCATGAAATTGATCATCTAAATGGTGTGTTGTTTGATTCTAAAATTATCCGTGTCGTCGATCCAGCTGAATTTGAAGAAATGGATGAAGAAGAGGAGGAGAGTGATGATGACTAATATCGTCTTTATGGGTACTCCTGAATTTTCAGTGTCAGTGCTCACGATGTTGCATGATGAAGGCCATACAATCTCCGCAGTCGTCACACAACCTGATAGACCAGTCGGACGTAAGCGAGTATTAACGCCACCCCCAGTAAAAGTGGAGGCGCTTCGACTTGGCTTACCGGTTATTCAGCCTGAAAAATTAACAGGCTCTAGTGAACTGGCAGAAATTATCGCGCTTAAACCAGATCTTATTGTGACCGCAGCTTTCGGTCAGATACTTCCAAAGGAATTGTTAGAAGTGCCGCAGCTCGGCTGCATTAATGTTCATGCTTCTTTATTGCCAAAATATCGTGGCGGAGCGCCTATCCATCAGTCCATTATAGATGGGGAAACTGAGACGGGCGTGACGATTATGTATATGGTCGAAAAATTAGATGCAGGCGATATTATATCACAGGTAGTTGTGCCGATTGCTGATACAGATCATACGGGGCTGTTGTTCGATGCGTTGTCTGTTGCTGGAACACAGCTCTTAAAAGAAACACTTCCTTCTATATTAAATGGTACAAATAACAAAACCGTCCAAGATGAGTCACTTGTGACATTTGCGCGTAATATCTCACGGGAGCAAGAACGTATTGATTGGTCAAAGGGCGGCAAGGCCATCTATGATCAAATTCGCGGACTCCATCCTTGGCCAGTTGCTTACACGACGATACAAGGTGAGAACGTTAAAGTGTGGTGGAGTGAAAAAGTTGCAACGCAAGTAGATGCTACACCTGGAACGATCATTAAAATTGAGTCAGACCGAATTATTGTCAAAGCGGGCGATGATGTCGCGGTCGCTATAACGGATCTCCAACCAGCCGGGAAAAAAAGGATGCCAGCGGATGTCTTTGTTCGTGGAACCGGATCGAAATGGAATGAAGGGGACCGATTTGAATGAATACTAGACCAAAAAAGAAAATTTGGAACGGCAATGTCCGTGACGCAGCACTGTCCATCTTAATGGAAATCAATAATAACCAAGCATACAGCAATTTATTGCTACATCGAACGATTGAAAAATACGGTATCGAAGCGAAAGACCGTGGGTTACTAACAGAACTAACATATGGTACATTACAACATCGCATGGCATTAGATTATTATCTTGAACCCTTTGTCCGTGGGAAACTGGATGGTTGGGTACGTGAATTACTGAGAATGTCGATTTATCAAATTGTCTACTTAACAAAAATTCCGCCGCATGCGGTTGTCCATGAAGCGGTGGAAATTGCGAAAAGACGGGGACATAAACGCATTGCGCCAACAGTCAACGGGATTCTTCGTTCCGTGTTGCGCAAAGGGGTTCGTTCGTTGGAAGACATGGAGGATGGCATCGCAAAAACAGCGATTGAAACAAGTCATCCCGAATGGCTCATCAAACGCTGGAGCGAGCAATTTGGTGAACAGGAAGCAGCGATTATGGCGCACGAAAACAATAACCCACCTGCGATGACAGTTCGTGTGAATACGGCAAAAGCGACAGTTGCTGATGCGATTTCATCTCTTGAAGCGGAAGGTATTGAAGTAAGAATGGGTGAGGTTGTGCCAGAATGTATCGTTTCTGTCAACAGCAATCCGGCGAATACAGAAGCCTATAAAAAGGGCTGGATTACCATTCAAGACGAAAGCTCTATGCTACCTGTCTTAGCACTAGATGTACAACCTGGCATGAAAGTACTCGATATGTGTGCAGCGCCAGGAGGAAAAACGACCCATATTGCTGAGAAGATGAAGGATAAAGGCGAAGTGTTCGCACATGATATTCACGAACATAAGCTGGCATTGATTGAAGCGAATGCTACTCGACTTGGTTTAACATCCATTCAAGCAAAAAGTGGTGATAGCCGGAAATTGACGGAACTGTACGCTCCATCTTCTTTCGATCGAATCCTTGTCGACGCGCCGTGTAGTGGTTTAGGCGTCATTCGCAGAAAGCCTGAAATTAAGTACAACAAGACAGAAGCTGACTTCAATGGTCTCATACAAATCCAATCAGACTTACTCGACACAGCACGCGAACTGATCAAACCAGACGGCATCATCGTCTATAGTACGTGTACAGTAGAATATATGGAAAACCGTGGTATGGTAGAGCATTTTCTAGGGCGTCATTCAGATATGGAAAAAGTTCCATTAGCTCAATTAAATGAAATTGATAAATTAGCGATTGAAGATGACACTCTTCAAGTACTGCCACAACACTTTGGCAGCGACGGATTCTTCGTCGCAGCTTTCCGTAAAAAACAGCAATAAGTATGCTAAACTACTGAATTTATTTATTATCCAGCGAAGGCGCCTTACTGGGGTAGCCGAAGTGATAAGACTGATGGTGGTTTTCCGTCAGGCTTATCGCGGGAGGCATCCCCAAGCGCCAAGCATTATTATTAGGATATCTATATAGTAGAGAACTCGAAACAACCAAGGGGGGATGGACGTTGCAATTCGAAATCTTATCAGACGTAGGTAGGAAAAGAACCGTTAACGAAGATCGCGCAGCCGTGTACACATTGCCAAACGGCATCATTCTTGCAGTAATAGCGGATGGAATGGGTGGTCATCAGGGCGGAGATTACGCCAGTTCAACAGCTATCCGACTAATTGGCGAGCAGTTTATGAAGCTGGATAGTACCAGCTTTGAAGAGGACCAACATTGGATAGAATGGCTCCGTGAAGTCGTCAATCATGTTAATAGACTACTTTATAATCATGCCAGTGACAACGAAGACTTAAAAGGGATGGGAACAACATTAGAGGCGGTACTTATTCGCGGGCGTAGCTGTCTTGTTTCACATACTGGAGATAGTCGTGTCTATGCAATTAACGACAATGGTATTTGTCAGGTCACACGAGATCATTCCTATGTCAATGCTCTGCTAGATAGTGGAGAAATTACAGAGGCAGAGGCAGCTGTTCATCCCCAAAAAAATTGGATTATGAAAGCGATTGGCTCTGAAAAGACGATTGAGCCTGACCATTATTCAATTGAATTGGATGATAAAACGTATTTGCTTCTATGTACAGATGGTTTGAGTAATAAAGTCGGTCAACAGCTTATGCGTGAAGTGGTCCTTTCGGATGCTACGCTACATGATAAAGCAAAAAAACTTGTAGATTTAGCAAATGAAATGGGCGGAGAGGATAATATATCTGTCATTTTGGTTGATTCTACTAAATCGGAGGTGAATAATCTATGATTGGAAGTAGAATCGGAGGACGTTATGAAATACTTAAAAGTATTGGTGACGGGGGTATGTCGAAGGTTTATTTAGCACATGACATCATTTTAAACCGAGATGTAGCCATTAAAGTTTTGAACTATGATTTCGCGAATGAAGAAGAACTGAAACGTAGATTCCAACGAGAAGCACTGTCTGCCACAAGCTTAACGCATCCACATATTGTTGATATTTATGATGTGGGTGAGGAGGGGGAACTGCTCTATCTTGTAATGGAGTATGTCGAAGGGCAGACGCTGAAAAAGTTCATTCAAACAAATGGTCCATTATCTCCTAAGCAGGCATTACCGATTATGAGACAGCTTGTTTCCGCAATTTCAAATGCCCATCATAATGGTATTGTGCACCGTGATGTTAAGCCGCAAAATATATTGATGGATGCAGAAGGGAATTTGAAAATTGCTGATTTTGGAATTGCGATGGCACTCAGTGCAACTGCGCATACGAAAACAAATTCAGTAGTGGGGACAGTCCATTATTTATCACCTGAGCAAGCTCGTGGTGGGATGGCAACAAAAAAATCGGACATTTATTCACTGGGTATTGTCTTTTATGAATTACTGACAGGTGAACTACCATTTTCAGCAGAAACTGCCGTTGCAATTGCATTAAAGCATTTACAGGAGGAAACGCCCTCTGTCCGTGCACTATTCCCATCCATTCCGCAAAGTGTAGAAAATATCATTTTGAAAGCAACAACGAAGGATGCTGCAAATCGCTATCGTTCGGCGGATGAAATGTATGATGATTTACTGACTGCATTATCACAAGAACGAGCAACGGAACCGAAATTTAGTGTGCCATTTGACGATGATCGAACGCAAGCGATTCCGGTTGTTACAGAGGCGTCCAAGTTTGAAGTTTTGGAAGCGACAAAAAAGGTGGAGCCAGTTATTGTAGTTGAACCTCCGCAAACCCCTGTTAAAAAACGGAAAAAATGGCCGCTCATTGTCGGAGGAATAGCTGGAGCTTTTGTTATAGTCCTTCTATTGTTATTGCTACCAAGCTTGTTAGGACCTAAAAAGGACTTCATTCCAGAGGTTTCTGGAAAAACACAAGCTGAAGCGACAGATATTTTACTGGAGGCGGGCTTTAAGGTTGACGAAGCAATTGAACTGCTACCATCCGAGGAGTTTGAAGAGGGACAAATTATTAAAACAATCCCAGAAGAAGGAAAGAAGCGGGATATAGGATCTGCGGTTACGTTATATATGAGCACAGGGAAAGATAAGATTGAGTTTGCAGATTATAGTGACCAAGACTATGAACGAGTTGCCGAATTTTTACTTAAGAAAGATTACAAATCAGTAGATGCGAAAGAAGTTTTTTCGGATAAAGAGCCAGGTACTATTTTGGAGCAGGATCCTGTAGAGGGGACAGGGGTAGTGCCAGAAGACACAGATGTAGTCTTTACAATTAGTAAAGGGGAAGAACTTCAAGAACTTGAAGATCTAAGAGGATATGATAAAGAAGCACTGAATGACTATGCGAAGACATCGGGGTTTGCGATTAAGGTCGTGAGAGAAGAATATTCACCTACAGTACCAGTAGGTCAAGTTATTTGGCAAAGTCCTAAACAAGGAACGGACATGAAGGTTGGGGATAAAGTAGAGGTTGCGTTGTCAAAAGGTGAAGAGAAAAAACCACTTAAGACTATTGTCCACAACGTAACGATTGAATATTTACCTGATGCAATTGATGCAGGTGAAGTGGATGAGGATGGCAATTGGGTACCAGCCCCACCACCTCCGCAGGAAATCAAAATTTATGTGCAAGACAAGACAAATATGATGGACAAGCCAGTAGAAGTTTTCACAATTGTGGAGAATACGAAAAAGAGTATTAAGCTTGAATTGGAAGAGAATCAGCGTGGGGCTTATAAGATCTCACGTGATGGCAAAATTATCGTTGAGCAATCTGTTGATTATAATGAAAATTAGAAAGAAGGTATTGGATGCCGGAAGGACAAATTAGAAAAGCGATTAGTGGGTTTTATTATGTAGAGCAGGATGGGCAATTGATACAGTGTAAGAGCCGTGGGGTGTTTAGAAATCGTGGGATTCATCCACTTGTGGGGGATCATGTGACATTTGTACCTGATGGTGATAATGATGCGCTAATAACGGCTGTCCATGAACGCCGCAATGAACTGGTGCGTCCTCCAATTTCTAATATCGATCAAGCCTTGCTCGTTTTTTCAATGGTAGAACCGGCTTTTAGTCCACATCTGTTGGATCGATTTCTTGTTGTCGTCGAATCGTATGGCGTGCAACCCATCATCTGTTTGACGAAAAAGGATTTAGCGGATGATGTGGAGCTCAAGAAGGTTGCAGAAGCAGCAGCCTATTATAAAGAAATCGGCTATGATGTGATTGAAACCTTTATTGATGATGAATCTCTTTCGGATATGCTGCAACCTTACTTAAAAGGGAAGACAACTGTTTTAGCTGGGCAGTCAGGTGTTGGTAAATCGACTTTATTGAATACAGTGTTACCGAGGTTGGCGTTGAAAACGGGTGAAATTTCAGAAGCACTAGGTCGTGGGAAGCATACGACACGTCATGTCGAGCTACTAGAGGTTGCGGAGGGACTCGTTGCAGATACACCGGGCTTTAGCTCGCTCGACTTCGATCATATTGACAAGGAGCAGTTATCCCATTACTTCGTAGATATGGATGAGCTGTCTGCATCATGTAAATTTCGAGGTTGCCTACATGTAAAAGAGCCAAAGTGTGCTGTGAAAGAGCAAGTGGAGGCTGGTGAAATGCCGCGTCATCGTTATGATAACTACTTGCAATTTATGCAAGAAATAGTAGACAGAAAGCCGAGGTACGACAAACATGATTAAAATTGCACCTTCTATATTAGCAGCAGATTTTTCAAAACTTGCCGATGAGGTGAGAGAAGTAGAAGCAGCTGGGGCAGAGCTGATTCATATCGATGTAATGGATGGCCATTTTGTTCCGAACATTACAATGGGCCCAATTGTTGTGGAGGCACTTAGACCGGTAACAAAACTACCTTTAGATGTCCACTTGATGATTAGCAATCCCGATGCATATATCGAGCAATTTGCGAAAGCAGGGGCAGATTATATCACGGTTCACGTGGAAGCTTGTCCGCATTTGCATCGTACATTGCAACTCATTAAATCATTCGGTATAAAATCGGGTGTTGTATTGAATCCGCATACCCCGATTGAAACAATTCAGCATGTTCTTGAGGAAGTAGATATGGTGTTATTTATGACGGTAAATCCTGGATTTGGCGGTCAGAAATTCATCCATTCAGTTCTTCCGAAGGTGAAACAGCTTTCAGATGTTATTCGAGAACGTAATTTGCCGATTGACATTGAAATTGATGGTGGTGTTAATGAAGAAACCATTATTCCTTGCGTCGAAGCGGGGGCAACAATCCTTGTTGCAGGATCGGCTGTCTTTAGTTCGCCTGACCGTGCGGAGGCTTTACAACGCATCAAATTAGCAGGCGAAGGTGCGCTAAGAAAATGACAGTTGCCGTCATTTGTGCAGGAGGACCAAACTCGGAAATTGTAGATATGACGGAATTTTTGCAGGATGACACGATATTCATTGGTGCAGACAGAGGCGCATTACACCTCTTGCAAAAAGGCATTACTCCACATGAAGCTGTCGGTGATTTCGATTCTGTGAGCCTCGATGAATACAATCAAATTGTGGCGGCTGTTCGTAAAGTTGGGCGGTTTCGTTCGGAAAAGAATGAAACCGACACAGAGCTAGCAGTCGACTGTGCGCTCACGTATAATCCTGAACATGTTATTTTAACAGGTGTCACGGGAGGTAGGCTGGATCATATGGAATCTGCCCTACACCTGCTGTATCGCCTTCAAATGAAACATAAGGAGATTCGTTTCTCAATACGCAATACAACGAATGAGTTGTCTATCCTCCTGACAGGTCATCATGAATGCCTACGTGATGATCGTTTTCCATACGTTTCTTTTTTCCCTTTCGGTGGGGATGTTGTAGGTCTTACATTATCGGGTTTTAAATACGAAACACTAGATGAGAGACTCGAAACGGGCATGACAAAATTTACGAGTAACGAACCTACGGCAGAAGTCTGTACTATCTCATTCCATCGGGGCATATGCTTAATGGTAAGGAGTTCAGATTCCTGAAAGGAGTGGGGAATTGCGCGTTTATACATTTACGATGCCGAAAGTTGTGAGTGGTTTCGTCCGGAAGTGCTTGGTTGTTTTTCAAAAAGAGGATTTACCAAAGGCTACTGCTAGTAATAAAACTAGAAAAAAGAAAAGAGAAAAAACACCAGGCTGAAGGAATTCAGCCTGGTGTTTTATTTCCGTTCACGTTCATTTTTTCGGCGTTAGCCTATAGAAATCAATCGCGCCTCGGCGTGATTGCGTCGGGATTTTGAATTGTGCAATGCACAATTAACTCCTTTCAAAATCCCTGACATCCGCCGGAGGCTTAACTTGATTTCAAGTTAAACGCGTTGAACTTTACCTGATTTAAGGGCTCTTGTAGAGACCCATACACGTTTAGGTTTACCGTTAACGAGAATACGGACTTTTTGAAGGTTCGCACCCCAAGTACGTTTGCTTGAGTTCAATGCGTGAGAACGCGTGTTTCCCGCACGAGCTTTGCGACCTGAAATAACACATACTTTAGCCATAGTTAGTACCTCCTTGCGAATGATGATTAAGCGATTTACTTGTTATTCGCATACCATAATAATGTATCATATGACATACAGTGTTGCAACCTTTTTTGTGACATCTTTCAAGGTAATTGCCTTTACACGCTTTTTTAGTGCGGAAAATGTTCACTCCCGCCTATTCGATAAATCCGTACAAGGTTGATTTGCGCTTCAGGCGGACGCTTTCCGCGGGCACAGCCTCAGCCTCCTCGTCGCTTCGCTCCTGCGGGGTCTTCGGCTAGTGCTGTTCCCGCCGGAGTCGCCGCCTTACGCTCCAATCAACGATAGTAGAACACCATACCCATGAACATTCAACCGGGTTAATGATGATCATTCATTCTATCAGGATAGTAGTAGCGCCTGTTAAAGTCTTTTCTTTACTTTAAGTCACTAGCGTTGCATAAATGTAATCGGGGCTTTCTGTCACCGTCAACCATCGTGAACGAGGAATTGGGCTTATGATCTTTCACAATCGCGCCCGATTGCTTTAATACAGTCTTTCATAAAAAAATTACTTCATCCTAACTTCATTTTACATATAAATGGAGAAAGACCGTACTACTAAAAACATACTTACTAGTCCAAATACCGTGGCTCCCACTATCCACCAGATAACGGGTTTAGTTGAAATCTGTTTACCCACCATACTTTCCTCGTTTTCTCTTATTAAAGCTACCTTCCTTTCCATACCTTTTGCCGTAGAAGCAAAAACAACAAATCCGATTACGATGAAACTAACAGTTAACCAAAGGAACAAATCCATTTTTACACCCCATTTTTACGTGTTACTTTCCTAACAGACTACATAGTTAAAGTGCAATCCAACAAAATATCCATCATACCTTTTCAACGCAGTTTTCCAATTCCCTTTGAAGAAAGTTTACTGCAAAATGGCCCTATTCTGGCACAACGTTGTATGACAATCGCACCCGGTAAAAGAAGGTGATTTTATTATCTCCTAAGGATTAGCACCTTATGTATTATTAGGTTATTAGAATGTTATTCTGGGGTTTCAAATTCAAAATATTTCCCGTTATCAGAAGAACATTCAGTTAAGTAGTATCTAATTCTCTGTTCATTTTTTTCACTATCGAGTTTTACGCAGGTTCCACTTTCTGTTCCTTTGTCAGAACCTCCAAATTTATCCTTGGAATTATCATAAGTATATTTAATGTTTACTCCGTTATAATCCAAAGTATCAAAAATCGGATCACCCTCTATTGTTCTTCGTACAATACGTATTTTATCCGCTTTCTCATTTTTAACGTTTACTATAAATCCTTCAAGTTTATCCAAGTTACTTGTTATTTCACCTTGCTCGAATACAATATCGCTGTCTTTAACTGATTGACAAGCACTCAAAACAACGGCAAATAAAGTTAGAAGTAATACTTTTTTCAATATCATACACCTCCAATTCTTTCACAATTAAATAGCCCGATTGTTGAACACAAGTTAAACAATCGCGTCCGATTGTGGAGGTTCGTTATAGAACTAAAGCATCTTGTTAGTTTAAGAAGTTTGTTGCTAAGAAACACTAATATCCAAAAGTTTCCCCTTCATTTAATTTCAAAATACGATTGTTAATCGAAACTTCATTATTGCTTTTCCATTCAACATTTGCGTTTTCAGTTCTTTTTTCATAATAAATTCTCTTTTTAAACCAAAGTGGTCCATTCAATTCTCCTCTTATCCCAAATGTTCCCGCTGCTCCCGCATCCCAAAGATAGAAATCTATGGTATAGCTATTATCTGGAGAACTCACCGTCTTTATAAGTTCATTTGCTCCAAATTGTGAAAAAATGAGTGTAATCGATAGTGCTAAAAAAAGTGTGATAGATAACAACGACGACAAGGTTATCGTTAACCAACTTCTTGTTTTTGTCCGCCAGTTTCTCTTATCTTTAAGACCTTTAATTCCTAAAATAAAGGCTAGTACACTAATTATAAAGAGAATGTAATTTGGCGGTGAAATTAACCAAGTGTTGTTTATATTAGAGTATAATGAATAGAATGCTACTCCTAAACAAATAAGTATTAAATAAAGAGACCAAAAATTATATCGTTTTTCCCAAGCACTCAAACTATCCCAGCTCTCTAATACATATGGACGTTCATTGCTTTAGAGAAGTTGCGGAACATTCTTATTAAACCAGTTAGTTCGATAAGCCTTCCTCAATTAAATGGCCCGTTTGCAGAAGATTGATCTTATTGTAAGTTGGTGCAATTTGTATAATAAGTATAACATTATTGTTTCCACAAAATATGGTTTCTTATCTTTGATCATCCGTGTGAGTGGTGCGCAGGCACTGCCGCAATTCGAAGTGCGTGAATTGAGTCAATGCCAGGCACCGTATGTCCTTTTCCAAGGTTTGCTAAAAGTAAGGAAATGAACGCTTTCTACAAAGTACAAAAGTGCCCGAAATTGTATCTTCGGGCACTTATAATTCCAATAGAAAGTCATCTATTCCCTTCTTCCCAAGCAACTGCATTTTTCACTTAAACATTGTAGGTATGCGACAGGCAATTATTCACAGCAAGATTACCGAAAAGAATGTGGCTAGAAATGACGAAGTCATTTCTAGCCACATTTATTCCCGCGGTAATTATGTCGTGAACAGTTAGCCGAAAGCGAACCGAAAATGATCCAGTGAAAAACTACGCTTTTATTCAGAATATGAATGCTTTCTTTTATTATGATTGTAGATATAGTACAATAGGGGCAAGTGAGAAAAGATGCAAGGGGGACCTAACCATGTCAATTGAAGTGAAAAATGAATATGGCAAAATCGATATTACAAACGATGTCATTGCCCAAGTAGTTGGCGAGGCGGCGATTGAATGTTACGGTATTGTCGGTATGGCTTCAAGGCATCAGATTCGAGATGGGCTGACAGAAATACTTCGTAAAGAAAGCTTTTCGCGTGGAGTCATCGTCCGTAATGTTGGAGATGATACGCATATTGATATGTATGTCATTGTTGGATATGGTACTAAAATTTCCGAAGTTGCCTACCAAGTCCAATCGAAAGTAAAGTATACATTGAAAAAAATAGTGGGTATGCCTGTTAAATCGGTTAATATTTTTGTCCAGGGAGTCCGAGTGACTAACCTGTAGAAGGAGGAAGTAATTTCAATGAAGTCCATAGATGGTTTAAAGTTTGCAGAAATGATTAAGATGGGTGCACATCATCTCTATCAAAATGCTGACTATGTTGATTCACTTAACGTTTTCCCAGTGCCAGACGGTGATACGGGCACGAATATGAATTTGTCCATGTCTTCGGGTGCAAAGGAAACGGAAGAAAATGCTGTTGCTCATCTAGGTCAGACTGCACATGCATTATCAAAAGGCCTGCTCATGGGGGCACGTGGTAATTCGGGCGTCATTTTGTCGCAACTATTCCGTGGCTTTGGAAAATCGATTGAGAATGAAGCAACTGTAGATGGTGTAAAATTTGCAGCAGCTTTGAAATACGGTGTTGAAACAGCTTATAAAGCAGTGATGAAGCCAGTAGAAGGAACGATACTTACGGTTGCAAAAGATGCTGCAAATGTTGGTGTGGAAAAAGCCGCAACAACGGATGATATCATTGCCGTAATGGAAGCGGTTGTAGAAGAATCGAAAGCGTCCCTTGAGCGGACACCGGATTTATTGGCAGTCTTGAAAGAAGTTGGCGTTGTTGATAGCGGTGGTCAAGGTCTCGTTTATGTATACGAGGGTTTTTTAGCATGTCTAAAAGGTGAAGAATTACCAGAAAGAACGATTGTTGGATCGATGGATGACCTAGTGAATGCTGAGCATCATCGTAGTGTACAAGGCTTTATGAATACGGAAGATATTGAATTTGGTTATTGTACAGAATTTATGGTGAAATTCGAGGCTGATAAATTAGCGACGAATCCATATGATGAATCTGATTTCCGACAAGGATTAAGTCAATTTGGTGATTCACTTCTTGTTATTTCAGATGAAGAAGTTGCAAAGGTACATATTCATACAGAGGAACCAGGCGATGCCATGAATTATGGCCAAAAATTCGGTTCGCTGATCAAAATTAAAATTGAAAATATGCGTGAACAACATATGGAAATCGTCGGTGAAAATTATTCGACAGAAAATACAGCGCAAAAACCAGCTGTTAAACATCCCTACGCTGTTGTAACAGTTGCGATGGGATCTGGCATTGCTAATTTACTAAGAAGTGTAGGGGCATCCGCAGTTATTGAGGGTGGACAAACAATGAATCCATCGACCGAGGATATTGTTAAGGCCATTCAAGAAGTCGGCGCAGAACGTGTGCTTATTTTACCAAACAATAAAAACATCATTATGGCAGCTGAACAAGCGGCTGAAGTGGTTGGTATTGAGGCAGCTGTTGTACCTACGAAAACAGTGCCAGAAGGACTTGCAGCTATTTTAGCGTTCAATCCAGAAGCAGAAGTGACTGCCAATGCAGATGCGATGAAGGAAGCGGCATCATTTGTTAAAACAGGACAAGTTACACACGCAGTCCGTGATACGTCAATCGATGGTGTTGAGATTAAAAAAGACGATTTCATGGGGATTGCGGGAGGGAAAATTATTATTTCAACTCCTTCGCTTGATGAAGCGATGAAGGCATTACTTGCATCTTTAGTTAATGAAGATGATGAAATTGTGACAATCTTATATGGTGAAGATGTTAGCACCGAGGATGCATCTACGATGGTAGATTATGTGGAGAATAACTTTAGCCATACAGAAGTTGAACTATATGATGGAAAACAGCCGTTATATCCGTACATCATTTCAGTAGAATAAGGTTTAAAGAAGCAGTGTGCCACAGTATAGGCGCGCTGCTTCTTTAGTATGAACTTCCGGCGGATCTAAATTAAGGAGGCGGCCTATTGGTCCATGAATTAATATTATCAAAAAACAACATCTTTTGTTTTAAACCATTTATTCATGTAAAATGAATGAAGGTACTACTTCATTTAAAAGGGGATAATATACAATGAAATTTAGATCCGTTTTTGAAATTATTGGTCCGGTCATGATTGGTCCATCCTCTTCACATACTGCCGGTGCGGCAAGGATTGGACGAGTTGCACGTACGCTTTTTGGTCGCCAGCCTGAATGGGCAAGAATCCATTTGTATGGTTCATTCGCACAGACGTATAAAGGTCATGGAACGGATGTAGCAATTATTGGGGGATTGTTAGATTACGATACATTTGACGAGCGTATTAAAACAGCGTTTGATGAAGCTGCACAATTGGGAATGACATTTGAATTCATCGCCGAAGAGGAAGAGGCAGATCATCCGAACACAGCACGACTTGTCATTGGAGATAGTAAAGGAACAATGGAGTTAACTGGAATTTCGATTGGTGGAGGAACGATGGAAGTTGTCGATTTGAATGGCTTTCCGCTACGTTTATCAGGGCATTATCCAGCGCTTCTTGTTGTTCATGATGACCGTTCGGGTGTTATTGCAAGCGTTTCCAATGTCATTGCAATGCAAGGTATGAATATCGCACATATGGAAGTGGGACGCAAAGAAAAAGGTGAAATGGCTCTCATGGTTATTGAAGTTGATCAGATGATTGATGATACACTGCTAAGTGAACTACAAGCTTTGCCGAACGTCACACAAGTTTCAACGTTAGCGAACTAAGGAGGAGAACATATATGGAAATATTATTTGGCACGGTTAAAGAGCTAGTAACACTTGCGGAAACGCAACAAAAACCGATTTCAGAAATTATGATTGAACAAGAAATGCTAGTAACGAAACGATCACGTCAAGATATTATTGCACAAATGGATAACAACTTGACTGTTATGGAAAATGCAATTGATAGAGGACTTCAAGGCGTACAATCGACATCAGGCTTAACGGGTGGAGATGCAGTTCTTCTGCAAGATTATATAGCGACAGGTAAAGGCTTATCAGGTGATTTGCTATTGGATGCAGTAAGTAAAGCAGTCGCCACGAATGAAGTGAATGCTGCGATGGGAACGATTTGTGCGACTCCAACTGCTGGTGCAGCAGGTATTGTGCCAGGTACATTATTTGCTGTGAAAAATAAATTGAATCCAACACGAGAGCAAATGATTAACTATCTCTTTACGTCGGGTGCTTTCGGTTTTATCGTTGCGAATAATGCATCGATTTCAGGTGCAGCTGGTGGTTGTCAGGCCGAAACGGGATCAGCGGGTTCAATGGCGGCAGCTGCAATTGTGGAAATGGCAGGAGGAACACCACAACAAAGTGCTGAAGCATTTTCAATTGTTATGAAAAATATGCTTGGCCTTGTTTGTGACCCGGTAGCAGGTCTCGTAGAGGTACCATGTGTGAAACGAAATGCAATGGGGGCGGCTAAGGCACTCGTTGGAGCAGACATGGCACTTGCCGGTATCGTAAGTCGTATTCCGACAGATGAAGTAATTGAAGCGATGCATAAAATTGGTCAAACTATGCCCTCTGCACTGCGTGAAACAGCAAAAGGCGGTTTAGCTGCGACGCCAACAGGAAAAGCGCTAGAGGCGAAAATTTTCGGTAAGGGTAATGCTAACAGTGACCTCGTCAATTCATGATGCTGTCACGACGATAAAGGGAGTCGGGAAATCGATAGGTGACCAATTAGGAGCACTCGGGATATCCACAATTTACGACTTTGTCATGACATTTCCGTATCGGCATGAAGATTTTAGATTGAAGGATTTAACTGAAACACCACATAACGAACGGGTAACGATTGAAGGAAGGGTCGAAAGCGAGCCTTCCGTTCTTTTTTTAGGCAAAAATAGATCCCGCCTACAAATCCGTCTTCTTGCTGGCAGCCATCTTGTGAAGGCGGTCTTTTTCAATCAGCATTATTTAAAGGATCGCCTAGCACCTGGAATGATTGTGACGGTTACAGGCAAGTGGGACCGTGGCAGGCAAGTGATCAATGTGAGTAATTTCAAAGATGGACCAAAGACAGAGCAAGCTGACTTTGAGCCTGTTTATAGTTTGAAAGGCATCATGCATCAAAAAACATTTCGTCGTTTTATGCGTAATGCATTGGATGCGGCTGTTGGGCAGCATGAAGAAGCACTCCCTTTTGATATTCGTGAGGCTTATCGTTTACCTGAAATCGGGCAGGCGCTTGAAATGGTTCATTTCCCCACGAGTCCCGAAGATGTTAAGCATGGAAGAAGACGTTTTGTCTATGAAGAATTGCTGCTATTCCAACTAAAGATGCTTGGCATGAAAAAGGCGCGAAAAGAAGCGGAACAAGGCGTTGCGATTGACTATGATTTGACGAAAGTGAAGGCTTTTATCACGAGCTTACCATTTGAGTTAACGGGTGCTCAAAAGCGGGTCGTAAATGAGTTATGTGCAGAATTAAAAAGCCCAACCCGAATGAACCGTTTATTACAGGGAGATGTTGGATCTGGGAAGACAGTTGTGGCAGCCATCGCCTTATACGCAGCTATCACGGCAGGTTTCCAGGGGGCACTTATGGCACCAACGGAAATTCTTGCTGAACAACATGCAACTTCACTTGCGGAATGGCTAGAACCACATGGTGTTACGGTTGCCTTTTTGGCAGGATCGACAAAGGCAAAGGCGAGAAGAGCTTTGCTAGAACAGCTAGAGCTCGGTGAAATTGATTTGTTGATTGGTACGCATGCACTGATTCAGCCAGATGTTATTTTTAGCAACCCTGGATTGGTTATCACAGATGAGCAGCACCGCTTTGGGGTCGAACAACGTCGTATTTTGAGGGATAAAGGATTGAATCCAGATGTCCTATTCATGACGGCAACACCGATTCCGAGGACGCTCGCTATTACTGCATTTGGTGAAATGGATGTATCGATTTTGGACGAATTGCCTGCAGGGCGGAAGAAAATCGAAACGCATTGGTTGAAGGAGGATTCACTATTACCTGTATTGCGCAAGATGGAACTGGAGTTGAGCGCAGGACGTCAGGCGTATGTGATTTGTCCTTTAATCGAGGAATCAGATAAGCTGGATGTTCAAAATGCGGTAGATGTGCACGGCCAACTGGCGACTCATTTTGCTGGCAAATATACGGTCGGTCTCATGCATGGACGTCTTCATGCAGAAGATAAGGATGCCATTATGAGAGAGTTCAGTGATGGAAACACCAATATCCTTGTATCGACGACAGTCGTAGAGGTCGGGGTGAACGTCCCGAATGCGACGTTTATGCTCATTTATGATGCTACACGATTTGGACTTGCGCAGCTCCATCAATTAAGGGGGCGGGTAGGACGTGGAGCGGATCAGTCCTATTGTGTGCTGCTTGCTGATCCGAAAACGGAGGAAGGCAAGGAACGGATGCAAATTATGACGGAAACGAATGATGGCTTTGTTTTAGCAGAAAAGGATTTAGAATTAAGAGGAGCGGGGGATTTCTTCGGCAGAAAGCAAAGTGGGATGCCGGAGTTTAAAGTGGCTGATCCAGTTCATGATTATCGAGCATTGGAAACGGCTAGGAAAGATGCGGAACGATTATTGGCGTCCACTCAGTTTTGGGAGGATCCTGAATACGCCGTTCTTCAATCACAGCTTGAGCAATCAGGTGCGCTTAGTATGGAGAGATTGGATTAAAGGAATACACTATATTTCAATTTATCGTTGATTGGAGCGTAAGGCGGCGACTCCAGTGGGAACAGCACGAGCCGAAGACCCCGCAGGAGTGAAGCGACGAGGAGGCTTAGGCTGTGCCCACGGAAAGCGTCCGCCTGAAGTGGAAATCAACCTTGTTCGGATTCTATGGCTAATTGTTCTATTGATTCACTTGCATTCTTAATTCCATCTTTATATACTACTATTAGTACCAAGTGCTAATCCGGAAGGTGAAACGATTGAGAATGCCTAAAAAGGAACGGCAACGACAGCTTGGATTGTTGCTTGAAGAAAACCCGTTTTTAACAGATGGGGAATTAGCGGAACATTTTTCCGTGAGTGTGCAAACGATTCGATTGGATCGGTTGGAAGGCGGTATTCCTGAACTAAGGGAACGGTTAAAAACTGTAGCCACACGCACGATGCAAGAAGAAGTGAAGTCACTTCATTCCGATGAAATTATTGGAGATATTATAGATATCGTACTCGATAAAAGGGCTTTGTCCATTTTTGATGTGACAATAGACCATGTTTTTCAACGCAATGGGATTGCGCGGGGGCATCACCTTTTTGCTCAAGCTAATTCACTGGCAGTTGCCGTGATGGATGATGATTTAGCGTTGACAGTAAAATCGACTCTCAACTTTCTAAAGCCTGTGAAGGCAGGGGAGCGAGTTGTCGCGCGCGCTGAAGTGAAGAGAGAAAGCTTAGTAGAAAAAAGGACGCTCGTTGAAGTTGTTTCAACGGTTGGTGATGAAACAGTGTTCACGGGAGAGTTTTATATGTACCGAACGACGGATAGGAAGCAGGTAGAAACCATATGATTATAGCGCTAGATGGAATGGGCGGAGATCATGCACCTGGTGAAATTATTGCGGGTGCATTGGAAAGTCTCGCTGCATTTGATGACATACATATACATATTTATGGTGATGAGCAAGCTATGGCGCCATTTTTACAACAACATGAGCGTTTGAAGGTTATCCACTGTACAGAAAAAATTGAGGCGGATGATGAACCAGTTCGAGCCATTCGCCGGAAAAAAGATGCATCCATGGTTAGAATGGCACAAGCTGTAAAAGATGGCGAAGCGGCGGCATGTGTATCCGCAGGTAATACGGGTGCACTGATGGCGGCGGGCTTGTTCGTTGTTGGGCGGATTGATGGTATTGAGCGTCCAGCGCTCGCCCCGACACTTCCAACGGTTGATGGTAAAGGCTTTGTCATGTTAGACCTTGGTGCCAATGCAGATGCGAAACCATCTCAGCTTGGGCAATATGCAGTGATGGGTAGTATTTACGCTGAAAAAGTACGAGGCATCGACAATCCGCGCGTGGGCTTACTCAATATAGGAACTGAAGAAGGTAAAGGGAATGAGCTGACGAAAGCTTCGTTTGCTGTTCTGTCAGAAGCGCCTATTAATTTTATCGGAAATGTAGAAGCACGTGATTTACTGACTGGTGTAGCAGATGTCGTGGTGACGGATGGTTTTACAGGGAATGTCGTGTTAAAGACCATCGAAGGGACCGCGGGCGCTTTCTTCTCGATGTTAAAAGAAGTATATGCTACTTCAGTAAAAACAAAATTGTCAGCTGCACTTGTAAAAAATGACTTACGTGGCTTGAAAAATAAAATGGATTATACAGAATATGGTGGGGCAGGGTTATTTGGCTTGAATTCTCCTGTTATTAAAGCGCATGGTTCGTCCAATGCCAATGCTATTTTGAATGCCATCAGACAAGCAAGAACAATGGTGCAATATGATGTTTCTGGAACTATTCGCGAAACAGTAAGGAAGGTGGACATTCAATGATGAAAATAGCATTCATATTCCCAGGACAAGGCTCACAAGCAGTGGGTATGGGAACAGAATTGGCAGCAACCTATGCCGAAAGTAAGCAATTTTTTGAGCAAGCCGACGATGTCCTTGGATTTCAACTAAGTCAGCTTATTACAGAAGGACCTCAGGCAGAATTGACGATCACTTACAACGCACAACCGGCGCTTTTAACAGTCGGTTCAATGATTGCGGAACGATTAGTAGAAGCTGGTATTACACCGGATTATACAGCAGGACATAGCCTCGGTGAATATACAGCACTTGTCGCTTCAGGCGTTTTGTCATTTGCAGACGGTGTGTCTGTCGTTCATCAGCGCGGATTATTTATGAACGAAGCTGTTCCGGCAGGTGAAGGAGCAATGGCAGCCATCCTAGGGCTTGATGGTGACAAGTTAAAAGAAGTGACAGATGCGATTACGGTTGAGGGTTTTGCTGTTCAACCAGCTAACCTGAATTGTCCGGGACAAATTGTCATTTCCGGTACGAAGGCAGGTGTTGAAAAAGCTTGTGTCCAGCTAAAAGAAGCAGGCGCGAAAAGAGCGATTCCACTCGATGTTAGCGGACCATTCCATTCATCATTAATGGAACCCGCAGCACAAAAGCTACGTGCAGCATTGGATGAAGTGACGATGTCAGATGCCGCAATTCCGGTGATTGCCAATGTGAATGCGTCAGTGGCTACTCATTCAACTGAGATCAAAGGCTTCCTCGTTGAACAACTTTATTCGCCTGTTCTGTGGGAGGATTCAGTTCGCACATTGTTGGAGAATGGCGTTACGCATTTCATCGAATGTGGGCCAGGGAAAGTATTGAGTGGGCTCGTCAAGAAAATAGACCGTAGTGCTACTGTACTGCCAGTTTATGATGAAGAAACGTTACAAGCTGTCATCGAAGCTTCGAAAGGGTGGTCGTAATGGGAAAATTTGCAGGGAAAACAGCAATTGTTACTGGAGCTTCACGCGGAATTGGTCGCGAAATCGCATTGCTTTTGGCCAAGGAAGGCGCGCGCGTAGCTGTTAACTATAGTGGAAGTAAGGACAAGGCGGATGAAGTCGTTCAATCAATTACAGAGTCCGGCGGAGAGGCTTTTGCAATCCAAGCAGACGTTTCCAACGCTGATAGCGTAAAAGCGATGGTTGATCAAATGCTAGAAACCTTTGGCTCGATTGATATTCTCGTTAACAATGCCGGAATTACAAGAGATAATTTGCTTATGCGAATGAAAGACGATGAATGGGATGACGTTATCAACATCAACTTAAAAGGCGTTTTCCTATGCACAAAGGGTGTTACACGCCAAATGATGAGACAACGTACTGGTAAAATTGTCAACGTTGCATCCATAGTTGGCGTATCGGGAAATCCAGGTCAAGCAAACTATGTGGCCGCAAAAGCAGGCGTAATCGGCTTTACGAAGACGGCAGCTAAGGAGCTAGCTTCACGCAACATCAACGTCAATGCGGTCGCTCCAGGCTTTATCACAACAGATATGACAGATACGTTGAATGAAGAAGTGAAAACCCAAATGCTAACGGCAATTCCACTTGGTAAACTGGGAAGTCCAGCAGACGTAGCAAAAACTGTTGCATTTTTATTATCAGACGATGCGGCTTATATTACAGGACAGACTATCCATGTAGACGGTGGAATGGTAATGTAATGAAGGTTGATCAACTTATATAGCATTGAGGGGAGGTGACAAATTTGTCAACAGTACTTGAACGTGTAACGAAAGTAATCGTCGATCGCCTTGGTGTCGATGAAAGTGAAGTTAAATTAGAAGCTTCTTTCCGTGACGATCTCGGCGCAGATTCATTGGACGTCGTAGAACTAGTTATGGAATTAGAAGATGAATTCGAAATGGAAATTTCTGATGATGATGCTGAAAAGGTGACGACTGTAGGAGATACAGTTTCGTATATCGAATCAAAAATCAACTAATAGTTATGCCGATTGAGACTCCTTCATCCTTTCTATAGAAAAGGATGAAGGAGTCTCTTTTTTCATTTTCTGCGAATTTTTTTGCACAAAGGCATCGAAAAGGGTAAAATTAAACCATTATGTTTTGAAAGGCAGAATCGGTTATATGAACAGTAGACGAAATAACGGAAGAACTATTACTGCGACACTTCCAGTTGCAATTCGAAATAAATTTGATGAGCTACAACAAAGATTAGATATTCATTTTAAAAATCATGCACTCTTGTACAATGCATTTACGCATTCATCTTATGTGAATGAGCACCGAAGAAAAAACTTCACTGATAATGAAAGACTTGAATTTTTAGGCGATGCGGTACTTGAACTCGGGGTCTCTCAGTTTCTGTATGCCACAGAGCCTGGTATGAGCGAAGGGGAGCTGACGAAACTAAGAGCCGCTATTGTTTGTGAGCCTTCTCTTGTTAAGTTTTCGAGTGAGCTTAACTTTGGTGATTATATTCTTCTAGGAAAAGGCGAGGAACAAACAGGTGGACGGATGCGGCCGGCTCTTCTAGCAGACGTATTTGAAGCGTTTATCGGTGCGTTGTACATAGATCAAGGAATGGAAGCAGTCGTACCATTTCTTGAAAAAGTCGTCTTCCCTAAAATCAGTATCGGTGCTTTTTCGCATGTGATGGATTATAAAAGTCGTCTACAGGAAATTGTTCAGCAAAAAAACAATGGCCAACTTCAGTATGAAATTATCGAGGAGAAAGGCCCGGCTCATGCTAAAAAATTCGTTACTGTCGTTCGTCTCGGAGATGTAGAGCTTGGGACAGGTCTCGGAAAATCGAAAAAAGAAGCCGAACAGGAAGCAGCCCGTCATGCGATTCAAGAGCTTAAGAGTCGACAGGCCGAAGGGGAGAGCTAATTGTGTTTCTGAAAAGACTTGAAATCATGGGGTTTAAATCGTTTGCCGAGCGTGTGAGCGTCGATTTTGTTCCAGGGGTAACAGCAGTTGTCGGTCCAAATGGCAGTGGGAAAAGTAATATTACAGATGCCATTCGTTGGGTGCTTGGCGAGCAGTCTGCTAAATCACTTCGGGGTGCGAAAATGGAGGATGTTATATTTGCAGGAAGTGATTCTCGAAAACCGCTAAACTTTGCAGAGGTAACACTTGTTTTAGATAATAGCAAAGGGCTATTTCCGCTCGATTATACTGAAATAAGTGTTAGCAGACGGGTGTTTCGATCAGGAGAAAGTGTGTATTTGCTAAACGGTCAGCAATGTCGATTGAAAGATGTCAACGATGTCTTTATGGATTCAGGACTTGGTAAAGAAGCGTTCTCCATCATTTCGCAAGGTCGTGTCGATGAAATTCTCAATAGTCGACCGGAAGATCGCCGAAGTATTTTCGACGAAGCAGCCGGAGTGCTGAAGTATAAAACAAGAAAAAAGAAAGCAGAGCACAAGTTATTTGAAACCGAAGATAACTTAGATCGTATTCTTGATATTTTGAAGGAGCTCGATTCAAGAATAGGCCCACTGCAGGAAAGTGCGGAGGCGGCTAAAACACATAGCGTGCTTTCAGAGGAAATGCGCGAGGCAGATGTTCACCTACTCAACTTTGATGTACAAAATCTTAGAGATGCCATCGTCTCCAAATCAGAGGAAGCCGAAAAATTTGTACAAAATAAAGAACAGTTAGAATCTGAAGTGGGAACGGCAGAGCAACAGTCAGTTGCATTGAATCAGCAGTTGAATGTAATTGATGAAGAGCTTGATACTTTGCAAAAACAGCTTGTAGAAGCGAGTGCAGAGGCGGAAAAGTGGGAAGGTAGACGATTGCTGTCCTTAGAAAAACGCCGTAATACGGACCAACAGCTTGAGAGAATTCAGCAGGAGCTTGTTGTGCATGAAGAGGAAAAGCTGGTCCTATCAGCAAAATTAGTATCAGCTCGTGAGAAATTAACGTTGACGGAGACAGATTATGGGATAGTAACTGTTGAAATGGATGGTATTTCTCAAATTTTGAAGCGCTCTGTCAAAGAGACGGAGCAGCAAATTGAAGAGTTGAAGTCGACTTACATTGATCTACTTAATGAGGAAGCAACAATCCGTAATGACTTGAAGCATATAGATGAACGACTTGAAGGCGAAAAAACTTCATCGGAAAAAATTACACAGCAGACAACGATCCTCAAGGAGAGATTTCAAGAACTCACAAAAGAAAAGTCTGTAAAATTAGCTACGTTAACAGAATTGAAACGACAATTGACTGAGGCTGATGTGGCTTATCGTGAAGTAACGAAGGTTTTGCGGGAAAAAGAAGATGATCTTAATGTTCAACAGGAGCTTGTGCAAACAGCGTTGAATAAGCAGCATGAAATGCGTGGTCGAGTACATGCTTTGGAAAGTATGGAGGCTGATTTTTCTGGCTTTTATTCCGGCGTAAAAGAAGTACTGATCGCAAAAAAATCCGGTAAGTTATTTGGTATTGACGGTGCGGTAGCTGAATTGATCTCCGTTGATAATGGCTATATTAAAGCGGTGGAAACAGCACTTGGCGGTGCTATGCAGCATATTATCACAGCGACTGAGCTAGAAGCACGAAAAGCCATTGCTTATTTAAAGGCCAAAAATGCGGGGAGAGCTACATTTTTACCAAGAGATGTCATGAAGTCGCGGAAGATTCAAGCGTCAGCCTTGCGCGCTGTGGAGCTACATCCAGAATATATCGGCACTGCGGATCGCCTTGTGCAAACTGATCCAGCGTATGCAATCATTACTGAAAATTTACTTGGTAATACAATTGTTGCAAAAACACTTGCGGGTGCGTCAGCCATTGCCAAAGCGCTTAGCTATCGTTTCCGTGTCGTTACGATTGATGGCGATATTGTCAACGCAGGTGGTTCATTAACCGGTGGTGGTGTCAAAGGGCAAGCCTCTGTTTTTACGCGAAAAGCGGAGCTGGAAACATTACAGGTACAGCTTGCACGGATGGCGGAGTCCATCCAGTCTGCGACCACAACAATTGGTAACACAAAAATGGATGTAGCGAAAGAGCTACATGAGGCAGATCAATTCCGAAAATTAACTGACAGCCTGCAAATCAAAGTCGCAACGGCCGAGTCAAGCGTTCGTGAGTCGACCATCGCCATTCAAGCTGTTGAAGCAGAGATTGCTTCGACTGATTTAGGAAGACGTGGCGCTGAGCATACAGGCTCTGAGCTATTGGATAGGAAATCGACATTACTGGAAAGCCATGTACATGTCAAAACGAAGTTGAGCACGATTCAGGCAGAGGTGACTACGCTCGAACGTCTCGCAACTAATTGGCGAAATGAAGAAGCTACGTTAACAAGTCGCTACAACGAACTACGTGAGCAGGTGGCCGTCCTACGTGAGCAGAAGGTGCATCAACAATCATCTATTGCTGAAATGGAACGTGCAATGGGTCAAGTAGAGCATAAAATCACTTCATTGCAGGAACAATTGCAATACTTCACAGGTGATGAAGACGGTCGTGAAATGACGGCAGAAGAGATTGGCGAGCAAATTGTTAAGGCGACAGCAGATCGAGCTTTAATTGATACAGCAATCGTGACTGGAAAAACTGGCCGCATGAAGTTATCCGACCAATTGGAAGAGCAAAGCGCATTACTCCGACAGCTAAGGGAGAGTTCGGGGAAAGCGATTGCTGCGTTGAACACCTTGTCTGTTGATGTTTCACGGTTGGAAGTGAAGTATGAGGCGGTCACGCAAAGACTGTTGGATGACTATGGATTGTATCCAAGCGGCATCATCCCAAATGATTTTGATGAGCTACAAATGCGGTCGAGAGTTGAGGAGCTGAAAAGACAGTTAACAATTCTTGGCCCAGTCAATCCTGGTGCTATTGAAGAGTTTGCTGAAGTATCCGAGCGGCAT
This sequence comes from Sporosarcina sp. FSL K6-2383, assembly GCF_038618305.1. NCBI lineage: Bacteria > Bacillati > Bacillota > Bacilli > Caryophanales > Caryophanaceae > Sporosarcina > Sporosarcina sp. FSL K6-2383. The sequence continues at coordinate 1,533,008 of NZ_CP152017.1, forward strand.
ACGTTTTTAACTGAACAACGCAATGACTTAGTCGAAGCGAAAAATACGTTGCGTGAGGCGATGTCAGAAATGGATACCGAAATGACGATGCGCTTCTCGACGACATTTAATGCGGTTCAAAGTCGTTTTCGTCAAGTGTTTAAGGAGATGTTTGGTGGTGGGGATGCAGATTTAATCCTTACACAACCCGATAATTTACTGGAAACGGGTGTGGAAATTGTCGCACGTCCTCCGGGGAAGAAATTGCAAAACTTGAGCTTGTTATCAGGTGGCGAACGTTCATTGACGGCGATTGCTTTACTGTTTTCCATCATCGAAGTACGACCTGTACCATTCTGTATTCTTGACGAAGTGGAGGCCGCACTCGATGAGGCAAATGTCATCCGATATAGTAAATATTTGAAAAAGACCTCAGACAAGACGCAATTCATCGTCATCACACATCGTAAAGGAACGATGGAGGGCGCTGACGTGCTGTACGGAATTACGATGCAGGAATCAGGGGTTTCTAGACTTATTTCGGTCAAACTATCTGAGGTGCCGGAAGAAGCTATTATGTAAGGGAGCGGATCATCATGTCCTTTTTTAAGAAAATAAAAGAGAAAATCACGGGTACAAATGAAGCTGTAACAGAAAAGTTTAAGGATGGTTTGACGAAAACAAGAGATACATTCACCTCGAAAGTAAATGATCTCGTTGCACGTTTTCGTGAAGTCGATGAGGAGTTCTTCGAGGAACTAGAAGAATTGCTATTGCAGGCCGATGTTGGCTTTGAAACGGTTATGGAACTCATTGACCAGTTAAAACTTGAAGTGCAACGGAAAAATATTAAAGATACGGCTGGTATTCAATCCGTCATCTCGGAAAAACTCGTTGAAATTTATCAAGCTGGAGAAGAAATTGATAGCAGCTTAAATATTCAAGAAAACGAACTGACAGTTGTGTTATTGGTTGGAGTGAATGGTGTCGGCAAGACAACAACCATTGGTAAGTTAGCTGCTCGGCTAATGGCTGAAGGGAAAACAGTGATGCTGGCGGCTGGCGATACATTCCGGGCAGGGGCTATCGACCAGCTTGTTGTGTGGGGAGAGAGGGCTGGTGTCGAAGTGATTCGCCAATCGGAAGGATCTGATCCGGCGGCTGTCATGTATGATGCGATTCGCGCTGCGAAAAATCGCCATGTCGATGTCTTAATTTGTGATACGGCAGGAAGGCTTCAAAACAAAGTGAACCTGATGAATGAGCTTGAAAAAGTCCATCGTGTCATTAGTAAAGAAGTGCCGGGTGCGCCGCATGAAGTACTTCTTGCTCTCGACGCAACAACTGGTCAAAACGCATTAGTCCAAGCCCAAACATTCAAAGAAGCGACGAATGTGACAGGTATAGTCTTAACGAAGCTCGATGGGACAGCAAAGGGCGGTATTGTCCTTGCAATCCGTCACAAATTGAATATCCCGGTGAAATTCGTCGGTCTTGGCGAAGGAGTAGACGATTTGCAGCCATTTGATCCGGAAAAGTATGTTTATGGTCTTTTTGCAGATGGTCTGGAATTAGAACAGCAGCAGGATGAATCAGACAAGTAATTTAGCTTGACAGTATACAAGCGTCATACTATGATGACATAGGAAGAAACAAGCGGAGGAGGCAAGACCTATCGTGCTTGCAAAAACAACACGCATTAACTTCCTCTTTGATTTTTATCAGTCGCTTTTGACGGATAAACAGAGACTGTATATGCAATTGTATTACTTGGAAGACCTTTCGCTCGGCGAGATTGCAGGAGAATATGGCGTATCACGACAAGCTGTCTATGATAATGTCCGTAGGACGGAAGCAATGCTCGAAGACTATGAAACGAAGTTAAACTTATTTTCGAAGTTTCAACAACGGTTAGAAATTGTGGACCGTTTGGAACAGCTCATAACCGATACAGACGAACAATCGACAACAATTAGAGAGTTGTTGGTTGAACTAAAAGATCATGAGTAGGGGAGGCTCTGTGCATGGCATTTGAAGGTTTAGCCCAGCGCCTGCAAGGGACGCTACAGAAAATAACGGGCAAAGGTAAAATCAGTGAAGCAGACGTTAAAGAAATGATGCGCGAAGTACGCTTTGCGCTCATTGAGGCAGATGTTAATTTAAAAGTTGTCAAAGAGTTTGTTAAAACAGTAAGTGAACGGTCTGTTGGCCAAGACGTCATGAAGAGTTTGACACCTGGTCAGCAAGTCGTCAAAATCGTCAAAGACGAACTGACGAACTTAATGGGCGGCGAACAAAATCCAATCCAATTTGCGAGGAAATCTCCGACAGTCATTATGATGGTCGGTCTGCAAGGGGCGGGGAAAACAACTACCTCTGGGAAACTGGCAACCGTTCTGCGTAAGCGGCATAATAAAAAGCCGCTGCTTGTGGCGGCAGACGTTTATAGACCCGCTGCCATTCAGCAGTTGGAAACTCTCGGCAAGCAGTTAACCGTACCGGTCTTTGCACTTGGTACGGATGTATCGCCTGTTGAAATCGTTCGCCAAGCGCTCGCAGAGGCAGAAAAAGAACATCATGACGTCGTCATCATTGACACGGCGGGACGACTTCATGTCGACGAAGTACTGATGCAGGAGCTAAAAGATATTCAAGAGCTTAGTAAACCGGATGAAGTATTCCTCGTTGTCGATGCAATGACAGGGCAGGACGCTGTTAATGTCGCGCAAAGCTTCAACGAAACAGTAGGTATTACAGGCGTTGTCTTAACGAAATTGGATGGAGACACGCGTGGTGGTGCTGCACTTTCCATACGTTCGGTAACTGATAAACCGATTAAATTTGTCGGGATGGGCGAGAAAATGGATGCGTTGGAACCGTTTCATCCGGAACGTATGGCTTCTAGAATTCTTGGCATGGGTGACGTCATGTCACTCATTGAAAAAGCCCAAGAGAATGTCGATGAAGAAAAAGCAAAAGAACTTGAACAAAAGTTCAAAACGCAATCCTTTACACTTGACGACTTCCTAGACCAGCTCCAACAAGTGAAAAAAATGGGGCCGATTGATGAGTTGTTGAAAATGATGCCGGGTGCCAATAAAATCAAGGGGCTCGAAAATGCCAAAGTTGACGAAGGTCAAATGGGGCGTGTAGAAGCAGTCATTCAGTCCATGACAATTTCAGAGCGCAATACGCCCGAAATTATTAATGCCAATCGGCGCAAGCGAATTGCTAAAGGATCCGGAACGACGATTCAAGATGTCAACCGATTACTTAAACAATTTGAAGATATGAAGAAAATGATGAAACAAATGACAGGCATGCAAAAAGGTAAAAAGAAAAATAAAATGCCTGGATTCGACTCTTTATTTAAGTAAATTCGGCTGGGCTGAATCCTGCTGGATGTAGGTAAAACTTCAGGTGTAATTGCTATAAAAACGCTGATTTTAAAAAGAATTTCAAGGTGTTAAGAAAAAACACTTTACAAACATCAAAAAGCTTGATAATATACTATCTTGTGTGAAACTATTCGGAGGTGCAAGTAAAAATGTCAGTAAAAATTCGTCTTAAACGTATGGGAGCAAAGAAAACTCCTTTCTATCGTATTGTTGTAGCAGATTCACGTTCACCACGTGATGGTCGTCAAATCGAAACAGTTGGTACTTACAACCCGCTTACAAAACCAGCGGAAGTAAAAATCAACGAAGAGCTAGCGCTCAAATGGCTTCAGGATGGCGCGAAACCATCTGATACAGTTCGTAACCTGTTTTCTGACCAAGGTATCATGGAGAAATTCCATAACGCTAAACACGGTAAATAATCAGGAGGGGTGCACATGAAGCAGCTGATTGAAACAATTGTCAAACCGTTAGTCGATTATCCCGGTGATGTCCGGGTTGCAATGGATGAGCATGATAATCGTGTCATCTACAAACTATCCGTAAATCCTGATGATATGGGAAAAATAATCGGAAAGCAGGGGCGTGTTGCGAAAGCGATACGAACTATTGTTTATTCAGCAGCAGGCAGTCACCACGGCAAGAAAGTCTATATCGATATTATAGATTGATACGAAAAAGGAAGGAGCCTATGTTCCTTCCTTTTTTGTTCAAACAATTATATAATCCGGACATACGAGCTAAGTGAAGGCGCCTTAAAAGGGGTGACCGGAGCGATAAGACTGATAGTGATTTTTCATCGGGCTTATCGCGGGAGCCATCCCCAAGCGCCGAGCGTTGTTGATAAGATTCTTCATATCAATATATATGAGCAATTACTCTAAAAAAAGGACGGTGTATGTATGCAATGGTTTAACGTAGGAACAATCGTCAATACACATGGTATTCGCGGAGAGGTACGCGTGATTTCTCGCACGCATTTCCCGGAAGAACGCTATACAGTAGGCAATAAGCTTGCTCTGTTTATGCCCGATAGTAAAACACCTATTTACTTAGTAGTAGCAAGCCATCGTCAACATAAAAACTTTGACTTATTGACATTCGAAAATCATTTTAATGTCAACGACGTTGAAAAATACCGCAACGGCATTTTCAAAATCTCAGAAAATGAACTAGGTGAGCTGGATGAAAACGAATATTACTATCACGAAATCGTGGGCTGCGCAGTTGTAACAACAGATGGTGTCGACATTGGTAAAGTGACAGAGATTCTTGAAACAGGCGCCAATGATGTATGGACGGTAACGCCAGAAAAAGGCAAGCCCCATTACATCCCATATATCGAGGACATCGTTCTGGAAATTGATATCGACAATAAAAAAATTATTATCGATCCAATGGAAGGTCTGCTGTCATGATGAAAATTGATGTCTTGTCATTGTTTCCGGAAATGTTTGAAGGGGTTCTTCATTCATCCATTATGAAAAAAGCGCAAGCGAATGATGCGGTAGCTTTTGAAGTGACGGACTTCCGCGATTACTCCACGGACAAGCACCATAAGGTCGATGATTATCCGTATGGCGGTGGGGCGGGCATGGTACTCAAGCCGGAGCCACTCTTTGCCGCAGTAGAAGCGTTATCTGAGGGGTTAGAAAAAAAGCCGCGTGTCATTCTCATGTGCCCTCAGGGCGAACGATTTACACAAAAGAAAGCAGAAGAGCTATCGGATGAAGAACATATCATTTTCATTTGCGGTCATTACGAAGGCTATGATGAACGAATTCGCCAACATCTAGTGACAGATGAACTATCCATTGGTGATTTTGTTTTGACGGGTGGAGAAATTGCCGCAATGGCTGTTATCGACAGTGTCGTTAGGCTGTTGCCAAACGTCTTGGGCAATGTAGATTCCCCTGTGCTCGACTCGTTCTCAACAGGCTTGCTGGAGCACCCACAATACACAAGACCGGCTTCATTTAATGGCTTAGAGGTGCCAGAGATTTTATTATCCGGCAACCATGGGAAAATCGAACAATGGCGTCAGGAACAATCGCTTCTCCGTACATTCGAACGGAGAAAGGATTTACTTGAAGACGCACCGCTTACCGACCATCAGCGCAAAATGCTTCAACAATTAAATCGTCAACAAAAATAAACAACCCGCCTTGCGTCAGCTTGCCCTTTGTGATATTATCTACTATGTACTTCTATAGGGAGTACATATTGACTGATGTTCCGCTGCAAAGGCAAGAGATGCATGAGCGTCTGTGGAGAAGGAGAGAAAAAATATGCAACAACTAATTGCAGACATTACAAAAGATCAGCTTCGTGCAGATCATCCATCATTCCGTGCGGGAGACACAGTTCGTTTGCACGTGAAAATTGTTGAGGGAACGCGTGAGCGTATCCAGCTATTTGAAGGTGTTGTCATTAAACGTCGTGGAGGCGGAATCAGTGAAACTTTCACAGTCCGTAAAATCTCTAACGGTGTAGGCGTTGAACGTACATTCCCTGTACACACACCAAAAATTACATTACTTGAAGTGATCCGTCGTGGTAAAGTCCGTCGTGCGAAATTGTACTACCTTCGCAGTCTACGTGGAAAAGCTGCACGTATCAAAGAACTTCGATAAAACAAAGATGCAGGAGGCCAACAAAACGGCCTCCTTTCTTTTTGCCTAGAAAATGAATAGACTGTACAATAAGGATAGAAGTATGCGGGAGGCTTTGTCGATGAATGAAGAGAAGAAGAAAAACGAAACATGGGAATGGACGAAGGCGCTATTAATCGCATTCGGGCTTGCAGCAATTATTCGTGTGTTTCTGTTTACGCCGATTGTCGTCGATGGAGAATCCATGATGCCGACATTGGAAAATGGTGACCGGATGATTGTGAACAAAATTGGTTATACGGTTGGTAAGCCGGATCGTTTTGATATCGTTGTATTCCATGCACCTGAGCAAAAAGATTACATCAAAAGAGTTATTGGACTTCCGGGTGACACAGTTGAGTATCGGAATGATATTTTATACGTTAATGGCAAACAGTTGCCGGAGCCCTATCTTGAGCAGTACAAAGCAGAAGTCGTAGATAGCCCGTTAACAGAAGATTTCACGCTTGAACAAAAAATTCAAAGTACAACAGTTCCAGAGGGACATGTGTTTGTCCTCGGGGATAATAGACGAAAAAGTAAAGACTCCAGACATATAGGAGCAGTAGCAATTGACGAAATCATCGGCAATACGAGCATTGTATTTTGGCCAATTAAAGATTTTGGTTTTGTTAAATAAGAAAGGTGATCACAGTATGACGATTCAATGGTTCCCAGGACATATGGCGAAAGCGCGCCGTGAAGTAACTGAGCAGTTGAAGCTTGTCGATATCGTTTTTGAATTGATTGACGCAAGACTGCCGCTATCATCTAGAAATCCGATGATTGACGAGGTTATCCATCAAAAGCCGAGATTACTTATTTTGAATAAAATGGATCTTGCGGATGAAACGGAAACGGCGCGTTGGATTCACTATTTTGAAATGCAAGGTGATCGTGCAGTTGCCATTAATTCATTCGAGGGAAAAGGTCTTCAAACGGTCATTAAGGCTGCAAAAGAGATCCTGGAACCGAAGCTAGAAAGAATGCGCAAAAGGGGTATTCGCCCAGGTGCAATCCGAGCAATGATCGTAGGGATTCCGAACGTCGGAAAATCTACGCTTATTAACCGACTTGCGAAGAAAAATATCGCTAGAACAGGAAATACTCCAGGTGTTACCAAGGCTCAGCAATGGATTAAATTTGAAAAAGAACTAGAATTGCTCGATACACCGGGAATTCTTTGGCCGAAATTTGAAGACAAAGAAGCGGGCTATAAACTGGCGCTAACAGGTGCAATTAAAGACTCCATCGTCAACATGGAGGACCTAGCTGTTTACGGGTTACGTTTTCTTGAAACGCATTATCCAAAGCGACTGTCAGAACGCTATGGTCTGACAACGGTTGGCGATGATATCCTGCAAGTTTTCAATCAAATCGGTTCACTGCGTAAGGTATATACAACTGGCGGAGAGGTCGAATACGATAAAGTGGCAGAGCTAATCGTGCGTGATATTCGCAACGAATACCTCGGTAAATTAACTTTTGACTTCACAGCTGATCAAATTCAAAATGACTAAGTCGATGCCGATACGGAATTAATTTCCGAGGCTATCGGCTTTTTTATTAATTGTGAAGAAAAACAAATGGGTAGAAAAACGCTATGATTAGCCGATATATGTAGTAGAACAATTGGAAATTGAGTTGCGGAAGGTGAGTACACTGACAACAATTAAAGACATTGTAGATAAGTTACGCGTGACAGAAGAACCTGCACCGTGGATGCAAGATCTTGCGCAAGATACAAGAGTAGGTGTGAAAAATGCATTAGCTAGCTGGCAGCGCCAGTATGGCAAAAAAGAAATCATCTTGCAAGAGCATATTGCGAAAAAAGTGTTTGACGAGTCATTTGCGCCGTTTAAAGGCGCGAAGGTCGCTGGGGTTGATGAGGCTGGCAGAGGGCCGTTAGCGGGTCCTGTAGTGACGGCTGCAGTCGTTTTACCGTCTGAGGTGCCAGAATTAGTCGGGCTCGATGATTCGAAGGCTATCTCAAAGGGAGAACGGCGGAGACTTGCGACACTTATCCGCAAAGTTGCGATTACCTATTCAACCCATATTCAATCAGCCAAACAAATAGATACATTAAATATTTACGCCGCAACAAAGGATTCGATGGAACAAGTAGTCAAACAGCTTGCCGTCAAACCAGACTTTGTCATTGTCGATGCGATGGCACTCCGGATAGAGTATCCAACTGCATCTGTTATAAAAGGCGATGCGAAGAGCCTAGCTGTTGCGGCTGCCTCCATTCTTGCGAAGACGACAAGAGATGCGATTATGGATCAGCTGCATATTGATTTTCCCGAGTATCATTTCGCAAAAAATGCAGGATATGGAACAGCAGAACATGTCGAAGCTTTACGCATACACGGACCATGCGAACATCATCGCGCAACTTTTGAACCAGTCAAATCAATGCTAGCAGGAGGGGGGACGAGCAGATGAGCTTTCCAACGATGGCGCCGATAACGAACCCAGTAACGACAGCTGCTGGTCAAACGAAGCCACTTGTCTTGAATGAAGGACAGATGTTTCACGGTCAAATTAAGCAGCTATTCCCTGGGCAAATGGCAGAAGTGCAAATTGGTAATCAAAAGCTAATCGCCAAACTAGAAGTACCTATGAAAGCTGGCGATTCCTACTATTTTCAAGTAAATGCTGTTAAACCAGAACTGCAATTGAAAATCATATCAGGTCCTACGCAGGCGACCGATGGGCAAGCTCCTAAATTAGGCGGGCTAATGGACGCAATGCAATTGCCGAAGACGCCTGAAATGCAAGCTTTGCTCACTTTTGTTATGAAAAATAAAATTCCGATGACACGGGAGAACTTACTCGAAGCGGAAGCGATGCTGAAAAGTGTACCAGCCGCTGCGCGCAACGAAGCACTCGCCTCTATTCAGAAGATAGTTGAATTGAAATTACCTTTCACCGAAGCGAATTTCCGCTCCCTATTAGGTGTTGAAACGAAGGAAGGGCTCCACTCAGTCCTTGCCTCGCTCAAAAATAGTTTGTTGGCTGATGCAGCTGTTTCCTCACAAGTGAAAGATGCTATCCTTGCCGCACTCGACAAGATGGCGAAGCCGTTAATGCAGGCGACAGGCGGGGCACTTCTTGGTCAAGCATTAGTCACATTACTCAGTAATACAGAAAGCCCGGAAAACCGGTTTTCTACTTTGCAAATGCTGAAAAATGCTGGAGTTTTGCCGCCGCAAGCTTCGCTAGCAAACTTGCAGCAAGTGCTCACCTCGCTGTTGACAGCAACTGGTGATAGCATGCGTACGCATGCTCCACTGGATGGTAATGTAGCCCAGCAAGTGAGCGTCCAAACAACACAGGCGTTGCCGCAGTCTGCACAGAGTCTGCAAGAATTAGCAACGATCCTCAAACAATTGGGGAATGCGTCCCCGATGCAAATGAAAGCCCCTATAGAGGCGTTAAAAGTGTTGCTCGTAGCTGAACCGACGTTAACGAATGTACAAAAGACGGAGTTGCTGGCAATTCTCAATCGTCCTATTGGTGCACCTCCTGCTACCGACGCGGCAACGAAGCTCGTTCAGGAATTTAGTCAAACGCTTATTCGCGGGACAGCTGAGAATGTAATTGCGACACCGCTACAGATGCATACGACATCACAGGGTGCGAAAGAACAATTACTCAATTTACTCGGTCAACAATTACCGCAGCAAGGGGCAGAAAAGCTAGCTGCACTTGTGCAAGCGGCAGAACGCTCAGACAATGGTGCTATTCAAAGAGCACTTCAAACGGCTGAAGTAGCAGTTGCTGCTGCTGTCGATGGAAGAGCAGTGAAAGAGGCATTGCAAACGGTTATTCGCTCAATGGGGCTTAATTATGAAGCGGGCTTGCTAGGGAGGGATGCCGATGTTGGGCGTCTAGCGGAAACGTTAAAGCCGCAGTTATTATCACTCATGCAAGATTTGACTGTATCCCCGGCGCTGCGTGAGGCGGCAGAAACTGTCGTCATGCGAATGAACGGTCCGCTTCTTCAATCGGGAGAAAATGGCGTTCAGCATCAGCTTGTCATGCAAGTTCCACTAGAGTTTTTTGGCAAACGTATTGATGCGACATTGCAATGGAATGGTCGCATGAAAGCCGATGGTAAAATCGATCCTGATTTTGCACGGATTCTCTTTTATCTAGACCTTGGCTCCATCGAAAAAACGGTCATCGACATGCAAGTACAAAACCGTGTCATCTCGGTGACTGTTTTCAATGCAGATGACTCGCTTAAAGCGCTTGGAGCACCACTGCAGCAAAGATTGAAAGAAGGACTTGATGCGGCGGGCTATAAATTATCGGCTGTCTTTTTTAAAAACTTTGTTGAGGAAGAACAAAAGATGTCCAAAAAGAAACGAAGTAGCGTGACGGATGGACAAGGAGTTGATTTCCGTATATGACGACTGAGAGACACGTCCGAAAAGAGGCGGTTGCTCTTTCTTATGACCCGAACTCGAGCAGTGCACCGAAAGTAGTAGCGACAGGAAAAGGGAAAATCGCTGAAAACATCGTAGAAAAAGCAAAAGAGCATGATATACCGATCCAAGAAGATCCAAGTCTTGTGGAAATTTTAGGGCAATTGAATATCGATGAATCTATACCAGAGGAGTTATATAAAGCAGTATCTGAGGTTTTTGCCTATATTTACCAGGTGGATCGTGAGCATGGCTTAAAAAAGAAGAGAAATCTCTAATTTATGTACAAGAAATCCGTAGATTCGACATTCAGTTGTGGACATTGTTTGACATGTTTACTACAATGGTTAAGGCAAGTAAATTATGAGATACAAGTTCGATTGGAGGATGTAAGATGAATATCCATGAATATCAAGGTAAACAGTTACTAAGAGAATATGGTGTAGCTGTTTCGAACGGCCTTGTTGCTTTCTCTCCTGAAGAGGCAGTTAAAGCGGCAAAAGAGCTAGGTACGGACGTCATCGTTGTAAAAGCACAAATCCACGCAGGTGGTCGTGGTAAAGCGGGCGGTGTTAAGATTGCTAAAAATCTTGACGAAGTACGTGCTTACGCAAAAGAATTGATCGGTAAAACGCTTGTAACGCACCAAACAGGTCCAGAAGGTAAAGAAGTAAAACGTCTTCTTGTCGAAGAAGGTTCTGACATTAAGAAAGAATACTATCTTGGACTTGTCCTAGACAGTGCAACAGACCGTGTAACACTAATGGGTTCAGAAGAAGGCGGAATGGATATCGAGGAAGTTGCAGAAGCAACACCTGAAAAGATTTTCAAAGAAGTCATCGACCCAGTAGTAGGATTGACTGGATTCCAAGCACGCCGTATGGCATTCAACATGAACATCCCTACACATCTTGTCAACAAAGCAGCGAAATTCATGCTTGGATTGTACAAAGTATTCGTAGAAAAAGATGCATCTATCGTTGAAATTAACCCATTAGTTGTAACAGGTGGGGACGACGTACTTGCACTTGACGCGAAATTTAACTTTGACGACAGTGCACTTTACCGTCACAAAGACATCCAAGAGCTTCGTGACTTCGACGAAGAAGATCCAAAAGAAATCGAAGCTTCAAAGCATGACCTAAGCTATATTTCACTAGACGGTAGCGTCGGTTGTATGGTTAACGGTGCAGGTCTTGCAATGGCTACAATGGATACAATCAACTACTTCGGTGGTTCACCTGCTAACTTCCTTGACGTTGGTGGTAGTGCAACGGCTGAAAAAGTTACAGAAGCATTCAAAATCATCCTTTCAGATCCAAATGTTAAAGGAATCTTTGTTAACATTTTCGGTGGTATCATGAAGTGTGACGTTATCGCTGAAGGTGTCATCACTGCATCAAAAGAAGTAGGTCTTCAAGTGCCATTAGTTGTTCGTTTGGAAGGTACAAACGTTGACAAAGGTAAAGCGCTATTGAAAGAATCAGGCTTGAACATCATTGCTGCTGACACAATGGCAGACGGTGCTAAAAAGATTGTTGAACTCGTAGGTTAAGAAAGGCAGGGACAAACGATGAGTATTTTTATTAACAAAGATACAAAAGTAATCGTACAAGGAATTACAGGTGCTACAGCACTTTTCCATACACAGCAAATGCTTGAATACGGCACGAAAATCGTCGGTGGAGTTACGCCTGGTAAAGGCGGAACTGAAGCGGCGGGCGTACCTGTTTTTAACACAGTTGAAGAGGCTGTTAAAGCAACAGGCGCAAACGTTTCTGTTATCTATGTACCAGCTCCATTTGCAGCAGATGCAATTTTGGAAGCAGTAGATGCAGATCTTGACATGACTATCTGTATTACAGAGCATATTCCAGTATTGGATATGGTCAATGTGAAGCGTTATATGGAAGGCAAGAAAACTCGTCTTGTCGGTCCAAACTGCCCAGGCGTTATCACGGCAGACGAATGTAAAATCGGCATCATGCCTGGTTACATTCATACAAAAGGTCACGTTGGCGTCGTTTCACGCTCAGGTACATTGACGTATGAAGCTACTCACCAATTGAGCCAAGCAGGAATCGGTCAAACGACTGCTGTTGGTATCGGTGGAGACCCTGTAAACGGTACAAACTTTATCGACGTACTAAAAGAGTTCAACGAAGATCCTGAAACATATGCAGTTGTCATGATCGGTGAAATCGGTGGTACAGGTGAAGAAGAAGCCGCTGCATGGATCAAAGAAAACATGACGAAGCCTGTTGTTGGCTTTATCGGTGGACAAACAGCTCCTGAAGGAAAACGTATGGGCCATGCTGGTGCCATCATTTCTGGCGGTAAAGGAACTGCTGCTGAGAAAATCAAAGCACTTAACGCTGCTGGCGTAGAAGTTGCGGACACGCCATCTGTAATCGGCGAAACACTTATTAAAGTAATTAAAGAAAAAGGTCTATACGAAAAGTGTAAAACACATTAATATAAAGATGTGGCGTGTAATACTATGCGCTGCATCTTTTTTATTTTCGAAAAGGAGGAGTTGAATGGAACTAACGGACGTAGAAAAGCGCCTATTAGCGCTCCACTATGTATTTCCGGTACCGTTGAACAGATTGAACAAACTTTACGAGACCGACCCCACTCTCGAAAAGTTGTACATGTACCGACCGATTGAACTTGTTCGCCTACTCGGAATTTCGTTGAAGAAGGCAGTTCAATTGAAGGAAAGTTTACAGCAAAATAGCATGACCCCATATGAACAATTATATGAACGCCATGCGATTACCCCAATCCCATTCTCACATCCCAACTACCCTGAAAAATTACATGAACTTATTGATCGGCCGGCTGTCCTGTATACGAAAGGTGATCAGCAAGTGCTACACAAACCCTTAAAAATTGCTATTATCGGCTCTCGAAAAGCCACGATTTATTCCAAGCAGGCGATGTCTCTCATTGTGCCACCCCTGGTGAAAAATGAAGTTGTCATTGTGTCTGGACTCGCGAGAGGTGCCGATACAATGGCGCATGAAGCTGCAATTGAATATGGCGGTAAAACGATTGCTGTTCTGGGCCATGGACTATTTCATCTCTATCCAAAAGAAAATCGGTTGCTTGCTGAAGAAATGGCAAAGCACCAGCTATTGCTGACAGAATATCCGCCTTATGTAAAGCCAGAGCGTTGGACATTTCCGATGCGCAATCGAATCATTAGTGGCTTGTCTGAAGCTGTTGTTGTAACAGAATCCGCTGACAAAAGCGGGACGATGAGTACAGTTGAACACGCGCTTGACCACGGCAAAGATATTTTCGCAGCTCCTGGTCCTATCACGTCGTCATTATCTACAGGGCCAAATAAGCTTATAAATGAAGGTGCGAAGCCACTTTGGAATGGTTTTCAAATTGTTGAATCGCTTGTTTTAAATCGTTAAATAAATTGTCTTCTTATTGAAAAGGTTGCTTTATTCTCAAATCTGTTATACATTTTGCAACAGATATTCTTTTATCTTCATTCAACGGAAACCTCGAGCTGAACGAAGATAAAGCCTCCGCGGATGTCGCAGATTTTGAAAGGAGTTAAGGAAGGCAGTCTAGGTGCGCGACGACTGCATGACCTACATCCTGTAGGCAGCAAGCTCGATTCAAAATCAGACGAAATGACGTCGAGGCATAATTGATAGAATAAATACGGAACCTCTTTAAGGAGGCACATAAATAATGGCAGATTACTTAGTAATCGTGGAATCCCCTGCAAAAGCGAAAACAATTGAACGCTATCTTGGGAAAAAATATAAAGTGAGTGCATCACTTGGTCATTTGCGTGATCTTCCGCGCAGTCAAATGGGTGTCGACACTGAAAATAATTATGAACCGAAGTATATTACCATTCGTGGTAAGGGCCCCATTCTTCAGGATTTGAAAAAAGAAGCGAAAAAAGCAAAAAAAATCTTTCTCGCGGCTGACCCCGACAGAGAAGGGGAAGCGATTGCGTGGCATCTTGCGCATCAGCTTGGTGTTGACATCGAATCGGATTGCCGCGTCGTGTTCAATGAAATCACGAAAGAGGCGATTAAGGAATCGTTTAAAAATCCGAGACCGATTGATATGGATTTAGTTGACGCTCAACAAGCGCGTCGTATACTAGACAGACTTGTAGGCTATAACATTAGCCCGATTTTATGGAAGAAAGTTAAAAAAGGTCTTTCAGCTGGACGAGTTCAGTCTGTTGCACTTCGCTTGATTATCGACCGAGAAAATGAAATTCAATCTTTTGTACCTGAAGAATATTGGAGCATCACAAGCCAATTTAAAAAAGGTAATAAAGAATTTGAAGCTGTATTTTATGGTGATACGAAGAAAAAAGTGAAGCTTGTGAACAAAGAGCAAGTCGATGCAATCATTGCGCAGCTGGACAAAGGTGATTTTGAAATTGCGAACGTCGTAAAGAAAGAGCGCAAGCGTAATCCAGCATTGCCATTCACAACGTCATCCTTACAACAAGAAGCCGCCCGTAAGCTGAACTTCCGAGCCAGGAAGACAATGATGCTTGCCCAACAGCTCTACGAAGGGATTAACCTTGGGAAAGAAGGGAATGTCGGTCTCATTACTTATATGAGAACGGATTCAACTCGAATCGCTGATAGTGCGAAAGAGGAAGCAAATTCATTTATTGAAACGATGTATGGAAAAGAATTCGTTACGGCAACGAAAGCGGTAAAAAAAGATACTACTAAAACGCAAGATGCGCACGAAGCAGTGCGACCAACATCTGTCATGCGCCCACCGGCTGCTATGAAAACGGTGTTATCGCGCGATCAATTGCGTCTATATAAGCTTATTTGGGAACGTTTTGTCGCTAGCCAGATGGCCCCTGCCATCCTGGATACGGTTACAGTCGATCTTGTGAATAATGATGTTCGTTTTAGAGCGAACGGCTCACAAGTTAAATTCCAAGGGTTTATGAAGGTGTATGTAGAGGGCGATGACGATAAGGAAGAAGAAAAGGATCGGATTTTGCCGCCGCTAGAAGAAGGCGAGCACTTGAAATATAGCGATATTGATCCGAAACAGCACTTTACACAACCGCCGCCAAGATATTCAGAAGCGAGATTAGTCAAAACGTTGGAAGAGCAAGGAATAGGTCGACCTTCCACTTTTGCGCCAACTCTTGACACGATTCAAAAGCGTGGCTATGTAACGTTGGATGCTAAACGTTTTATCCCGACGGAACTTGGTGAAATTGTCCACCAAGCGGTCAATCAATACTTCCCTGATATTATCGACGTAGAATTTACGGCTCAAATGGAGCAGGGACTTGATAATGTTGAGGAGGGCAACATCAAATGGGTTGAAGTCATTGATTTGTTCTATCGAGATTTTGAAAAGCATGTTCAAGTAGCTGATGCCGAGATGGAGAAAATTGAGATTAAAGATGAGCCTGCTGGTGAGGATTGCGAAAAATGCGGTTTACCGATGGTGTTCAAACTAGGGCGTTATGGTAAGTTCATGGCTTGCTCTGGTTTTCCGGATTGTCGCAATACGAAGGCGATTATTAAGCCGATTGGTGTCACTTGTCCGACTTGTAAAGAAGGGCAAGTGGTTGAGCGGAAAAGTAAGACGAAGCGAATTTTCTATGGTTGCGATCGTTATCCAGAATGTGAATATGTATCATGGGACAAGCCGGTTGCTAGGCCGTGTCCGAAATGTGAGCATACGCTAGTCGAGAAGAAATTGAAAAAAGGCGTACAAATTCAATGTACAGAGTGTGATTATAAAGAAGATACACAGCAATAAAGTTGATTTCACTGAATCAGTTGCGGTGCTTTGGTGTGTCTTAACTCGATTCGTATGTATTGAAGAAAGTAGGTAATAGAAAGAAGAAGTTCGGAGGGAATCCTGAACTTCTTCTTTCTTTAGCGTTAAAGCATCAGTCGAGTAGTGTAGAATTTTCAGATATGAACAAATTGTGTCGGAAATGCAACCAAATCAATAGAGGTCTGACTTCTTATGCAAAGAAAGTTGCCCGAAGTTCATCATATAATGTATAGTGAATCGTGGATGACTTTTGAATAAGCAAATTAGTCGCCATTTTGTAATCACTTTGTAAGACAGAGCGCTAACATACTTCGTAAAATGTGTTTTACTATTCAAACGACTCGTAACTTTGTTATAATACCAGAGGCTTTTCATTCTAAGGGGTGAATTAATTGGCTCTACAACCATCTGATATCCGTGATGAATACATTACTTATGTACGCTTGGAAAAAAACTACTCATTTTATACAGTATTAGAATATGAAAAAGATGTCGATGCATTTTTGGAATTCCTAGAGGTTGAAGGAATAACCGATTTGAACGATGTGGCATATTCTGAGGCGAGGCTTTACGTGACAGGTCTGTATGATAAAGGATTATCAAGAGCGTCGATTTCTAGAAAGATTTCTTCAGTTCGTTCCTTTTTCAAGTTTGCGAATGCTCGCTACGACATTAACGATATTGCATTCCGATCGCTGCATCATCCAAAAAAGGAAGAACGGCTTCCGGCTTTTTTTTATGAAGAGGAAATGGAATTGTTATTTTCGTCCTGTAAAGGGGAAGATAGGAAATCATTACGTGATTACGCAATCCTCGAGCTGCTTTACGCAACGGGCATACGGGTAAGTGAGCTACTATCCATACGAATGCAAGATATTGACGACCATCTTGGCATTGTCCTCATCATGGGGAAAGGTCGTAAAGAACGCTATGTACCTTTTGGTAGTTATGCACAATCTGCATTGGATGCTTACCGTGAAAACAGTAGGCTGGATTTGATGAAGCAGAAGGAGCATGACATGTTATTTGTCAATTTACGTGGTGATCCACTAACCGACAGGGGTGTGCGTCATATACTAAGCAAGATGATGGAAAATGCATCTCTACACTCGAAAATCTATCCGCATATGATTCGCCATTCTTTTGCAACGCATCTGCTAGCAGGTGGTGCTGATATGAGGACCGTCCAAGAACTTCTTGGACATAGTCATTTATCTTCAACGCAAGTGTATACCCATATTACGAAAGAACATTTACGGAAAACGTATATGAATACGCATCCGCGAGCATAGGAGGATGATTAGATGGAAGTCCATGCAACAACGATTTTTGCCATTCGCCATGAAGGTTCTTGTGCCATGTCAGGTGACGGGCAAGTAACGGTAGGAAATGCAGTCATTATGAAGCGTACGGCGAAAAAAGTGCGTAGAATCTTTGGTGGTAAAGTATTGGCGGGATTTGCAGGGTCGGTGGCAGACGCTTTCACATTGTTCGAATTATTTGAGGCGAAGCTGACAGAATACAACGGTAATCTTGAGCGGGCTTCTGTCGAGTTGGCAAAAGAATGGCGTGGCGATCGGATTCTTCGGAAACTTGAAGCAATGTTACTCGTCATGGATAGTGAACGGTTACTACTGGTGTCGGGAACGGGAGAAGTTATCGAACCCGATGATGGCATTTTGGCAATTGGATCGGGTGGTAACTATGCGCTTGCTGCTGGTCGGGCATTGAAAAAGTATAGCGGTCATTCGCTGACTGCTCCGGAAATTGCGAAAGCGGCTTTGGAAACGGCTGCTGAAATTTGCGTCTACACGAATGATAACATTATTGTGGAGGTACTCGAATGACTAACAGACAAGAACTGACGCCAAAGGAATTGACTGCGCATCTTGACCGTTTTATTATCGGCCAAAACGATGCTAAACGAGCGGTAGCTGTAGCAATTCGTAATAGGTACAGAAGAAGTCTATTGCCAGACGAAGAGAAAAGTGAAATCATTCCGAAAAATATTCTAATGATTGGTCCGACAGGTGTTGGGAAGACTGAAATTGCGAGAAGGATTGCTAAGCTAGTCAACGCACCATTCATTAAAGTCGAAGCGACAAAGTTCACCGAAGTAGGATATGTTGGACGTGATGTTGAGTCGATGGTACGTGATCTAACTGAAGTAGGGCTACGTATTGTTCGACAAGAACAACGCGAAGCTGTAAAAGCACATGCGGCTGTCCTAGCGGAGGAACGTTTGGTCGAACTGCTTGTTCCTGAAAAGAAGAAAATGGGTGGCGGTATGCAAAATCCATTTGAAATGCTGTTTGGGCAAAAAGCGGAGCCGGAAGAAACCGATTATGCAGAAATTGCTGAAGTAAAGAGCAAGCGCTCTGCTGCTGCAGCAAACCTAAAAGCGGGGCAATTGGAAGAGCAAATGGTTACGATTGAAGTGACTGCTCAGCAACCATCTATGTTTGATGCACTACAAGGATCGGGTATGGAGCAAATGGGTGCCAATATGCAAGATGCGCTATCTTCCTTCATGCCGAAAAAATCAGTGAAGCGCAAGATGAAAGTAAAGGATGCCCGTAAAGCCCTCGAAGCTGAGGAGGCTGACAAGCTGATTGACCATGATGAAATTGCGAGGCGGGCAATTGAATTGACGGAGCAGTCAGGCATTATCTTTATTGATGAAATGGACAAAATTGCTAGTCGTAATGGCGGAGGTTCTTCAGCCGATGTTTCACGAGAAGGTGTTCAACGGGACATTTTACCAATCGTGGAAGGTTCAACGATTACGACAAAATATGGTACAGTAAAGACCGATTTCATTTTGTTTATCGCAGCAGGTGCCTTTCACACCGCGAAGCCTTCGGATATTATACCAGAGCTTCAAGGTCGTTTTCCGATTCGTGTTGAATTGGAAAAATTGTCGAAGGAAGATTTTGAACGCATTTTGAAAGAGCCGGACTTCTCGCTCATTCGTCAATACGAAAAATTATTAGCGACTGAAGATGTTGTATTAGATTTTACGGACGAGGCAATTAGCAAGCTTGCGGAAATTGCATTTGACGTGAATGATCATACAGAAAATATTGGCGCTAGACGACTGCATACAATTTTGGAGAAGTTACTCGAAGAATTGTCGTACGAGGCAGCTGATATTGGGCCAACAACGATTAAAATAACACCAGCTTATGTCGATGAAAAGTTAAAAAACATTGCGAAAAACAAAGATTTGTCACAATTTATACTGTAATTGAAACGTTTTAGTTTATTTAATGATTAAAAACCTTTAGAATATTCTTTAAACACATTAACAACTATCCCAAGGAGGAAATAACAAATGTCATTATTAGTCAAAACACGTGAAATCAATGCTATGCTACAAAGGTCAGCAGGTAAGCCGGTAAACTTTAAGGAAATGGCTGAGAAGCTAAGTTCAGTTATTGAATGTAATGCTTTTATCGTCAGCAGAAAAGGTAAATTATTGGGTCTTGAAATCCACCATCAAATTGAAAATGATCGCATGAAAAAAATGTTTGAAGAACGTAAATTCCCGGAAGAGTACACAAACAGACTGTTTGAAGTAAGAGAAACTTCTTCAAACCTAGATGTTGATAGCGTTCATACGGTATTCCCAGTTGAAAACCGTGAGTTGTTCAAGGAAGGTTTGACAACAATCGTTCCAATCATCGGTGGCGGTGAGCGTTTGGGTACACTAATCTTGGCAAGATTGAAAGAAGAGTTCCAAGAAGACGATTTAATTCTTGCTGAATACGGCGCAACAGTTGTTGGTATGGAAATCTTGCGTGAAAAGTCAGAGCAAATTGAAACAGAAGCACGTAGTAAGGCAGTCGTACAAATGGCTATCAATTCACTTTCTTATAGTGAGCATGAAGCAATTGAGCATATTTTCAATGAGCTTGATGGCAATGAAGGGTTGCTGGTCGCGTCTAAAATTGCAGACCGTGTAGGTATTACACGTTCAGTAATCGTCAATGCGCTACGCAAACTTGAAAGTGCTGGGGTTATCGAATCTCGTTCATTAGGTATGAAAGGTACTTATATCAAAGTACTAAATGGTAAGTTTCTTGAAGAACTTGAGAAACAAAAATCATAATAGTTAACTTAAATTAGTCAATAAGACGCCTCTTCTGAAATTGGAAGAGGCGTCTTCTGTTATAGCACAAAGTGATTTATTGGAAAAACTGTATAGGACTTACGGTTAAATACATGCTTTGGGCATGAGTAGAATAGACCTATCGGATTGATTGTAAAATATTATCTGTTGAGAAAACGGTTGTTTAGAACTAAGAGATATTCACAGTATTTGATAGACAAGATTCGCCAATATCCGATACAATAGGAGTATGTTTAGAAAAGAGTAGTTTGGTAGCAAATGAGAATAGGGAATTAGATTGAAAGCTAGTGTTTGAATTCTACAACAAAGGGAATGTGGGTGAATAATAGATGAATATTTTTGGAGGGACAATTTCACATTTGGAACGCGGTTTAGATTTCTCCGCTACAAAGGGGAAAGCCATATCGCAAAATATTGCAAATGTTGACACGCCAAATTATAAAGCGAAAAACGTTAGTTTTAAAGAAGTGTTTGCAGATGTTAGGACGAACTCACTAGAAGCCTATCGGACGGATGCTCGTCACATCGCATTCAAATCAAATGGAGCGCAGCCGGGCGTATTTAACTACTCGAACTTACGCTATCGCCATGATGGTAATGGAGTTGATATGGAGAAGGAACAAGCTGATCTTGCAGCAAACCAAATTTATTATAATGCACTTGTCGATCGAATTAACGGAAAGTTCAATACGCTACAAAATGTGATTAAAGGAGGCCGTTGATATTGACGATATTTCATAGCTTGAACACATCCGCATCTGCCCTAACTGCACAGCGTATGCGTATGGATGTTATTTCATCCAATATGGCAAATGTTGATACAACCCGAGGTAGGATGGTTGATGGAGAATGGCAGCCTTATCGCCGCAAAACAGTGACGCTTCAACCCCGTGAAGGACAATTTTCATCTATGTTAAATGCTTCATTAGGTAAACAAATAAAAGGCTCTGTAGGTCATGGTGTGACGGTTTCAAGAATTCAGGAAGATACCGAAACTCCATTTAAACTTGTCTTCGACCCTAGTCATCCAGATGCAAATGCTGATGGCTATGTTGAAATGCCAAACGTGGACCCACTACGGGAAATGATTGACCTAATGTCGGCAACACGTTCATATGAGGCGAATATCACAGTATTAAACGCCAACAAATCAATGCTTATGAAAGCACTTGAAATTGGAAAATAACTCATTTGAAAAGGAGGTAACAGAATGGCGATACAATCAATCTTAAATGCTGCACCAACAGCAGGATTGCTAAAAATGGATACACAGGTGAAACCAACACCTTATGAATCACAACAAAACTTCGGTAGCTTACTAAAGAATGCAATTGACGGCGTCAACACGAAGCAACAAGAATCCGATCTAATGACACAGAAATTGGTCATGGGTGAAAATGTCGAACTTCACGACGTTATGATTACGGCTCAAAAAGCAACGATTGCTTTAAATGCAACAATGGAAGTTCGCAACAAAGTGATTGAAGCATACCAAGAGATTATTAGGATGCCTGTCTAATTGAGTACTTTAGGTGATTGGATACGAATAATTGAATTACGTAAGCTGACCGGGGGATTACAATGAATGAAAGATTTGCGAAAATCAGAACCGATGCAAAAGAGTTCTGGTCAGGTCGCACAAAACAACAAAAAATTACATATGTAGGCTCTGCAGCAGCTGTCATTTTAATCGCTGCCTTCCTAACGTTTTATTTCTCAAAGACAAATTATGTGACACTCTATTCGGATGTTTCCCGGGCGGAAATTGGTCGCATTAAAGAACAGTTGGATAGTCAAGGTGTATCGAATAAAATTGCACCAGGTGGCACGTCGATACTTGTACCACAAGAGCGAGTGGATGACTTACTTGTATCCCTTGCAGCAGAAGGGTTTCCAACTTCAGGTACGCCTGGCTATGCTTTTTTCTTTGAAAATGCTGGGTTCGGAACAACGGATAATGAATTCGATATGATTAAGTTAGGAGCAACCCAAACGGAGCTTGCCAACTTGCTTAAAGGAATCGAAGGCGTTCAAGACGCAAACGTGGTCATCACGTTACCGAAACAAGGTGTTTTCCTCAATGATACTACGCAGAAAGCAACTGCGGCTGTCATGCTGAAAACAAATCCAGGGCATCAATTCACTGAGCCGCAGATTAACGCACTTTATAATTTAGTAGCAAATGGTGTATCAAATCTATCGACAGATGATATTACAATTGTCAATCAGTACTCTGAGTCATTTGATTATGGAACTACTACTAATTCATATGGTGCCAATATCACTGACCAGATGTCAGTTAAAAAGACGATCGAACGTGATTTACAACGTCAAATACAAATGATGCTCGGCACGATGATGGGGCAAGATAGAGTAATCGTATCCGTAACGACGGATATTGACTTCAAGCTCGAAAATCGAGAAGAGAATATTGTATTGCCGGTCGATGAGGAAAGTATGGAAGGGATTGCGCTTAGCGTCCAACGTATTACGGAAACATTTACGGGGAACGGTGCATTCGCAGGTGGTACGCCAGAAGGAGAAGATCCTACTGATAACAGAACATCGTTTCAGGAAGGTGTAATGTCTAACGGTGACTACGAGCGACTCGAAGAGACAGTAAACAATGAAGTGAATCGTATTCGTAAAGAAATTGTTGAAAGTCCATACAAAATTAGAGATATCGGAATTCAAGTAATGGTGGACGGTAATGCAGAGACGATACCAGCCGAGATGAGGGTTGAAGTCGAAAATATTCTCAAAACGATTGCTCGTACATCAGTAGATAAAGAAGCAGCTGGCATCAATTTTGAAGATACATTGGATAATAAAATTATCGTATCGGTTCAACCATTCAGTGGAAATGTAGATCCATTTGCTGTGACGCAACCTGTTATTCCGCTATGGGTTTATATTGTAGGAGCTGCGTTGCTTCTCATTATCGGGATTCTTATCTTTATGTTCTTCCGTAGCAAGCGCAAAGCACGAGAATTGGAAGAAGAAACAATTATCGAGGAACAACTTGCAACATTTAGTGTAGAAGACATCAACGAAGAGCTTGAAACGGAAGGAACTGTCCGTAGGAAACAGCTTGAGAAGATGGCGAAAGACAAACCAGAAGAGTTTGCGAAGCTACTACGTACATGGATTGCCGACGAATGACGGAGGGATGAATTTTGGTTAAGAAAGAAAAAGGAATGACTGGTAAACAAAAAGCAGCACTCCTGCTCATTTCCCTCGGTCCGGAAGTGTCGGCGGCGGTATATAAGCATTTGAGT
This sequence comes from Sporosarcina sp. FSL K6-2383, assembly GCF_038618305.1. Lineage (NCBI taxonomy): Bacteria > Bacillati > Bacillota > Bacilli > Caryophanales > Caryophanaceae > Sporosarcina > Sporosarcina sp. FSL K6-2383. The sequence goes on from NZ_CP152017.1 coordinate 1,556,690, forward strand.
GAGGATGAAATTGAGCGCCTAACACTTGAAATTTCAGGTGTCAAAAAAGTCGAATCTTCTATAAAAGAAGAGATTATCGAAGAGTTTCATAATATCGCATTAGCGCAGGATTATATCTCACAAGGTGGGATTGGCTATGCGAAAACGGTGCTTGAAAAAGCATTGGGTAAAGATCATGCACAAGCGATTATTAATCGTTTGACTTCATCTTTACAAGTAAGACCTTTTGACTTTGCTAGGCGTGCTGATCCATCTCAAATTTTGAATTTTATACAAAATGAGCATCCACAAACGATTGCGTTGATTTTGTCCTATTTAGAGGCAGAGCAGGCGGGAATGATTTTATCATCATTGCCGCAGGAAATGCAGGCGGATATTGCAAGAAGAATTGCGACGATGGACTCAACTTCACCAGAAGTCATCAGTGAAGTTGAAGCGGTTCTTGAACGCAAACTATCTTCAACAGTGACACAGGACTTTACAGAAACGGGTGGCGTCGATGCAGTAGTTGAAGTATTGAACGGCGTAGACCGAGCAACAGAGAAAACAATTCTCGATGCGCTTGAAATTCAAGACCCGGAGCTAGCAGAAGAGATTCGCAAGCGGATGTTCGTCTTCGAAGATATTGTCACATTGGATAATCGTTCGATTCAACGAATTGTTCGCGATTGTGAGAACGAAGACTTGATCCTATCACTAAAAGTTTCTAGTGAGGAAGTAAAAGAAGTGTTGTACCGCAATATGTCTCAGCGTATGGCAGAATCATTCCAGGAAGAGATGGACGTCATGGGACCTGTTCGTTTACGTGATGTAGAAGAAGCGCAAGCACGTATTGTAAGTATCATTAGAAGACTTGAAGATTCAGGTGAAATCATCATTGCGCGTGGCGGAGGAGATGATATCATTGTCTAATGTATTTCGTTCATTCAACATGTTATCCCAACAAGGGCAAATGAGAGAAATTTCAATCCGTAGTTTAACGATTCCGCAGGAGCTCGACGTAAAGGATGAACTAACATTAGAGGATGTACTTGCGGAACGTGACCGTCTGTTGAAAGCTGCGAAACATGAAATTGAGCAGGGAAAAGCGGAAATCGAACAGATGCGACAAATTGCGACCGAGGATATTTCAGCTATGCAGGAAGCTTGGCAGGATGAAAAAACAGTGCTGCAACAGCAGGCCTATGACGAAGGCTTCCAAGTCGGCTTTGAAGAAGGCCGTAACAAAGCATTAGCAGATATGGATAATGCTGTTCGAATTGCTAATGAAGCAACAGAACAATCTTATAAAAATGCGCAGCAATATTTGGATAGTCAAGAGCGAGTCATTCTTGAATTGGGTATGAGGACAGCAGAACGCATCATGGGTCAAGTGTTAGAGGAAGATGAAACGAATTATATTACAGTTGTAAAAAGGGCGCTCAAGGAAGCACGAGAAATGAAAGAGATTAAATTATATGTTTCTCTCAATTACTTTGAATTAGTTTCTGACAATCGTGCAGAGCTTGCAGCTATTTTTCCGCCAGATGTACCCTTTCTAATTTTTGCCAACGAAGAGTTTGAAGCGGCGCAGTGTTATATCGAAACCAATCATGGTCGAATTGTAGTTAGTATCGACGAACAGCTAAACGAATTAAGAGAAGGGCTCGTAGAAATCATGGAAGGCGGGGATTGACGATGAAAAAAGCGGAGGAACTAACCGACTTTATACCAAAAGTGAAGACTTTTAAAAAGTTTGGTCGTGTTGCCCGCGTTGTCGGTCTCATGATTGAGTCACAAGGTCCAGAGAGTTCTATCGGAGACGTCTGTCTGATCCATTTGAATACATCTAGTAAAGGTGATTCAATCATTAAGGCAGAGGTCGTAGGCTTTCGGGAAGAAGTTGTTATCCTTATGCCTTATATGAACGTTCGCGATATTTCAAGCGGTTGCCTCGTCGAAGGTACAGGTAAACCACTTGAAGTGAAGGTCGGTATGAATTTAATTGGGAAAGTACTCGATTCGATGGGCAATCCTATTGATAAAAGCCCACTACCCAAGGGACTGACGACTGTGCGAACAGAGCAAGATCCACCGAATGCATTAACGCGTCCACCCATTGATGAAAAACTAGCTGTAGGTGTTAAAGCAATTGACGGCATGCTGACGGTAGGTAATGGTCAACGTGTGGGGATTTTTGCGGGGTCGGGTGTCGGGAAAAGTACCTTACTAGGCATGATTGCACGTAATACAACCGCAGATATCAATGTTATCGCGCTTATCGGAGAACGAGGTCGTGAAGTTCGTGAATTCATCGAACGCGATCTTGGGCCAGAGGGCATGAAAAAGACCATTGTCGTTGCGGCAACTTCAGATCAACCTGCCCTCATGCGTATTAAGGGCGCGTACACGGCGACTGCAATTGCTGAGTATTTTAGGGACAAAGGAATGAACGTCATGCTCATGATGGACTCTGTCACCCGAATTGCCATGGCGCAGCGTGAAATTGGACTAGCTGTTGGAGAGCCACCAGCAACCCGTGGATATACACCTTCAGTCTTTGCAATACTCCCTAAAATACTAGAACGTACTGGGACAAATGAACACGGCGCGATTACAGCGTTCTATACCGTTCTCGTCGATGGCGATGATATGAATGAGCCGATTGCCGATGCGGTCCGCGGAATCTTAGATGGTCATATTGTCTTAGACCGGACGCTAGCAAATAAGGGGCAATATCCTGCCATTAATGTTTTGAAAAGTGTCAGTCGGTTAATGAACCATATTGCCGACCCCGAACATGTAAAAGCAGCTGAAAGATTACGCGATTTATATTATACGTACAATAAATCCGAAGATCTTATTAATATAGGGGCTTATAAACGAGGGACATCAAAAGAAATCGATCAGGCTATTGAATACGAACCGCTGATTACAAATTTTTTGAAGCAAGGCTTTAGAGATAATATTTCAATGGCCGATAGTATAGAAGAACTAATAGCACTCGGAATTGGAGGCGGTGTATCGTGAAGGCCTACCAATATCGCTTTGAAAAAGTGTTGATGTACCGTGAACAAGAAAAAACAGAAACTGAAATCGAGTATAAAGAAGCCGTTCAGGCATTCGAAATTGTTGCAACTCAGCTATATGACCTACTGAAAAAGAAGGAAGACACGCTTGTAGAACAAGAGGGAAAAATGGAAATTGGTTTTTCTGTCAATGAAATTCATCACTATGTTCGCTTCCTTGAAAGCCTTGAAAAAAGGATTGCGGTGACGCAACAGCAGGTCATGCAAGCTCGTTCAAAAATGACTTGGTTCGAGGACAAGTTGCTTGAAAGAACGCTTGAAGTGCGCAAGTTTGAGAAAATGAAAGAAAAAGATCATGAAAATCATCGTACTGAAATGGAACAGCTGGAAGCCATCCAGCTTGATGAATTAGCAACGTTGAAGTTCCGTAGAAGAGAAAACGGGTGGTAATGTGACGAAAAAGGCGAAAGAAATAAATTCAATACCCGAAGAGACAAGTAAAAAATCAGCTGGGGTATTCCAAATCCTGTTACTTTGGATATTCATCCCATTGCTCTTTGTCTCAGCTGTCCTACTTATCCTTGCAAAGTTTGCAGATATTAATGTATTTGACAAAGCAAAAGAGTGGACTGAAACGCTTCCTTTCGTAAGTGAGAAAAAAGAGGAAGATGTAGGAATAGGTAATCTTGTCTTGGAAGAACGCGTTGTGTCGTTACAAGCGGAAATCAAGGAAAAAGAAGCCGAACTATTTAATCTACAAAGTGATTTTGATAAATCGGCCGATGAGCAGGATAAGTTACTAATTGAACAGCAAAGGCTAATCGATGAAATTGCCCGACTGACTAACGAACAGGATGATACAAAAAAAGAATTCAAAAGTATCATTACAACTTATGAGCAAATGTCTGCAAAATCGGTAGCGCCAGTCATTACAGAAATGGCAGATACGGAAGCCATTCGTATTTTAGCAAGCTTAAAACCGGATACATTAGCTGCTGTGCTTGAGAAGATGGCACCTGAGGATGCGGCAAAGTATACGACCTTAATGACAGGTGAACAATAGCGTATTATCTGATTTTAGTAGAAAACCCTGGCTGAAATCAGATAAAGCCTCCGGCGGATGTCAGGGATTTTGAAAGGAGTGAATTGAGCAAGCTCAATTCAAAATCCCGACGCAATTACGCCAAGGCGTAATTGATTGACTCAAACATGAAGGGAGGTGAAAGAGTGAATATCGCAGCACTACAAGCAATGGTTGGGCAGAATCTACAAACTCTATCGAATGGAGTGCAAAGTGGTCAAGCAGCAACCGGAACGTTTGGTTCAGTTTTTGGTAGTATTGTTGCAGCTGAAACAGCAGTAATAGTACCAATTCAACAGCAGTCAGCTGATCAGGTTACTGAAGAGTCCATACTAGCTATTTTTAATGCACAGTCAGTTGAAGAACTGGAGGCTGCTTTAAAAGAGCTAGGTGGTGATGGAGTATTATCCTCCATGACCAATGTAGGCAGCCTAGAAGAGTTGGCAAGTTTGTTAAACATCGAGCCAAAGCAATTGATGGAAGGTATCTTATCTTTGTTGGAGAAGGCGGGACTTAGTCAAGAGGATCTATCGGAATTGGCCGACTCAACTGATTTTTGGAGCGTATTGAATGCTATTGATAAAGTAGCACCACAGTTTTTTGGTCAATTATCTGATGAGCTGGCAGGCAAGGGAGAACTTTCAAAGCAGCAGGCAGTTGACTTGTTAACATTATTGAAAACAGTCGCGTTAGTTGCACCTAAAACAGACTTATTATTGAAACAGGAGCAGCAGGTTTTCTCATTGCAAAGTACTCTTGTAGCAGCAGCCGGACAATTTGAAGAAACACTTACTACTAACAATTCTACTAAGTTGGACATGCTGCAGCTAATGGAATCGAAGTCTACCGTCCGATTGGTCATCCAAACAAATCAGGGGCAATCACAGGCAGATGATGAGGTGGCTAACAAAAATGCTGAACCATCCCAGCAAGTTTCAGGAAATGCAGCTAACGTAGCAATGCCTAAAGGCGAATTTACGATTACAGAGGCAGAAAATCGTAACAATGCTGCACGTAACGAGGCGTTAGTCCGTGAAATGCAGAATGTCTTCAAACGTGCTAATTTTGGTCAAATAGGTGGCACAAATCGCCTGCTGATTAAATTATATCCAGAACATCTTGGACAAGTACGTATTGAATTGCTACAAGTGAACGGTATTATGACCGCGAGAATTCTTGCATCCACAGCATTAGGGAAAGAAATGCTTGATAGTCAGCTGAATCAGCTTCGACAAGCGTTCCTACAGCAAAACTTGCCGGTAGAACGGATCGACGTTTCCCAAACATTGCAAGATACAGCAAGAAATGATCGCGAGCAAGCCTTTAATCAGCAATTTAAAAATGATGGTCAAGAAAATGACGGTCAGCGAGAGCAATCCGATGAGGAACAATTAACATTCGAAGAATATATGATTGAGTTGGAGGTGTAACAATGGCAATTGAAGGCCAAAAACCGATTACGGGAAATGATTATCTTATCAACAGACAGCGAGATGAGCGTAAAACAGGTGATGGAACGTTAGGTAAAGACGATTTCATGAAGCTATTGATTGCTCAATTGCAAAACCAAGACCCAACAAATCCGATGAAGGATAATGAGTTTATTGCACAAATGGCGCAGTTTTCAGCACTTGAACAAACGATGAACCTGTCCAAGTCATTCGAAAAGTTCGCTGAAGCACAAACGCAAGCACAAATGATTCAGTATACGAGTTTTGTTGGTAAAAACGTCAAATGGCATGAGTTAAAGCTAGATGAACAAGGCAATCCCATTAAAGGCGAAGATGGTAAGCTAGAAGTTGAAGAAGGTACGAATCAAATTGTGTCTATCAAGTATGAAAACGGCGACGTCAAGTTCATCTTAGACAATGACAAAGAGATAACACCAGGAAATATCTCAGAAGTGAAGACAGCAGGATCAGGCGAAACGAATAGCCTTGTTGAAGCGAGTATGCTAATCGGTAAGACGGTAGGCTATATGGACGGCGAGGAAGAAAAAACAGGTAAAGTGATTTCAGTTTCAAATAAAGGTGGAAAACTGGAGTACATCTTAGAAGGTGATATCCGCATTGAGGGTAAAAACTTCACTTCAATAAGTGCATAACTTAAGAACGGAGCGATTGTATGGACAAACTGAATTTCCATCGCATTCCATCGCAACCGCTTATTCGCCCGGGTCAATCGCAAGTAGTAGCACCTAGCCCGAAGCAGTCATTTATCGAGCATTTAAACAATGCACTACAGCCCGCAACGCTTAAAATAAGCAAACATGCAGCTGACAGGTTAATGGAACGCAATATCCACATATCAGATGCCGAATGGGCACGTGTGACGGATATGGTGAATGAGGCAAAATCAAAAGGAATAAAAGAGTCGCTTGTTTTGATGGACCAAGCAGCACTGATTGTGAGTGCAAAGAATTCAACGGTTATTACAGCGATGGATCGCACAGAAGCAAAAAATCAATTATTTACGAACATCGACGGCACAATCGTGCTCAGCTAACATTTTGGCAGGACCGTAAAGGATGCCAACGAGCCGCGGACTGATTGAAGCGGCTACACTCAAAACCGAGAGGGGAAAATTATTTTATGTTACGCTCAATGTACTCAGGTATCTCAGGTCTACGAAACTTTCAAACAAAACTAGACGTTATCGGGAACAATATTGCCAACGTTAATACTTATGGATTTAAAAAAGGTAGAACGATTTTTAAGGATTTGATTTCGCAGACAGTTGCGGGGGCATCAGCCGGTAATGAGACACGCGGTGGGGTCAATCCAAAACAAGTAGGCCTTGGGTCGCAAATAGCAGCTATAGATACGCTTCACACAGGTGGGTCAACACAGTTTACAGGTAACACATTGGATTTGGCGATTGCTGGAGATGGATTCTTTCAAGTTGCGGACGGAGTTGGTGTAGACGGGGCAGGAGTTGGAACATTCACAAATATACTCTATACAAGAGCTGGGAATTTTTATATGGATAGTGATGGCTATTTGGTGAACGGGGATGGAAAGTTTTTGGTTGGGGAAGGTATCGGATGGGATGGAACACCAGAGGGGGTAGGAACTGATTATCCCCTTGCCGCGGCTGTAACTAGTACTTACGATCCGACAGATCCAGCTACCTCAAATCTCGATACTAATGAGGATGGGATTCCAGATGACCTTCCAACTGATGGAGGAGGGGCTTATACACCAATACGAATCCCCAAAAATGCCCAATCAATGAGCGTTGGACAGGATGGAACCGTTACGTTTGTTGATGCAGGCGGGGCACTTAGATGGGCTGGTCAATTGACAATGGCGAAATTCTCGAACCCGGGTGGTCTTGATAAGGTTGGAGGGAATTATTTCCAACAATCAGGGAACTCTGGTGTTCCATTAATACAAGTAGGTACTAAAGAAGGAATGGGGAAAGTTGAATCAGGCTTCCTAGAAATGTCCAACGTCGACCTTGCTGAAGAATTCACAGAAATGATCGTTGCACAACGTGGTTTCCAAGCGAATACACGTATCATCACAACATCTGATGAAATCCTGCAAGAGCTTGTTAACTTGAAACGATAACTAGATTAGTTGAATAGATGAATATCAAAAGTAACTAAGCGAAGGTGCCTTTAAAGGGGTAGCCGAAGCCATAAGACTAGTGGCGAAGCTACTTGGCTTATGGCGGGAGGCATCCCCTAGCGCCGAAGCGGATTCAATGGTATTCTTTATTTCAAAATATAACAATTAAACTACCATAGCTGTCACTAGAAAAGGAGGGTCGGGCCGGCTCTTGAAGCCCGGCCCCTTACATATGATTCAGGTTACACGTTTGAATGGCAGTACGTTCACCTTGAACGCACTGTACATAGAGAAGATTGAGTCGTTCCCTGATACGACCATCACGCTTACAACAGGCTCCAAATATGTAGTCCTCGATAAGGCTGATCTTGTTAACAGCCGGATTATCGAATTTTACAAATCGGTTCAGTTGTTATCAAATCCGTTTATCCGAGGTGAAGAAGATGAAGAATAAAGCATTGACAATATCGCTTATCATTCTAGTATGTATTACACTAATTGGTATCGTTGCACTCATACTCGTTATGCAGTTGAACAAAGCTGATGCCGGGGCAAAAGAACCGACAATTGAAGAGATTATTGAAAACTCGGTTGATATCGAGGAAATTACAACAAATTTAGTGGGTAAACAATTTATTCGTATCTCTTTAAAAATCCAAACAGATAATGTAAAAGCGGCGGATGAATTGGCGAAAAGAGATTTTCAAGTGAAAAATATTTTGATCCAAGAACTATCTGAAATGACGCCACAGGATTTAGAAGGTAAAGCCGGTAAACAGGCATTAGAAGATTCGATAAAATCACAATTGAACCCACTTATGCAACAGGGGGAAATTCAAAAAGTCTATATCGTCTCACACATCATTCAATAACTAGATTAGCTTAAATCAATTTCGGAATTCCCTTTTTTAGTAAAAATCTGAGTGGTTATATGATTATTTGTTCAATTGTTCGAAAGTATTAAGTTCTACCCTCGTTGATTGGGAGCGTAAGGCGGCGACTCCGGCGGGAACAGCGCGAGCTGAAGACCCCCGCAAGAAGGCAGTCTAAAGACGCCACGTCCTGTGGCAACGGACTGCATGACCCACTTCGTGTGGGCCCAAGCCGTGCCCGCGGAAAGCGTCCGCCTGAAGTGGAAATCAACCTCTTTCAGATTTTAAGACTTATTGTTCTATTATGAAAGCATGAACCCTAATGCAAGGAGGTGACCATATGGCCGGCGATATTTTATCCCAAAATGAGATAGATGCACTTCTGTCCGCGTTATCGACAGGTGAAATGTCTGCAGAAGACATGAAAAAAGATGATGAACCCCGGAAGGTTAAGGTGTATGATTTTAAACGTGCCCTGCGATTTTCCAAAGATCAGATTCGGAGCTTAACACGAATCCATGAAAACTTTGCGCGACTGTTAACAACCTATTTTTCAGCGCAGCTACGGACATACGTTCAGATTAATGTCGCATCGGTCGACCAAATTCCGTTCGAGGAATTCATACGGTCGATTCCTAATATGACACTGATTAATATTTTCGAAGTACCACCACTGGATGGTAACATCCTGATGGAGGTTAACCCGAATATTGCTTACTCGATGCTCGACCGCCTTATGGGAGGAATCGGAACAAGTCCGGGGAAAGCGGATAACTTAACTGAAATTGAAACGAAAATCATGACCAACTTATTTGAAAGGTCCTTTGATAACTTACGCGAGGCGTGGTCCAGTATTATCGATATTGATCCATTCCTAACAGAGATGGAAGTCAATCCACAGTTTCTTCAAATGATATCGCCAAACGAAACAGTAGTCGTTATTTCGTTTAATATTATGATTGGTGAATCGAGTGGAATGATTAATATTTGTATTCCACACGTTGTGCTAGAGCCAATTGTTCCTAATTTGTCGGTCCGCTATTGGATGCAGTCAAATAAGAAAGAACCGACACCAGAACAAAGTGTTGTGCTTGAAAAGCGCTTGAAGAAAGCACCCTTACCTGTCGTTGCTGAGCTTGGGCACGGTCAGTTGACGATTGAAGACTTCTTGTACTTACAACTTGGAGATGTCATTCCACTTGATCGTAAAATTGATGCTCCGCTCGTCGTAAAAGTTGGCGATATACCAAAGTTCACAGCGCAACCAGGACATTTAGGAAACAGAATGGCTGTGCAAATAATTGACACAATGATAGGAGGGGATGAAGATGATGAGTGATAATATCCTTTCGCAGGAAGAAATCGAAGCGTTACTGCGAGGTGAGCCTGTTGAGGCTGAAGATTCCACCGTCTCGTCCACCGAGGAAATGGTGACATCTGATTATTTGGATGAGTTAGAGCAGGATACATTGGGTGAAATTGGTAATATTTCCTTCGGAAGTTCAGCAACGGCATTGTCTGGTTTGCTTGGCCAAAAAGTTGATATTACAACACCGACAATTTCAGTTGTGCATAAAGAAGAGTTGGAAACTGAATTCACCCATCCCTATGTAGCTGTTAAGGTGGAGTATACAGAAGGTTTAAGTGGCGTGAACTTATTTGTTATTAAGCAAAGTGACGCAGCTATTATTGCGGACCTCATGCTTGGTGGAGATGGAACAGAGCCGGATATGAATCTCGGGGAAATCCATCTAAGTGCTGTACAAGAAGCGATGAATCAAATGATGGGTTCTGCGGCTACTTCTATGTCGACGATGTTCAATACAAAAGTAGACATATCCCCACCAGCTATTGATTTATTAGATATAGAATCTGATCGGGGAAGAGAATTAATCCCGCAGGATGAGTTATCTATTAAAGTGTCATTCGCACTAAAAGTAGGCGAGCTCATTGATTCTAATATTATGCAGTTATTTCCATTAACGTTTGGTAAAAACTTAGTCAATACTTTAATTAGTGGAGGGGCAGAGGAAGAAACTGCAGCCGTCGCTGAAATGGCACCGCCAGTTGCACCGACGCAGCCAACTATGCAACAATCAGTACAACAACCGGCTACGCAACAGCCTGCTTATGATAATATGCAACAGCAATATGCACAACCGGCACCACAGCAACAAATGCGTACGCAGCAACCACAAGTAAATGTTCAACAAGCACAGTTTGCTAGCTTTGAAAGCCCTTCGTTGAATCCTTCTGAAACGAATAATTTGAATATGCTTCTTGATATTCCGTTACAAGTGACTGTTGAACTAGGGAGAACAAAACGTTCTGTTAAGGAAATTTTAGAAATGTCTAGTGGTTCAATTATTGAACTAGACAAGCTTGCAGGTGAGCCAGTTGATATACTTGTTAATAACCGCCATATTGCCAAAGGTGAGGTGGTTGTCATTGATGAGAACTTCGGCGTTCGTATCACTGATATTGTAAGCCAAGTAGATCGTTTAAATAATTTAAGATAATATCGGGAGGTAATTGGGAATGAGTAGACGTATTTTAATAGTGGATGACGCGGCGTTTATGCGTATGATGATCAAAGATATTTTGACAAAAAATAATTTCGAAGTAGTCGGTGAAGCTGCAGATGGCGCACAGGCTGTTGATAAGTATGATGAATTAAAGCCAGACCTTGTCACAATGGATATTACAATGCCTGAGATGGATGGAATTGCTGCACTAAAAGCGATTAAAGAAAAACATCCTTCAGCAACAATTATTATGTGTTCTGCAATGGGGCAACAAGCAATGGTTATTGACGCGATTCAAGCTGGTGCAAAAGACTTTATTGTTAAACCTTTCCAGGCAGATCGCGTGATTGAAGCTATTGAAAAAGCTTTAGGATAATTGACGATGATAGTAGCAACTGCACAAAAATATTTGACAGCATTCCTTTTGGCAATTCTTCTCGTGCCACAACTCTTTATTATGCCTGTCCAAGCACAGGATGATCCGAATAAATCCGTATCGGATTACTGGGACACGGATAAGGAAAGTAATCCAGATAATGAAAGTGATGCAGATAAAATAAATCTTGACATTGACGCCAATGAGCCAATTGCCGACCCGGTATCTGAAGGGGAGTCAGTTGGTTCGTCGGCGGGTGACTACATAAAAGTAATGGCAGCATTACTATTCATTGTTGGCCTATTATACGGATTATTAAAATTGGTCAATCGGAAAAATCGCCTATACGATAAAAATCGTTTCATGAAAAATATGGGTGGAATTTCACTTGGGCAACATAAATCCATTCAGCTCATTATTATCGGAGATTCGTACTATTTAGTAGGAGTTGGGGATGATATTCGTCTGTTGAAAGAAATTACAGACCCTGCTGAGATTGACAAACTCGTCGAATTTTATACAGGTGACGATATGGAATTACCAGTGGGCATGCTGAGTCGATTACTCGGTAAGCTACCCGGTGTATCGACGAAGGACTCAACAACTCAAACGAAGGGGTCAACTGATTTTGGTGATCTATTCAAAACTAAACTCGATGAGGTGAAAGAGGAGAGGAAACGGCATATGAGCCGCTTGACAGAAAAGGAGCGAAACGAAGATGAATGATTTCGTTCAGTTTTTTTCAGACAGTGATGCGGCAAACGTATCGACATCTATTAAAATGATGCTCCTTTTGACAGTCTTATCGCTTGCACCAGCCATTCTTATTTTAATGACTTCCTTTGCGCGCATTGTCATTGTTCTATCATTTGTTAGAACGGCTCTGGCGACACAGCAAATGCCGCCGAACCAAGTAATTGTCGGACTAGCCCTCTTTTTAACTTTTTTCATCATGGCCCCGACATTTCAACAAGTCAATGAACAAGCGCTAACACCGTTATTTGCAGATGAAATAACACTTGAAGAAGCTTATGAAAATGCAAGTATGCCTTTGAAAGAGTTTATGAGCAAACATACGAGACAAAAGGATTTGGAATTATTTTTGCGCTACAACCAGGCAGAAGTTCCTGAATCACTTGAAGATTTACCGCTGACGATGCTAGTGCCAGCATTTGCGCTCAGTGAAATTAAGACAGCATTCCAAATGGGTTTCATGATTTTCATTCCGTTTTTAGTTATTGATATGATTGTTGCGAGTATCCTAATGTCTATGGGGATGATGATGTTACCACCGGTTATGATCTCATTACCATTCAAAATTTTGTTATTTGTACTTGTGGATGGTTGGTATCTCATTATTAAATCATTGCTACAAAGCTTCTAGGAGGGGTTAAAATGACAATGGAAACAATTATAGGCTTGGCGGAGAGCGCAGTCTGGGTTATCTTGTTGACATCAGGCCCCCTCCTTATCATTGCACTAGGAACGGGTTTGTCCGTCAGTATTTTCCAGGCAACGACACAAATCCAGGAACAAACGCTTGCCTTTGTTCCTAAAATTGTGGCTGTACTAGTAGGGATTGTTTTATTTGGCCCGTGGATGTTAACGAAGGTAACGACATTCGCAGGTGATATTTTTGAAAATCTTATCAGGTATATCGGGTGATTAAATGGAAGAGTTAATCCCTTCACTCGCGGCATATTTACTTATTTTAACGCGAGTCACCGCGTTTTTTGTGACAGTCCCTTTGTTCTCATATCGTTCAATACCAACAACGCAACGAATTATTTTTGGTGCTTTAATCGCATGGACACTTGTCTACTCGATTGATGTACCTGTGTTAGAAATAGATGGAACGTTTATCTTGCTGGTCGTCAAAGAAGCGGTAACAGGTTTGGCGATTGGGATCATTGCATTCATTATTATGGCAGCAATTCAAGTTGCAGGGGGCTTTATCGACTTTCAAATGGGATTCGCCATTGCGAACGTTATTGACCCACAAACGGGAGCGCAATCACCGCTACTCGGTCAGTTTTTCAACTCACTTGCTATTCTTTTATTACTTGCATTGAATGGCCATCATATGTTGTTAGACGGTATTTTTTATAGCTATCAATTCATTCCAATGGATCAGCTATGGCCCGCTTTAGGTGAAGAACGTTTGGTGGATTTTGTTGTGAGGACATTCGCAAACTCGTTTTTAATTGCCTTTCAAATGTCGATTCCAATTGTTGCGACGCTATTCCTTGTCGATTTAGCACTGGGGATTACAGCTAGGGCAGTGCCGCAAATGAATATTTTCGTCATCGGTTTCCCTATCAAAATCGGCGTCAGCTTTTTGGTGTTAACGATTATGATGGGTGTTATGGTGCAGATGATGAAAAAATTATTCGAAGTGATGATCATTGCAATGAGGGACTTGATGATACTTATTGGAGGTGGCTAACATGATGTTACGGTTGGATCTGCAGTTCTTTGCAGGGGAAAAGACCGAAAAAGCCACTCCGAAAAAACGTCAAGATTCTCGAAAAAAAGGCCAGGTATTAAAAAGCCAGGATGTAACAAGTGCAATTGTTCTCCTCACTGTGTTTCTTTTTTTGTTTTTTATTGCGGGATTCATGAGAGACCGTTTTTTTATATTTTTCAAACAGGCATTTATTGAATATGTCCCACTCGCTCACCTCGATGCAGATAAGGCGATGCTCATTTATGCTGAAATGCTTGTTCAAATGGCCTTTATTTTATTGCCTATTATGCTCGCAGCAGTAGTTGCTGGCTTGGCAGGAAATTTATTTCAAATTGGTTTATTGTTTACGACAGAGCCATTAAAATTCGATTTAAAGAAAATTGACCCGATTAAAGGGCTTAAACGCATTTTTTCTATGAGAGCAATTATTGAATTAATGAAATCGGTATTAAAAATTTCATTTATCGGTGGGACAACGGTACTTATTCTCATGTCGAATATTGACAAAGTACTTGCACTGGCATTCAAAAATCCTTGGGATGTGATGACGACCGTTGCGCAGCTAGCCGCACTTATGGGAATTACTGCAGCGTTCGTTCTGTTATTCATTTCAATATTGGATTTTTTCTATCAAAAATATGACTATGAAAAAAATCTCCGAATGTCCAAACAGGATATTAAGGATGAACATAAGAACTCTGAGGGAGATCCCATCATTAAATCTCGGATTAAACAACGTCAGCGTGAGATGGCAATGCGACGCATGATGCAGGAAGTTCCACACGCGGATGTTGTCATTACAAACCCAACACATTACGCAATCGCTTTAAAGTACGAGGATGACAATATGGATGCGCCGATAGTCGTCGCAAAGGGTGTCGATTTCGTAGCTCAAAAGATAAAAATGATTGCTAAAGAGCATGAAATTGTCATGGTTGAAAATCGACCCTTGGCAAGAGCAATGTATGATGATGTTGAGATTGGGGGACGTATCCCTGAAGAATTTTTTAAAGCGGTGGCAGAAATATTGGCGTATGTCTACCGTATACAACGAAAAATCTGATTTGAAGAAAGTAGGGATGACATGAAATTTAGAGATATAGGCGTGCTCGCAGCGGTTATTATGATTGTCGCGATGCTTGTCATCCCGCTCCCAACTTGGCTCCTGAGCTTCCTGATTATTATCAATATTACACTTGGTTTAATGGTTTTACTGACATCTATGAATATGAAGGAAGCATTGGAATTCTCTATATTCCCAACGCTTGTACTCCTGCTAACGCTATTTCGATTAGGATTGAACGTTTCCACAACAAGAGCAATCCTATCGAATGGTGATGCGGGTGGTGTTGTTGAAACGTTCGGGACATTCGTAACGGGTGGAAACGTTGTCGTCGGTCTCGTTGTCTTTGCAATCCTCGTGCTAATCCAGTTCCTCGTTATTACAAAAGGAGCAGAGCGGGTATCAGAAGTTGCCGCTCGCTTTACGCTTGA
Organism: Sporosarcina sp. FSL K6-2383; assembly: GCF_038618305.1. Classification (NCBI taxonomy): domain Bacteria; kingdom Bacillati; phylum Bacillota; class Bacilli; order Caryophanales; family Caryophanaceae; genus Sporosarcina; species Sporosarcina sp. FSL K6-2383. The sequence continues at coordinate 1,572,085 of NZ_CP152017.1, forward strand.
TGCGATGCCTGGTAAGCAAATGAGTATTGACGCCGACTTGAACGCAGGAATGATTTCCGAAATAGATGCACGTACACGTCGTGAAAAAGTAAGTAACGAAGCTGACTTCTACGGTGCGATGGATGGAGCAACGAAATTTGTTAAAGGGGATGCCATTGCCGGTATCATCATCGTCATCATTAACTTGCTTGTCGGAATGATTATCGGAGTTGTCCAAATGGGACTACCTTTCGGAGAAGCGGCTTTACTCTTCTCACAGTTGACAGTAGGTGACGGAATCGTTTCTCAAATTCCAGCTCTTCTTATTTCAACAGCAACAGGGATTGTCGTTACACGAGCAACGTCTGAAGGAAACCTTGGTTCGGATATTACCAAACAGCTTCTTGGACAACCAAAGCTATTATATGTGGGTGCTGCGACGGTCTTATTACTCGGACTTGCCACTCCTATCAATGATATGTTGACAATTCCGGTTGCGGTGGCACTTGCCATAGGCGCTTTCATGATGTCACGCAATCTAGAAGAGGATCCTAAGGAAATGCTTGAAATGGAAGAAGAAACTGAAACGGAAGGTATGAAAAGCCCCGAGAATGTCGTCAACCTCCTTAATGTCGATCCTATCGAATTTGAATTTGGCTACGGACTCATTCCACTCGTCGATGCGACGCAAGGTGGGGATCTTCTTGATCGGGTCGTCATGATACGAAGGCAGCTGGCGATTGAATTAGGACTTGTTATTCCAGTTGTTCGTATTCGAGATAATATTCAATTACAGCCAAATGAGTACAGAATCAAAATAAAGGGAAGTGAGTTAGCAAGGGGAGAACTTCTTCTTGACCACTATCTCGCCATGAGCCCTGGTGGTGATGACTCAATCGAAGGAATTGATACAATTGAGCCGTCATTTGGTCTACCTGCTAAATGGATAGCGGAGGATGTTAAAGAAGATGCAGAAATCCTTGGGTATACAGTTGTCGATCCGCCAAGTGTTGTGTCGACACATTTAACGGAAGTGATTCGTGCAAATGCGGCAGATTTGATTGGGCGCCAGGAAACAAAGCAACTTGTCGATCATGTGCGTGAGACATTCCCAATTCTCGTGGACGAGTTGACACCGACTCCATTGTCAATTGGAGAAATCCAAAAAGTATTGGCAAAATTGTTGAACGAACATGTGTCGGTTCGAAATTTACCAATTATCTTTGAAACACTTGCGGATTATTCGAAATATACATCAGATATAGATGTATTGACGGAGTATGTCAGACAAGCGCTTGCAAGGCAAATTACCAATCAGTATGCAGCGTCTGGTCAGTCACTTAAAGTGCTAACGGTGTCTGGTAAAATCGAGAAAATGATTGCGGATAATATTCAGCAAACCGAGCAAGGAAACTATTTGTCAATCGACCCTGGTCATTCGCAAGAAATTCTTGAATCGATAGCGGGTGAAGTAGAACGTGTGGCGTTGATGGATCAATCACCGGTCGTTCTATGTTCACCAGCAATCCGAATGTATTTGAGACAAATAACAGAGCGGTATTTCCCTCAAATTCCAGTATTGTCTTATAATGAACTTGAAGCATCGATTGAAGTTCAAAGCGTCGGGGTGGTGGATATCTGATGAAAATGAAAAAATATAGTGCAGAAACAATGGTCGAGGCTATGAAAAAAGTACGTGCCGATTTTGGTGAGGATGCCATTATTCTTAGTTCAACTGTTGTCAATTCGAAAGGGTTTCTTGGCTTTTTTAAAAAGAAATCAGTAGAAGTTGTTGCAGGCTTTGATGAACCGGCTCCAAAAATGGAAGAACCGGTTCTTCCGTTTAGTTCGCCACCTATTGTCAGTGTCGATAAAACTTCAGTGGAATTGAAGAAAGAAATGAACGAAATGAAAAAAATGTTAGAAAATATGCAGCAATCAGCCAGTCATTCCCGTCTACCTGATGAGTTGAAGCCATTGTTGATGCATCTTGAAAAGCAGAGCTTATCTTCAAGTCTCATCACACAAATTGGTGAAGAAATTTATAATCGGATGAAAGCAGAGAAGAAAGATTTCACACATGAAGAGCAACTACTGATGACGAAGCAGTTTTTAGAAAGAGAAATCGGTAACTTGCCGTTTGGAGGCATCTCCTTCAACAAGAAATTCATAAATGTACTCGGCCCTACTGGTGTTGGGAAAACAACGACTATTGCGAAAATTGCTGCAAGAGCTCTTTTAGAAAATAAAAAGAAAATCGGATTTATAACAACGGATACTTACCGAATCGCAGCGATTGAACAGCTTCGTACATATGCGAACTTATTGCAAGCACCGGTAGAGGTAGCCTATAACAGTGAGGATTTCGAAAAAGCAATTGCAAATCTTGCTGACCGTGATGTCATCTTTATTGATACAGCAGGTCGAAACTATAAGGAAGTAAAATTTGTAGAGGATTTGACAAGGCTCATTGACTTTTCATTAGATATGGAATCGTTCCTCGTCCTTTCTATGACGTCAAAAGAACAAGATATGAAAATAATTATTGAACAGTTCAATCAGTTTGCGGTCGAAAAGTTTATTTTCACGAAAATGGATGAAACAAGCTCAATTGGACCACTGTTTAATTTGATGAAAGACTATCAAATTGGCACTGCTTATTATACAGATGGTCAAGAAGTACCTGAGGATATTACAGAAGCGGCCAGCGAAAAGTTGATTTCTTTACTGCTGAAGGGTGCCTATGATGCGTGATCAGGCAGAAACACTAAGACTCAGAATGTTAAAGTCCAAAGGGGAGCTTTCCAGATCCATTGCCATCGTTAGTGGAAAAGGCGGTGTTGGAAAATCCAATTTTTCAACAAATTTCGCCCATGCACTTCTTGCAAAGGGTAAAAGGGTTATTATCGTTGATATGGATATCGGAATGGGCAATATTCATATCCTTCTTGGGATGGCGCCACGTTATAGTTTGAAAGATTACTTGCTTGGTCAGGAACAACTGTTTGAAATCATTAACGAGACCCCAGAAGGCCTGCACTTCATCTCTGGTGGCTCCGGTCTTGAGAATGTATTGGAATGGTCAAAGGATATGTTTGACCTTTTAATTCAGGCCTTTGAGTTTTTACAACAAAGATATGACTTCATTTTATTTGATATGGGAGCAGGAGCGACACAACGTTCGATTGAATTGATTGTTGCAGTCGATGAAATCATCGTCATATCAACGACAGAGCCAACCTCTATAACAGATGCTTACTCTATGATGAAGTTTATCTGTTTACAAGACCCCGATAAAAAGTTGCATATGGTCAGCAACCGCGTTTCGAGGGATGAAGAAGAAAATGAAGCTGTCGTCCGACTCCAGTATGCCATGCGAAAGTTTTTGGGGAAGCAGACGACAATTCTTGGTTTTCTTCCGGAAGATCCGGTTGTTCATAAGGCAGTTGTTGCACAAAAACCATTTTTACTTCTATTTCCGAGTGCACCTATTTCTAAGCGGATGAAAATCATCGCAGAAAATTTTGTTGGAGCAAGTTTGGATGAAGTGTCCAAACAAGGAGAAGGATTCCTCGGGAAATTGAGAAGCATATTTACGAAAGGACGTGGATGATTTGGGTACAGGCAATCGAAAGAAAGCGCTTGTTGTGGATGATTCGGCGTTTATGCGTAAGCTTATTTCAGATTTTCTTTCAGGTCATCCCAATATTGAGGTAATCGGAACTGCGCGCAATGGAAAAGAAGCTGTTGAAAAAGTACAAACATTAAAACCAGATGTTGTCACAATGGATGTTGAGATGCCTATCATGAACGGGCTTGAAGCGCTGAAGGAGATTATGGATAAACATCCAGTCCCTATTGTTATGCTTTCCAGTACGACTAAAATAGGTGCAGAAAATACGATTCTTGCTATGGAGTATGGTGCTGTTGACTTTGTTGCGAAGCCAGGCGGTGCAATTTCCTTAAATCTTCATGAGGTGCAGGGAGAGATAGTAGAAAAAGTCATTGCTGCCTTAGGGGTTCGAATGTCGACACTTACACAAAAGATGCCTAGTCAGCGATTGTCGACATCCATTGTACCGAAAGTCGCAAGTAAACCAGTGGAATCGCCCTCATCAGAGAGCTTGTCACGCCCGGTGACGAGTAGGCCGAAGATTAAGATTTCCAAAATAGGTAAGATGTTTGTTATAATAGGCACATCGACAGGGGGACCACGGGCACTACAAGAAGTTTTAACAGGGCTGCCTGCGTCGATTGGCGTTCCAATCCTTATAGTTCAGCATATGCCGCCAGGATTCACAAAATCTCTCGCGGATAGGTTGGATGGTCTTTGCAGCATTCATGTGAAAGAAGCAGAAGATGGTGAACTCCTCGAAAATGGAACGGCGTATATTGCGCCAGGGGGAAAGCATCTAAAGATGAAAAAGAGCGGCATGAACTATTTTGTTAAGTTGGATGCCGTCGATCCACCTCGTATGGGGCACCGTCCATCCGTTGATGTCCTTCTCGAATCAGCGGCAGAAAACGCGGATGTGAACTATCTGACAGTCATTATGACAGGGATGGGCTATGACGGGAAAGTTGGGATGGAAGTGCTACGCCGAAACGGTCGAACAGTGACAATTGCTGAGTCGGCAAAGACATCTGTCGTTTACGGTATGCCAAAAGCCGTCAAGGAAGCTGGACTTACCGATGAAGTGGTGGACTTGCACAATATATCAGAAACAATTATGGAAATCATAAAGTCTTAGAGGGGGCGTCACGATGGATACAAATCAATATTTAGAAATGTTCATTGATGAGAGTAAGGAACATCTTCAATCTTGTAACGAGCATTTGTTAGAACTGGAGAAAAACCCGCAAGATTTAGCTATTGTTAATGAAATATTCCGATCTGCGCATACGCTAAAAGGAATGTCTGCCACAATGGGCTATGAAGATATAGCCGACTTAACACATATGATGGAAAATGTTTTGGACGCAATTCGTAACTCGAAAATCCCTGTCACAACTGAAATTTTTGATGTTGTTCTTCAGGCAGTTGATTATCTGGAAGAGATGGTTATGGACATCGCATCCGGCGGTACAGGTAAAAAAGATGTTCGTGAGCTCGTAGATTCGCTGAATCGTATTGAGGCGGGCGGTGCAGTCATTACTGCTGCAGTTGTTGAAACAGCGGTAACTGTAACAGAAGAAAAAGTTGCGCTAAGCTATGACGATTATGAAATGACCGTCATTAGTCAATCATTTGAGCAAGGCTTTAATGCACTAGAAATAACTGTTGAATTACGGGAGGACTGTGTGCTAAAAGCAGCAAGGGTCTTCATGGTGTTTGGCATACTAGAAAAAGTCGGTGAAATTATCAAATCTGAGCCGAAGGTTGAACAACTTGAAAATGAGGAATTTGCTGAAACGTTTACCGTAGCGTTGATCACAAAAGAATCAGCAGATGTTTTGCGCGAGAAAGTGATGAAGGTATCAGAAGTGGAAGCTGTGACAGTTTCTGCACTAACAAATGATTATCTGCTGAATGGCAAGCGTGCTAAGGATGATGAGGCATTGAAGGCCATAGAAACCGCTGTCACTGTTCAACAAGGGACTGACGTGGGGAAAGAACCAGCTGATCAAAAAGGAAAACGAAATACTGGCGTACAATCGGGGAATAAGACAATTCGTGTCAATATTGATCGTCTCGATATTTTGATGAACCTATTCGAAGAGCTCGTCATTGATCGTGGAAGGCTCCAATCAATTGCAAGTGAGCTGCAAAATCCAGAATTAAACGAGACAGTTGAACGTATGACAAGGGTATCGGGTGATTTGCAAAGTATCATTTTGAATATGCGTATGATTCCAGTCGAAACAGTCTTCAATCGTTTCCCGAAAATGGTTCGACAGTTGGCACGCGACTTGGATAAGAAAGTGAATCTTGAAATCATTGGCGCTGAAACGGAATTAGACCGTACAGTCATTGATGAAATCGGTGATCCACTCGTTCACTTAATCCGTAATGCACTCGATCATGGAGTGGAGAGTCCAGCGGAGCGTCTTGCCAAAGGAAAGCCCGAAGAAGGTACAGTTACGCTACGTGCTTATCACTCAGGAAATCATGTATTCATAGAGCTTGAGGATGATGGATCCGGCGTAAGCCGTGAGCGTGTTGTTGCTAAAGCGATTGCAAATGGGATTGTTACGGAAGAAATTGCGAAAACAATGACGGATCGTCAAGTAGCAGAACTTATTTTAGCATCAGGCTTCTCAACAGCTGAGAAAATTTCAGATGTATCTGGACGTGGAGTTGGTTTGGATGTTGTGAAGAACACGATTGAATCACTTGGAGGTTATATCTCCATTGAGTCGACAGAAGGGCAAGGTTCTCTCTTCCAAGTTCAACTGCCTTTAACATTGTCTATTATTTCGGTAATGCTAGTAGAGCTAGAAAAAGAAGTGTATGCAATTCCACTATCGTCCATCATTGAAACGGCAATCATTCAGACATCAGATATTCTAAGTGCACATAATCAAAAAGTTATTGATTTCCGTGGTAATATCGTACCATTAGTCTACCTGAAAGAAATTTTCGAGATGCCAGGACATGATGAATCTGAGAGCTTCCAGTCAGTAGTAATCGTCCGTAAAGGTGAAAAACTAGCGGGATTAGTTGTCGATTCGTTCATCGGTCAACAAGAGATCGTTTTGAAATCCCTTGGTAATTACTTGCAAAGTGTTTTTGCAATATCGGGTGCAACAATTCTTGGAAATGGACAAGTTGCACTGATTGTTGATTGCAACTCATTGATCAAATAGGCGGGAGTGAAGAATTATGACTGAGATGCTTAATCAGGATGAAATGAAAGTTATTGTTTTCGAACTAATGGACAAAGAATATGCAATTAGTGTGGATGTTGTTCAGTCCATCGAGAAGATGCTGTCCATTTCACGAGTTCCGAAAACCCCGTCTTATGTAAAAGGGGTTCTCAATCTTAGAGGTGTGGTTACGCCAATCGTTGACTTACGCGCGCGGTTCGGTCTCGATACGAAAGAGATGGATGAGAGTACAAGAATTATTATTGTCACTTTAGAAGATTATGATGTCGGTCTGATTGTCGATGCAGCAAATGATGTACTCGACATTCCAGCAGAATCAATCGAACCGCAGCCAGAGGTCGTTGGTTCGATTGAGGTAGACTTTCTTTCAGGAGTAGCTAAAGTTGATAAACGACTGCTAGTCATGTTGAATTTGGATAAAGTGTTAGAACCAATTAAGAGGGTGACTTCAGATGACCTCTGAAAACCACATAACGGATATGCATCTTGATGTTCTAAAGGAGATTGGTAATATCGGTGCGGCACATGCTGCAACGTCATTGTCAGAGCTATTGGATCGCAAAATCGATATGCATGTACCGAATGTGAAGCTCGTATCATTTGATGAAATGTTTGATCTTGCAGGCGGGGCGGAAGCGATTGTAGCAGGTATTTTCCTTCGCATTGAGGGAGATTTATCAGGGAGCATGTTTTTCGTTCTGTCCCTAGAGTCAGCCAATCATTTCATCAGAAGGTTAATAGGTGACGAGACGTTCGATTTCGGAGCCTCTACCCTTCCTGATATAGGTGTGTCTGCTATGCAGGAGCTAGGTAATATTCTCTCTGGTTCTTATTTGTCTGCTTTATCCGATTTTACGGGTTTGAAAATCTATCCGACGGTACCTTCACTGAGTGTGGATATGGTAGGAGCCATCGTTAGTTTTGGGCTCATTGAAGTGTCCCATTTTAGCGATGAAGTGATTGTCATTGATACGCAGATTCGTGAAGAAGGAGAAACTGGCAGCACAAGTATTGATGGACACTTTTTCTTGCTTCCGGATCCTTCATCCTATATCACTATTTTTAAATCACTGGGTGTGATGTGAGATGATGGTCTTAAAAGAAGTTGTTCGAGTTGGTATTGCAGATATGAACGTAGTCAAAGCGCCAATGACAATTCGTACATCTGGGCTCGGTTCTTGTGTTGGAGTCATATTATATGATGAAACGAAGAAAATAGCAGGGTTGTTACATATTATGCTTCCAGATTCCACTCTAGGTAAATCAAGTCAGCTAAATGCAGCAAAGTTTGCAGATACTGGTATTTACGCGTTGATGGAAATGCTGAAAGTAGAAGGTGTCAGGCCGATGTCACTTAAGGCGAAAATAGCAGGTGGTGCTCAAATGTTTCAATTCGGCTCAAGTGATACGATTCGTATCGGCCCTCGAAATGTGGAAGCGGTAAAAGAGGAATTGAAGCGATTATCCATTCCTATCTTGGCGGAAGATACCGGTGGATCCAGTGGTCGTACGATTGAATTTGACCCGGTAACAGCGATTCTCAGTGTACGGACAGTTAACCAAGGAACAAAAGAACTTTAAGATGTTCAGGTTTTATTGTCTGATTGTGGGGAGTTCTAGACAAAACAAGTTGGCGGCTGATCGGTTCAGTCGCCTTTTTTCATGCTTATTTGCTATAATAGTAAGTAACTAGAATCATCTTGGAGAGTGAGGGATTCGATGTCGAAACAGGATTTGTTGGAGGAAGATACAAGTTGGGACCTGTGGATTCGTAATCGCGATCCTGAGGCGGGGGATATCCTTGTTCAAAGATATACTCCACTTGTCACTTACCACGTGCAGCGGATTAGCTCAGGATTACCGCGTAATGTTTCACGTGATGATATTATGAGCCTTGGACTTCATGGCTTATTCGATGCGTTGACAAAATTCGATCCGAGTCGAGATTTGAAATTCGACACATATGCTTCTTTCCGGATTCGCGGTACAATCATTGATGGCTTACGAAAAGAAGACTGGTTACCGCGTTCCTCAAGAGAAAGATCTAAAAAACTTGAAGAAGAAATTACAAAGCTTGAACAGAAACTACTACGTCATGCAACACCCGAAGAAATTGCCAGTCATATGGGAATGAGCGTCGATGATGTTTATCAAACCGTTCATGAACATTATTTTTCAAACATCTTATCCATAGATGAAAAAATTAATGATGATGACGATGAAGGATTGAAATCATTTGTGATCAAGGATCAGGAGACTAAAACGCCTGAACAACGCATGATGATGACCGAGCTAATTGGTGATTTGGTGACTAAAATTAATGAATTAAATAAAAATGAACAACTTGTACTGAATCTTTTCTATACAGAAGAAATGACGTTGACGGAAATTGGTGAGATTTTATCCTTATCTACTTCACGAATATCTCAAATTCACTCAAAAGCATTATTCAAACTTCGTAAGCTATTAGCATCTGAAATAGTAGATGGAGGGATTTTATGAGTTTAAAAGGGATTGAACTGCAAATTGCGATACCAAAGACCTTTGATGCGGGGAAACTTGCGGAGCAGAAGCATCAGCAGACACAAATGAACCAGGATCAGGCTACCGTCCGTATGGAACAGCAAATGATTAAAAATAGTGAAACAGTTTTGGAATCAGAGAAATATGCTAAAACGGATGCCGATGCCGATCAGCGTGAAAGAGAACGTGCTGAGGAAGAAGAACGGCAACGGCTACAAAAAGAAGAGGAGAGGAAGAACACGGTGCATCCTTACAAAGGCTCATTCGTTGATTTCTCAGGGTAAATAAAATGATTGTATGGATAGTTTTAGGTCTATTGTTTATTGTACAAGTCATTAGTTTTTATTTTTTGGCATTGCTGTATACAAAGGTGTCGAAGTTTGACGACCTTGAAAAGAAGCAACGTAAACTAATGATTGAAATGGATGATTCAATGGGTGCTTATTTATCGGAATTGAAAGATGAGAATGAACGATTAATTGAACGACTTCTCGAGCGTGATAGCAAGCCTCCTGCTAAAAAAGTAGTAAGTAGTGCTTTGAATATCAAACAAGAGCAACAGGCTACAGTAGAACACACTCAACCAGTGTTACGTGCTAGTAAGCCAACGATACCTGTAAATGTTGCGCTTAAGTCCTATAATGCCGTGACGACGAACCAGCAAGGACCAACTGCCGTAGTGGATGATGATCGCACACAAGCCATAAAATTATTTGACGCCGGACAATCCATCGAGGAAATTGCTAAGGCATTAGGTAAAGGCAAAACAGAAGTAGAACTCATTTTGAAATTCAGATGAATGAGGTTGCAAACATAAAAGTACTATGGTATATTAGCTAGTGGTATTACTACACACGTGCATGGACGTTAGAGAAGGTGCCGAAAGGTCGCTCTACCGGATGAAGCGCACGGAGGAATCTAACCAAACAGGAGGAAAAACAAATGTCAGTAATCTCAATGAAACAACTGCTTGAAGCAGGAGTACACTTCGGACACCAAACACGTCGTTGGAACCCGAAAATGAAGAAATTTATCTTCGTAGAACGTAACGGTATCTACATCATCGATTTACAAAAAACGGTGAAAAAACTTGAAGAAGCATATGCATTTATGCGTCAAGTTGGTGCTGATGGTGGAAAAGTCCTATTCGTAGGTACGAAAAAACAAGCACAAGAAGCAATCAAAGAAGAAGCTGAACGCGCTGGAATGTACTACATCAACCAACGCTGGCTCGGTGGAACGCTAACAAACTTCGGCACGATTCAAAAACGTGTTGCTCGTATGAAACAAATCGAGAAAATGGAAGAAGACGGTACATTCGACGTACTTCCTAAAAAAGAAGTTGGACAGCTTAAAAAAGAACACGAACGCCTAGTTAAATTCCTTGGCGGAATCCGTGATATGAAAGCAATTCCTGACGTTATGTTCGTGGTTGACCCACGCAAAGAACGTATCGCAGTAGCAGAAGCAATTAAATTAAACATTCCACTAGTCGGAATCGTTGATACAAACTGTGACCCAGACGAAATCGACTACATCATTCCAGCGAATGATGATGCGATTCGTGCAGTACGTCTTTTAACTGGTAAAATGGCTGACGCTTTGCTTGAATCAAGACAAGGTGAAGACGAAGAGACGACTGAAGAAGCAGTAGCTGCAGAGTAAAATCAGTAAACAACGAGACGATAAGCGGCTTATACCCTTATCGTCTTTTTTAACGAGTGTCTAGGCGCTCTTCTTGAAAATTGATGACGAACTATTTTAGGAGGAATATAAAATGGCAGTTACAGCTCAAATGGTAAAAGAACTACGTGAAAAAACAGGTGCAGGTATGATGGACTGCAAAAAAGCACTTACTGAAGTAAACGGTGATATGGAAGCAGCAATTGATTTCCTTCGTGAAAAAGGACTTTCTAGCGCAGCTAAAAAGGCTGACCGTATTGCAGCGGAAGGTACTACGTCTATCTATGTAAACGGAAACGAAGCAATCCTTTTAGAAGTGAATGCTGAAACAGATTTCGTTGCGAAAAACGAAGGGTTCCAAGTACTAGTACAAGAGCTTGCAGAGCATCTTCTTGCTACAAAACCAGCTTCAGTTGAAGAAGCACTTGAATCAAAAATGTCAAACGGTCTATCCGTTGCTGATCATATTTCAAATGCTGTCGCGAAAATCGGTGAGAAACTATCACTTCGTCGCTTTGAAATTCGTACAAAAACAGATGCAGACGCATTTGGTCCTTACCTTCATATGGGCGGCCGTATTGGCGTTCTTACAGTTCTTGAAGGTTCAACTGATGCAGAAGCAGCGAAAGACGTTGCAATGCACGTTGCAGCTTTGAACCCGAAATACGTATCACGTGACCAAGTTTCAGCAGAAGAAGTTGAGCGTGAGCGCAAAATTTTAACTGAGCAAGCGTTGAATGAAGGCAAACCTGAGAATATTGTAGCGAAAATGGTCGAAGGCCGTATCGGTAAATATTTCGAAGAGATTTGTGTATTAGATCAAGCGTTTGTTAAAAACTCTGATCAAAAAGTTCGTGACTTCGTAAAATCAACTGGCGGTACATTAGTAGAATTTATCCGCTATGCTGTTGGTGAAGGTATCGAAAAACGTGAAGATAACTTTGCAGAAGAAGTTATGAGTCAAGTTAATAAAAACTGATCCATCATAAGATTAACTAATGGGGAACACATGCGTGTGTTCCCTATTTTTCAAGAAAACGAAGCAGATGGAGGGTATACATGAGCGTCCCAGAATATAAACGAATCGTCCTAAAGTTAAGCGGTGAAGCACTTGCTGGTGATAAAGGTTTTGGGCTATCACCCGAAATCATCAAAACAGTTGCGGAGCAAGTAAAAGAAGTAGTAGATCTAAATGTTGAAGTAGCAGTCGTTGTCGGAGGCGGTAATATTTGGCGCGGTAAGATTGGCAGCGAAATGGGCATGGACCGTGCAACAGCAGATTATATGGGGATGCTAGCAACAGTTATGAACTCCCTTGCTTTGCAGGATTCACTTGAAAAGCTTGGTGTTGAAACGCGCGTATCTTCTTCAATTGAAATGAGACAAGTGGCGGAACCATACATACGTCGTAAAGCAATCCGACATCTTGAAAAGAAACGGGTTGTTATTTTTGCGGCAGGTACTGGAAATCCTTATTTCTCGACAGATACAACAGCGGCGCTTCGAGCAGCAGAAATTGAAGCAGATGTAATTTTAATGGCGAAAAATAATGTGGATGGCGTCTATTCAGCCGATCCGTTAAAAGATAAAAATGCAGTAAAATACAAAGAATTGGCTTATCTAGATGTGATTAGCCAAGGTCTTGAAGTGATGGATTCCACTGCTTCAACCCTTTGTATGGACAATGATATCCCACTCGTAGTATTCTCAATTATGGAAACTGGAAATATAAAAAGAGCCGTTCTCGGTGAACCGATTGGGACGGTTGTTAGGAGGAATTTATAATGCCAACAGCAGTAATGGACCAAGCGAAAGATCGTATGGAAAAAGCGATAGGTGCGTATACAAGGGAACTTGCATCGATTCGTGCAGGACGTGCAAATGCTTCTTTGCTAGACAGGATTTCTGTCGAGTATTACGGAGCGCCTACGCCTCTTAGCCAAATGGCAGCAATCTCAGTACCGGAAGCTCGTCTTCTTGTCATCCAACCATATGACAAAACGACGATTGGCGATATTGAAAAAGCAATTATGAAATCGGATATTGGTATTACGCCATCAAGTGATGGGACACTTATTCGACTGGCAATTCCTTTATTGACAGAAGATCGTCGTAAAGAGCTTGTTAAATTAGTGAAAAAAGAAGCAGAAGATGCGAAAATTGCGATTCGTAATATTCGTCGTGATGCGAATGATGATTTCAAAAAGCTTGAAAAAAGTAGCGATATTACAGAAGATGAGTTGCGTCGCAATGGTGAAGAAATCCAAAAGTTGACGGATTCAACAATTGTGAAAGTCGATGCTATTGCTAAAGATAAAGAAAATGAAATCATGGAAATCTGATAGAAGAACTTTCTATATTCCGGGACGTCCTAATTCCAGGACGTCTTTTTTTTCTTATTAGATTAAGTTGTATCTATGTCGAATGAATAATTCTATCTAAACTCTAGCGAAAGCGCTAAATATTGTTAGTGGCATTATTTATTTCAATTGACGTTATTCACTTATGTTCTTCTTATAAATGAAATTTATCGTCTAATTTGTTACGATAGAGTATGTACTTGCTCTGAAAAGTAGCTGAGTGGAGGAAACGACATGCTTGAAAAACTCTTGCGAAAAAAAATAGCGGTGTCCGATGCCGCAATAACGGACAGGATTGCTGTTGTCAGAAGCAAGCCAATCCCCACCCATGTGGCGATTATTATGGATGGAAACGGCAGATGGGCGAAGCAACGTAACTTGCCGCGCATTGCTGGTCATCATGAAGGGATGAAAACGGTTCGTAAAATTACGCGTATCGCAAATGAACTCGGCATTAAGGTGCTTACACTTTACGCTTTCTCGACAGAGAACTGGAAACGACCGAAATTAGAAATAGATTTCTTGATGAAATTGCCTGGGGAATTTCTCAGTACATATCTCCCAGAGCTAGTCGAACAAAATGTTAAAGTTGAAATGATAGGAAACTTCGATATGTTACCGAACCATACAAAAGAGGCTATCCAGAAAGCGATGGTAGCAACTGCTCATAATGATGGACTGACATTGAATTTTGCTATGAATTATGGAAGTAGATTAGAACTCGTTGAGTCGGTCAAAGAAATTGCCGCGCTCGTTGCTGACGGAAAAATAGCATCTGAGGATATTAATGAGTCGCTCATTGGCTCGCATTTAATGACTGCACATTTACCGGAGCCGGATTTACTTATCCGCACAAGTGGTGAGGTTAGACTTTCCAATTTCATGCTTTGGCAGCTCGCCTATGCTGAATTTTCATTTACGGATGTATTATGGCCAGATTTTAATGCGACCTGCATGTTGAACGCTATTGAGGAATTTCAATTACGAAATCGGCGTTTTGGAAGCGTGGAAGGAGAAGGGGACGTTTGAAACAAAGAATACTAACGGCAATTGTAGCGGCTGCCGTATTCGTTCCGCTTGTTATTGTAGGCGGCTTACCTTTTACAGTGGCTGTGTATGTCATTGCGACAATCGGCTTATATGAATTATTACGTATGAGGGAAATACAATTATTATCAGTGGAAGGCCTGTTAACATGGGCTGCACTTGCCGTGTTACTTATGCCAGTTGGATGGGAGTCTGCTGTTTACCAAGCATTGAACTTTACGAAAATTGAAATAGCATTCGCTATTGTACTCATTTTATTGACGCATACAGTCGTTGTAAAAAATCGTTTTACGTTTGACCATGCTGCCTTTTCCGTTTTAGGTGCACTTTATGTAGGTATTGGGTTTTATTATTTAATTGAAACAAGATTATATGGCATTGAATACGTTGTGTATGCGTTGATGGTCATTTGGACGACAGATTCAGGAGCTTATTTCGTTGGGCGGAAAATGGGGAAACGTAAGCTATGGCCAGAAATATCACCGAACAAAACGGTAGAAGGATTTATTGGTGGTATTGTTTGTGCTGTTGTTTTTGCGTTTGTCTTCCAGTATTTCTATCCAATTGCCTCTACGTACACAATTCTCGTCGCTGTGACGGTCATTGCGTCGATTGTTGGACAATTGGGTGATCTTGTTGAATCAGCGCTTAAAAGGCATTATGCGGTCAAGGATTCAGGTAAACTGTTACCGGGTCATGGTGGTATTTTAGATAGATTTGACAGTCTACTATTCGTATTGCCACTACTACATTTTCTACATTTTGTAGGTTAAGGAAAGATAGGTGTCACGATGACAAAGAAAATTAGTCTACTCGGAGCAACCGGCTCGATTGGAATTCAGACGCTCGATATTATCGAGTCGAATCCCGAAAAATTTAAGCTCGTATCTTTTTCGGCCGGTATGAATATCGATAAGGTGAGGGAAATTGCCCTCACGCATCAGCCACAAACGGTATCCGTCATCAGACGTGAGGATGCAGACAGATTGCAAGCTGAATTTCCCTCCATTTGTTTTGTCTATGGAGAAGATGGCCTTATTGAGGTAGCCGCGCATACGAGGGCTGACGTCTTAGTCAACGCTGTAATCGGTAGTGTTGGGCTTAAGCCGACGCTTGAGGCTATCCGTGCGGGCATTACAATTGCCATCGCCAACAAGGAAACCCTTGTCGCTGCTGGGGATATTGTCATGGCGGAAGCACGTAAGTATGGTGTACCATTGTTGCCTGTAGATAGTGAACACTCTGCATTGTTCCAAGCGTTGAATGGAGAAAATCCAAAACGTATTTCCCGACTGATTTTAACTGCATCGGGCGGAAGTTTTAGGGATCTATCCCGTGAAGAACTGTCCAATGTGACACTGGAACAAGCCCTTGCGCATCCGAACTGGTCGATGGGCAATAAGCTAACGATTGATTCTGCGACGATGATGAACAAAGGACTTGAGGTCATTGAAGCGCATCACCTTTTCGCAATGCCTTATGATCAAATCGATTGCCTACTACATAAGGAAAGTATCATTCATTCGATGGTGGAGTTTGAAGATACAAGCGTGATGGCGCAGCTTGGTTCACCTGATATGCGTGTGCCTATCCAATATGCGCTGACGTACCCAGACCGTATTGCGATGCAAAACGCCAAGCCGCTGCGTCTTGAGGAAGTTGGCAAGTTGCATTTCGAAAAAATGGATCTTGTGCGTTTTAAGGCGTTAGGGCTAGCCTATGCTGCTGGTAGAGAAGGTGGCACGATGCCAACTGCGATGAATGCAGCGAATGAAGTAGCTGTGGCTTTATTTATGCAAGGACGTATTCCCTTTATTCAAATCGAGGATATGATTGAACGTGTGATGGATGCTCATCAAACAAGTGCTGTTCCAGATCTCGAAACCATTTTGGAAGCAGATTCACTTGCTCGAAAAATGGTGTATGCTATGGTAAAGTAAGTTATTTAACTTGAATCAGCAGAAGTTCAAATTCCCGACGCAATCACGCTGGGGCGTGATTGATCTTGATTCAGCAGATAATTAATGACCAAGATGGTCAGTGAAGGGGTTTTTCATGGAAACCGTTATTGCGTTTATTATCATATTCGGTTCTCTCGTTTTTTTTCATGAACTAGGGCACTTCCTGTTTGCCAAAAAGGCTGGGATTATGGTCCGCGAATTTGCGATTGGATTTGGACCGAAAATTATTGGTATTCAAAAAGGTGAAACATTATACACAGTCCGTCTGTTGCCACTTGGTGGTTATGTTAGGATGGCGGGGGAAGATTTTGATAAGGTCGAATTACAGCCTGGGTATCGTGTAGGCTTGCTGATCAATACTTCAGATGAAATTGAAAAAATTTATTTGAATCGTAATGTTGCCAATCCAGATGTACTATTTCTAGAAGTAGAGACATCCGACTTGGAAAGAAAGCTGTATATCGAAGGCTATGATGATGAAGGGCAATTAGTGCGCTACAATGTCTCTAGAAAAGCTGTTATTTATGAAAAAGGGCAGAAAACGCTGATTGCGCCATATGACCGACAGTTTGAATCGAAATCTGTAGGTAGTCGAGCAATGGCAATTTTCGCAGGTCCTTTATTCAACTTTATCCTGTCATTTTTCATCTTCCTTGCACTTGGATTGATGCAAGGTGTTCCGGCAAAGGAAGCGGTTATTGCAGATGTGCAAAGTGATAACGTTGCATATACGGCAGGCGTGGAAGCGGGAGATCGTGTGACAGAGATTGATGGTCAGTCGATTAGCACCTGGAATGAATTTGTGGAGGTCGTCCAAGCTAGTCCGGGTATACCGCTACAATTGGTTGTGGAACGTGACGGTTCGTTAGCGAAGCTGGACATCACTCCAACGACGATAAAAGATAAATCAGGACAAGAATATGGACAACTCGGTGTTACGCGACCGATGGAAAAAAATCCGCTGAAGGCTGTTGCGTATGGTGCGGATCAAACGGTTAGTTGGATTGTTCGAATATTCGAATTATTAGGGACGCTAATAACAGGTCAATTTTCAATTGACGACTTATCGGGACCTGTCGGGATTTACAAGGCGACAGAGGAAGTTGCACAGTACGGGATTTACAATCTTATGAACTGGGCTGCTGTGTTAAGTATTAACCTAGGAATTATGAACTTATTACCATTGCCTGCATTGGATGGTGGAAGATTGCTGTTCTTCTTCTTTGAGGCAGTGCGTGGTAAGCCAATTGATAAGCAAAAAGAGGGAATGGTCCATTTTGTAGGGATTGTTCTGTTAATGGTCTTAATGCTAGTTGTCACTTGGAATGACATTCAACGCTTTTTCTTTCCATAATAGTTAAAAAATACTTGAGGCGGGATTTTAATGAAACAATCACGAACATTCATACCAACAATGCGTGAAGTACCTGCTGATGCAGATATTAAATCCCATCAGTTGTTGTTACGTGCGGGGTTTATCCGACAAAATACGAGTGGCATTTATTCCTATCTGCCTCTTGGTAAAAGAGTGCTTCAGAAAATCGAGACGATTATTCGTGAAGAAATGGAAGCCATCGATGGGGTAGAAGTATTTATGCCTGCTATGCAACAGGCGGAACTTTGGCAGGAAACGGGAAGATGGAGTGCATATGGCCCTGAGCTATTCAGATTGAAGGATCGGCATAATCGGGAGTTTGCACTTGGAGCGACACATGAAGAAGTGATTACTTCTCTTGTTCGAGATGAAGTGAAATCGTACAAAAAGTTACCACTGACGATGTTCCAAATTCAGACGAAGTTCAGGGATGAGCAACGTCCACGCTTTGGTTTGCTACGAGGTCGTGAATTCATCATGAAAGATGCGTATTCCTTCCATGCGACGGAGGATAGCTTGCACGACAAGTATATGGATATGATGCAGGCGTATACGAATATCTTTACGAGGCTTGGTCTAGATTTCCGTGCAGTCATTGCAGACGGTGGTTCAATTGGTGGAACAGGAACGCATGAATTTATGGCGTTGTCAGACATTGGAGAGGATACAATCGCTTATAGTGATAGCTCTTCTTATGCGGCCAATATTGAAATGGCTGAAGTAAAGGTGAACTATGACAAGCTCGAAGAGTCATTGAAAGAAGTAACCAAAGTCGCAACGCCTAATCAACGGACGATTGACGAAGTAGTGTCGTTTCTTGAAGTGGATGTAAAGCGGCTCATTAAGACACTTATATTCAAAGTGGATGACGAACTGGTTGTAGTACTAAGTCGTGGGGATCATGAAATTAATGATATTAAGCTAAAAAATGTACTCGGTGCGACAGAGGTTGAATTAGCACATGAAGCAGATGTGCTAGAGCTTTTGTCATGTGGAGTGGGGTCAATTGGACCTGTTAAATTGCCTATCGGCTTAAAAGTAATTGCGGATCATGCAGTTGCATCGGTAGTCAATGGTGTTTGTGGTGCGAATGAAAATGGCTTCCATTTGACAAATGTCAATCCAGAACGTGACTTTGCGGTTGATCGCTATGAAGATCTTCGTTTTATTCGCGAAGGAGATGCTTCGCCGGATGGCAATGGGACGATTCGGTTTGCTAAAGGGATTGAAGTCGGCCATATCTTCAAGTTAGGCACAACGTATAGCGAGTCGATGGAGGCAACATATCTGGATGAAAACGGTAAAGCAAAGCCGTTCATCATGGGTTGTTATGGCATTGGTGTATCACGGATAATGGCGGCGGTTGCAGAACAATATAATGACGACAATGGTTTGAAGTGGCCAGCAAAGCTTGCACCGTTTGATATTCATGTCATTGCGGTAAATGTGAAGGATGATACTCAAGTCGGCTTGGCGGAGGAATTATATACGATTTTGAAATCGTATCGCTATGATGTCCTTTATGATGATCGACCAGAGCGTGCAGGCGTCAAATTTGCTGATTCGGATTTGATTGGTTTACCGGTTCGGATAACTGTAGGTAAAAAAGCAGTAGATGATATTGTTGAAGTGAAGTTTAGACAAACCGGAGAATCATTTGAGTGGCGAAAAGAAGAAATTACTGAAAAACTACAAGCGTTTTTCGGGGCGTAATTATCTACGTTCAGCGTGTGGCACATGTTGAACATACATAAAGCCTCCGGCGGGTAAAAAATAGATATCGAGAAGGGAAGGCCGGTTGTCGGTACTTCCCTTCTCGCTTGCTTCAGTAGAAGCAAGTGGGCCTCCGGCGGATCTAAAAAGTAGGGGTGAGAGATTATGGATGCTATGAACAAGTTGTATATTTTGTTGCAGCAGATTGATATGACGGATGACCAATTTGCTATCCACTTTGAACAAGCCGAGCTGAATCGGGTAAATATCCACCGGAAATCACGACTTTGGCAATTTAACTTAACATTGAAACAGCCGTTACCAGCGGCTGTTTACCGTGAATTTAGCAAACGCGTCAACGCAGCTTTTTCAGCGATTGCCACAGTTCGTTTGGAAATAACTTGTCGCACGACGGAAGTCGATGAGACGATGTTGACCGATTACTGGTCGTTCGTCATTGAAGAGTTAAGTGATATGTCACCGCCAATTCGAGAAAGGCTAATGAGCCAGCAGCCGGTCATGTCTGGTGGCAAGCTGATGCTGTTGTGCACAAATGATTTGGAGCTTCAAACCTTGAAGGGCAAGTATGCGGATTTGATTGCAGATGTCTATCATTCATTCGGCTTCGCTCGACCGTTTATAGATTTCAAATTAACGGAAGAAGATAATGGCGCGGAGGCGGAACGACTTGCGTTTCTTGCACAACGAGCTGCTGAGGAAGAAGCATACGGTCAAAAAGCGCTTGCAGATTTGGTGCAACGAGAATCATCCAAGAAGGAAAATGGTGGCACTGTATCCGGACCATTCCGTTTAGGTACGCCTATTAAAGCAGACGAGCCTCTTATGGAAATTCAACATATTCTGGATGAAGAACGTCGCGTGACGATTGAAGGATTTGTTTTCGATACAGAGGTGCGCGAATTACGCAGTGGTCGATCACTATTAACGATTAAAGTGACGGATTATACTGATTCTATTTTAGTGAAGATGTTCTCGCGTGATAATGAAGATGCAGAAATGATGAAGACATTGAAAAAAGGAGCTTGGGTACGCGCGCGTGGAGGGATTCAAAACGATACATTCGTTCGAGACCTCATTATGATGGCGCAAGATGTGATGGAAGTGTCACCTATCATTCGCCAAGATAAGGCACCGGCGGATCGTAAGCGGATTGAATTACATGCCCATACAACAATGAGTCAAATGGATGCAGTCGTCTCCGCATCTAAGCTCGTCAGTCAGGCGGCAAAATGGGGACATCCAGCGATTGCGATTACGGATCATGCCAACGTCCAGTCGTTTCCAGAAGCGTATGCCGAAGGGAAGAAGCAAGGTGTAAAAGTAATTTTTGGACTGGAAGCAAACCTAGTCGATGATGGCGTGCCGATTGTTTTTGATGAACAGCATCGTAAGCTAGAGGATGATAGCTTTGTCGTCTTTGACGTGGAGACAACGGGTCTTTCAGCGGTGTACGACACGATTATCGAGCTTGCCGCGGTACGGTTAAAAAATGGTGAAATTGTTGAGACGTTCGAGCGCTTTGCTAATCCGCATCACCCACTATCCTCGACGACAACTGAATTGACAGGTATTACGGATGACATGGTGAAGGATGCGCCTGAAGTGGCAGACGTTGTGAAGGACTTTAGTGAATTCATTGGTGATTCGATTTTAGTAGCCCATAACGCGAAATTTGATATGGGGTTCTTTTACGAAGCTTCTAAAAAGGCGGGACTACCAGCGATTGCTTATCCAGTAATTGATACGCTGGAACTGGCACGCTTCATTCACCCTGAAATGAGGAATCACCGACTAAATACGTTGGCGAAAAAATATAATATCGAACTGACGCAGCATCACCGTGCGATTTACGATACGGAAGCAACAGCCCATTTGTTTTTACGGCTAATGAAGGAGTCAGAAGAAAAGGGAATTGTTTACCTCGATGACTTTAACCGGCATATTGGGGAAGGGGATGCTTATAAGCGGTCGCGACCTTCGCATTGTACATTGCTCGCGGTAGATGATGAAGGGTTGAAAAATCTTTTCAAACTCGTTTCCTATTCGCATATGGATTACTTTTACCGGGTTCCCCGTATTCCGCGCTCATTGCTTGTTAAGCACCGAAAGGGATTACTTGTCGGATCAGGCTGTGATAAGGGTGAAGTGTTCGAAGGGCTTATGCAGAAGTCTTTAGATGAAGTTGAAGAAATTGCGAAGTTTTATGATTATCTTGAGGTCCATCCGAAACCTGTTTATTCTCATCTGATTGAGTTGGAATTAATTCGCGATGAATGGAACTTGGAAGATATTATGCGCAAGATGATCAAGCTAGGGAAAAAGGTCGGGCTACCGGTTTGTGCGACAGGAAATGTCCATTATATCGATGAAACCGATGCAACATTCCGTAAAGTGCTCGTTCGTTCGCAGGGTGGAGCCAATCCCATGAATCGCTATACGCTACCGGCAGTTCACTTCCGAACAACAGATGAAATGCTAGCGGAGTTTTCCTTCCTTGGGGAGCAGGTGGCAGAAGAGATTGTCATAGATAATCCACATTCAATATTGGAAAGAATCGGGGATGTGAAGCCGATTAAAGACGACTTATATACGCCGACGATTGAAGGAGCGGATGAGGAAGTAAGAGAGTTGACGTATTCGATGGCGCACCAAATCTACGGCGAGCAATTGCCGGAAATTATTGAAGCGCGAATTGAAAAGGAATTGAAGTCCATCATTGGTCACGGTTTCGCCGTTATTTACCTGATATCTCATAAGCTTGTCAAGCGGTCGTTGGATGATGGTTATCTCGTTGGGTCGCGTGGTTCGGTCGGTTCTTCACTCGTTGCAACGATGATGGAAATTACCGAGGTCAATCCATTACCACCGCATTATGTCTGTCCAACGTGTAAAGCAACTGAGTTCTTCGATGATGGATCAGTCAGCTCGGGCTATGACTTACCCGATAAGGTTTGTCCTTCTTGTGAAGCGAAATTCAAAAAAGATGGACAAGATATCCCGTTTGAAACATTTTTAGGATTTAAGGGGGATAAAGTTCCCGATATCGATTTGAATTTCAGTGGTGATTATCAGGCGCATGCCCATAATTATACGAAGGATTTATTCGGTGAGGATTACGTTTACCGTGCAGGAACGATTGGTACGGTTGCGGAGAAGACGGCGTATGGTTACGTTCGTGGCTATATGAATGATAATGGCTATACTTTCCGTGGGGCTGAAATCGACCGTCTTGTACAAGGCTGTTCAGGCGTTAAGCGCAATACTGGGCAACACCCCGGCGGTATTATCGTTGTGCCTGATAATATGGAAATATTCGATTTTACGCCGATACAATTTCCAGCGGATGATACAAATTCGAGTTGGAAGACGACGCATTTTGATTTCCATTCCATCGATAATAACTTATTGAAGCTCGATATTCTTGGGCATGATGATCCAACGATGATTAAAATGCTGCAAGACCTTTCGGGGATTGATCCGTTGACGATTCCACCAGATGATGCAGGTGTTATGGCGCTATTCAGTGGTACGTCGTCACTCGGAGTGACAGAAGAGCAAATAGGCTGTAAAACAGGAACATTGGGTGTGCCGGAGTTTGGAACGCGCTTTGTTCGTCAGATGTTAGAAGAAACAAAGCCGTCGACGTTTTCGGAACTCATTCAGATTTCGGGATTATCGCATGGGACGGACGTTTGGCTCGGTAATGCACAGGAATTGATTCAGAATAAGACATGTGAATTATCCGATGTTATCGGTTGTCGTGATGACATTATGGTCTATTTAATCTATCAAGGGTTGGATCCTTCGATGGCGTTTAAAATTATGGAGTCTGTGCGAAAAGGGAAAGGTCTGACACCGGAATTTGAAGAAGCGATGAAAGCACAAAGCGTGCCAAACTGGTATATCGACTCATGTAAAAAGATTAAATACATGTTCCCTAAAGCTCACGCAGCTGCCTATGTTCTGATGGCATTGCGCATTGCATACTTTAAAGTACATCATCCGATTTTATATTATGCGACGTATTTCTCTATACGTGCAACGGATTATGATTTGCTGACAATGACAAAAGGCTCGGCATCAATGCGTGCGCAAATTAAAGAGATCAATGCGAAAGGCCTTGATGCATTACCGAAGGAAAAGAGTTTATTGACCGTTCTGGAGATTGCGTTGGAAATGAGTGAGCGCGGTTTTTCAATTGTGAAGCCAGACTTGTACAAATCGGATGCAACGACGTTTTTAATTGATGGAGACACACTTATTCCTCCATTCAACTCAATTCCATCACTTGGGACAAACGTCGCCAATTCGATTGTGGAAGCGAGAAAAGACGGAGAGTTTTTATCGAAGGAAGACCTTCAGCAACGTGGACGTGTGTCGAAAACGGTTGTGGAGTACATGACAACGCTCGGCTGTTTGGAAGGTATGCCAGAGGCCAATCAATTGTCATTGTTCTAACTTGAATCAGCAGAAGTCCCCCGATGCAATTACGCCAAGGCGCAATTGCATCACATTGTTTGCGTGCCTTTGTAACGTATGGTATGATGGGAACAACTTTTGTAATAGTCTTGCGCAAAAAGAGTGGGATTTCCCGCTCTTTTCTGTTGTTCTATACTATTTTTTTACCAATTCAACGGGTCCTTAACATGCCCTGGCCTCCGGCACAAATGCGCCGAGGCGTATTTGATTAAGATTTTTGGAGGGATAAGATGAGTAAAATTACAGAAGAGATTGAGAAACTCGTCAATCCAATTGTGGAAGAGTTAAAATTGGAACTTGTCGATATTGAGTTTCTGAAGGAAGGAAGAGACTGGTTCCTTCGCGTCTATATTGATAATCCAGAGGGAAGTATTGATATAGATCAGTGCGCTCAAGTAAGTGAGAAATTGAGTGAGGAACTTGATCGAACAGATCCAATTACACAAAACTATTTCCTTGAAGTATCTTCACCTGGTGCGGAGCGTCCGTTAAAGAAGGAAGAGGATTATCAAAAAGCGATTGGCCAGTTTGTATTCATTAAGACGTATGAAGCAATCGACGGGTTGAAGGAATTCGAAGGCTATCTATTAGCAAACGAAGTGGATACTGTGGAAGTGGAAATGCGTATTAAGACGAGAAAAGTGACTGTTGTGATTGACAAGGAAAAAATCGCACTTGCCCGTTTGGCAATCGACTTTTCCGCATAATTGAATGTAGGAGTGATTAACATGAGTAGTGATCTACTCGATGCATTGACAGCCCTCGAAAAGCAAAAAGGAATTTCTAGGGACGTCTTAGTAGAAGCAATCGAAGCAGCACTTGTAACTGCCTATAAACGAAATTTCAATCAAGCGCAAAACGTGCGAGTTGATTTGAACCTCGATAAAGGAACGATGAAAGTCTATTCCCGCAAGGATGTCGTCGAGGAGGTTGAGGATGATCGTTTGTATATCTCACTTGAAGATGCACAAAAGATTAACCCGGCTTATGAACTGGCAGATATCGTCGAGCAAGAAGTAACACCACGTGATTTCGGACGTATCGCAGCACAAACTGCTAAGCAAGTTGTGACACAACGTGTAAGAGAAGCAGAGCGTGGCATTATTTATGAAGAATATGTCGACAGAGAAGATGATATCGTCAATGGTATTATCGAGCGTCTCGACGCACGTAATTTATATGTGGGGCTTGGCAAGGTTGAAGCTGTTTTGCCGATTGGCGAACAAATCCCAACCGAATCCTATCAACCACATGATCGTATCAAAGTGTATATTACAAAAGTTGAACGCACATCACGCGGTCCACAAGTGTTCGTTTCACGGACACATCCGGGACTTCTACGTAGGTTATTTGAAGTCGAAGTGCCTGAAATCTATGAAGGCATCGTTGAAATCAAATCGATTGCACGTGAAGCGGGCGACCGTTCGAAGATTTCAGTGCATACGAATAATGAGGAAGTCGATCCAGTCGGCTCTTGTGTAGGTGCAAGAGGCGCGCGTGTTCAGTCGATTTCGAATGAATTGAATGGTGAAAAAGTCGATATTGTTGAATGGTCTGAAGATCCGGCTATCTTTGTAGCAAATGCTCTTAGCCCTTCAAAAGTAATCGACGTTCAAGTCAATGAAGAAGAAAGGTCGACAAGAGTTGTCGTACCAGATTACCAATTATCACTGGCGATTGGAAAACGTGGACAAAACGCAAGACTTGCGGCAAAACTAACAGGCTGGAAGATAGACATTAAAAGTGAAACAGATGCGCGTGAACTAGGCATCTATCCACCTGTCTTCGACGAGTCAGTTGCAGAAGCTCAATTAGAGGAGCCTGCAAATACAAATGATCCTTATTTCGTTGAAGAAGAAGTGGCAGATGAGTTGGATCATACATCCATCGATCTGTATTCGGACGACGAAGACTGAGAAGAAAGGATGACCACACATGGCTAACATGAAAAAAGTTCCTTTGCGTAAATGCGCGGCAACGGGTGAAATGTTTCCTAAAAAGGAAATGATTCGTATCGTTCGTCCGAAAGAAGGAGAAGTTTCAGTGGATCTCACAGGTAAGAAATCAGGCCGTGGGACATATGTGTCAAAATCCGAGGAAGCAGTCGAGGCAGCGCGTCGTAACCGAGCGATTGAAAGTCAACTTGGAACTGCTGTACCTGAACAGGTATATGAAGATCTCCTTCATGCAATTCGCCGGGAGGCATTGAAATGAATGATCCAAAAAAGATTTTTCAACTGCTAGGTATGGCTGCTCGCGCAAGGATGATTATCACGGGCGAGGAATTAGTCATACGTGAAGTTCGTAACGGTAGTGCGCATCTCGTTATTGTTTCAGAAGATGCATCTAAAAATACGATGAAAAAGTTAACTGATAAATGTCTGTATTACAACGTTGAGAAGCATGATTTCGGGAGTCGTGAAGACCTCGGTCATGCAATCGGAAAAGAGTCGCGAGTTGTACTCGCGCTAACGGACGCCGGGTTTGCCCGTAAGTTGTCCGGGCTCCTCAACGAATTTAACCGGGGGTGGGCTAATGACGAAAATACGTGTACACGAATACGCGAAACAAGTGAATCGGTCGAGTAAGGAAGTTATCGATGAGCTTGGAAAGATTAATGTGAGTGTAGCAAATCATATGTCAACAATTGATAAAGAAGCAGTTACGAAGCTTAATAGTAAATTTGGTGGCAGTAAAAATAATCAACAAGCACCAAAAACAGATGTGAAAACTAGTGTTCAAAAAGATACACCAGTATCTGCACGTCCTGCAAGTAAGCCAGCTGTAGGTCAAAAAACGACACAACAAGGTGGCAATCGCCCAGCACAAGGCGGTCAAAACCGTCCGGCTCAAGGAGCGCAAGGTGGCAATCGTCCAACACAAGGCGGACAAAACCGTCCAGCTCAAGGAGCACAAGGTGGCAATCGTCCAGCGCAAGGCGGACAAAACCGTCCGGCTCAAGGAGCGCAAGGTGGCAATCGTCCAGCGCAAGGCGGACAAAACCGTCCGGCTCAAGGGGCACAAGGTGGCAATCGCCCAGCACAAGGCGGTCAAAACCGTCCAGCTCAAGGAGCTACAGCACCAACTAATAATCGTCCAGCACAAGGTGGACAAAACCGTCCGGCAGGCGGCGGTGGTCCAGGTCGTCCGGGTGGCGGTCGCGGTGGACGACCACCAGCACGTGGTATTAACCAAGGGCGTAGAAGATACCGTCCGGCTCCACAACCGAAAGTGGAATTGCCATTACCAGAAAAAATTACATTCTACGAATCACTATCTGTTGCCGAACTTGGACAGAAGCTACATCGTGAACCATCTGAAATCATCAAAAAACTGTTCATGGTGGGTGTCATGGCGACAATTAACCAGGAACTGGATAAGGATGCAATTGAGCTAATCTGTGCAGATTATGAAGTAGAAGTAGAAGAAGAAATCCGTGTCGATGTAACAGACCTTGAAACTTATTTTGAGGAAACTGAAGAAACTGTATCAAATCCAATCGAACGTCCGGCAGTTGTTACAATCATGGGTCACGTTGACCACGGTAAAACGACACTTCTGGACTCGATTCGAAATACAAAAGTAACACAAGGCGAAGCGGGTGGAATCACTCAGCATATCGGTGCTTACCAAATTCAAGAAAAAGGCAAAAAAATCACATTCCTAGATACACCAGGTCACGCAGCGTTTACGACAATGCGTGCACGTGGAGCGAAAGTGACGGATCTTACCATTCTTGTAGTTGCAGCAGACGATGGCGTTATGCCACAAACGATTGAAGCGATTAACCATGCGAAGGCAGCGGAAGTTCCAATTATCGTTGCAGTCAATAAAATGGATAAACCATCAGCAAACCCTGATCGTGTCATGCAAGAATTGACAGAGCACGGATTAGTAGCAGAGGCATGGGGCGGTGACGCAATCTTCGTACCTATTTCGGCGCTAAATGGTGATGGAATTGATCAATTGCTTGAAATGGTTCTACTTGTTGCAGAAGTTGGCGAATTGAAAGCCGATCCTAACATTCGTGCACGTGGAACAGTTATCGAAGCACAATTGGACCGTGGTCGCGGTTCAGTTGCAACACTTCTTGTACAAGATGGAACATTGCATGTAGGTGATCCAATTGTTGTTGGTAACACATTCGGGCGCGTGCGGGCAATGATTAATGATGTAGGTCGTCGTGTCAAAGAAGCAGGTCCATCGACACCAGTTGAAATTACAGGCTTAAGTGATGTACCGCAAGCGGGTGATCGTTTTGTTGTATTCGAAGATGAGAAAACGGCACGTCAAATCGGTGAATCAAGAGCAAGCGAAGCACAACAAGAGCAACGTGTTGAGAAAACACGCATTACGCTTGATAATCTGTTCGATCAGATGAAACAAGGCGAAATGAAAGAATTGAACTTGATTGTAAAAGCAGACGTACAAGGTACGGTTGAAGCGATGGCGGCCTCATTGATGAAAATCGAAGTTGAAGGCGTTAACGTGAAAATCATCCATACAGGCGCAGGTGCTATCAACGAATCTGATATTTCCCTTGCTTCTGCATCAAATGCAATTGTTATTGGTTTCAACGTTCGTCCAGATACAAATGCGAAGCGTGCGGCAGACGAAGAAGGCGTCGATATTAGACTACATCGCGTCATCTATAAAGTGATCGAAGAAATCGAATTAGCGATGAAGGGTATGCTTGATCCTGAATTCGAAGAAAAGGTCATCGGTCAAGCTGAAGTACGAGCAACAATTAAAGTGTCTAAAATTGGTACGATTGCGGGAAGCTATGTAACAGAGGGTAAAATTACACGTGATTCAAGTGTCCGCATCCTACGTGATAATATCGTCATCTTCGAAGGTGAATTAGATACGTTAAAACGTTTCAAAGACGATGCTAAAGAAGTAGCAAAAGGTTATGAATGTGGGATTACTATTAAAAAATTCGATGATATTCACGAAGGTGATATTATCGAAGCTTACATCATGGAAGAAATTAAACGAGTATGATCGTCTACGCGGAATGTTGTTTCTTCATCTCAGAGGCGGCCTCTTTGAAAGACAAGCGGTCCGTTTTGAAAAGGATGACAGATCGGGTGAAAAATGCCTACAACGTCTCTATCGCGGAAATAGATCATCAGGATTTATGGCAACGGACTACTATCGCGGTCGTTGCCGTGGCTTCATCGAAAGATGCGGCTGAACGAGAAGTCAGACGGGCAATCCGATTTTTGGAGTCAAATCCAGAATGGGAAATGTCCGAGTTGACGCTCGACTATTACTGATACGGAATTGGGGTGACCATCCATGTCAATGCGTGCTAACCGCGTCGCAGAACAGATGAAAAAAGAACTTGGCGATATCATCGGCAACAAAGTAAAAGATCCACGAATTGGTTTCGTTACTGTAACTGATGTTGAAGTAACTGGTGATCTTCAACAAGCAACGATTTTTATCTCTGTTCTAGGAAAAGATTCGGAAAAGGAAGATACGTTAAAAGGTCTTAATAAGGCGAAAGGTTTTATTCGCACGGAGATTGGGCAACGAATCAGACTCCGTATCACTCCTGAGGTTAAATTCGAATTTGATGAATCCGTTGCATACGGTAATCGAATCGACTCACTTCTCAGACAAGTGAATAACGGACAGGATGAATAAGAAGAAATTTAGCTAATAAAAAACGGAGGAAGTCGGTGTCCACGAGGACTTTCCGGCTTCCTCTCTTTACATATAAAGGAGAATGCACGTGAACGGAATACTTCCTCTTTGGAAAGAAAAAGGGATGACCTCGCATGATTGTGTTTTTAAATTACGTAAAATTTTAGGGACAAAAAAAGTAGGACATACAGGCACACTCGATCCAAGTGTAGAAGGTGTGTTGCCCATTTGCATTGGACAAGCAACAAAAGTGGCGGAGTATGTCACAGATTCTGGTAAGGAGTATGTTGCGGTCGTATCCATTGGGACGGCCACTGAAACCGAAGATGCAGATGGAGAGGTTGTTGCATCTGACTTAGCAATTAAACAAATTTCACGAAGTCAAATTGAAGAAGCACTTGCCCAGTTGACAGGTGAAATTACGCAAATTCCACCGATGTACTCAGCGGTGAAGGTTAATGGACGTAGGCTCTATGAGTATGCTCGTAAAGGAATTGAAGTGGAACGACCGGAGCGTAAAGTGTTGATTCATGACATTGAACTGCTTGACCCTGTACAATTGTACGAAGGGGAAGAAGTTCAGTTTCGCATTCGTGTTGCATGTGGCAAAGGAACCTATATCCGGACGCTAGCCGTTCAGATTGGTGAACTACTTGGTTACCCAGCGCATATGGCAGCACTCGTTAGGACATCATCAGGGACATACAGACAAGTGGACTGTCGCACGTTAGATGAAGTAAGGCAATTACAAGAAGAAGGCAACATTGCAACAATTCTGCGTCCTCTTGAAGATGCTTTGACCGACTTTCTAAGTGTTGAAATTGGTGAAGACCTGTATGATCAAGTGATGAACGGTCAAGTATTGCCTGAGCATTCCTTATTGCAAAGTGATGAATCCATTGTTTTTACAACGAAGGGTAAAGCGATTGCAGTGTATAGGAAACATCCTACGAAGCCGGGACTTATGAAGCCAGAGAAGATGTTTCCGCTGAACTTAATTCAGCAGAAGTCCTCTACTTCTATAAATGGTGGAATGAATGCAGAATAACCATTCTATTCAGTGGGTTCAAATCCCTGCTGAATTAAGTTAGCCTCCGGCGGATGTCACAAATTTTGAAGGGAGTTAATTGCGGGCAGTCTAAGTTCGCGACGTCCTGTCGCAACGCCTGCATACCCACGTCCTGTGGGCACAATTCAAAATTTGGACGCAATTACGCCGAGGCGTAATTGATTAGGTAAGGAGGAAGCAACAATGGATATTTACAAATTACATTATCCGGGAACGATTGACATTGATAGTACAGAACAGTACTCGCTGGCCATTGGTTTTTTCGATGGCTTACATAAAGGCCATCAGACGGTCATTGCTGAAGCAAAAAAGAAGGCAGTAGAACTTGGTATTCGTTCAGCTGTGATGACATTCGACCCACACCCATCGCATTTATTCGGAGATGGAAACAAAAAGGTGGGTTATATTACGCAATATCCAGAGAAGGCACGCTTAGTGGAGGAAATGGGGATTGATGCACTTTTTATCGTAACATTTGACTGGGCCCTTGCTTCGCTTTCACCTAAGCAGTTTGTGGATATTTTCATGAAAGGGCTACGGATTAAGCACGTCACAGCTGGATTTGATTACACCTTTGGTTCAAAGGGTGCTGGCACGATGGAACAGATGGCGGAATTGGCGGACGGGGCTTTCGGCACGACAGTTATTGATAAAGTGACGGATCATGATGAAAAAGTTTCTTCGACGCGTATTCGTCAGTTACTGGCTGAAGGGAACGTTGAGGAAACGGCGGAGCTGCTTGACAGGCCGTTCCGAACGGTTGGTGTCGTTGTTGACGGCGAAAAACGTGGGCGACTACTTGGTTTTCCAACCGCAAATGTTTTACCTAAGCCGGATACAGTGTTGCCGGCTAACGGTGTCTATGCTGTGCGATTCACAACAGATGGCATAACGCGCAATGGTGTATGCAGTGTTGGTGTAAAACCAACCTTCCATGAATCGAGAATACCGCCTATAGTAGAAGTGAATGTCCTTGACTTTGACGGTGATTTATATGGAAAAGAAGCAGCTGTTGATTGGATACAGTATTTACGACCAGAGGAGAAGTTTGACTCAGTGGACGCATTGATTAAACAAATGGTTGTAGATAAACAGCAAGCAAGAGAAATCCTTGAACTAACAGAAGATCCTGCTGGTTCAAGTTAAGCCTTCGACGGATTAGCATTAAAGTGATTGTTGCAATTCAAAAATAGTCATGGTATCATAAGTGAGTGCTAATGTGCACGAACCATTCCTTGGCAACACGAATCACCAACGTTTGCTCGGGATTAGGGGATATTTCATTATTTGGAGGTGAAAAGGATGGCTATTACACAAGAACGTAAACACGAATTGATCAACGAATTTAAAATTCACGATACTGACACTGGATCTGCAGATGTTCAGATCGCTGTCCTTACAGAAGAGATCAATAACTTAACAGAGCACCTTAAAACTCATAAGAAAGACCACCACTCACGTCGTGGACTTTTGAAAATGATTGGTACTCGTCGTAGACTTCTTCGTTTCCTACGTGATACAGAAGTACAACGTTACCGTGATCTTATTGCTAAACTCGGCCTACGCCGTTAATAAGACAATCTGAAAAGCGAGCCTCGTGCTCGCTTTTTTTTTATGTTCTTGAAAAAGATTAGGGGAATTTTTGGGGAGGTAACCGAGTTCTCGTATTTCGTAGCTGAGTTCCTTGAAAAGGTAGCTCAGTTTTGCCGAGATAACCGAGTTACTGTATTTCGTAGTAGAGTTTGTTGAAAAGGTAACCCAGTTTGGTGAATAGGTAGTCCAGTTTTACTGGGGTAACCGAGTTCTCGTATTTCGTAGTAGAGTTCCTTGAAAAGATAGTCCAGTTTCGTCGAGGTAGTCGAGTTAGCATCTTTCGGAAGAGATATAACAAAAAATACAAGCCCCGCAGTATAAATTTACTGTGGGGCTTGTCCTCTTTATAGGGATTCAAATCATCAAGCGTGCTTGAGCTCGCGTAGATCAGTTTCTTGTTCAAGGGAGCGAAGAGCTAATGAGCCAAGAATTTTTTCATGACGCTCTTGCCCTTGTTTAAGTGACATCACACTGCCAGTCGCTTTATGAACATCCATTGTTAACGATTCCATCCTAGCGTCTGTTTCCTCTTGGCGGTCGTAAATGGCACGTGTCAATTGGTGTAGCTCACCTTGACCAGACTCAAGAACCTGTACATCTGTTTTAAGCTTGTGCATGTCCGTTTTAAGTACTTCTACATCCGTTTTAAGCACTGCTACATCGACTTTGAGTTCATGTACATCTGTTTTAAGCGCTGCTATATCCGTTTTAAGGGACTGAATATCCTCTTTGATTGGCTGCAGAGCTTCTTGCAGAGCATCATCAATCACTGTTTTTAACAATAATTTAAGTTCATTATTGTTCAAGTAAACCATTCCTTTCGTTAGTAGTTGTAAACCTCGATTGTGTTGGGATCTATTTTTATCCATGGATTTTATGAACAATTTTTAGTTTTTAATAAAAGAATGCTTTGGGGCGCATTCCCGTCTATTATATCATATTTCCTGTTGATTCGAGGTGTGAATTGGGTTTTATTTTACATAATTTAAAATAGAGACACAGTTAATTGGTTTTTTAAGCTTAATAAACAAAAATCTGACCAATTCCCCCCAACCTATATTAGAATCCACAATAAAGTGGTATACTGTACAAATGTGCCATGGTGTCGGTTAAATGATAGATCAATCACGCCTTGGCGTGATTGCGCCCAAGATTTTGAATTGAGCTTGGGGCCTGCATGATGCAGGTCATGCAGTCGTTGCGAATCGAACAGAGAAGGGTTCGATTTGCCATATTTCTGCGTTCTTTGCAGAAATTAAGGCACTTCCTTTCAGGATGTCGCGAACTTAGACTGCCTTCCCCGATTCCTTTCAAAATCTGTGGCATCCGCCGGAGGCTTTAACTTCATTCAGCAGAAAAAGTCTGCTGAATGAAGTTAAACTTGTATTCACTGAGCGCTATCACTTACACTACTATTAATACATATAACGTATACAGTTCAGGCTGGAATATGGAGAGGAGTTCTATAATGTCAGAGAAAAAAGTCTATACACTTGATTGGGCGGGTCGACCGTTAACGATTGAAACGGGTCAACTTGCGAAACAGGCGAACGGTGCAGTACTCGTTCGTTACGGAGATACAACAGTACTTTCTACAGCAACAACTTCAAAAAATTCAAGGGGGTTGGATTTCTTCCCGCTTACAGTGAATTACGAAGAAAAAATGTATGCAGTAGGTAAAATTCCAGGAGGGTTCCTAAAACGTGAAGGACGTCCTTCTGACAAGGCTGTTTTAACAAGCCGCCTAATTGACCGTCCAATCCGTCCTTTATTTGCAGATGGCTTCCGTAATGATGTTCAGGTCATTTCGATGGTACTATCAGTCGATCAGGATTGCTCATCTGAGATGGCTGCAATGCTTGGTTCTTCACTAGCGTTGTCTGTGTCGGATATTCCGTTTGAAGGTCCAATTGCAGGTGTTCAAGTTGGACGCATCGACGGGAAATTCATCGTCAATCCAACGCCTGCACAATTGGACAAGAGTGACCTTGATCTTGTCGTTGCAGGAACAAAAGATGCGATTAACATGGTTGAAGCAGGTGCGAAGGAAGTTGCGGAAGACATCGTTCTGGAAGCAATTATGTTCGGTCACGGAGAAATCATTAAGCTCATCGAATTCCAAGAGAAAATTGTTGCGGAAATCGGTAAAGCGAAGCTTGATATTCCATTATTCCAATTAGATGAAACAATTTTAGCTGATATCAAAGATAGCTGTGAAGCTGACCTTGTGAGTGCAATCCAAACACAAGAGAAGCATGCGCGTGAAGAAGCTATCAATGCAGTACGCAATACAGTGATTGAACGTTACGAGGCGGAAGAAGCCGACGAAGCAACGATGAAACAAGTGAAAAATGTCTTGGAGCATCTTGTGAAAGAAGAAGTACGTCGTTTGATTACAGATGAAAAAATTCGTCCAGATGGCCGTGGCTTGGATGAAATTCGTCCACTTGCTTCTGAAGTTGGAATTTTGCCACGTACACATGGTTCAGGTCTCTTTACACGCGGACAAACACAGGCGCTTAGCGTTTGTACACTTGGCGCGTTAGGTGAAGTCCAAATCATCGACGGTCTTGGTATCGAAGAGTCAAAACGCTTCATGCACCATTATAATTTCCCGAACTTCAGTGTTGGAGAAACAGGTCCAATTCGTGGACCAGGTCGTCGTGAAATTGGTCACGGAGCACTTGGAGAACGTGCGTTGCTAGCTGTCTTACCAAATGAAACGGATTTCCCTTACACACTACGTTTAGTAGCAGAAGTACTGGAATCGAATGGTTCATCTTCACAGGCTTCCATCTGTGCGTCAACAATGGCGATGATGGATGCGGGTGTTCCATTGAAAGCACCGGTTGCAGGTATTGCAATGGGTCTTGTGAAAAAAGGGGACAACTACTCTGTTCTTTCCGATATTCAAGGGATGGAAGATCATCTTGGCGATATGGACTTCAAAGTAGCAGGAACTGAACACGGTATTACTGCACTTCAAATGGACATTAAAATTGACGGACTGTCTCGTCAAATTTTAGAAGAGGCATTGGCGCAAGCTAAAGTAGGTCGTTTGAAAATCTTGAATCATATGATGACAGCTATTAGTACACCACGTACTGAGCTTTCGGAATTTGCACCGAAAATCATCATGATCAAAATTAACCCAGACAAGATCCGCGATGTAATCGGACCTGGTGGGAAAGTTATTAATAAAATTATTGAAGAAACAAATGTTAAAATCGATACAGAGCAAGACGGTACGATTTATATTTCTTCACCAAATAACGATATGAATGCGAAAGCGAAAGCGATGATTGAAAATATCGTTCGCGAAGCAAAAGTCGGCGAATATTACATGGCGAAAGTAAAACGCGTTGAGAAATTCGGTGCTTTCCTTGAACTATTCCCTGGTAAAGATGGACTGCTCCACGTATCTGAAATTGCAGAAGAGCGGACAAAAGTAGTGGAAGATGTCTTGAAGCTTGGCGACGAATTGTTTGTCAAAGTAACTGAAATTGATAACCAAGGACGTGTCAACTTGTCTAGAAAAGCTGTCATTCTTGAAGAAAAAGAAGCAGCAGCAAAAGAGAAAAACTGAATTTTAAGGTCAATAGAATGGAAAGCCCCTCTTCGTTAGTTGAAGATGGAGGCTTTTTGTTCTTACAGTAAAGTAAAGGAGAAGAGAGTCAAAAAGGGGGATTTACAAGATGATCGAGAAGCATATTTGCCCAAACGGCGTGAGAATTGTTCATGAGAAAATGCCATATGTACGCTCCGTGGCACTTGGAATTTGGGTTGGCGCGGGTTCGGGGGATGAGCAGGAATCGGAAGCAGGCATTGCACATTTTATCGAGCATATGTTATTTAAAGGTACAGCGACGAGAAGCGCACGAGCAATTGCGGAGGAATTTGACCGCATCGGTGGCGATGTCAACGCGTTTACGTCAAAGGAAATGACCTGCTACTATACGACGGTCCTTGGGCATCATGCGCCACGTGCTCTGACAGTTTTAGCGGATATGTTTTTCAATTCGGCGTTTGACTCAGCTGAAATTGCAAAAGAGAAGTCGATTGTCCTTGATGAAATCGCAGCTGTTGAAGACACGCCAGATGATGATGTCGATGAGCGTCTATGGAGCGCAATGTACCCGGATGATGCGATGGGGAAGCCTGTCTTAGGTAATGAACAGACGATAAACACATTTGATAAGCTGATGATTGAGCAATTTATGGAGCGTATGTATAGACCTGAACAAATTGTGATTTCTATTGCTGGGAATTTCGATGATCGCCTCATTCAACTCATTAAAGTGCAATTTGGTTCATTTAAACGACAAGCGAAGATTGAACAGCCGATAGCTATCCAGGCCCCTGCATTCCATGCAGGAATGACTGTCAAAGCAAAAGATATTGAGCAAGCACATATTTGTATCGGCTATCCGGGACTGACGGTAAAAGATGCACACATTCATGACCTTATTATTTTAGATAGTATACTGGGCGGCACAATGTCTTCACGTTTATTTCAAGAAGTTCGCGAAGAGCGTGGTTTGGCTTACTCTATCTACTCTTATTATTCGGCATACAAGTCGACTGGGGTATTCGCTATCTATGGGGGAACTTCGCCGGAAAATTTAGGTATATTAACGGATACGATTGACGGAGTTATCGAGTCGATTTTACAGAACGGCATTACGGAGAATGAATTACATAATGCCAAGGAACAGTTAAAAGGTGGATTTTTATTAGGTTTAGAAAGCTCTGAATCTAGAATGCATCGCAACGGAAAGAATGAATTGATTTTACAAGAGCATAAGACGATGGATGAAGTTGTCGGACTGATAGACGGAGTTCAAGTAGCTAATGTGTATAGAATGGCCAATGAGATATTTGCGCATGAGCGAGCAATATCCATCATTGCGCCTGAAGATGTTATCAAGACCATTGAAATTTAACTTAATTTAGCCGGGGGTTAACCCCGGCTAAATTAAGTTAAGAATGTCACAGATTTTGAAGGGAATTAATTGCAGGCAGTCTAAGTTCGCGACGTCCTGTCGCAACGACTGCATACCCACGTCCTGTGGGCACAATTCAAAATCTGGACGCAATTACACCGAGGCGTAATTGAAATATAGTAGTCAGCTTTTCCACTTTTCATTCATATAATGGATGGAATGTAAGAGAGGAGAATGGCGATGCTACTATCAGAGCTTGCACAGAAAGAGTTAATTCAAGTTGAGGATGGGGTCCGCTATGGTTTTTTGGCGGAGACCGACCTTATTTTTAATGGTAAAACAGGTGATATTATTGGATTTGAAATTAAGAAGAAACTTGGACGTTTTTCATTCAAAAACCGGCAAGAGCAGTCGGATGAGTTCATCCCATGGAGTGAAATTGTGTTGATAGGGGAACATCGAATTCTTTTTGGCAAAACGCATAGCATGGATGAGGTGGATTTAGATGAACGATGATAATTGGCTCGTGATTGGGGCAGATCCAAGACTTGCAACTTGCTGCGCCATGCTGGAGGAAAGGGGCTATAACTGTCACCATATCGCGACGAATCAATATACGGAGCAACTAGGTGAACACATTATGCACTTGTTCCCGAAGTATGTCATTTTCCCCATATTACAACTAGCCGGGAAGCTTCCACCAACCATATTTGCCGAAGGAACACAGCTGTACACGGGCGTTACATCGGAGGGATGGCGCAAGCCTTTCGAAGATGCAGGACTACAGCTCCATTCTTATGTGAAAGATGAATCATTCATCTGGAAAAATGCAAGATTGACGGCAGAAGCTTTTGTTCATGAATATTATGCACGCGTCAAACGTCAAATAGCGGGGACTCACTTCAAAGTTGCGGGTTTTGGAAAGGTTGGAAAAATGACTGCGCACGTACTGACTGCGCTTGGTGCGCATGTGACCATTGTAGCAAGGTCGATCACGCAA
This sequence comes from Sporosarcina sp. FSL K6-2383, assembly GCF_038618305.1. Classification (NCBI taxonomy): domain Bacteria; kingdom Bacillati; phylum Bacillota; class Bacilli; order Caryophanales; family Caryophanaceae; genus Sporosarcina; species Sporosarcina sp. FSL K6-2383. Next base: position 1,610,311 of record NZ_CP152017.1, read on the forward strand.
TTGAGTGAAGCTGTTGCCTTAGGCTATGGAACAGAGCCATTAACAGCTGATTTTGAACTCGTAGCAGGCAATCTAGTCAACACCATCCCTGCACAATGGCTTGCAGTCAATGCGAATCCCCAGCTGCATATTTTTGACCTAGCCTCGGCGCCCGGTTGCCTAAAGGAACCCCTTTCGTCCGAATACTATACAGTACTCCTCGGATTGCCAGGAAAACATTTTCCGATTGATGCGGCAGCCATTTTGACGGATACCGTCGAGGGGATGTCTAGAAAATGAAAGGGGATCTCGATGCTACAAGGGAAGAGGATTGGCCTTGGCATTACGGCGTCACACTGTACGTATGATGCGATAATACCTGTCATTGATTCGCTTAAGGATGCAGGAGCAACGGTTGTTCCGATTATTACACATTCCGTACTAACTGCTGCAACGCGTTTTGGCACGGGGGAAGAGTGGATTGCGCGTATAGAAGAAGCAACGGGTGAAAAAGTGATATCGACAATTGTTGGTGCAGAGCCATTCGGGCCGTCTACACCTGTTGATTGTATGATTATTGCACCTATGACTGGCAATTCAATTAGCAGATTTGCTAATGCCGCGACAGATTCGCCTGTTTTAATGGCGGCCAAAGCAACATTACGTAATGGGAGTCCAGTTGTTCTCGGTATTTCAACGAATGACGCACTTGGATTGAATGCGATGAACATTATGAAGCTGTTAAACATGAAAAATGTCTTTTTTATTCCGTTCGGACAGGACGATCCATTTCGTAAACCGAACTCCCTCATCTCCGATTTTACACTGATGGTACCAACTGCGGCAGCAGCTCTTGACAATCGCCAACTCCAACCATTATTAATTATTCATGATAAAATATAAAAATACAGCACAGAATATTCGTAGATATGATATAATTCCACCAATGAACTGCTAACGGTGTAAAGGACTAAAGTTTTTCTGCGAAGCATGTTGCTTTTTGCAACGTTGTAGAGAACTGAGTAGGACTTGTGCTATTATCACATCCGTAAAAGCTGAAAGGGAGATAGAGATGAATAAAGTGAATGTTGCAATCGTCGGTGCTACAGGAGCTGTTGGTACAAAAATTCTTGAGAAACTAATTGAAAGAAATTTTCCGGCTCAATCAATTAAACTGCTTGCATCCAAACGATCTGCCGGAACAGAAATTACGGCAGGTGGTTTTAACTATATCGTTGAAGAAACAGTACCAGAATCATTTGAAGGCGTCGACATCGCATTTTTTAGTGCGGGTGGCTCGATTTCAGAAAAGTTTGCACCTGAAGCTGTCAAAAGAGGTGCGGTAGTTATAGATAATACAAGCGCATTCCGTATGGTAGAAGATATACCGCTTGTTGTGCCAGAAGTGAATCCGCAGGCACTAAGCAACCATGCAGGCATCATTGCAAATCCGAACTGTTCGACGATTCAAATGGTAGCTGCGCTACAGCCTGTTAAAGAAAAGTTTGGCTTAAGTCGTATTATTGTGTCGACGTACCAAGCGGTTTCAGGAGCGGGTGCAGAAGCGATTGATGAATTGGGAAGTCAAAGTCAACAGTTTGAAGGGCGTGCAGCGAACGAAGCGGAAATTTTACCTTCTGCATCAGCGGCGAAGCATTATCCGATTGCATTCAATGCGATTCCTCAAATTGATGCATTTGATGCTTCAGGGTACACGCTTGAAGAATTGAAAATGATGAATGAAACGAAAAAGATTTTTGGTGACTATGAGATGTCTGTTACGGCAACTTGCGTACGTCTACCTGTTGTAACAGGTCACTCAGAGTCGGTTTATATCGAAGTCGACCAAGAGGGTGTAACAGTGGAAGACATCCGCGCGAGTATGGAAGGTGCACCAGGCGTTGTCGTTCAAGATAATCCAGCACAACAACTGTACCCAATGCCATTATTTGCAGAAGGAAAAGATGAAGTATTTGTCGGCCGCATCCGTAAAGATCCGAATCATGCAGGAGGTTTCCATATGTGGATCGTCTCGGACAATCTGCTTAAAGGGGCTGCACTAAACTCGGTGCAAATTGCAGAACAGTTGATTCGACAATAATACGGTAAAGGATTGATCATATTGAATCTTGGACAAATAGGCACGGCGATGGTGACCCCGTTTTCGGAAGAGGGCACCATTGATTATAAAAGGGCTAAAAAGTTAATCGAACATTTGATAGCAAATGGGACGGATGCGTTGATTGTTAATGGGACGACAGGTGAGTCGCCAACTGTGACGGCACAGGAAAAAAGGGCATTATTGTCGTTCACAGTGAAGCAAGTTAACAAAAGAATTCCTGTCATTGCAGGTACAGGTACAAATAGTACAGCGGAATCTGTCTTGCTGACAAAGCAAGCGGAAAAGCTAGGTGCTGATGGTATCATGCTGGTGACACCTTACTATAATAAGCCTGACCAGCGTGGCATGTATGCGCATTTTGCGCATATTGCAGGGGAAACGAAGCTACCTGTACTGTTGTATAATATTCCGGGGCGCTCTACCGTCAACCTGGTACCCGAAACGATTATCGAGTTGTCCAAAATAAAAAATATCTGTGCAGTGAAAGAAGCGAGTGGCAGTCTTGAGCAAATGGCGGAGATTATCGCTGGAACAGATGACGGATTTTCCGTCTACAGCGGTGACGATGCGTTAACACTGCCGTTATTAGCAATCGGCGGTAACGGCGTCATTTCAGTTGCATCACATGTAGTTGGCAATGAAATGCAACAGATGATTGACGCATTTAACAGTGGAAAAACAGCGCAAGCCGCAGCTATGCATCGCGCATTGTTACCTGTATTCCGTGCCATATTCTCAGCCCCAAATCCAGTGCCAGTCAAGTATGCACTTGAAAAATTGGGTCTCGAAACAGGCGGCGTGAGATTACCACTTGTTGATTTCGGTGAAGGCCAAATACCTTTCGATCAAGTATGGGAAAACTATCAAAAAAACCAACATGTTTTTAATTAATTTAATGGACTATGTGAATACCTAAACAAATCCTGCGATGGCGCCTTACAGGGGTCGCCGAAGCCGTAAGACTGGCGGCGAAGCTGTCTGGCTTATGGCGGGAGGCATCCCCTAAGCGCCGAAGCGAGTTAGAAGGAATTCTTTAATTTCAGCCACCTAATTAAAGCCGGTATCAATCATCGGCTTTTTTTGTTTGTGCAGAAAGGTTCTGTCCCGTATAATGAAACATAGTCGTGATGAACGGGAATGAGTAATAGGAGGAAACAACGTGGTAAAAACTAAAAATGAACTAATAAGAATTATCCCTCTCGGTGGAGTAGGGGAAATTGGGAAAGCAATGTACGTCGTCGAAATTGATGAGGAACTATTCATCGTCGATGCGGGACTCATGTTCCCAGAAGGAGAAATGCTTGGAATCGATATCGTTATTCCAGACATTTCATATATCGAAGAAAACAAAGAGCGTGTCAAAGGGATCTTCCTCACACACGGACATGAAGATGCAATTGGTTCAATTGCTTATTTGCTACAAAAAGTACAGGCACCTGTCTATGGATCGAAATTGACAATTGCTCTTGCAAAAGAACATTTAAAGGAAATGCCAGCATCACCAAGTGTTAAGTTTTTCGAAGTGACAAACAAAAGTCGGATGAATTTCAAGAGTACACACGTCACATTTTTCCATACAACGCACAGCATTCCAGACTCATTGGGCATCGTGTTCCATACGAGTGAGGGGGCTATTGTGCATACAGGCGAATTCAAATTCGATCAGTCTGCAAAAGGAAAGTATCGTCCAGACATTGCGAAGATGGCGGCAATCGGCGAAGAGGGTGTCTTCATCCTCATGTCAGATTCAACTGAGGCGGAACGACCGGGTTATACGACCTCTGAATCAGTAATTGAAAATAACCTATCTAAAACATTCCACGGAGCAGAAGGACGAATTCTTGTCGCACTTTACGCATCGAACTTCATCCGCATCCAGCAAGTGTTTGACAAAGCATTTGAAAACGGCAAAAAAGTAGCGGTTGTTGGAAAAAGTTTAGAAAGCTACTTTGAAGTCGGTGTCAATTTAGGTTATTTGACCATTAAAGATGATGTTGTCATCCCTGTAAAAGAAATTGACAAATACGATGATAGCCAAGTCGTGATTATCGTGACGGGCAATAAAGGCGAACCGTTGGATGCACTTGAGCGTATTGTACGTAAACATCATAAAGACATTCGCATTAAAGAAACAGATACAGTGCTAATTACATTTACACCATCGCCAGGTATGGAAGTGTCGATGTACCAAACGATGAATGACCTTGCCAAAGCGGGTGCAACAGTACTCACATCAAGTAAAAATGTTCATGTATCAGGTCATGGTAGTCAAGAAGACCTGAAGCTTATGTTGAACTTAATGCAACCGAAGTATTTCATCCCGATTCAAGGGGAATACCGGATGCTTATTGCACACTCGAAGCTTGCGCAAGAAACGGGGCTTCAAAAATCACAGGTCTTTATTGCTGATAAAGGTGATATCGTCGAATATAAAAACGATAAAATGCGTATGAGTGGACGCGTTCAGGCAGGCAATATTCTTATTGATGGGATAGGCGTCGGGGATGTGGGAAATATCGTGCTTCGTGACCGTAAATTATTGTCACAGGATGGAATTTTCACAGTCGTCATAACACTTAATCGCAAGCAAAAACGTATCGCAGCTGGACCCGAAATTGTATCGCGTGGATTTGTCTATGTGCGTGAATCCGAAGAGCTGTTTGAAGAATCAACAAAACTCGTAACGAAAATAGTTGAGAAGTATGTGAATAAAGAGACGTTTGAATGGACAAACATTAAACAAGAGATCCGCGATACACTAAGCTCATATTTATATCAACAAACGAAAAGAAGACCGATGATCATTCCAATTATTATGGAATACTAATAATCAACAATTTATAAGACCGATCCGAAGGATTTCTTGCCGTCTGAGCGGCGGGAAATCCTTTTGTTTAATTTTTGCTGAGCATTGCAACCCGAAAGGAGGAGGGAAATGGCTAGGAAAAAGAAGAAATCGACTGCAAAGAAAAAGAAGCCATCTGGTTTAAACCCGTTAGTATACGAAGTAATTGGCCTTGCGATGATGGGGCTTGCTGTTATTATTATTTTTGAATTTGGTATTGTGGGCAGAGGGTTATCATCAGTCTCACGTTTTGTATTAGGAAATTGGCATAGTGCGATTCCACTGCTACTTATTGTGCAGGCGTTAATGTTCATGATTAAACGCAAAGCGGGTGGTTGGAAAAACCGTATTGTTGGGGGGAGTTTATTCATCCTCGCAAGTTTGGTACTGTTCAGTCATGTCTACTTATTTAAAGAATTGCATGCAAGTCGTGTGCTTTTGACGGACTCAGCACTGAAAGAAACATGGAAAATACTCATGACGAATGAGGGTATTGTATCCAGAAGTGGTGCGTTAGGCGGCGGAATGGTGGGGGCTATCCTGTTCGCCCTGTTCCATTCATTGTTTGATTCAGCAGGTGCAATGGTTGCGGGCGTTTTATTATTGTTAATTGGACTTGTATTAATTACCGGAAAAGCGTTTGTACCCTACTTAGTTGATTACTTCCCAAAACTTGTGGAGTCATTGGCGAACGTATTTGCAAAAAAAGATAAACCTACGCCAAAAGCTGCAACTGAGTCGAGAGTGACTCGTTCGAAGAAGTCGACAAGAACTGCAGCTATCGAGACGCCAGCTGTTCCAGAAATGGAAGTGGAAGAAGTTGTGTCGCAGCCAATTATATCAGCCTTTAGTGAGCGCATAGATAAGCCTGTTAGGGATGAGCAAGCGGAGGTGGAGGAAGCCCCCTCTTCTTCGCCATCAGAACAGCTAGCGACGGATGAGATAGTTCCGTATGCAGCTGTGGCGGGTGAGGAAGAGAATGAGTCTTATATATTGCCTCCTGTCTCTTTGCTGACCCAAACTCCAATGACTGATCAGTCGGAGGAATATGATTCTATTCAAGCAAATGCTCAAAAGCTAGAACGGACATTTTTAAGCTTCGGTGTTAAAGCAAAAGTGACGCAGGTGCATTTGGGTCCAGCGGTGACGAAGTATGAGGTATTGCCAGATATAGGAGTTAAGGTCAGCCGGATTGTTAGTCTAGCAGATGATATCGCGCTGGCACTTGCGGCAAGTGGTATTCGAATTGAAGCGCCGATTCCAGGTAAGTCAGCAATTGGTATCGAAGTACCGAATAGTTCGATTGCAGTTGTTAGCCTACGTGAAGTCATTGAGGCAAAGGAAAATAATCGACCGGATTCAAAGTTAATGATTTCACTGGGGCGCGACGTCACAGGGCAGGCGATGCTAGCCGAGTTGAATAAAATGCCCCATGTGTTAATCGCTGGTTCGACTGGAAGCGGAAAAAGTGTCTGCATCAACGGTATTATAGTGAGTATTTTAATGCGTGCTAAACCGCATGAAGTAAAAATGATGATGATTGACCCGAAAATGGTGGAACTGAATGTCTATAATGGTGTGCCTCATTTGCTAGCACCTGTCGTTACGGATCCACGAAAAGCAGCTCAAGCATTGCAAAAAGTAGTTTCCGAAATGGAACGGCGTTATGAATTATTTTCGCATACGGGTACAAGAAATATTGAAGGCTATAACGATCATATCGAAGTGTGGAATGAAGAAAATGAAGAAAAACATCCACGTATGCCGTATATCGTCGTCATTGTTGATGAGTTGGCGGACCTAATGATGGTTGCATCCAGTGATGTGGAGGATTCCATCACGCGATTAGCGCAAATGGCCCGTGCAGCGGGTATTCATCTCATCATTGCGACGCAACGTCCAAGTGTCGATGTTATCACTGGGATCATCAAAGCGAATATTCCATCACGCGTGGCATTTGCCGTATCGTCTGCGATTGATTCCAGAACAATTTTGGATAGTGGAGGGGCGGAAAAACTGTTAGGTAGAGGAGATATGCTATTCCTGCCGGCAGGTGTTTCCAAACCAGTCCGTATTCAAGGGGCGTTCGTTTCAGACAGTGAAGTGGAAGCAGTTGTTGATTTTGTCATTGAACAACAAAAGGCTCAGTATCAAGAAGAAATGATTCCGCAAGATATTAAAGAAGTACCAGCTCATGAAGAAACAGATGAGCTGTATGATGAAGCTGTGCAGCTTGTTACAGAAATGCAAACCGCCTCAGTATCGATGTTACAACGTCGTTTCCGGGTTGGTTATTCAAGAGCTGCACGCATTGTGGACCAGATGGAGCTACGCGGGGTTGTCGGGCCGCCTGAGGGAAGTAAGCCACGTCAGGTCTTAATTGGTAGAGGCGAAGTGGACGATTATTGATGAATAACATGACAAAATAGGTACATTACAGTACTTAAAACGAACATATTAATATTTTTTTTAAGATGGTTGTTTATTTTGCATGACGAAAGTGATATAGTATGGATGATTAGTAGTGACGTTTAACATCAGAGGTCTGACCTCGTCGAGAGGGGAGAGATGAAATGATGGTAAAGGCGGATCAAAGACATCTTTATGTTCAAGTCATTGAACGATTGAAGAACGACATCGAATTAGGCATTTTCAAAGAGAATGCGAGGTTCCCTTCTGAATTTGAACTAGCTCGGACGCTAGGCGTCAGTCGTGCAACACTTCGGGAAGCGCTTCGCGTGCTAGAAGAGGAAAAAGTGATTGTGCGGAAGCACGGTGTCGGTACATTTGTGAATCCCAAGCCGTTATTTTCCTCAGGGATTGAACACTTATCCAGTGTATCTTCTATGATCCGTGCTGCAGGTATGGAACCGGGAACGATTTTTTTGGATGTAACAGAAACAGATTCATGCGAGGATAGCATGGAAAAGTTCGACTGTAGCTTAGGTGATCGTCTCGTGACCATAAAAAGAGTAAGAACGGCCGATCAGGAGCCGGTTGTCTATTGTATCGATCAAGTGCTTTCAAAAAATATTCCGTTAAAGACGGATGAGTTATTGAATGAATCCATTTTCGATGCTATTGAAAAATCAGGCACTATTCGCATCGCGCAAGCGGTCGCTCATATCGAACCAGTTGGTTATGATGATGTTGTTTCATCTATTTTGAGATGTGGCGTTGATGTTCCACTACTTGTCCTTTTACAGCGTCATTACAGTGAGGAAGGAGAAATGGTCCTTTACTCAAAGAACTATTTCAGGGCTGATAAATTCAGCTTTCATGTTGTACGAAAAAGGGTATAAGACGTTAATGCGTCCTACTAATAAAAAGAAAAACAGGGAGGTTCCAACAATGAGCAAACGTAAATTTGGTCTTGCTTTGTCAATGGTTCTAGCTGCCGGTACAATTCTTGGCGCATGCGGAACGGATAAAGCAAAAGATAATGAAGGTTCAGGAGCTACAGACACACCGAAAGAGGATGCTTTTTCAATAGCAATGGTAACAGATACGGGTGGTGTTGACGACAAATCGTTCAACCAATCTGCTTGGAAAGGGATCCAAGAGTATGGTGCGGAAAATAACCTTGAAAAAGGCGACGGTGGTTTCGACTATCTTCAGTCAAAGGAAGAATCGGAATATCCATCAAACATAAACAAACTAGTTCAACGTGACTTCGATTTAATTTACGGAATTGGTTTCTTGCTAAAAGATGCACTTGAAGAAGTTGCTACACAACGTCCAGACAATAAATTTGCACTTGTAGATGAAGTGTCTGAACTGCCGAACATTGCGAGCTTAATGTTCAAAGAGCAAGAGGGAGCATTCCTTGCGGGTGTTGCTGCTGCTCGTATGACGAAATCTGATAAAATTGGTTTTGTTGGCGGTATGGAAATTCCAGTAATTGAGCGTTTTGAAGCTGGATTTGTTGCAGGTGTTGCAGCAGTAAGACCAGATATCAAAGTTGACATTCAGTACACAGGAGACTTTGCAAAGGCTGAGCTTGGAAAAGGCCTTGCAAACCGTATGTATTCTTCAGGCGTAGATATTATTTTCCACGCTGCTGGTGGCTCAGGTAACGGTGTATTTGCAGAAGCAAAAGAGCGTAAAAAAGCAGATCCAGATGCAAATGTATGGGTAATCGGTGTAGACTCTGACCAGTATGACGAAGGTCAATTAGATGCTGATACAAACATCACATTGACTTCAATGCTGAAACGCGTTGACATTGCAGTTAAAAACACGGCAGAACTTGCTGCTGCCGGTAATTTCCCTGGTGGCGAAGTAACAACTTTCGGTCTTGCTGACGAAGGGATTGCTCTAGCTGACTCACGTGGCGCAATTCCAGAAGATATTTTAGCTGAGATTCAAGAGTTCACAGAAAAAATCGCATCTGGTGAAATTGAAGTACCAGAATTCAAATAATTATAAGTAGTGTATTGTGAGATCATGAAGGTCGATATCAAATGGCCTTCATGATTTCCCTTTTAATTAACAGAAGAAAGGATTCTAATGAATGTAGGTAAGGGATTCTTTTCTTGTGTTAATTTAAAACTAAATAGAACATACATATACGAATACGAGGGAGTGAACCGGGTGGAACATGTAATTGAAATGCTGAACATTCGCAAAGAATTTGGTAATTTTGTTGCGAATGATAATATTACACTTCAATTGGAAAAAGGCGAAATTCATGCATTACTAGGCGAGAATGGTGCTGGAAAGTCGACGTTAATGAACGTGCTATTCGGACTGTATCAGCCTGATGGTGGAGAAATTAAAGTGCGTGGCAAGGTAGAAACAATTACAGATCCGAACGTCGCCAATAACTTAGGCATTGGCATGGTTCACCAACACTTCATGCTCGTTGAAAATTTGACGGTAACTGAAAATATCATTCTTGGTAATGAACCTAAAAAAAGAGGTACAATCAACATTAAGGATGCAGCGAAAAAAGTAGCTGAAATTTCGAAATTATATGGTCTTGAAGTGGATCCTTATGCGAAGATAGAAGATATTTCGGTCGGCATGCAGCAGCGTGTTGAGATTTTGAAAACGCTTTATCGGGGAGCAGAAATTCTTATTTTTGATGAACCGACGGCTTCTTTGACACCTCAAGAAATCAATGAGCTCATTTTAATTATGCGTAAACTGATTGATGAAGGAAAGTCGATTATTATCATTACGCACAAGCTTCAAGAAATTATGGATGTCTCTGATCGTGTGACGGTTATCCGCAAGGGGCAAGGTATTGGTACAGTTATAACAGCTGAAACGAATCCCGAAGAGCTTGCGACGTTGATGGTTGGGCGTCAGGTGACGTTTAAAACAGAAAAAGGACCTGCTTATCCGAAAGAAGAAGTCCTTCACGTCGAAAATCTTGTTGTCGATGACTATCGCGGCATTCCAAAAGTAAAGGGTTTGAATCTTTCAGTACGCAAAGGGGAGATTGTTGGGATTGCAGGAATCGACGGTAATGGTCAGTCAGAGCTAATCGAAGCGATTACAGGTCTTCGTAAGGTGAAAAGCGGTAAGATTTTCATTAACCAAAAAGATGTAACAGGGAAAAAGCCGCGTGATATTACAGAAACGGGTATTGGGCATATTCCACAAGACCGTCATAAGCATGGTTTAGTGTTAGACTTTTCTGTTGGTTATAATGTGGCATTACAAACGTATTATAATGCGCCACTATCTAAAAATGGCATTATTGATTATAAGAAGATTTCTGAAAAAGCGAATACGATCATTAAAACTTTTGATGTACGAACACAGGGGGAGCACGAGCTTGCGCGTGCGCTATCCGGTGGTAACCAGCAAAAGCTGATTATTGGGCGTGAAGTAGATCGTAATCCTGACCTACTTATTGCTGCGTTGCCAACGCGTGGTCTAGACGTTGGAGCCATTGAGTTTATCCATAAAAGATTGATAGAACAGCGTGATAACGGGAAAGCTGTGCTACTCATTTCGTTTGAATTGGATGAAGTAATGAATGTGTCCGATCGTATTGCGGTTATTTATGATGGGAAGATTGTCGATACGGTCATTCCATCAGAAACTAGCGAACAAGAGCTAGGGCTTTTGATGGCGGGGCATACGAAAGATGAAGTTGTACTGAAAGAAGGTGGAGAGCACGATGTCCAATAGAGCTATCAAACTATTAGTACCGATTATTTCTATTATTTTAGGATTACTTGTCGGAGCGGTTGTCATGCTGTTAAGTGGTTATGATCCAGTTGCAGGATATATCGCTCTCTGGAAAGGGATTTTTGGTAGTCCGTATTCTATCGGAGAAACGATTCGTCAAATCAGTCCCTATATTTTAGCTGGACTTGCGGTTGCTTTTGCTTTCCGCACAGGCTTATTCAACATTGGAGTAGAGGGTCAACTTATTGTCGGTTGGTTTGCTGCTGCCTATGTAGGGGTGGCATTTGAATTGCCTAAGATTATTCATTTACCATTGGCACTTCTTGCTGCAGCTGCGGCAGGAGCACTATGGGGATTCATACCTGGAATATTAAAAGCGAAATTGCATGTGCATGAAGTTATTGTAACGATTATGATGAACTATATCGCACTTCATACTGTTAACGCGCTTGTTAAAACTGTTTCCGGTGGTGGCTATAAGACTGAGAAAATTCATCCAACGGCATCACTCCGTTCAGAATTTTTATCCAATCTGACTGATTTCTCTACATTACACTATGGAATCATTGTCGCATTGTTGATGGTCGTCGTCATGTGGTTCATGTTAGAAAAGACCAAAATGGGCTATGAGCTTAAAGCGGTCGGATTTAATGAGCATGCTTCACAATATGCGGGAATGAATGTTAAGAAAAACATTGTCCTATCCATGGTGATATCAGGTGCTTTTGCTGGTCTTGGAGGAGCAATGGAAGCATTAGGGACATTCGGTAATATTGTATCGCGTGGTGCATTTACCGGTATAGGATTTGATGGAATTGCCGTTGCATTACTTGGTGCTAATACGCCGCTTGGAGTTATTTTTGGGGCTAGCCTTTTCGGCTCGTTAAAATATGGTGCAAATAATATGCCGAATGAAGCCGGCGTCCCAATTGAAATTGTCTCCATCGTCATTGCACTCATCATCTTCTTTGTCGCATCGGGCTATATTATCCAGGTGCTAATCGGCAAGATGAAGAAAAAGGAGGCGAAGTGATATGACTTTTATTGACGTACTTTATTTTGTTATTCCGTTAACAATTTCATACGCTGCACCTCTTATTTTTACTGCAATTGGTGGTATGTTCTCTGAGCGCTCCGGTGTAGTTAACATTGGACTAGAAGGGCTCATGGTTATGGGGGCTTTCATTGGTATTCTCTTCAACCTATTTTTCGCTGAAACATTCGGTTCTTGGACACCATGGCTTGCATTGATTGCAGCAATGATTGTGGCTGCGATCTTCTCGATTATGCATGCAGTAGCGTCAATTTCATTCCGGGCAGATCAGGTTGTATCTGGGGTAGCTATCAATATGCTTGGTGTTGCAATTGCATTATTCTCCGTGAAATTGATTTTTGACAAAGGACAAACAGATTTTATTACACAAAGTATTCCACGCTTCAATGTACCTTTTCTACATGAGATTCCGTTTATAGGGCCTTTGTTTTTTAAAGGAGTCTACGGTTCATCATTTTTAGCAATTGGGCTAGCGTTCTTGGCTTGGTTTATTATATTCAAAACGCCATTTGGTCTCCGTTTACGCTCTGTTGGGGAACATCCGATGGCAGCCGATACAATGGGGATCAATGTGACGAAAATCCGCTATATTGCCGTTATTATTTCGGGTGGACTTGCGGGTATTGGTGGAGCAATTTATTCACAGACAATGACCAACGATTTTAGCCACTCAACGATTAATGGACAAGGATTTATGGCATTGGCCGCGCTGATATTCGGAAAGTGGCATCCGATCGGTGCAATGGGTGCTGCCTTATTCTTCGGATTTGCACAAGCACTCGCCATTAGTGCATCCGGCATTGAAATGTTAGAAAATGTACCTTCTGTTTATTTGCATATTTTGCCATACGTATTAACAATTCTTGCACTTGCAGGATTTATTGGAAAAGCGCGTGCACCAAAAGCAAATGGGCAACCTTATATAAAAGGGGAAAGGTAATAATTGGAGCTGCCACGAAATCTTGTACTTGCAGATTTCGGGCAGCTTTTTAGGTGTAAAGATGAGCTTTCGTACATATCATATAGTTCTACCTACAGTTTATTTGCATATTTCGACAAACGGAATGTATAGTGAAGTGAGGATTCCGCATATTAACGAAAACAAGAGGTGTTTGTATGTTTAAAAAAGTTGAGCTACAAGAAGGCGTTACCTTATATATCCGTCAGTCAGACCAGTTTAAAACGGTCAATTTCTCCGTGAAATGGAAAACAGCTCTCGACGAAAAAAAATCCGCGCAACGCGCGGTGTTATCTAATGTTTTACAAGATTCAAATGGTCGTTATAGGACGCAGACTGCGCTTCGCAACGCGTTGGACGAATTATATGGCACGGTGTTATATACGGATGTTACCAAGCGCGGCGAATCTCATATTTTCTCTTTGTACGCTGAATGTGTCAACGAGGAATATTTGTCTGAGGGCGGTGTGCTAGATGACGTACTTGGACTTATTCATACAACTATTTTCAATCCGAATTTAGTGGATGGCCAGTTTGATGAGGCGATTGTCAATCGTGAAAAACGTTCAGTCATCGAGCGAATACGTTCAGTATATGATGATAAAACACGCTATGCTCAAAAACGTATGCTTGAATTGATTCGCCCAAATAGCGCGGCATCTGCTTCGTCATATGGTACTGAAGCAGACGTAGAAGCGTTGACAGCTGCTGACTTACTTGCGGCTTACAACGGCATGTTAAATAACGATGAAATCGCTATTTACATCGTGGGGGATATTGATATCGACGATATGATCGAAAAAGTTACAGCTACATTTACTTTTAATACCCGTCAGCGTCAAGTAACTCCTCAGCCGTTCGTCATCAATCCATCAGTTGTTCAACATGTTGGTGAACAGCAGGATATGAAGCAGGGAAAATTGCATCTTGGCTTTAGCACACCTGTGACATTCCATCATCCCGATTACGCAAAAATGCAAGTGACAAATGGTGTTTTCGGTGGTTTTGCGCATAGTAAGTTGTTTATGAATGTACGTGAAAAGGAAAGTATGGCCTATTACGCATCGAGTGCTTATGCTTCGCATTATGGTTTGCTTTACGTTATGGCAGGCATTGATGCAGAGTTGGAAGATAAGGCTGTAATGCTCATTAAAGAACAATTAGTGGCGCTTCAGCAAGGAGATATTACTGATTTAGAATTGGACCAAACGAAGGCTTTACTCGCTAACGGTATTAAAAGTGCCTTTGACTCGGCGAGAGGGCAGATTGAAGTGTTCGATCAGTACAAAGAACAAGACGAGTATTTCACGGCGGAAAAACTCATCGAAGGTTGGAAGTTGGTAACAAAAGAGGATGTCCAACAGATGGCTTCTGAAATTTCGTTGGAAATTGTTTATCTGTTATCTGGCAAGGGGGCGAAGTAATTATGAAAAAAATCCATTTTGATACCTTACAGGAAACTTTATATAATGAAAAACTGTCGAATGGTCTTGATGTTTATATTTTGCCGAAACGAGGATTTTCAAAAACCTTTGTAACGTTTACAACGAAATATGGCTCTGTTGACCGAACATTTATCCCGCGGGGCAAAAAGGAAGAAGTAACTGTACCAGACGGGATTGCTCACTTTTTAGAGCATAAAATGTTCGAAAAAGAAGACGGCGATGTGTTCCAAAAGTTTAGTGTCAATGGAGCATCTGCTAATGCTTTCACATCATTTACAAGAACTGCTTATTTGTTCTCAGCGACGGATAAGCTTTATGATAATACGGAGATCCTACTTGATTTTGTACAGGAGCCGTATTTTACAGAAAAGACGGTAGAGAAGGAAAAGGGTATTATTGCCCAGGAAATAACGATGTATGACGATGAACCTGATTGGCGACTTTATTTTGGGACCATTGAAAATTTATACCATGAACATCCTGTGAAAATTGATATCGCTGGAACAGTCGAATCGATTCAAGATATTACAGCGGAACATTTATATGAGTGCTATGAAACATTTTATCATCCGTCCAATATGGTGCTATTTGTAGTAGGTGCAGTTGATCCGGAAGAAATGATGGCATTTATTAAACAGAACCAGGATGCTAAAACATTTGATGAACCGGCTGAAATTGTCCGGATATTTCCCAAAGAAGGCGATGCCATTGCTAGCACAGAGCGTACGCTGGCAATGGACATTTCAAAGCCAAAATTCAATCTGGGTATGAAGTGCAACAAAACGAATGTTGCTGGGGAAGAGATGCTCATTCAGGAGCTGTCATCTAGCCTTGTGTTGGATTTGTTATTTGGTCGAACTTCGACATTCTATACAGCAGCTTACAATGAAGGGCTTATTGACGAGTCGTTTTCCTATGATTTTACGCTTGAAAATGGCTTTGGCTTTGCGATGGTTGGTTCGGATACAGATCAGCCACAGCAGTTGGAAAGTGCTATTCGTAAAACGGTGCAAGACGCAGTAGATCACTGGCCGATTACGACAGTGGAATTGGATCGGATGCGCAAGAAGAAAATTGGGCAATTCATGCGTTCATTGAATTCACCGGAATTTATCGCCAATCAGTTTACTCGTTATGCATTTAATGATATGAACTTATTCGATGTAGTCCCAACGCTTGAAAAATTGACAGTCGACGACTTGCAAGCGGCTTTCAGAACATTCTCTGATAACAGTGGGCATTCGGTGTATTCTGTTGTACCTGCTAATAAAGACCAATGATTGAAGAACGGAAGTACTGCGTCGTACTTGGCGCATCTGGTGGCATTGGCGAAGCAATCAGCCGCAAGCTAGCCTCTGCTGGTTGGTCACTGTATCTTCATTATCATGAAAATACTTCGCAAGTGGATAATTTACAGAAGGAATTACGCTTAGCTCACCCACAGGCAGATTTTCAAGTCGTGCAAGCCGATTTTGCTTCAGAAGTCGGTGCGGAAGTGCTAGCCAAGCAAGTCCGGCAAGTAGCTGCAATTGTGGTTGCCAATGGTCAATCTATGTTGAAGCTACTTACAGAAACGGCTGTGGAGGACATGGATGCATTATGGAAAGTCCATGTTCAAAATCCTGCAAGATTTATTAGCTTAGTGTCGCCTCAATTGCGCCAGCTCGATACCTCATATATTGTGTTCATCGGTTCGATTTGGGGAAATACGGGTGCGGCGGGCGAAGTAATGTATTCCGCTGTAAAAGGGGCGCAGCACGCTTTTGTGAAAGCGTATGCGAAAGAGGCCGCATTAGCAGGAACACGTGTCAATGCGGTGGCACCAGGCTGGATTGAAACCCGTATGAATGATGCTATTCCGGCAGATGAGCGGCAGATGGTCGTCGACGAAATTCCATTGATGACCACCGGTACACCCAATCATATCGCAGAAGCTGTTCAATTTTTGCTAAGTGGCAAAGCCGATTATATAACGGGCGACATTATGAAAGTAAATGGTGGCTGGTATATGTGAAGGAACAAAAGGGAGCAATAGAACTCAGCCTAAGTTCGCCGCGTCCTGCGGCAACGTCTGAGTAACCAACGTCCTGCTGGCCCAATTCTCTCTTTTTCTTTTTTCCTTTTCTTAATGAACTATATCCGTTATTATAGAACTATATTGCTTGTTGTGCGTCCTACTAACAAAAGGGGTGTGTCGGATGGGTGAGTGGTATCTTGAATACGAAGTACAAGTAAACCGTCCTGGTCTTCTTGGCGATATATCTTCGCTACTTGGGATGTTGCGTGTCAATATTGTCACTATTAATGGTGTTGATGGTGGGCATAGGGGAATGTTATTACGAACGGATCATGATGACCAGATTGAACGTTTTGCGCAAATTGCTTCGACGATGGATACAATTCAAGTGAAGAAAATCCGTGAGCCAAAGCTACGCGATATTTTAGCAGTCCGGCATGGTCGTTATATTCAACGTGATGTAGATGAAAGAAAGACGTTTCGCTTTCTTCGTAGTGAATTGGGAATTTTGGTTGATTTCATGGCGGAAATATTTAAACAGGATGGTCATAAACTGATTGGTATTCGTGGGATGCCACGTGTTGGGAAAACGGAATCGGTTGTTGCGGCAAGTGTCTGTGCGAATAAGAAATGGATTTTTCTGTCCTCTACAATGATTAAACAAACGGTACGCAATAATTTAATGGGTGACGAGTTTTCAGAAGATAATATTTTCATCCTAGATGGTATTGTGACGCGTCGGGCGGAGGATGAGCGCCATATGCAGCTTGTTCGAGAGATGATGCGGATGCCTACGATAAAAGTGGTAGAGCACCCAGATATGTTTGTACAACATTCTGAATATGACATTGAAGATTTTGACTACATTATTGAACTAAGGACCGACCCAGATCAGGAAATTACATATGATATGATGGAAAAAAACCATATGATGTCCGACCAAGGGACAATGGGTGGTTCGGGCTTATTTAACTTCTGACAGGTAGGTGTTTTTAGTGACAGGATTAGGTGATCGCCTTCGAGAGGCGAGAATAGCAAAAGGATTTACATTGGATGATTTACAGTCCATAACCAAAATACAAAAACGGTACCTTTCAGGTATCGAAAACGAAGAATATAGTATGATGCCAGGGGCTTTCTACGTCCGTGCTTTTATTAAGCAGTACGCAGAGGCAGTCGGGTTGAATGCCGATGAAATGTTAGCGTTATATAAGGACAGCTCTCCTTCGGCTATTTCGAGAGAGGAGACGCAGCAAATTACCTCGCCAACAATGACGAGGAAAAGAGGCTTGCAAAGCAGTAACCGATTAAATGAAGTGATACCAAAAGTGATTGTTGCATTATTTATTATTGTCATATTTGTCGTCTTTTGGTTCCTTTATCAATCAGGGGTAGATAAGAATAAACTTGACGTCAACGTTGGACAAGAGGAACCACCGGTAACGGTTGAAAAGAAACCAACTCCTACAAAGCAAGAGCCTGATAAGGAAGTTGAAGGTGCTGAAGAGGATTCGATTGAGGAAGAACCGGATCAAGAGGTTGAAAAACCGGAGCAGTCGCTTGTTTATGAAAGTACAAATGGAGAAACGTCAACATATGCATTGACAGGAGCAGAGACATTCATCCTTGAAATTAAAACGTCTGGAGATTCTTGGATTGGTGTATTAGATAGTGCCAAGAAAGAACGGATGGTACCAAATGCTGCTATTATGAAGGCTGGAGGAGTGGCTGAACTAAACGTCTCTGATACAGAATCAGTGAGGATTCGTGTAGGACGTACCCAGTCTACCGAAATTTTTGTCAATGGTGAATTGCTGAAATATGAAACTGGGGATGTAACACAAAATATTATTATTGAATACAAGAAGGAATTATAGTCATCTACCCAAGATGACTATTTTCTTTGAAAGGACAGGGATTTCGAATGAATTTACCAAATAAAATTACAGTATCACGTGTGCTACTTATTCCAGTCTTTATGTTGTTCATGCTTGTGGATTTTGGTTTGGGCACTGTCACAGTGGTAGGCACTGAAATGCTAACAGGTCATTTGATCGGCGGACTCATTTTTATTGTGGCATCTATTACAGATTGGTTGGACGGCTATATTGCAAGGAAACATGGACTCGTAACGAATATGGGGAAATTTCTAGACCCATTGGCCGATAAATTATTAGTCTCAGCTGCATTAATTATTCTTGTTGAACTGGGAACAGTGTCTTCATGGATTGTTATTATTATTATTAGCCGCGAATTTGCGGTGACAGGGCTGCGAATGATCCTTGCTGGTGGAGGGGAAGTTGTAGCAGCAAACCAATTAGGGAAAATTAAAACGACAGCGCAAATACTTGCCATTGTATCACTATTATTGAATAATATCTTTTTCGAATCAATCGGCGTGCCATTCGGCATGATTATGCTATATATCGCGCTACTATTTACAATTTGGTCTGGTATTGACTATTTCTATAAGAACAGACGTGTATTGATCGATTCAATGTAAGGGGATGTTAATTCATGAAAGCTGAAATTATAGCTGTTGGCTCGGAGCTATTGCTCGGTCAAATTACGAATACAAACGCTAAATTCATATCATCCAAACTTGCGGGAATTGGTATCGATGTTTATTATCAAACGGTTGTTGGTGACAATCCTGCTCGATTAGATGAAGTCATTGATATTGCTAGGAAACGTGCGGATATATTAATCTTTACAGGTGGGCTTGGGCCAACGAAGGATGATATGACGAAAGAGACGATCTCTAAGCATATTGACACGACATTAGTAAGCGATAAGGAAGCACTTCGCTATATTCAACAGTATTTTGAACGAAGTGGGCGTGTGATGACGGATAATAATAAAAAGCAAGCACTTGTTTTTAAAGGGGCTACTGTGTTAGCAAACCGTAAGGGGATGGCGCCTGGAATGGCGGTAGAGCATGAGGGTGTGCGCTATATTTTATTGCCTGGTCCACCACATGAAATGGAACCGATGTTCAGGGATGAAGTGATTCCTTATTTGTTGGGGGCAACCGGAAATAAGGACGTTATTACGTCTCGTGTTCTGAAGTTTTACGGGATTGGAGAGGCAGAGCTTGAATTTCGTATCCAATCCATTTTGGAGAAACAGACCAATCCAACAATCGCCCCCTTGGCGACAGCTGATGCGGTGACACTACGCTTAACTGCAAAAGGACGTTCAGCTGATGAAGCCTTACAGCTAATCACACCAGTGGAGGCGGAAATTCGAGCGGTTGTCGGAGAATTCATCTTCGGGATAGATGATGAAACACTATCATCTAAAGCCGCGAAATTACTAATTCAAAACGGCTGGACGATTGCGGCAGCGGAAAGTTTAACAGCTGGTTTGTTCATGGCGGAGTTGGCTAATGAACCAGGGATTGGCTCATCACTTGCAGGCGGGATGGTCGTTTACAATGAACAGATGAAAATCGCTCAACTTGACATCGATCATACATTGCTCGATGAATTTGGCATTGTGAGTGAAGAATGTGCAGCAGCACTAGCGGTGAACATCCAGCGTAAGTTCGGAACGGATATCGGTGTGGGTCTTACAGGTGCCGCAGGTCCTTCTCCGCATGACGGAGAGCCGGTCGGGACCGTTTGGATTGGCATTTGCTTCAAAGAAGAAGAGCCGGTGACCTATAAATTGTTATTATCAGGCTCTAGGAACGCCAATCGTCTAAGAGCAGCAAGATTTGCACTCTATTATCTCATTCAACAGCTAGATGAGAAATAAGGTCAAAATTTAATTTTGCCCCCTATTCTCAATTAAAAATCATATATGCCCTCTATTCTCATTTAAAACGTAGATTCATAAAAAACTTTCGAATAAATGTTCGGTTTTTAGTTGAATGTTTTTGAATAACGGAGTATAGTAGAGACAGTAAGAAAATCTGAACGCAAACACAAACACTCTGAGGCGTGTTTGATAAAAAAAGAACATTATTTTGAGGGAGGAAATAATTTGAGTGATCGTAAAGCCGCTTTAGACATGGCGTTAAAACAAATTGAAAAGCAATTCGGTAAAGGGTCTGTTATGAAACTTGGCGAAAGGACTAACCTAGAAGTTTCAACATCTTCATCAGGGTCTCTTGCACTCGATGCAGCACTTGGTGTGGGCGGATATCCACGAGGTCGTGTTATCGAAATCTATGGACCTGAGAGTTCTGGTAAAACGACAGTTTCTCTCCATGCGATTGCTGAAGTACAAGCAAATGGTGGAACAGCTGCATTTATAGACGCAGAGCATGCGCTGGACCCAATTTATGCACGTAAATTAGGTGTGAATATTGATGAGTTAATTCTTTCACAACCAGATACAGGTGAGCAAGCACTCGAAATTGCTGAAGCGCTTGTCCGAAGTGGTGCTGTTGATATTATTGTTGTCGATTCTGTTGCAGCACTCGTGCCAAAAGCAGAAATTGAAGGAGAGATGGGTGACTCACACATTGGGTTGCAAGCTCGTCTTATGTCACAAGCTCTACGTAAACTTTCTGGTGCTATTAATAAGTCTAATACACTAGCCGTATTCATTAACCAGATTCGTGAAAAAGTAGGCGTAATGTTTGGAAGTCCTGAAGTAACACCTGGTGGACGTGCACTAAAATTCTATTCTTCTGTGCGAATAGATGTACGACGAGGTGAAGCGATTAAACAGGGCAACGATATTGTTGGAAACAAGACACGCATTAAAGTTGTAAAAAATAAGGTAGCACCACCATTCCGTACAGCAGAAGTCGATATTATGTATGGTGAAGGGATTTCTAGAGAAGGTGAAATCGTTGATCTTGGTGTTGAACTCGAAATTGTTCAGAAGAGCGGATCATGGTTTTCATATGAAGGAGAACGACTTGGGCAAGGACGCGAGAATTCGAAACAGTTTTTGAAGGAAAATCCTGCGATTCGTGCAGAAATCTCCAATAAAATTCGTGAATCCTATGGCCTTGCGAATGCAAACTATGTTATCGCAGGTCATGACGAAGATGATGAAGATGAAGAACTAGAATTACTTCTCGAAGAAAAAAAATAAGTCGGAGTAAAGCCAATCGTCCTTTTTTGAAGGGATGATTGGCTTTTATTTTTAGTATTGTATCCCGATGACCTGTGAAACCTTGACATGTCATTTTTACACGGATACAATTAGAATTGTATAATTGAATACCTTTAAACTGATTTTGGCAGTATGTTGCATGTGGATATACGAGCCGACTGAAAATGAAAAGAATGACAGAGGAGGTGGCCTAAATGCTAGAAATTATTATCATCTCCGTTTTGGTCAGTCTGCTTGTCGGTGCTGGTGTTAGCTATTTTGTTATTAAGAACGTGAATGATTCAAAAGTGACGGGTGCCAAAAATACTGCGGAACAAATTGTCGAAGAGGCGAAGCGTGAAGCAGAAGCTATGAAAAAAGAGGCACTTCTAGAAGCGAAGGATGAAACTCACAAACTGAGAATTGAAGCGGAATCAGAGGTCCGTGTACGAAGGTCGGAACTGCAAAAACAGGAAAACCGCCTTTTACAACGGGAAGAAAATCATGACCGCAAGGATGATGCTCTAAACAAAAGAGAAGCAGGTCTGGAGCGTAAGGAAGAAACGCTAACCGGAAGACAACAGCATATCGAGCAGATGGAACGCAAGGCGGAAGAACTTGTTGCCGTTCAAAAAACGGAACTTGAAAGAGTATCATCCCTCACAAGAGATGAAGCGAAAAGACTTATCCTGAGTGAAGTGGAGCAAGAACTCGCTACAGATATCGCTGTTATGACGAAGGAATCAGAACAACGTGCGAAGGAAGAATCGGATAAGAAATCACGTGAAATCTTATCACTCGCACTGCAACGTTTCGCAGCGGATCATGTTGCTGAAACAACTGTATCAGTTGTCAACTTACCAAACGATGAAATGAAAGGTCGCATCATTGGGCGTGAAGGACGCAATATCCGCACACTTGAGACCTTAACGGGCATCGACTTAATTATTGATGATACACCAGAAGCAGTTATATTATCAGGGTTCGACCCAGTTCGTCGGGAAACGGCACGTCTTGCATTAGAGAAACTTGTACAAGATGGACGCATTCACCCAGCTCGAATTGAAGAAATGGTTGATAAGTCAAGGCGTGAAGTGGATGAACTTATCCGTGAAACTGGAGAACAAACATCATTTGATATTGGAGTTCATAATTTACACCCCGATCTTATCAAAATTTTAGGTAGATTACGTTTCCGTACAAGCTATGGTCAAAATGTTTTGAAACATTCAACAGAAGTTGCCTACCTGTCAGGACTGTTAGCCGCTGAGCTTGGTGAGGATGTTACACTAGCAAGACGCGCAGGACTTCTACATGATATCGGAAAAGCGATTGACCATGAAGTCGAAGGAAGCCATGTTGAAATTGGTGTGGAGCTAGCAACGAAATACAAAGAACATCCAGTTGTCATTAATAGTATTGCATCCCATCATGGGGATACAGAAGCGACTTCGGTTATTGCGGTACTCGTCGCCGCGGCAGATGCTTTATCAGCCGCAAGACCTGGTGCACGCAGTGAAACACTGGAAAACTACATTCGTAGACTGCAGAAACTTGAAGAGATTTCAGAATCCTATGACGGTGTAGAGAAATCATTTGCGATTCAGGCGGGGCGTGAGGTTCGAATCATCGTTCGTCCTGATCAGATTGATGATATTACCGCGCATCGTCTAGCAAGAGATATTCGAAAGCGAATTGAAGAAGAACTTGATTATCCAGGGCATATTAAAGTAACGGTCATTCGTGAAACGCGAGCGGTCGAATACGCAAAATAATTAAAAGGGGGCTTCCGCGCACTTCGGTCCGGAAGCCCCCTTTTCTATTGGGAGAGAACTGTACATGAAAGTATTATTCATAGGCGATATTGTAGGTTCACCAGGACGGGACATGTTGTTTGATTATTTACCTAGGCTGAAACGAAAATATAGCCCTGATGTTATTATTGCAAACGGTGAGAATGCAGCATCGGGTAGAGGGATTACGAAGGCGATTTTTGACGATTTACTGCGCGCAGGAGTAGATGTTGTCACAATGGGCAATCATACTTGGGACCAAAAAGAGATTTATGATTTTATCGACGAGACAGATTATTTGATTCGCCCGGCGAACTTTTCGGATGAAGCCCCTGGTAGGGGAATGACGACGATTTCACGTGATGGTGTAACGTTGTCCATTATTAATTTACATGGACGGACATTTTTACCGCCACATGGCGATCCATTTGAAAAAGCGGATGAACTAGTGTCCGAAGCGAAAGGGATATCTCCACTCGTATTCGTCGATTTCCATGCAGAAGCAACGAGTGAGAAAATTGCGATGGGTTGGCACCTAGATGGCAAGGCTTCAGTAGTTGTAGGAACGCATACACACGTCCAAACAGCAGACGATCGCATTTTGCCGGGTGGAACAGCCTATTTGACGGATGCCGGTATGACGGGCCCTTATGATGAAATTTTAGGGATGAAAAAGGAAGACGTCATTTACCGATTCCGCACCAATATGCCTGTACGTTTTGAAGTACCTAAAAATGGACGTAC
Source organism: Sporosarcina sp. FSL K6-2383 (assembly GCF_038618305.1). Lineage (NCBI taxonomy): Bacteria > Bacillati > Bacillota > Bacilli > Caryophanales > Caryophanaceae > Sporosarcina > Sporosarcina sp. FSL K6-2383. Next base: position 1,634,464 of record NZ_CP152017.1, read on the forward strand.
TCAGTTGAACGGTCTTTTTGTTGAACTGGACAATCAAACTGGAAAAGCATTAGCAGTTGAGCGTGTAAGCATTAATGATGATCGTCCCCTCAAAGGATGATTCGCGTCTAAACATCACCTCCGATTCATAGGATAGTTTATGGAGATATCCATTCCATAGATATCGGACAATAAGGAGGAATAATGGTGAATCCATTGAAGGTATCATCTCGCTCGAATCCGAATTCAGTTGCAGGAGCACTTGTCGCAGTTATCCGGGACCAAGGGTATGCAGAAATGCAGGCGGTAGGTGCAGGTGCTTTGAATCAGGCGGTAAAGGCAATTGCCATTGCACGTGGGTTCGTAGCACCTAGTGGTGGAGATCTCGTCTGTGCACCGGCTTTTACTGATATTGAGATTAATGGTGAGGGACGTACAGCATTGAAATTACTCGTTGAAAAACGTACACGTTAATGAAGTGAAATTTAAGAATTGAGGCCACGGGGAGCTTATTTTACCGTGGTCTTTTATGATTTTTTAAATTATACCTGTGACAAACAACCGACAAAGAAGCCTCATCTTGTACAGCAGGCCTTCAATTCAGTATACTAGAAGTATATAGGTACATTCCTAAGGGATCGTAGGAAAGGGGAGTTCTTTATGAATGAGGAACAGCGTTTAAATGCGGTATCTGTAAAACCAGTAGTTGAAGAAAAGGATTATAGTCAATATTTCCAAACTGTTTATACACCACCCTCATTGAAAGACGCGAAAAAGCGTGGGAAAGAAGAAATCGCCTATCATGATGACTTCCAAATCGACGAACGCTTTCGCGATATGGGAATAGGTCGGAAATTTTATATACGTACATACGGCTGTCAGATGAATGAACATGACACGGAAGTGATGGCAGGGATTTTTACGGGTCTAGGCTATGAAATAACTGACACTGTTGAAGATGCGAATGTTGTGTTACTCAATACTTGCGCGATTCGTGAAAATGCGGAAAACAAGGTGTTCGGAGAGCTGGGTCATTTGAAATCGCTAAAAAGACGAAATCCCGACGTACTTATTGGAGTATGTGGTTGCATGTCGCAAGAAGAATCAGTGGTCAATAAAATCCTGAAGACTTACGATCAAGTGGATATGATTTTCGGTACCCATAATATTCATAGGCTACCCCATATTTTACACGAAGCTTATCTTTCAAAAGAAATGGTTATTGAAGTGTGGTCTAAAGAAGGGGATATTATTGAAAACCTTCCGAAGGTACGTCACGGTAACATTAAGGCATGGGTCAATATTATGTATGGCTGCGATAAGTTTTGTACGTATTGTATCGTGCCGTACACGCGTGGCAAGGAACGTAGTAGACGACCTGAGGACATTATCCACGAAGTACGCCAATTGGCGGCACAGGGCTACCGGGAAATTACGGTACTAGGTCAAAATGTCAATGCGTATGGAAAGGATTTTGAGGATGTTGACTACCGTTTTGGCGACTTGATGGATGATTTGCGGAAAATCGATATCGCGAGAATCCGTTTTACAACGAGTCATCCACGCGACTTTGATGACCATTTGATTGAAGTACTTGCCAAAGGTGGCAATCTGGTCGATCATATCCATCTGCCAGTACAATCGGGTTCAAGTGATATTTTGAAAATTATGTCTAGAAAGTATACACGCGAGCATTATTTAGGGCTTGTCCGTAAAATAAAACAAGCGATTCCGAGTGTAACGTTGACGACGGATATAATTGTTGGCTTCCCAAATGAAACGGACGAGCAGTTTGAAGAGACAATGTCATTATATAAAGAAGTCGGCTTCGATATTGCATACACGTATATTTATTCACCGCGTGATGGTACACCAGCTGCCAAAATGGAGGATAATGTGCCAATGGAAGTGAAAAAAGAACGATTGCAGCGACTGAATAAGCTTGTAAATGACGGGTCGGCAGAGGCGATGAAGCATTACAAAAATCAAATCGTTGAAGTACTTGTCGAAGGGGAAAGCAAAAAAAATTCAGAAGTACTTGCAGGCTATACGGCGAAAAACAAATTGGTCAATTTTAAAGCACCTCAATCAGTCATTGGAAAACTAGTGAATGTCAAAATAACAGAGGCCAAAACATGGTCACTCGACGGTGAATTTATCGGCGTTGTAGAAAAGGAAAAGGTGAAGAGCTAATGGGAAAATTATATACAAAAGATGAGATTGTCGCAAAAGCCAATGAAATTGCAATGATGATTGCAAATACAGAAGAAGTCGAATTTTACAAACGCGCAGAAGCACAAATTAATGAAAATCAAAAAATCCGTGAAAGTATTGCGAGTTTAAAAACGTTACAAAAGCAGGCAGTTAATTTTCAACAGTATGGGAAAGAAAAAGCACAGGGTTTAGTTGAAGGTAAAATTGATAAAATTCAAACTGACATTGATGGAGTGCCGATTGTTCAGGAGTTCAAGCAATCGCAAATGGACGTTAATGATTTGCTTCAACTGGTATCGAATGCCATTGCTAACGGTGTGACGGATGAAATCATGCGATCAACAGGTGGCGATGTAACACGTGGCGAAACAGGTTCTTATATAAAAAGTACGACATATGACAAACTATAAGAGATCGGCAGGGAAAATTTCCTGCCGATTTTTTTCACTCTCTGGGCTTTTGTTGCATAGAATGGATTGAAGCGAATGGAGGAGGAGTCAAGCTGAAAAATTTACGTCAGATCGTAGCGAGGACAATTATTGCAAAAGGGAAGCAGCGGACTGAAATGAAAGCGACGTTAAAGCCGCCACATAGCCCCACAAGTATATTAGGCTGTTGGGTCATCAACCATACGCATCAGGCGAAAAAGGTTGGTAAATACATTGAAGTGACGGGTAAATTCGATGTTAACGTCTGGTATTCCCACCAAGATCATTCCAAAACGTCTGTTTTCACAGAATGTGTGACGTACAAAGAAAGGATTCGTCTACATTATCGTGATGAGCCAACATCCAGCCATGAAGAAATTATCGTAAATGTCATCCAGCATCCGAATTGTACAGAAGCGATTATCTCGGAATGCGGGGAAAAATTCATCATTACCGTTGAACGAGAATTAATCGCGGAGGTTATCGGCGAAACGAAAATTTGTGTCCTAGTCCATGAGCAGCATAATTTTGAAGAAGAATGGCCTTATCGGGATGAATCGTCATCACTAAATCAGGAGCACAATCATGGCGATCGGCAGGAAAAACGGGAGGAGTCCCGACAAGAAGACAGACCTGGACGCGGTCACGGGCACGAACATCCAAGAGGTAAAGATGCACCATCCTTTTAAGAGCCGGCAAACACTCCGGCTTTTTTCTTTTTGACTTCTCGCGATGTTGGAGACTTTCCTGATTTTGTTGGATACCTGTTTACGAGGTTTCTTCAGAACTTGGGTACTTTGTCACCCGATTTTGGTGGTATAATGATAAAAAAAGTAACTGTAGTGAGGTATTCAAATGACAACACATACACCAATGATTCAGCAATATTTACAAGTGAAGGCACAGCATGAGGACGCATTTTTATTTTTTAGGTTGGGTGATTTTTATGAACTATTTTTTACGGATGCAACAGAGGCATCTCAAATTCTTGAAATTACGTTAACGAGCCGTGATGCCTCAGGGGGGCGTGAGCGTATTCCAATGTGTGGCGTGCCGTATCATTCGGCTGCTGGTTATATTGAAACGCTTGTCCGCAAAGGACATAAAGTAGCGATATGTGAACAAACAGAAGACCCAAAAACAGCGATTGGCATTGTAAAAAGAGAAGTCGTAAAAATTATTACACCGGGTACAATGACGGAAGGGAAAACGATTGACGCAAGCAGGAATCATTTCATCGGTGCTGTGGATAGCCTAGATGACGACCATTATGCGCTTGCTTATCTTGATCTCGCAACAGGGGAAGGTAAGGTAGAGCGTGTTGAAGGGGATGAACGGACGTTAATCGCCGAAATTGAAGCGCTCGGGATGAGGGAAATTGTTGTTGGTGAAAGGCTGCATATCGCACTTAGTGATAGCATGGCGAAGCGTAATATAGTGCTGTCTATTGAACATAGCGATGAACAAAGTGAGACAATAGAGTTGTTTGGCAATATTCCTGCGCTTGTAACGGAAGCATGTACGATGCTCGTATCCTACATCAAACGGACGCAGAAAACGGCACTTGACCATATCCGCCCATTCGAATTCATCGAAAAGCATGCGAAACTGTCCATAGACGCTAATTCCATGCGCAATCTCGAATTGGTCCAATCAATCCGTAACGGCAGTAAGGAAGGCACACTCTACTGGTTGTTGGATGAAACTGTGACGGCGATGGGCGCACGTAAGCTGAAAATGTGGATTCATCAGCCGCTTGCACAGCAAACCGCTATTGAAAATCGACAGAATACCGTCACTGAGCTGATGGAGGAGTTTTTCCTTAGTGATGAGCTGAAAACGAACTTGAAGGAAGTTTATGATTTGGAGCGATTGGCTGGGCGTATTTCAATGGGAAGTGCCAGTGGTAGGGATTTGGCGCAATTACGAAACTCCTTGCGTCGTGTACCAGAGGTCAAACGCTTGCTCCAAGAAGCACAGCGACCGTTATTGAATCATTTCGCACAGCGCATTGACGTTTGTGAAGAAGCACTGACAACGCTCGAAGCAGCGATAGCCGAAAATCCACCGTTATCTGTGAAGGAAGGTGGGGTTATTAAAGATGGCTACGATGCCCAACTTGATCAGTACCGAGATGCTTCAAAAAACGGTAAGGTGTGGCTGGCAGAGCTTGAACGTGAAGAGCGTGAACGGACAGGTATTAAAACGCTGAAAATCGGCTATAATCGTGTCTTTGGCTATTTCATCGAAATCACGAAATCTAATATTCATCTCGCCGACTTAGGGCGCTATGAACGCAAGCAAACGCTTGCCAATGCAGAACGTTACATAACGCCGGAATTGAAAGACAAGGAAGACTTAATTCTCAATGCAGAGGCGGAAGGGCAGGAGTTGGAATACCGCCTATTTAGCAGCGTCCGTGATGCTATGAAAACGCATATTCGAAAAATTCAACATCTCGCAAGTGTCCTAAGTGAATTGGATGTACTATTAGCCTTCGCGGCAGTGTCGGAAAAACGTAATTATGTGAAGCCGGTATTTCATGAGGGTGTCGCTTTGGAAATTAAAAACGGTCGTCACCCCGTTGTTGAAAAGATGATGGATCATTCGCTTTATGTGCCAAATAGCTGTAAATTAGCAGAACAAGCGAATATGCTACTCATTACTGGGCCAAATATGTCCGGTAAGAGTACGTATATGCGCCAAGTAGCTTTGACGGTTGTTATGGCACAAATCGGCTGTTACGTACCTTGTGAACATGCATCTTTGCCTGTCACTGATCAAATTTTCACGCGTATTGGGGCAGCAGATGACCTTGCCTCGGGTCAAAGTACATTCATGATGGAAATGATGGAGTCGCAACATGCAATCGCCAATGCAACAGAGAAAAGTCTCTTATTGTTCGATGAAATTGGGCGAGGGACATCCACCTATGACGGCATGGCACTTGCGCAGGCCATGATGGAGTATATTCATCATGAAATTGGGGCCAATACATTATTCTCGACACATTATCATGAACTAACGAATTTAGATAAAGAGTTATCTCGTTTGGAAAATGTACATGTCGCTGCGATGGAGCAGGATGGCAAAGTAGTGTTTCTCCATAAAGTAATGGCAGGTCCAGCTGATAAAAGCTATGGAATTTACGTGGCGGAACTGGCGGGACTTCCAGCACCACTATTGGAACGGGCAAAAAACTTACTGTCCGCATTTGAAAGTGCAGACAAAGTAGTTACGCCAGCAGACGAGCCGCAGCAACTCACCTTTTTTGATGATTTATCAAAAGAAGAGCCGCCAGCACACTCAGCTGTAGAACAGCAAGTGCTCGAAGCTTTAGCAGGGTATGATGTATTGAATATGACACCACTTCAAGCATTCCAATACATTTACGATATGAAAGAAAAGCTTAGTTCATCTGAACTCAGCGGAAAACCCCGTATCAATAAGTGATGGGATGAATGTAAGAGCATTTCATTCAGTAGTAGTTCAAACGCCTGCTGAATTCAGATGAAGCCTCCGGCGGATATCACGGATTTTTAATGGAGCTTTAAGAAGGCAGTCTAAGTGCGCGACGTCCTGAAAGGAAGTGCCTTAATTTCTGCAAAGAACGCAGAAATATGGCAAATCGAACCCATTGCTGTTCGATTCGCAACGACTGCATGACCTACTTCCTGTAGGCCTCAAGCTCGAAAAAAATCCGGACACAATTACGCCAAGGCGTAATTGATAGAAAGGGTGATTCGGATGGATATCATTAAAGTGATGGACGATACGTTATCGAATAAAATTGCAGCGGGTGAAGTCGTTGAACGTCCAGCATCCATCGTCAAAGAACTCGTTGAAAACGCCATAGATGCAGACAGCTCAGTCATAGAAATCGCACTAGAGGAAGCCGGCCTGACGTCCATTCGCGTGACCGACAATGGGAAAGGGATGTCGCGGCAGGATGCCGTCCAATCCTTTGAGCGTCATGCTACAAGTAAAATTACCAACGATCATGATCTGTTCCGCATTCGAACACTTGGTTTTCGAGGAGAAGCACTCGCTAGTATTGCCTCTGTCTCCAAAATTAGTATGTGGACGTCGGATGGGGAAACGTCTGGAACGGAAGTCCAGATGGATGGCGGGCGTTTAACGAAGCATGATAACGCTGCGTTTCGTAAAGGGACGGACATTACCGTCTCTCAATTATTTTTTAATACGCCCGCACGTTTAAAATATATGAAAACCATCCAAACGGAGCTTGGCCATACGATAGACCTCGTCAATCGATTGGCACTTAGCCATCCGTCAATTGCATTCAAGCTCTCGCATCATAGCCAAGTGTTACTACAAACTTCTGGCAATGGTGATCAACGTCGCGTTCTTTCGGATATATACGGCATTGCAGTTGCCAAAAAAATGGTCCCTTTTTCGGGTGGAAACGCGGATTACAGTGTACATGGCTACGTGACATTACCAGAAATGACCCGCGCGTCGAAAAATTATATGACGCTAATCGTCAATGGTAGATGGGTGAAAAGTCACGCCGTCAATCATATTGTACTGGACGCATTTCACACCTATTTGCCGATTGGGCGGGCACCAGTCGCTGTCATTAATGTCGAGGGAGACCCCTTTTTAACAGATGTCAATGTTCATCCTTCCAAACAGCATATTCGTATGAGTAAGGAAGGGGATCTGTTGACCGTTATTAAAGAAGCAGTGCGTGACGCGATTAAAAAAAGCGTTATCGTGCCAGATGCGATAAAAAAAGAGCCGGTTAAGAAAATCCAGTCAGAGCAAGTGAATATATGGGATTCATTCCATACTGTAAAATCTTCTCCAATCCCAGAGAGTTTACCGAAGAGTGAGCCAGAGCGAGCCACAACCAATCAACCATATGAAGCGTTGGAAACCAAAGAGAATGTCAGTGAACGACCCCTTTGGACGGTCAATGAAGCGTCAGTTGCTTCTGAGCCACCAGTGATTGAGCCAGAAAAAAAGTTTCCTTCACTCGTTCCAGTTGGGCAGGTGCATGGGACGTATATTGTGGCACAAAACGAAGATGGCTTTTTTATGATTGACCAACATGCTGCGCAAGAACGCATAAAATATGAGTTTTTCCGAGATCAGTTGGCAAAACCAAATCACGGAGAGCGCCAGTTACTATTGCTCCCTCTGATGTTTCATTACTCAGCCGATGATAAAACGAAAATCCAGGAAAATGTCACATTACTTCAGGATGTTGGTATTTTTCTTGAAGAATTCGGTCCTGCTTCTTATACAGTAAAGGAATATCCATCCTGGTTTCCAGCAGGACAGGAAACGGAGATTATCGAAGAACTCATTGAACAAGTGTTGGAAAAACGTAAAGTGGATATCGGCAAACTACGTGAGGAAGCTGCTATTATGATGAGTTGTAAACGCTCTATCAAGGCCAATCATTATTTGACAGTAGCGGATATGGAGATGCTGCTGGATGATTTATCGAAATGTGAAAATCCTTTCACTTGTCCACATGGAAGACCTGTACTCATTCATTTCACCACATATGAACTTGAGAGAATGTTTAAACGTGTCATGTGAAAATAACAGGACGGAGGATGATTATGAAGGACCTGACAATGGAAATGACGGACGGTTTTGCAATCCATGCGTTCATCTTACAGCCTACTAGTGAGCCAAAAGGGCATATCCATTTGCTGCATGGTATGGCCGAGCATATTGGTAGATACGTGGAGTTTGCGCATTATTTAGCGGGACAGGGCTATATCGTCACAGGGCATGATCACCGAGGACATGGCAAAACGGCTGAATTGAACGGTACATTAGGACATTTTGCAGATACAGGTGGTTTTGAACGCATTGTGCAGGATGTCCATGAGATTGTAACAGCATTGCGGACGCAATATCCGACTAATCGTTTCATATTATTCGGGCATAGTATGGGCTCGTTTGTTGCACGCAGATATGTACAGTTACACGGTGACGAAGTGGATTTAGCAATATTTTCAGGCACAGGTGGGGACCCAGGAGTAAGTCGCTTGGCAGGACAGGTGCTGGCTTATGTACATGGTAAGAAAAATGGCTTCGATCAACCCAATCATTTTTTGAATAAATTACTGTTTGGTAGTTTCAATAAATCTGTACAAAATCCGAAAACACCATTCGACTGGCTAGCGAATAATCCGAAGGCTGTAGCACAATATGAAGCTGACCCGGCCTGTGGTTTTATACCAACGACAAAATTTTTCGCGGATTTATTCGAAGGGATCGGAAAAGTACATGCTACTGATGAAATTAACACCATTCCTAAAGACTTGCCGATATTGTTGTTTTCAGGAATTGAGGATCCCGTGGGTAATCATGGGAAAGGGGTTTGGAATGCAGCGCAGCATTATGATAGCGCAGGCATTGAAGATGTGACGGTGATGCTATTTGAAGGTGGTAGACATGAAATGCTTAATGAAAATAATCGTCAAGATGTGTTTAAAGCTGTGTCTAATTGGATAGAGCAACGATGAGCAAGAGACCGGAAGTCATTGCCATTGTAGGGCCGACAGCGTCGGGGAAAACGGCTTTAAGTGTGGCACTTGCCAAAGCTATTGGTGGGGAAGTCATTAACGGTGACTCGATGCAAGTGTATAAAAATCTTGATATTGGAACCGCAAAAATTACTGTTGAGGAAATGGATGGTGTCCCGCATCATTTATTCGACGTGAAAGAACCAAACGAATCCTTTTCGGTAGCAGAATATCAAACGGCTGTACGTCATTGGATTAAGGATATTCAAGATCGTGGCAAGACACCGATTATTGCGGGAGGGACAGGTTTATACGTGCAATCCGTGCTCTATGACTTCCGTTTTACAGAAGAGGCGGCAGATCTCGCGGTGCGACAACGACTAGAGCAGGAATTGGTAGAGCAAGGGGCTGCCTCTTTGTATGCAAGGCTGGTGGCAGTCGATCCGGCAGGTGCTGAAAAAATTCACCCGAATAATCATCGCCGACTTGTGCGTGCTCTTGAAATTATGGAAGTGACGGGTAAAACAAAAGGTGATCATGAAGAGAATGCAGGGCATGAAGGGCTTTACAATCATCTGCTAATTGGTCTTGAGATGGATCGTGAAGTGCTGTATGAGCGAATTGATCGCCGCGTAGACATGATGATGGACAAAGGATTGTTTGCAGAGGCGAAAAACTTATGGGATGCGGGTATTCGGGATATGCAATCTGTTCAAGCAATTGGCTATAAGGAACTTCATCAAATGATTGAAGGAAACCTGTTGCTTGATGAGGCTATTGAACTGATTAAAAAAAATACACGTCATTATGCAAAACGACAAATGACTTACTTTCGCAACAAGCTAGAAGTGGATTGGTTCGATGCACAATTGGGGACTATAGAAATCGTTCAGGGAATTTTGACAATTATGCAGGATTTTGCGCATGGAAAGCGAATAAGGTAAGGGGAGTAGGAGAAATATAAGCATACCAACAGGAGGATTCCACGTATGGCACAGGGCAACATGCAAGAAACTTTTTTAAACTCGTTACGAAAGAATAACACATTTGTAACGGTATTTTTACTCAACGGATTTCAATTGAAAGGACTTATTAAATCGTATGACAATTATACTGTTTTACTTGAATCAGATGGCAAACAGCAATTGATTTACAAACATGCGATTTCTACTTATGTCCCAGCGAAACCAGTAATTTTGAAAGATGAAGAGTAATGTAGAAAAGCGGAACGGGGATTGTCACCTCGTTCCGCTTTTCTTATGATTGAATTTCAAGCAAAGTCCTATAATGATTGACCTATACGAACAGACTGATAAGATAATGAAGTGACTATTGAAACGGAATGAGGAATTAACATGATGTTGGAACAACAAGATGAATTATTATTTGCCAAAGCGGAAGCAATCGAAGAGAAGCTTACTCCGTTTTTTAAAGCTGTTGAAAAAATAGCATTCTACAATCAACGGAAAGTGCTTGCAGCGTTCCGAAAAAATATGGTGAGTGATTTTCATCTCACAGGCTCTACGGGCTATGGATACGATGATAGTGGTCGTGACGTGCTGGAACAGGTCTATGCTGATGTGTTCGGGGCGGAGGATTGTCTCGTGCGCAATCAAATTATTTCTGGGACACATGCGATTTCCATCAGCCTCTTCGGTATTTTGCGCCCTGGAGACGAGCTGCTTTATATTACAGGGAAACCGTATGATACGTTGGAATCCATTGTATCCGGTAAAGGGAAAGATACCGGTTCATTACAAGATTACGGCATTTCATATAAGCATATTGACCTGAATGAAGATGGTTCTGTCGATTTTGATGAAGTTATCAAAAATATGCATAGTAAAACGAAAATGATTGGGATTCAACGATCGAAAGGCTATTCGGATCGTCCATCCTTCTTGGTAGATGAAATTGGTGAAATGGTTCATAAAGTAAAGGCGATTAATCCTGAAGTTGTCGTATTCGTCGATAATTGTTATGGGGAATTTGTTGAGGAGAAAGAGCCGACGCAGGTAGGAGCTGATTTAATGGCAGGCTCGCTCATTAAAAATCCTGGTGGTGGACTTGTACGAACAGGTGGCTACATTGCGGGACGTGCCGATCTTGTTGAACAATGTGCTTATCGCATGACGTCACCGGGACTTGGGGCGGAGGCTGGGGCATCACTAGATACACTGCTAGAGATGTACCAGGGCTTCTTCCTTGCGCCACACGTTGTTAGTCAAGCGGTGAAGGGGGCGCTATTTACAGCAGCGCTGCTTGAAGATTTTGGATTGACGACATCGCCTCATTATACAGAGAAAAGAACAGATTTAATCCAATCGGTATCCTTTGCTAACGCCGACCAAATGATTGCTTTCTGTCGAACAATCCAAGCCAACTCGCCGATCAATGCGCATTACGCGCCAGAGCCATCGTATATGCCTGGCTACACTGACGACGTCATCATGGCGGCGGGAACGTTCATCCAGGGCTCAAGCATCGAATTGACGGCTGACGGCCCAATCAGACCGCCATACACAGCCTATGTGCAGGGTGGATTGACGTATGAGCATGTGAAAGCGGCAGTGCTGTCTTCAGTCGAGAAGCTGATAGTTGATGGTTTGATTAAACGGTAAGATTTGTCGCCAAAACCTATCCTTCCACACCAAAAGAGCTGTTCCCATTCAAAGGGAACAGCTCTTTTACATAGATAGATTTAGTGGATATAACGATAGACACCAACAACTTTACCTAAAATAGATACATTGTCAACGATGATAGGATCCATTGAAGAGTTCTCAGGTTGAAGACGGAAATAATCCTTCTCTTTAAAGAAACGCTTCACTGTAGCCTCATCATCCTCAGTCATCGCCACAACGATTTCACCATTTTGTGCGGTTTGTTGCTGTTTGACGATAACATGGTCGCCGTTTAAAATGCCGGCTTCAATCATACTGTTTCCAACAATTTCAAGCATAAAGAGTTTGTCCTCGGTTGTCCCAAATGATTCTGGTAATGGGAAGTATTCCTCGATATTTTCAATTGCAGTAATCGGTAAACCTGCTGTCACCTTGCCAACTAGCGGAACGTTGAGAACACCTGGTTTCATCGCTTCTAAGCCATCCGGATCAAGAATTTCAATAGCTCTTGGTTTTGTAGGATCCCGCCTAATGAAGCCTTTACTTTCCAATCGTGCAAGATGACCATGAACAGTCGAACTAGATGCAAGACCAACAGCTTCACCAATTTCTCTTACGGATGGCGGATAACCTTTTTTCTTTACTTCAGCTTTAATGAAGGACAAAATGTCTTCCTGCCTCTTCGAAATTTTTTTCATTCCATTCACCCCTTAACTCATATTCTACTCATTTTTGAAAGTCGTGAAGCTAGTCACGAACAGTCGTCTTATTTCAATATGTTCAGTATATCAGCATTGCGAATAAATGGCAAACACAGGTTCTAAAAAACTGTTGACATTTGTTTTTATATTTCCTATACTAAGAACAAGTATTCCGAACAAACATTCTAGAGGGGGATTATCATGACTTTTATTAAAAATAACAGCTATATTTTACTACTTATTGCCTTATGTATGGGTTTTGCAATTATAGGTACTACGAAATCTTTGAAAGAGCACACGATTACAGAAATTACAGTGATGGAGGGCGATACACTTTGGGGGCTTGCGCTTCATCATGCAGAAAATACGTCTAAGGATCAATGGATGAAAGAAGTGATGCGGTTAAATGATCTTCCAACTGTTACAATCAGAACAGGAGAAGAGTTGATTTTACCAACCTTTGAAATCGTTGAGGACTTTAAAGTAATAACGCAGCTTGCAGGTGATGATCGGTGAATGAAGGGAAGACATGTGCGCTCTATTGTCGGGTCAGTACAGAAAAGGATGCACAGGAAATGTCACTTGTACGACAGGAAGAAGAACTCGTCGAGTTGGCAGAGGAACTCGGTCTGGATGTGCAAGGCGTATTCAAGGACAAACATAGTGGTTTTGATATTGATCGTGAAGGGCTACTGGGTTTACTAGATTTTATTCGTGATGAAGAAGTCGATGCAGTTTTAATCCAAGATGAAACAAGACTAGGGCGCGGTAATGCACGGATGGCTGTGTTGCATTTGCTAGCGAAAACGAATACAGCTATTTATTCACGGAATGATAGCGGTCCAATTGCACTGAACGAAATGGACACGATGTTGCTTGAAATCTTAGCGATTGTCGAGGAATATCAACGCAAATTACATAATGCTAAAATTAGGCGGGGGATGAAACGCGCAGTGCGAGAAGGTTATCGTCCTGAGCGTAACTTGAGAAATAGAGGCAATGCAGAAGGTCGTGAACGACTGGAAGTGCCTGTCCAGGAAATTGTGACACTTCGGGCAAAAGGACTCACTTATGAAGAAATTACAGATGTGTTAAAAGGACTTGGGCATGACATTAGTAAAGCAACCGTCCATCGTCGTTTTAAAGAATATGAATGGGAGCAGAAAGGCTGATTGGTTGCACTTTCTGCTCTTTTTGTATACGTTTTATGTATTCAAGAAACAAAATGGAGGAAGACAAATGTTATTACCAGAAAAAATGAACCGCATTAATGAACTTTCAAAAAAATCAAAAACAACCGGCTTAACACTTGAAGAAGCCAAGGAACAAACGCTTCTGCGCAAGGAATACTTGGAAACATTCAGGTCGTCCATGCGTGGTACAATTGAGCAGGTCAAAATAATCGATCCTGATGGCAATGATGTGACACCGGATAAGGTGAAACAAGCTCGCAATAGCAAATACTTGAACTGACCTTTGCAATCATTGCGCAAATTGTCTAAACTAGGAGTTGTAGAAAAATAGATTTTACGGGAGAGGAAGTATACAATGACTCAACAGATTGATCAGTTAGCAATTAATACAATCCGTACACTATCCATCGATGCAATTGAAAAAGCAAATTCAGGGCATCCGGGATTACCGATGGGCGCAGCACCAATGGCTTACACGCTTTGGACAAAACACATGCACCACAACCCTTCAAATCCACAATGGTTCAACCGCGATCGCTTTATCCTCTCAGCGGGGCATGGTTCGGCGCTTTTATATAGCCTACTTCATTTGGGTGGTTATGGTCTTCCGATGGAAGAGCTTAAAAACTTTAGACAATGGGGCTCTTTAACTCCAGGTCATCCAGAATACCGCCACACAGTTGGCGTTGAAGCAACAACTGGTCCACTAGGTCAAGGAATTGGAATGGCAGTTGGTGTGGCGATGGCAGAAAAACATCTTGCTGCTACATACAATAAACCTAATTTCGACGTTGTTGACCATTTTACGTATGCGCTTTGTGGTGATGGTGATCTAATGGAAGGTGTTGCGGCAGAGGCTATTTCTCTTGCAGGACACTTACAATTGGACAAATTAATTGTACTTTATGATAGTAATGATATTTCACTTGACGGCGATCTTGGCATGTCATTCTCTGAAAATACACGTAAGCGTTTTGAATCATACGGTTGGAATTATATCCGAGTGGCAGACGGTAACGATGTCGCTGAAGTTTCACAAGCGATTGAAGCTGCAAAAGGTAACACGGGTGGTCCAACAATTATTGAAGTGAAAACGGTTATTGGTTTTGGTTCACCGAACAGAGCTGGAAAATCAGACGCACACGGAATGCCACTTGGTGCGGATGAAGCGAAACTAACAAAAGAAAACTATAAATGGACATTTGAAGAAGATTTCCATGTACCTGAAGGTGTCTACGAGACATTCCAACAAGCAGCTGAAACACTAGGTGCTCAAAAGGAACAACAATGGACAGAGCTATTCACTCAATATGAGACTGAACATGCGGAGCTTGCCCAGCAGTTGAAAGATGCAATTGACCGTAAACTACCAGCTGACTTTGAAAATTCTTTGCCAGCGTATGAAGCGGGTACATCACATGCATCGCGTTCTGCATCTGGTGATGCTATCAACGCGATTGCAAAAATGCTGCCGTCATTCTTTGGAGGAAGTGCAGACCTTGCTGGTTCTAACAAAACAACAATCAATGGCGCAGGCGATTTCCTTCCAACGGACTACTCTGGCCGCAATATTTGGTTCGGTGTACGTGAATTTGCTATGGGTACAGCGCTAAACGGTATGGCTCTTCACGGTGGCTTACATGTATTCGGCGGTACGTTCTTCGTATTCAGTGACTATGTTCGCCCAGCAATCAGACTGTCAGCACTTATGGGTGTTCCTGTCACATACGTATTTACACACGATAGTGTAGCAGTTGGAGAAGATGGTCCAACACACGAGCCAGTTGAGCAGTTAGCTTCACTTCGTGCAATGCCAGGTCTATCAGTAATCCGTCCAGCAGATGCGAACGAAACAGCAGCTGCATGGAATATTGCAGTGTCATCAGAAAGTACACCAACTGCACTCGTTCTATCACGTCAAAACTTGCCGACACTAGCGAAATCTGCTGAATTGGCAATGGAAGGCGTTAAAAAAGGTGCCTACACAGTTTCACCTGCTACAAAAGAACAAGCAGATGCAATTTTGATTGCAACGGGTTCTGAAGTAGGATTAGCTGTTGCTGCACAAGCGAAATTGGCAGCCGACGGTATCGATGTAGCTGTTGTCTCTATGCCTTCTTGGGATCTTTTCGAGAAGCAAGATGAAGCATACAAGCAAAGCGTCTTGCCGAAGTCTGTTAAAAAACGTCTTGGTATCGAAATGGCTGTATCACTAGGCTGGCATAAATATGTTGGTGACGAAGGTGCAATTATTGCTATCGATACATTTGGTGCAAGTGCGCCTGGTGAAACAGTAATTAGAGAATTCGGTTTCACAGAAGAAAATGTTATTGCAAAAGTGAAAGCACTATTCAATAACTAACTCACTTCAGCAGAAAACCTTTGCTGAAGTAAGTTAGTAGTCCTCCGGAGGATGTCACAAATTTTGAGGGGAGTTAAGGAAGGCAGTTTAAGTTCGCGACGTCCTGTCGCAATGACTGCATGACCTACATCCTACATCCTGTAGGCCTCGAGCGCAATTCAAAATTTGGACGCAATTACGCCTTGGCGTAATTAATTAAATAAAAACGTTCCATTAACCCATAGTAATAGGGATAATGGAACGTTTTTTATAGCACCTTAACTTATCTATCTTTTCCGACAATAATAGTGCTGTTCTATTCCGCAATATGACAGCCTTTTCATTCCAAACAATGTACCTTAGTAATAGGGGGTGGCGAAATTGCGATCATACGGAATTTACAAAGTGAAAGAAATGTACCAGCCATTCGTCATTGGACGTGAAAGGCTATTGTATGACCTCTTGAAAGAAGATGGACAGCAACATGATTGTATGCGAGAAGTGGATTATTTATGTGATCGACTGGAAGAGGAATTAATCAATGAAGCGATCGTGACGAATCTTGGTAAAGGCTTCACATCCATTGAGTGCCGAGATGGTGAATATAAGTTGACGCATCCCGTTAAGGGGTCTATCCTCATCTCACGTTCATCCTATTCATTAAACGTGTTTTGTGACGGCTCTCGTATGCTGGACCTTGATCTGTTCGTTGCCTTATCCGGCTCGGGCGACCGTTTCTTTGCTGTAATGGATGGACAGGGGGAGTGGGGCTGGTTAAAGCCAGTTAAATATGCGGATCTTCGCATGAGGGAAGAAAACGTATTTTTATGAACATAAATAGAGTCACGTAAAAGAGGTCCGCTTGCGTGTTGGTGGGTCTCTTTTACGTGGCTCTTGTGTTATTCATGAACATGCATGTCGGTATTTTTTTTCAACTTATAGATTTCCAATTCATTTCGAGTTGTTTTTTGATACGTGAAATCCAAAATATCTTTTATTTCTGCTACTTCGCCATGCAGTTTGTGGACATCCATTGTTAAGTTTTCCAGCTTGGCGTCTGTTTCTTCTTGTCTGTCAAAGATAGCACGTGTCAGTTGTGTATTTTCATCAAGCTGTACTTTCATGCTTTGTTGTTCAGTCTTAAACCCTTGCATTTCGGTTTTAAATCCTTGCATTTCAGTCTTAAACCCTTGCATTTCGGTTTTAAATCCTTGTATTTCAGTCTTAAACTCTTGCATTTCAGTTCTCATTTCTTTAAACTCAATCAAAATTTGTTGCAAAAGCTGTTCGCTCATGGCTAACATCCTTTCCTTTATTTTCTTTCAGAAAAATATTTCGATATTGCCAGTATATCATGAAAGGAATTTTTCATGTAGTACCATTGCCATTCACTACCGCTATACTGTATAATCCATCATGGTGGAGTACACTCGAATGATGGAAGTGAAGGAGGTAATTAACGATGGGAACAATTTGGTGGATTATAATAGTCATCGTTGCGCTAGCAGCAGGTGTGGCACTTGGATTTTTCATTGCACGTCAATATATGATGAAATATTTGAAAGACAACCCGCCGATTAATGAAGAAATGTTACGTATGATGATGATGCAAATGGGGCAAAAGCCATCACAAAAGAAAATCAATCAAATGATGGCACAAATGAACAAAGCTAGTGACAAAGGTATGAAAAAGAAATAATCATCATGTAATCGACCACTTTTTCTGTTAGGGATTAACAGAAGAGTGGTTTTTTTATTACCAATAAATTAGCTATACTTTCACACAATATGTTAAGATGAAATTCTGACTTTTAAAGAGGAGTAAATATATGCAAATTAATCAGCAGTGGAATCAGGAAGATAGTGACTATATTAGAAAAAAGGTTATTAAACATAATCTGTCTAAAATACCTGATGAAGTAAAGCATCCAGTTAAAAATATTAGCTTTATGCTTAGAAATGAAGAGGAAGAAATACTCGGGGGAATCACAGGGACTATATTTTGGTATCATCTGCATATCGACTTTTTATGGGTTGATGAATCACTGAGAGGCAAAGGCTACGGAAAAAAATTATTGGATCAGATAGAAAAAACGGCAAGAGAAAATAATTGTAAACTGATTCAACTAGATACTTTCAGCTTTCAAGCCCCCGATTTTTATCAAAAGTATGGCTATCAAATCGTCGGCATTATTGAAGAACATCCGACTAAAGATTTTCAACAGTATTATTTAGAAAAAAGATTATTTTGAGCACAAGAATGCCCCACTTCATAATCAACACGAAGTGGGGAAATTCTTCATTGTGAAAAACCAAAACGAGCTAAAAATTCTCGAACCGTCAATTCATATTGGAATGGGTTATCATTATATGATTTGGCATGAGCACCTTTTGGGAATAATTTTAGCATTTTATCTCCAACTTTTGCCTCATACAATTCTTCAGTCATGTAAGGCAAGATGAAATCATCCTCCATGCTATGGATGAACAGCGCAGGGATTGTAATATTTTTAACGACCTCTCGTGGTGAAACAAGATTCGTCGAATAGCCATCACGCATCTTCAAAAATAAATTGCCGATTCGGATAACCATCGCAGTACGCAGTGGGGTTTCCAGCCGTAACATATGAAGAATTTGTTCAGTGAAATCGGAAAATGAGCAGTCTGCCACAAGAAAATTTGCTTCATCTTCAT
Source organism: Sporosarcina sp. FSL K6-2383 (assembly GCF_038618305.1). Lineage (NCBI taxonomy): Bacteria > Bacillati > Bacillota > Bacilli > Caryophanales > Caryophanaceae > Sporosarcina > Sporosarcina sp. FSL K6-2383. The sequence goes on from NZ_CP152017.1 coordinate 1,653,147, forward strand.
AAGTGCCTGCATACAAAATAGCCGTAGCTGCTCCCATAGACTCTCCATGAATACCGAGCAATGCACGTTTGCCAATTCGTTCGCGAACCGCTTGGACAACTGCTTTCAAATCACTTTTTTCATAATAGCCAAAACTCGTTGTTTTACCGCCAGAATCCCCATGCCGTCGATGATCAAACACGACAGAATTGAAGCCGAGCTTTTCGAAGAGACGGGCATATTTCATTGAATTGATTTTATTTTCGGTAACACCATGACAAATGACAACGGTCCTTGTCGTCTCCAGCGGTTTTAAAAAGACTGCTTTTAAACGATAACCGTTCGGTGATTCAATCCACATATCATCCTTGCACACCGTCTCATACCAATATTCATCAAAACGTCTCGACAAAATCTCACGTCTCATGATTAAATCAGGATTCTTCGGCTTCAAAAACATCATTTTATTCGTTAGAAGAATGCCGAAAATAGTTAGCAACGTCGTGAAAATACCAGAAAGTATACCGGTAATATATAGAGCACGCCGTCTCATCGTCACTCCCCCCTTACAGTTGTCCGTTTTCAAATAATCTGTACATAGCAGTATCAATTGGCCGTGAAACATGTGGTGCAATCATTTTGACTGCTTCACAAATCTTTTTTACATCAATGCCCGTTGTAATACCAAGTGTATCAAGCATATGTACGACATCCTCTGTCGCTACATTCCCTGTCGCGCCGGGTGCAAATGGACAGCCGCCCAGTCCACCTGCCGATGTGTCAAAACGATCAATTCCAGCCTGTAGCGCAGCAAAAATATTAGCAATCGCCATTTTGCGCGTATCATGAAAATGCGCTGTCATGAGCATATCAGGAAGTTCGTCCTTCAACATGCTAAACAAGTTATAACTCTCCTGTGGATTGGCCATACCAATCGTATCCGCCACGCTTAATTCATCGACCCCAAAAGTTTCGAAGCGCCGGCATAGGGCGAGTGTATCTTTAGGATCTATCTTCCCCTCATACGGACAATAAAATGCAGTAGAAATACAAGCACGGACAAAAATACCTGCTTCTTTTAAATTAGCAATGACCGGTTCAAGCGCAGCCATACTTTCATCCGTCGAACGGTTAATGTTTTTTTTGTTAAATGAATTACTGACCCCTACGAACACCGCGACACTTTGTACATCTGCTTCGAGCGCTAGCTCGACACCTTTTGCATTGGGCGTCAGTACGAATTGTTGTCCGACCTGCGGCGTGTTAGCAATGATATCCTTAGCGTCCGCCATTTGCGGTACCCACTTCGGCGATACGAATGAAGTTAGTTCCATTTCTGTAATGCCTGCCCCTTGAAGTGCCTGAATGAATTCTAGTTTTTGCTCTGTTTCGACATATTTTTTTTCATTTTGCAGTCCATCTCGTGGACCGACCTCGATAATCGTAACGTTTTTTGGTAAAATGAACATATCATCCCTCCTCTAGTATATTGTACTGAGGGATGCGTATACAGGCAACGTAATTAAGAGAATGGGGGAAAAATAATGTCAACAGAAGTTGTGATTGTCAGTGCAGTTCGAACTGCAATCGGTTCATTTTTAGGTTCACTGAAAGATGTAGCAGCAACAGATCTTGGGGCAACTGCTATTCAAGAGGCGTTGCAGCGCGCAGGAGTGGCGTCTGACAGTGTCGATGAGGTCATCATGGGGAATGTACTACAAGCAGGACTTGGTCAAAATCCGGCACGTCAAGCAGCCATTAAAGCGGGATTGCCTGAAACCGTTCCGGCTTTAACGATTAATAAAGTGTGCGGCTCGGGGTTAAAGGCTGTCCACTTAGCACGTCAAGCCATCATCGCGGGGGATGCAGACATTATTGTTGCAGGCGGCATGGAAAATATGAGTCAAGCACCTTACTTATTGAAAAATGGAAGAGAAGGCTTTAAAATGGGGGATCAAAAAATCATCGACAGTATGATTACAGATGGTTTATGGTGTGCATTTAATGATTATCATATGGGTATTACAGCTGAAAATTTATGTGACCACTATGCGATTACACGTGAAGAACAGGATGCATTTTCTGCACAGTCACAGCAGAAAGCAGCTGCTGCTATTGAGGCGGGCGTATTTAAAGATGAAATTGTGCCAGTTGCTATTCCGCAACGAAAAGGCGAGCCAATTATTTTTGATACAGATGAATACGTCAAAGCTGGCACAACCGCGGATAAGTTGGGAAAATTGCGTCCAGTATTTAAGAAAGACGGTAGTGTTACGGCAGGAAATGCTTCTGGCATTAACGATGGGGCAGCCGCACTAGTTATCATGTCAAAAGCAAAGGCAGACGAGCTTGGCTTGACTCCGCTCGCAACGATTGCGGCAAATGGTAATGCGGGTGTCGATCCTGCAGTTATGGGGATCGGTCCTGTACAAGCTGTTAAAAAGGCACTAGGGAAAGCCAATTTACAACTAGCCGATATTGATTTGATTGAAGCAAATGAAGCTTTCGCAGCACAATCGATTGCGGTCGATAAAGAACTTGGATTTGATAAAGAAAAACTCAACGTTAATGGTGGAGCAATCGCACTTGGCCATCCAATCGGTGCAAGTGGTGCACGGATTCTCGTCACACTTCTTCATGAAATGCAGCGTCGAGACGCCAAATCTGGACTCGCAACGCTATGCATCGGTGGAGGACAAGGTGTCGCAACGATTGTTACGCGACCATGACTGAAAGCAGGTGAGAGGAAATGGCTAAAAAACGTAAACAAGTAACACCAACACACCCGAAAAAGATAGAAAATGAGGGCTTAACACTTTCAGATGCACTTGACGATGATGTTCTTGCGAAATTGAAGGCGGCGAAACAGCAATTATCTGCTGCTGAACAAGCAAAAGAAGAACAGCGCCAAGAGCAAGTTCGTCAGGAACGTAAAGAACGTGAAAAAAATAAAAGTTTCGGGGAACTACTCGATGAGCACGGATACGGTGGATCAAAATTTTAACTTCATTCAGCAAATCCTTTTGTACTGCAAGCGAAGCGTCAGCTACAGAAGTCTCCCACTTGTATAAGTGGCGAGATGAAGGCGAACTAGATTTGTAATTCAGCGGGGGTTCAAACCCGGGCTGAATAGGGGGAACTCAGACTAACTTCGTCGCGTCCTGCGACAACGTCTGAGTAACCAACATCCTGTTGGCCCAAGCCTCCGGCGGATGTCACGGATTTTGAAGGGAGTTAATTGAGCAAGCTCAATTCAAAATCCGGACGCAATCACGCCGGGGGCGTGATTGATGAAAAGGGGTGTGTAATGATGGAACAACGGATCAATGCGGCACAAGTAGCCCCAGAGGCTTATAAAATTATGCTACAGTTCGAGGCTTATGCGAAGAAAACTGGATTTGACGTGCTATTGATTGAACTCATTAAAATCCGAGCATCCCAATTGAATGGCTGTGCCTATTGCCTAGATATGCATACAAAGGATGCTCGTGCATTTGGAGAAACCGAACAGCGTATCTACTGCCTCAAAGCTTGGCGCGAAGCACCTTTTTATAGTGAGGCTGAACGAGTTGTATTAGAATTAACCGAAGCTGTGACACTCGTTGCAACAAGTCGAGTAGATGATGAATTATATAAAAAAGTGCGTAATCACTTTGATGAAAAACAATATGTAGATTTAATTATTTTAATCAACACCATTAATAGCTGGAATCGCTTATCCATCGCTATGAACAATGTTCCGGGCGATTATCAGCCAGCGGTGCAGAAATAATAGCACAAGAAAAAGCATGGCCCCCGGGGACCATGCTTTTTCTATCCCTCTGCAAAAGGGAGTCGCACTCGGAAAATTTGGTTTTTTTCAATCATACAAACTGTTCTTCCTGACGATCAGTTACCCAAGACTCGTCTGTGCAGTTTGATATGGCCGATTCAATTTGGAATGTCACATGTTATTCAATGTGATTTTCTTTTTGTAATCAGGCATCAAGTTGCACTTCCACAAAAAACTTTTCTTCTACTGCATAGTTCACACTTCAGTGAATGGAACATGGGTCTTTCAGTTCCTGACGAGTGTATCTAATCTTCAGTAAAGCAAATTTTCCGCCAAGGCTGTGCAGTTCATCGTAGGAAATCATTGTAGGTTGCTCGTCTACAATGTCGTTCTTCCTAGTCGTTTCGCCTTGTATTATTTATATACCCGGCTTTCATAAAGCTAAACCATTTTAAACAAAACTTTTAAAAAAGATATTTTAAGGGGTAAGACTTTTTAGTAAACGCCCCTGTTGCTCTAGTGAAACATTGATAGGATTAAGGGGTTAATATGAATTACTATAAATGATGGAAGCATCCATGATGATGAAACATCCAACGGCAAAAAAGCATTTGTTAGAAGTAATTCACTTCGTGTAAGAAAGAGTATACGGATGGAAAGACGATGTTAACGCTTCATGATATTCATCGTTTAATCTAATTTTCATTTAATTTCAATAAGTTATAAGACTCAATTTCCTTTTGGTTAATAGGTTTTATTCGGAATCCGAAATAGTTCATATGAACTGTTCTTTCATGAACATCAATTATGTTATCCAAAAGTTACAAACCCATGTTATGCTACTGATGAAGCGCTATCATTCAAGTGGTTTGGTAGGGGTAATTCGTGTGAAAGCAGGTGGATAATTTGAAGAATAGGGGAGATGGAACAATGTCTTTGTTGAAAAAAGCCGGATTGTGGATTGCTATCATGGCACTTACATTCAGTAGTTTGTCGTTCGCAACACAAGCAAGCGCAGCTACCAAGGCGCAAAATGTGACACGTGGTGAATTCGTTACTGCAGTTGTCGATGCACTTAAACTAGAAACTAGTAATAGCGCGACGGCTCAATTTAAGGATGTTAATGAAAAACTAGCACCGTATGTGGAGGCTGCGTATAAAGCTGGCCTTGTAAAAGGAACGCTAGAAGGTAATTTTAAACCTGATCAAAAGTTGACACGTGAACATGCATTTATTATCACATCTCGTGCCATCAAAACTGATGAAACGTATGCTACTGATATACTGACTAAATTTAAAGATCACAAAACTTTCGACACAAACAGCTTGAAGGAGCTTGCCAAAGGTGTTGGACTTGGACTATTGCAAGGATTTGAAGACGGTACAGTCAAACCTGAACAATTGGTAACGAAAACGCAAGCTACAAAAATTATTCACCGAATGGTAAAAGTATATAGCCCGGTAGTTTCCAAAGATTCGGTTTCACTTCGGATTTTGGGAACATCTGATTTACATACGAACTTTGTACACTACGATTACTATCAAGACAAAGTATCAAATGACATCGGACTTGCGAAAACGGCTATTCTTATTGAACAAGCTCGCACGGAAAATCCGAACAATCTTCTTTTCGATAATGGGGATTTGATTCAAGGAACGCCGCTAGCTGGTTATAAAGTAACTGTGGACAAGCTTGAAAAAGGCGAACTTCACCCAGCTATAGCTGCACTTGCATCACTTGATTATGATGGCGGTACGTTAGGGAATCACGAATTCAATTATGGTCTAGATTATTTAGACGAAGTGTTGAATGACGCTCCATTTCCTATGTTGAATGCAAACATTTATGATGCTGTAACGAAGAAGAACCGTTACACACCTTATGTAATTCTTGAAAAAGAAGTTATCGATGGACAAGGTGCTGCACATACGTTGAATATTGGTGTTATCGGTGTTGTAACACCGGGAATCATGCAATGGGATCGTACACTCCTTGAAGGAGATGTGACTGCTGAAGATGCAGCAAACTCTGTTGAGAAATTCATTCCTGAAATGAAGGAGCAAGGCGCTGACGTCATCGTTGTGTTAGCACACACTGGAATGGGTAATGAAATCCACGAAGTTGGCGAAGAGAACGTTGCTTATCAAATAACAGAGCTTGATGGTGTCGATGCAGTTATTACAGGGCATAACCATGCATTATTCCCTGGAGACTTCAAAGATCTTCCCAATGTGAATCAAGAGCAAGGGACACTAAACGGTACGCCTATCGTTATGCCAGGTAAATTTGGTGACCATTTAGGCATTATCGATCTTGAACTGAAAAAAGATGGGGAACAATGGGCAGTTGTAAGTGGAAAAGGTGAAATTCGCCAAATCAATAAAGATTCAGACGTAGTCGTTCAGAAAGTAATTGATGCGGTTAAAGAAGCACACGAAGGAACAATTGAGTATGTCCGCGGCCCAGTCGGAAAAACAACGGCACCAATTACTAGCTATTTTGCATTGGTGCAAGATGATTCATCTATCCAGATTTTGAATAATGCCCAAACATGGTATGTTGAGCAACAAATCAAAGGAACGGAATATGGAGAGCTTCCAATTCTTTCTGCGGGCGCACCGTTTAAAGCGGGCGGTCGCATGGGCGCAAGCTATTACACAGACATCGCTACAGGCGAAATCGCGATTAAAAATGTTGCAGATTTGTATGTCTATGACAATACAGTTTTTGCACTTGTTATGACAGGTGCTGACATTAAAGAATGGCTTGAAATGTCAGCTGGTCAATTTAAACATATAGACGCTGCTTCAACGAAAGAGCAAGATTTGATTAACGTCGGATTCCCGACGTATAACTTTGACGTTATCGATGGCGTCACTTATGAGTTCGACGTGACACAACCTGCAAAATATGATGGTTCGGGTGACACGGTTAACGAAAATGCGAATCGAGTTGTTAATTTGCAATATGATGGAAAACCAATCAATCCAAAGCAACAATTCATAGTTGTAACGAATAACTACCGTGCGAGCGGAAATTTCCCTGGTGTACGCAATGCAACTGAGAAAATCGATTATGCATATGAAAACCGTCAAGTCATTATGGATTATATGATTGACCTTGGCACAATCGACCCATCTGCGGATGGTAACTGGACATTTGCTTCATTCGGTGAAAATGCCAATGTGACATTCGAAACGTCCGGAAAAGCGAAAGACTTTGTTCAAGAAGGGAGCGGTATTGAATACCTAGCTCCAGCTGAAGAAGGTTTCGCGAAATATTCATTGAAACAGAAATAATAGAGTAAATAAAAATGTGCAAGAGGGTAGCCCCTTTGCACATTTTTATTTATGTAGATAGCTTGGAAAAACACATGTCGTAACACGTAAAGAATTTACAGCTCCCCACTTCAAAAAGACTATACCAGGCTCCGAAATCGCACGGAACCTGGTATAGTTTTTATGCAACAATAGAACATCCTTCACTCTAGTAAATATTCAATATACCGACTAAGAAACCTTTCCATTTTCATCTTACACCAATGCAAAAGACTCCCCATAGTTCGCATCTGGAACAAGAAAAAGTTCTGCATCACTTGAAGTTTACTGATACAATTCCTTTGTCAATTTCGTCGGAACAAATGTATCGCTCTCTCCATGAATATACAAAATCGGGACATGTGCCTTTTCTACAACTTTCAGTGCGTTTGCTTCTCTGAATGAATAGCCGGCTCTGATTTTCGTTAATAAACTAGTAATATCCGGTACCAGTCGCTCAGACAATTAATTTTGAGTACTAGGTTCAGAAACAACTCCAAACTGTTTTGGAACCTGGTACTTTAGTTTAACTGCGGGCCATGTGGCAGGCGCGAATTAATGCATCCAAAGCGAGTGGTGAATCTAACATCGCGGTGGATAAATTTCGCAAAAATTCCCAATTAAGCATTCATACACTTTTTAATATCTATGATAGTTTGTAGATGCATACCCTCGTGAAAATTTGTCCAAAGAAGGACTTGCTCAATGGAAGTCATCTCCCACATTTTCGTTGGTGGAAATAATTCTTCTAATCTATCGCCATATGTCCCCTTAATTTCTGTAAGTTGTCCTTTAAGTAAAGTCATTAATTCTTCGAGCGAAGGTGTTTCATCTGTAAAATTATCTGGAGAAGTCCCCCATCCAAACCATTCGTTGAATTGCTTGGGGATGTCAACCGTGGCCTTAGTTAAAGTCTCAATCCACATATACTGTTCCACGTAAACGTGACCGAGATTCCACCGTATATTATTATTGAATCCTTTAGGAATAATTTCTGCTTCATCCTCAGTAACATCCGCTACTTTCAGCAGGTAGCCCCTAAAGCTTTCTAGTTGTTTGAAAAAGATTTCATGGCGTTGTTTCATCTACTAACCCCCTGTCTTTCATATAGCTTATTATTCTATTCCGAAGTACTATTTCCTTTAAAAGTTTAGCATAATCCACTGTGTGCACGAATCTTCCAATTCTATATTCTATGCAGTAAATCATATCTCAAGAAATAAATGAAAAGTACCAGGTACCTTAAATATTTTACTCATACTCACTGCAATTCAACCCTAATTATTATTACGACTAAGAAAATGATCTATTTTCACTTTGTATTCATCCTGTGCCAACGCAAAAGACTCCCCATGGTTCGCACCCGGAACAAGAAAAAGTTCTGCATCACTTGAAGTTTGCTGATACAATTCCTTTGTCAATTTCGTCGGAACAAATGTATCGCTCTCGCCATGAATATACAAAATCGGGACATCCGCCTTCTCCACAGCTTTCAATGCGCTGGCCTCTCTGAATGAATAGCCGGCTCTGATTTTCGTTAATAAACTAGTACTATCTAACAATGGAAATGCCGGCAGATAAAACATACGGTTCATTTGATACGCGAATAACTGATAGACAGACATATATGGACTGTCTGCAATAATAGCCTTAACCTGGTGAGGAAATTCATCTTCTCCACTAGCCATTAAAACAGTTGCAGCACCCATTGATAAACCGTGGTAGACTACTTTACTATCTGGCCCTAGCTTCTTCACTAAAGCCTGGGTCCAATCAATTAAATCGATCCGATCAGGCCAGCCGAACCCGTAATAATTCCCTTCGCTTTTGCCATGTCCTCGAGCATCAGGCATGAAAATATTGTAGCCCAGATTGTTATGATAATACTGTCCGAATAGCCCCATTTGTTTTGCGTGACCTAAATAGCCATGTGTTAAAACGACTACTTTATCTGTTGGCTTGGAGGCTGGTAAGTAGTAGCCTGACAGTTGTAAGCCGTCACGTGATGTTAACGTAAGTTGTTCAAATTGCTGCACGTTTACCCAATCTATCCAATCTCCGTTCAAAAAGAGTTCCATTGTTTGATCTGATACTTCTAAATCTGCATTGTTCTGCAAGAAATCTTTTGGTCCTCGTTTAATGGCTAACTCGTAGAAAAAGAAGCTACCGATGACTTGAATCACCAAGAAGATTATGACTAAAAGAACAAGTAGCTTCTTCCAATGCTTTCGAATCATACCCATTCTCCTCTATACTAACTTTAAGCACGCTAGTTGCTTATGATTAGTATAGTAGAAAAACGGTGGAAAATGAAAGAATCCTAACGATTACATAACATTTCCAATACTTTTATATTCACATAAGAACTTCATTTTAGGACAACCTTAGAAGACAGCAAAAGTTGTATGAGGTGATAGAGATGTTAATTGAAAGGTCGTCTGAATGGAAAGAAGGCTTTACCGAACGTTTAGAAAATCGTGAGGCATGGGATAACTGGACATTATATAAAATGAGTTATGAGGTTGCTAAAACGACTTTGATAACCGATTTCAGAGGGCTACAATCGCCAAAGTATTTATCGAACCTAACGCCTCTTCAACATCAATTAGAAGTGGCGGAAACGGTCATTGAAAGGATGAATGGCAAAGCGATTTTGGCGGATGAGGTGGGACTTGGAAAAACGATTGAGGCGGGTTTGATTTTGAAAGAGTATTTGATTAGGGGTCTTGTGAAAAAAGCACTCATTTTAGCCCCGGCTTCTCTTGTCAATCAATGGACGGATGAGCTAAATCAAAAATTTCATATCCCGGCTTTCCCCTATAAGAAAAATTATGATTTGAACTACTATGCGATTGTCGTCATGAGTATCGACATGGCTAAAAGGAGCCCGCATAAAGAAAATATCTATGCGCAAGAATATGATTTAATTATTATTGATGAAGCGCATAAATTAAAAAACCATAAGACAAAAAGCTATGAGTTTGTCCAAAATTTAAAGAAGAAGTTTTGTTTGTTGTTAACAGCCACACCGATTCAAAATGATGTGTTTGAGCTATTTCATCTCATATCATTATTAAAACCAGGGCATCTTGGCAATTATGAGACGTTCCAAGCGGCATTTTCTGCGCGTAAACATGCTGTAGAACATGATGAATTTTTAAAGGAATTGGTGCATCAAGTAATGGTGCGAAATCGGAGGCAGGATACAGGCATTGATTGGACCAATCGGCATGTTGAAATTATACCGATTGATTTTACCGAAGCGGAGCAAGAAGTCTACGATATGATTTCGCAATTAGATTATTTTTCGAATGCATTCTCCAAAATGACTCTCCAAAGGGAGATGTGTAGCAGTAGAGAAGCTGTCTACGAAACGTTAACCAAAATGCGTCAAGAATGCAGTCAACCTGAAGCGATTACTCCAATGGAAGAAATTATGGAGAGATTGAAGGAACTCGCTATTCATTCAAAAGCAGAAAAGGCTTATGAAATCATTACGCAAGCAAATGATAAAGTCATTCTTTTTACGGAATATCGTGCGAGTCAGAACTATTTGCAGGAGTATTTATATTCAAAAGGCATTTCAAGTGTGTTGTTCAATGGAAAGTTCAGTAAAAGTAAACGGGAGTGGATGAAGCAACTGTTTAAAGAACAAGCGCAGGTGCTCATAGCAACGGAGTCGGGTAGTGAAGGGATTAATCTGCAATTTTGCCACCATGTTATTAACTACGATTTACCATGGAATCCCATGAAGTTAGAGCAGCGCATTGGGCGTGTTCACCGTTTAGGGCAAGAGCATGATGTTCATATTTACAATTTAGCCATTCAGCATACAATCGAAGACCATATATTGGATTTATTGCATATAAAAATTGGCGTCTTTGAACAAGTAGTGGGTGAGTTAGATGATATTTTATCCACTTACAAGGAATCGATTTGAAGGAGGACAAACATGTACCCACAGCAAATTCACAAGTATATACAACAATTTTTCAATGAAAACAACTGTCCGATTTTAAGTAATAATAATCATTGTATCGACGTTCAATTAACGATTGAGATGGATAAAAAAATAATGAATCGTCCCTTTTACTGGCACTATTTAGCTAGTACGGGTGAAGAACCTCGTCCAGCAAAACTAACGTTGATTACAGATAAAAATCAGCTTGTGGATAACATCAAAGGGGAAGTTGTCCACTTTGGTTCACCTCGGCTTAGCCAACTATTTCAAGTCACAAAGGAGATGGGTTCTTTTGTACAGATGTATGAACGAGTCCCCGATACAACTGGTCAACAAACGATTTTAACTCCCTGGTTAGGTGTGAATTATAAGGTAACATATTCAAGTGATCAAACGAAAGAAGTTTTGTATTCATTAGGCATTAATTTACTAACGGGCTATGTAGTAGAAGACTTTCAGGAATCGTTAAGTGGGCTAGATTTAGATGTAACGATTTCGGGTTATACGTTTCATGTCCCTTATATTATCAAGCCGATTCGTGCCCTGGAACGATTGGATGCTGTAATAGATACTTTCATCGAACAAGCTGATCATTCATGGGCGGAAGAAGCGAAGAAGAGATGGCAAAAGGATCGAAGGGTATTGGAATACTTTTATGAAGAGGTGGACAACAAGCCGGATTGTTATGAGATTGAGAAAGAAGCAATGGACCAGCAGTATGAAGCGAGGATTAGCATTGATGTTGTCAATGGTGGGGTGTTTTATTTGAAATGAAATATTTTATTCTAAATAGCTAAGACCATTCGCACGTTCACTGAACATGGGAAGGTCTTTTTTGTATGTGTAAGAATTAGATACTTATTCCTTGGAAGAAAATCAAATAGCCCTTATCGACATATCATACAATGAACAACGATTATATTTGAGCAGGAGGGATTGAGGTTAACGGGAATCGTACATTGCTGGATATGAAGATGGGGGATGTAAACGGGGATGGTGTTTTAGACACCGTCTATTTATATGGTCAATTCAATGGGCCGCCAGGTATCTTTGCTGATAATATTACGCTTGTGATTCAAGATGGCCGGTCGACTAAAAGTACAACTGTTCATCTGAAAAATAACGCAGGATATAACGGGCGGTTGTTCCTTGGCGATTTTAACAAAGATGGCATCCCTGATATTATGGTGAGTATGGATACAGGCGGGAGTGGGGGATATGGTATCTTTTATATCTATTCCTTCAGAAATAATCGAGTACAGGAACTGTTTAACGTCGATAATTACAATGGAACATACGCATTCCAAGTACATTACGAGGATTTTTATAAAGTGCGTGTGGAAAGTTCCGAGCTTAACGTGTTGTTCATGATTGACATCAGCACTAAGGGATCCGATTATTTATCACAGTATTACAATGAAAATGGGATACTAAAAAATCCTGTACAAGGTGGAGCCCTTGCCATAGGGGGCTTATATCCAATTATTACGGATAATAAAAGCTATCAATTTGATTTATTGGCCTTGCAGCGTATTATTGGACCAACCAATGTGGATACATTAGGCTATATTGAAAATATTTTGTCGTGGCAAGATACTGAATTCATTTCAAATCGGCTAACTGTGTCTGTACTTGGTGTAGATATTAAGTGATTTAGTTTAGGTTATTGTACAGTACCCTGAATTATTCACGCGTGACCTTTCGCATGTTCATTGAACATGCGAGAGGTCTTTTCTTCGATGTATTGGATAGTATGCGTTAAAATATTCAATAGGAAGTAAGTCGAAGAAAAATGTTTGATAAGAAGAAAGGACAAGGGTGACATATGAAAGCATATATTTTAAAACTGTCTTTCGAAGACATTACACCACTTATTTGGCGACGCATCGTTTTACCAGCTGGTGCGACATTTAACCGTTTGCATGAAACAATCCAAAACGTCACAAATTTTCAAAGCACGCTATCCCCATATCATTCTTTTGGTATGGAGATTGATGATTATTTTATTACCGACAATGAATCGATTATAGAGGAATATAAAGGGAAGAGTTATGCGGGTAAAACGGTCAAGCAACCAGAGCGTATTAAAATCGATGCGTATCTTGAAAAGCATAACTATTTTAGATTTTGGAGACGACTGGAGGATTCAGGTGGTACTTGAAGAAATTGTAGATGATTATTATTTTGGCTATCCCACATTGCTTGATGGAGAAGGGACCGCGCCGCCAGAGGATGTCGGCGGTCCGCCTGGATACGAGGAGTTTTTAAAAGTGTTTCGAGATCCAACGCATCCTGAATATTTATCGATCATTACATGGGCGAAGCAACAGTACTATTTGCCTTTGGACATGGCCGAGGTGAATAGACGTTTAAAATATGTGAAATATAAAAAGACAGAATGGCAAAATATTCATCACGAAAATTATTACGTGCTTTCTGATAAATATCGAAGTGCAGAGTCTGTAGAAATAGATGAGTTGCCTCACATAGAATAATCCATGATGCTATATAGGAACCTGTTTTTTAGCAGTAAATATCTGTTACTGTCATCAAATTGTAAATTGTAAAGAGGGTATAATTAATAAACAGAAGATGACACTACAAACAAGTAACACTCAGATATATGTGTCTAAAAAAGGTAAGAAGATAGGAGATCCCATGACAAAACACCAAGAATCAGGATGGAATTTAGATAATAGTTATGCTCATCTACCAGATAGATTTTTCACAAAAATGAACTTGAATCCAGTGCAGGAACCGAAATTAATCATATTCAATGATTCCTTAGCGGTATCCTTAGGGCTAGATGCGCAGGCGCTACAAAGCGAAGAAGGTATCGTAGCACTTGCGGGAAATGAAGTTCCAGAAGGCGCTATGCCACTAGCACAAGCATATGCGGGCCATCAGTTCGGTCATTTTACAATGTTAGGAGACGGCCGCGCGATGCTCATTGGTGAACAAATTACCCCTTCAGGTGAACGGTTTGATATTCAGCTAAAAGGTTCGGGGCGAACAGCTTATTCCCGCAGTGGTGATGGTCGTGCGGCACTGGGTCCAATGCTGCGCGAATATATTATCAGTGAAGCGATGCATGCACTTGGTATTCCTACGACACGCAGTTTAGCCGTGGTGGCAACGGGCGAATCTGTCATCCGTGAAACTGACCTCTCGGGTGCCATTTTGACACGTATCGCGAGTAGCCATATACGTGTAGGTACTTTTCAATATGCAGCAAAATGGGGAACAGACGAAGAACTTCGCATGCTAGCTGACTATGCATTAGAACGCCATTTTCCTGATATAAAAATGGATGATAATCGCTATTTAGCATTGTTACAGGTTGTAATCCAGCGCCAGGCAATACTCGTTGCTAAATGGCAACTAGTTGGTTTTATTCATGGGGTAATGAATACTGATAACACGACAATTAGCGGGGAAACGATTGATTATGGACCATGTGCGTTCATGGATGCGTATGACCCGGCAACCGTTTTCAGCTCCATTGACGTTCAAAGTCGCTACGCCTATGGCAATCAACCGAATATTGTCGGCTGGAATCTCGCACGTTTCGCTGAAAGTCTGATATCTCTCTTGCATACAGATTACGGGGAAGGTGCAAAACTAGCGCAGGATGCAATTTCAGATTTTCCTGAGCATTATTACGCCAATTGGCTTGCTGGCATGCGATCGAAACTGGGAATCTTTAATGAAGAGCAACAGGATGCAGCCCTCATTGATAGCCTTCTTCGTATGATGGAGCAGCATCGCGTGGATTATACAAATACATTCCGTGCTTTAACTTTTGATACGTTGGAAGAGAGTGTCTTATTTGGTACGCCGGAATTTGCTGAGTGGCATACTTTGTGGCAAGCAAGACTCGATAGGCAGCAGGAATCAAAAGAACTTGTTCATCAGCTAATGCGCAGCAGCAATCCAGCAGTCATTCCCCGCAACCATCGGGTAGAAGAAGCGCTTGAAGCAGCAGTCGAGCACGAAGACTATAGTGTGATGGAGCAGTTACTCGAAGTACTGTCACATCCGTACGCGCACTCTCCAGAACAGGCGGATTATGCAACTTTGCCCGAATCAGAAGGGCCTTATCATACGTATTGCGGGACGTAAGGGAGAGGAATCAATGTGTACGATCCAACCATTTTTGAAAATTTGAAAGTAGCGTTTGAAAACCATATTTATGATTTAGATAATAGAGATGAAAAAATAACGATTATCAATCGGGTAGATCGCATGGACTTTGCTATTCTTTCTCGCTACTTTGCAATTCAATTTCATCTCGTTGATCAACGAGATGTTACAGCAGAAATTGTACTACAAGCATCTATCAAAGAGCTAGCAGGAGAAATATTAGAAATACCTGGAGAAAATCTAGGATGCACCTTGTCCGTGCGCTTTACCAAAACTGTTCAAAATGTCGCCATCGAGTGCCCGCAGATTGAGCAAGCACTCAACGCTATTTGGGAAACCGATACCCAGCTAACGCAAACATTGAGTTTCGTCCATGGGCAACAAGTGTCCAATTATCTCAATAGTATAGACATGACATTCAAGTCTAAAATAACTGAGGAACATATGGCAGATATTGCAGATTTGCTGGCTCATGTTTTAGAATCGTTAGATGTGTTGAAGGGGATATGATAACGGTACTCTATGTGGCAGTTCACTGTGAAGATACTTTTAATCCCGAAATGGTTTCCTGTATTGGAAGGGATCATCCGAGTCTCGCAAAATAATCCACAAATTTGAAGAAGAAGTCATTTCACATAGCTAGTCTATTTGGGATGAAATAGTTAAATATTTGGATATTTTACATCTGTTCGCTTATACTTGGTGAACGGATATTTTTCTATTTGTTGAATAAATTTGCGTTGTAGGTGCTAGATTTTGATTCGAGGAATGTGATTAAATCAGCTATGGTGGCGTCAAGTAAGAAGGAGAGAATAAATGAGAGTATAAGAAATCATTAGTATCGTTAGAGATTATTTTTTACTGGCATTAATAGCCGTACTTGTTTTAGCGGTTATCTTTTTTCTAGGGTATTTCATTATCTATAAAAAGCTTTCGGGAGGGAAGAAAAGCCTTTCTAAGAAGCAGTTATTCCTTGTAGGCTTGTTTATTGGTTATGTCATCATGGTGATTGGCGTGACTTTTTTGAATAGAGGTTCAAACTTTCAGGGCAGTATGAATTTATCTTTTTTTACTTCGTACCGAGAAGCTTGGTATGATTTTAGTGTAAGGGATTGGCAGTTCCTGTATTTAAATATCTTCATGTTTGTACCATTCGGTATCCTTTTGCCATTATTGCATGCCCGTTTTCGAAAAGCAGGATGGACAATCGGAATGGCCGCATTATTTACTCTTTCCATTGAAAGTGTTCAGTTACTAACAGGATACGGTATTTTTGAAGTAGATGATTTATTTAATAATCTACTGGGTGCCATCATTGGGTATGGTATCATAATGGGCTTCATGACCATCAAAGAAAAGGGAATCAAGCAATCCTTGTTCTACTTTTCACCGTTATTGCTAGTGATTATCCTATCCGGCAGCATGTTTACATATTACTATTTGAAGGAATTTGGAAATCTCTCCATCGTACCCATTCATAAAACTAATATGACACAAGCAACCATTACGATGGATGTCCAGTTGGATGATCAGCGTAGAATAGTCCCGGTTTATAAAGTACCTAGCTATACGAAAACTGCTGCGAATGAGTTTGTCATCGACTTTTTTGGGGAAATGAATTTAGATACATTTGATATGGAAGTCATTTCTTATCAAAGTGAAGGTGTTTATTGGATTAGAGATGAAAGATCCCATAATATATGGTTTCGGTATTTAGATGGAAGTTATAGTTATAAGGATTTTTCAGGCTTTGACGAGGATAAAAAGCCGAAAGACACGGATGAAGAAACCTTAATAGAAAATATAACGAAATTCGGCATAGCTATTCCACAAGACGCGCATTTTCAACAGGTCGATACGGGTACTTATAAGTGGACGGTAGATTACAAGGTAATCGATAACCAGTTACTAAACGGTTATTTACTGGTGAATTATTATAACGATGACACGGTGAAGGAAATAGATCATCGATTAATAACTTATGACAAGGTAAGGGATATTCAAATAAAAAGCGGGCAAGAGGCTTATAAAGAAGTGCTAGATGGAGAGTTTAAATATTACGCTGAAAGTCGTGGGATAGAAGCTTTACATATTGAGAAAGTGGAAGTCAGCTATGAGTTAGACTTGAAAGGCTATTATCAACCTGTTTATGCCTTTCATGGTACAGCTGATGGAATAGAGATGACGATCTTAATTCCAGGAGTTTAGAAAATGCATAGATCGATTCAAAACAACGTTATGGTAACTCCGTTCGTGAAGAGAGGAGGAGAGGGGAAAGTGCCAAGATTATTTTTAGGTTTGGCTATTTTCGTTTTATTAATTGCTGTTGGATGTTCTAATTCATTGGATGGAGGTAAAGAAAAAGTTCATAAAACTGAAAATCCCAATGCGGAAGAGGTTTTAACATTAGACCCTGAAGCTGATATATTTCAGTTCGATGGCGTGATTTATCAGACTGGAATTGATTGGGTTGAAGAACTAACTTTGACAAAAGGTGAGCAGGTTGGGGAAATAGAAACTAGAAATGATACAGATACAAACTTTGAAAACAAAATGTCGAATAAACTACCTCTCGGTGCAAAGATTTTTTCAACTATAGAAAAAGAAGGACCTATTTTACTCGTAGAATCAGAAGGCGAAATTTTGAAATATTATGCGATTGTGGAAGGTTAATGGAGTTAGTTATATCATCCAATTTTAAAAAATATAATTACAGGCATGTAGCTGTTCGTAAGAATCATAAATTGATCTTTTTAAAAAGGAAATGGGGGAATGACGATGGATCTAGGCAATGAATACTTGTGTGTTGTGCGAGAACGATTTAAAGAGGTCAAAAAGCTCGGGGATAGGACAATGAGCCAATTGTCGGAAAACGATATTCATTGGAAGCCAAATGAAGCTTCAAATAGTATTGCGATTATCGCAAAGCATCTAAGTGGAAATATGGTGTCCAGATGGTCTGATATTTTCATTTCAGATGGGGAAAAGCCCAACAGGAATCGAGAACAAGAATTTGAGGATGATATATCGTCAAAACAGGAATTGCTAATAGTTTGGGAAAAGGGCTGGAGCAGTCTTTTTAAGACGTTACATGAATTAGAGGAGCAGGATTTATTAAACAGTATATACATCCGTGGTGAACGTCATACGGTACTAGAAGCCATCGAAAGGCAAGTGGCTCACTATGCGTATCATATAGGGCAAATCGTTTATATTGGGAAACAAATAAGAGCTGCGGATTGGGAAAGCCTAAGTATCCCCAAAGGAAAGTCGGAAGAGTATTTACAACAAATGCTAAAAAGGCATCAGCCATAACGCGCAGGCCTGAAATGAAAACAACCTTAGAAATCCCTTAAAACAGGATTTCCAAGGTTGTTTTTATTGTGATGACATCTATTAACTTTTACTACTACTGATTATATCAATAAAGTTCATTAAGCCATCCAAACTAGACATTTGCTGGTTACAACGCACACTATCGTGGCAAATATAATTCCCTTTTTTCGTGTACGTTCCATCACCAGCTGATTTTGTTGTTGATAAAAATAGAGAGACATTAGATGTTTCATTACAAATGGTGCAAAATCCTTTATGGGTGTTAGGTGACAGCATATCTGAGAACCCAACGAGCTCTCCATTTTGGTATAGAACAATGTATTTACGCTGAGTGCCTTTATCGTTCCAGCCAATGAAATTAAACTCTCTTAAATCATATTCCGACCAATTCGGTTGCTTGAACTTTTTAACCTTTTTAAAAGGTTTTAGTAACTGTTTTTCGGACGGTTGCTGGAAAGGGATCACGAACTCTTTTAGTTCATCTACGATTTTTGCAGCTTTTGCTTTCGTTAATTTCAGATCCATAAACTGGTCAACTATATGGGAGAAACGACTTTCATCGTTTAAAACCATTGTTATATTTTCATGCGCAAGTCCTTGTAATGTTTCGATTGTGCGCCTATCATTTACAGACCGATAAGCATTTACAAGGCCGTCTATTTGTTTTGATATAAATACAAATTCGTATGGATGTATAATTTGTGATGTCATTTTATTTTCCTTCTCTCATGTGGAGTGATGTCCTACTTTAGCGGAAAATAAAATATTCACCTGCCAAAGTATTAAAAAATAGAGTTCAATACTTTGGATACAGATAATGATGATTTAATCACCCTTATCACCCCCTCGTCTATTAATAGTAACGCCTTCGGGGTGAAAGTCAATTATTTAAAAAGCAGATCCTTATGGCTAATTAGCTGATCAACTAAATAATTCAAAACAGAAAACCGTAGATAGCTAAAGCGCAAAACTACGGTTTTCTGTTTTTGATTCGACGCTAATTACGGTTGCAAAAGAAGTGTGGTTTGTATATAGTGTGTATAAAGTATATATACACTAATCAGAGGAGAGAGGTGAGTACATGCAAATACTTATTTCAAACAGTTCAAAAGAGCCGATTTATGCGCAAATCTATGTTCAAATCAAAAAGCTGATCTTAACAGGTGAATTGCAAGAAGGAGAGTCGCTCCCTTCTATGCGCCAGCTTGCCAAGGATTTAGAGATTAGCGTGATTACAACGAAGCGTGCCTATGAGGAACTTGAAAAAAGTAGCTTTATTTATTCCATTGTGGGAAAAGGCTCGTTTGTTGCGGAGCAAAATATGGAGATGATGAAGGAAAGAAAAATGAATGTCATTGAAGAACAAATGCTAATCGCTATTCAAAACGGCAAGGAAATGGGCCTGAGCTTAGTAGAGCTCAAGGAAATACTTACAGTATTGTATAAGGAGGATGACTAATGGAAAATGTGATTGAATTACAACATGTGCATAAATCATTTGATGGTTTTCAACTAAAGGATTTTTCAATGACTGTTAAAAAAGGATTCGTCACGGGGGTTATCGGTGGAAATGGTGTAGGGAAATCAACGACGATTAAATTATTGATGAATTTAATGCAGCCAGATAGCGGAACGATTTCGATATTCGGTTTGAATTATAAGGACCATGAAAAAGAAATCAAACAGCGCATTGGTTTTGTATTCGAGGAAAATGTTTTTTATGAACATATAACGTTAGCTGCAATGAAGAAAATAATAAAACCAGCTTATTCAAATTGGGATGACAATCTATTCGATCATTATGTTCAAACATTTGAATTGCCGCTAGATAAAAAGATTAAGTCATTTTCCAAAGGAATGAAGATGAAAGCGTCGTTAACGATGGCTTTATCACACCATGCAGAATTAATTATTATGGATGAGCCTACGGCTGGATTAGATCCGACTTTTCGTAGAGAGTTGCTAGATATTTTACGTGAACTCATGCAAGATGGGAAGAAAACCATCTTCTTTTCGACGCATATTACGACAGATTTAGATCGTCTTGCAGACTATATTACGTTTATCCATAATGGTGAGCATATTTTCACGAAGGAATTTACTCAAATTGAAGAACAGTATGCCATTGTAAAAGGCGGAATGGAGCTGCTGGATCGGGATACAGAACAGGAATTTATAGCCATTCGAAAATCTGCTCATGGTTTTGTCGCCTTAACGGCGAATAAGGCGCGTATAGAAAATATTTTTGGAGAAATGGTTTTGATTGAGAAGCCAACGCTTGAAGATATTATGTTCTACACAAAGAAAGGTGCTGAGCAGCATGTTTAATTTGATACGCAAAGATATTATCTTACAAAAATCAACGTTAACCATTTTGTTACTGGTTTATTTGTTGCTTGGAGTTCCATCAATCCATGGAGGTGTTACAATTAGCATTATCGTCATTATGAGTGTGTATACAATGGATGAAAAATCTTCGATTCATATGCTACTCAATTCTCTGCCTTATACCCGAAAAGAAATTGTCAGTTCAAAATATATGGGTGCATGTATTATTACGTGTTTAGTTGCGGTCATCCTGTTTATTGTCAATTTAATCTTTTATCAAGAAATAATAGCATGGAGAGAGATCCTATTAATCATTAGTCTTGTGATGGTAGCGATGTCACTGATTTTTCCGTTTGTATATAGGTTCAAGAGTCAATATATACTAATGGTTGCGCTTATGTTAGGTTTTATTTATGTGTTCGTTAGAAGTACTTATATCCCTAACTTGAACGTTAAAACTAATGAGCTTGTGCAAATGGTATTAACGTTACAAACTGCTCAGTTCTATTTATTCATCGTCTTGTCGGCTATCGCACTCTATACCTGTTCATGGCTGTTGTCGATTTATATTTATAGAAAAAAAGTATTTTAAAGATATTCGTAGGGATTTGAGAAATGATATGTCCTATTATTTTTGTGAATAAACCAAGCCACTTCGATAATAAGTTAATCGAAATGGCTTGTTTTTTTAGTATGATATAAAGTTAGAAACATCCAGTTTTTCAAAGAATTATTTCACCGTACTCTTTGCTTCCGCATCCACTGCGTTGCAACCCACTTTTCTCCGGAGATAACGGGAGCGCCACCGTGCAAGGTTAACTCGTTTAACTCCTCATTCGTATAGAAATACTCGAAGTAAACCGCCGTCCCTTTTTGCGGTGATACTGAAAAATCCAGTTTAGGGAAATAGGTTTCTCCGCCTTCTTCAACATCATTTAAGTACATCACAAGCGTACTAATTCTATTATTGCTTGCTGCTTTACTTGTTGATGAAAAGAAATCATAGTGCGCTTTATATTCTTGACCAGGCGTATACTGAAGGATTTGCAGACCTTCTGCATGTTCAATGGGAAGATTCATAATAGATGAGATCCTTTTTTCGACTCTAGCAACAATTACGTTTTCACTTTCCTCAAAAAACATACCACTACTTGTTCTTAGTTCATTTACCTCGTGTGTTGCTCCAATTTTTGAACGCTGCATTTTGTCCATGGACAATCTGACTAGTTCATCGCATTCCTCGTGGCTCAACACATTTCCTAAAACGACTACCAATGGTTCTTCTAATCTCGTGATGATATCAATCTCACTATCGGTTGTGATTGTCTTTCCAACGTGATCAAATATAGTTTGCTCTTTCTCCGTTGTTTTCATCCTCAAGCCACCCCGTGAACTATTAAATTTTCAGAACAAGTACGTTATTTTGGTAGTAGCCTTCTTTTATTAAAAATCCTTTTTCTGGAACGGTTTATTTTATCACGTAATTTTAATATATCGCAAGTTTATAAAGACTTTTAATTCTATGGGGTTCTGTAAATCCGTTATGTGTACATTTATTTCCATATTCGTCGCCAATATAACAAGTGATTCAATTTTAATATCGGTTGCTAGCATATTGGAATAGATCAAGGAATAGTATTGGTGAGTAGACAGTGAACAAAATTAATTACCTGCATAGAAAAGGACAAGCTAAAATGGGCCCATTTGATGGCATAATCGACTGTCAATTTCATACTGAAAGGAGAATCGAATGTCAGAATTTCATCAGCAATCATCCGTTGAAGTTATGAAGACCTTGGACGTCACATATCAAGGATTAAGTGACGTTGATGTTCAGAGACGGCAGGAAGTATACGGTACGAATGAATTAGCGGAAGGGGAAAGGACAAGTATTCTCGCCGTTTTCTTTGGACAGTTTAAAGATTTATTGGTCATTATTTTACTGGTTGCCGCTTTCATTTCATTTCTATTAGGTGAAGTGGAAAGTACGATTGTGATACTGATTGTCGTCTTGCTAAATGCCATTCTAGGCACTGTACAGCATGTGAAGGCAGAGCAATCATTGGATAGCTTGAAAGATTTGACCTCTCCAGTCGCGAAAGTAATGCGGAATAACCAGCTAATAGAGATTCCATCAGAAGATATTGTGGTTGGGGACCTGCTCTATTTGGACGCTGGTGATTATATCAGTGCGGATGGACGATTAGTAGAAAGTCATAATTTGCTTATCAATGAAAGTTCGCTGACAGGTGAATCATTGGCTGTAGAGAAAAGTAACATACCCATTCAAGAAGACCGTGTAACCATTGCGGATCAAAAGAATATGGTGTTCACTGGGAGCTTTGTCACCAATGGACGCGGGATTGTTGTGGTGACGGCGATTGGCATGGAAACAGAAATCGGCAAAATCGCTAATTTACTAGACACTGCAAAAGAGAAGAAAACCCCTCTCCAAGTGAGCCTCGATCATTTTGGCGAAAAATTAGCTTTGGGGATCACGTTGATCTGTTTAGCTATTTTTACGATTGATCTGTTCAGGGGACGCGAATTAGTCGAATCGTTCATGTTTGCAGTTTCGCTTGCAGTTGCAGCCATTCCGGAAGCATTAAGTTCGATTGTTACGATTGTGCTGGCTTTTGGGACACAAAAAATGGCGAAGGAAAATGCCATTATCCGAAAGCTCTATGCCGTCGAAAGTTTGGGCAGTGTCTCTGTGATTTGTTCAGATAAAACCGGCACATTAACCGAAAATAAAATGACTGTGCAACACGTATTTGTGGACCAAAAAGTGATTCCGCACGATCAACTCCAACTAGAAAATAGTATAGAAAAGAAATTAATCTTACAGGCACTGTTATGTAATGATGCTGTGGAAAGGGATCGGAAAGAAATCGGTGATCCTACCGAAATTGCACTTGTAAAGTTAGGGAAACAATACAATTTTGATGAATTAATTGCCAGAGATCATTATCCAAGACTGACGGAAATTCCTTTTGATTCTGATAGAAAGCTCATGACGACAGTGAATCGAATCAATCAGCGAACCATCATGATTACCAAGGGAGCAGTCGATGTTTTACTTCCTAAAATCGTGAAAATCGAAACGTCTACAGGTGTACGTGCGATGACGGAAGCACATCGTAAAAAAATCGAAGACGTGAATCGTGATTTTTCAATGAATGGTTTAAGAGTAATAGCGATTGCTTATAAAGAAATCCAGGCGCATCAACCAATGGATGCCTGGATTGAAAGTGATTTCATCTTTGTGGGATTACTGGCGATGATGGATCCTCCACGGAAAGAGTCACAGGCAGCAGTTGAAAGTTGTATAAATGCTGGTATTAAGCCCGTTATGATTACAGGGGACCATAAAATAACAGCAACTGCGATTGCTAAACAAATTGGTATTTTAAAAGATCCATCAGAAGCAATCGAAGGATATGAAATTGAAGGATTAACAGATCAACAACTACAAGAACAGGTACAAGATTTCTCTGTCTATGCCCGCGTAACACCAGAGCATAAAATTCGAATCGTGAAAGCTTGGCAGGAAAAAGGACATGTCGTTGCGATGACGGGAGATGGTGTCAATGACGGCCCTGCCTTAAAGCATGCTGATATCGGGGTGGCGATGGGCATAACTGGTACCGAGGTAGCGAAAGATGCATCCTCCATGATCTTAACGGATGATAACTTTTCAACGATTGTCAAAGCGATTTCGAATGGCAGAAGCATGTATACGAATATTAAAAACGCCATTCTATTCTTATTATCGGGGAATGCAGGCGCTATTTTTGTAGTGTTATATGCCACTGTATTAGGTTTACCAGTTCCTTTTGCACCCGTGCATCTCTTATTTATTAACTTGCTGACTGATAGTTTGCCAGCCATTGCAATTGGATTAGAGCCGCATAATAAGAAAACGATGAAGGACAAGCCAAGAAATATTCACACGCCTTTATTAAATAAAACAGTAACTACTCAAGTAGTGCTCGAAGGGTTATTAATAGCAATTTCAACGGTTATTGCTTTTCGAATTGGATTAGCAACGGGCGATACGCAAACAGCAAGCACTATGGCATTTACAACTTTATGTTTGTCAAGACTAGTACATGGCTTCAACTCAAGGTCAATTGAATCGATCTTCACGATTGGTGTATTTTCCAATATGTATACGTGGCTAGCATTTTTAATCGGGTTTTTATGTTTACATGCCGTATTATTCATCCCATCACTTACGGATATGTTTGAAGTCGCAACACTGAGTGGGAGACAATTAGGGTTTATGTATAGTTTGTCCGTTATGCCATTTTTGGTGAATCAGTGGTATAAGGTGTTGTTTGTTAGACGGAAATAATGAATGTTATTCATATATATTAAAAAGTATGATTTAAAAATTTCGGTAGGTTTATGGGCTGATTAATGGATAATCCGTGGATAAAGCCCAATTTTTAAATAAGACTTTAAAAAGGACCCATTCAGCCACGCATGCTGTTTGGACTAACCTAAATTAATGAGACAATATAAAACACCTTCGGAGTGGTACACTTGTAAACAAGTACTTACATCGGAGGTGTTTTTGCGTGGGCAAAAACGTATATTCAAGCGAAGTTAAATGGGCAGTTGTTAAGGATAAATTAAGTGGTGAATTGACGAACAAGCAGATTATGGAGAAGCACGGAATTAAAAATGATTCACAGATTAAGACTTGGATGAAATGGTACCGTTCGAATGAAATCTATCGATTTGATCAGCCGATTGGTAAACAATACACTTTTGGTCACGGTCCTGATTTCTCCAGCGAAGAGGACAAACGAGAACGTCAATTTTCTCATTTAAAGATGGAGAATGAAATTCTAAAAAAGTACATGGAAATCGAAAGGGAGTTAAAAAAGAAATAGTTCTACAGATTGTAGAGAAATCTAAAAAGAAGTATACGATTAAGGCTATCTTGTCCGCGCTAGGAGTACCACGGGCGAACTATTATAGGTGGTGTCTTCAAGGCATCGATAAGTCGCTTTCAGTAGAAGAGGAAGCGATTATGGAACTATGTAAGAGCACTAAATATCGGAATGGACATAGAAAAATAAAGGCAATGTTAAAACAGAAATATCACATTGAATTGCATCGCAACACCGTTCAGACTCTAATGCAAAAGCATAACTTGCAGTGTCGTATTAAGCCAAAACGGAAGTGGAAATCTCAAGGAGAAAGTATCATAATTGCCCCTAATCTTCTTAAGCGTGATTTCACCGCTAGCGAACCCAACAAAAAATGGGTAACAGACATCACATATATCCAATATGGCAGTACAACAAAATATCTTTCGACCATTATGGATTTATTCAATAATGAAATTGTCGCTTACAAATTATACGATCATCAACAGACACCACTCGTAATTGACACGTTAAAGGAGGCACTGGCTATTCGTAATCACCCCGAAGGTGTGATTGTGCATTCAGACCAAGGAAGTCTTTACACGTCTTATGCGTATCAGGCCTGCATTAAGGATAACGACCTTGTCAGCAGCATGTCGCGTAGGGGAAACTGTTGGGATAATGCGGTGATTGAATCTTTTCATTCGAACTTGAAGTCTGAGGAATTTCAATATGTTAAATTTAATTCGTTACGCAACCAAGATGTATTTGAGCGGGTTATTACTTATTTAAATTATTATAATGAAGAACGTATCCAAGAAAAATTAGGCTACCTAACACCCATAAAATATGGTGTCAAAGCAGCCTAATTAAGGTGTTTTATATGTGTCTCATATCGCTATGTCAGTCTAGTTAGGTCCTTATTTTTTATGCCTCTTTTGTTTTTTCAATTTCATCGACTTTGATGAACTTAAAGACAATCAGCAATAGGATGAATCCCAACACACCTGACGTAATATAGCTGACATTGAGATAGTTTTTCATGACGAGTGACATAATAGGGGGACCGGCTGCAACACCGATAAATCTCGCCGAGCTATAAAAAGAGGAAACAGTGCCTCTTAACTCTTTTTTAATATTCTCTGTAATAATAGCATCAAGTGCAGGCAATAATGCGCCAATAGCTATTCCCACTATACTTGTTACCATTAACAGCAAGATCAATTTTTCGCTTGTAAATCCTACGAAAACGACGCTGACGGACATTGCAATCAAGCAGATAATCATTAATTTTTTAATTGTTGCTAGGTCGCCTTTAATTTTTCGACCCGAAATAAAAGAAGCAATGCAAAGCAGCAAAAGTGGAACGGCCAGAACGAAACCTTTCTTAATGCCCTTTATATTATGAACTTTTTCGAGATTTTCTGATAAGAAAAATAACATACTGAATAATATCAGCATAACAAGGACCCCATTAAGAAATACGGTATACAACCATTTTCCTTCCACCTTGAATACTTTTTTTGTATTACTTAAAAACTCCTTAAACTTCACTGGTTCATCTTTTTCTTTGGGGACTTTAACAAAGAAAAAGATAAGTGCAATAGAAATTAAACTGAGCGCAGAAATGGAAAAGAAGGGAAGAAACCATAAAATGGCGGCGAATATTGAACCTAAGATGGGACTTAGTACTTTTCCGAACGTGTTCGATGTTTCGATGATGCCTAGACAAGAACTCGTTTTCTCATCATCATCTTGATAAAGATCGCCTACAAGCGGTAATACGATTGGCATGGCACCAGCTGCCCCAATACCTTGTAGAACCCTTCCAATGATAATTACGGTGTATGGATCATCCATCCTCCATGAGGCAAATCCGGCAATCAGACCCCCAATTAAAGCGAAGAGTAAACTCGGTAATATCACCATTTTCCTACCAAAGCGGTCTGATAAATAGCCTGCTACTGGTATTAGAAAAATAGCCGCGACTGAATAGCTTGTAATGATCATGCTCGACTGAAATGATGTGATTCCTATCTTTTCTTCCAGTATCGGGAGTACAGGAATGAGCATGGAATTTCCGAGCGTCATGATAAGAGGAATCGAAGCCATACTTACAATACACCATATACTTACTTGATTCGTATTATTTTTCATACCCACACCTCGACCACTCATATTTTGACTAGTAAAGGTATGGTTTCCTTGCGTGTTCATTTTATGCGTTAAAGGTTTATCTATTTTCGGAAAGAAGACTCTCACTTCAATCACGTAAAGGGCATAGCCCAGTGATAAGTGGGAGATGAATTTCAGTTGGGCGACAGCCCAAAATACTAGCTTTAAAGGAACATATATTCCATAATTGGATTAAAGTTCTTTTGAAGCGAGGTGGAAGTCCATACTGATCAACAAAGCCTATAAGTTCCGTATCTATCCTAATAAAGACCAACAAGTTCTCATTGCTAAAACAATTGGATGCAGTCGTTTTGTCTTTAATCACTTTTTGGATAGGTGGAATCACGCCTATAAAGAAACAGGTAAAGGACTAAATTATGGAACTTGTTCAGCTAGCCTTCCCTTGTTGAAAAAGGAATTGTCTTGGTTAAAAGAAGTAGATAGTATTGCTCTTCAATCGTCCGTTCGCAATCTTGCAGATTCGTTTGACCGCTTTTTTAAGAAGCAAAACAAGCCGCCCCGTTTTAAATCGAAAAGAAATAACGTCCAGTCTTACACTACAAAACACACGAACGGTAATATCGCGGTTATCGATAATGTCATCAAGTTGCCCAAGCTAGGGCTTGTTAAACTTTCCAAAAGCCGCGAGATTACGGGGCGTATCATCAATGCGACCATCAGACGGAATCCAAGCGGGAAATATTTTGTTTCCATTCTTGTTGAAACAGTAGTTTGTGAGCTAGCTAAAACCAATACTTCTATCGGTATTGATGTGGGTCTAAAGGATTTCGCCATTCTGTCAGATGAAGCTGTCTATGAAAACCCAAAATTCTTTCGCACATTGGAAAAGAAATTAACCAAAGCGCAGCGGATTCTCTCAAGAAGACAAGAACAAGCGATCCGGCAACAAAAACCTTTACATGAGGCGAAGAACTACCAGAAACAACGAAGAATAGTCGCTTGTATTCATGAAGAAATTGCGAATAAAAGAAATGACTACTTGCATAAAACTTCCACCGAAATCATCAAAAACCACGATGTCATCGGAATTGAGGATTTGCAGGTATCAAACATGTTGAAAAACCATAATTTAGCCAAAGCAATCAGTGAAGTGAGTTGGTCGCAGTTCCGTACAATGCTTGAATACAAGGCGAAATGGTACGGAAAAACAGTCATCGCCGTGGCTAAAAACTTCCCTTCCAGTCAGCTCTGTTCAAGCTGTGGCTATCACCATAAAGATGTTAAGAATCTCGCATTACGTGAATGGGTATGCCCAGAATGTGACTCGCGTCATGACCGGGATATTAATGCAAGTATCAATCTTGAAAAAGAAGCAATAAGACTTCTAACCGCAGGGACTGCGGGGCTAGCCTAATCCAAACTTTCGGTTACGAAGGTGTTCTTAGGAATCTCCCACCTCTAAATGAAGTGAAGGTGGGGGTAGTTCAAATTATTAAGTTACACTAAAAAGCACTATGTAAAAGCAGGGGAATATATTTGTGAAACCTTGAAAACGCTTATAAAAATAAAGCTTTAAAAGCCTGTATGCCAAAGTAAATCCCGAAACCAATCATAGAGAAAGAAGAAATAATGGAGACAATTTTCAATAGCTTAGTGGATAATAGTCTACGGGCTCCACTAGATAAAAAGGACATGATTAAATCCACCAACATAATGCCAATCAAAATAGCAATACTATTTAAAACGATTTGATATCCCGTTAAGACTCCAACAGTTTTCGCAAGGATGGAGCCATATATTCCTAGCCAAAAAAGGATTGTGAGCGGATTCAACAATGACATAAAGAAACCAGTAACGATTGATTGTCTAAGACGAACTCTTTTACCAGAATTCAAGTTCGTCTCTATTTTTCTAAGCGTAAGTAAATTTTCTAAACCCGTATACATAAGGACAAAACAGCCAAACGACCAGAGGATTATTTTCAATAAAGGCGAATCAATAAATTGACCAACCCCAAAATAAACCATAGACATATACATGACGTCGGTGGTCAAAGACCCGAGACTAAAAAACCAAGCGTGAAAAAAACCACTTCTAATCCCCGTGTTTAATAGGACGGTCTTTACAGGTCCAATGGGTGTAGCTAAAGATACACCCAATAAGAAATAGATAAATATTGAATTCATAGCCATAGCCCTCCAGTAAAATGGTGTCATAGGATTTTATTCTAAAGAAAGGACTTATACGACATGTGAATGAAGAAATTTAAATAAAACATGTTGCTGTTTTTTTCCGTATCGCTAGCAGTCATTTATGTTTTGGTACGATTCTATATGCGGGTGAGGTGGGGGACAGACGAGGAGCTTCGGGCAATTGCTGACTATGCACTTCAACGCCATTTTCTAGATATAAAAATAGATAATATTCACAATCTAGTATTGTTACAAGACGTTATCCAGCGTCAAGCTACTCTCCTCGCTGACTAGGCCATTTATAGAGACAAACAATGGTGTCCAGCTAAAGGCAGTATAGGAAGTGACTAATATATCTCCTTGATGTAGGGTACGAATCATTTAAATAGGACGAGATGGGTAAAGGTATTATGAAGATTTCTTTCATTCATGAAAAGCAGCGATTTGATTTTTTCTTTATCGATGGAGATAAAGAGAACTATGAAAATTATTTGGACTATTGTATTCGACTTGCGAAGGCGGGGGCGTTAATCGTAACGGATAATGTACTAGCTGGTGGTAGTATAGTAGACTCAGGGGCGAAACCGAAACATTATACGGAATTGATGAAGACATTCAATGAAACGGTAGCGAATCATTCGCAATTGGAATCACTGTTGATTCCAATCGGGGATGGGCTGACGATATCAAGAGTGAAGAAATAAGTAGGGAGTACCGGGTTCTCGCCGAATGGGAACTCGGTATTTTTTATTAAAAAAGTCTACGCGGAGTGTTGTATAATGAGGGAAGTATGAATCGTAAGAAAGGGGACATTTGACCATGACAACTTCAAAAAGAAGTTTATGGGTATGCAGCAACGGACACGAATACTATAAGAGCAGTGATTGCCCCGTCTGTCCGATCTGTGAGCAAGAACGCAAGCCTGATAATGGATTTCTTGCGAAGCTTTCGGCACCGGCAAGAAGAGCGTTGGAGCATAATGGAATTACAACACTACAACAATTAGCCACATATAGTGAAAAAGAGATTTTACAGTTTCACGGCATAGGCCCAACTTCCGTCCCTGTACTCAGAGCTTCTTTGGAGGAAAGTGGATTGACGTTTATACAGTAAAGAGGAACATCCATTTTGGGGATTTAGCTGGGCAATATTCCAACAATCAACAAGATACCACGTTATATACTGTCAAATCGAACGAAATTGCAAAATTCTTAGAAATGAATCCGATTGTCGAAGAGCATGGATTTATAAATGCGCGATTGAGCACACGATTTAACAAACATACAAATGAAACCATTTATTATTTGAAAAGCTGTTTAAATAACCTTTCACTCAAGAATATTCCAAATCTAGTCTCAAAAATTGATGATATTGATGATTTTTTCCGAAAGATTCAGTGAGTAAAAGATGTTTCCGTTAAATTATAAAAAATTAGGGATAGCCAAAGCTATCCCTAATTGTCGGAGCATAATGAATGAGTGCTTAGTTTGCCATTAAAGATACCCATTAATACGTGATTTGTCTTCTGCAATAATTTCATCTTTCAAATTTTCAATGCCTTCTTTCCGTCGCGCATTTTTCTCCTGAATAGCAACCAGTTCTTTTCCTTCTGCGAACTCCATTGCTGCTTCCGCCGCTTCCAGATTACTAATTGTTTTCTTAAGCCTTTCTTCATTATCAGCTGAATCGTTTGGTTTGGGTGTGAATTTTGACATCACGCTTCCTCCTTTATTGTTTAAAAATCATTCAAGAGGTAGCATGCCCGAATGCACAAGAACTATTCGATGGAGAAATAGCGAAAAGGATCAATTTCAATTAGCCCAAGTACAATCTTTTAGTATTGTCATACACCTGTCGATAGACATCACGACAATCCATTTTCTTCACAGAGGCAATCTTGGCAATGGAATGGTGCATCATATTCGGATGTGTCATCGTATTGTCAAAAGGTCCCGAGAACGGCCACGGCCCGTCTGTTTCGACTAGTAGGCGTTCGATAGGGTATTGCTCAATGAGTCTGTGGATTTCTGGCTCGTAGACGCAATCGGGTGTCACGGATACATAGTAACCATTGCGTATCATCCGCTCGATAGTCGATGATGCGCCCTTGAACCAATGGAAATGGGCCTGTGTCACAGAATACTGCTCTAACATATCGCATACTATTTCAGCATCTTCGTAAACAGCGTGGAGCACGATTGGTTTATTCCAAGTATTGGCTTGACGGATGAATGCTTCGAGCGCCTCTTTATAAGGCTCAAGTTGCAAGTTAGGGTTCTTCTTTTTCAAATAATAAGGCAGCCCGACCTCACCAATGGCGACCATCTGATCCTTATGTAGATGCATGAAAGAAAATAGCTCCTGCAGGACAATATCAGAAGGTGGCCCTTGCTCCGGATGATAGCCGAAGGCCGGGGAGATGCCTGAATGACTTTCTGCAAGTTTCAAATTGTTGACGCTGGAAGCAAGGTCCATTGACACACTGATTAAGCCACTTAGTGTAGAGGATGGACTCTCCAAATCGTCGATGATTGCTCTCTGCCCGGCTATATCATATTGGTCAAGGTGGATATGTGCGTCAATGATTGGCAGTGGGTCATTTTCCTCGTAGTTCATGATGAATCTCCCTTTTCAACTGCATAAATGGCTCGCTCAATAACATATCTTCCGTCCGCGGTCTCGGAAAAGAAACGCTAATTTCTTTTCGGATGGACGCTGGTTTATCGGAAAGAATTAAAATTCGGTCTGATAAATACAGAGCTTCTTCGATATTATGTGTAATAAATACAATCGATTTACGGTATTGCTCCCAAATAGCTAGCAGCCATTCCTGCATTTCAAATCGCGTGAATTCATCGAGTGCGGAGAATGGTTCGTCTAAGCAAATGATGGATTGAGGGCTGTTAAGACTGCGAATAAAGGCGACGCGCTGCTTCATACCACCAGATAATTGGTGTGGATAGGCTTGTTCATAGCCGCTGAGTCCGGCTTTTTCAATAAGCTCCAATGCAGTCGCAGTATCTTTTTGTCCCGCAATTTCTGAGCTTAATAATACATTTTCTAAAATCGTTCGCCATGGAAATAACGAAGCATTTTGTGGCATATAGCTAATGTGGCCACGCGAGTTGTTGAGCGTTTTGCCATCCAGCATAATCTTGCCATGATCTGGTGGATATAGGCCACCAATGAGTTGAAATAATGTGCTTTTCCCACTGCCAGATGGTCCGACAATGGAGACAAATTCGCCTTCATCGACATGAAAGGATACATCTTGTAGCACATGAAGATCATCATAAGACTTTGAAATCTGCTGTAACTGTAATTTACCCATTCGATGAATTCCCTCCTTGTCGCTGCCAGCGGAACAGCCATTTTTCAATCATTGCAATGATAGCGAAAAAAGTTAGACTTAAAATCATAATAAGCAAAATAGCGACAAATACGCGATCCGTTTTAAAGGAGGAGGATGCTAGTGTCATATAGACACCAATTCCTTTATTGGCACCGAGCCATTCTGAAATGACAGCGCCCATGACACTATAGGTAGCTGCAATTTTTAAACCTGAAAAGAGAGAAGGCAGGGCATAGGGCCACTGTAATTTCCAAAAAATTTGTCGATTCGATGCCCCCGTCATTTTCATATAATGCAGCAAATCTCGGTCTGTTTGCCGCAAACCATCCAGTAGGGCGATGGTGATGGGGAAAAAGCACACGAGTACAATAATAATCACTTTCGGTAACATACCGAATCCGAACCAGATGACAAGCAAAGGTGCTAACACAATGATTGGAATGTTTTGCGATAAAATCAGTAGCGGATAAAAGGCTTCCTGTAACACAGGTAGACGGAATAACAATATGGCAACGGCTAGACCTACAATAATACCAATCGTATAACCAGTAAGTGTCAGACGGATGGTCGATAAAATATGACCGAAATAAAGTGACCAGCCCTGAATGGTCTCTTGCCACACTTGTGTAGGAACGGGGAGTAGCCATGCGGGAATATTGAATAGCCGGCCTGCTAGTTCCCAAAGGATAAGTAAAAGGATGATGACCAATAGAGGTCGCCATCCTTTTTTAAATACGTGTTTCAACGGTATTTCTCCGTCAGTTTGTCCATGGAAGCACCGTCTGGCTTATAAAGTATTTTCACCTGCGAAATGATACTTAGTGAGCCTTTTTCAATCATAAGCTCATTCATTTTTTGTACAATCGCTAGTAACTCCGTCAAGTTACCTTCCATTGTTGTTTCCAGCGGTGATACTTGGTAAGGGACACCTGCTTCCTCAATAACTGCAATAGCGGCATCTACCAAGGGAATCACATCTTCTCCATTGGGCATTTTGGGGATGATTTGAATACTAACAAGTGCGTTTGTCATAGTAGTTCCTCCTTATTTAGGTAAAAATGCATTGGTAAATGCGTCCTCTGCGATAAATTCACCGTCGAGTAAATTGTTGTCAGTCATCCATTCTGCATAGCCTTGCCAAATTTCAAGTTTTTGTTCACCCCAGCGCGGTGCATCGTCTTGGTATTTTGATGAAATCCATTGTTGGCTTGCTGTGACCAACTCCTCATCCAAATCAGGAACCGCCTTCGATAACATCGATGCCGCTTCATCTGGATTGTCAATGGCAAATTCATAACCTTGCGTAACTGCCTTGACAAAAGCGCGAACCGTATCTGGATTGTCGCTAATCATTTTTTCGCTCGTCGTAATGACAGGCGTATAATAGTCCAGCTTGTCCGAGAAATCCTTTAAATACTGCATGTTCAAGTCAATGCCACGCAGCTCGGCTTCAATGCCTGTCCATGCATAGTAAATCCATGCGAAGTCAATATCACGTTCGACGGCTGTGAAAAAGTCTGAATTCCCCATGTTGATAATTTCAACCTGATTGATGTCAGCCTGTTCTTTATCCATTAATGAAGAGAGGACTGCCTGTTCAACAGGAGCACCCCAGCCACCATATGTTTTTCCTTCGTAATCCTTTGGTGATTCAATGCCAGCTTTCTTCAAAGAGGCAAATCCCGACGTATTATGCTGAAGAATGGCCGCGATTGACACGATTGGGATCTCTTGAGCACGCGCTTCTGTAATCGTTTCTTGTGCACTGATGCCAAATTGTGCTTTTCCGGCTGCGACAAGCTGGTCAGCACCTGCTTCACCTGGAAGCATAATTTCAACATCTAGACCTTGTTGTTCAAAAAAGCCTTTTTCCTGTGCAACATACAAGCCTGTGTGGTTTGTATTTGGCGTCCAATCTAGGACAAATTGGACTTTCTCTAACTGGCCATCTTTCTTCGATTCATTACTCTTATCGGTACCACACGCCGCCAGCAACAAACAAAGCATGACGAA
The DNA here is from genome assembly GCF_038618305.1 of Sporosarcina sp. FSL K6-2383. Lineage (NCBI taxonomy): Bacteria > Bacillati > Bacillota > Bacilli > Caryophanales > Caryophanaceae > Sporosarcina > Sporosarcina sp. FSL K6-2383. The sequence goes on from NZ_CP152017.1 coordinate 1,688,557, forward strand.
CAACAAAACTTTTCTCAACTCTATTCCTCCTCTTGGATTCATAGCAATTACGAGTGAACGGCTGCCCAAGGAACACAAAATACATCTCTTTTGAACACAAAAATGCGTTCTCCGGGCAACCGAAGAACGCATAAACAATAGACATGGCTAATGAGTATGTTCCCTCCGCTGGTGTCAACCAGATCAGGTTCTAAGGGTCTATACTTCCAAAGTATATCTCAACCAGTTCGACTGGTCCCCCCACATAATTGTAACTGTATGAATTTTTTATGATTAGTACATCTACTACTCTGCCACATCCGTGTGAATGAAGCAAGCCCAAACAAAATAATGCAAGTGAAAAACTGGATTATTCATTTATTTAAAATTGCTACTCTATATCTATTGTAATTAATCGATATATCGACTAAAATTATCGATATAGTTAAAAGGAGGGGTTGCAATGAAAAGGCGGAGAGGGTTTGTACAACTGGCAATCTTGCATTTACTGAAGGAAGAGTCCATGCATGGCTATCAAATGATGAAGGAATTAGAACATCGTTCGGGCGGATTATATGCTGCAAGTGCGGGCACAGTTTATCCAGCACTTCAAGAATTACTGGAACAAGAGATGATTGATTTGGATCCGGCTTCAGAAAAAAAAACATATGTGCTTCAAGAAAAAGGGAAAGAACGCTTAGAGGATTTCGCGAACAGAATCGAAGGAGATTTCTGGACTGAATGGGAAGCCAGATGGGTTTGGCAAAATTCTGATGAGGCGGTTCAGTTAAAGCGTGCGATGGAACAGTGGGAAGCCGAAGTACGAAAAGCGATGAAACAAGCGCGAAAAAATCCAGAAAAATCTACAAAGTTGATTGCTTTTTTGGAGGAAATAACAGAACGTTTACAGAAAGAAAACCAATAGGGAGGGAAATGCTATGCAACCCCTAAAGAAATTAATTCAATATGTAAAACCTTATACACGCTTTGCGATTTTAGCCCCCCTTTTAATGTGTATTGAAGTTGCGATGGACCTGCTTCAGCCCACAATTATGCAACAAATGATTGATGTGGGAATTGCGAATCATGATAATACTTACGTCATTAAGCTTGGCTTGTTAATGCTGCTAACTGCTGTGATTGGTTTAATTGGGGGAGTTGGTTGTACGGTATACAGCACAAAAGCAGCTGTCAATTTTGCAGCGGACATACGCCGCGATGTATTCAAAAAGACGGAGCAGTTTTCTAGTAAAAATACAGATGCATTCGGTGCAGGGAAATTAATCACCATTGTGACGAATGATGTGACATCTGTCCAGCAGGCGCTTATGATGACGTTGCGCGTTTTTGTACGTGGACCGTTATTATTTATAGGAGCTGTTGTCATTGTTTGGTTTACGGCTCGTGAATTATTTCCGGTATTGTTAGTGGCGATTCCGATATTGATGATTTTAATTTACTTTTTTTCTATTACATCAGGGAAGTTATTTGTCAAAGTACAACAAGCGATGGACCAGGTGAATACCAAGCTGCAGGAAACCTTTGCAGGGATTCGTGTCATCAAGGCATTTAATCGACAGGATTATGAAAAAGAACTGTTCCAACAGGTAAATCATACATTAACGAGGCGCAATATGTCTGCGGAGCAAGTGATTCTTACTTTGATGCCGATTATGCTATTTGTTGTGAATATAGGCGTTGTGATCGGTATGTGGATGGGCGCTATTAAGGTCAATGAGGGCACGCTGCAAGTTGGTGTCATTTTGGCTTTTATTAATTACTTAACGATTATTATGAATGGTTTAATGACGAGTAGTCATGTATTAATGCAGATTGCCCGGTCCTTTACTTCGGCAAATCGCATTGTGCAAGTCCTCGATACGAACATCGATATTCGTGAACCGAGTGTACCTGCTGTGCTTCCAGAAATGAAAGGGCAAGTAGAGTTTAGAGATGTGAATTTTAGTTACAGTAAAAATGGAGAGCATGTGCTGAAAAATATTTCATTCCTGGCGAAAGCGGGGGAGACGATTGGTATCTTAGGCTCAACTGGTAGTGGTAAATCGACGCTGGTTAAACTCATCCCACGTCTTTATGACCCAGATTCAGGGGGTATTTATATCGACGGTGTCAATGCGAGGGAATATCCTCTTGGAAGATTGAGAGAGTCGATTGGTTTTGTACCACAAAAAGCTACATTATTTTCGGGAACCATTGAGGAGAATTTGAATTTTGGGAAAGAGGACGCAACGATTGTAGAGATGGAGGGAGCAGCTCAGTCTGCAGCTGCAAGTGAATTTATCGAGAAATTGGATGGCAAGTTTGCGCATGAGTTGACACAGGGAGCAACGAACTTATCTGGTGGGCAAAAACAGCGCTTATCAATGACTCGAGCTTTTATCCGTGAACCGAAAATTTTAATCTTAGATGATTCTACTTCAGCTATTGACGCATTATCGGAGGCTGCTGTCCAGCAAGCATTACAGCGCAATCACTCTGCTACGACCGTGTTCATCATTTCCTCGAAAATTTCATCAATCATCGATGCCAATCAGATTCTAGTCATCGATGATGGCATGCTTGAAGCGAGTGGAACACATGAAGAATTACTTGCGAAAAGCAGCGTGTATCGTGGAATTTACGCGATACAAAGCGGGAAGGAGGCGCATGTATGATGAATAAAGCTTCTACTCAACCTGCTTCAAATACGATGGAACGTGCTCGTGGGCCAAGAGGATTTTGGGGACCCGTTGTCAAAGCAAAGGATAAAAAAGGGACGATGAAACGAATTTGGCGCTATATGGAGAAGCAAAAATTGGCAATGATAGCCTCTATTATTTTTGTTGTCATTTCTACGCTGTTGAATGTACTCGTACCCTATTTGATGGGGGTTATCATTGACCATTATATCATTCCAAAGGACATGCCTGGCACCCTTCGATTGTTAGCGTGGCTAGCAGTTATCTATACGACAGCAGCTATTTTCACTTGGCTACAGACATTTTTGATGGTGCGGGTATCGTTAAAAACGATTCGACTCCTACGACAGGATTTATTTAATAAGTTTCAGACCTTGTCTTTACGATTTTTTGATAAACGAACACATGGTGATTTGATGAGTCGGGTGACGAATGATATTGAGAGTTTGAATAATGCACTTAGCCAAAGTGTCATTCAAATCATTTCATCTATTTTAATGGTCACAGGTGTTGCCATCGCCATGTTTTCGCTCAATTGGATGCTTGCCATTGTGGCGCTGATTATTCTTCCCTTAATGATCTTTACGACGAAAAAAATCATTACCTATAGCAGCAGTAATTTTATCAAAAGACAACGTGATTTGGGCGAGTTGAATGGCTTTATAGAAGAAGCCATTTCTGGAAATGAAGTTATTACGATTTTTGGGCAAGAGGAAAAGACTTTTACGAAATTTTCAGCGGTAAATGAAAGACTTCGCCATTCTGCAATGGCTGCGGACACAGTATCAGGATTTCTTGGGCCTATCAATAACTTCATCAATAATTTAGGACTGGCTTTAATTATTGGAATCGGAGCACTGATGACGGTTCAAGAAATGGCTACTGTTGGGGTAATCGCTGCTTTTGTTACGTATTCCCGTCAGTTTTTCCGTCCCATTAATCAATTATCAAGTCTATTAAATACGTTTCAATCTGCAATAGCTGGGGCGGAGCGAGTATTTGAAATTATGGACGAGACGGTAGATCTACAAGATAATAACAAGGCAATTTCGATTGATTCCTTTAAAGGAGATGTTGAGTTTTCCAATGTGAACTTTTCTTACGAGGACGGCAAGCAGATCTTGAACAATATTAGTTTTCAAGTAAAAGCCGGTGAAAAAATTGCTTTAGTAGGTCCAACAGGTTCAGGGAAAACAACAATCATCAATTTATTAATGCGGTTTTATGATATCAATTCTGGGGAAATTAAAATCGATGGTCGAACAATTAAGGACTATAAAATTAATAAATTGCGTGAGAAAATGGGGATTGTCCTGCAAGACACATTTCTCTTTTCGGGGTCTCTTATGGAAAACATCCGTTATGGTCGTCTAGAAGCGACGGATAAAGAAGTGGTGGCTGCTGCTAAACTGGCTTCGGCACATGGGTTTATCAAGCATTTGCCTGAACAGTATCAAACGCCAATCACTTCTGGTGGATCTAGTTTAAGTCAAGGTCAGCGCCAATTATTAGCTATTGCCCGAGCGATTTTAGCGGATTCTGATATATTGATTCTTGACGAGGCAACGTCAAACATTGATACGAAAACTGAAATTGAAATTCTACAAGGGCTCAATCAATTATCGAAAGGGCGGACCAGTTTTGTTATTGCACATCGTCTGAAAACAATTGAAAATGCCGATCGTATTTTAGTTATCCAGCATGGGAATTTAATTGAATCTGGTACGCACGAAGAGCTGCTCCAAAAGAAGGGCTTTTATTGCGACCTATATGAGAGTCAGTTTACCTGATAAAAACGGAAGAGTTCTACAGACACTCAGAGTTTTCACTCACCATGCCTCAACGACACTAGATTCAGTAGAGGCATAAAGAAATAAGAAAACGGATCCTGCAAGAGGGACCCGTTTTTCTGTTCAAGCAACTTACTATGTAAATCGCGGCACTGCTGGGCAAATCCCCAGTCGGATTATGCGTCGTATTATTTTCCACCTTCCGTCGAAAGTGCCCCTGTGCGCGGGACAGAGAAGTGCCGCCCCTCTGTGATTAGTAGTATAGTCATTTTTGCTAGAGAATATACCAGTGAATAGAAAAAGACCGAGCATTGTGCCCGATCTTTTTCATATAGCTTATTTACGCATTTTTTTAATCTCGTCAGCTACAAACTGTACGCTCGTTCCAACGATTACTTGAATACTTTGTGTCCCGACAACATTAACCCCAGGTACACCAGTAGTTTTAATTTTGTTTTGATCGACTTTATCCATATCTTTTACTTCGATACGTAAGCGTGTTGCACAATGATCGACAGAAGTAACGTTAGCGTCTCCGCCTAAACCATCGTAAATTGTAGCAGCCATTCCCGAGAATTTATTTCCTCCGGCTGCAACAGTTGCACCGTCTACATCTTGAATATTCTCATCGTCTTCACGACCTGGAGTTTTCAGGTTGAATTTGACGATTAAGAAACGGAAAATCACGTAGTAGATAACCGCAAACACTAAGCCTTGGACGATTAACATGAAAGGTTGGTTGGCAATAGGTATTTTTAAACTCAAGACAAAGTCGACCAAACCAGCGCTGAAACCGAATCCTGCTGTCCATTGGAACGAAGCAGCGATGAATAGAGATAGACCTGTTAAAGCAGCATGCACTACATAAAGAGCTGGTGCTAGGAACATAAATGCAAATTCGATTGGCTCAGTAACACCTGTGAAGAATGCAGCAAATCCTGCTGCTAGCATCAAGGATGCAGTTTGTTTTTTACGTTTTGTTTTAGCAGTATGATACATGGCAAGTGCAGCAGCTGGTAGACCAAACATCATAATTGGGAAGTAACCTGCTTGGTACATACCTGTAATACCTTTTGTACCTGTACTAGCCCAGAAGTTACCAATATCATTAATGCCTGCAACATCAAACCAAAATACAGAATTTAAAGCATGGTGTAAACCAGTTGGAATCAATAGACGGTTGAAGAAACCATATAGACCCGCACCAACAGCTCCAAGTCCACTGATTGCTTCACCAAAGTTAACTAATGCAGTGTAAATAAGTGGCCAGATAAAGAATAGTGCGGCCGAAGCAACTAACATAGCAGCTGCAGTCATAATTGGTACTAAGCGTTTACCACTAAAGAATGCCAATGCGGTTGGTAATTGTACATGACTAAAGCGATTATACATTGCGGCCGCGATAAGCCCAGATAGAATACCGATAAATTGGTTACCAATTTTTCCGAAAGCAGCATTTACCTCGGTAGGATCAATACCAAGTAGCATAGATACTGTACCTGTCGATAGTAATGTTGTAACAACTAAGAAACCGACCAAACCACTTAATGCGGCCGAGCCATCCTTATCCTTGGACATCCCAAGCGCAACACCAACAGCAAATAAGATTGCCATATTGTCAATAATCGAGCCACCTGCTTTAATAAGGAAAGCAGCTGCTACGTTTCCAGAACCCCAACCAGTAGGGTCAATCCAGTACCCAATACCCATTAAGATAGCAGCTGCAGGTAATACAGCTACTGGAAGCATTAAAGAACTTCCGAGTCTTTGGAAATATTTCATCATGATAAATCCACCCCAATTCATAATTTTTAAATAAGTAGTGCAAAGAAAATAATATGATGCCGATTCATGCTGTTTATGGCTTGCGTAGCCGTTCAATATGCAGTGCAATATAACCCAATTCTTGTTCAGGTAGCTCTACTTCATGCTGCGCGACTAATTCCTTCGCAACCTCGACTGCACAATTATAGGAAAGGGAAAACTTCTTTTTAATCATAATGAGCATTTCCTCATCCATTGTGTGCACGCCATAATTATTCATTCTTGCTAAGGTGAAACGGAGATGCGTGATGAGACGATGGTAGGATATATCATCCTCTTCAATCGTAATCGTTAAATGTTTCTTGATCGACTGAACCATGTCTCGGATAATCGTTGTTTGCCGGACCGTATCGTGTAAATCACCTCCTTGTGGTTTCATCGTATGGATGTGTAGCGCTATAAAAGCCGCCTCGTCTTCAGGCATCTCTACCTGGCATTTTTCTTTTATATGTTGGATTGCCCAAAGACCAATTTCAAATTCTCTTCTATAGAGGATTTTGATTTCATGTAACAGCTTATTATTTAAATGAATGCCATCCCTTACTCTTTCAATCGCAAAGGATAGGTGATCTGTTAAGACGATATGAATATGTTCGTTTAACTTAGTACCCATATGATCTTCTGCATATGTAATGACTTCCTCAGAGATGGTGAAATGCTCTTCTGGAATTCGGCTCAGCAGTTGCTGGAGCTTATCATTTTCTCTCATAACGAATATTTTTTCGATTTTATCAGGGCTGATGATGTCGTTGCGCTTCTTATTGAAAGCGATTCCAGCACCAATCGCAATTTTTTCACGCTCGCCATCGAGGACGACAACGGCGTTATTATTAAGAATTTTTTTTACTTTCACTGAAGATCACCCCCCTTATTTAGTAGATCCGCCCTCATTTGGCAAATCTTTTTATACTGAAAACGAAGCCTCATCTACAGAAGTCTAGCCCTCTAGTCAGAAAGGAGGACCTTCAAACTAGTTACCCAACTTAGTGAATCACCAAACTTCTGCTGAATGAAGCTACATTTTCAGTGGAAGTGGGTTATTTGTTAGAGACAGTCATTACTAAAGTTTCCCCAGCAATGCCATCTTTCGTATGCGTGCATTGTATAGTCTTTTCACTGCTATTCGTAATGATAATGGGTGTGACAATGCTTGTCGCATGTTCACGGATATAGTCTAAATCGACTTCGATAAGTGGCTGAGCAAGTGAAACGTTGTCACCAGTTTCTACTAAAACTTTAAATCCCTTTCCTTGCAACGTGACCGTTTCCAACCCGATGTGAATTAAAATTTCTGTACCATCACTTGTTCGGAGTCCGATTGCGTGTTTCGAGTCAGAGATTAAAACGACTGTACCTTCAACAGGTGAGTGGAAAGTACCATCAGTAGGAATGACAGCAACACCTTCACCCATCATTTTTTGACTGAATACTGGGTCTGGCACTTGGTCAAGTGGGATGATTTCTCCGTTAACGGGTGCGAAAATCTCTAATTTACGTTTTTTGAATAGGCCTGATAGCATGACTATTAACTCCTTTATAATTATAAGTATGAAGGTTCAAAGGGTAGTACTATTATAGTGGAGGGACAAGATGTACAGAACAGAAAAAGGCATGGGGTAACGAGAAAGATAAATAAATCTTCCACTGTTTACCACCATGCCTGATCGTATCAGTAACATGTGATCCGCTATTGAACTTCTAATTCGATAGTAGCACTTAAATTTGTATAACGCAATAGGAAAATGATTTTTTTTACAGAACTGAATTTTTATCGGGCGCTAAGAGTGGAATAGTGTTTGTATTTTATAACTCCCTTGGCTTGAATTAAGCATTGAAGGGGTATGCTTGTATCGTGGTAAAACTGAAGGAGGTACAGCAAAGATGTCAATTAATAAAGAACTACAGGTGTTAAAAGAATTCAAGTGTGCAAATCGTTCTGTGTTAAGTGCGTATGTCAATACGAATCCAGCCGATCCTGATCAGCTAAAAGGGGCGTGGAAAATCCATTTAAAAAGTGGTTTGAAGCGAATAGAAGAGTATATAACTGCCTCCAAAGATGACAATGAACTGAAAGCGTTTAAAGTAGTGAAGGAAAAAGTTGTGAATGAAATTGAGGGTCATCAGAATGAATTGCACAAAGGAGTTGTAATTTTTGCTTCAGAAAATCCTAGTTTGTGGTCGGTCCACTATGTACAGGTGCATGTACGAACGAGCTTTCATTGGGAGGATCATCCGGTAGTAGAAGAGATGGAATATATGTATAAGGCTTATCCAGAAGCTGGAATTGTCTTGCCGAGTTTTGGGGAGGTACGCATACTAGATACAGCAATGGGATTCCTGCATGACGAACTGATTTATGATTTTGAACCAAATCTTCAGGGATGGGGCGATCGCAAGAAAGTGACAGAAGATGATCATCCGGCAATTGGAAGCAGTAAAGTAGACCAATTAGAACCTCGACTGAAAGAAAATTTGGGACGTTTTTATAAAGGGATGGGTGAGATTGTTGACAAGTTGAAGAAAGAGCGTGGATGGAAGGAGATTCATGTGGCCGGCGAAGCAGAGCTAGCCAATGCATTCGCTGCAACCTTGCGAGAAAAGCCTGCAAGTTGTATTTATAAAAATTTAAACAACAGTAAACCTTATGAGGTACTCCATCAAGTTTTTGAAAAATAACACGTCTGTTGATTAACCATTTACTTGCATAAATCGCAGGTAAATAAAGGCTTGAAAATCACTTTTTTCACTAAATCGTTGCAGGTTCACTCTAGACTAACTATTCACGACATCATTACCAAGGAGGTTAATGTATCTAGAAATGACGAAGTCATTTCTAGATACATTATTTTCGGTCATCTTGTTGTGAATAGCTGCCTGTCGCGTACCTACACTGTTTAAGTGAAAAATACAGTTGTTTGAAAAGAAAAGAATAAATGACTTTCTATAGAGGCTGTAAGTGCCCGAAGATGAAATTTCGGGCACTCTTGCACGTTGTACAAGGTATTCTCACTTTACTTTTAGCAAGTTTTATCAGAAAGTGACACTACCTAAAATAACAGTGAAAAAGACCATGGTAGAAGATTCAGCCGCCAAAATTGTATCTTTGGCGGCCCTCTCCAATTAAAAAACCCTCTATTCCCTTGTCTTCAAAAGCATTAGCACTTTGTGTATCTGTATTTTTGTAGAGTGACGGATGAACGACCACCATACGATTACCGAACAGAATGTGTAGGATGCGACGAAGTCGTATCCTACACATAAAATATCTCGGCTATTGTAGAGAAGTCATTCAATCCAGAGCGAGACAAAAGAAAACTTTACGCAGAGTATCTAGTGTTTGATTAAGTTATTTTTTGGTTAATCAACAGGCCTGGAAAAATAATTGTATTCTAAAAGAACTAATTTTCTCATTATGAGTGAAGTTAGTTTTTTTACCGATTAAATTCATTCTACAAGGTAGAACACCTCGCCCACAAGACGAATAACATAGCTATGGGTAGAGAAATGGGCTAGCGTTTTGCTATTTTAGAAGAAGGGATGTGTGAGTGATGCAATTTTTTTATACAGTTCGCCAGGGTGATACATTGGAGCATATCGCTAGGCGCTGGGAGCTTCCGGTGAAATCGCTGATTGCGGCGAATAATTTGATGCCTCCATATACACTCTCAATAGGGAAACAATTGTCCATACCGCCCGGCGTCGATTTGTATCGTGTTCAGTCAGGAGATTCCGTGTATCGGATTTCCCAACAGTACGGTGTACCAGTTGCGTTGATTACTGAAGTCAATCAGCTAATGCCACCGTATATTCTTCATGTCGGACAAATATTAAAAATTCCACGAGGTGTTCCTTATTATGTTGTGCAGTCGGGTGATACATTGGATGCTATTGCTCAGCGCTATAATGTGACATCATCAGGACGCAGTGATCCCGGGTTAATTCAGAAGGTGAACGAACTGCCGTCTACAATGATTCAAGTGGGAATGAAGTTGACCATCCCTTATGCTTTTGCGGGTGATTATGGTTTTATTGCTTATACATCTAATCGTGGTGGTCAATTTGATATTTGGATTTTGAATTTACGAACGGGTGAGCAAAAACAACTGACAAATAACCTAGGCGATGTTTACTCACAACCGACGTGGTCCCCGGACAGTAATCGAATCGCATTTGTAGGGGAAAATAGGGTGCTCTATGTTATTTATGTCACGACTGGACTAATCGCAGGCGTCGACCAGTTGGATGAAGGAGGAAATTTTAGCCTAGATTGGTCCCCGGATAGTTCAAGTGTGGCGTATACAGCCCGGGGCAACATTATGCTCTATAACGCCACGCTTCATGCGGCTAAAACGATAGTGCAGCCACGCGCATCAGACGTTGGATGGTTTCCGACAGGTACGGAATTATTATTTCAAGCACCTGATGACGCTGGGATAAGCCAGCTATTCCAGATTGCAACAAACGGCACAAGTAGACGACAAATTACCCGAAATACGGACGGTCCGCTTCATGATGCTCGTCTATCGCCTGATGGAACATTTGCCCTTTATACAACGCCGGGTGCAAGTATTTCAATTATTTACACAGTGGAGCTTGCAACAGGCCGAGTATTTGAAATAAAGGGCGGCCCACTAGCCAAAAATTATTCCCCGACTTGGTCTCCAGATTCATCACAGATTGCCTATAGTGCAACAGCTTTTGACGATAGAGGCTATTTCTCGCAACTGAGAACGGTTGAACGACAAGGGGAAAATGATAGAGTTTGGGCAATTTCAAATTGCTTTTCGACACCCGTGACTTGGTCCTCAGATAGCATAACATTTGCGTATCTATCTGGCTGTAAGGAACAGCAAGCTGCCAATGAAATATGGGTAGTCAATCTAAATCATCCGGCTCCAATTCAACTTTTGGAGGGGGAGACAATACTGGCGTTACAATGGTCTCCAAAGCCCATTATGGACTTGGAAAAAAAGGAGTTTACGAGCGAGCTTTTTGGAGTGAATTTTCAATATCCCGCGACTTGGCAGCGGGTTAATGACGTGCGATATGAAGGTGCCGATGGCTTTTTTCAAATATCCGCTCTTTTTGGATCAGATAATATTGAGGAAGTCTGTCATGCAGAAGCCTACCAACAAATGATGCCCTATGGTTCGACACCTCGCATAATGCAATCTCAAAATCCATACGAACAGACCTGTACAATCCTACCATCCAGCGATCAGCCCGCGGACATGAATGGTCAGGCAGCTTATATTGCTGCTTACCCAAGTCCGATGACAATTGATGGGATGGATTATAATTATTTTATCCTTTGGGCGGATGAGGAGCATATTGAGGGCATAGCTGCTACGGTAATGTTTCTACCATAAAAATACGAAAAAAGCGTGCTCCTTTACGAAGGACCACGCTTTTTTCATCCCCGAATTAAGGGAGTGCACTCGGAAAATTTGATTGTTTTTTCAATTACACAAACTGTTTTTCGACGATCTTATTATGCCCGTCAGTGCAGTTTGATAGGGCTGATCTGCGAAGCCACATGGGCTGGATTGTCACAAGTAGTGAGGTGTGAACATTTCCTGATGCAGTCAGTGTACAAGTTGCACTTTCACAAAAAACTTACTTTTACTGCTCGGTGTAACACTTGCTAATTAACCAAATTACTCAGTTTACAACTTGGTGAAAGGAATCTTCATAGTAAATCTGATTCCTGACGAGTGTACCTTGCTAGCAAAACAAATTTTCCGCCAAGGTTGTGCAGTTCAGTCGAAAAGTAGGTTTGTAGGTAGCTCGTCTACAAGTCTACATCTTCGATTGTTTCACCTTGTAGTTTCTGTATACCCGGATGGAATGAAGGTAAACCACTAATTAAAAAATTATTCTTCGATCATTTCTTCATTGCTAGCGCCGGGCGGAACAATCGGGTAGACATTGGCCTCCTCGGTTACTTCAAATTCCATAATAACGGGACCGTCAATAGCGAAAGCCATCTCGATAATTGTTTCTGCTTCTTCTAAATTCCTGGCAGACAAGCCGTGTGCCCCGAACGTTTTAGCCATGTTGGAAAAATCCGGTGAACTAATCCTTACCGCAGAATAGCGATTATTGAGAAATAACTGTTGCCATTGTCTGACCATGCCGAGATAGCCGTTTTTGAGAATAGCAACTTTAACATTTAAACCAAGGTCAACAGCTGTCATGATTTCTTGTACATTCATTTGGAAACTACCATCCCCACTTATGCAGACGACTTGTCGGTCGGGAAAGGCAACAGCAGCACCGATTGCGGCAGGTAATCCGTACCCCATTGTTCCCAGTCCACCAGATGTTAGAAAGGAACGTGGCGTCCTAAATTGATAATGATGCGCTGTCCAAATTTGATGTTGACCGACGTCAGTCGAGATAATCGCGTCCCTGTTCGTCATGTTATCGATGCACCGAATCACTTCCTGAGGCGTCAATTGCCCATTCTCTGAGGGCTTGAATGCTGGAGCATGTTTAGCCCATGTATGAATCTTGTCATGCCAAGCAGTATGATCTATCTTTGGAATTCGGGCAAGTATCCCTAATAATACTTGTTCCACGGAGCCTTGTAGGGCGATATCAATTTCAATATTTTTATTTAACTCAGCATTGTCAATATCGATTTGAATTTTAAAGGAATGCGGGGAGAAGGCTTTGCGATTTCCCGAAACACGGTCACTAAAACGCACGCCCAGACAAACAATGACATCCGCCGCTTGAATCGAACGATTAGCTGCCACTGTTCCATGCATTCCAAGCATTCCAAGATGTAGGGGGTGTTCGGATGGAAAAGCACCAATCCCCATTAAAGTAGTCACGATAGGAAAGTTACAGCGACTGATTAGTTCCTGTAGTAAGGCAGGACTATTTCCCGCAATACTACCTCCACCTACTATTAATATAGGTTGTTTTGCCGTGGACAAGCGTTTAGTTACTGTCTCAAGCTTAGCCTCGTCTATTTCTAGGTTTGGTGAATAACCTTCTATATAAATAGATTGTTTTCCGGTATTTTCATAAGGGGATGCAAGTAATGTCGTCATAACATCCTTTGGCAAATCTATGAGCACGGGACCAGGGCGTCCAGTTGTTGCGATATGAAAGGCTTCTCTAATAATACGAGGTAACTCAGCTGGATCTGTCACAATATAATTTTGTTTTGTGACGGACATCGTCATGCCAAAAATATCGACTTCTTGAAAGCTATCCAAGCCAAGTAGATGTGTCGGAACTTGACCTGTCAGGACGATAAGTGGAACGGAATCCATATAGGCAGTTGCAATCCCTGTAATGGTGTTCGTCGCACCAGGTCCACTTGTGACCAAGGTGACGCCCGGCTTGCCTGTCGCCCTAGCGTAGCCATCTGCAGCATGGGCCGCAGCTTGTTCATGCCGCACAAGTACATGTTGGATATTATCGCAATCAAATAAGGCATCATAGATGGGTAGAACTGCACCTCCAGGATAGCCAAAAATCGTGTCGACTTCTTGCTCTAGCAATAGTTGAATTAACATTTCAGCTCCATACAAAATAAATCACTCCTGCATAGTTGTTTTTTAGATGAATAGAACTTTATCAGAACATTCGGAAATAGATTGTGATTTAAATCACGATCTATAAATTTGTATAAAAAATCAAAAAATGTTCATTCTACTATAGAAAATAAAAATGAAGGAGGTCATCTGTTGAAAAAGTTTTCAATTATTACTGCTGCCCTGTTCCTTAGTCTTTCGTTGATGGGGTGCGGTATGAATAAATCAAAGGACAATGCTGCAAATGACAAAGTGGAAGATAAGGTAACAGACCAAACAGAATCGGATATGTCGACAAATGATAATACTGTCAACAAGGAAGACAATAAAGAAGAAAATCGACTAGAAGTTGCAGATGAAGCAGCGGATCGGATTGCGGAAATGGAAGAAGTTGAAAGTGCAAACGTTATTGTCACAAATCAAAACGCTTATGTAGGAGTCGTTCTGCATGAAGGGGTGGAAGGGACAACGCAAATTGAGGACAAAATTGCGGAGGAAGCTAGAGCGGCCAATGCAGATTTTAACAACGTTTATGTGTCGATGAATCCAGATTTTGTTCAACAAACTACCGATTATGGAAATAAAATAAGAGCAGGTGAACCAGTGGAAGGGTTCTTCGAGGAATTTTCCGATATGGTCAAAAGGGTTTTCCCGGACGCTCATTAAAATAACAACCTAATCATTGGAAATAGAAGTAATTAATTGTGAAATGTCAAGAGTTCCTTCCTTTATTCTTGAATAAACAACCCAATTACGACAAATCTGTGACAATTCTTATTTCTTCCACTAATCGACAATATTTTCACTTTAATTGTTGTACGATAAGCAAGTTGCTTCAGAACAAACAAAGAACTCACAACTAGGCTGAAGTAGAATAAATCATTTGGAGGAAGAGTTGTGAAAATCGTATTAAAGAAAAAAGTCTTGTCGTTGAAGATTCGTAATAAAAGAAAAATAATGTATTTGAAGGCCGAGAAATTTGGTTTTACCCACCCAGAAGTTGTCGCTCATAGCCAAGCATTAGACGCTTTACTAAATAGATATCAAAAAATTGTATCCTGAACAGAATAGTAATTAATAAAAACGATTTGCTTTAGTAATGAAGCAAATCGTTTTTATTATTAGTAAAATGAATTTGTGTATATTTATTCGCAAAGATGGATGATTAGAAATGCGTAATAAATTAGAATATGTAAGCGCTTTAATTTTCTAAACATTTAAAATAGTGGTTGACTAGTGCATTTGAACAGTGTACCATTACGGATAATTATTGCTGCGAAATAAATAAAAATAAAGCGAGCAATATAGAAAAAAGGGGGAACATGGCATGAAGAGTAGTTGGTTAAAATATGCAGTGGCACTATTGAGTGTTGTATTCGTCCTTGCTGCATGTGGTGGCGGTGGAACAGATAAAGTAGCCGATACACCAAACGATGATAAAGAGACAGCATCGGTAACAGAAAAATATAAAGTGGGAATGACACAAATCGTTGAGCATCCATCTTTGAACGCGGCGGCGGAGGGTTTTAAAGCAGCGTTAGCAGATGCAGGCCTTGATGTAGAGTATGTTGAGAAAAATGCACAGAATGATCAAAGTATAAATACAACAATTGCCAATGACTTAGTCAGTTCAGGCGTAGATTTAATATTTGCGAACTCAACACCTAGTGCACTAGCAGCTGCTGTTGCAACACAAGATATTCCGATTGTCTTTACATCCGTGACAGATGCAGTAGGTGCCGAGCTTGTAGCATCAAATGAAAGCCCTGGAGGCAATGTAACTGGAACAATTGATAATCACCCAGAAGCCATTCCGGCAACTATGAAGTTCATGAAAGAACAATTAGGCGTAGAAAATGTTGGGATGGTTTTTAACGCGGGAGAGCCAAATTCACGAGCGCAGGTGGATGCAGTGAAAGAAATTTTGAAAGATATGGGCATGACTGTGAAAGAAGCGCCTGTGGCAACATCCGCTGATGTTAAACAAGCTTCTGAATCACTGATTGGAAAAGTAGATGCATTCTATATTATTACAGATAACACGGTTGTATCGGCACTTGAATCAGTAATTGATGTCGCGAATTCGAATCAGCTTCCATTGTTGGTTGGTGAATTTGACTCTGTCAAACGTGGTGGTCTAGCTGCATATGGTTTCGAATTTTACGATATCGGTTATGAAGCAGGGCAAATGGCTGTTAAAATCCTTAAAGGTGAAAGTAAGCCAGCTGATATACCTGTTCAAGTTCCACAAAATTTGAGATTTGTTATGAATAAAGCAACAGCTGATATCTTGGGTCTTGATATTAAAGATGAATGGAACGCTGAATTTACTGAATAAATAGGAGATGAGATTGCATGTTTTCAGCTGTATTTGGATCAGTTGAGCAAGGGATCATCTATGCAATTATGGCACTCGGAGTGTATCTTACATTCCGAGTGTTAGATTTTCCGGACTTAACGGTGGATGGAAGTTTTGTAACAGGAGCGGCAGTTGCGGCCACGATGATTTTCTTTGGCTACCACCCACTACTCGCTACAGCAGTTGCTATTGCGATTGGCTTTATCGCAGGCTGTGTAACGGGACTCTTACATACAAAAGGCAAAATCAATCCACTGTTAGCGGGAATTTTGATGATGATTGCCTTATACTCAATTAATTTAAGAATTATGGGCTTAACGCTCGAAAGCTCTGTTGGACGTCCTAATATTCCATTGTTAAATGCGGAAACGTTATTTAGCAAGTTTACTATTTTTTGGAGCACACTTGGCATTGACGATGCGATCAATCAGTTTTTCGGCTCTTTAGGCGTTCAATATTTGCCTAAGACATGGGGAACGCTGTTTTTAATGCTAGTTGTGACATTAGTGATTAAATTTGTTGTCGATTGGTTTTTGAAAACAGAAATTGGCCTTGCGATACGGGCAACGGGCAATAATAAAAAAATGATCCGCAGTTTTTCGGCGAACACAGACACGCTAATCATTCTTGGACTAGGTTTATCCAACGGACTTGTGGCATTTTCAGGTGCCTTAATCGCCCAGTACTCGAAGTTTTCCGATATTGGAATGGGGATTGGGATGATTATTATTGGGCTAGCGTCCGTTATTATTGGAGAAGCCATTTTTGGAACGAAAACGATTATGCGCACAACGCTTGCAGTTGTTGTGGGTGCTATTATTTATAGAATTATCATTGGTTTGGCTCTGCGAGTTGAATTTTTGGATGCGGGAGATTTGAAGTTGATCACTGCGCTGATTGTCATTCTTGCGCTAGTTTTACCGCAGTTTATTGAGAAGAAACGTGAAAAAAATAGAAAAGAAAAGCGTCATGCTGAGCGATTGGCTGGCTCGTAACCACGCTGAAAAAGGAGGGCGATTCCGTTGTTGAAACTCCAGCAAATCAATAAGATATTCAATGAGGCGACGCCTGATGAAAAAATTGCACTCGATCAAATTAATCTACATTTAAAACCGGGCGATTTTGTGACTGTCATTGGTAGTAATGGTGCGGGTAAATCGACGATGATGAATATGATTTCTGGTGCATTGACACCTGATTTTGGTACGATTGAAATTGACGGAGAAGACGTTGTGAGATTGCCAGAATACAAACGTTCTATCAAAATTGGACGAGTTTTCCAAGATCCAATGGCGGGAACGGCTCCTGCGATGACGATTGAGGAAAATTTGGCGATGGCCTATTCTCGCAATAAAAAGCGTGGATTACGCAAAGGTGTCGATAAGAAACGCCGGGAGTATTTCCGCTCATCACTTGAAACGCTGCACTTGAATTTAGAAAATCGGATGAATGCCAAAGTCGGTATGCTATCAGGTGGAGAACGCCAAGCACTTTCTTTGCTGATGGCAACGTTTACGCAGCCATCTATTTTGTTGCTTGATGAACATACAGCGGCCCTTGACCCATCAAGAGCCGAGTTGATCACGAATTTAACGAAGCAGCTTGTTGACAAGGATGAATTGACAACGCTTATGGTCACGCATAATATGCAGCAGGCTATGGATTTGGGCAACCGACTTATTATGATGGACAAAGGTCAAATTATTTTAGAAGTCGAAGCTGAAGAGAAGAAGCAGTTGACGATTGAAAAGCTAATGGCTGAATTCCAACGCATTCGCGGTGAGAAATTAAATAGTGACGCAGCTTTGCTGTCCGTGTGATATGAAAAGGCATGACTTGTTGTAGTTGATAACGAGTTATGTCTTTTTTTGTTGGAGAAGGTTCCTCGGGGTAGTCGAGTTCTGGGGAAAGGTAGTCCAGTTTGTCTTGAAGGTAGTCGAGTTTTCCAGAGGTAGTTGAATTTATTTGAAAAAGTAGTCCGGTTTTCAAATATCATCGTCTGATTCTATCTAAGCGATGCCTATCCGGAGAACTGTTATAATAAGGAGACTTATTACAGAAAAAAGGTGTTTATCATGAGGAAATATATTATTATTGGTGCTGGAATTTTAGGTGCGTCGACAGCGTATCATTTGGCGAAAGCTGGTGCAGACGTATTAGTTATTGATCGTAAGGATGCAGGACAGGCAACGGATGCCGCGGCTGGAATTATTTGTCCGTGGTTGTCCCAGCGGAGAAATAAAGCCTGGTATGCACTTGCGAAAGCGGGGGCGGCGTATTATCAGCCACTCATCAGTCAACTTGAAGAAGATGGCGAAACGGACACAGGTTATCGGGCGGTTGGCGCCATTAATTTGCATACGGATTCTGTTAAACTCGGCAAAATGGAAAAACGTGCAATGACAAGAAGAGAGGATGCGCCTGAAATAGGTGACATTCGCCAATTAAATGCAATGGATACATCAGCATTATTCCCACCCCTATCCTCAGATTATTCGTCTGTTCATGTTAGTGGTGCAGCGCGAGTCAATGGACGAGCTTTGCGGGATGCCCTCATCCAAGGGGCAAACAAACATGGTGCAAAATTTACTTGTGGCTCAGCTGCGCTTATTGCAACCAACAACCATGTCACGGGTGTCCAAGTAGGTGAGCAATTGTTTAGTGCAAACACCGTCATTGTAACAGCGGGTGCTTGGGCCGCTGAATTGTTGACGCCGCTTGGTGTTAATTTACAAATAAATGCCCAAAAAGCACAAATTGTTCATTTGCAACTAAATCATACACAAACTGATAAATGGCCTGTTGTTATGCCGCCGACAGATCAATATATTTTGGCATTTGATGAGGGGAAAGTGGTAATCGGCGCGACGCATGAAGATGATGTTCAATTTGATCAGCATGTCACGGCAGGTGGCTTGCATGAAGTGTTGGATAAAGCATTGTCAGTAGCACCTGGCTTAGAGGATGCTACATTTAGCGAAGCCCGCGTAGGTTATCGTCCATTTACACCAGGATTTCTGCCGATTATTGGCGAAGTGCCGGGAGTAAAAGGTTTACTTCTGGCCAACGGACTTGGAGCTTCTGGTTTAACGGTCGGACCATTTCTAGGACAGCAGTTGGCACAACTAGCGTTAGGTGAACCAGTTGATATTGATTTGGAATTGTATGATGTTGCTGCAGCTATCGCGACTAGTTGATGGATTGGCTAGCTCTTCTCGCTGAATTTATTATTGAGTAAACAAACGAAAAAGCTTATACAATCACGTTTGTGTAAGTAATTCGATAATTATTGATGTTTTCAGAACAATAGTTCATTTTCATAAAGAGTATCCTTTCCATTTTCAGTACATAAGCTATGTGGAAGTTGAAGGATGGGGGGTACCGATAATGGACTTAGTAAATTTATATGCAATTATGGATGACTACCGTAGGCAGACGCAGCTACGCAAAAAGACAAGTGGTGAAAAACGAGCACTGTCATTACGGAAAGAAGACCAACGACTGAACGGACAAAAGTCCTGACAGTCGTTTTCTTTTTATCACTAATGGAAAGTTGGACGGATATTTTGGGGTGTGGCAGTCCATGAATAAAGGATAAAAGAAAATTTGGGTATACTACTGGAATGATACTCGGTGGTAGAAAGAAAAGAGAATTAGCTTTTTTCTTGCAATCGACAAAACATTTGTTTATAATATAAACAAATGTTAAAGAGGGTGGTGGTGGTATTGAATGAGAAGGAAGCGGCGATTGTTATGCTTCTTCGAAAAAATCCATTTTTGACCCAACAGGACATGGCCGATCAATTGGAAATGTCAAGACCTGCGCTTGCCAATCTTATCTCGGGATTGGTGAGGCGTGGCGTTATCACAGGGCGTGCTTATATTTTATCTGAGGATAATGAAGTGGTTTGTATCGGCGGAGCGAATGTCGACCGAAAGTTTCATCTGAAAGAAGCCACACAATTGGGTACGTCAAATCCTTCTGCAATGTCCGTGGCGGTCGGGGGCGTTGCTCGTAATATCGCAGATAATCTTGGGCGGCTCGATCACTCAGTTCGATTATTAACAGTTGCAGGTAATGATGCGGATTGGCAATTGATTGAACAAGAGTCTGCGGATTTTATGGATGTTAAGGCAGTTGGATTATTGCCAGGACAATCTACAGGTTCTTATTCGGCGGTGCTTAGCACGGATGGAGAATTGGTTGTTGCGATGGCTAATATGGATGTCTATGATGCGTTGTCGGTTGATTATATTGAAAGCAATGATCGATTGATTGCCAATGCTGCATTAGTAGTGATGGATTTGAATTGTCCGAAAGAAACGGTTGAATTTGTGAAAAGTCGTGCAATAGCACATGGTACGGACCTAGCAATTGTTCCTGTATCTTCACCGAAAATGACGCGGATGCCGGATAATTTGGAAGGTGTGACTTGGTTTATCTGTAATCAGGATGAAGCCGAAACCTACACAGGGCAATCGATTCAAAATGCTGCAGATTGGGAAAGTGCTGTGCATAAATTGTTCGAAGCGGGCGCAGAGAACGTTGTTGTAACGGCTGGTTCGAAGGGTGTTATGGCAGGAAAACATGGCGGAGAAGTGAAAAGATATACAGCAATGAGTGGTGTATCCGTGGAAGATGTTACTGGAGCGGGTGATGCATTTGTTTCCGGTGTTTTACACGGACATTTAGAAGGTGTGGATACAAGTGAGGCGATTCGTTGTGGATTAGTCAATGCCGCAAAAACGCTTGAATCATCCTATACAGTACGACCAGAATTAACAAAAGAGCAGCTCACAATCGAATTGGAGGAATACTAATGGAAAAATATCTATCTTACTCAGCAGAAGTACAAGAAGCAATGGCACAAGGAAAGCCGGTCGTCGCACTCGAATCGACGATCATTTCACACGGTATGCCATACCCACAAAACGTGAAAACAGCACGAGAAGTGGAACAAATTATCCGTGATAATGGTGCGGTACCTGCAACAATCGCAATTATTGATGGTATGATCAAAATCGGTCTTTCAGATGAAGAACTTGAAATGTTCGGGAATAGTCAAGGAGTTGCGAAGGTTTCACGTCGTGATATCGGCTATTTAATCGCAACAAAACAACTTGGTGCGACAACGGTTGCTGCAACAATGATCTGTGCAGAACTTGCTGGTATTCCTATCTTTGTAACAGGTGGTATTGGTGGTGTTCACCGCGGTGCGGAAACAACAATGGATATCTCTGCTGACCTCGAAGAACTTGCGCAAACGGACGTTGCTGTTATTTGTGCGGGTGCGAAATCAATTCTTGATATCGGTTTGACACTTGAGTATTTAGAAACAAAAGGTGTGCCAGTTGTGGGCTATGGAACAGATGTGTTACCAGCTTTCTATACACGTACAAGTGAATTTTCACTTCAAATTCGTGCAGACAAACCTGAAACGGTTGCGGACATGCTTCGTGCGAAATGGGATCTTGGATTAAAAGGCGGAGCAGTCATTGCTAACCCAATTCCAGAAGCGGATGCAATGGAAGAAAGTTTCATCAATGGCATTATTAAAACAGCACTAGACGAAGCGAATGCAAATGGTATCGCGGGTAAAGATGTCACGCCATTCATGCTTGGTAAAGTGAAAGAATTGACAGATGGTAAGAGCTTGGATGCTAACATTGCTTTAGTGAAACATAACGCAGTGATCGGTGCGCAAATTGCAGTTGCGTTTAACGGAAAGTAAAACAACAAAAGGAATCGTCGCTCTTCAATTGAAGAATGATGATTCCCTTTTTAATCTCGAATGCCATGTCTACAATAAAAGGTGCTAGGTTCTGAATTATTTCAGAACCTAGCACCTTTTGTTTACGAAAACCCATTGATAAAAATAAAAATCTATGGTAAATTAATATAGAAACTCATTTTATTTTATTGTGTGTATAATTAACCTAATCTTATTATATACCATGAAATCTTTTCAGTCAACACTTATTTTAATAAAGGAGTGTTTTATATGAATATGGAAAATAAGCAAGAGCAACAACGGGTGAACAACGTCGTGAAAATCATCACAGAGCAAATTGGCAAGCTGGAAAACGAAACCGGTCGACGTCGTAAAGAAGTTGTCGATTTCCGAAAACACTTTTGGGATGACGTTAAGATTAACACAGATACATTCGACGATTATCTGGAAACGATTATTGGCTTGAGACAGCAGAGTCAAACGCTAGCGGTAAATGAAAGTACTCATAGACAAGCTTCCAAGCGCTTATCAGAGCTACGTCGCATGGAGAAGGTACCCTATTTCGGTCGGATCGATATACTCGAGGAAGGTGTATCTACTAGGGAAAGTATTTACATCGGCGTCTCTACGCTAATGGATGAAAATGGAGAGGACTTCCTAATCTACGATTGGAGAGCACCAATTTCGAGCGTCTACTATGATTACGGACCAGGTCCGATTGAATATACCACACCCGGAGGAGTGATTCACGGGATGTTGGAGAAGAAATGGCAATATATAATCAGTGGTGGGGTTATTGAATCTTTGTTCGACACGAGTCTCACTATCGGGGATGAAATTTTACAAAAAGTGCTTGGCAAAGGCACAGACAAACATTTGAACAGCATAGTGGCTACCATCCAACAGGAGCAAAATCGAATTATCCGGCACGATCACGGAAGACTATTGATCGTTCAAGGAGTAGCTGGCAGTGGTAAGACATCAGCTGCCTTGCAACGGATTGCATACTTGCTTTATAAGTATCGGGATAGACTGAGAGCCGATCAAATCATTCTATTTTCGCCTAATGCGATGTTTAACAGCTATGTCTCAACAGTTTTGCCTGAGCTCGGAGAAGAGAATATGCAACAGGTCACTTTCCAAGAATATTTGAATCATAGGTTGAGTAACGCATTTCAAGTCGAGAATCCTTATGAACAATTGGAATTTGTATTGACGGAATCGGAAGCACCTTCCTATAAAACGAGGGTTGCGAGTATCCAGTTCAAGGCGTCGCCTCGTTTTTTTGAGGCTATTCAATCATATAGGCAGTCACTGGAAGTATCCGGCATGATCTTTAGGGGAATTAAATTTAAGGGGAAATCAATCGTTTCCGCTGAACAAATGACAGAAAAATTTTATAGCGAAGACACTTCGATCCGCTTTTATAACAGAATTGAGAGACTAACGGAGTGGCTGAACGACCGAATTGATGAAGTGGAGAAGCAAGAACTGACGAAGCAGTGGGTGCAGGAAGAAATTGAGCTTCTTAGCGACGAAGATTATCGAAAGATTCATAGCCATTTACAGAAAAAACGTAACTCTAAGGAAGAAGAATTCGATAATTATGAGGATGAGATTGAAACGCTTGGTCGATTAATTGTTCGTAAAAAGCTGAGACCTCTGCGCAAACGGATTCAGGCTCTTCAATTTATCAACATGAAGGGGATATACAAGCAGCTTTTCGCCAATCCAATGCAGATGAAACCGTGGATGAAGGGGGATGCCCCTGAGAAGTGGGCTGATATTTGTCAGTTGTCAGTGGAAATGCTTGATGAAGGCAAACTGTTTTACGAAGATGCTACTCCATTTTTACTGTTAAAAGAGCTGATCCATGGCTTTCAGATGAATAGTACTATCAAACACGTACTTGTAGACGAAGCGCAAGATTATTCTTCGTTCCAATTCGAGTTTTTAAAGCGTTTATTTCCTGCGGCAAAAATGACTGCCCTAGGCGATTTTAATCAAGCAATATTCGCGCATGCTAGCGAGGTAGTCGATTTCCATACGCTTACTGGCCTATACGGACCGGAAGAAACGGAAGGAATTACTTTGACCCGTAGCTATAGATCCACAAAGCCGATTGTCGAATTTACACGCGGGCTCGTGCCTAATGGTAAACAAATTACAGCTTTTGAACGCGATGGCGACAAGCCTATTCTGGCTCAATTGCCTACTCATGCCGAATTGCATCGTTGTATTGCTTCCAAGATTTCAGACTTGCAGAAGCAAAAGTATAATACAATTGCGATTATATGCAAATCGGCAGCTGAGAGCGCTGTAGCGTTCGAGGCGCTGAGTGGCTTAGAAGAAATTAAACTTGTGAAAAGTGGTTCCGTTGAATACGAGCAAGGCGTTGTTGTTATCCCGGCGTATTTAGCGAAAGGAATCGAATTCGATGCTGTCATTATTTATGATGCTTCGGCACAAGTATACAGCGATGAAAGCCTACGCCGATTGTTCTATACCGCCTGTACTCGAGCTATGCATCACTTGCAGCTTTACAGTGTAGGTGAACCGAGCCCCTTTTTGCTCAATGTTACGCCAGAAAGTATAGTGCGGCGTTAGGATAGGATGGTCTGTCCCCGTACAAAGAAAAAAGTTGATCGCTATCGTCACGCCGGACTAACCGTAACGCCAATAGTAGATCAACTTTTTTATAAAGAGGATTATCAACAAAAAGGGGTCCTCTTTAGCTATAGTGACAGTATAATTTATGAAACCCATTTCAGAGCAAGCGAAAAATTAAAATTTTTTAAAAATGCTTAAAATTGATATGAAAGGCGTTTCATAATTCATACTAAAACTATTCCTAATAAAAATAAATGAATCTATTCCATAAATGATAATTCCTTATCGGGGCGAGGTGAAGAAAGAGATGACAAATATTAAAGATTTGGCAAAGATAGCTAAGGTATCAGTAACAACAGTTTCCCGGGTGTTAAATAATCATCCCTATGTGAGTGAGGAAAAAAGGAATGCAGTATTAAATGCCATAAAAGTTACGAATTATAATAGAAATATCAATGCGGTCCATTTGAGCAGGGGAAAAACGAAACTGATAGGCGTTGTACTCCCATTTTCTGATCACTCATATTTTTCTTTGTTGTTGAAGGGAATCGCCAAGCAAGCATTAGTCAACAACTATCATCTGGTCTTATTTCAAACCGATTATATGGAAAGAAAAGAAAGGGAAGCATTGCAAATGCTGAAAGAAAAGCAAATCGATGGGTTGATAGTTTGTTCGAGAACTTGCGATATGCAATTAATAGAAGAGCATCAGCAATTTGGTCCAATCGTCTTATCCGAAGATGTGAAAGGAAAAACAATTTCGACTACCTTTGTCAATCACTATGAAATATTTTTTAATGCATTGGAGTATTTATATCAGAAAGGTCATAGAAAAATTGGCTATTCTGTTGGCAGAAGCTCAGGACCAAGTAGTTTTGATAGGGAGCAAGCTTATCGGGAGTTTCATAAGAAGCATGGTTTAGCATACAACCCTGAATACATTATTGACGACTGCTTCTATTTTGAGGACGGAGAAAAGATCGTTAATAAAGTGAAAAATATGGCTATCCCTCCCACGGCTTTGCTAGTAACGGGCGACCAAGTTGCAGCTGGTATCGTAATCTGCTGTCAACAACAGCAAATATCAATACCGAATGATCTAGCTATCTGTGGTTTTGACAATCAACCTATAGCAAAGATGATGAACATTACAACGATAGAAATACCTGTTATAGAGATGGGAAGTAACCTTTTCCTCCAGGCAATAAATGAGGATATATCAAATAAGGAAATAGCCGTAAAACTGATTGAGAGAGGGACTGTATAAGTCGATATTTCTATCGCGTTATGAAGCATACTACCGCTATTAGAGCACGAATTGCAGTAGCGCTTATCCAACTTTTTATAGCATAGATGCTAGTCATTTTGTTGTCTGCTATCTACTTGTTTGGTAATCTGTAGCTAGTGAATAGAGAAGGGGTCAAACTAAATTGAAATTAATATCTTGGAATGTGAATGGCCTACGAGCTTGCGTACGTAAAGGGTTTTTAGACTATTTTAATGAAGTAAATGCCGATATTTTTTGTGTACAGGAGACGAAGTTGCAGGAAGGGCAAATCGATTTACAGTTGGATGGTTATCATCAGTATTGGAATTATGCTGTTAAAAAAGGTTATTCAGGGACGGCCGTGTTTACACAAGAGCAGCCGCTATCTGTGAAATACGGTGTGGGAGATGCAGACGCGGAAGCTGAAGGACGGATTTTGACATTAGAGTTTGCTGAGTTTTATTTGGTAAACGTCTATTCGCCAAACGCTCAGCGTGACTTGGCAAGATTGCCTTTCCGTTTGGAATGGGAAGAGAACATGCGGGTATACTTGAAGGAGCTTGACCAGCATAAGCCCGTTATTTTATGTGGCGATTTGAATGTAGCACATGAAGAAATTGATATTCGCAATGTTAAATCGAATATTGGTAATTCAGGATTTACTCATGAAGAACGAGGTAAGATGACGGCGTTGTTAGCAGAAGGTTTTGTCGACACGTTCAGACATTTTCATCCTAACCAAGGGGATGCCTATACCTGGTGGTCGTATATGAATAAAGTGCGGGAGCGTAATATTGGCTGGCGCATTGACTATTTCATTGCATCGAATCGACTGGAACCTTTACTTAAAGATGCAACAATTCATCCAGATATTATGGGCAGTGATCATTGTCCAATTGTTTTGGAACTTGAACTTTAAGGAGAACTTTTGATGAATCAAAAAATCACAACATTTCTCATGTTTGAGGGACAAGCCGAGGAAGCGATGAATTTTTATACTTCGGTATTTACTGATTCAGAAATTAATCACACCATTCACCAAGAAGATGGGGCAGACATTCATGTGTATCGATAGTGCCATCAACCATGAATTCACTTTTACACCCGCCATTTCACTGTTTGTAACATGTGATACAGCGGAAGAAGTTGATGAGCTTTTCGAAACACTATCGGATAGCGGACAAGTTCTTATGCCGCTATCCCCAACACCAGTGAGTGAAGAGCTCGGTTGGGTACAGGATAAATTCGGTGTTTCCTGGCAGTTAAATCTGGTGGAAAAATAAGCAATAATAACGCTAATCGTTCTAGTTGAAAGAGGTGGATAAAAAGATGATTGCTACTATTAAACCAATTGGAGAAGGTTACATCGCCCGCTATGAGCGCCCTATGCAGCACCCAATAGAAAATGTTTGGGCAATGTTGACGAATAATGAGGAACTAGAAAAATGGTTTCAAGAGTTGAGCGTCGGAGATCCTCGTAACGGTGGGTTCATGAAGTTCAATATGCCCGACGGGAAGTTTGAGGAACTTGAAATTTTCGAGTACACGCAGCATGCTGTTCTGGAATTTGATTGGTTCGGTGATGGTGTCCGTTTTGGGTTGCACCAGGAGCAAAATGGTTGTTTACTCCTTTTTACAGAGCGGTTCAAAACGCTAACTGAGCAAAGGGTCAAAGATCTTGCAGGCTGGCATGTTTGTTTGGATGTTATCAAGTCGCTACTTGATGGGAAACCCATTCATTCGAGAGAAGCTGAGTGGAAGAGATGGTATAGTGAATATGAACGCGTGGTGAATGAACTTAGGATAGTAGACAAAGCGTGATTTACTTTACTACAGTTTTAGTCTCTGACTTCCGATTTAAAGGGCACCAGCATAAACAACAAATTTGAATTGTTGTTTATGCTGGTGTTTTCTGTTGTCTATTAGCTTTTGACTTGTAACCTTCCTACTGGATAACCGTCCAATCCATCAAAGGGGGTGCCATAATGAGGAAATTAGTGTATGCATTGCTCGCAGTTACTATCTTTATATCAATGATGGTAGATACAAGGGTATCCGCAACCAGTTGGATTGTCATGGAGCCACAAGAAGTTAGTGATCGCGCTGAAGTTATCGTCAGTGGAAGATATGATTTTTCGAGTAAAGCGGTGTCCAGTGATTTTATTTTTGTAGGATTTACGTTCAACGTTGAAAATGTGTATAGGGGAGAGGTATCAAGCAAAATAACTGTCGGCATCGATCATTTCGATGTTGGATGGGCTGATGAATTTCAAAATGAGGGTGGGAAGTTTCTATTGTTTTTAGAGAATAGTGATGAAGCTACATTCCTGACACCGGTAGCAGGCCCGAATGGTATGATTCAGTTTTTCGATGGGAAAGTTCAAAATTTAAATACCGAGAGTCAGATTTTCTACGAAGGTATTTTAGAGTCGACATCCAAGAAACCCGGCAGTGAAAGTGATATCGTCCTTGTTAATAACCAAAAATCCGGTTCGGCTATGCTTGTATGGATAGGTGGAGCTGCTACAATCGCCATTTTAGGTTTGACTCTACTGTATAGATATAGAAAGAAGAAGCACTGAATATTGAAGCTAACAGCACTTAGCTATCTGAATCCAATAGAAAAAGGCATCGAGTTCTAAACAACTCCAAGTTGTTTTAGAATCAGATGCCTTTTGTGTATGCCGAGAAAAATTGGTATTACCTTTTATATAGAGTAACTAATACATTTCTCCCCGCAGACATGCCAGATAATAAGACAATTACAGAAGCGAAGATGAGAATGAACATCGGAATTGTCCAACCGCCTGTGGAGTCATGTAATAAACCGAATAATACGGGTCCCACGGCGGCGAGTGCATAGCCGAAAGACTGTGCCATCCCTGACAAATTAGCGGCTTCCTGTGGCGTCTGCGTGCGCAATGTGAAGAACATCATCGCCAATCCAAATGCAGCACCGCCTGCCAACCCGATCATAATCATCCATAATGCAGTAAGAGCAGTGATATTTAATAGAACACCGCCATATCCGATGATATATAAAACAGTGACGCCAACGACAATCATGCGCTGAGCTTTCACTTTTCCAGCAATGATAGGAATAATGAACGTAATAGGTAGCTGAGAGAATTGCAGTAGGGAGACTAACCAGCCTGCATTATCTGCGCTGATACCTTGTGCTTTTAATACTTCAGGTAGCCAGGCCGAAGTTGTATAAAAGAGTAGAGATTGGAAACCCATGAACAAAGTAACACTCCAGGCAAGAGGAGAGCGCCATAAAGGAATTTTTTCCTTTGCCACTTCGGGTATAGCTGCCAAGCGTTTATTTTTTAATTGCGGTAGCCAAACCAACAAAGCAACGAGTGCGAGTATCGACCACATTCCTAATGCACCTTGCCAGCCAAATGCTGTTTGGGCGAGTGGTACACTGACACCAATTGCAATCGAAGCCGAGAGATTCATGGATACGGAATAAATGCCCGTCATCAGCCCAATTTGCAACGGGAAACTCAGTTTTATCAAACTAGGCAATAGCACATTTCCGAAGGCGATGGCTAGTCCAAGTAGAAACGTTCCGATGAGTAAAGCGGGTATCGTGCCTAGTGAACGAATGATAATGCCGGCTGTTAATAAAATAAGTGAACCAAATAGGGTGAGCTCCATTCCGAAGCGTCGTGCAAGCTTTGGTGCAAACGGTGAAATAATCGCAAATGCCAGTAAGGGGATTGTTGTCAAGAATCCTGCTAAGACATTCGAAATCCCTAGGCTATCCCTAATGGAAGAAATGAGGGGGCCAACAGTTGTTAACGGTGAACGAAGTGTCAGTGCGATAAACACGATACCTACTAGTAGAAGCCATGTATTACGTGTGAACTTTAATCTTCTAGTTACATGTTGAGTAGTCAAAACAAAGCCTCCAAAATATAGTTATATTGCTCATATTAACATATTCACTCCGGGATACTTATTCATTGAATTAATGGAATCATTTTTTAATTATTATAGTCTGCGAAACATGCTATACTAATAGCATTCTAATAACATTCACTCATATAATAGCAGGGATATGGCCTGCGAGTTTCTACCGATTTGCCGTAAACAAATCGACTATGGGCGGCAACGAATTGACAGGAGTCTATCTCCTGTTCTTTCTCATTCGACAAATAAGCTCGGATGACATTGCTCCACTCGTAGTATGAATGGATGCACGGTCATGGGGCTTATTTTTTATACCATTTTGCATGAATTGACACAAATTTTGGAGTCAATTATGCCGGGGTATAGTGGATAGCTCCTGACCGTGAAAACAACAGGGAGGAATAACATCATGAAGTTGCTGCGAGATAAAATTGTGCAGGATGGAAAAGTATTATCGAATCAAGTATTGAAAGTAGACACATTTTTGAATCACCAAATTGACCCACCGTTGATGAAGGCGATTGGCGAAGAGTTTGCGGCACGATTCAAGGACGCAGGCATCACTAAGATATTAACAATCGAATCGTCTGGTATTGCTCCATCTATGATGGCAGGTCTACTTCTAGGTGTTCCGGTAATTTTTGCACGTAAACGGAAGTCATTAACACTAATTGATCATTTGTATACGGCAAGTGTTCATTCCTTTACGAAGAAGGAAACGAATGACATTTCCGTTTCAAAGGATTTTATTACAAATGAAGATACAGTTTTGCTGATTGACGATTTCCTGGCGAATGGACAAGCTGCACTGGGCTTACTAGATATCGTTGAGCAGGCTGGCTCGAAGCTGGCGGGTGTCGGTATTGTTATAGAGAAAGGTTTCCAGCCGGGCGGAGTTCTACTACGCGAACGCGGTATCCGTGTGGAATCATTAGCGATAATTGCTTCGCTTGAAAACGGACAAGTAACGTTTACTGAGGAGGATAAACTTCAGTGAATAATTCCATAAAGGCTACGGCATTAGGTCTCCAACATGTATTAGCGATGTACGCGGGGGCAGTCCTTGTACCGTTAATTGTAGGTGCAGAACTTGGTCTCACATCGACACAATTGACGTATCTTGTATCCATCGATATTTTAATGTGTGGGGTTGCTACGATTTTACAAATTATGAATAATCGTTTCTTTGGTATTGGATTACCAGTTGTTTTAGGCTGTACGTTTACAGCGGTAGGGCCAATGATTGCTATTGGTGACGAATTCGGTATTACCGCGATTTATGGAGCTATCATTGTGTCGGGACTGTTCGTTATCGTCATTAGTCGATTCTTTGGTAAACTTGTACGGTTTTTCCCGCCTGTTGTCACAGGTTCTGTCGTGACGATCATTGGTATTACGCTAATTCCTGTTGCTATTAACAATATGGGCGGCGGACAAGGAGCAAGTGATTTTGGCTCGATGACGAATGTTGCGCTATCATTTGGAACATTGCTATTTATTATTTTGGTCTATAAATTTTCTACGGGCTTCATGCGTGCGATTTCCATTTTACTTGGGCTAGTTGCAGGGACGGTTGCTGCGACATTTATGGGGATGGTGGATTTCACAGCTGTTGGGGAAGCATCGTATATTCATATGGTAGAGCCGTTTTACTTTGGCCTACCGACGTTCGAGTGGTCGGCGATTTTGACGATGATATTAGTCGCTATGGTTTCATTGGTCGAATCAACGGGTGTATACTTCGCGCTAGGCGATATTTGTGAACGAGATATTAAGAAGGAAGATCTTGAAAAAGGGTATCGTGCAGAAGGAATTGCTGTCTTGCTCGGTGGAATTTTCAACGCCTTTCCTTATACAACATTCTCGCAAAATGTCGGCTTGCTGCAAATGTCAGGTATCAGATCACGCAAAATCATTTTAATTACGGGAATCATGCTCATTACAATGGGGTTTGTACCAAAAATTGCTGCGGTGACAACTATTATTCCGGTCGCTGTTCTAGGCGGGGCGATGCTTGCCATGTTTGGAATGGTTGTGTCACAGGGCGTTAAAATGTTAAGCAAAGTGATTGGCGATTCTCAGGACAATTCCATGATTATTGCTTGTTCAATCGGACTTGGTCTTGGTGTAACAGTCGCACCCGAGTTGTTCGCACAATTTCCTTCAGGTCTGAAGATTTTAACGAGTAACGGCATTGTCGCAGGGAGTATAACAGCGATTGTATTGAATATTTTATTTAATATGCTTCCTTCACGGAAGAAAAATATGATGTAATCAAGTGGATTCTCCAGTCTATAAATAGATTGGAGGATTTTTAAAAACTCAATCTGTTCAGTCTCCCCAACCGCTGGAATTCTGGACGTCAAATCACTGGGTAAAACGTACCTATCATACGAGATTGTATAGTACGCTATACAATGAAAAATATTTACTAGACTTCCTATGAAGGATATGCAAGGATATACAACATAAAGGGGAAAATTAAGTACCTAGAGGAGATTTATATATGAAGAATCAAAAAGGCGTATTAGCTATTCTGTTGATGAATTTGTTCATCGCATTTCTAGGTATTGGACTTGTTATCCCTGTGTTACCAACGATTATGAATGAGTTGGATATTTCCGGTACGGTTGTCGGGTATATGGTGGCAGCATTTGCGATTACCCAGCTTATCTTTTCGCCATTTGCAGGTCGATGGGCGGATAAATATGGCCGGAAAATTATGATTGTTCTTGGCCTGTTTATCTTTGGTTTTTCAGAGTTTTTATTTGGCTTTGGGAAATCGGTTGAAGTGCTGTTTATATCGCGGATGCTTGGTGGAGTGAGTGCAGCTTTTATCATGCCTGCAGTCACGGCATTTATAGCGGATATTACAACGACTACCACAAGATCGAAAGCATTAGGCTATATGTCTGCGGCGATTAGCACTGGCTTTATTATTGGGCCGGGAATTGGCGGTTTTTTAGCTGAAATAGGCACGCGTGTCCCTTTTTATTCTGCGGGAGTATTAGGAGCATTTGCCGCGATTTTGTCACTCATCCTTTTAACGGAGCCTGAACGTGCAGCTGAAGAAGTACCGACACCTGGGCAAGTGACTGGGATTCGCCGCGTTTTCATTCCTATGTATTTTATCGCATTTATTTTAATATTCGTATCAACATTTGGTCTTGCAGCGTTTGAATCCCTATTTAGCTTATTCGTTGACCATAAATTTGGATTTACACCTAAAGATATTGCCATCGTCATTACAGGTAGTGGGATTGTGGGTGCAATTGCGCAAGTCGTATTGTTTGATCGTTTATCAAGACGTATGGGTGAAATCAATTTGATACGCTACAGTTTAGCAATTTCTGCAGTTCTTGTTTTGTTAATGACTTATGTCAGTTCTTATATTTCTATTTTATTAACTACATTTGTCCTGTTTATCGGTTTTGACCTAATGCGACCAGCGATTACATCGTATTTGTCGAAAATTGCGGGCAACGAACAAGGCTTTGTCGGTGGTATGAACTCGACTTTCACAAGTCTTGGTAATATTTTCGGACCAATCATTGGTGGAGTGTTATTCGACATTAACTTAAACTATCCTTACTATTTTGCGACGATTGTTTTAATCATTGGTACGATTATTGCACTGTTTTGGAAAAAGCCAAAACATGTAACATTTTAGTTGCAAGGAACTGGCTAGAAAACAAGTATCTTCACTAGACAGCACAATCGCAACATGCGAGGATAACTAGATATCGTATAAGTAAAGGGGATTTGATTTTATGTATAAATTAGTGGCGATTGACCTTGATGGTACATTACTTACGGATGAGCTAGCGATTACGCCTAGAACGATCCAGGCGATTCAAAAAGCAGTTGAGTTAGGTACGGTTGTAACGATTGCAACAGGACGTATGTTTCCTTCGGCAAAACAATTTGCACAGCAGCTAGAGATAGATGTACCTGTTATAACTTATCAGGGTGCGATTATAAAGAATATTGCTGACAATGAAGTGCTCTATGAACGTCTCATTCCAGCGGATATTGCGCAGCAGTTAGTGGATATTGCTAATGAGAAAGACTTGCATTTACAAGTTTATCAAGATGATATTCTGTATGGTGCATTAGAAAATGATAAGCTTATTGCTTATTCTAAAAAATCTAAGGTCCCATATAAGGTAGAACCAGATCTTGGTAAGCTTGCTAACCGAGGGTTTACGAAAGCACTCTTTATCGAAGGGTCTGATAACCTTGATCGATTACAAGACGAATTGCGCGCATTGTTTGGAGAGCGGGCTCATATTTCTAAATCTGCTGTGAATTATCTTGAGGTGACACACCCAGAAGCGAACAAAGGGAGTGCCCTACTGCATTTGGCGAGCAAGCTGGGCATTGATCGTTCAGAAACGATTGGGATAGGTGATAATCACAATGATATTGAACTGATCAAAACGGCGGGACTAGGTGTTGTAATGGGCAATGGAGTTCAGGCCTTGAAGGAAATTGCTGATTACATTTCGCTAAGTAATAATGAAGAGGGCGTTTGCCATGTGATTGAAAAATTTATTTTAGAGCCAATGGGCGTTATTATCGAATGATGGACCAGGTGTATTAAAAAAGTTGTGAATAGACGCTTTTGTTATTGAAACTAACAAAATAAAGCTATCTCTAAGTTAGTCAGTTTTTGACTTTTAGGGATAGTTTTTTTGTTGTCTAGGAAATTATAAAATTTTCGTACTATGGATAAGTTGGAACCTTCATGTCTGAACTCAAAGGCATTTGAGGTAGTCGAGTTTCTGGCATACGTAGTCCAGTTTGTCGGAAAGGTAGGCGAGTTCGCGAAATTGGTAGTCGGGTTTCCCCAAGGTAGCCGAGTTTCCGGCATACGTAGTCCGGTTTATCGGAAAGGTAGGCGAGTTCGCGAAAAAGGTAGTCGGGTTTCCCCAAGGTAGCCGAGTTTCCGGCATACGTAGTCCAGTTTGTCGGAAAGGTAGGCGAGTTCGCGAAAAAGGTAGTCGGGTTTCCCAGAGGAATCTAAGAATATACTTTTGGTGGTGGAACCATGCGAAGGGCGAAAAAAAGTCCTGATTGGATTATTTATACTTGGAACGTGGACAGAGGCGCTTCAGCGCTTTTGTTCTTAAATGTATTGAGCCGCCAAAATAAAGACGAGTAAATTGCGCATAGAGTGGCATACTAATCGTTGATTCATTTATTTGAAAACATACAATATCTTAATTGAACACAGCCATGTTTACTTATTGCATTTCGTTTGCTAAAATCATCTGGTTGTCCGATGTCAGACGACTGCTTTTTTTACATAGCAAAGCGAGCGTTGGTACAGATTGACTATAGGAACAAAAATTATAAATGGAAAACTTTCCATTGAAGAGGTGTGACAGTTGAATTTATTGTGGGGGCTTTTCGGGATTATTGTCGTCTTAGGAATTGCATTTCTTTTATCTAACGGAAAGAAATCGATTAATTACCGGACAATCATTGTTGGGTTAATCCTCCAAGTGACGTTTGCATTTATTGTCCTAAAGTGGGAAGCAGGAAGAACTGGATTAGAAGCGTTTTCCGACCTAGTACAAAATGTCATTGATTACGCTGGTGATGGAGTTGCGTTTCTTTTCGGTCCAATGGCAGATGCTGAAGGATTCGGTTTCGTTTTTGCATTCCAAGTGTTGACCATCATTATTTTCTTTTCATCCTTGATATCCGTGTTATATTATCTTGGAATCATGCAGATGGTCATTAAAGTAATCGGAGGGGCTTTATCAAAACTTCTTGGTACGAGTAAGGCGGAATCGGTGTCTGCGGCAGCGAATATATTTGTCGGACAGACGGAAGCGCCACTCATTATACGACCGTTTTTGGCAAACATGACGAAATCCGAGCTATTTGCTGTCATGACAGGAGGACTTGCTTCTGTTGCGGGTTCCGTCCTAGCGGGATATGCACTTTTAGGTGTTCCACTTGAGTATTTGATAGCGGCAAGTTTCATGGCTGCACCTGCAGGTTTAATTATGGCGAAAATATTCATTCCGGAAACGGAGGAATCAGATATCGTCGAATTTGAGATGGAAAAGGATCGGGAATCGGTAAACGTCATTGACGCGGCAGCTCGTGGGGCGGGAGACGGATTAAGCCTAGCACTTAATGTGGGTGCGATGTTATTGGCCTTCATTGCGCTTATCGCACTCATAAATGGCATGTTAGGTGGAGTCGGTGCCTGGTTCGGTTTCGAATCATTGACGCTTGAGGGGATTTTAGGTGTCCTGTTTTCACCACTCGCATTCGCTATTGGAGTCCCATGGACAGAGGCGGTCACTGCAGGGAGTTTCATCGGTCAAAAGCTTGTGTTGAATGAGTTTGTTGCATATGCATCTTTCGCACCGGAAATTGCTTCCCTTAGCCCCAAAACGGTTATCGTTGTCAGCTTTGCGCTTTGTGGTTTTGCAAACTTAAGCTCGTTGGCGATTCTTATTGGAGGGCTAGGTTCACTAGCGCCAAGTCGACGCCCTGACATTGCTAGGCTCGGAATACGTGCGGTGGCAGCTGGAATGTTAGCTTCGTTATTGAGTGCTGCGATTGCGGGAATGTTTATCTGAATTCAGATAAAGCTACAGGGCGTAATTACATCGAGGCGTAATTGATCAGATAGCTGGATAGTAATGAAAAGCAGGATGGCGCAATTACACCATCCTGCTTGATGTTATTGTCGTCCTATTTTTCCAGTTCCTATTATCGTAGAAGGTGGCATTTGGATATCAGAATAACTCAAGCAGGTGTTAGAAGTAGGCTATTAAATAATCTCAGTATTGATTGCCAACGAACGAGACAATAAGTTTATGAAGAACTAAAAAAATACAAAAATGCATAGATTTTAATATCTATGCATTTTTGTATGCTTATTAAAGGCGGTGTTCTTTATATATGTTTTTTCTTGCAATATTACCCAACCGAATAATCTCCTCATCCCCCGCTTGTTTCTCATAAGCAATAACAGAATCGAGTAATTGCTCGATTGTGCGGGCACCAATGAGCGCAGATGCTACTGTTTGATCTCGCAGGACGTAAGCGATTGCTGCCGCATGTAGGTCATCTGATTGTTCGCTAAGCTCTTGAACTGTGCGTGTCAGATCAGTGGCATCATAGTCAACAAAGCCGTTTGCTTGTTCGGCTCTTGTCATGCCTTCCGCCGTCAAAAATCCTTTGGCAATCGTACCCCTTGTGACAACTGATGCACCAGCCTCTTGAATCATTGGAAACCATTCTTCTGGTCGACGATCGAGTAAACTGTATTGCATCATGATTGAAATGGCAGAGCTCTTATCCAAAAATCGTTTAATGACAATTGGACGGATGGAAGAAATGCCGTATTGACGTATCAGACCCTCTTTTTTCAAACTTTCAAAGGCATCGATTGTTTCATCGACATTGTCTTCCATCACGCCACCATGTAGTTGATATAAGTCAATATAATCTGTTTCGAGGCGAAGTAAACTCTGTTTAATAGCCCCTGTTATATGTGCTTTGGAGGCGTCCCATGACCAGCCATTGCCGTCGGGATTCATTTTATTGCCAGCCTTTGTAGCTAGGATAATATCTTGACGTCTTCCTTTTAATGCATGGCCAACAAGTTCTTCATTCCGACCGCCGTCGTATAAATCGGCTGTGTCGAAATAGTTGATGCCAGCATGGATCGCGGCATCGATGATTTTTTTTGATTCATCTAGATCATTTGGCAGCGACATACAACCGAATCCCATTTCGGACACGTACAGACCACTCTTGCCTAACTCTCTTTTCTTCATAATCAAGCACCCCCTATTTTATCCATGGTACAATGTCGTCATTAGAAATTCTAGGAGAAGGGGTTGAATGTGATGAATAAATATGAAGAAAAAACGTTATCAGGTGAAACACTTTACGAAGGAAAAGTTATTACACTACGTGTGGAAGAGGTTGAATTGCCAGATGGTAATCGAGCAAAACGTGAATTGATTAAACATCCAGGGGCTGTTGCGGTTATTGCGATTACTGCAGAAGGGAAATTGATCTTTGTTGAGCAGTATCGAAAAGCATTGAATCGCTCACTCGTTGAAATACCTGCTGGGAAGATTGACCCGGGGGAAGCGCCAGAAGTGACAGCGGTCCGTGAGCTGGAAGAGGAAACAGGGTATGGTGCCAATGAATTCAGCTATATTCAGTCGTTTGCGACATCGCCGGGCTTTGCGGATGAAATCATTCATCTTTATTTGGCACAAGGACTTTATACAATTGATAACCCAGCAGAGGGCGATGAAGATGAGTTCATAGAATTGTTGGAAGTGACAATTGAGCAGGCGGAGGACATGGTTGCGACGGGGAAAATATTTGATGCTAAAACAGCTTTTGCTGTACTCTACGCAAAAAAACTTCTAGAAAAGTGACCTAATTTTGAACGGACAAGCATATGTTGAATCAATCGAGCTTTTGGGACAGTTGGATCTTACTTGAGTAGGACAGTTGTCCGTGAAAGCGGGACAAGCTATGCGGAGGTGCAGCCTATGGTTCGTTCTTTATCGTTCATCCACTTATTTATTATTTTAGCAGTCAGTTATATTGGCGGAGCCTTGTTGTATCGCTACATGCCGGCAGTTGCGATTGAAAGAGTGATTACGCTCTATGATGCGCGTGTCGTCGGAGGGCATGGGGTAGGTTATAGTAGACCTATAGGCACATCGGCTCTGTTTTTTATCGTTACTTTTGCGTTGGCGTCGTTCAATAAAACACGGTTTCTCGTGCTGTTTTTTGGTGCATTGAAATGTGTCTTTTTTGGTCTATCTTCTTCCTATCTTCTCGGTTCGGGTGCAAAAATAATGGCGTATTCGATTTGGTGGTTTCCATTTCAGTTCATCAGCTGTT
This sequence comes from Sporosarcina sp. FSL K6-2383, assembly GCF_038618305.1. Classification (NCBI taxonomy): domain Bacteria; kingdom Bacillati; phylum Bacillota; class Bacilli; order Caryophanales; family Caryophanaceae; genus Sporosarcina; species Sporosarcina sp. FSL K6-2383. Next base: position 1,727,186 of record NZ_CP152017.1, read on the forward strand.
TTCTATTTCTTATGTACTGTGCTATTCTAAGCCCCCCTTACTTTATGAATACGACACTTGGGAAAAGACGCAATACGCGTGCATTGCCAACGATAATTGGTCTATCGGCGGCTGTGCTTGCCATCGAAATTATTGTCTTTCGATTCATTCTTCAATAAAGAATAGTTGTCCACCTTGAGCTATCCGTTTCCTTTCTGTTGTCAGAAGGAAAGCCCATTTGGTATAATGGAAGCAGTTTGAGGGGGGCGTCGTATGGAAAGCCGAATCGATCGGATAAAGAAACAATTGCATGGGGCAAGTTACAAGTTAACGCCCCAGCGTGAAGCGACGGTTTTGGTCCTCCTTGAGCATGAGGAAGACCATCTAAGTGCCGAAGATGTATTTTTACTAGTCAAAGAGAAAGCACCAGAAATTGGGCTAGCTACTGTATATCGTACGCTCGAGTTGCTAACAGATCTTAAAGTAGTCGATAAAATCAATTTTGGTGATGGGGTATCGAGATATGACCTTCGGCAGGAAGGTGCTGCCCATTTCCATCATCACCTCATTTGTATCGAATGTGGAGCAGTGGATGAAATTCAAGAGGATCTTCTCGGTGATGTCGAGAAAATCGTTGAAAGCCGTTTTCAATTTGCTATAAAAGATCATTGGTTAACGTTTCATGGTGTTTGTAAAAGATGTACATCAGATGTTGATGATAGTGAAGTCTGAACAAGGGGATGGCGCGCCGCTATCCCTTTTGTTGTTGGATAGGAAGGGGGAAAGGGCTTGGACAAACAAATGATAGATAAAGCTTGTTTTTCATTTCCCGTTATTCATGAAAGATAGCCGTTTTGCACTTGAGGATTATATGCACTTTTTAAAAGTAGAGCGTCAGCTAGCGGGGAATACGATTATTTCTTATAGGCGTGACCTTGATGAATATATGAATCACTTGGAACAAGCGGGCTTCAAAACGATAGATGATGTTGACCGTGCTGCTATTTTGGAGTATTTGCACCGTTTGAAGGAAAGTGGGAAATCATCCCGAACGGTGTCGAGGCATATCTCGTCAATCCGCTCATTCCATCAGTTTCTTTTACGAGAAAAAGTGACAACCCAAGACCCAACGGTACATTTAGAATTGCCAAAACTGGAGCAAAAATTACCGCGTGTTTTGTCCATGGTAGAAGTGGATAAGCTAATTGCTGTCCCAGACCGTTCAAAGCCTCAAGGTGTAAGGGATCATGCGCTGTTGGAAATATTGTATGGAACTGGGATGCGAGTGAGTGAATTGATTGGTCTGGATATGGATGACATCCATTTGTCTATGGGATTTGTACGCGTGTTCGGTAAGGGTGGAAAGGAACGGATTATTCCACTCGGCGGCAAAGCCATTGAAGCTTGTCAAACGTATATAGATGAGGCACGCCCTGGTTTTATCGCCAAGCAGAGGCAAGTGGAAGCGTTGTTTGTCAATATGCGTGGGGCTCGTCTAACAAGACAAGGCTGTTGGAAGCTATTGAAGGGGCACGCACTGGAAGCGGGTATACAAAAAGAATTGACACCGCATATTTTGCGTCATTCTTTTGCTACGCATTTGATTGAAAATGGGGCGGACCTGCGCGCTGTTCAGGAAATGCTTGGACATGCGGATATTTCAACAACACAAATCTATACTCATGTGAGTCGCTCGCGGTTAAAAGAAGTGTATGTGAAATTTCACCCACGGGCTTGAAATAATGGAAACAGTATATTTAATTGGAGGAAATAACTATGGAAAAACAACAATTTAAACGTATCCATGTAATCGTACTCGACTCTGTTGGTATCGGAGAAGCACCGGATGCTCAACTATTCGGCGATGTAGGCTCTAATACACTTGGACACATTGGCGAAGCAATGGAAGGATTACATATGCCGCATATGGGCAAAATGGGTCTTGGAAACATCGGAAAAATAAAAGGAATTTCAGTTGAAGAAGAGTCCCGGGCGTATTACGGCAAGATGGAAGAGGCGTCCGTTGGTAAAGATACAATGACAGGCCATTGGGAAATTATGGGACTTAATATCGACAAGCCGTTCAAAGTCTATCCAAATGGCTTTCCTCAAGAGTTGATTGATGAATTAGAGCAACGAACAGGACGTAAAGTGATTTGCAATCAGCCAGCAAGTGGTACAGAGGTTCTTGACGAATACGGTGCTGAGCATATGGAGACAGGTGCGTTAATCGTCTATACATCAGCAGATCCAGTACTGCAAATAGCAGCACATGAAGGCATTATTCCGATTGACGAACAATACCGGATTTGTGAAATTGCACGCGAATTAACATTGGACCCAAAATATTTGGTCGGTCGTGTCATTGCACGTCCATTTATTGGTGAGCCGGGGAATTTCACCCGTACGACGAATCGCCACGACTATGCATTGAAGCCATTCGGACGGACTGTTATGAATGAACTAGTAGATGCTGCTTATGATGTGATTGCAGTAGGCAAAATTGCGGATATTTTTAATGGAGAAGGCATTACAGAGTCAGTTCGTACAGTAAGTAATATGGACGGCGTTGACAAATTATTAGATGTTATGAAGAAGGATTTCAAGGGACTTAGCTTTACCAATCTTGTTGATTTCGATGCATTATTTGGCCATCGGAGAGATCCAATTGGTTATGGTAATGCGCTGCAAGAATTCGATGCAAGGCTACCGGAAATTATGGCGGCTTTGCATGAAGATGATTTGCTTATCATTACAGCGGATCATGGTAATGACCCAACGTATCCAGGGACGGATCATACACGTGAATATGTTCCACTACTTGTTTATTCGCCTACCCTCAAGCGCGGCGGAGCTTTGCCGCAAAGGGAAACATTCTCTGATATTGGAGCAACGATTGCGGATAATTTTAATGTGAAGTTACCGGAATTCGGTAAAAGTTTCTTGAATTTATTAGTAGAGAAGGTGTGATGATGATGTTTAGAATGGTTGATGTAATTGAAAAAAAACGGAATGGTGAAGTGCTGTCGAAGGAAGAAATCACATTTTTCGTCAATGGTTACACAGACGGGTCAATCCCGGATTATCAAGCTAGTGCTTTCTTGATGGCGATTTACTTCAAAGGGATGACAGCGGAAGAACAAGGTCACTTAACGATGGCAATGGTGGAATCGGGCGACCAAATCGATTTGTCTGCTATTGAAGGGATTAAAGTCGATAAGCACTCCACTGGAGGAGTTGGCGATACGACAACACTTATCCTCGTACCGCTTGTCGCTGCATGTGGTGTGCCAGTTGCAAAGATGAGTGGTCGTGGACTTGGACATACAGGTGGAACACTAGACAAGCTAGAGGCGATTGAGGGCTTTCACATCGAATTGACAGAAGAACAATTCGCTAAACAAGTGAATGACTTGAAATTAGCGGTTATCGGACAAAGTGGTAATTTGACGCCGGCAGATAAAAAGCTGTATGCCCTGCGAGATGTAACAGCAACTGTTGACAGCATTCCTTTGATTGCTAGTTCAATTATGAGTAAGAAAATTGCAGCGGGTGCAGATGCTATCGTACTGGATGTTAAAACAGGCGATGGGGCATTTATGAAAACCGAAGCAGATGCTAAGGCACTTGCCGAGTCGATGGTAGCGATAGGTAAGCAAGTTGGTAGACAGACGATGGCAGTCATTTCGGATATGAGTCAGCCGCTTGGTTTTGCGATTGGAAATGCGCTTGAAGTCATTGAAGCGATTGACACGCTAAAAGGGCAAGGACCGGATGATTTGACGGAACTTTGTTTTGTCCTTGGTAGCAAGATGATTGTGGCAGGTGGAAAAGCGGCTTCGATTGATGAAGCGCGTGACATGCTGAAGGCAGTTATCGCAGATGGCTCAGCACTTGAGTTATTCGGTAAGCTAATTGAAGCGCAAGGAGGCGATGCGGAGATTATTCATAATCCAGCATTGTTGCCGACAGCAACCTATCAGATTGAAGTACCAGCACCGACATCTGGCTATATTACGAAGATGGAAGCGGATGATATCGGGGTTGCAGCAATGCTTCTTGGGGCAGGACGAGCAACGAAGGAAGATGAAATCGACCTCGCTGTTGGAATTGTATTGCGTAAAAAAATTGGCGATGCTGTGCAACAAGGTGAACCGCTTGCTATCATTCATGCGAACACGCAGGACGTGGAACGTTCGATAGCTTTGATACAACAACATATTGTAATTGGTGAACAAGCAGTAGAAAGCCCGCGTCTCATTGGAGAAATGATCACGGGGTGAATTGAATAGTTATGAAGGGCTATCTTATTGACTGGAACTTTTCGGGTCAATTAAGGTAGCCTTTTTTGAGATTTTATCTAGGTGAGCTATTTGAGTATTGAGTAGAAAGAAGAATCTTCCTAACGACGCTTGGCGCTTGAGGATGCCTCCCGCGACCCCAGTTAGGCGCCTGCGCTGGAGATTGTGCGGAATTATTATTTTGATATATATGAGTCGATTTTATAAATAGAGTAAGTATAAAGTTCGGAAAAGGTTGATTTTCGCTTTTATTGTAAGTTAGTGCTAGACGACACACACAGAACGGTGTGGAAACTGAGTATCTAAATATTACTGATTCTATTAACTATATGAAACAAATTCATGTTTTCCTTGGTTTATTCAATCGTTGATATTAACGTGCTTTAGAACATCTATCCGAATGTTTTTTGCCTATTAAAATGGGAGAAAGCGGAGTGTGATAGTGCCTTATGTGTCATAAGGCGGATGATCTGTCGCATGCAGGTTATGCCATAGCGACAGGTTCAGCAAACGCATATATAGCAACTTTAAATCCTGCACTCTCTGCTTATCAGGAGGGTGTTTCTTTACGTCTGAAAATTAATGTTGCTAATACTGGTGCAGCTACAGTTAACGTGAATGAACTTGGTGCTAAGACGATTAAGAAACAAAATGGTAACGCCTTAACTGCCGGTACTCTCAAAGTAGGGTTGATATACACACTAGTTTACGATGGAGTGTCTTTTCTACAACAGGGTGAAGGGGGTGAGTATGGAAACGCTACAGCACCACAAGTCCTAGCGCCGAATACTATTGGTACAGATAACGGGGTAATACCCGGAACGATGCCGAATAGAGGGGCAGTCAACCAATCCTTAACGAGTCAAGGGCAGTCATATACCATTCCGCAAGGATATCATAGTGGTTCGGGAAAGGTTACTGCTACATATCCCGATAACGGAAAAGTAGCAGAAGTAAATGTACCATCCAATGCCATTGTTTATTATCCTCATCCTTGGACGGGTTACTACCCGGCACCGGGGAATGGGTACAAAGGATATACATTCACGGCTGTGATGATGTCGAAGCATTCTCCTGTTGGTGCGGCGTATTCGACGGTTAGAGTAACAGAACCTACCTTTAGCGCCCTTTCGGTAAATCAGCAGAACAAGTTTGAGGTTAAGCTGAAAGACGATAACATAGAACTACGTTGTATAGATGGTGATTTTGGAACGTTCTATCTAACTATGACAAGGAGGACTAACGTATGAATGTTGATGACTGGATTAGAACTCGTTTCTTTTTAGATAGAGATGAAGCTGAAATAATCATCCGGGAAAATGAATATATAGTAGGAGTATCAATTGTTGATTTCGTTAGTATGTTTGGAGATGCCATTCAACATGCACTTGATAATGATTTAAATGTTGTTCAGGCGATTAAGGATTCGGACGCTAATAATGAGTTAGGTTATAACGATTTACTATAACGACTCATGACCAGACGCAGCATAAGCTAGCGTTATTTTTTATGTTGTTTTATAAGTATCTTCTATGCTTCAGCCTGGAGTTAAGGAGATTTTTTATGATAGTAGTCTTAGATTTTTGGTTGATGGTAATTGACGTAAAGTAATTAATAATATAAAGAAAAGAGAAATGATTTGTCCCCCTTTTTATGATATGATTACTTTCAAAAAGGGTGGCGAAAAAATGACAATAGAACTTAATAAATATGAAGATAGAGTGATTGTATTTATTGATATTTTAGGCTTTACAGAGCATATAAAACTTACGAAAAATGATCCTGCATATTTTAATAAAATGAAAAGGGTTTTTAATTATTTATATGATTATCAAAAAGACAATCTAGATGGTGTACTTGCTCAAAAAGAAATCGGTAAAGAAGTTACCGTCTTTTCAGATTCGATAGTTATATCATACCCTACTAAACTTGAGGGGGCGGTATTTTACTTGTTAATGGATGTTGTTCACTTGCAGTTAGATATGTTAGCAGAAGGTGTGTTATTTAGGGGAGGGTTTACTGTAGGTGAGTTATGTCATAATGATAGTATTGTTTTTGGACCTGCGATGATTGAGGCGTATGAATTAGAAAGTAAAGTTGCAGTCTACCCAAGAGTTATTGTTAGTGATAAAGTTTTCAATACGGCTATTCAAAATGGTGTAAATCCCCCCGACCAAGAGCTTGAATATATCTTGAATTTGCTAAATCAAGATTTTGATGAACAGTTTTACGTTGACTTTTTGAGCCAATGGCAAGAAATTGATGATAATAGCAAATATTTTGATTCTCTATCTGCCATTAAAGTGGTTATAGAAAATGCGATAATAGCGTATGAATCAAAGCCTAATGTTCAAGTAAAGTATCAGTGGTTAAAAAGATACTATAATTCAACGCTCGACAAGATACAAAGTCAATATACAGAAAACTTATATATCGAATAGAGATTATAAGGACCATTATGTGTCGTACAGGAAAGGAAGGATTCCTTCCTTCTTCTTTATTTTTAGCGGGTTCTATAAGAAAGTGACGCTTCGTAAAATAAAAAAAGAAAAGACCATAGTAAAAGCCACAGCCGCCAAAATTGGATCTTTGGTGGCTTTTAACTATGGAAAAAGTCTTCTATTCCCTCGTCCCCAAAAGCATTGGCACTTCGTGTATCTGCGTTTTTGGAGAGCGATGGATGAACTTCCACCATACGATTACCGAAAAGAATGTATAGGGATGCGGCGAAGTCGCATCCCTATACATAAAGAGTACGATTATTGTATAGAAGTCATTCAATCCAGAGTGAACCAAAAGCGATTGAATATAAAGCACCTGTTATTCGCCTAAGTTATTTTTGGTTAATCAACAGACGTGCATTAAAGAATATTTAAATATTTAGAGACTAAGCATTCTTAATCGAGGATGCTTGATTGTATAGATTCACTTGATTTACTTTCCTGGTGACTTGTTAAACTTCCTCTTTCTTCATAATCTCTAATGCGGAGCACTGTTAGTAAGGTGATGTGTAGTGTAGTGCTCAGTTACTGCCACAATTCGAAGTGCACGACTGGCATCGTTTGTATTTTTTCAAGGACTGGATGGTCTGCTGTTTTGAAGACTTGAGGACGCCTTGGCTTTTGTAAAACTTATTTCGTTTGAATAGCATAATCACCCTTCGCTGATACTAAGTATAAGTAATCGTACGTATTGTACGGTTTGTACAACCATGCTAAGATAGGGGGGAGAGAGGGGTGAAACTTATGCTATTAGCAGAAAAATCGAGTGATGTCCGTCAGGAATGGTCTAAATTCGTTGATGAGGTTATTCATAAGTCTCCTAAGTTTGTCCAACGTAATGAACGAGATGTATTTGTGTCTATGAATTTAGAATATATGTCGGTGATAATGGATAGCATTCGCTATTCAGTAGAGGTTGAATATGATGGGGAGTCAGAAGAGTATATAGCAACAATGAATGATTTTTGGTTTGTTGAAGCGGGCAAGACAGAGGAAATTGCTGTTCAGAAGTTAGCAGATCAGCTGTTGGATTTTGCTGCAGATTATTACAAGGATTTAAATATGTATCAACCAACGAAGAATTTCAAAAAGCAATTTCCCCTTGTACTCAAAGCCTTGATTACCGATGATGCTAAAAGGATTATAGACGCTTTCGATGTCAAATACGTCCGATCATAAAAGATTTTGCGAGCGCGATGGTTGGGAGCTATACAAACAAACCGATCATTACTTTTTTAGAAAGCGTCGTGCAGACGGAACATATAAAGTCACAAAGGTGTCAATGGGACGGGGAGAATACGGCAAGGCTTTTTGGAGAGAGATATTAAAGCGACAACTAGAATGTGATCAGGAGTATTTCAATAGCAAGATCTAAGAAGAGGCGGAGCAGTTGACCGTCTCTTTTTGTATGGATTCATTTGACCTTCTTTCCTAATTACTAATTACACTTCCGCTTTTTGATAATCACCAGCGAAGGCGCCTTAACGGGGGTAGCCGAAGCCCTAAGACTAGCGGCGAAGCTGCTTGGCTTAGGGTGGGAGGCATCCCTGGCGCCGGAGCGTACTCAATGGCATTTTTTATTTTAACATCGACCACATCCATGTCTAAATCCTATCTAACATGTGCATACTTTCTATAGTTAAGGGCATTGTCGAAAAGCAGGAACCTTTCACTATCTATGACTAGTTTTGTCAGCTAAGAGGTTTCCCTCTCTCCGATGTGGAATAATCCGCAGTAAGGAGGGGGTTCAGCATGGCTGACATCAAAATACTAGACAATGGCATCTTAATTGTGACACTACGTGGGGAATTGGATAATCATCAGGCCAATCAAATCCGAACGCATATTTCCACATCTATTTTTACGGGACAAGTGCGAGCAATCATTTGGGATTTAGAAGGACTTGGCTTTATGGATAGTGCGGGAATCGGGCTCATCCTTGGTAGGATGCGAGATTTAGTGCCGTCAAATGGGGAGACGCTTATCTTGAATCCTGCATCGACTATGGAAAAGATTTTTAACTTTTCCGGTCTTGGGTCAACTATCAGGCATTGTACGGTCGATCAAGCGATCGGGGAAATTGGAGGGGTTTTACATGAACAATGAAATGACGTTATCATTCGTCGCAATTGAAGAAAATGAAGCTCTGGCAAGGATGGCGATGACCTGTTTCATCACACCCCTTGACCCGACAATCGAAGAGATTTCAGAGTTTAAGACAATTGTTTCAGAAGCTGTTACGAATGCAATCATTCATGGCTATGAGACGGATGGTACAAGTCTAGTTACACTTCACGCCGTTATTCAAGACAACAAAGTAACAATGACGGTACGTGATGAAGGGATGGGGATTTTTGACGTAGGGCAGGCGATGGAACCAATGTTTACCACGCGACCTTTTATGGAACGTTCAGGTATGGGATTTACGATTATGGAAAGCTTTTCTGACAGTCTATCTGTTGAGTCTGTTGTAGGAAGTGGAACTGTTGTCAAGTTCGAAAAAACGTTTTCTCCGGTCACGGAAGTAAGCAGAATGAGGTGACCTATGGACGCATCTGTTGAAGTGCAACCCGCTTTGTTGACGCAGGAGAAGATGAGGGAACTGATTCAAATTTCACAAGAAGGCGATAAGGAAGCAAGAAGGATGATGGTCGAGGGTAATACAAGACTGGTCTGGTCCATTGTTCAACGGTTTGCTTCACGTGGCGCTGACCCGGAAGATTTATTCCAAATTGGTTGTATAGGGTTGATGAAATCGATTGATAAATTCGACCTTTCTTACGAGGTAAAGTTTTCTACGTATGCTGTGCCGATGATTGTCGGAGAAATCCAACGTTTTTTAAGAGATGACGGGATGGTAAAGGTGAGCCGTTCTATTCGTGAGCTAAGTTTTAAAATCCGTCATGCAACAGATGATTATATTAAAAAACACGGAAAATCACCGTCTATTTCAGAAGTTGCAGCGGTTTTGGAAGTGTCAGTGGATGATATTATTTTGGCATCGGATGCCTTGCGTGACCCCGCCTCCCTTCATGAGCAATTGTATGAAAGTGAAGGAGATAGTCTGACACTGATGGACCAGCTACGAGATGACCGGTCCGAAAGGGTATTTGATCATATTCCCCTGCGGGATGTCGTTTCGAAATTAAATAAACGCGATCAGACCATTATTTATATGCGCTATTATTTGGACTGTACGCAAAGTGATATTGCAGAACGAATTGGCATATCGCAAGTGCAAGTGTCAAGGCTTGAAAAGAAAATTTTAGCGCAACTCAAATCATGGATGGGTGTTAACGCTGAGGCATAATTGAAAAAAGTGAGGACGGATTGAATCCATGAAAAAGTTATTTCGGTCGATGAATGAAGGAGAAGAGTGGTTCTCCGCTTGTTTTGGAAGAGACGAGACGTTTGATGCGACGGCTAGGTCTTTGCATCTTTGGGACATGCCTGCACTGTTACTGTACATTAATGGGCTAGTAGATGGCGCTACAATCACGACTCTACTAACGGAAATGCAAGGGAATACGGAAAGGCCAGAAATGAAGGGAGATGGAACAGATCAGTTCCTCTCCTTTTTCCCATACCATGCGATATCCAACATCAAGGACAAAGATGAATTATTGACATCGATTCTCAGTGGTCAAGCAGCATTTATAACGCCTGAAGGCTATGCGTTTACGATTGATATTAGGTCTTATCCAGGCAGGGAACCAGCAGAACCGGACAATGAAAAGGTCGTAAGAGGACCAAGAGACGGTTTTACGGAAAATCTTATTCAAAATACAGCGCTTGTTCGGAGGCGTTTACGGACTGAAGATTTACGCTTTGAAATGCATAAAGTGACGGTAAACGGCAAGACGGATATCGCCATTACTTATATGAAAGGGGCTGCAAGTGAAAAGCATCTCACCTATATACGAGATAGACTCGATGAAATCAAGCATGATGGGCTAACGATGACTGATAAATCACTAGAAGAATTTCTGTTCAAACAGCGTTTTCATCCGATGCCGTTTGTCCGTTTCACGGAGCGACCCGATATATGTGCGGCGCATTTATTGGAAGGGCACATCGCTATAATCGTTGATACGTCACCTTCTGTTATCCTTGTGCCAGCTCCGATTTTCCATCATCTACAACATGCCGAGGAATATCGTCAAGCACCACTTTTAGGGACGTTCGTTCGTCTACTGCGTTTTTGGGGAGCTGCGATGAGCCTTGTTCTATTGCCATTTTGGTATTTAGTTTCCACAAAACAAGAATATTTACCGGCTTTTCTTAGTTATATAGGACCAAAGGATATAGGAGAAATTCCGTTGGTTTTACAGTTGATTGGCGCAGATATTGGCATTGAAGTACTTCGAATGGCGGCCATTCATACACCGACGCCGATGTCGACAGCAATGGGGCTTGTCGCCGCTATCGTCATTGGACAAGTGGCCATTGACGTCGGTTTATTCACCCCGGAGGTGGTACTGTACGTGGCAGTTAGTGCTATTTTCACATTTGCCATTCCTTCTTATGAATTAAGTATTACGATTAAGATTTTCAGAATTTGCATATTGCTGTCAACAGCAATACTTGGAGCGCCAGGATTTTTCTTATCGATAGCTGTTCTTTTTTACTATCTATGTTCATTGAAACCGATGGGTGTCCCTTATTTATGGCCTGCGGTTCCGTTTTTTCCACATGCAATGCTTCGTGTTTTAATCAGATTTCCGATGACTGCGGATGAACCCCGACCGTTTATTACCGACTCGCCGGACAGGGATCGTGTCTGATAGGTGATTGCCACTACCCACTCTGTTATGATAAAGTTTTAGTTATATGATTTGGGAGGGGAAGGCAACATGCATTTGTACGGAACACAATCAGTCAATCAGCAAGACCATCTAACAATTGGTGGCGTCGATACAATTGATCTTGCACATACGTATGGTACACCACTCGTCGTCTATGATACCGCTCTGTTCCGTGAACGAGCGCTGGCCTTCAAAGAAACTTTTAAAAATGTAGGCATCCGTGCACAGGTTGCCTATGCGAGTAAAGCATTCTCGTCGATTGCTATATACGAAGTGGCTAAGCAAGAAGGGCTTTCACTTGACGTTGTTTCTGGAGGAGAGCTGTTTACGGCTATCGCAGCAGACTTTCCGCGGGAGAAAATTCATTTCCACGGTAATAATAAAAGCTATACGGAATTACAATATGCTTTCGATGAAAAAATAGGCTGCATCGTCATTGATAATTTTTCTGAAATTGCGTTGGTGAAAGAAATCGCGGAATCGCGCAGAGAACACATGAATGTACTCATTCGGGTAACGCCAGGTGTTGAAGCACACACGCATGATTATATTACGACGGGGCAGGAAGATTCGAAGTTTGGCTTTGATTTGAAAAATGGTCAGGCGGATGAGGCATTCCTTCATTTGCATGATCATCCCTATATTCAATTACTTGGTATGCATTGCCATATTGGTTCTCAAATATTTGAAACGGACGCTTTCCGTTTTGCGGCAGAAGTATTGATGGACAAGATGATTGCTTGGCGAGATGAGCATAACTTCATCTGTACTGTACTGAATTTGGGCGGAGGGTTTGGTATCCGTTATACGGAAGAAGACACGCCACTTGTGCCTTCTGCTTACATCGAGGAAATGGCGACAATTGTCCTATCGATGACGCGCAGTCATAGCTATCCTGTGCCAGAAATTTGGATTGAGCCAGGTAGATCATTGGTTGGAGATGCGGGTACATCACTTTACACGGCTGGTAGTACAAAAGAAGTGCCGGGTATCCGGACGTACATAGCGGTGGATGGTGGTATGTCAGATAATATCCGACCGGCATTGTATGGTGCGAAGTATACGGCTGCTTCAGCGAATCGAATGAGTATTGCGCATGACAAAAAAGTAACAATCGCAGGGAAATGCTGCGAATCAGGGGATAAACTCATTGAAGAAGCTTATCTTGCCGATCCGTCTGAAGGGGATGTCATCGCTATTTTTTGTACGGGTGCATACGGCTATTCGATGGCGAGTAATTATAATCGACTGCCAAAGCCCGCCATTGTCTTCTGTGAAAACGGAGAACATCAGCTAGTTGTCCGGAGAGAGACCTATGAAGATGTCGTAAGATTAGACATCCCACTACAAATGGTTAGACGGGAGGAAAAGATTTGAAAAGACGTAACATCCTCCTTCTCGCAATTATTGTAGTTGCGGCAATTACATGGGGAGCTGTATACTGGTACTTTGTCATGCCGATTATCGACCCTCGTTAACGGATCATAAATGGACGAGTGATAAAGGATTCTCAGAAAAGAAGGGATTCAATTGATGCTTTTGCGTTATAAGAAAACGTATGAAAAAATTGCGATGGGGCTACTATCTTATATGCCCGGCGATAAAACTGCGAAGAAGTTACAGGAAACGATTCACCAATACGAAACAAACGATAGTTGGCAACTCTATTTATTTAAAAAAGAGGATGATATTATCGGTCTGATTGGCGTGGAATTAGCCGATGAAGACTACACGTTATACCATATTTCAGTCAACCCATCCTTTCGGGGAGAAGGGGTTGGAAAGGAAATGGTAGCGAAAGTGCAGGCGCTTTTCCCGGACAAAGAATGTAAAAGTACGGAAGAAACCGATTTGTTCATAAAGAAGTGTCAAGTAAAAGGAGAAGGAGCAGATTAATGTCTGCCCTTCTTCTTTTCGTCACGCTCACGAAGAATATCACTACGATCTCTTCGCATATGCTTATGAATGACCGCTTCGCTGCCAAATGGGAGTAGCATCATAGATTGCTGAGCTAGCTCGATTTTTGCTTGTAGAGCAGGCGATATGATTGCCAATGGAAAGGATTCAAAAGGGTATTCTTTTTCAACCCGCTCGACGCTATCGTTAACATGGATAATGAGCTGCTGAAAGTCGATTTCACTTTTGTCAGAGGTAGAAAAAGTAGGTAACCTTTTCGCAACCTTATGCAATGTACGCGATGCACCCGCAAAATTATTACGACGCCAATGGTACATGCCTGTCGCGAGAAGTATATAAGTTGCCAGCGGATGTTCTTTATCACTTAAAGGAATCGACTTCCAATATTCCTCCAACACTTCGTGACATTCAAAATAGTCTTGATTGTTATTAAAATAAACAATAAACTGAACGAATAACGGATGATGATACAAATGCATGAAATCAGTCCTTTCTTAATAGAAAAATAGTAGGTAGGTGTTACGCAGTATGTCGTATAAAGTAAAACTAGAAGCTTTTGAAGGCCCACTAGATCTATTATTGCATTTAATCAACAGACTTGAAATTGATATATACGATATTCCGATGGCCGAACTGACAGCGCAGTACATAGAACATCTTTACGCCATGCGTGTATTACAGTTGGATGAACTAAGTGAATACTTGGTCCTTGCTGCAACATTAATAGAAATTAAGAGCAAAATGCTACTCCCTGTTCATGAAGGGGAGGAGTTCGACGAAGGTATGGATTTCGAGTTGGAGGAAGATCCACGGGATGAGCTTGTTGCACGCCTTATTGAATATAGGAAGTATAAAGAAGCGGCTGTCAGTTTGAAGGAATCTGCGGATGAAAGATCCGATTATTTTACAAAGTCACCTGAAGATTTGACTGAGTTTGGTGAAGTAACCTTAAGTAGCAACGAAGAAAATATGAATGTTTTTGATTTGATCGGCGCATTCCAAAAGATGCTCGACAGAAATCGACTGAAAGCACCGATGACTGCAAGTATAACAAAAATGGAAGTATCTATTAGTGAAAAAATGGATACGATTATGGCCATACTAGAAAGAGGCGGCGGAAAATGTGGTTTCTACTCGCTATTTGACAAAGGTAATACTCCAGATCTTGTCGTTACGTTTTTATCGTTGTTAGAATTGATGAAACGTCGGGATATTACTGTGGTGCAGCAAGGAAATTTTGATGAACTGACAGTAGCATTCCGGCGGGAGGATGAGTGAAATGGATAAGAAGGAACGTTTGTCAGGCATGATTGAAAGTTTTTTATTCCTTGTGGGGGATGAAGGACTGACGGTGAAACAATTAGCCGTTCTCACTGAACGACAAGAAGCCGAAGTAAACACTGCGATTGAATGGTTACGGTTGAGCTATGAACAGCGCAATGAAAGTGGCATTACGGTGAAGCTTTTAGGAGGTGCTTATCGTCTAGTAACGAAGGCAGAATTTGCGGAGGATATTAAACGGTTACTTGAAAATCCGACACCAAAGTCGATGACACAAGCCTCTTTGGAAGTGTTGGCGATTATTGCTTATAGACAGCCGGTAACGCGGATAGAAATTGATGATTTGCGTGGTGTGAAATCAGAAGGCCCCATTAGTACACTTATTGCGAAGGGGTTGATTATGGAGAAAGGTCGTTCGGAAGGCAGTGGTCGAGCGATTCTTTACGGTACGACAGATTTGTTTTTAGATCGCTTTGGCTTGGAATCGCTTCAGGAGTTACCACCACTCCAGCAGGAGGAAGACAGCGCAACGGGAGATACTGATTTGTTTATGACTAAATTCCAAGAAGCATTTGCCATGGAAGATGACTAAAAAGGGAATCTCTTAAGGAGGAAGCGCATGTTGAAACGGACGATGATTATTGTCCTTTTTTTCTCATTATTTCTTAGCGCTGTACCGAAAGAAGCGGCAGCAACAGGTAGCGCATGGGCAGTTATTGATGCAGACACGGGTCGATTATTGGAAGGTTACAATGAAAACGTTCGGTTACCAATCGCTAGCTTGACGAAAATTTGGACCGCTTTGACATTTATCGAGAGTGGAAGCTCGTTCGGAGATGTTACGATTTCTCCACAAGCTTCATCAGCCGAAGGGTCATCCATTTACTTGAAGCAGGGCATGCACATAGACGCTGAGACATTGTTATATGGCTTAATGCTAAGATCTGGTAATGATGCAGCTCATGCGTTGTCGGAACAGGCAGGTGGCTCGCTAGAAGGTTTTGTGGACTTGATGAATGATAAGGCGTTAGTATACGGTCTAAAACGAACTGTCTTCACAAATCCGTCTGGCTTACATGATGACCACCATTTGTCTACAGCATATGAAACGGCGCTCATGCTACGCTATGCGATGGACAATGACAAATTTCGTGAAATAGCGATGACTAAAAACCATCGTTACGAAGGTGAAGATCAAATATATAGCTGGCGCAACAAACATCGTCTTCTCCACTCTGAGTCAACTGCGATTGCTGGCAAAACAGGTTTTACGAAAACGGCAGGTCGGACGCTGGCAACATACTTTGAAAAGGATGGAAAAAATATCATCGTCGTAACACTCAATCATAGTGATGATTGGAATACACATAAAAACTTGGCGGATAAAGTATTTTCAAGTTACAAATTAACAACCGTAGCGAAAAAGGGGACATATGCTATCCTGCCAGGGGTTGAAATGGAATTGAAAAATTCAATCCGACTATTACTCAAAAAAGGGGAGAAGGCTAAGTTGCAAAATATTGTCCGAATTCCAAAGGGGAAAAGTGAAAAAAGTACAGGGCTTTGGACAGTTTTATTTGACAATGAGCCCCTCATTGCAAGCGAAATAATTATTAAACAATAGAGTCAATTTCATAATGGCCTATTGAATATGTGTCGTTTTTGAGAAGACTGCCGCTATATAGGACAGTCTTCTTTTAATTTGACGCAAAGTGTGACATAATTTTTGCAGAATGAAGAACGAGGTGTCTAGATGGAAAGATTACAAAAAGTATTGGCGCAAGCGGGTGTAGCATCACGGAGAAAGTCCGAAACACTCATTGTAGAAGGTAAAGTGAAAGTAAACGGTGTTGTCGTAACGGAGCTTGGAACAAAAGTTTCAAATTCAGATCGAGTAGAAGTGGAAGGCATTCAGCTTGTTAAAGAGAATTATGTCTATTATCTTTTATATAAACCGAGATCAGTTATTTCGACTGTCAATGATGATAAGGGAAGAAAAACGGTACTGGACCTGTTTCCTCTTGTTGAAGAAAGGGTATTTCCAGTTGGGCGGCTTGACTACGACACATCAGGAATTATTCTGATGACGAATGATGGTGATTTTTCTTACTTAATGACGCATCCTAAATTTGGCATTAAGAAGAAATATGTCGCTAAGGTGAAAGGTATTCCAGACCGTGAATCCTTACGGAAACTAGAACGTGGGATTGACTTGGACGACGGTAAAACGGCCCCGGCGCATGTGAAGATGCAAACAGTCGATAAAAAAGCAGGAACTGCATTGATTGAAATTACAATTCATGAAGGTCGGAATCGTCAAGTGCGTCGCATGTTCGACGCTATCGGTTGTCCGGTGTTGAAACTCCGTAGGGAATCATTTGGTAATTTGACGACCCATGGTTTGAATGCAGGAGAAGCACGTGAGCTAACGAAGCATGAAGTGAAACAGCTTCGTGTCCTTGCTGAAACGGGAAAAATCGGTTAATCGCCGTAGGCTTGATATAATGAGTGAGGAGGCAGTTCAATGCCTTCTTGTTGGATCAAACGTTCACAATCCTTTCATTTATGAAGAGCATCTACAGAAATCCATTTGTTATAATGGAGCGTAGAGGTGTAATTGATGGCGTTAGGAGGAAATGAGTTTGGCAAAAGTAGATAAGAAGAAAAGCCGTCTTATTATAAGGACAATTGTCCTGTTACTGCTTGTAGCAGCAGTCGGTTATACTATCACTTCGAAAGATAAAGTAAAAGTGTTAGCGGTTGGTGACAAAGCACCTAATTTTGAACTTGTGGATTTGGATGGCAATAAACATCGCCTATCCGATTATAAAGGACAAGGTGTGTTCTTGAACTTTTGGGGAACTTGGTGTGGTCCATGTAAAAAAGAAATGCCGCATATGGAAAGTCAGCACGTTGCTTTTGAAGGGAAGGGTGTTCAAATACTTGCCGTCAATATCGCAGAGCCAACGTTGAAGGTAGAAGCATTCAGAGATCAATATGGTCTAACGTTTCCTATCGCGATTGATAAAGATAAAAGTGTTAAAGAGGCCTATAATATCGTACCACTCCCCACGACTTTTCTGATTAATGAAGAGGGGAAAATCGAAAAAATTATTACAAGCGAAATGACTGAGGCTGAAATTATTTCCTATTTGGAAAGTATTCAACCATAAGTAAGGAGTACATGCAAAATGAGTAAAATCAAATGTCAGTGCGGTCATGAGAATCCATTTGGCACAGTACTTTGTGAACAATGCGGAAGACCGCAAACCGAAGAAGCTAAAAAGAGTGAGCTTGTTGACATGCGCTACGAAGGCTCGTCCAGGCGATCACAGACGTATAACAAATCGATTGTCGATAAGATTTGGAATTTCTTTTCGAGTGTTAAAGTTGGGATTGGAATCATTGTTGCCGTACTTGTCACTGCTGCAATCGGAACCATTTTTCCACAGAAATTGTATGTACCACTATCACCGGTCGCCGGCATAAACGACTACTTGGCCTATTATGAGGGTTTATACGGATTTTTCGGTACAATTTACGTCCGATTTGGCTTTTATGATATGTATAATAGTTGGTGGTTTATCACGTTGACGGGAATGCTTGGCGCATCTGTTATTATTGCCAGTGTCGATCGTGTCGTACCACTGTATAAATCTTTGAAAAAGCAACGCACAAAGCGTCACCCTTCTTTCATGAAAAAACAGCGCGTTTATGGTGAAGGGTCTTCTGAGGATCCATCTGCGGCCCTTCTTAAAGCAGAGGAGAAACTGAAGGAACTTCGTTATAATATCAAAACCGAAAATGGTGCATTATTAGCGGAAAAAGGGCGTTTTGCAAGATGGGGTCCCTATGTCAATCACGCTGGAATTATCATATTTTTATTTGGTGTTTTATTACGAGGAATCCCTGGGTTTTACGTAGATGAAACGATGTGGCTCCGTGAAGGAGAAACACGTTCTATCCCAGGTGCAGAGGGATATTATTTGGAAAGTAAAGAATTCATCTTGGAAAACTACACACAAGACGATGCAGACGAAGTATTCGGTGAGGCAATAGAACGTGTGGGGATGATTGCGAGTAATTATCAGACGGATGTTGCGCTTTATAAAATACCTGATGATGCACTAGTAGGCTCTAGCGATTTTGAATTCGTGAAGGACTATTCTATTATCGTTAACAAACCACTGAAATTCGATGGCTTTAACGTATTCCAAATGGATTATCGTCTCGATGAATTAAAATCAATGACGTTCCAATTAACAGAAAAGGAAACTGATAAAACCTATGGTCAGTTCACGGTTGACTTAGCTGAACCTGCTAAGAACTATCAATTGGAAGACGGTGCAACTGTTACATTGATGGATTATTATCCTGATTTTGTTATGACAGATGGAGAACCGGATACGAAAACGCCAATTCCAAATAATCCTGCTTTTATCTTTGAGATGAAGACGCCTGACAAGCCAGCTGGTGAAAGAAGTTTTGTCGCAATCCAGCAAACACTTGAAACCGAGCAAAATGATTATAAAGTGAAGTTTGTCAGTGCAGAAACACGTGATATTTCAGGGTTAACGATTCGTAAGGATAAGACGCTATACGTCATTCTTCTCGGAGGAATTATCTTTATGATTGGTGTTGCACAGGGTGCCTATTGGAACCATAGAAGAATTTGGATTCAACAAGGAACTGGCAACGAGCTGTTAGTTGCTGGACATACGAATAAAAACTGGTTCAAGTTGAAACAGGAGTTGGATCAGGTGAAAGAACATGCGGCATTACCTACTTATACGGATAGGCAGGATACAGATGCTATTTTGGAAGATAAGGAAGGAGAGCAATCATAATGGGATTTGCAGCGTTAAGTGCTAATTTACTTCTGGTTTCATTTATTGCTTACCTTATCGCAACAGCATTTTTTAGTGGTGCGGTAAAAGGCGCGAAATCGGAAGCAACTTATAAAAATAATAGATGGGGAAAAATCGGGATAACGATTACAATCATTGGGTTTATTTCTCATGTTGGCTATTTCATCACTCGGTGGATAGCTTCTGGCCATGCGCCAGTTAGTAATATGTTTGAATTTACGACTGCATTTGGCATGATGCTTGTCGGAGCATTCATTCTGTTATTTTTCCTTTATCGGACACCATCACTTGGATTGTTTGCATTGCCGATAGCGGTTATTATCATTGCCTATGCAAGCATGTTTCCAAAGGAGATTACGCCACTCATCCCGGCACTCCAAAGTTATTGGTTGACGATTCACGTGATTACAGCAGCGCTTGGTGAAGCAATCCTTGCTATCAGTGCGGTTGCTGGACTCATTTTCTTGCTGAAAAATATTGATATGACTAAGAAATCAAAACAACGCTTTTGGTTAGAAGCAGTCATGTTTACGCTTATCCTAGTGATTGGTTTTGTATTGTCATCGACAACATTTAAACTAACTGGCTATGAAGCGCAATTTTCATATATCGATAAAAATGAAATGCCAGCCGAAATCAGCTATAACTATCCACCGTTATTCGGTATGAATCAATCTGAATCATTAACGCCGGGCGCCATGACGCCATGGGCGGAAATGCCAGCTATCGTCAATGCGAAGACGCTAACGACATTCGTGTGGTCAGTCGCAATAGGAACTATACTGTATATCATTCTTAGGCTCATCTTCCGACGTCCGATTGCGTCATTGTTCCAGCCGTTCGCCAAAAAGGCAAATTCACAGCTGATGGACGAAATTGGTTATCGTGCCGTTGTAATTGGTTTCCCTATCTTTACACTTGGGGCACTCATTTTCGCTATGATCTGGGCACATGAAGCATGGTCTAGATTCTGGGGATGGGATCCGAAAGAAGTATGGGCACTTATTACATGGCTATTTTATGCAGCGTTTCTCCACGTGCGTTTATCACGTGGTTGGGAAGGCGAAAAATCAGCGTGGCTTGCGGTCATCGGTTTCATCATTATTATGTTTAATTTGATCGCGGTGAACTTAATCATTGCAGGATTGCATTCATACGCTTAATTTAACCTTCTGACTTGAGACTGCACGGTTGTTCACTGGACGCCGTGCAGTCTTTTTGACTGAAATTAGTCAAAGCCTCCGGCGGATTAGTAGGATTACGCTTTGTAGTTTCTTTTTTACAAGGCGGCTTGTACAATGGATATAGATGGATGTTGAAAGGGGTAATGAGTTGTGGAAGAAAAAGTGACGTTGTTAGTGGTGGATGACGAGGAGCGGATTCGTCGTCTGTTAAATATGTATCTTACACGCGAAGGCTATGAAATCGAAGAAGCGGTTGATGGGGCTGAAGCGCTTGAAAAAGCATTGACGACTCATTACGACGGTATCTTATTAGATTTAATGATGCCTGAAAAAGATGGTCTTGAGGTGTTGCAGGAGCTAAGAGAAAAGAAAATCATGACGCCCGTTATTATGCTTACAGCAAAGGGCGAGGAAGCTGATCGTGTAACTGGGTTTGAATCGGGTGCCGATGACTACATAGTTAAACCGTTCAGTCCGCGTGAAGTGGTTTTGCGGGTTAAAGCAATTCTTAGAAGATCTGTGACATTTCACGGGGCCGCATCAGCTTCTTCGTCGAAAGATCTTGTTGTGTTCCCGCAGTTGACGATAGATAACGATGCGCATCGTGTAACCGCAGACGGCAATGAAGTGAATCTTACGCCGAAGGAATATGAATTGCTTTATTTCTTAGCGAAATCACCAGACAAAGTATTCGACCGGGAGCAGCTATTAAAAGAAGTGTGGCACTACGAATTTTTCGGTGATCTTCGCACAGTCGATACGCATGTTAAGCGGCTGCGTGAAAAACTAAGTCGTGTTTCCGAACGTGCTGCGAAAATGATTGTCACCGTTTGGGGTGTGGGCTATAAATTTGAGGTTCCACACAATGAATAGAATATGGAATTCAATCGTCGGGAAGCTGTGGGCAACCATATTGCTTCTCGTTTCCTTTGTTCTGTTTGTTGTGACGGCATTGTTGCTGGAATTTCTCGATGATTTTCATACGCAACAAGCAGAGGACTCATTGCGAAGGGATGCTATGACGATTGGAAAAGTTGTTGTGGATCATGAAAGTGAATCTTCGATGCAACTCATTATTGAAGATATCCTTGGTGATGAAGTAGATGCTATGATTGTAGATAATGATGGGGAAATAACATATTCTTTCCAGCTGGGGCTGAATAAGGAGCAAATCGAAAGTAAAATCCTATCTGAAACCATCTTCTCGTCCAATCAAGAAAAAGTTACGCCAATTGTAAAAGAGATGATATTGCCTTCCATCGAGGAAAGTGATGTAATGGAGCAATATCTTGTGCTAGCCTACCCATTTGAACAGGAACAAGTAATTGCTGGTTCGGTTATCATCTATCAAAGTTTAGAAGCTGTTCATCGAGCGACGAAGGAAACAACAAATATCGTATTCTTGTCAGCGTTTATTGCTTTTGTTTTAACAACTTTTTTTGCGTTTTTCTTATCGACAAGAATTACATCTCCTTTACGCGGAATGAGACAAGCTGCTTTTGAATTATCGAAAGGCAATTTTGATACACGACTGCCTGTTGCGCAAAATGATGAAATTGGTCAGCTTGCAACGGCATTCAATCAAATGGGCAGACAGCTTAAATATCATGTAGAATTAATCAACCAAGAAAAGGAACAGCTTTCCAGCATTTTAA
Organism: Sporosarcina sp. FSL K6-2383; assembly: GCF_038618305.1. Taxonomy (NCBI): domain Bacteria; kingdom Bacillati; phylum Bacillota; class Bacilli; order Caryophanales; family Caryophanaceae; genus Sporosarcina; species Sporosarcina sp. FSL K6-2383. The sequence goes on from NZ_CP152017.1 coordinate 1,749,677, forward strand.
CGTCTATGACGGACGCAGTTATTACGTTCAATCGGGATTATACGATTTTATTGAGCAACCCGCAGGCGGAGCGCTTATTACAAAATTGGTATTTTAAAAGCGGCGCGCAGGATGAGGAAAACACCATTCCACCGGAAATTTACCATATGCTTGATCATGTCGTCACGTTTGCGGAAGAAGTTGAGGATGAATTGGAGCTAGGAGGTCGCTTTTACGCAGTTTCGATTAGTCCCCTTTATAGTGGGAGTGATATTCGCGGGGTAGTAGCGGTTCTCCGTGATATGACGGATCAGCATAAGCTGGACAAGCTACGATCAGATTTCATTGCTAACGTTTCACATGAGCTACGGACACCGATTTCGATGCTCCAGGGGTATAGTGAGGCGATAATTGATGGCGTTACGACGAATGATGAAGAGCGTAATGAGATGGTCCAAATTATTCATGATGAATCTAAGCGGATGGGCAGACTTGTAACAGATTTACTCGACCTCGCACGGATGGAATCTGGGCATATGCGACTGTACAAAGACGATGTGTCGATGATTCCTTTCCTCGATCGGATAGTGAATAAATTCATGCAAGTTGCACGTGATGCTAATGTGGAGTTGTTATTTGATGTTCCGAAGGATGAAGAAATCGTTTCAAATGTTGACGAAGATCGAATTGAGCAAGTGTTTACGAATTTAATTGACAATGCAATCCGTCACACACCCGATGGCGGGAATGTCACATTGCGTGTTGAGAAATATGTCGATACAATTGAAATGACAGTTACAGATACGGGTGTTGGTATTCCAGAAGAAGATCTGCCGTATATTTTTGAACGTTTCTATAAGGCGGATAAGGCGAGGACAAGGGGGAAGGGTGGAACAGGCTTAGGCCTTGCCATCGCTAAAAATATTATTGATTCGCATAGCGGAGCAATCACGGCGAGCAGAGGAGAACATAGTGGTACTATTTTCAGCTGTACATTGCCTTTGAAAAAGTTGTAACTATTTAGCTTGAATAACGACTAATGTATAGAACGGGGGTATTTCATGGACGACTCCGTTTTCCACCGACTTTATGAGCAATACCATCAAGATGTGTTCAAGTTTCTCATCTATTTGACGAGAGATCGTGATCACGCTGAAGATCTCGTACATGAAGTGTACGTGAGGGTATTGCGAGCATATAGCGGTTTTGAAGGGAAAAGTTCTGAAAAGACGTGGCTTTTTTCCATTGCGAAAAATGTTGCAATTGACCATTTCAGAAAAAATGCTATCCGTAAAAAGCATCTATTCGATAAATTTGACTGGGAAAAAAGTGAGCTTGTTTCAACGGGGATTTTACCGGAAGAATTGGTCACACTTAGTGAAGAGATGAAGCTTCTTTTACAAGCATTGAATACTTGTACGGGTGACCAAAAAATGGTCATTACGATGCGCTATTTTCAAGATTTATCGATTGCTGAAACAGCGGAAATTCTCAGTTGGACAGAAGGTAAAGTAAAGACTACACAACACCGGGCAATCAAAGCATTACAAAAGAAGTTGAATGCTCTTCCTACAGAAGGGGGGAAACGAGATGACCGACAGTAAATGGGACGACAGCAAGATTGACAGCCTTCTGCGCAATATGCCAGATATTCAAGATGAGCGCCTGTCGTCGGACATATTGGCACGATTAAAACAAGACGAACGACTGCAATCCCCTCGTCGAACAATATCTAAAAAGTGGATGGCTGCTTTGGTGGCGGTAGCGGCATTACTTGTTTTTAGTTTACTTATTCCCTCAATGCTACAGCAAAATGATAGCGCGATGTATGATAGCGTTAACGAGTCAGCCGATTCAGTAAGTATCCAAGCTGAAATGTCGATGGATAATGTGAAAGAAAAAAGTGCTGAAATTAAATCTGACGCACGGGAAGTCGAAGCTTTTAGTACTCCAGAAATGGAGCATGGAGGAACAATTGAAGCAGCACTTTTGGAAATGAAAGATGTGCCGAAAGGTATTATATATACTGTGCAGGAGAGAGAGGGAGTTGCGGTAATTACCTTTACAGAGCCACTAAATTTGTCCATCTTGAATCAAGATGAAGTGAGTGCGATGCTAGAAGGGTTCATGTTAACGGCTAAAAACTTTAACAAGCAAGTGCGTTTAGAAAACGTGATGCAACCGACTTTCCTCCATTATGATTTAACAACTGTGTTACCAGAACCAGCTGGAGAATAAACCGATGTATTTTATAAAATGATGCGTCAGATACAGAAAACCCTTTCTCCAAAATCGGCGAAATGAATACAAAAATCATATTAATCAGAGGCAATTCAAACACATCCTGTACCCAGATAAAACAAATAAAGCGCTTTGTAAACAATAAAGTTTACAAAGCGCTTTTTGCTGTATATACTAGAGTAGTAATAAAATATTGATTCATCTTCGGGGCAGGGTGTAATTCCCGACCGGCGGAAATGGAGAGTTTCTCTTCTTAGCCCGCGAGCTTAACAGCTGATTCTGGTGTGATTCCAGAGCCGACAGTATAGTCTGGATGGGAGAAGGTGAAGGTGCGGCCGTCTTTTTGTGTTGTCCACAAAAAGGGTGCTTATTTAAGTACGAATTAAAGAAGGAGAAATAGGCTTCTTTAAAACGTTACTTTAAATATACCTTTAACAATCCCTTGAGCTTATTTAGCTTTAGGGATTTTTTGTAGATATGATTGACGGAACGGCCTTTCCTCTTTTGAAGTGAATCGCAAAAGGAGAGAGGAACACAATGAACAACAAGAAATTAAGAAAGATGATTCTCATCGCAATCCTTGGGAGTATTGGAACGATATTGATGCAATTCAATTTCCCGTTGCCAGCATTACCAGGATTCTTGAAAATCGATTTTGGGGAAATTCCGGCAGTACTAGCCATTATGACAATGGGGCCGGTAGCAGGTATTCTTGTAGAATTGATCAAGAACGTCATGCACTGGTTTATGTCAGGAAGTCCAACAGGCGTTCCAGTAGGAGAAATTGCGAACTTCGCGACAGGTGTATTATTCATCATGCCCATCTATTTCATCCACAATAAATTCAAATCATCTAAAGGTTTGGCAGCTGGGCTGATTGCTGGAACTGTTGCTATGGCTGTCGGTATGAGCGTTTTGAATTATGTACTGTTTTTACCAATGTACACATATTTCATGAATTTCCCAGCAATGGTAGGTAGTGAGTTATCTACTTTTATCGTCTTGGGAGTTCTACCTTTTAATGTAATAAAAGGAATTATGCTTATGGCGATTACAATGTTGCTTTTCAAGAGCATGAAAAAGTGGATTATCCAGCAACGAACTCAATTGATGGCGTAAATGATTAACGTCATAATTTAAGTATACTGTGTGCAGTAACTCTTGGATTACTATTGCTATAAAATTACCGGAATTTCTTGATGCGTAGGGATGCGACTTTATCGCACCCTACGCATTTTTCGGTAATCTTATGCGGTCGTTCATCTGTCACAATTTAGCCATAAAGAAAGCCCGTGCAGAATATTTTCTACACGGGCTTTCATCATTTAAATGGCCAATCAGTCTTCGTATTTTAACGCATCGCCATCGAATGGCGCATCTGCGATTTTGATTGAATCGGTTGGGCAACCATCAAATGCATCTTCCAAATCCTCCAGCAGTTCTTCTGGAACTTCCACTGTACCCGTGTTATCATCGAGGATAACGTAAGCAATTCCTTCATCATCATAATCGTAAATATCTGGGGCTGCTGCTCCACAAGCGCCACATGCGATGCATGTATCCTGATCGACGATTGTATATTTAGGCATAGTCTTTCTCTCCTCTTTTCTCCGTACAAACAATTTACTTCATTCTTCATTCTAATGATATTGACTACAGTTTTCAACAAAAAGAATTTGTTTTGTGGAGGAATTTATTATGAAACTTTCTTCAATCCTATTAACAATCATTCAGAAGCTAGATGGTGAGCGAACAATTTATGCAGGATTCCACTTGCTACGTGGGAAACGCTCGGGACAGACATTACAAGATGTTGAATACTATGGATTAAAAGCTTATTTTGGTATATTACCCAAATTAACTGTCGAGCACTTTGACGAAGCAGCCACATTATTAAGCAATTCCGGCTATATTACAACGGGGGAAGATTCTTTTGTCAAAATAACGACAAGTGGTCGCCAACTTATGGAGAATTTACCTACCTATGCGTTTAACGGTTGGGATTATCGGGGCAGGGAAATGATTTTCTTTGCAAGGCTGTCACTTGCTATCCAGACGGTGTCGAATTTTAAAGTGGGTGAACATGCATTTATGCCGGTTCAAAAAGATTATGATAGCCAGACATTCATAAGAAATCTATATCATAAGCAACCAATTAGTGATCCTGCATACGCCCGTTATATTGCTGAGGAGCTAAGGCTCTGCATAGAACGTAGTGATATGGATGATAACCAAAAAATTATTGTAACACATCGACTAAGCGGTTTTAAGCTAACGGGTTGGACATGGGATCAGTTAGCAGCTTATTTAGGGCTACAGCCATTTTCGGTCTATTTACTTTTTATAGAAGGTTTACATAAGTTGCTCGTTGTAATTGAACAGTCAGCTGAATTGTCTTTTTTACGAAAAATCGCAGACAATATTAAAGTAACGACCTATTTGACTGATTCTTCTAGAAAAACACAGCAGCTTTTCAATCGAGGTTTGTCCATCGAAGATATCGCGACAACGAGAAATTTGAAATTGAGTACAATTGAAGACCATTTTGTTGAAATGTCTATTAACGATCCGCAATTTCCTCTTACGCAGTTTGTCACGGAGGATTATATAGAGGCTGTCGTTGCAAAAGTGAAGGAAGTTGAAACGCGTAGGCTACGCATATTGAAGGATGAGTTTGTGGAGCTGACTTATTTTCAGCTACGACTTATTTTAGGTGCGCGGACGGGGGAAAGAAGCTAATGGATATACATAAAATACTGCAAGAGAAATTTGGTTTTGAGCAATTTAGACCTGGGCAAGAAGCGGTTATTCGTGATGTTATTGCGGGCAAGGACACGCTTGCGATTTTGCCAACTGGAATCGGGAAATCACTTTGTTATCAGTTGCCAGCGTATGAATTAGAGGGTGCGGTTCTAATTGTTTCACCGCTTGTAGCATTAATGGAGGACCAAGTGGCCATTATGAAAAGGAATGGTGAAAAGCGGGTTGTTGCATTAAATTCATTTCTATCATTTTCGGAGAAAAAGCGAATTATGGCTGAATTAGGGAAGTATAAATTCATTTTTGTTTCACCTGAAATGCTATTGCAGAAAAATGTAATTGCCCTATTGCGTACAACTCAGCTTGCATTAATTGTCGTCGATGAAGCGCATTGCATTTCGCAATGGGGTTTTGATTTTAGACCGGATTATTTGCGGATAGGTGAATTATTTGGTGAATTTAATCGTCCCGGTGTGCTGGCGCTTACTGCTACTGCCGATGATAAAGTGACCGCAGATATTATCCATTATTTACAGCTTCAATCTCCTATCATTCATCGTCAGTCGTTGGACCGTCCGAATATCTCTTATGCAATTGTAAAAGTGGAGAATGAAATGATGAAGACAGAATGGGTCAAAGAAAGGGTTATGGGGACGATAGGACCCGGTATTATTTATGTGGCATCGCGAAAACGAGCGGATGAGCTCGCTCTTATTTTACAACAGCAAGGTATAACGGTTGCTTCCTATCATGCGGGAAAGGAACAGGAAGACCGTGCGTTTATCCAAGAGCAATTTAGTACAGGTGAAATTAGTTGGATATGTGCGACAAATGCGTTTGGAATGGGCATACATAAAGATGATATCCGTCAGGTCATTCACGAGCATGTACCACAGGCTATCGCTAGTTATATACAGGAAGTGGGTCGAGCGGGGCGTGATGGCGAACAATCTGCGGCCACCTTATTGTTCACGGCTGATGATGAAAGAAGAATGCGCTTTATTGTTCAGGCGGATATTCCACAGGAAGCAGAAATCAGGCATTATATAGGCCTACTTGGAAACAATATAGTACCAGATGAAGCCGCAGCGATAACTGGAATGAGCGAAACAGGAAAACGTGTCATAGATTATTATAAGGAACGTATGCCAGTTGAGGATGTTATTCAGTGGATCGCAGAATTAGTACGTGATAAAGAGACTCAGCTACAAATTATGCTACGATTAGTCCATTCTGAAAAATGTCTTCGAGAAGTTATCTTGGAATTTTTTGGGGAGTCTTGTGAGGATAGACCGACATATTGTTGTTCTGTTTGCGGGTTGACCGAAGGATTGCAGTTAGAACGGCAAAAGCAGCATGTTGATGATAGGAAGATATTGGATTGGCAGGACAGATTAATCAAGCTTCTTGGTTAATCTTCTGGAATGCTAAAGTAGACGAAGGCATATTTGATTTTTACGGCAAAATTCGTCATAATAAAGGAATAGCACGATGTGATAGGAGAATGTACTGATGAAAAAGGATAATTATAAAACTGAGTTCGAGGAACATAGGAAGGAAATTTTTCAGGATAGTGACAGTCTACCATCCCGTGCAGAATTGCATAGGAGAGGCAGCAAGCCGAAAAAGAAATCTAGTCATTTAATGATTAATATCGTTCTCGGATTATTTACGTTGATTCCAGTAATTATTTTAGTTTATGTTGTTTCTGACTTTTATAATCCAGGCAGCAATCCATCGGCGAAAGATGGAGATGCCGTTGTCAGTTATGAAGAAACAGAAAATAAGAAGCCTGATGAGCAAAAAGAAGATATTGACCAAGATGTTGCTTTAGATGACGAGGATAATAAAGGTGAGGAGAAAGTTGATGAAGTGGTTAATCATGAGCCGGAGTCTGAATCTGAAAAAAATCTTGACGAAAAGCCGGAAAAACCTGTCGTAGACGTTAATCCAACACCGGAAAAGGAAGCGGAAGGTAAGACGGAGCAAGAGTCGACGGTAAAAACGCATAAGGTAGCTAACGGTGAAACGCTTTACCGTATATCAGTCAATTACTATGGGTCAGACGCTGGTATAGAAAAAATAAAGAATGCAAATGGTTTAACATCAAATGATATCATGGTCGGACAGACGCTCACGATTCCTTGAGTTGTTCGATTGTCTATACAAGTAAAGAAAGGGGCAAAGTGTCTTGCTTTGCCTTTTTTTATGTTCATTCAGCAGAATCCCCTGTTGAATGAACATAAGCGAAGGTAACCTCAGTGCGCCGCGTCCTGCAGGTGCCTTAATTTCTGCAAAGTACGCAGAAATACGGCAAATCGAACCCTTCGCTGTTCGATTCGCAATTACGCCAAGGCGTAATTGATTGGAAGGAGAGGCATGATTACGGTCAATAAAATGGTATGGCTTGCTCTTTCGATGGCGATGGGGTTTTTTACTTTTATGTTTATGAATGCAAAACAAAGAAATGTTATTTACCATGATATGAAACTCGGTGTTGGGAATAAGGCGAGTAAGCAGCTGACGGTATTTTTTATCTCTGATATTCACCGACGGAAAATAGATGGAAAACTTCTGGCTAAAATTTGTGAAGGCCGTGAAATAGATGTTGTTATTATTGGAGGAGATCTTGCGGAAAGAGGCGTCCCGTTAGCACGTATCACACAAAATATTCGTCATCTTTCCACTCTCGGCCCTCTATTTTTCGTGTGGGGAAATAATGATCGCGAGGTTGGCGAAGCGGCAATAAGGGAAATACTTGGCCGCTATGGCGGTAAGGTTTTGGATAATGAAACGGTGTCTATTCCTGGCCATTCGGACTGGGGATTGTGTGGAACGGATGATCCATCGAGTCGAAATGTTAATATTGACTCGGCTCTCCACAACATTGACCAGTATAAAGAAGTGATAGTTGTAACTCATACACCTTCATTGTTTCGAAAAGTAGAGCAGATGTGCCTTCCTCGCCTGATGCTCGCCGGTCATACGCATGGTGGGCAAATACGATTAGGTAAATGGGGCTTGCAGGAAAAAGGAGCGTTCCGTTTGGATCAGGGTAGGGCTAAGCTCGTAAGTAATGGCTATGGCACGTCCACAGTGCCGCTACGACTAGGTGCGGCACCTGAATGTCATGTGATTACTATTCATTATGAAGAAAGTGTACTAAAGGAGCTGTAAAAAAAGTTATGAAGGAAATGAATCGAAAAGATGTCATTGTTGTTGGAGGTGGTCCTTGTGGACTGTCTGCAGCAATTGAATTAAAGCAAATTGGACTGAATGTAGTTGTAATTGAGAAAGGGAATATTGTTAACTCGATTTATCATTACCCGACACATCAAACGTTTTTCAGTTCAAGTATTAAATTATCAATTGGTGATATCCCATTCATCACGGCAATTGATAAGCCGAAGCGTAACGATGCGTTAGTTTATTACCGTAAGGTGGCAGAGCTAAAAGAAATCGCGATTCAAAGTTTTGAAAAAGTGGAGGATATTCAACGGGAAATGGAAGGCTTCCGCGTGGTGACGAATAAGGATGAATATTTTGCTACAAATGTTGTCGTTGCTACGGGGTATTATGATAATCCAAATCAACTTGGTGTTGAGGGAGAGGATTTACCGAATGTTTTCCACTATTTCAAAGAGGCTCATCAATTCTTCGGGAAAAAGGTTGTCGTTATAGGTGGTAAAAATTCGTCTGTCGATGCTGCGCTTGAATTGGAGCGTGCGGGTGCATCAGTCACGGTTGTTTACAGGGGATCCGACTATTCGCCGAGTGTGAAGCCTTGGATTTTACCTGGATTCGATAGCCTCGTCCGCGCGGGTGACATCGAGATGCATTTTAATGCGCATGTCGTTGCGATTACAGAGTCGAGTGTGACGATTGAGCAGCAAGGAGAAACAGTTGTTATTGATAATGACTATGTCTTTGCGATGATTGGCTATCATCCGGATTATGCTTTTTTGAAAAGCATCGGTATTTCGACGGATGAGGAAAGTGGTTGCCCTACTTTCAATGAGGAAACGATGGAAACAAATGTACAGGGGCTCTATATCGCGGGCGTCATTGCGGCAGGAAATAATGCGAATGAAATATTTATCGAAAATGGTAAGTTCCATGGCGGAATGATTGCCCGCGCGATTAAAGCAAAACAGACCGCTGTGAATTAAGGAAAATAAAGACTACTCATCGACCGAATTGGTTGAAGAGTAGTCTTTTTAGTTTAACTACTGGGGTAGTTGGGTTTCGCTAATGCGTAACCCAGTTTGCCTGGGGTAGCCGAGTTTCACCGATACCTAGCCCAGTTTTACATAGGGGTAGCTCAGTTTCACTAATGCGTAGTCCAGTTTGCCTGAGGTAGCCGAGTTTCGCCGATACGTAGCCCAGTTTTGCATAAGGGTAGCTCAGTTTCACTAATACGTAGTCCAGTTTGCCCGAGGTAGCCGAGTTTCGCCGATGCTCTTCAGCCCAAACAAAGTTCGAGAAGAAGCTTCAGCCGTGCTTTTTGACCGCTTAGTCCATGCTCAAAGCGAACGCCCAAATCTTTCAGCATTTTGCCTCCACCTTCGTAGGCGTATATATCTTGTGCGATGCCGTTAAAGCAACGAGAGACAACAATGACAGGGATGTTTTTCTCCAATAGTTGCTGAATACCTGGGAGTAAGGCTGGCGGCACATTCCCTTGGCCAAGACCCTCAAGTACGACACCATCATAGCCAAGTGAAGCTACCGACTGGAGCATATCGGGTTCCATGCCGGCATAGATTTTGAACATAGCCACTTTTTTCTGAATATCCTTTACAGGAAGATGAACCCGAGCTAAAGGCGCATGGTGGAAATGAATAGCCGATTTCGTCACAATACCGATAGGGCCATATTGTGGACTTTGGAAAGTAGATACACTACTGCTATGCGTTTTTGTCACGTTTGTTGCCGTATGAATCTCATCATTAAGAACGACAAGAACACCTTTGTCATTTGCATTATCAGCGGCTGCTACCCGAACAGCAGCCATCAAATTATAAACGCCATCCGCACCAATTTCATTGGAAGAGCGCATGGCGCCTGTCAATACAATAGGAATGTTATAGTTCGTCGAAAGTTCTAAAAAGTAGGCAGTTTCTTCAAGTGTATCGGTACCATGTGTGATAACGATACCGTCAAAGCTACTATCTACAATCCCTTGGTCAATCATTAGCTTTAATTCAAGCATATGTCCAGGTGTAATATGGGGCGATGGTAAATTGAAAGCTTCGATTTCGGTAATATTTGCGAACTGCTGAATATTGTCGATTTCCAATGCAAGTGGATTAGCGGCACTTAAAATAACGCCACCGGTTTCCGTATTTAACTGCATCGAAATTGTTCCGCCCGTATGGATTAATAGAATATTTTTTTTCACAATGGACCCTCCTATAAAAGGTAATTCATGGTATAATGGTATGGATTGGGGGTGCGCCTATGTTTATATTGCTTACAGTGGCAATTGCGCCTGGATTGGCGCTCTTCAGCTATTTCTATTTGAGAAAGCAAATTGCGAAAGAACCATCACGTACATTATTTCATACATTTATATATGGCGCTATAATGACTTTTCCGATTATGTTCATTCAGCATGTTTTTGAAGAAGAAAACATTTTTTCTAGCTATTTTATGCGAAATGTTATTTTTACGAGTGGAATTGAGGAGTTTTTCAAATGGCTCATCCTACTCATTGCAATTTATAGACATGTTGAGTTTGAAGACGCCTACGACGGTATTTTATATGGCGCCAGTGTGTCACTCGGTTTTGCCACCGTTGAAAATGTGATTTATTTGCTTGCATTTGGAGCTGATGTTGCATTCATGCGGGCTTTGTTACCCGTTTCAAGTCATGCTTTATTCGGTGTAGTCATGGGATATTATTTTGGCCGTGCGAAATTTGCAGTAGAATCCAATATTAATAAATACTTGTTCCTCGCGTTACTTGCTCCATATTGCCTTCATTTTATGTACAATGGAATTTTTGAGATAAGTGCTATTTCACAATATTTAATCATCCCGTTCATGCTATTCCTTTGGTGGTTTGGACTAACGAGAGTGAAATACGCGCACACGTTTGCGATGCAGCAATTCAGACGCAAAGCGCGAGTGATAAAAAAATGATTCAGCCAAGGCTGAATCATTTTTTTATGGTTAAAAACAGAGTTTTTCTTAATCAATCGCGCCTCGGCGTGATTGCGTCAAGATTTTGAATTGAGCTTGAGGCCTACAGGATGTAGGTTATGTAGTCGTTGCGAATCGAACTGCGAAGGGTTCGATTTGCCGTATTTCTGTGCCTTTGCAGAAATTAAGGCACATGATTAGGATGTCGCGCACTTAGACTGCCTTCTTAACTCCCTTCAAAATCTGTGACATCCGCGGACCAACAGGATGTTGGTTATGCAACCGTTGCCGCAGGACGCGGTGAACTTAGGTTGCCTTCCATTCTTCATTCAGCGGGAGTTTGGGCACCTGCTGAACTGGGAAACAAAACAGCATTCATCTCTCCATCTGTGGAGGTGGAAGTTTTCTGTAGCTGACGCTTCACTTTCAGTACAAAAGCATTTGCTGAATGAAGATAAATAAAATGAAAAACTTTGGGTAACCTACACAAAAAGGAGGAATGAAAGTGAAAAAGTGGTTCATCCGCATAATCGTGATTGTCCTGCTCCTTGGGTGCGTATATGCTACCTCGCCTGTACAAATCGAAGCCTTTAGTTCGCAAAATGTGGCGCGTGGTGCTAATGGCGACGATGTCATAGAATTACAATCACGACTACAGTATATCGGTTTTTATACGGGAACGATTGACGGTAAGTTTGGCTACGGCACGTATTGGGCACTGCGCAACTTTCAAGAGAAATACGGACTTCCGATTGATGGAATTGCAGGAGCGAAGACGAAAAAGAAATTAGTCGATGCATCAGAGTATGATGAGAAGTTTGTCAAAGACAACTTGAGTAAAGGAAATAAATTTACACATTACGGTGGAAAACCGCTCTCCTCTCAAGTGACAAAAGGAACGGGGAAAACAAATACTGTCCAAGCACCAGGCAAGTATTCGGAAAAGGATATCCAACTAATGGCGAATGCTGTGTACGGAGAGGCGAGAGGAGAGCCTTATGATGGCCAAGTTGCGGTTGCAGCCGTTATTTTGAATCGGGTGGAGCACCCAGACTTCCCGGACACTGTAGGCGGTGTGATTTTTCAACCGCTAGCTTTTACTGCTGTAGCGGATGGGCAAATTTGGCTGGAACCGAATGAACGTGCAAAAGAAGCCGTTCTTGATGCTATTAACGGTTGGGATCCATCGGAAAATGCTACCTACTACTTTAATCCAATTACTGCGACGAGTAAATGGATTTGGTCACGACCACAAATAAAGAAAATTGGCTTGCACATCTTTTGTAATTGAAAATAAATGATGAAAGGAGACTCTTTATCGAATTATGAGAAAAGTACTGTTTGTCCTAGTATACACACTGACGGCCTTAACAATCTTTGCTGTTGGAAAATCAGTTGAAAGTGAAAACCTTTCGATTGCACTCAGCGGGCAATATGCTAAACAAATGACAGATGCATCTGAAAAACTGGAAGAGCTCGATACCGCGGTGAAGAAGACATTACTGTTCAATCAATCGGACGGCTCGGAAAAAGCACGTGAAGATATTTGGCGCTTGTCTTCTGATATTAAAAATTCAGTAGCGACATTACCGTTAGACCAAAGTTTCTCAGCTTCATGGCTGAATTATCTTGGTCGACTTGGTAATTATGCAAAAGAGGCTAATGGAGAATCAGATGACGATGCATACCATAAAGTTATGTCGCAAGCTTCCAGTAATCTTCGTGAACTGGCGGATCAGTGGGAGCTCGCGACCGTCGGAATGGTGAATGGCAGATTGTCGATGGATGATTGGAAGAATAGACTGGAATCTGCCGACAAGGGACATGATTGGGCAGGTATGGGTACAGCAGTGAAACAATATACAGAAAGTGATTTTCCGTTGACAGCGAGCGAGTCAGATTCGATGAAGAAAAAAGAATTGCAAGATCTGGCAGATGCGAAAGTGACGAAAGAAGGGGCGGTTGAACGTTTCAAAACGCTGTTTCCAGCTGTTTCTAATGATGTAATAGGCATTGAAATGAGTGAACCTGGCTCGCCTTATCCATTTTATCATATCCGTTTTGCAGAAAATCAAGCTCTCGGTTATATCGATATTACGGAAAAAGGCGGACATGTTTTGTCCTTCCTTTCTGAGAGGCCGTTCGGTAAGCAAAGTCTGCCATTTGAAGATATTCAAAAAAAGACAGAGAAGTTTTTACAGGATGCAGGTTACAAAGACTTAGTTTACGAAGAGTCAAGAGAAAATAGTACAGCCTGGCATATGGTCTATGTCCGGGTAGAGTCTGACTATAAAGCGAAAGTATTTTCCGATACAATCCATTTGAAGGTTGCTAAAGATAATGGTGGCATAGTGGGGCTTGATGCTGCTGAATATATCCGAAAAGAGAAAACGAAACCACAACCTATTACGAAAAAGGATTGGAAAACATTTTTCCATTCGACAGTCACGATTGCTAAGGAAGAGCTTGCATATGTAGAAAATGACAGACTAGAACAACGTTTAGCACATTATTTAACGGTAACGATTGACGAAAATGGGGAAATTGGCACATATGCAGTAATTGTTGATACCGAAACATCAGAGGTAATTAAAACAGAAAGGTTGCAATAGCTTAGCTCATTCGAGAGGGATATATGACTTCTATAAAAAAACATTGGATTATCCTACCCATCATGACATAATGAAAGTAAGACGAGCATGAGGATTTTATTGGGTGAAATTACCTGAATTTAAAAGCTGATGAAAAGTGGTAAAGAAATATAAGGTTGCAATTACTGCCTATTATTTAGCACCTGATGCTTCACAACATTAAGACATGGATGGTAGGTGTTTTGGAATGTTACTTTCGATTGGGACAATCATTATCATCGACACAGACTTTACAAAGGATAGTGAAAAATATAAAAGTAAAGTGATTGATATGGGCGATGGGTTTGTAATGATTGATTATCCGACACAGATTAAGACAGGGAAAACGGCTTTTTTCCTAGATGGTACACAATTACTTGTATCTTTCATTGGAGAAAAGAAAATATCTTATGCTTTTCGTACTGAAGTAGGTGGTCGGCATAACAAAGGCGTTCCGATGTTGAAATTATCTTACCCGGGTGATGAAGAACTGATTAAAATCCAAAGACGTGAATTTGTCCGAGTAGAGACGGCAATCGATATTGCGGTTGACCAGAACGGGAAGTTCAGCCATTTTGTGGCCGAGGACCTGAGTGCAGGTGGTGTTGCACTCAATCTTCCTAAAAGCGTTCCATTTGCGGCAGAAGACGTTGTCGCCGTGACGATTGTGTTACCTTTTGAAAATAAAGAAATAAAATACGTGAAAGTTCATGCGAAAGTTGCACGAATATGGGAGAAGGGTGGTCGGCGAATTGCTTCATTACAATTTGAAGATATCAAGCCGATGGAGTCCCAATATATTATTCGATTTTGTTTTGAGCGACAGTTAAAGATGAGAAATCGAACATAATAATTATCAAGGGAAAGTCTGCATGAATGGGACTTTTCCTTTTTCTATATGGTACAATGTTGTCGAAAAGAGTACGGGGGTAGATGAGATGAGTAGTGTTATAAAAATCGCGATTGATGGTCCGGCAGCAGCTGGAAAAAGTACAATTGCGAAAATGACAGCTGAAAAACTAGGGTACACTTATATCGACACAGGTTCGATGTACCGTGCGCTTGCGCATAAAGCATTGCGTCGAAGCATAGATACTACTAACGGCGAGGAGCTTGAAAATCTGTTGCAGGAAACAGAAATTGTTTTAGTTCCGTCTGGAACAGGGCAAGCTGTCATTGTAGATGGTGTAGATGTAACAGAGGAGTTGCGTTCACAGCAAGTAACAGCGCATGTATCGGCTGTTGCAGTTCATTCGGGAGTCCGACGGCTAATGGTTGACAAACAACGTCAACTTGCTGAAGGAACGGGTGTAGTGATGGACGGCCGAGATATAGGGACAGCTGTTTTACCTCATGCAGAATTGAAGATTTTCATGACTGCATCTGTTGAAGAAAGAGCGTTACGCCGTCATATTGAAAATAATGAGCGTGGCATTGAAACGTCTCTTGAGGAATTACAGGCAGAGATTAGTGAGCGTGACCGTGCGGATAGTGAAAGGGAAGTATCTCCGTTGAAACAAGCGGAAGATGCTGTGCTCATTGATACGACTTCGATGTCAATCGAAGAAGTGGCAAGCCAAATTAGTAAGCTTGCAGAAAAGAGGAAGAGCATATGAACTTGTATCCATTCGGGAAATGGTTGTGTAGTGTAGTCTTTTATCCGCTATATCGCATTCAGGTAATCGGTCAGGAGAACTTTCCGAAAGAGGGAGGCGTTCTGCTTTGTACAAACCATATTGCAAACGTCGATCCACCGATTGTTGGTATTAGTTGTCCAAGACCCGTTCACTTCATGGCAAAAGAAGAGCTTTTTAATGTACCTATTTTGAAGAGTGTTTTGCCAAGTGTTAAAGCGTTTCCGGTGAAACGTGGTATGAGCGATAGGGAAGCCTTTCGTAAAGCGTTGAAAATTCTCAAGTCTGGAGAGGTTGTTGGTTTATTTCCGGAAGGGACGAGAAGTAAGACTGGTGAATTAGGTAAAGGTCTTGCGGGTGCTGGTTTTTTTGCACTCAAAGGAGAGGGCGTCGTTATGCCTTGTGCGATTATTGGTCCTTACAAGCGTTTTAGCAGATTAAAGGTTGTTTACGGAAAACCGATTGATGTAACCCCTTATCGTGAAAGGCGGGCTTCATCCGAAGAAGTGACAGAAGTCATCATGAATGAAATTCGCAAACTAATTGAACAACATCAAAAATGAAGTAAGGGTTAATTTTTGTTTTTATGAATCAATTCGCATAATATAGAAGTAGAATTCTTTATAGGGGAGGACTACATAATGACTGAAGAGATGAATTTGGAAACGGTGAAAAGCTACAATGAAGGTGATCGTGTTACTGGTAAAGTGACAAAGATTGAAGATAAATCGGTGACAGTTGAAATTTCTGGAGCGCCATTTGATGGTGTTATTCCGATTAGTGAATTGTCCAGCCTCCACATTGAAAAGGCTGCAGATGCAGTTGTAGAGGGCGACGAGCTTGAATTGATCATCATGAAGGTGGAAGACAACACGTATGTCCTGTCAAAACGGAAAGTCGATGCAGAAGACTCATGGGATTCTCTTGAAGAGAAATTTAAAAACAAAGTAACGATTGAAACAGAGGTTAAGGATGTTGTCAAAG
The DNA here is from genome assembly GCF_038618305.1 of Sporosarcina sp. FSL K6-2383. Classification (NCBI taxonomy): domain Bacteria; kingdom Bacillati; phylum Bacillota; class Bacilli; order Caryophanales; family Caryophanaceae; genus Sporosarcina; species Sporosarcina sp. FSL K6-2383. The sequence continues at coordinate 1,766,049 of NZ_CP152017.1, forward strand.
GTGGACTAGTCGTTGATTTAGGTGTACGGGGCTTTATACCTGCCTCACTGGTCGAAGATTATTTTGTTGAAACATTTGAAGAATATAAAGGTCGTATGATGACGTTCAAAATTGTTGAAATGGATAAAGAGAAAAATCGACTTATTCTTTCGCATCGTGCGGTGATCCAGGAAGAGAAAGATTCACAAAAAGGGGCTGTGCTTGAGAGCCTGAAGGAAGGTCAAGTGTTAGAAGGAACAGTCCAACGCCTTGCTACATTTGGTGCTTTCGTCGACATCGGTGGCATAGATGGTCTTGTCCACATTTCACAATTGTCACATGACCATATTGACAAAGTGTCAGACCTCCTTAAAGAAGGCGAGAAAGTGAATGTGAAAATTTTGTCTGTCGATCGTGACTCAGAACGAATTTCACTATCTATTAAAGATACGCTGCCTGGACCATGGGAAGGAATTGAAGATCGCGCGCCAAAAGGAGCTGTTCTGAAAGGAACTGTGAAACGGCTTGTATCTTACGGTGCATTTGTTGAAGTTTTCCCAGGTGTCGAGGGGCTTGTCCATATTTCTCGTATTTCTCACCAGCATATTGGAACTCCGCATGAAGTATTGCAGGAAGGTCAACAAGTTGATGTTAAAGTGCTGGAAGTAAATCATGAAGAAAAACGACTATCCTTGAGCATTAAAGACTTGATAGCAAAAGAAGATAGTAATGACTCCTATGGAGATTATGAAATGCCTGAAGAAGCATCTGGTTTTTCTTTGAGTGATGTCATTGGTGATCAGCTTAAGAAATTTTCAAATTAAATCTATTATTTTGGACGGCGTGTGAACAAAATAGGAACAAGTACTTGCGTGGATGATGATGCTTTTATAGCATCATCATCTTTTTTGTGTATAATATGAAGAAGATAAGCTGGAAGGATGTATGATTATGACTAAACCAACAGTGGCGATTGTCGGAAGACCAAACGTCGGGAAATCGACAATTTTTAACCGAATCGTTGGAGAACGAATTTCAATTGTAGAAGATGTTGCGGGTGTTACCCGTGACCGTATTTATAGCTCTGCAGATTGGCTGAACCACGACTTCAATCTGATTGACACCGGCGGAATCGATATTGGAAACGAGCCTTTTTTAGAGCAAATCCGTTCACAGGCAGAAATTGCAATTGACGAAGCCGATGTTATTATTTTCCTCGTCAATGGTCGTGAAGGTGTAACAGATGCAGATGAGCAGGTTGCAAGAATTTTGTACAAAACAAAAAAACCTGTCGTTCTTGCTGTCAATAAAATTGATAACCCCGATATGCGGGATATGATTTACGATTTCTATTCACTAGGATTCGGAGATCCGTATCCGATTTCCGGATCTCATGGACTTGGACTCGGCGATTTACTCGATGAAGTTGCTAAAAGTTTCCCAGAACCAGGTGCTGAACCGATTGAAGATGACGTCATCCGATTTTCATTAATCGGCCGACCAAATGTCGGAAAATCATCATTGGTCAATGCATTTTTGGGCGAGGATCGCGTAATTGTCAGTAATATACCTGGAACAACGGTAGATGCTATTGACACTTCTTACGAATATGATGGTCAAAAATACAAAATTATTGATACTGCCGGAATGCGGAAAAAAGGAAAAGTCTATGAGAATGTAGAGAAGTATGCTGTTCTTCGTGCATTAAAAGCTATAGACCGTTCTGACGTCGTTTTAATTGTCATCAATGGTGAAGAAGGCATTCGTGAGATGGACAAGCGGATTGCGGGCTATGCTGAGGATGCTGGAAAGGGTGTCATGTTTGTCGTCAATAAATGGGATGTCGTTGAAAAAGATGATAAGACGATGAATAAGTATATTGCTGATATTCGTGATAATTTCCAATTTCTTGACTACGCACCGATTTCATTTGTGTCTGCAAAAACAAGACAACGCGTCACGACTTTATTCGATAAGGTCAAACAGATTAGTGAAAACCATTCACTTCGTATTCAGTCGAGCGTCCTGAATGAAGTAGTGGAAGATGCTGTTGCAAGAAACCCAGCACCTTCAGAGAAAGGTCGTCGACTGCGTATTTACTATGCTACACAAGTTGCAGTTAAGCCACCGACATTTGTTGTATTTGTCAATGAGCCTGAAATTATGCACTTCTCCTATGAGCGCTTTTTACAAAACCGTCTTCGAGAATCATTTGGCTTCGAAGGAACGCCAATTCGACTCATTACACGTGCAAGAAGTTAATTTGATTCAATTTCATAATTACCTATTCTGATTTAAAAGACAAATATTTATATAAAGCTTTGTTCAATTACTCGTGAAATTGAGGTTCTATTCTCGCTGATTGGAGCGTAAGGCAAAAGCGGGGCGTTGAGGGCAGAGAGAAGGATACCTTAATTTCCGCAAAGAACGCAGAAATACGGACAATCGAACCCTACGCTGTTCGATTGGCTGAAGCCGTGTCCGCGGAAAGCGTCCGCCTGAAGTGGAAATCAACCTCGTTCGGATTTCAAGATTAATTGTTCAATTATGAAATTGACTCACTTGAAGAAAGGATGTATGAAATGGAGAAAGTAACTGTTATTGGCGCTGGAAGCTGGGGAACGGCAATTGCCTTTGTTCTTGCTGAGAACGGTCATGACTGCCTACTCTGGTCAAGACGTGCGGCTCAGTCTACCGAAATCAATGACTTGCATACGAATCATGCTTATTTACCAGGGGCTTCTTTACCAAAAACTTTAAAATCGACATCTGACCTGAAGGAAGCGGCGATGCATGGCGATATCGTCATCATTGCTGTTCCAACAAAAGGGATTCGCCAAGTATGTGCTGAATTGAATACGATGCTAGTTGGTCAGAAAATTGTTATACACGTTTCAAAAGGGATTGAACCCGATTCCTTGAAGCGGATATCTGAAATGATTGCGGAAGAGTTAGCATCAGACAAAGTACAGGCCATTGTAGCGCTCTCGGGTCCTAGTCATGCAGAGGAAGTTGTACTTAGACACCCAACGACCGTGACGGCCGCTTCTATCAATTTGGCGGCAGCAGAACGCGTGCAAGACATATTCATGAATAATTATTTCCGAGTCTATACAAATCCTGATATTGTTGGCGTGGAAATCGGTGCAGCACTTAAAAATGTTATTGCGCTTGCAGCTGGTATTTCTGATGGACTCGGGTATGGAGATAATGCGAAAGCTGCCCTTATTACACGTGGATTAGCGGAAATATCAAGACTTGGCATGAAGATGGGGGCCAATCCCTTAACATTTTCAGGTTTAACAGGTCTTGGTGATCTAATTGTCACGTGTACAAGCGTTCATTCACGTAACTGGAAGGCCGGCAATATGCTCGGACAAGGGAATAGCCTTGAGGAGGTCGTTTCGGGCATGGGGATGGTCATAGAAGGCATCCGGACAGCGAAGGCAGCTCACCAACTCGCAGCACTACATGAGGTATCTATGCCGCTCACCGAGGCGCTCTATTCGATTGTCTTTGAAAACGTTCCACCGAAAGAAGCAGTCGACCAACTAATGACACGGATGAAAAAGCAAGAAGTCGAAGATTTATTTGATTCGCAGTAATTTTTAACTTAATTCAGCAGGAGTTCAAACCCTGCTGAATAGCAGAACTTAGGCCAAGGTCGCCGCGTCCTGCGTGTGCCTTAATTTCTGCAAAGTGCACAGAAATACGGTAAATCGAACCCTTCACTGTTTGATTCACAATTACACCAAGGCGAAATTGATGAAAGGGGGGACTTATCTTGTCCTCGATGGATAAAATGTGGTTGTCTTTTTATGCAATGGGATTCATGGTCATTTCCATGGGTCTTATTTATGCGAGCCGACATAAGCTTCAAAATAAAGTACTTAAATTATTATTTGCCATCATCGCGTATGCTTTACTTATTTTTTCGTTTTTAGCGATGGTTTATCTCGTATTTAATGGCCCGACAGGAGGAGCATAATGAAGTTAACAGTGAAAGTAAAAATGGTCACCCTTTTCGCTTCTATTGTGCTACTTCTTTCAGGCTGCATGTTACCGGATGACGAAAAAGTAACGCAAGTGACTCCTTATCCGGATCAATTGGAGACCGTTCAAAAAGCAGTTGACGCATTCCGGGAAAATTCTGGAGGTCTGCTCCCTATTAAAACAAAAGACTTAGATACGGATATTTATATTAAATACCCTATTGAATTTTCTAAGATTGTACCCGCCTATACGGAAAAGATGCCTGCAAATAGCTATGAAACAGGTGGTATTTATCAATATGTCTTGACGGATGTTGAAGAAAATCCAACAGTCAAACTAGTTGATCTACGTTCAGCAGAACGAATTCGAGAATTAAATTTGCGTAAAAATATTAATGGGCATGTACCTTTTAACGAATCTGTTGGTGAAAATGTATATGCGATCGATTATAAAACGATGGGCTTCAAGGAACAACCAACAGTTCCAAGCCCTTATTCAGACATCTTTTTGCCGATTGTTGTCGGAGCAGATGGGGTATTTTATATTGACTACTCCATCGATCTCAATCGAATATTGAAGGACCAACAGCCGGATGTGAAAGTAGGAGAAGATATCCGCTATTTATTGGCTGATAACTACCCTGTATTACCGGCATATTCACTGCCATACACAGTGAATGAAAATAACGAACCTGTTTTTATGAAGAAATTGAAGTAAATCAATTACGCCTTGGCGTAATTGCGTCCAGATTTTGAATCGAGCTTGCTCGATTGACTCCTTTCAAAATCTGTGACATCCGCGGACCAACAGGATGTTGGTTATGCAACCGTTGCCGAAGGAAGCGGTGAACTTAGGTTGCCTTCCATTCTTCATTCAGCGGGAGTTTGAACATCTGCTAAACAGGAAACAAAATCGCATTCTTCTCGCCACATATAGAGGTCGGGGTCTTCTGTAGCTGACGCTTCGCCTCCAGTACAAAAGCATTTGCTGAATGAAGATAAAAAACGTTTCATGCTTCGCGCATGAAACGTTTTTTTTATACATAAACTAATATGCGCAGAAAAGGAGGACGATGGTTTGAAAGAAGAATTGTATGAAAGTCTAGCTAGACGTACGGACGGTGATATTTACATCGGTGTTGTCGGCCCTGTTCGTGTTGGAAAATCTACATTTGTGAAAAGGGTAATGGAAGAAGTCGTCATTCCGAATATGACGGAGGCGTCTGATCGGATTCGTGCACAGGATGAACTGCCGCAAAGCTCGCCAGGACCTATCATTATGACCTCAGAACCAAAGTTTGTGCCTGCACAAGGCACGACTGTTGCAGTAGGGGATGGAGAGTTAAAATTCCAAATCAGGCTTGCTGATTGTGTCGGTTATGTCATTGATGGTGTGAAGGGTTATGAAGATGAGGATGGTCCGAAGTATGTTCACACACCTTGGCATAATGAGCCGATTCCTTTTGAAGAAGCAGCGCGTATTGGAACGGATAAAGTGATTCGGGATCATTCTACCATTGGTATTCTTGTTACAACAGATGGCACAGTTAATAATATTCCTCGCGCGGCAGCTGAAGTTGCTGAAGTAGAGATTATTAACAAATTGAAAGACATTGGTAAACCATTTGTGATTGTTTTGAACTCCAAGATGCCGGCTAATGAACGAACAGTCTTGTTGAAAAATCAGCTGCACGAGACTTATGGCGTGCCTGTTATCGCCATTAGTGCGGATCAGCTCAATGCACAGGAAATACAGCTTATTTTAAAGGAAGCACTTTACGAGTTTCCAATTACAGATATTGATCTCCAAAAGCCAGATTGGATGGACGTACTAGGAAGCGAGCATGAATTGAATGCTAATGTTGATAGAGTAATCAACGAAGGTTTTCTTGAAGTGTCAAAGATTCGTAAGGTACAGGAGCTTGCGGAGCGGCTAAAAGATGAAAAGTATGTGAGAAATGCTGAAGTGATTGAAGTGGATGCCGGAAAAGGTAGGGCAATCGTAAAAATTGATATGGATGAGCAGGCTTTTCGTGAAATTTGTGAAGGTATTACTGGGCAGGAAATAGGTACGAAAAAGGATTGGCTGTTATTTGTTAAAGAAGCTGCTAAAGCGAAAAAGTCTCATAATATGTATGCCGAGGCGATTGATACTGCTCGAAAACAAGGGTACGGTGTAGCTCTTCCGACGATTGAGGATTTCAATCCTTCGGCCCCAGAATTGATCAAGCAAAATAATTTTTTTGGTGTTCGTATGAAGGCGACAGCGCCATCACTTCATATTATTCGAGTCGACATGGAGGCGGAATTCTCCCCTTTAATTGGCTCCGAATTTCACAGTCATCATCTTTTAAAAGAATTGAAAAATGCTTATTTGCATGACAGAGAAGCACTCTGGGAAACGCAACTTTTTGGGACACCACTTCATGAAGTGATGAAGGAAAGTATCCGTTTTAAAACTGCTTCCGTCCCTCAAAATGCACGAAAGCGTCTACGTGAAACGATTGAACAAATGGTCAATGATGGAAATAAAGGTATGATTACATTTATCGTATAACAGGAAAAGATCCGTCAAAAACGGATCTTTTTCTGCTTTTTTAGGGAAAATGTGCATGATAATAGGAAAACAATGATAATATTGTTGCGTCATGGTTTTTGTTGTGATACTCTTTTTACAGTATTGAAGCTTGTCTGGGAGGAAAGAAGTTCAACTCCTCCCAGATAAGGCCTCCGGCGGATGTCACGGATTTTGAAAGGTATTAAGGAGGGCAGTCTAAGTGCGCGACGTCCTGTCGCGACGACTGCATGACCTACTTCGTGTAGGCCTCATGCTCGATTCAAAATCCGGACGCAATTACGCCGAGACGTAATTGATTAAGTAATTTCCTTTTGAGAGGAGGTGAATGGTGTGAATAAAACAGAATTGATTAACTCTGTAGCTGAGGCAGCAGGTCTAACGAAGAAAGATGCTACAAAAGCTGTTGAAGCTGTATTCGAAACAATCCAGTCTACTCTTGCAAATGGTGAGAAAGTACAACTGATCGGTTTCGGTAATTTCGAAGTTCGTGAGCGTGCAGCTCGTAAAGGACGTAACCCGCAATCTGGGGAAGAAATTGATATCGCTGCAAGCAAAGTTCCTGCTTTCAAAGCGGGTAAAGCGCTTAAAGACGCGGTAAAATAATCATCAAGTTTACATAGAAGTCCGTCCGGCGTATCTGGTTATCAGATACTTTGGTCGGACTTCTTTCCATTCCACGTACTATTCATCGTTAAAAGAAGTAAGGGAACTGTACGGAAATGAGGGAGTATGCTACTATTTTTGATGGAATAGCTTTATTTCCGATTAAGGAGGATTCGTATGATGAATGATGTCGATTATGGGAAGATAGAGAAGGCAGTGACAATGATCCTTGAAGCGATCGGTGAAAATCCGGAACGTGAAGGTCTGATCGATACTCCGAAACGGGTTGCGAAAATGTATGCCGAAGTATTTGAAGGTTTAAATAAAGATCCAAAAGATTATTTCAAAACGGTGTTTCATGAAAATCATGATGAGGTTGTACTTGTTAAAGACATAGCATTCCACTCGATGTGTGAACATCATCTTGTGCCGTTTTTCGGCCACGCACATATTGCATACATACCACGTGACGGTGTTGTTGCCGGACTAAGTAAATTGGCAAGGGCAGTCGAAACAACTGCGAGGAGACCGCAATTACAAGAAAGAATTACATCGACGGTAGCTGAAGCGATGATGGACATGCTAAATCCGATTGGGGTTTATGTTGTTATTGAGGCGGAGCATATGTGTATGACGATGCGTGGTATTAAGAAACCGGGTGCAAAAACAGTGACGACGGTGGCACGAGGAATCTACGAGCAAGACGATATAAAACGAGCTGAAATTCTATCACTTATTAAAATGACTTAACGCCTTTGCGGGCAAAGCCTTTTTTGTGATATGATGAGACAATATATAACAGACAGGAGAGGTATAGTATGACACAACCTGACTATATTGTTATTAAAGCGCAAGAGGACGGCGTGAACGTCATCGGGTTGACGAGGGGCAATGATACCAAGTTTCACCATACAGAAAAATTGGATCGTGGTGAAGTGATGATTGCCCAGTTCACTGAACATACGTCAGCGATGAAAATACGGGGCAAAGCCGACGTTCATACGGCATATGGTGTTGTGTCAAGTGAAGGAAAGGAATAATTCTTCCGCGACGCACTCTTCCGGAGACGTCTTTGAATGGAGATCCGACGATGGAAAGACAAAAAATTAAACAGCATATCGAAAACTATATAAGTGATGTCGAGCATTCGCTTTCAGAGCCGATTGTGGACAGGGACGTAGGGCGGTTACCGATTGACGCTGCTAAGGCATTCTTCCTCCTGCTTCCGTTGTTGAACGGAGAGAGGTGGACGGAGCATGTCCATACAGCAGCTATCGCGGTGGGCGCAGTACATGCTGCGTTTGATGCGCATGATGCAATTAATGTGTCGGATGCGACGTCTAAACAACAACAGCTGACAGTGTTATCAGGCGATCATTACAGTGGTATTCATTATCGGCTTCTTGCTTCAATTTCAGAATTGGGCTTCATTCAATCATTATCGCGGACGATTGGGTACATTAACGAAGTGAAGACATCGCTTCACCAAAAAGTACCGAATGAACCCGCGCGATTGGTAGAGGCTGTCCGAATCATTGAAGCAGGATGTATAACAGATTTTTTACATACATTCGGTTTTTCACAATATACAATGCTTGCCAATGTAGCATTGCCACTTCTTTGGATGGAGAAGGGGGATGTAACGTCGTCTGCAAGTGAAGTAGCGCTTCAGCTACATGCCGAATTGCGGGATGTACTTCAGGCTGCTGATTTTCTAGAGCCGCTTTTAAAAGAGGAGATTCGCAAACTAGCATTGCCGCTTCTCGAAAAACCAAATTGAGGCTTATTTGACAGAAAAGGGGGATGACTCTTGGTAACACCTAAAGAACAAAAGGTCCATAAAGTGTTTGAAAAAGTATCCGTCGACTATGATAAGATGAACTCCATTATCAGTTTTAATCAACATAAAAAATGGCGGGATGATATTATGGTGCGTATGGACGTTCGAGAAGGAGCCCAAATATTAGACGTCTGTTGTGGGACGGCAGATTGGACGATTGCACTAGCTGATGCAACTGGAACTACAGGTCATGTAACTGGCCTTGATTTTAGTGAAGGTATGTTAGAGGTGGGGCAATCTAAAACCGTGAACTACCCTAATGTTACGCTTACACAAGGAAATGCGATGCTACTGCCTTTCCCAGATCATTCATTTGATTATGTGACAATAGGTTTTGGGTTGCGCAATGTACCTGACTATTTGACTGTCTTGAAAGAGATGAACCGTGTTCTCAAGCCGGGCGGTATGATTACTTGTTTGGAAACCTCACAAACCGAAATACCGATTTATAGACAATTGTTTCGATTCTATTTTAAATTTGTTATGCCTTTGTTTGGTAAAATATTCGCGAAGAGTTATAAGGAATATTCTTGGTTGCAAGAGTCTGCGGATGACTTCCCAGGGATGAAACAGCTTGCACAGCTGTTTACAGATGCAGGATTTACTGCTGTTTCTTATAAATCGTATAGCGGTGGTGCGGCGGCAGGCCACGTAGGATTTAAACAATAAAGACCGCAGGGGAAGGTAATCGTTTTGGAGAAATTGAAGTTAATGACACTTTATGCCGATTTTCGTAAGGATATCGCTTATATAGAAAAGGAACTTGAGCGCTCCGTCAATTCATCTTCCCCAACTATTCAGAAAGCATCACTGCACTTATTACGCGCTGGTGGAAAGAGAATACGGCCAATATTTGTAATCCTAGCATCGAAATTCGGTACTTATTCTTTGAAGGACGTGTCAAAGGTCGCTGTCTCTCTTGAACTTGTTCATATGGCGTCACTTGTCCACGATGATGTTATTGACGATTCAGATATGCGTCGGGGCTTTGAGACTGTCAGGGCTCGTTGGGATAATCGAATTGCGATGTATACGGGGGATTTCATCTTTTCGCGTGCATTGACGTCCATCGGTGAAATCGGATTGCCTGCAGTTCATCAGCTACTTGCAGAGACGATGCTTGAAATTTGCAAAGGTGAAATCATCCAGATTGATCATCAGCGCAAAACGGACCAGACTATCCGTGACTATTTACGTCGTATTAAACGGAAGACTGCATTGTTATTATCATCTAGCTGTGAATTAGGTGCCCTCGCTTCGGGAGCAGATCCTGTAGTGGTTTGGAAAATGCGACGATTTGGATATTATGCGGGAATGGCCTTTCAAATTGTGGATGATATTCTCGATATCACCTCAACGGACGAACAGCTTGGAAAACCAGCTGGTAGTGATTTACTGAACGGGCATTTGACATTGCCTATTTTATACATAAAAGATGACCCTGTATTCCAACCGTATATGGAGCGTTCATTTAACGGGACTTTAACCGAATCTGAGCGGGATGAAATGCTGTCCTATATCCGGGGGACGGACGCGATTGAAAAAGCTCAAAAGGTAAGCGACTTATATTTACAGAAAGCGCTTCGAGAATTAGATACGTTACCTAAAGGTGATTCAAAAAAAGCATTCGTACAAATCGCTGAGTTTATTGGTAAACGTAAATACTAATTACCGTTATTAAGTAGAATAACGGTGATCCCCTAGCATATTTGATTAAGGTTTTAGTTGAAAGAAATAGCATCAAATGGTACGATCGACAAGGAGAAATCCGGATACATACAAGAGGGAGTGTTTATAAATGGAAAGAACATTTTTAATGGTTAAACCTGACGGTGTACAACGTAATCTAATCGGTGAAATTGTCGGCCGTTTCGAAAGCAAAGGTTTCAAACTTGTAGGTGCGAAGCTTATGCAAATTACACCTGAGCTTGCTGCACAACATTACGGCGAACATAAAGAGCGTCCATTCTTTGGAGAGCTGGTTGACTTCATCACTTCAGGTCCTGTATTTGCAATGGTATGGGAAGGCGAAAACGTAATCTCTGTTGGTCGTCTAATGACGGGAGCAACAAATCCGAAAGAATCCGCTCCTGGAACAATCCGCGGTGACTTCGCAGTTACTGTCGGTAAAAATATTATTCATGGTTCTGATGCACCGGAATCAGCAGTTCGCGAAATCGGACTTTTCTTCAATGAAGAAGAACTTGTTTCTTATGATAAAACAATGAATAACTGGATTAACTAATCCGTAAAAACAGCCAAGCATTCGTGCTTGGCTGTTTTTGTTATTCCGTAATTGCCTCCAATCAGCTATAATGGAAAGAACATATGAACGGGAGGGATTACAGTGCCGGATTATGCTGCATTTATCGGGAATATTAAAAAGAAGACGGGTATCGATTTATCACTGTATAAAGAGGCCCAAATGAAAAGAAGGCTTACATCTCTTTATGAGAAAAAAGGCTATCGAAATTTTAAGGATTATTTCGATGCGATACATAATGACAAAGAGTTACTTGAAGAATTTCTTGATAGGATGACGATAAACGTCTCCGAATTTTATCGTAATGCCCAGCGATGGGACGTGCTTGAAAAAAAGATTTTCCCGAATTTACTTGCTCAAAACAAAAGACTGAAAATTTGGAGTGCGGCTTGTTCAACAGGTGAGGAGCCGTATTCATTGGCAATGGTATTATCTTCGCATGTGCCCGTGCGTGATATTGCTATATTAGCGACTGACCTCGATTTAGGTGTCATTGAGCGAGCAAAGGTTGGACTTTATCCTGAGAGGGCATTGAAGGAAGTGCCAGCACCAATTGTGAAACAGTATTTTAATAATGATGGTCATTATTATCAGGTCAAGGATGAAATAAAAAAAACGGTCACGTTTAAACAGCAAAACTTACTGGAAGATCGCTATGATACAGGCTTTGATTTAATTGTTTGCCGCAATGTTATGATTTATTTTACAGAGGAAGCAAAGGATCAAATTTATATGAACTTTTCTAAATCATTAAAAACGGGTGGAATTCTTTTTGTTGGTAGTACGGAACAAATATTCAATCCCTCTAAATATAATTTCGAGTCAGAGGATACGTTCTTTTATAGGAAAATATAAATAATTGATTAGTATCCGGGTAACTTTCCGGATATTTTTCATATAAACATATAGTCAAACAGACTTTACTCTGGTAAAGTGCTATAAAGCAGATAGTTGGAGGGGGAAATGAAATGAGGTATTTCACAGCAGGAGAATCACACGGTCCACAATTGACAGCGATTATAGAGGGGCTACCTGCCCAAATGGAATTGACGGCTGAAATGATCAATGGAGAGCTTTCAAGACGACAGGGAGGGCATGGCCGTGGCAGACGGATGCAAATCGAAAAGGATCAAGTCATTATTTCGTCTGGCGTTCGTCATGGGAAGACGCTAGGTTCACCGGTGACGTTAACAGTCGTCAATGACGATTGGAAGCACTGGACGTCGATTATGGGCGTTGAACCATTGCCGGAGGATGTTAAGCCGGAAGATGTGAAAAGGCAGATTACAAGGCCGAGACCTGGTCATGCGGATCTTGTTGGGGGCATGAAGTACGGTCATCGGGATTTGCGCAATGTGCTGGAACGCTCATCTGCTCGTGAGACGACGATGCGTGTAGCAATTGGTGCGGTAGCCAAGCAGTTTTTGCGTGAATTGGGTATCGAAACGGTTGCCCATGTAACAGACATTGGTGGATTTACAACAAACCCAGATACATATGCTGGAAAAGGGACACAGGAACTGCGTGAAATCATTGAGAACGATCCTGTCTACTGTGCAGACCCTGAAGCGTCCGAACGGATGGTACAGGCTATCGATGACGCGAAAGGTCGTGGAGACACGGTAGGTGGTGTGGTAGAAGTGATTATTGAAGGTTGTCCTCCGGGAATTGGAAGCTATGTTCAATTTGATCGCAAAATGGACGGCAAGCTTGCTGGGGCGATGATGAGCATCAACGCATTTAAAGGTGTTGAAATTGGGCTTGGCTTTGATATGGCAAAAATGCCAGGCAGTCAAGTGCATGATGAAATTGCTTGGAGTGAGGAACAGGGCTACTACCGTAAATCCAACCGTTTGGGTGGACTTGAAGGTGGTATGACAACCGGTATGCCGATTGTTGTACGAGGGGTTATGAAGCCCATACCTACCCTATACAAACCACTGGAAAGTGTCGATATTGATACGAAAGAAGCGTTTGTCGCAACGATTGAGCGTTCAGATCCTTGTGCAGTGCCAGCGGCTTCTGTTGTCGCTGAGCACGTCATTGCAACTGAAATGGCAAAAGCAATCATGGAGGAATTCCGTTCAGATACAATGGATGGTTTGAAACAGGGGATTGCACAGTATAGACGCTACGTAAAGGAGTTTTAATATGGGGAAGCTGACAGTCAATATTAAAAATCATGAATATGATGTTCATATAGGTCAACGGACGTATGAGTTATTTGCGACGAAATACGCGGAACTTTTTGCAAGTGTGGATCGGATCGCTATTCTAGCGGATGAACAAGTTGCTGCAATCCATTTACCACTTCTTCAAGAAGCGTTGGCATTTACAAATCGTGAAATTGTCGTTAAAACAGTTCCAGCGGGTGAAAGTTGTAAAAGTCCAGCCGTTTACGTTGATTGTCTGTCCTTCCTTTTAAATGAAAAGTTCACACGGGATTCTTTAATCATTGCGTTCGGAGGTGGTGCTTGCGGCGATTTAACTGGATTTGTTGCAGCGACGTTTATGCGGGGCATCCGTTTCCTGCAATGCCCAACGACGATTTTGGCTCACGACAGTGCAGTCGGTGGAAAAACAGCGATTAATATGCCAGAAGGGAAAAATATGGTCGGTTCTTTCCATCAACCATCGGGTGTTCTCTTTGATACAACACTTTTCACGACGTTACCGGCAAAAGAAATTCGGTCGGGTATGGCAGAATTGTTGAAACATGCATTGATATCGGATGGAGAATGGGCGGAAGAATTATTGTCCAATTCCTCGTTTTCACACCCCGCTATTGAGTGGCTTTCTTCTGAATTGTTAAAAGGTATTGAGGTTAAAGCGAAAATTGTAGCGGAGGATGAATTCGAACGTTCCACAAGGAAATACCTCAATTTTGGTCATACATTTGGTCATGCAGTGGAAGCTGCATGTGGGTTTGGTGGCTTGAGCCACGGAGAATCGGTGATGATCGGTATGGCGTATAGCCTTATTTTGAGTGAGCGGCACGGAACAGTTGATGAACAATTAACAAACCGATTCATCGCATTTTCCATTAAACAGGGTTATACATTCCAACCGATTTATGATTTTACATTTGATATATTTATGAGCTATATGGAAAAAGACAAAAAGGTTTCTTTTGGACAGTTGAATTTTGTATTACTAGACGGTGTTGGTAATCCTACTGTGAGGGAACTGTCGAAGGGGCAATGCGAAACAGCTTTTGATCAATTGAGGCAACGTGTGGAAGGGGATAGGGCAAGATGATGGTAAGGGGATTAAGAGGAGCAACAACTGTTCAACAGGATGATGAACAAACTGTTCTTGCAGCGACGGAAGCATTGGTCGTTGAAATGGCGGAGGCGAACAAGGTTTCACCAAAAGATATTATTTCTGTTTTAATATCGACGACGAAAGATGTGACATCGGCTTTTCCGGCAAAAGCGGTTCGCACAATTGAGGGATGGACATATGTGCCCGTAATGTGCACGCATGAGATGGACGTGCCGGGTGCAATGCCGCTTTGTATTAGAGCACTGATGCAAGTGAATACGGATACCCCACAGCGCTCTGTTAAACATATTTATCAAAATGAAGCTGTAAAGTTGCGACCTGATTTACAAAAATAAATTGTGCACCGGAGGGATTAAGATGAACTGGAAACAAGCACTTGAAGGGATGAACCCATATAAACCAGGCAGATCGATTGAAGAAGTGACGCTTCTTTATGGATTGAAGGAAGTCGTCAAGCTCGCATCAAACGAAAATCCCTATGGCTGTTCACCATCTGTCAAAGAATTTATCACATCGGATGCTATTCAGCACGAAATTTATCCGGATGGGTATGCAAGTACATTACGCAGTAAGGTTGCAGCTAAGCATGGTGTCAGTGAAGATGCATTGTTATTTGGTAATGGTTCTGACGAAATCATCATGCTCATTGCAAGGGCGCTGCTTGACAAGGGAACGAACACCATTATGGCAACGACGACCTTTCCGCAATATGCACATAATGCCAAAATTGAAGGAGCGGAAATCAGGCAAATCCCATTACAAGACGGCCAGCATGACTTAGATAGTTTTGTTCGTGCAATTGATAACGAAACTTCCGTTGTCTGGATATGCAATCCGAATAACCCAACAGGTAATTTGATTCCGAGTGATCGGTTAAAAGCCTTTCTTGAACAAGTGCCTGAAACGGTTCTTGTAGTTCTAGATGAGGCTTATTTTGAATATATTACTGCGGCTAATCATGTTGACTCGGTTACGTGGTTACAAAGTTTCCCGAATATTATTATTCTACGGACATTTTCTAAAGCTTATGGGCTCGCTGCATTTAGAGTTGGTTATGCAATTGGTCAGCCAGAGGTTATTACGAATCTCAATAAAGTGAGAAGTCCATTTAACAATAACTCGATGGGACTTGCTGTTGCTGAACAAGCATTGGCAGATCAAGCATTCATCGATCATTGTCGTCAGGTTAATCATGAACAGCGGCAGCGTTTTACACAATATGCAGCAGATAAGAACTTGCATATTTTCGATTCAGAAACGAATTTCATGCTAATTGAAGTGCCAGGCGATGCAGATCAAGCCGCCGAGCAATTATTGCAGCAAGGTTTTATCATCAGAAGTGGTAATGCACTTGGAACACCCGGTTATGTCCGTGTGACGATTGGAACAGAACAGCAAAACAGTGATTTCTTCGCTGCGTTTGATACGTTATTAGTCGTAGAAGGTTCGGCAACATGAAATTACAGGTTACAATTATCGGGCTTGGTTTGATAGGGGGGTCGCTTGGACTTGCTTTGAAAAGAGACCCTGAAGTACAGATAACTGGGTATGATCGTTCGTTTAGCACATTAGACCAGGCATTCCGCAGAGGCGTCATTGATACGATTGCTACATCCGTTGAAAATGCTTGTGAGCAGGCAGATGTGATTATTTTTGCTACGCCTGTCAATACGACAGTTGCGATGATGCAGCAGGCAGTGGACTGGACGGTAAAAGAAGATGTTATTATGACAGATACAGGTAGCACAAAAGGTCCAATCATGGAGGCAGCCAAAGCGTTGCTCGACCGTGGAATTACGTTCATTGGCGGTCATCCGATGACAGGATCCCATAAAAGCGGCATAACCGCTGCTAAAGGACATTTGTTTGAAAATGCGTATTACATATTAACGCCAGATACACAAGCGGCTAGTAGTGAGGTGGAACGACTACGTCAATTACTTGTACCAACAAAGGGCAAAGTTGTCGTGCTGGAAGCGGAAGAACATGACCGCATGACGGCTGTTGTAAGCCACTTTCCACATCTCATCGCCTCATCCCTTGTCGGGCGACTATCAGCGCAACAACAGCAGCCTTTCATCAATAAATTGGCAGCAGGTGGTTTTCGTGATTTAACGCGTATCGCTTCAGCAGACCCTGTTATGTGGCGTGACATTACGACGCAAAATAGAGTAGAGCTGTTAAAGCAATTGGATGGTTGGTTGGAAGAAATGGGCAATGTAAGGGATATGCTAACATCAAATAATCCTGCTGAAATCTATGATTACTTTGCCGAAGCAAAGAAATATCGAGATGACTTGCCTATTGCTTCACAAGGTGCGTTTTACACAACATTTGATCTGCATATCGATATTCCAGACCACCCGGGTATTATTTCAGAAATCACAAAAATACTAGCTGATGAACGAATTAGTTTGACGAATATTCGTATTGTTGAAACACGCACAGACGTCTTCGGTATTTTGGTTATTAGCTTCCAAAGTGCTGATGACCGAGAGCGTGCCAAAACTGCACTGTCTAAAGCGATGGATTATAGTATGCAAATTGTTTAGGAGGGATCTTTTTGGTAGAAATGAAAAAAGTAGCGTTTGAGAAACCAATATTGCAAGGTGAAATTACAGTACCTGGTGATAAATCGATTTCACACCGTGCTGTTATGCTTGGCTCTATTGCCAAAGGGACAACATCCATAACAGGATTTCTAGACGGTGAAGATTGCTTGCGGACGATTGATATCTTCAAACAACTAGGTGTCTCCATAGACAGAAATGGTACAGATGTAACCGTGGAAAGCCCAGGGATGTATGGTTGGAAACAGCCCTCTGGCAATTTATATGCAGGTAATTCGGGGACAACAGCACGGCTTATACTTGGTATATTGGCCGCTTCACAAATAACTTCCGTCCTAACGGGCGATGAATACTTGTCGAAACGCCCGATGAATCGAGTGTCATTGCCGCTAAAGTCGATGGGGGCGTCGATTGAAGGCGAATCTGAGAGTAGCAATCTGTTACCTTTAACTATTAAAGGCGGTGCTTTAACTGCTATAGACTATGACATGCCTATCGCTAGTGCGCAAATAAAGTCGGCAATTCTTTTTGCTGGGCTAACGGCAGATGGTGAAACGTCTGTCAGCGAACAGACCGTGTCGCGTGATCATACAGAACGGATGCTTGAACAATTTGGAGTAGCTATTCGTAAGGAAGGCAACAAAGTTTGGGTCAGGGGCGGTAGTGTCCTGAGTGGGACAGCGGTTCGTGTACCAGGTGATATTTCGTCAGCGGCATTTTTTATGGCTGCGGCAGCGATGGTTAAAGGTAGTTCCGTGACGTTCAAGGATGTGGGGCTTAATCCAACAAGGACGGGTATAGTAGATGTCTTACGGGCAATGGGTGTCAAGGTTGACATTCTTGAGCAATCAGACGGACCAGGTGAACCATATGGTACGGTTACTATTTCACATGATGGATTGCATGGGACAGAAATTAGCGGTGATCTCATTCCAAGACTGATTGATGAGTTACCGGTCATCGCATTACTAGCAACGCAAGCGCAAGGTGTGACAGTTATTAAAGATGCAGCCGAGCTACGCGTTAAAGAGACGGACCGTATTACAGCGGTCACAACGGAGTTGAAAAAGCTAGGTGCAAAGATCGAAGAGACGGAAGATGGAATGATTATTCATGGACCAACTGCATTGTCAGGTGGCACGCTGTCCTCTTACGGTGATCATCGTATCGGCATGATGGCAGGGATTGCAGCGCTGGTTGCATCGGGCCCGATTAACATTGAAGACCCTTCGTGCATTAATATTTCGTATCCGACTTTTTTCAATGATCTCGAAAAACTTGCCTTTCCTGTTCACATTCAAGGATAATAGCGAATGTATATAATGTGAAAGAACAGGTGAACATATGGGACAGTTACAGCAAGTTGAAAGATATATTCAGGAAGGTGATGTAGACGCTTTAGGTCGTCTCATCGATCAGTTAAACGAATCGACTGATTTCGATATGCTATACGAAGCAGCGGGGTTACTTGCAGATTACGGTTTCATGGGTGAGGCGGATCGCATTTATGAGACATTGCTTCTTCATTTACCAGATGAAGCGCAGCTTAAAATCGACCGTGCAAGTACGCTACTTGAATTAGGTGAAGAAGACGAGGCGCTACTCTTATTGACAGATGTAGGGCCAGATGACGAAGAGTATGTGCAAGCACTGATGGCGCTAGCTGACTATTATCAAATGTCTGGTATGGCGGAGGCGGCACTGTCTAAAATTCAAGAAGCACATGCACTTGTGCCGTATGAGCCAGTTATTCGCTTTGCTTATGCAGAGCTGCTCCTCGACTCTGGTAAGTATGCAGAGGCCGTTCGTTTATATTTGGATTTGCATGAGGAAACAGATGAAATAGGCGGAATAAGTATACTGGCAAGGCTTGCGGAGACATATAGTGCAGGCGCGGCTTATGAAGAAGCAATTCCTTATTATGAGGAAATGCTAGAAGAGCAAGTTATGCCGGACACATTGTTCGGGGCGGCATTTGCCTACTTCCAAAGTGGTAACGCAGAACGAGCAGTTGCACATTTGACGAACTTAATCGATATGGATCCGGATTATTTTTCCGCTTATATGCTAGCAGGACAGTCTTTATCTGTGATGGGAGAAGATCGAAAAGCGTATGCGATGTTCAAAGATGGGATACGGAGAGATGAGTTCGATAAGGAGCTTCGCTTAGCGGCGGGGAAATCGGCTTTAAAACTAGGCTTGCCTGAAGAAGCAGAAGAGCATTTATTTGAAGCACTCGCCTTAGATCCTGAATATATGGAGGCGCTCATTACACTCGCTTCATTGTATAATGAAAGAGAAGAAGATACGAAACTGTTTGAACTCCTTTCGGATACAAAAGAAGAGTGGGATGATCACGCCTTACTCAATGCTTTTCTGGCTTATGCCTATGAGCGAGAGGAACAATACGAAGATGCATACGTATCCTATAGTAAGGCATATGTTGGAATGAAGGAAGATCACGGGTTTCTTGAAAGCTTCGCCAATTTCCTATTAGAAGAAGGAAAGCGAGAAGAGGCACTTGTAGTTGTGAAGGAATTGGTCAATCTTCTTCCTGAAAATGAGTATTGGAGAGCTTATCTGGAAGCACAAAATGACGAGGAGGTGTGACATGACGGCCATGATTCCTGTTGCTGCTAAAAAGGATTTTGTTCGCTGGTTCTTAAAGCAGTACAAATTGAAGCGCCGTGAATGTGTGTGGATATTGAATTATCTTCTTAGCCATGATCACCTTCTGCACAATGTCCACTTTACAGATGAAGCACATTATTGTCCCCGTGCGATGGTGATGTCCACAACGGGGTCGGAAAGTATTCCATTTCGCTTTTATAAAGGGAATTTGATGACTGCTGATGCCGAAAAATCATTTCATGATTTAAGGCTCCACCCAGAGGATAACATGTATATTCAACTTAATTTTCCAAATAGCCATGCTTGTCCGCAGTATGCGAGTGTTCGCGAGGAGAATCCATTTCTACCTGCTTATTTGCAAGTGAGCGAGAGTGATCGTAAAATTGCCCAGCAATTACTGGAGGAGAGTGTCGCCTTTGCGACAGTAGATACCTTGATGAAGAGGGTTGACGAAGCTTTAGACGCCAATGATCGGGATAGATTTCTCGTACTATCTGCTATGTTGAATGATTTGAAGGTATCGAAGGAATGAAGACTCCATCTTATTAGGGAAGGGTAAAGTTCCATCCTTCCTTGATGGGGTCCTTTAGTATTTTTTATGGAGGTTTTTTGTCATGAACTGGACAGCTAAGGATATGGATACATATTTGCAACAGAAAGAGTATATTGATACCTTGATCATACCGCTTTTAAAAGTGGAGACGGAACCGGGGGCGATGAAGAATAGTTCGTCATCTTCAGAGTTTCTCATGCATCTCACGGCATTTATCGAAACACAATTTAAAGGGCGTATGATGCTTATGCCTCCATTTGCCTACACACAGTCGGTGGATTTGCAAGCAATGGCTACAACGCTTGCGAAGGATGTTTCAGCGACTTCTTTTAAACATGTATTTTTTTTGACGACAGATTCTGCGTGGACAAGTATTGAAACGGGTGGAGAAGTCATTTGGCTACCCTCGATCCCGCTGGAAAGCATGGACCCGCAGTTGCGACAAACGATTATTGAAGATCAGCTTCGACAAGTGTTGCCGAGATTCACAGAAAAGTGGTCACAGCAATAATCAATTACGCCTCGGCGTAATTGTGTCCGGACTTTTATCGAGCTCGGTGCGAACAGGATGTAGGTCATGCAGGCGTTACCACAGGAAGTGGCGACCTTAGCTTGGGTTCCCCATTTAGCGAGGGCTTTTGTTGAATGAAGATAAAATTCGATTTTTGTTCACAATCTTACATCTGTAGAGAAAGCATGATTGAATTTCCTTAAGTATTGATATATCATAGATATGTCCTAGTATTACAATTAGCAAAAATATGTCCATTGGACTGACCTTTAAGTAAGAGGAGGGAAAATGATGAGCAACAAAGTGTCAAGACGCCAATTCATGAGTTATACACTTATGGGAACTGGTGGATTCATGGCTTCTGCAATGCTGATGCCAATGATTCGATTTGCAATTGACCCAGTTTTGCAAGAATCGACAGGTGGAGATTTCATTCCAACATCGCAAAAAGTGGCCGACCTTACAGATATTCCAGTTCGTGTCGACTTCACAATTAAGGATCGAAAAGATGCTTGGTATAAATCCGACGTGTCAAACACTGCTTGGGTTTATAAAGAAGGCGATGAAGTCGTTGCACTTTCTCCTGTTTGTAAGCATTTAGGCTGTACGGTAAACTGGGGTGGAGATGATAAGCACCCAGATCAGTTCTTCTGTCCGTGTCACGCAGGACGTTACACGAAAGATGGTAATAATGTACCTGGAACACCACCGACAGGACCACTTGACGAATATGAAGTTAGCATCGTTGACGGATTTGTCTATCTTGGAGTAGTTAAGGCAAACACATTAGTTTAAAATTGTAAGGGGGTACGACCGAAGTGCTAAATAAAATTTATGATTGGGTTGACGAACGGTTGGATATCACCCCAATATGGCGTGATATCGCTGACCACGAAGTACCTGAGCACGTAAACCCTGCACATCACTTTTCTGCATTCATTTATTGTTTCGGAGGCTTGACGTTTTTCGTCACGGTTATTCAGATTCTTTCCGGTATGTTCCTTACAATGTATTACACACCGGATATTGAAAATGCATGGAAATCCGTTTATTACCTTCAAAATGAAGTAGCATTCGGTGAGATTGTGCGTGGGATGCACCACTGGGGAGCTTCGCTCGTTATTGTAATGATGTTCCTACATACGTTGCGTGTCTTCTTCACAGGTTCTTATAAGAAACCACGTGAGCTAAACTGGGTTGTCGGAGTATTAATCTTTATGGTTATGCTTGGACTTGGTTTCACTGGTTATCTATTGCCATGGGATATGAAAGCAGTATTCGCTACGAAAGTAGGAATCGAGATTGCAGCTTCTGTTCCGTTCATTGGAGAATCGATTAAAATCCTGCTTGCAGGGGATTCAACGATTCTAGGTGCGCAAACATTAACGCGTTTCTTTGCAATTCATGTATTCTTCTTACCAGCTGCTTTGCTTGGGTTGCTTGCAGCACACTTTATCATGATTAGAAGACAAGGTATTTCTGGACCTCTATAAGAGGCATAGAATTTTAAAGAGATTGTAAAGGAGGGGACACTATGCAACGCGGAAAAGGGATGAAATTTGTTGGAGATTCGCGCATTAAGGCCACAAATAAAATGCCGAACGTCCCGAAGGATTACTCAGAATATCCAGGGAAAACAGAAGCTTTTTGGCCAAACTTCCTTTTGAAAGAATGGATGATTGGTGCCGTTTTCTTGATTGGATATTTAATATTAACAGTTGCCCATCCGTCTCCGCTAGAACGTCAAGCGGACCCAACGGATACAATGTATATGCCTGTTCCGGACTGGTACTTCCTTTCCATGTATCAGTTACTGAAGTATGAATTTGCTTCCGGACCTTATAATATTATTGGAGCACTTGTTATGCCAGGACTAGCATTTGGAGCATTGATGCTTGTACCATTTATGGATACGACAAAAGAACGTCGTCCATTCAAACGTCCATTACCAACGGCATTTATGTTACTTTCATTTGCTGCTCTGTTCTATTTGACATGGGAATCTGTTGTGAACCATGATTGGGAACAGCAAAAAATTCAAGGAGCTATTCCTGTTGAAGCTGAGTTTGATATGGAAGCAGAAGGCTACCAAATCTACGCAGCCGCTTCATGTATTACCTGTCACGGCGATGCCTTCCAAGGCGGTCTTGGCTTACCACTAATTGATACCGGTTTGTCAGCTGAGGAAATTACAACAATCGTTCATGATGGTCGTGGTGCTATGGCCGCAGGATTGTTTGATGGAACAGACGAAGAGTTACAAGTTCTTGCTGAATATATCGCAGAGTTGAAGAGCGAGTAATTAGCAGTACGTAAAAAAGAGTCAGGAAACTGACTCTTTTTTTGTATACATATAAAAATTATTATGGAGAGGTGTCTATGGGTTTATTGATACAGAGGATTTGGCTCATTCTTTCACATAAATCATTTCTTTGGATTTTGTTATTTATTAATTTATTAGGTACGGTGTATGGCTACGATTGGTATATGTGGCAGCTGGAAATCACTGAGCCGAAGTTTTGGATTTTTGTTCCTGATAGCCCGACAGCAAGTTTGTTTTTTACGCTTGCCATTATCGGTTGGCTAATTGGACGTAATTTTAAGCTGATAGAAGCGCTTGCACTCATTACGCTCGTTAAGTACGGTTTATGGGCGGTCGTTATGAATATATTGACGCTTATCGAGACAGGTGAACTCAGTTGGGTTGGCTGGATGCTTGTTGGTTCGCATTTTGCGATGGCTGTTCAAGCTGTACTGTATAGCCAGTTGTATCGCTTCAGCTTTGGTCATATTGCGCTAGCGGCTATTTGGACGCTTCATAATGATGTTATTGATTATGTGTTTGGCCAGATGCCTATCTACGGTGATTTGATGAAATATATGAATCAGATTGGTTATTTCACGTTCTGGTTGTCGATAGCCTGTATATTACTTGCTTGTTGGGTATGGAGGAAAAGAATAGCTGCTGTTAAATTGAGATAAATCAATGATACCTAGGAACAATTAGACATTTGTGACATCAGCCGGATACTTGCGTTCTTCAGTAGGGAACTTCTTCTGATGAATGCAAATAGTTGCAGTAGCTATGCTCTCGTTATAAAATAGAGTTTATAGATAAAAGGGAGGAAATCGGTTATGTCGTTTTGGATTTACTTGGCGGCAATTATTATTCTGCCACTTTACGCTCAATTTAAAGTGAAAAGTACGTATAAAAAGTATTCGAAAGTCCGTTCAACATCAGGTATGACGGGAGCAGAAGTTGCTCGTCGTATTTTAGATTATAATGGTTTGCAAAATGTACAAGTCGTAGAAAGTAAAGGTTTTTTGAGTGATCACTACAACCCGATGACAAAAATCGTTGCGTTATCTTCGCATAATTACCACGAAGCATCTGTTGCTGGTACAGCTATTGCGGCACACGAAGTTGGCCATGCGATTCAGGATAAGGAAGCCTATTCATATCTTCGTTTCCGTCACCGTTTAGCACCTGTTGCGAGCATTACGTCTAATGCTTCTTGGGTATTCATTATGATTGGTATTATTTTCTCAAGCATGAACTCGTTGCTTGGAATCGGGATTGCATTGCTTGCAGTTGGGGTTGTGTTCCAACTTGTGACATTACCAGTGGAATTCAATGCATCGACACGCGCGATGAATCAAATTGTAGAGCTAAATATTATTCGTAACGAAGAAGAACCACATGCTAAGAAAGTACTGAGCGCAGCAGCCATGACATACGTTGCAGCCGCGGCAGTAGCTGTTCTTGAATTGGTTCGTTTGTTATTGATTTTCACAAATAGAGACTAAATCGATAGAGAATCCGTCCTCAAATACTGAGCGACGGATTTTTTTAATGCCATTCTTTCATGCCTGAGGATTAACCAAAAAATAACTTAATTAAATATCAGGTGTTCTATGTGTAAGTATTTTGGCGGTTGAAGCTTTCAGCATAGTCTTTTCCATTGTTATTTTAGAAAGTGACACTTTCTTATAGGGCTTGCTAAAAAGTAAAATAGGACACCTTGTACAAGGTGCAAGAGTTCCCGAAATTGTATCTTCGGGAACTTATACTCTTTAACAATGTCATCTATTCTTTTCTTCCCAAGCATCTGTATTTTTCACTTAAATATTGTAGGTGTGCGACAGGTAATTATTCATAACAAGATGACCGAAAAAGCATGGCTAGAAATGACGGAGTCATCTCTCTAGCCATGCTTGATCCTCGGTAATTATGTCTTGGATATTTCACTGAAAGCGAACCGAAAATAGCCCGGTGGAAAAGGAAATTTTTAAGCCTTTATTTAGTCACAATTTATGCAAGTAAATGGTTAATCACCAGGTGTGCTATTTTTTTAGCTATCGTTCAAGCGGTCGTTTCTGGTCATCTAGCGTGAAGCCTTCACCCATCACATCATAGGCGTCGATGAGGGATACGAACGCGTGTGGGTCGATGGAAGTGATGATGTTTTTTAAGCGCATCACTTCGTTTCTACCGACAACGCAGTATAAAACTTCTCGGTCAGCCTTCGTATAATGTCCGTAGCCTTTTAGGACAGTGACGCCACGATCCATTTCTGTTGCGATTTTTGCTGCAATTTCGTCTTGTGCATTAGAAATGATAAATGCTCCCCTTGCTGCATAAGCCCCTTCTTGTACAAAGTCGATGACGCGGGCGCCAACGAACAAGGCGACAAGCGTATACATCATCGAACGATGATCCAAATAGACCGCCCAGGAAACGAGTATGACAACTGCATCGAACATAAACATTGTTTTTCCCATGCTCCAGCCCATGTATTTATGAGCAAGACGTGCGATAATATCTACACCGCCTGTTGTACCGCCATATCTAAAAATAATACCGAGCCCAATTCCGATGAACAGACCGGCAAACAAAGCGACAAGGAAAAGATCATCTTTTAGATGAATATCAATTTGATAAATCATAAAGATTTTGATAAAGACAGATACTGCAACAGTTCCGATAACAGTGTAGATGAATACCCTTTTACCTAACAGCTTCCAGCCGATAATGAACATGGGAATATTGAGAACAAGGTTCATAATAGCGGGGTCCCAATTGAATGCAAATAATAAAATAAGTGTAATCCCTGTAAAACCACCTTCGGCAAGTTCATTTTGAATATTAAAATGGACGAGTCCGAAACTGAAGATAGCAGCGCCGAGTATGATGAAAAAGATATTTTTAAATTTAATTCCGTCTAGCATTCAATGCACACCTCTCAGTTTAAGCAATAGTGCTATTATCAGTCATATTTTATATTTTGACAATAGTGGCGTTAATTTATACGATAGGATAAGGAGTTGATACAAATGGAGTCATCAAAGTCGTTGGATGAGCTACAACAGGAAGTTGATTTGTACATAAATGGTTTTAAAGAAGGCTATTTCCCGCCGATGGAATTGCTCGCCCGCTTGACGGAAGAGCTTGGTGAGTTGTCGAGGGAAGTTCAACATGTCTATGGGATGAAAAAGAAAAAATCGAGTGAGGCAGTCCGTTCACTTGAAGAAGAAACTGGAGATTTGTTTTTTGTGCTCGTCTGTTTTGCTAATTCACAGGGGATTAGCCTAGAAAAGGCATTGACGACCGTGGTAGATAAATTCAAACATCGTGATGCAGATCGCTGGACAAAAAAGGAGGAAGTTTGATGATAAAAGTTGCGATTGCAGGAATACGTGGCAGAATGGGAAGTACGGCACTTCAAGCGATAACGGCAGCACCTGATATGGAAGTGGTCGCTGCCCTTGATTATAAATATGCGGGGATGTACTTACATAATTCAATCATTACGGAAGAGCGCGTGGGAGTACCGTTTTACACGTCACTTGTCGAATTGGCGGCTGATACAGAGCCCGATGTTCTGCTTGATGTGACGGACCCAGATGCAGTTTTCATGAATGTGAAAGAGGCGATAGGGCTTGGCATACGTCCAGTTGTTGGGACGTCTGGTCTTTCCAAAGAACAGATTTCGATTTTATCCAACTTGTCTACTGACGCCCAATTAGGCACAATTATCGCACCGAATTTCTCAATAGGTGCTGTCCTAATGATGAAGTTTTCGGTTATGGCGGCACGCTATCTTGGAGATGTTGAAATACTTGAAATGCATCACGATCGAAAACTTGACGCACCATCAGGAACGGCAGTGAAAACAGCTGAAATGATTACAGCCGTTAGGGAACCACATCTGCAAGGTCATCCAGAGGAGCAGGAACATCAGGCGGGCGCACGCGGTGCGGATGTAGAAGGGATGAAAATCCATAGCATTAGACTACCGGGATTACTTGCACATCAACAAGTGCTTCTGGGGGGCGAAGGTGAATTACTTACGATCCGTCATGACTCATTTGACCGTAATAGCTTTATGCCAGGTATTCTGATGGCGGTACGCGATGTGACTGTAAGGAAAGATCTTGTTTATGGGCTTGAGAATATTATTGATTAAACGGTAATTGAAATTAAGTAATGATGCTAGAACGAAAGGAAATGTTGAAATTGAAAAAATTGAAAGTAGGTGTAATCTGCTATCCTTCACTAGGAGGGTCTGGGGTTGTGGCAACTGAACTTGGGAAAATGATGGCAGATAGGGGTCACGAAATGCATTACATAACATCGGGTATGCCTTTCCGTTTCCTCGAAGCCCATCCTAACATCCACTTTCATGAAGTTAAAATCGACGGCTATGCAGTTTTTAAATATCCACCTTATGATATCGCACTTGCTAATCGCATTGCACAAGTGATTGAAACGGAAAAATTAGATTTGCTACATGTACATTATGCTGTCCCACACGCCGTATCCGCTGCGCTTGGTAAAGATATGGCCAATTCAACGATTGGCGTCATTACAACATTGCATGGAACAGATGTCACGATTCTAGGACATGATCCGGCACTGCGTAATACTGTCCGCTATGGTATTAATAAATCAACCATTACAACGACCGTTTCTGAATCACTACGACAAGAAACGCTTGAATTGATTGGACCGGAAAAAGATTTGTTGACGATTTACAATTTTATAGATGAAGACAAATATCATCCAGTTGAGCCTGGAAGATTGAAAAGTGAACTGGGCATTGGACGGGATGAAAAAGTAATTATTCATATTTCTAACTTTAGAGCTGTAAAACGCATTCCTGATATTATTGAAAGCTATCGACGTGTCGCTCAACAATCGAATGCGAAATTGTTGCTTGTTGGTGAGGGACCGGAAAAAGCGGCGATGGAAGAACTTGTTCGTGAGTTGGGTTTACAAGATGATGTTATTTTCACTGGCAAGCGCGATGATTTACCAGAGCTCCTCGCCATTAGTGATGTTATGTTTTTACTGTCAGAAAAAGAGGCATTTGGACTTGTATTATTGGAGGCATTTGCTTGTGGAGTACCCTCTGTTGCGACGGCCATTGGGGGAATTCCCGAAGTGGTTGAAGATGGCGTCAATGGTTTTCTCGTTGAACTTGGTGATGTGGCAATGGCTGCTGATAGAGCACTTCAATTACTGATGGATGATCAATTGCATGCGTCATTTCAGCGAAATGGGCTGGCGACAGTTGCGAATAAATTTCATTCAACAACGATTGTGACACAGTACGAAAAATTGTATTATGAAGCGGCGGGTAGCCAATGACAGCCCATTTTGCAACAGAGTCAAGTCGCGAAGTCATCCGTTTACTTGAACAAGCGGGCTATGAGGCTGTATTTGTTGGGGGAGCGGTCCGAGATTATGTCTTGGGAAAACCGGCAACGGATATTGATATTGCCACCTCGGCAAAGCCTGAAGAAGTAAAGGCATTATTTCCAATGACTGTAGACATTGGGACAGCGCATGGAACGGTTCTTGTATTGATGAACGGGGAACCGATTGAAGTGACGACTTACCGAACAGAAGGGACGTATAGCGATCATCGTCGCCCGGATGAAGTGCAGTTCGTTACCTCATTGCGGGAAGATTTACTACGTAGAGATTTCACGATGAATGCACTCGCGATGACAAAAGATGGTGAACTGATTGATTTATTTGGTGGGCAGGAGGACATGACGCGTCAACTGATTCGGGCTGTTGGTCATGCGGCAGATCGTTTTGACGAAGATGCCCTTCGAATGTTTCGTGCGGTACGCTTTACATCTGTTCTCGATTTCGCAATTGAAGAAGATACATTTGAAGCGATTCGTAGCTATGCGCCACGGATTCAGTATATTTCAGTGGAGCGATTAAAAGCAGAGATGGGTAAGCTGTTTAAAGGTGCTAATCCTATAAAGGCATTCCATTTCATCGAACAAACGGGACTTGCTAGTCACTTGCCTTTATTCCCAGAAAGTATCGACAAGATCAACAAAATGGTGCCTTTCGAGACGGCTACCGAAGGGTGGGCTTGCGTAATGCTTGCAGGTGGTTTTACCCCAGGGCAGGTTGCTAAAGCGTATAAGCTCTCGAATGCTGAGAAAACATTTTTATCGGCGGTGCACCAAGCATCTACGGTAAGATACAGTGCTTTGTTTACGATTGATGATTATTATAAGTTCGATGTAGCAGTCCTTTTGTTAGCTGAAAAGTGGGTTCATGTAATGGGTCATTCAAGCCAAGTGTTGACAAAGAGAGAGGTTATCTCTAAGAAACAGTCATTGCCGATTCAATCGGTTGCCGATTTAGCTGTAACAGGCAAAGATTTGTTAGGTTGGACGGGATTACGTGGTGGCAGATGGACCGGTGAATGGATTGGAAAAATCACGATAGCTGTTCTTCATGGGAAATGTGAAAATAATCCAAACAACATAAAGGAATGGTTTTTCAATGAATTCAAGAGTGAAAAATGAGTTGCTGAAAAGATTATTTGAAGCGAATGGCGAACCCGTATCTGGACAGGAAATCGCCGATGAATACGGCTTATCAAGAACGGCGATTTGGAAATACGTTAAAGAGCTTGAAAAAGAAGGCTATGAAATTGGGACAATCCGCAAAAAAGGCTATATGCTTATTGGCTCACCTGATCGAGTGAATGCAGCGAATGTCCAGCAACATTTGACAACTAAAAATTATGGTCAACATATTCGATATTTTGAAACCTGTGAGTCTACCCAGATTATTGCACATGAAGAGGCGCAAAATGCTGCGCTAAATGGCACAGTCATTATTTCGGAAGAACAGACGGCAGGAAAGGGGCGCATGGCGCGTCCTTGGAGTTCCAAATCAGGTAAAGGGATTTGGATGAGTGTGATTTCACGGCCGTCGTTGACTCCGCAGCAGGCACCGCAGATGACGCTTGTAGCAGCAGTTGCTGTCACACGCGCTATCGAAGAGCTAACGGGTATTGAACCAACAATCAAATGGCCCAATGATATTTTAGTGGATGGTAAAAAAGTGACAGGCATTTTGACAGAGCTGCAGGCAGATCCAGACCAAGTGAAAGCAATTATTCTCGGTATTGGTATGAACGTCAATCAGGAGCTAGCTGACTTCCCTGCGGAATTACATGATATTGCCACTTCCCTACAAATTTTAATGGGCAAGCCTGTTGATCGTCCGCAATTGATTGCAAAAATTCTTGGATTTCTTGAACTGTATACGACTATGTATGAAAATCATGGTTTTGGTCCTATTAAACTGTTGTGGGAAGGCTATTCCAATACGACAGGCAAACGGATTCGTGCAGTGATGTTGAATGAAACATTGGTAGGCACTGCAATTGGCATATCCGATGAGGGTGTACTAGAATTGCGGTTAGATGATGGCTCAATCCGTGGTATTTACTCTGCCGATATAGAGGTTTCGAGTTGATTCGGCAGGACTTTTAGGTAATCAGAAACTGTGACAACTTTTTGAACTTGATTTGTATACATGCATCTGTCAATTTGTTATAGTAGTGTCGAAGGGCGGTATCAGTTTGTGAACTGCACCTGTTAGTGATACCTAGAAATTTTAAAATTCAATAGGATCTGCCTTGATCTTTACTAAGACAGGGACGGAGGAAACCATTACGTGATGATACAATCCTTCTGTCCATATTATGGGTGGAAGGATTTTTTATAGTCGGTTTTCTCCCAGAGAAGGGAGCAAAATAAGATGAAAAGTACACTTGATTTTATCAACATGAAAAAAGAGGGCGAGAAAATTGTCATGCTGACAGCTTATGATCACCCTTCAGCAAAAATTGCGGAAGAAGCAGGGGTAGATGTTTTGCTCGTCGGTGATTCGCTCGGTATGGTCGTTCTTGGTTATGATTCAACGGTTTCTGTCACGGTGGATGATATGATCCATCATGGAAAAGCAGTGAAAAGAGGAGCGACGGATACATTCATCGTCGTGGACATGCCATTCGGTTCTTATCATGGCTCTGACGATAGTACACTTGCTGCTGCGGTCCACATGTTCCAACAGACGGGTGCGCATGCCTTAAAAGTTGAAGGAGCAGGGCAAGTGATTGACAAGATTCGTCTGTTGACAAGCGTAGGAATTCCGGTTGTTGGGCATCTTGGCTTACTTCCTCAATCTGCAGCAGTTGTAGGTGGCTATAAGGTGCAAGGAAAGACGGCTGCGGCGGCACAGCAACTGATTGAAGATGCACGCGCTAGTGAAGCAGCGGGAGCTTGCATGATTGTATTGGAATGTATCCCGTATCAGCTAGCAGATGAAGTGACAGCGGCAGTATCTATTCCAGTCATTGGGATTGGTGCAGGGGCAGGAACAGACGGACAAGTACTTGTTTTCCACGATACAGTCACATATGGTAGTCATCGCGTTCCGAAATTTGTCGAAACATTTGCTGACGTTGGAACGGTCATTGGTGAAGGAATCACAAAGTATGTCAAAGCCGTTAAAGAACAATCTTTTCCTGCGGAGCATCACCGTTTCACGATGAAGGCAGAAGAGTTGGTGTCTTTGTACGGAGGTAAAAAAGGTGGCGAATGAAGTGACAGCACTATCAATTGTGCATACGATTCAAGACTTACAGCAATTGCTGACTGAACGTCGACAACAAGGATTGTCAGTCGGTTTTGTCCCGACGATGGGCTTTTTACATGAAGGACATTTGTCATTAGTGGAGCAGGCTAGGCAACAAAATGACGTTGTTGTCATGAGTATTTTTGTCAATCCGGCTCAATTCGGTCCTGGGGAAGATTTTGAGGCGTATCCGCGTGATATAGAGCGTGATGCGCGTCTTGCGACTGAAGCGGGTGTTACTATTCTGTTCATGCCGACACGAGAGGAAATGTATCCGCAAGAAGGTGGAATTCGTATTTTACCTGGTCCCCAAGCAGCAGAACTTTGCGGAGCATCTAGACCGGGACATTTCGATGGTGTGTTAAAAGTCGTGTTGAAGTTGTTCAACATCGTTGATCCAGATCGTTCGTATTTTGGTTTGAAAGATGCGCAACAGCTAGCGATTATTGAGACGTTTATCCGTGATTTTAATTTGAGAACGAAGATTGTCCGTGTCCCAACAGTTCGTGAGCAGGATGGCTTGGCGAAAAGTTCACGCAATGTCCATTTGACGGAAGCGGAGCGTAAGGAAGCGCCTGTTATTCAACAAGCCCTTCAATTAGGTGCAGGGTTAGTTGTAGAAGGCTTGTCAGTGAATGATATAGAGCAACAAGTAGCCGATGCAATTGTTACAAATAGTTCAGGTAGCATTGACTATGTGTCATTGCTGGCGTATCCAGAGCTGACACAAGCAGATGCGACTAGCAAGGAAGTTATACTTGCGTGTGCCGTGAAATTTAGCAAAACAAGATTGATTGATAATATAATTATTCCACTAAAAGGATGAGTGTTATGTTCAGAATGATGATGAATAGTAAATTGCACCGTGCAACTGTCACGGAGGCCGATTTAAATTATGTGGGAAGCATTACGATTGATAGCGATGTGCTAGATGCTGCGGGCATGCTACCGAATGAGAAAGTGCATATTGTCAATAATAATAATGGTGCAAGATTTGAAACGTATATTATTGCAGGAGAACGTGGTAGTGGTGTCATCTGTGTAAACGGAGCAGCAGCAAGACTCGTTCAGCGTGGCGATATTGTTATCATTATCTCCTATGCCTATGTAACAAACGAAGAAGCGTTGACGCATGAACCAACCGTTCTTATTATGGACGAAAAAAATGGCGTGAAAGAAGTCATCAAAGAGAAGCAAGGGATGACGTACGCATAACGTCTCGTAATAGGACTCCTATGGAATCGGTAGACGATGATTTCATAGGGGCTTTTTTGTTTTCAAACGCTGAAATGTGATACAATTTACCATATAAGAAGAACGTGTAAGGGAAGTTCTGAATACGCCAAGGCTTATTCGATTAAGAAAGTTGATGATTGAGTGGACAACAAAACGTATGCAGTTGTTGATCTGGAAACGACTGGTCATTCACCGGTCAAAGGAGACCGGATTATTCAGCTAGCAATTGTGTTTATAAAAGATGGGGAAGTTGGAGACAAGTTTGTCCGTTTCGTCAATCCGGGGCAAAAAATTCCGGCTTTTATCCGTCAGTTGACGGGCATTACAGATGAAGACGTTGCTGGGGCACCGTATTTTGAAGAAATTGCTGAGGAAGTTGCTAGTCTGTTGGAAGGGACGGTTTTCATCGCACATAATACGGACTTTGACTTATCTTTTCTACAAAATGAGTTTAGCAGATGTGGTATTCGGAAGTGGGTAGGTAAAAAAATTGATACTGTTGAATTGTCTAAGATTATGTATCCTTCAGCAGCCAGCTATCGACTGCAGGATATTGCAGAGGATTTAGGTATACCACTGGCATCTGCTCACCGTGCGGATGATGATGCGGCGGCTACAGCTAGGCTTTTTCTTGCATGTATGGAGAACATGAATCGCTTGCCGGAAGAAACGTTAAATCTTTTACATCGTAGATCTTTCCGCTTGAAATCGGACTTATCGACATTGTTTTATGCAGCGTTAAAGCGAGCACGGACATCCAGAACGAGTAAGGTTTTTTCATCGTTTCGTGGAATTCCGTATCGTCCAATACCAGTTCCAATTACCGATCATTTTGAAACGCCGACGTATCCAGTGGATGAGCAACAGAAAACGGTATTATTGAAAAAAGCATTTCCAGCATTCGAACGGAGAGAATCTCAGTTTGGTTTCATGGATGCGGTGTGGAGTTCTCTTACCAGTGAGACAGAAATGATTGCAGAGGTGCCGACGGGGATTGGCAAAACGACCGCTTATTTGCTACCGGCAGCCATACATTCTATCGCGGTAGGGAAGCCTGTCGTCATCAGTACATTCACTAATCATCTAGCGGATAAAATTATGGCCGAGGAGCTTAATAAAGTGAGTTCAATGCTCGGCTCTACTGTTACAGCAACAGTGTTAAAAGGCAGAGAGCAGTATATTTCATTGGGGAAATTTGAAGAACTGCAACGCATTACAGATGAGTCGTATGACGAAACGTTTTCCATCATGCAAGTGCTTGTATGGCTAACGGAAACAGTGACGGGTGATTTAGCAGAGTTGAATGTATCGGGTGGAGGACAGCTATTTGTGGATCGTATCCGCAAGCGTTCCAACTTACTCGCCGTTGATGAAAAAGCGGCAGATTTTCACTACAAGCTGTTGGAAACATGCGGACAGTCGAACATTATTATAACCAATCACGCGATGCTGCTGGCAGATGGCAATCGTGAACAACTGATTTTCAATTCACTAGCAGGACTTGTCGTCGATGAAGCCCATCAATTCGTCCAAACCGCATCCCGTTTGAATGAAACCGTATTTTCCTTTACGAATTGGAAGTATGTTATGGGGCAAATGGGCTCGGATGCGACCGGACAATTATTGCATCAAGTCAATGCACTTAACAAAAGAACAGGCATGATGGGACGTTTACATAAAAAAGCCTATTTAGATGAAGCGTTCATCAAGTTCACGACATCATTTGATCGTGCAGTTAGTATATTAACGACTTTTGATCCATCTATGAATAACAAGCAGCAAGGCAATCGTGTTGTGTTCCCGCTCGATAAATTAGTAGACAGTCGACTATGTTTTGCAAAAGTGGCTGAAGCAATGGCTGATTATATTAGCAAAGCAGAACAATTTACCCGTAGTATAGCTAGTCAGCTCGATAATTTAACACGTAAAGAGCAAGCGGTTGTAGCCGAATGGAATTATTGGGTTCGTGAAATGACGATAAAGGCTGGAGAATGGGTGGAAATTTTTCTGGATAACGATTCAGAGGACTACACAGTTTGGATGGAAAAAGATCGGCGAAGTATTCCAGGAAGTCTAGTCGTTATTAAACGTTCACTCGATAGCTCGTCTGCCATCCGTACTTTTATCGATAGATTAAAGGCAGAGAAGACAGGGATTGTTTGGACATCAGGAACGTTGACTGTTCAAGATAATGAGCGTTTTATAACTCGGCAATTGGGCATTGACGACTCAATCCCACTCCTTACATTCGATGCACCTCCGGAATTTTATGCGGGGGCTGAAATTGTCATCATCGACGATATGCCAGATATTCAGCAGGTGACGCAGTCAGAGTATATTGAAGCAGTTGCTCATGCAACTGTCCAGACCGTATTGGCGACGGGTGGACGATTATTTGTGCTATTCACCTCGCAGGATATGCTGCGCAAAACGTATGATTTGATTGTAGAAAGTGAGCAATTAGAAGACTATGCACTGTTTGCCCAAGGAATTAGTGCGGGAAGTCGTATTCGATTATTGAAGTCTTTTCGACAATTTAATAAATCTGTCCTTTTTGGCACAAATAGCTTCTGGGAAGGCGTGGATGTACCTGGGGAAGCATTATCTGCCGTTATCGTCGTAAGGTTGCCGTTTTCATCTCCAGATGAGCCAGTCTTTAAAGCGAGGGCGGCCAAGTTGACCGCTGTTGGGGTAAATCCATTCAACGAATTTGCACTGCCAGAAGCCGTTATGCGGTTAAGACAAGGGTTTGGTCGGCTTATTCGTTCTTCGACAGACAAAGGGTGTTTCATTATTTTAGATCGGCGGATTGAAACGAAGTCTTACGGCCGACATTTTTTAGCCTCTCTTCCAGATGTGCCTGTCAAAAAAGTGTCGCTCGAACATATGGTGAATGAGCTCGAAAATTGCTATACTGAATAGGTGAAGTAGGAAAGCACTTGGAGTGGAAAAATCGTCTTTGGACGCACAGGACGTGGATTACTATGCTAGGTTGGATTAAATTCATTGTCGTCTTCCTTGTGGCACTAGCTTCTGTCATTACGATTACCGTTTTATACAATGCCGATAAGCCTTTTTCAGAGGCTGAACAGGCAGCGATTGACTCTGTATTGGGCTCGGGACAACTTGTTTCTGCAAGTTCAACAGATGTGTTCAATGGAACGGTGCCAATGGTCACAGTATATGGTGTAGATGCAGAAGATGAGGAAACAGCGGTTTTTGTAAGTCCGCAAAGGGTGGACGGCTTTGAGGAAGTAAAGTTGAAGGATGGCATTACTGCTGAGCAAGCGATTGCCAACGTCAAACAAGAGTTACAAGTAAACAAGATTTTACATGTGACGCTTGGATTAGAGGTAGAAGGCCCAGTTTGGGAAGTCGCTTTCACAAGTGACAATGGTAAACTGAATTATGTCTATGTCTTTTTTGACACTGGGCAATGGTGGAAACGAATTTTAAACCTATAAGGGAGCGATACAGTTGACGAAACGATTAGCATCTAGGGTGAACACACTTTCACCTTCAACAACGCTTGCCATTACGGCGAAAGCAAAGGAAATGAAAGAATCCGGTATCGACGTGATTGGTCTTGGCGCGGGCGAACCAGATTATAATACACCGGATAATATCATTGAAGCGGCTTATAGGTCCCTTAAGGAAGGTAAAACGAAGTATACACCTGCTGGCGGACTACCTGCACTAAAAGATGCTATCATCGACAAACTACAAAAGGATCAAAATTTAAGCTATTCTAGACAAGAAATTATGGTCGGAATTGGTGCCAAGCACGTCCTTTATACAATGTTTCAGGTCATGTTAGATCCGGGCGATGAAGTCATCATTCCAACACCTTATTGGGTCAGTTATCCTGAACAGGTCAAACTAGCGGGTGGGGTACCTGTACATATCGAAGGCACTGCAGCGGCACAGTTTAAGGTGACGGCTGACCAAATTCGCAATGCTATTACTAGCAATACAAAAGCGATTATTATTAATTCTCCAGGCAATCCAACGGGGATGATTTATTCACAAGAGGAATTGCAGCAAATCGCTACGGTTTGCCAAGAGAAGGATATTTGGATTGTGTCTGATGAAATTTACGAGAAGTTAATTTACGGAGAAGAAAAGCATCATTCGATTGCGCAGCTGTCAGATGATGCTAAAAAAAGAACACTTATTATTAACGGTGTATCTAAATCCCATTCGATGACAGGCTGGCGAATTGGTTACGTCGCAGGCGATGCAGAAATGGTCAAGGCGATGACCGACCTTGCCAGTCATTCGACATCAAACCCAACCACGACATCACAATATGGCGCAATTGAAGCATACAACGGACCACAAGATACGGTCGAAACGATGCGGAAGGATTTTGAATCACGCTTAAACCGTGTCTATCCGCAGCTAAGTGCGATTCCCGGATTTTCAGTTATTAAGCCACAAGGTGCATTTTATTTACTGCCAGAAGTATCTGAAGCTGTCACGAAAACAGGCTTTGACAATGTGGATGACTTTGCAGCGGCCTTACTAGAGCAAGCGAATGTTGCCGTTATCCCTGGATCTGGTTTTGGTTCACCAGGGACGATACGTCTATCCTACGCAACATCGATTGAATTATTGGAAGAAGCGATTCGACGTATTCATGCATTTGTAGAAGCAAACTGGACAAAATAAAAATAGAGAATGTTAACTTTCGGAGGTTACTATGAAAACAATTATGATACATGAAATGCCAAACCATGCGGGCGAAACAGTACGCATTGGTGGTTGGCTTGCTAATAAACGGTCAAGCGGGAAAATTGCTTTCTTGCAATTACGAGATGGCTCAGGATTCGTCCAAGGTGTCGTTGTGAAAGAAGTCGTCGGAGAGGATATCTTCGCAAAAGCAAAATCGATTACACAAGAAAGTTCATTGTATATTACTGCTGAAATCACTGTCGATGAGCGTTCGTCATTCGGCTATGAGTTGCAAGTGAAAGATATTGAAGTCATTCATGAGGCTGTTGATTATCCAATTACACCAAAAGAACATGGTACTGAATTTTTAATGGATCATCGTCATTTATGGCTCCGTTCACGCAAGCAACATGCCATTATGAAAATTCGTGATGAAGTCATTCGCGCTACGTATGAATTTTTCCATATGAATGGCTTCGTTAAAGTCGATCCGCCTATTTTGACAGGCTCTTCACCTGAAGGGACGTCTGAGTTGTTCAAAACAAAGTATTTCGATGAAGACGCATTTTTATCTCAATCAGGTCAGCTTTACATGGAAGCGGCAGCGATGGCACTTGGAAAAGTGTTCTCATTCGGCCCGACATTCCGTGCAGAAAAATCGAAAACACGTCGTCACTTGATTGAGTTTTGGATGATTGAACCGGAAATGGCATTTATAGAATTTGAAGAAAGCTTGGAAGTACAGGAGCAATATGTCACGCATGTTGTTCAATCTGTCTTGCAAAACTGCCCACTTGAATTGGAAAGATTGGGTCGTGATTTGTCCAAGTTGGAAAAAATTCAAGCACCATTCCCACGCATTTCGTATGATGATGCAATTAAGTTTTTACATGATAATGGCTTCA
Organism: Sporosarcina sp. FSL K6-2383; assembly: GCF_038618305.1. Lineage (NCBI taxonomy): Bacteria > Bacillati > Bacillota > Bacilli > Caryophanales > Caryophanaceae > Sporosarcina > Sporosarcina sp. FSL K6-2383. Next base: position 1,804,632 of record NZ_CP152017.1, read on the forward strand.
ATGACATTACATGGGGTGATGATTTTGGAGCACCACATGAAACAGCGATTGCCGAAAGCTATGATATGCCAGTCTTCATCACGCATTACCCAATTGGCATCAAGCCGTTCTACATGCAGCCACACCCTGAACGCGATGACGTTGTGTTATGTGCGGATATGATTGCGCCAGAAGGTTATGGTGAAATTATTGGAGGCTCAGAACGTGTGCATGACTATGAGCTGATGAAACAACGTATTAAAGAGCATAACTTGGACGAGGACGCATACGCTTGGTATTTAGATTTATGTAAATATGGCGCCGTTCCTCATTCTGGTTTTGGACTTGGGCTAGAGCGTACAGTCGCTTGGATTTCCGGCGCGGAACACGTACGTGAAACAATTCCATTCCCACGTTTGTTGAACAGACTATACCCTTAAACTTGAATCAATTTTATAATTTTCTATTCTATTCTCGTTGATTGTAGCGAAAGCCGTCACGAAGAACGGCTTTTGCGAACAAAAGCGAAGCGTTGAGAGCAGAGGCTGTAAAATTTCTGTAAAGGCCGCAGAAATTATTACAAATCGAACACTACGCTGTTCGATTGGCTGAAGCCGTGCCTGCGGAAGCGTCCGCCTGGAGCGGAAATCAACCTCGTTAGGATTTTGTAGCCATATAAAATTGACTTACTTGAATACCTTAATAGAAGAGAGGAGTTCGGACAATGCAACAGGAAGAACGGCTCCGAATTTGGATTGAGCAGGGGAATGTTACTATTCCCCAGCTTTTTTTTCAGTACTATAAAAGCTTAGGCATTAAGGACTTAGATGCCATGCTAATCATGCATATGACAGCCTATACCACTGCGGGGAATCATTTTCCTACACCAATGGATTTTGCGAGCCGGATGCAGATGACGGAGAATGAAGTTTCTATGATTTTACAACGACTAATGCAGCATGGCTTTTTACAAATTAGTCAAACTGAAGATCATAACGGTGTCTTGCATGAGGCATTTTCTTTGCAGCCTTTATGGAACCGTCTGCTTGAACATATTGCAAATACGGCCAATAAAGCGGAAAAAGAAAGCCAGAAAAATGCGGAAGGGGAAATCTTTTCGCTATTTGAACAAGAATTTGGACGACTTCTATCGCCAATGGAATGTGAATCCATTACGATGTGGTTAGATGACGATGGGCATAGTGTTGATATTATTCGTGCGGCATTGAAAGAAGCAGTTCTCGCACAGAAAATCAGTCTTCGCTATATTGATCGTATTCTATTCGAATGGAAAAAGAAAAATGTCAGGACCCTGTCTGATGTGGAACGTCAAACAAAGTCGTTTAGGACTGTTGGTATTCGTCCAGCAGAACAGCAACAACAAAAGACTGTTTCAGTCAAACGTGTCCCTTTCTATAATTGGTTGGAAGAACGAGATTAGGGGGGAGAACATGCTTACAAAAAAACAATGGGAAGTGTGTCTTGAGCAATTTGGCATCATGTTCCCAGATGCACATTGTGAATTGGTCCATGCTAATCCTTTTGAGTTAACGATTGCTACGCTACTATCAGCGCAATGTACAGATGTGCTTGTCAATCGTGTAACAGCTGATTTATTTCAAAAATATAAAACACCAGAGGATTATTTGGCGGTAGATATTGAAGAGCTACAGTCAGATATTCGTTCAATTGGTTTATTCCGCAATAAAGCGAAAAATATTCAAGCCCTAAGTCAAATGCTAATCGATCAATTTGATGGGGAAGTACCCGCCAATCGAGATGTTATGATGACATTACCAGGTGTCGGTCGTAAGACAGCGAACGTTGTCGTATCCAATGCCTTCGGTATACCGGCTATTGCTATAGATACCCATTTAGAACGCGTAGCGAAGCGTCTCGGCATGAATAGATGGAAGGATTCCGTGTTAGCTGTTGAGGAAAAAATAATGCGATGGACACCGATGGATAGATGGACGGATACACATCACCAAATCATTTTTTTCGGAAGATACCATTGTAAGGCGCAAAACCCTGGATGTAACGTCTGTCCACTCCTGCCATTATGCAGGGAAGGGAAGAAAAGGATGAAAGCTGATGCCAAGTGATAAAAATCAATTCGATAAAGAGTTGTTCACGCCTTATTTCGAACAATGGCAACTCGTGCGCGGTGAAATAGAAGCATTTTATAATCAGAAAGATTCACGAGCTGTCGAGTTAATGAAGATAGCTTGTCAGAGTTATTGTGAATTGCTGGAGCTCGGTGGAACAGCTTATGATGATCGCAAAGAGAAAGCCGTTTTCGTGCTACTTCCTTTAAATGGGGAGGAACGCTTTGAATTTATTAAAGCAAAAATTGCGAGTCACTATGCATTTGTTCAGTTAGATGCTCTTATGATAGAGACAAAAAAGAAAGTTGCAAGACTCGCCATTCGGAAAAAGTAACAAAAAAAGCGCCCTAGTTGGACGCTTTTTTTGCTGTTTATTAAGGTGTTCCATTATCGGATGTTGTTCCATCGCTATCGCCTGGATCGGTATTTGTCGTACCGTCATCGACTGGTGGAGTGTCATCTGGCGGTGTCTCAGTATTATCGTTTCCGTTATTACCATTATTACCGTTGTTGCCATTATTGTCGTTACCGTTATCATTTGGCTGACCGTCATCACTGCCATCATCCGGGTTGCCATTATTGTCATTTGGATCCCACTCGGGAATTTCTTCCTCCAAATCTTCAATTTGAAGTGAAGTTGTTGCGGGAGGACTCTCGAGTTCACCAAGTTTAGCAATAATAGAAAATGAATATAGACGTCCAGGTTCAACACCTGGGAATGAGAGAGACAAATCCTGTGTCGTTGTCATCTCTTTCATTTCACCACCGTCAGCATTAGCAAAGACAGTAAATTCAATTATGCCATCAATTTCCTCAACATCTGGTGCGTTATGTTCCCAATTTAATGTAATAGAGTTTGTGTCGACATCGTGCAGAGCTGTTACATTATTGGGTGCCTCCAACTCCGTAATTTCTTCTTTAGCCATCTCAGTTGGTGCAGTTCCTTTCACAAATAACTCTGTACGCTTTAAATTATCAGGTGTTGTACTGCTTGCTAAGAGAAGCGGATTGGTACCAAATTCAATAGTTGCTTCTTCCACAGTGTTAGGCTTTTGGAAGCGTGCTGTATTTTTTCCGGCTGAAATATCACTCATGACCATTTTGAAAAGATTTTGCGGTACATGTCTACCTTTGTCGTATGTTTGAATTGGAGTCGTATATTTTTCATAACCACCCCAAACAGCAATTGTGTAATCTGTCGTGTAGCCTGCAAACCATGAGTCGGGGACATCTGTATTCTTCATACCATTCTTCTTAATAATGTCGGAAGGGTAGTTAGTTGTTCCCGTTTTTCCTGCAATATCTAACCCTGAAATATTTGCCCTTTGTCCAGAACCAAGGGACATAACATCGCGTAGAATGTCCGTCACCATATAGGCAGTGGAATCTTTCATAGCGATGATAGATTCAGGTGTCATCTTCTGCTCGGATGTACCATCTCTGAAAATAATTTTTTGAATGGCATGAGGTTTCGTATAAATACCGTTATTGCCAAATGCCGAAAAGGCGCCAGCCATTTGCACAGTAGAGAAATCATATTCTCCGCCACCAATCGCATTAGAAGAATTTAATTTATCGTATGGCAGCCCTAAATTTCTAGCAAAATCTCCGGCTTTTTGTGTGCCTACTTCTTCAAAAATTTTAATCGCAGGGATATTACGAGATTTGTATAAGGCATCTCGTATGGATATGCTACCTAAAAATTTCCCGTCAACGTTACGGATTGCTTGGTTCGTCCCTTTATAGTTGTACGGCTCATCTACAGTCGTATAACCGGTAGACCAGCTGAAGTTCTCAATTGCCGGACCGAAGGAAAGGATGGGCTTAATCGTAGATCCAGGTTGCCGCTTTTGGTCTGAAGCGAAGTTCCAATCGAGTCCAGAATAATTTCGACCTCCGCCAACTGCAGCAATAGCACCTGTTTGTGTATTGACGACTGTCATAGCAGCTTGCATGTCATCTGATTCAAACAAGTCGGAAGTACTTAACGCATTTTCAACTGCTTGTTGTGCTTTAGGGTCTAAAGACGTTTGAATTTTCACACCTTCGGAAAGTAAATGGGATAGATTGGCTTCTTCTAATTCAGCCAATACAAGATCAACATAGGCCGGATATTTTGTTTTGCTAACCTGTCTTTTTTCTTCAGAAAGAAGTAATGATGTGATAGGTACTAGTTTTGCTGATTCCATTTCTGCTTTTGTAATTTTTTTATGCTGATACATTAATCCAAGAACGATATTTCGGCGTTTTTCTGCCCGTTCTGGATTTTTATAAGGATTATAACCATTTGGACTTTGTGGCATTCCTGCTAATAAAGCAATCTCGGGTAGTTCAAGCTCCTTCAAACTTTTACCGAAAATTTCTTTGGAAGCCGTTCCGATGCCATACGTATTTCCAGACATGAGAATTTTGTTGAAGTACATTTCAAAAATTTCTTCTTTTTCATATTTACGTTCAAGTTGGAAGGCAAGCCAAGCTTCTTGTGCTTTCCTTTTTAATGTTTTCTCATCTTTTAGGAAAGAGTTTTTAATGACTTGTTGCGTGAGCGTGCTGGCCCCTTGAGAACCGAACCCACTTCTGAAGTTGGCAATGACGGCGCCACCAAGTCGCCAGAAATCCATACCGTGGTGTTTATAAAACCGAACATCCTCCGTTGCTAAAATTGCATCTTTGACAGATTGAGGAATTTCCGCATAAGGAACAAATTCTCGTTTCTCTGCACCTGATTTCATAAATACATTCCCGTTAATATCAAGCAAATCAGATGATAGTGGGTCTTTCAATAGACTTTCATCGAGATCGGGAGCGGAGCTGGCGTAAAAGGCAAATAATCCTGCACCGCCAAGAAGTCCGGCAAAACCTATAAGGACAAGCACAAGAAAGATTTTTTTGATGATTGACTTAATACCTTTTGGTTTATTGCCTTTCTTATTACTACGTTCAGCTTTGTCTTTTTCACGTCGTCCCGTTCTTGAATTTATATGATCACTCATTTTACTTCCTACCTTTCATTCGCAACATGCGATAGAGCTTGTAAATAATCGAGTCTTGGATTGTAACCGGGTAAAACTTCAATACCTACATCCTCAAACTCTGCCAAAGTCATTGATTTTCTTCCGCCTGCCTTCATTCTTTCCCAATATTTCTCGAAACTATCATAAGGGATGATAAAATAACGGTCAAGTACAGTGAATTTGATAATGAAAAAGACAACACCGGCTTGTTCTGACACACTTTTCATATGATTGACCTGATGCTCATGAATATTTTGTAATGGGAAAGACGTTACACTTTTTGTTTCTTTTGCTTCAAAATCAATATACTTACCTTGCCATACCCCATTGAAATCTGTTGTTGAGGGCGTTCGAAAATAGGCCTCTGTAATAACAGCTGCACTTCTAGCAGGATACTTGACGTTGACAATTTGGATAGGCACGGGCTTTTTATGGATGACAGCTATGCCGTGGCTTACATAATATTCATTTGTGTCATTCAATTCATCCTCCAATGATTTCCCACGATTACTGAATGACAGATTGCTTTTTTTCGGCAGACTACTTTTCTGAACGGGCACGTATTTCTTACCATTCGGATACCGTATTGTCATAGTTACCACCTCGCATTTTACTATCATACCATATCAATTGGACGAATTAAGGGAGGGAAAGTTTCAAGATGATGAACATGTGTATGACAGGTTAGTCGAGAAAATGGCTGATAATGGCTATACTTGAGAGATTGAACGGGAGTAATCTGTTGAACTACGCTCGGCTACCCCTGTTAGGCGCTTTCGCTAAAGATTATTTAGAATCATAGTTACACACTATAAGAAAGAACGAACAGCAGTCAACGTAAGCATTTGAAAAGGAGGCAGGTATATGTTTCATATTTTATTCGGTCGATCCCAATCAGGCGCATTGCAGCATGCACTTAAAAAAATGGGTGTTCATAAGACAGAGACAATCATTTCGCTTTGGGAAATACTCTCAATAGGTCCAATTCAGAAACTTCAAAAAAAAGATGGGGTGGAGAATAGATTCGTCTGGTTAGAACAACATATGAATGATAGATTTAATGAGTTGCCCGACCATAGGGAAAGTTTCGAAAAGGCATTGGAACAATTGCATTCGATTCCGGAAGGTCTTCCGATTACAATTTGGATTGCTGAAAACGCACATGAGCAGACAGGTTTGCGCTTTGTCCTTCATCTATTGAAAGATCGGACAAATGCAATCACTACTATTAATACTACAAAGTATTATAGTGAACTTTTCAATACTAGAGATGTGAGCTATATCAGTAGTCATACGGGTGAAATAAGTTCCGACAGATTGCGGCTAATCTACGAACAAAGTAAGCTGGACAAACCTTTGGGCGATTCTGAAAGGACGGAACTTGAACAGGAATGGATGACATTGGCGTCTAGTTCTAGTCATGAATTATTGCGTATTTATCAGGATGAGAAGATAGAAAGCGTATCAATTGACCATTATGACTCCTATATCGTCAATCTTGCGAGGCAACTTCAGCGTGAATGTGGGCCGGAAGAATTTATGCCAGCGATGAGATTGATTGGCGAGGTCATCGGACATTTGGAACAGTATGTAGGTGATGATTTCTTAGAATATCGTATAAGAATACTAGTTCAAGATGGTATATTTGAAATGAAGGGGAAATTCGAAGGCGTACGGTTTTATAGCATCCGTTTGACAACCTGACTTTTTCATAGAAGTAAAACCCTATGCTAATCAATATCATACGCTGTTAGATGAATGGACAGTGAAGCCGAAATACGTTCATCCTGTTCAAATTGACTCCTTAAATGATTTGATGAAGCAATTTATTGCGCAGTCCTTTTACCCTAAAATAGGGGAGGCGTTTTGTCTTATCTATCAATTCGGCGGAATATCCGTTTAAAACGATTTTAGATGCAATAGAAGTGGCTAACAATGGGGAAAGAACAAGATAAAGCAGTCTGCCATTCACGAAGTGCTGAAAAGCTACGACAGAATCCTGATTTTCCGACGAACATCGCTCATTATAAAACGATTGACTTTAGAAATCTTTGTGGAAAGGATGGATACCTTTGAAAAAAGTTTTTTATTTTATGGATTGGGGTATATTCGGGCTCCGATCCTATATTTATCTTTTGCTATTACTACATATTTTAAATGAAAATGAATATTCACCTCTATTGCTTGTGAACGTCGTTTGGATTTTAGCGGCCTATTTTATTCCAATGTTTTTCTGGTTTCCACAACTAAGGATGAACAAGGAATGGTTCATCTTACTTGAACTACTTTTAGGAGGATCCTATTATATTAAATCATTCATGCAAGCCGATTTTTTAGGGAGTGTCGATTATCTTATTCCGAGTCTTGCAATCGGATACTTAGTGACAAAGAAGACTGCCTGGATTGCGCCTGTACTATTATTACTTCCCTTTGTCAGCATATTATTTGGGGAAATTACATGGGATTTGGCACTCCGTTCAAGCATAGATAACTTACTCTTCTTTTTTATAGGCATTTGGGTCAATTTCATTGCCAGTGCCTATCATGAGAAAAATGCATTGGCTAAAGAAATTGATGAACAGAATAAATTGTTAACTCAATATGCCGCGGAGATTGAAAGGATGACCCTGTTAGAAGAACGAAATCGTATGTCCAAGGAAATGCATGACACCTTAGGACACTCTTTTATTTCCCTTATTATGAGCCTTGATGCTGCAATTGTACTTTTAGACAAAAAACCCAATATAGCCAAAGAAAAGCTGATTAGTATAAGAGAACTGACAGAACAAAACTTAGATGAGATGAGAGACATCGTGCACAAAATGGGGGAAGAAGAGAATATAAGTCTAGTAAATCAAGCCGAGAAACTCATCGACAACTTTCGGGAATATACTGGAACGGTAGTTCGCCTTACTCTGATAGGAACAGAACGAACAGTCCGCTTCGATGTGCGGCAATCGATATTTCGGGTGATACAAGAAGCGTTTACTAATGCATTGAAACATGGAAAAGCATCGGAAATTGACCTGAAGCTCCACTTTACTCCATTAACCTTGCATGTTACCATTCAAAATAATGGAAAATCTTTTGATAAGATAGAGTATGGATTCGGCTTGACAACAATGAAGAATCGGATTGAGATGTTGGGCGGTACCTTTTCAATCTCTGCCTTAGAGACCACTGGTGCTGAAATCAGATGCGAAATACCATTGAAAGGGGATAAGTCGTATGCCGAATATTAAAGTACTCATAGTCGATGATCAGGAATTGATCCTTGAAAGTCTAAATATAGTACTTGAGATGGAAGACGATATCGAGGTTGTAGGATTGGCTAAGAATGGTGAAGAAGCCATCAGCTATTGTGAAAAATTCCAACCAGATATCATCCTTATGGATATAAATATGCCTGTTATGGATGGTGTTGTTGCAACAGAGAAGATCAAAGCCCGATTCCCGTTAACGAAAATTATTATTCTTACTTCGTACAAGGAAGTTGAATATGTTTTGGCAGCTTTAAGCTATGGAGCCGAGGGCTTCCTGCTTAAAGCCATCCATCCCAAAAACCTTATAGCAGGCATACGAGTGGTTAATACAGGAGGTACATTGATTTCTCAAGAAATGGCAGATAAGATGATTAAAAGTATGCTGAAATCGACTAGAGATACAAGCACTTCTGAACCCAAATTACTTGAGAAAAACAATGAATACGGACTTAGCGCCCGCGAAGTCGATGTTCTTCACAAACTGGCGCAAGGTCTACGCAATCAGGATATCGCTAACGCATTATTTCTTAGTGAAGGTACAGTTAAAAATTACATCTCGAATATTTATTCAAAATTGAATGTAAAAGGAAGAAGAGAAGCTACCTCAAAGGCTAGGGAAACAGGGATTTTAGATAGTTAAGAACACCATATAAAGAAGAATTGGATAACCTACTCAAAGCTGGCATCTTAACGGATGTCGGTTTTTTTGATGTAGATTATTTGTCGATGTGTGAGAAATCGGGAGTGATCGTCTCTTTTTTAATAATCTATTTTGCTGAATTTATATGACCATAAGATGACTAAATGGCACTCCTGCCGTATGACTTTTTTAAAGTATAGTATGATTTGTAACCTGAAGTATCGAATATGAATAGAAATCGTAAAAGGAAAAGGAGAGATAATTTATAATGAAAAAGACTAATACGCATGATAATGGGGTTTATAGTGGTAGAAGAACATCTAAATTTATGTCGTTCTTGCAGTTCCCTCTCATCTGGATGTTTGTGGGGGCTCTCGGTATCGCCCTTATCAATCTGGCATACCTCTTGATATCCAAAGATTCAAATGCACTAGTATCCATCGTAATTGCAATTGTTGGATGTGGTGTTGCAATTATTTTTTACTGGCTCGTAATGAAATTCTTGGCGCGACGTCAGGTTACTGAACTTCTGCACCAACGTCCGGTATCGGAAATAATGTTCGGCGGTGTCGTCGCTTTTATCTTTATCGTCATTTCAGCAGTTATCGTCGTTTTATTTGATGGGTATTCATTCACATGGGAAGCTGGAAACGTTAGTTCTATCGTTCTGCCTATTATCACAGCATCACTCGGCGCTGCCGTGATAGAAGAATTAATCTTTCGGGGGCTGTTCTTTCAAGCAATTGAAAAAATGGCTGGGAGTTGGATTGCATTGGCCCTGACATCCATCTTCTTTGGGATTGTCCACCTCGGCAACCCCGGAGCTACGATTTGGGGGGCTTTCTCTATTTCCGTTGAAGCTGGTGTTTTACTAGGTGCAGCTTTCCTTTGGCGGCGCAATATTTGGTTTGTCATTGGCCTCCACTTCTTTTGGAATACAATACAGGGACTCTTAGGTATCCCTGTCTCAGGACATCCTTCTACGGGTCTTTTTACACTCGAAGTTGCAGGCCCGGCCCTTCTCACTGGGGGCGAATTTGGTCTTGAAGCATCGATAGTGACCGTCATAATGGGTCTGCTAATAGCCATCCCAATGCTGATCCTTGCTCGCCGCAAAGGGAATTTCGTATCCCGCCGTCAAGATCCAAAATAACATTCGGACCCGTTGGATAAACCATTGGAAGGCTGGATTTTTGGGGAAATAAGTATATGAGAGCCAGAACAAATAAGCTGACTGCCATTTAATAAAAGGCAGTCAGCTTATTTCGTTAGTAGGGATATCTATACTCAGTACCACACCCAGCTTAAACCTGTTGTCCCTTCACCCGCATGAACGCCGACGCAAACGCTGAGAGGAAGCACTTGAATTTTTAAACTTGGAAATTCTAGCAACAATTCGTCTCGCCAAGTACTCGCATCATTTGTGTTATTGCAGTGAATGACTGCAATTTCTGAAATGGTGCCTTTTGTCATGTCAATGCGCAATAAATCGGTGATGTTTTTTCTGGCTCGCTTGGATGCCCGAACTTTTTCTTTCATTACAGGCTTGCCATCCACAAATGTGATAATGAGCTTGATGTTCAGTAAACTACTTAAAAATGCTTGTGTACCGGAAACTCGACCACTTCTATGTAGCTGTTTTAGGTTAACGGGTATGAAGGCTAGCTCGGTATTTACTGTCATCTTATTGATAGCGGTTACCACTTCTTCCACATCATGCCCTCGTTCAATCATTTCACTGCCGACTTCAATCATCTTAACCATTGGATAAGAACCAATTTTTGAATCAATCGGATAGATATTGAAGTCAACCATTAGTGCAGCCGATCGAGCAGTGTCAATCGTACCTGACATGCCACTAGAAACATGCAAAGCAATGGCGCAATCATAGCCTTGTTGTTGTAATTTTTCATATAGGGTCATCATCTCACCAATAGCGGGTTGAGAGGTTTTAGGAGGTATTTTTGCCATATTTAATTTTTCATAAAATTCATCTTGTGTTAAATCAATGTCTTCTCTAAAAGTACCGTCTTCAAATACAACACTTAGTGGTAAAATATGTACATTATGTTTTTGGATAAAAGATTCGTCAAGCTGTGCAGCAGTATCCGTAATCCAAGCAATTTTTTTCGTCATAATAAAGCGACTCCCTTTTTATGATGCGTATTGTAAGCTGTCTATTAACGCTAATGTATCCCAGGTGTGGATAGAGCACTAGTGACACTTGTCATATAATGCCGAAATCTCATGGACGATGACATAATTTGAACATAATTTGAATTAGCGGAAGTGAAAAATCCCCGCTAATTCAAATTAACCTCCGGCGGATGTCACAAATTTTGAGGGGAGTTAAGGAGGGCAGTCTAAGTGCGCGACGTCCTGTCGCAACGACTGCATGACCTACTTCGTGTAGGCCTCAAGCGCAATTCAAAATTGGGACTCAATTACGCCAAGGCGTAATTGATCTTGCATCAAAGTTGAGGAATATATGTTCTTGTGAAGATGGTACATCCCATTCCTTTCTGCTAAAATAAAAGAAACGTCCGGAAAGGGTGTATCCAATTGAATCTACAACAAAAAACTGAAAGATTACTTGCAGTTTGCAGGGAATGTTTCGAACGCCATGCACAAATGAGGGAACTCGATCGAGAGCCTGATTTTTTCATAGAAGTTAAACCATATGCTGATCAATATCATACGCTGTTGGATGAATGGACAGCGGAAGTGTCTGAATTCATCAAGACAGCAAAGCCGAAATACGTTCATCCCGTTCAAATTGACTCCTTAAATGATTCGATGAAGCAATTTATCGTGCAGTCCTTTTATCAAAAGACGGGAAAAAAACGTTTTGTCTTATCTATTAATTCGGCTGAATATACGTTTAAAACCATTTTAGATGCAATAGAAGTTGCTAATAAAGAGGCTAGGGCATGATGAAGCAACCAGCTATTCACGAAGTATTGGAAAAGTTAAGGCAAGATCCCGACTTTTCAACGAATGTGGCTCACTATAAAACGATTGAAGGAAAAGAGGCAGTTTACGCTGATTTTCCCAATGAGCTTCATCCTTCGATAATCAAAGCATTGGCATCCAAAGGGATTCACCAGTTATATAGCCATCAGCGGGAAGCATTTGAATTGGCTTCCAATGGCGCGTCATTCACGGCAGTTACACCGACAGCTTCAGGGAAATCACTCTGTTATCACCTACCCGTTATGCAAAGTATTTTGGAGGATGAGTCTTCACGTGCGATTTATTTATTCCCAACAAAAGCACTGGCGCAAGATCAGCTAGCAGATCTGCATGAATTAATTGAAGCGAGCGAGGAAACGATTCTTAGTTATACCTATGATGGCGATACAGCGCCTGGACTACGTTCTAAAGTGAGAAAATCGGGTCATATCGTATTGACGAACCCGGATATGCTACATTCGGGTATTTTGCCGCATCATACGAAATGGGTATCGTTATTTGAGAACTTGAAATATATCATCATTGACGAGCTACATACGTATAAAGGTGTGTTCGGCAGTCATGTTGCCCATGTGCTGCGCAGGCTGCAACGAATCTGTCACTATTATGGTAGTGATCCCGTGTTCATTTGCACCTCAGCAACGATTGCTAATCCACAGGAGCTTTCGGAATCGCTAACCAATCAGGATATGCAGTTGATTGCTAACAACGGAGCGCCTGCAGGAAAAAAGCATTTTGTATTTTATAATCCACCTGTTGTTCATCCGACGTTTGGCATTCGGAGAAGTGCAGTGCTAGAAGTGCGAGATGTCGCGGCGCTGCTATATCGTGAAGGCATTCAGACGATTATTTTTGCGAAAAGTAGAGTAAGAGTTGAAATGCTCGTCACTTATATGAAGGAACTGACGAAGAAAAAATTGTTCGATGAGACGGTGATGGGCTATCGGGGAGGTTATTTACCTTCGGAACGACGTAAAATTGAAAAAGGGCTACGTGAAGGAACAATTCGCACGGTTGTCAGTACGAATGCATTGGAGCTAGGCATTGACATCGGGCAATTGCAGGCGTGCATTATGACGGGTTACCCGGGAAATATTGCGAGTGCTTTTCAGCAAGCAGGGCGTGCAGGAAGGCGACAGGAAGAAGCGCTGATTATTTATGTCGCCCAATCTGTCGCGCTCGATCAATATATTATTGAGCATCCTGATTATTTGTTAGGCCAATCTCCTGAAGAAGCACGCATTCATCCGGATAATATGTTTATCTTAATGGATCATCTGAAATGCGCTTCGTTCGAATTACCTTTTTCATCGACCGAAGCATACGGAGAATTTGAAGTGCAGGAATTACTTGCTTTCCTAGAAAGTGAAGGCGTCCTTGTCAAGACAACAGACAAATGGCATTGGATGACGGAGCGTTTTCCAGCAAGTGAAGTGAGCCTGCGTTCTGCCTCTCAGGAGAACGTTGTTATTATCGACAAAACCCATCCGAAAGCCACAAGAGTGATTGGTGAGATGGACCGTTTCAGTGCGATGACACTACTTCATGAAGAAGCCATCTACATTCACCAAGGGACGCAGTTTCAAGTTGAGATATTGGATTGGGATGAAAAGAAAGCGTACGTCACTGAAGTGGATGTCGATTACTTCACCGATGCTAATCTCGCAGTGGAATTAAAGGTGATGAATGAGGACCAAGTACAGTCATTTGGACAACGAGAGGCGGCTTACGGTGATATTGCCGTGCTTGCGATTCCGACTATTTTCAAAAAAATACGATTTGATACTCATGATAATATCGGCTCCGGACCGATTTCATTACCAGCAGAAGAGTTACATACATCGTCTACCTGGTACACCTTCGATATCCCAGAAGGATGGACAGGTGCCGGCTTAACTGATGCGATGACAGGGGCTGCTTATGCGATTCAGTCATTCATCCCACTGTTTGTGCGCTGCGATAAGACGGATATTCACGTTGTCCCACAAGTGAAGGCAGTGCATTCTGGCAAACCAACATTCTTCATCTATGATAGTTATCCAGGTGGTATTGGGTTAAGTGAGAAAATATTTGATCGTTGGGATGAATTATTGCGTCGAGCAGCCGATCATGTATCGTCATGTCGTTGTGCGTCGGGATGTCCAGTTTGTATTGGGGCGCAAGAGGCTGGGATAGGCATGAAGCAAGATGTCGGTTCATTGCTCCAAACACTGGCAAAGGAAAACTAATTGATGAAGAGGGTGAGAGGGAACGTTAAAAATGTTCTCTCAAACCCTCTTCTTCAATTAATTTAGAAACTATCTTGCGATTGATACCTGTACTTTTTTCCAGCTGCCGACAACTGATTATGGAAGAGTATTTTCATTTGGAGAAGCTGAATTCATGTTTTTATTCTCCAAAGCCTTTAAAGCAATAAATATTATGAATTACGAAGGTAAGATTGAAGACTCCTGCGTTTTTATTGATATATCAGATGTATTTGGGGCATATTTTAAAAAATTCCATTCAATTTCCTATGTGAAAAGTCATTTCATGGACGTTTACTGCACCAAGGTTCTATATGGCTAAATTCGCCGGACTATTTTTCTTATAAGCAAACGGGCTTTGTAATCAAATCAACTTTTGATTGTAATTTTACAACTCTATAACAAGTTGATAGTAATATTAGTATAAAAAGGGGAGTGAAAATATTGTGGCGGTCATTTTAATTGTTGAGGATGAAATATCAATAAATGAATTGATTAAAAAGAATTTGCAACTTGTGGGGCATAAATGCACTTCGGTCTTTGATGGGAAAGCAGCTATTTCCGAAATACAATCCCAAATATATGATCTAATCATTTTAGATATAATGTTGCCTGAGTTAGATGGCTTTGAAGTGTTTGGGAAAGTAAAAGAAACACCAACGATTTTCTTAACGGCACGTAATAGCTTATTAGATCGCGTAAAAGGATTATCTATGGGCGCTGACGATTATTTGACTAAGCCTTTTGAAATGCTGGAGCTGTTTGCTCGTATTGAAGCCGTCTTAAGGCGAACCCAAAAAAATAACAGTTGTTTTGAAGTTGGATCAGTGAGGATTGATTTTGACAGCTATCAGGTATTTTATATGGGCCAGTATGTGGAATGTACCCCTAAAGAATTTGAATTACTAGAAGTGTTGGTCAAAAATCGTAATATTGCATTGTCCAGAGACAGACTTCTGGAACTTGTGTGGGGGTATGATTATGAGGGTGATACCCGAACAATTGATGTTCACATTCAAAAGCTACGAAAAAAATTAGGCTTGGAAAATGTGATAAAGACGGTCTACAAGGTAGGTTACCGTCTGGAGGTCAATCTATGAAGTATCGAACTTTTTTTACAACGTTACTACTTTTTCTCATTACCTTTAATCTTGGAATACTTATTATATCCTTTGCTATGTTCAAAGATACGGTTAAACATGCAGAGGAAAGAAGCCTGGCAGATCATTATATTATCACATCCTCGGTTGTAAAAGATTTTAATGCTGTTGAAAGCCGTGGAATCCAGCTAGAGGGAGCTATAGATTCTCTCCTCCAACAATATAATAACTTTTCAGGAGATCAAAAGGTTGGATTTGTACTTTATAAGAATGATCAGTTTGTCTATTCAAATCGACGGGAAAATGTATGGAAGGACCATTTAATGAAGCCACTGGAGAATGGTAATCGGGTAGTTTCGTTTCAACAGTTAGACCATCGTACTTATGTCAATGTTTCTGGAAAGCTACCTGCACCATATGACTCTTATACAATGGTGTATCAATATGATGCGACAGATGCTATCACAGCATGGGAAAAGATGAAAAACATGTTGTTCTTAGTGGGAATCTTTCTTTCCATTTTTCTTGCTTTAGGTCTTATATTACTGCTTAACCGTATATTCAAGCCGTTGGCACAAATTACTCAAACATCCCGCAATATTGCTACTGGCGCTTACGAAACTAGACTCCCGGTATCCGGAAATGACGAGTTGTCTGAAATGGCGCAAAGCTTCAATTATATGGCGGAGGAAGTCCAACATCAGATGGCGGAGTTGACTACCGCAGCAGAGAAAAAGCAGCAATTCATAGACAATTTTGCCCATGAGCTCCATACACCCTTAACTGCTATTTACGGGTACGCCGAATATTTGCAAAAGGCAGTCATGACTGAAGACGACAGGATGTCCGCACTCAATTATATTATGTCGGAAAGCCAGCGTATACAAGCACTGGCTAATCAATTGCTCAATCTAGCAAACCTTAGAAATGATCAAATCGCTTGGGAAGAGCAAAACATAACCGATCTCTTTAAGTCTGTCAAACAGACCTTACATAAAAAGATGATGGAAAAAGAAATTCAAATCGAATTTCATAGTGAAATTGATGTCATTTGGGGCGATGGTTATTTGTTGAAAAGTCTGTTTGTCAACCTAATGGACAATGCAATCAAGGCGTGCGAATCGGGAGGACAAATCAACGTAAATACTGTCATGAAAGCAGGAAAGAGTATTATCAGCATCAAGGATAACGGTAAAGGGATGCCTTCTGAAATAATCCAGCATATTACGGAACCTTTTTATCGTGCAGAGAAATCACGAAATCGCAAAGAGGGCGGAACCGGATTAGGCCTTGCCATCTGTAAACAGATTGTTTTGCATCATGGGGCGGAGCTAGAGTTTATAAGCCATTCCGGCGAAGGAACGACAGCAAAAGTAATTTTTACAACTTCATAATAACTTGATGATGATTCTACAACATGGCCATCTTATACTACGTATTGTGATCACACACAAAACGATGAGGGAGAGATTCAGATGAAAGTAAACAAGTTGGAAAGAATTGGCTTAAAGAAAACCATATTGACGGCTGTAGTGGCCATTGGAACCAGCGCAATCCTGTTCCAGGGAGTCACATTGGGGATGACGGAGTCGGAAATCAAAAAAACAAATACCATCCCTACAAGCTATGCGGATTATACGACAAACAGTTTGCCAGAAGGCTATACCAAAGCAAATTATACGGTGGGTGCAATTGACGATGATTGGTACCGCAACCAAATGCCAACAAGTAAAGACATAGCAAAAGTAGATGCAGCTGAAATAGGTGCTCAGGCCCTTTGGGAGATATTTGACCTGAATCTAGAAGGTCAGGTGATTGAAATGGGCTATCAACAGGCAAGCGAAAGTTATTCCCGTACGGTCTGGACCGCTGAAGTGTTGATCAACGACAAGAAAAGTTATTATTTCTCTGTGGACTCTGTAACCGGAGAATTATTTTCCATTGGTCGAATCACCCCGCTGGATGAAAAGGTTCACCCAGCCGTTGATCCAGCTATTGATAAAAATCCACAGGAATATGTTGTGCTAGCAAAGAAACTTGCGGAGAAATATAACGTCGTTCACAGCGCAGTCAAGTCAGTTGAATACATCGGTCAGGGTTATAAAACCGATGGTAACGGCAGCTATAAACATATGATTTCCGTTGATATCACAGGCGAAAATGGTGAAGTTGCTTTGATGGATTTCTCTAGAGATGATAAGGCATTGGATAGCATCATATTTAATTCGGAATTCAATGAAAAGTTCATGAAGTAGGCAAGTAAAGAGCCGAAGAGCTTGAGGGCGATGGGCAGTTATAAAAGACACGTTACCTAGGGACGTGTCTTTTATCTTTCAGTCTGTAACTAACGACGTCACTTCGGTGAAACGATTAGGTAATGCAGAAGAATATTCATGTTGATGGTGTAAATCCATCCTCAAGGAGACTGACCTAGCTTGAGAAATCTAAACTAGGGCGTAATCGTATAGAAGTCGTTCAATCCAAGCAATCCAGAAGCAACTGTACACGGAACGCCTAGTATTTAATTAACCAAATCTGTAAAATAAACTTACTTAACAGTTTCAACGTATTCAGTTGGTAAATACGTGTCTACAAGCTATGTTTGATATATGAGATAAAGTATAGTCAAGACTGCGAGTCAAGCTATTGGAGCTTGCAGAAAGTACTTAACCATCTTATTCTTTATGGATAAGGTGGTTTTGTATTTTTTAACATAACTTTCGATAGCTAGGATCATATCGGCTTTCAACTACATGAAAAGAAGGAGGACCTCACTATGTCCTATGAACAAAAGCTAATGCAGATGAAGAAAATGCTGAAAAAGACGGATAATAAACTAGTGCCTGAAGCAGTCAAAGTAGTTGCACAAGCTCCCATTTATGAGCAAGCATGGCTTGACGCTGGACTAACTAAAGAAGTGAACAAGCATGGCATTGTTTATAAACGCATTGTGGAATATGCCAAAGACTATCAACATGGCAATATGGTTCTATCAGGATTGAAGTCGACATTGGAAGAGTGGAAAAAGTCTGGTGAAGAGCATCCTTTGTCACCGGACTTTTCAAAGCCACTTGTTTTTTTCGATACAGAAACAACTGGTTTAAAAGGGGCGGGAACGCTGATTTTTCTCCTCGGTTTTATCGTTGAGACAGACAGCTCTTTTAAACTAACGCAATATGTATTACCGGGGCCAGACCATGAAGCTGCTTTTTTATATGCATCGAAACTATGGGAGACGTCAACAACGCTTGTGACGTATAACGGTAAAAGTTTCGATGTTCCGCAGCTTGAAACGCGCTGGACGATGAATCGCAAGGAAATACCACCATTGCTTGAACATACACAGATTGATTTATTGCATGGTTCTAGGCGCATTTGGAAAGATGAAATGGGCACATTTAGACTACCGGCGATTGAGGAAGAGAAACTTGGATTCATACGTGATGGAGATATCCCGGGGCATATGGCGCCCATCATTTATCAAGATGCTGTGAAAAATGGTCGTGCGGAACTTCTGATGAAGGTACTCGTCCATAATGAGTGGGATATCCTTTCACTTGTTGCGCTGTATATTCGTTCTACGGACTTACTGTTGAAAACGGATACCCCAGAGTCAGCGATATCGCATACGAATATTGGCAAATGGTTCGCAGATTTGAAGTCTCATGAACGCAGTAAACAAGTTTTTGAAAGTGCCATTGCTACGTACGGCATCGATCATCCCGCAACGCATTTCCATTTTGGTTTTATTTTAAAAAGAGAACAGCAATACAAGGATGCTGTTGCTTCCTTTACCATTGCAGCAAATGGTTTGACTGGACGTGAACGGATTATTGCGCTGGAGGAATTAACAAAGCTTTATGAGCATAAGCTGAAAGAACTGAACAAAGCATTAGAAATAACACAAGAGGCAATTTGGTTATTGCAAGTAGCCACCGACTTAACGGAAGCATTCCAGCAACGTCTAGGAAATGATTTTGCGAAGCGGGAAATAAGGATTAAAAGAAAATTATTTCCCGGGCAAGCGCATAAAATGACAAGTGAAGATTAATTAAGACAAAAGCAGACAAATCATGGTATACTGAGTGACATGTAAACAGAGATGGAAGGGCGATTTTTCATGGATACTAAACTGGATTCAAAAACAATTCTTGAAAAGGAATTTAAGGTGGGACTTCGAGGCTATCAGCAAGAAGAAGTCGATTTATTCCTTGATGATGTCATTCAAGATTACGAAGCTTTTAAAAAGACTATTGTAGAGTTGCGTACTGAAAACGCACGTATGAAAGAAGAACTGGCAGAAGCACAAAAACGTCCGTCTGCAGGAAGTGCTGGCACAACAAACTTCGATTTACTAAAGCGCATTTCTAATTTGGAGAAGCACGTATTTGGCAGTAAGCTTTTTGATCAGGAATAAAAAATCAATCTGCATGATGTTGTAAATGTACTAAATGTGCGGTATACTAAGTTTATCATAGTGTAATTTAGGTAATCGCTGCAACGCCTAAGTTGTAGAGGAAAGTCCATGCTCACACGGCTCTGAGATGACCGTAGTGTTCGTGCTCGGCGAAAAAATAAGCCGTGGCTTCACGCATCGCGTGTTGACGGCGGGAATAAATCCTAAGTCTTCGGATATGGATGAGGTTCTCTGAACAGTGCCACAGTGACGTAGCTGATTCGGAAACGGGTCAGATGGAACGCGGTAAACCCCACGAGTGAGAAACCCAAATTATGGTAGGGGCACTCTTCTGAAGGAATTGAACTGATGAAGGGACAGACAACTGTCTGTAGATAGATGATTACCACCCTAAGTACGAGGCGCAAGCCGTTTGAGTACACGGGAAACAAAACATGGCTTATCGAATTTCCTATGGTATTATGGTTACATCGAATGCTCTCCTATATAATATGGAGAGCTTTTCTTTTTGATTTTAGATGACTTTAGCGAATAGAGTCCCTTTAGCATAGACAATAATAATGAAAACGATAGTGAAATAGTTGATGGAATAGGATTGGAGCTGGATAGGCATGAGTGAATTTAAATTGGTCGCTACGTCTGCAATGGGGTTAGAATCCATTGTTGCGGATGAGGTGAAAGCATTAGGTTTTCAAACGACTTCGGAAAATGGGAAAATTTATTTCCAAGGTGATGCATTAGCGATTGCGAAAACAAATATGTGGCTGCGCGTAGCGGATCGAGTGCGGATTGTAGCAGGTGAATTCCATGCAACAACGTTTGATGATTTGTTCGAGCAGACAAAAGCGATTCCGTGGGAACGTTTTTTACCGGTAGATGCAGCTTTTCCGGTTGCGGGGAAATCTGTTAAATCAACATTATACAGCGTGCCGGATTGTCAGGCGATTGTTAAAAAGGCAATTGTTGAGCGTCTGAAGATTGCTTATAAACGAATTGGTTTCTTAGATGAATCAGGTCCTTTATTCAAATTGGAAGTTTCTATTTTGAAAGACAAAGTGACGCTGACAATTGACTCGAGTGGGACAGGACTTCACAAACGTGGCTACCGCGTGGGGCAAGGTGATGCGCCGTTGAAAGAAACGATGGCGGCGGCACTTGTCAAATTGACACGTTGGAATCCGGACCGTCCTTTCGTTGATCCATTTTGTGGTTCAGGTACGATAGCGATTGAAGCGGCGATGATTGCGCAAAATATTGCTCCTGGTTACAACCGTGATTTTTCAGCAGAACAATGGCCATGGATCGATAAAAATATTTGGCATCAAGTCCGTGAAGAGGCGGAAAGCATCGCCAAATACGATCAACCGATTGATATTACAGGTTCTGACTATGATCCACGAATGATTAAAGTGGCACAGGAAAATGCGGCAGAGGCCGGTTTTATGGATATGATCAATTTCAGACAGTGTGATGTAAGAGATTTGACTGTCGATGGTTTGAATGGTGTCATGGTGGGCAATCCTCCATATGGTGAGCGTCTCGGTGAAGTAGAGGAAGCGGAAGATATTACACAGGAGCTAGGGCGTATTATGAAGAATTATCCGTCTTGGTCCGTTTATATGCTGTCTTCATTGGAAAACTTTGAGACGATGTATGGAAAAAAAACAACGAAAAAGAGAAAATTATTCAATGGCTTTATCCGCACTGATTTGTATCAGTTCTGGGGACAACGCCAATAGTCAATAGATTAAGGTATGTGGAAGAGGACAAGCCCTCTTCCTTTTGCATGTAAATTAGGAAGGGGTTTCATATGAAAAGTAAGATGCCATTCCCTTTATCCAAAGAAAAATCATTCTATGAGTCATTGAATGATTGGATAGGGGACACATTGTACGATGATTTAACCGAAAAAGGATTTGAATGCCGCGATGAACAAATTTATATGGCATTCCAAATTGAACAAGCATTGAAGGAAAAGAAAGTGTTGTTTGCAGAGGCGGGTGTAGGGACAGGGAAAACGATTGCTTATCTGCTTCCTGCGATTGCTTACGCGCGTTATACGGGCAAACCAGCCATCATTTCATGTGCGGATGAAACGCTTATTGACCAGCTTGTCAAGGAAGATGGCGATATTCGTAAAGTGGGTGAAGCACTTGGATTGGATATTGACGTGCGCTTGGCTAAATCACGCGACCAATATTTATGCTTGAAACGCTTGGAGGAGACGGGCAATACGTCGACGGAAGAGTATATTGAGTGGATTGAAGATAGTATTCCTGATTTTGTTCATGGCAATGCTTCTTTGCAGTCCATTCACCCATACGGGGAACGTTCGGATTATCCGGCTTTAAGTGATGAACAGTGGAAAACAGTGAATTTCCATCCGATTCAGCAATGTGCTGCGTGTGATATTCGTAATCGCTGTGGGCAAACGATTCATCGCAACCATTATCGTGAAGCGGTTGAACTGGTTATCTGTTCGCATGATTTCTATATGGAGCATATTTGGACGAAGGAATCGCGTAAACGTCAAGGGCAATTGCCATTACTGCCTGAACCCTCAATGATTGTGTTCGATGAAGGGCATCTTTTGGAGTACTCAGCGCAGCGTGCATTGACGTATGAGGTACAAAATAGTACATTACTGAATTTGCTAGAGCGCATTATGGTAGATGGTCTTCGTGAGAATACATTACAACTCATGGAGCGTCTTATTGATACACATGAAGCCTTTTTCACACTGTTAGATAAGCTAGCTGATGATACGGATAATGAGCGTAAAGCGATTGAGAAAACGGCTGAACTACTAGCGATTGGTAAGGAATCTGTTCAAATCTCGACGGCACTTCTTGAAGAGTTCGTCTTTGATGGAGAATTATTTATCATTCCAGAGTATGATTTGAAAATGGTTGAGGAATATTTGGATCAGTATATTTATTCGATGGAATTGTTCACGTCGCAAAATGATGCGGTTGATTGGTTGGAAGAACGTGAAGGCGAGTCAACTCTTGTCATCATGCCGCGTCTTGTGACAGATATTTTAAGAGAAAAATTGTTTTCATCGAAAACACCGATTGTCTTTTCATCTGCGACATTGTCAGTAGGAGAGCAGTTTACTTATTTGGCAGACGGCTTAGGTATCCAGGACTTCCTATCATTTTCAGTGGAATCGCCATTTGATTATGAAGAAGTGATGGAGGTCTTTGCGACAGATATAGAGGCTGGTGGTAAAGCGAAGCGTGCTCTGGAGTTATTGGCAGACGGCGAACAGACGCTCATTCTATTTAAGTCAGAGCGAGCGATGCAACAGTTTAGAGAGCAAGTACCTGTTGAGTGGCAAGAGCGTATTGCTTTTGAAGGAGAGCGGGAATTGTCCTCGATTGTTCGTGAGTTCCAGCAAAAGCAAGTTCCTGTTCTTTGTTCGTATCACTTATGGGAAGGCTTAGACATTCCGCAAGATGCGTTGACGCGTGTCATCATTTATGACTTGCCGTTACCACCATCAGATCCGCTATTCGATGCAAGACGTCAGCACGCGAAGGATCCCTTCCATGAAGTGGATTTACCTTTCATGCTGCTCAGATTACGCCAAGGTGCGGGTCGTCTGATTCGAACGTCTGCGGATTCTGGAACGGTTCATTTACTACTTGAGGGTGAAGAGCAACAAATGAAAGCAGAAATCGAAGGTATTTTCCCGGTTGAAATGAAAATGACAAATTAATACTAATGAATAGTAGTTGGCTCTCCTAGTACGATTGGGAGGGCCTTTTTTTCGTTCATTACTCAAACTATAAGACGGTATACAATCATGGTAAAATAGAGACTATAGGTTACAGAGGGGGGAATTAATTTGACGACTGAACAGAACTTTTTAGCATTATTGAAAAAAATGAGTGCTTATTCTGAGGCGCTGAACATTATGTACTGGGATATGCGTACGGGAGCACCGAAAAAGGGGATTGCGACACGTTCTGAGGCAGTTGGTACATTATCATCTGAATTGTTTAAAATGAGTGTCTCTGAAGAAATGGGCGGTTATTTGGATGAGCTTGGGAAAAATATCGATTCACTCGACCCGATTATTGCGAAAACGGTCGAGGAAGTAAAAGAAGAGTATGATCGAAGTGAAAAAATTCCAGCAGAAGAACATCGGGAATTTGTTGTGTTGGCATCGCAAGCGGAATCTGTATGGGAAGAAGCGAAAGACCAATCCGACTTCGAAAGATTTTTGCCGTATCTCGAAAAAATTGTCGCGACGAAGAAAAAGTTTATCGGCTACTGGGGTGTGAAGGATGACAATCCTTACAATACATTGCTCGACCAATACGAGCCAGGTATGACAACAGATATTATCGATGGCGTATTCAACCAGTTAAAAGAAACAATTGTGCCGTTAGTGAAGAAAATTTCAGAATCAGGCAAACAGCCAGACACCTCTTTCTTATTTGAAAAGTTTCCTAAAGAGGGTCAAAAAATAGTTAGCCATGATATTTTGCAGCAGCTTGGCTATGACTTCGATGCAGGTCGTTTAGATGAAACCGTTCATCCTTTTGAGATGGGCATAAATCTTGGCGACGTGCGCATTACAACCAAATATGATGAGCATGATTTCCGTTCAGCTATATTTGGAACAATCCATGAATGCGGTCACGCATTGTACGATCAAAATATTGATAAAGCACTTGAAGGGTTACCGATTGCACAAGGAACGTCAATGGGCATTCATGAATCACAATCATTATTCTTTGAACAGTTTATCGGTCATAACGAAAACTTTTGGACGTATAATTTCGATTTATTGAAGAGCCAATCACCTGAACAATTTGAGGGCGTGTCGGTAGAATCCTTCTTACGTGCGATTAATTATTCAGAGCCATCATTGATTCGAATTGAAGCAGATGAACTGACGTACCCGCTTCACATTATGATTCGTTATGAAATCGAAAAAGGCTTATTTAACGGTGATTATGAAGTGAAGGATTTGCCGCGAATTTGGAATGATAAGTATGAAGAATATCTTGGGGTCCGTCCAGAAAATGATGGTGAAGGAGTTCTACAGGATGTTCACTGGGCGGGTGGTGACTTCGGTTATTTCCCATCCTATGCACTCGGTTATATGTATGCGGCGCAATTAAAGTCTGCGATGTTGAAAGATATTCCGAATTTTGATGAGCTATGCGGACAAGGCGACTTCGCACCAATTTTAGCATGGTTAACGAAGCATGTTCATCAATACGGTAAAATGAAAAAGCCGCTTGACATCATTCAAGATACGACGGGTGAAGGTCTAAATGCTAATTATTTAGCTACCTATTTGCTAGAGAAATATACAAAGCTATATAATTTGTAAATCGAAAAAAGTGCTGTGTCATTCATCGAGAAAATCGGTGAATGAACAGCACTTTTTGTCTTAGGCTTCATCAATCGTTAGCAATACATTCAACATGGAGCCATCTTCAAGTTTCACAGGAAGTTTGAATGCTTGTTTGAAACCAAAGAACTTCATTGTCCCAGTCATAACAGTTGGGGGAGAAATATCAAGAATAAGGCCATCTTTTTCAAGCAACGTACATAAATTTCCGGCAACCATATTCCCTAGTTCACCGGTAAAGGACTCGACCATTTCACCTTCTATGGACATACCGAACATGGCCTGCCCAATTTGACCAATCACTTCGGTAGTTGTCTCAAGAATTAAACGCCCTTTTATACCGCCAACAAGTCCGATTAGTACACTAATCTCCTTTTGCTCATAAGGCTGTACGGTCATTGATGGAGGTAAAACATCTAATTTAACTGGAATCACAGTTGTTAGAGAGGCAATAGTACCATTTAAGATCATTTGGACATGTTTAGATGTACTCATTTAGGTTCCCACCTTTATAATTAAGAATAGTGCAATCATACCATAGTAAATTATAAACAATGCAATATTCGACAATTTTCTTCAATTTATTTTTTTCCATTAGTTGAGTTAGAAAAATGGTATGATAGGAACAGCAATTGATGAAGGGACCGAGTGAACCATGCAAGAACTAGCACATTTAATACAACAAGCAGCTACCTATGGTCAGCTTTTTATAACACATGATGATGAAGAGCGTTTTAAGAAAACGGAACTATTTGCCGCAAAGTTAATTGATAAAGAATATACAATCGGGTTTGCTGGTCATTTCTCTGCAGGCAAATCATCTATGATTAACGCATTGACAGGGGATGATTTGCTGCCATCGAGTCCAATCCCAACGAGTGCTAATATCGTTAAAGTCCGCAAGACAGACTCTGACTATGCTGTTATTTACCGGACAGATGGTACAGCCGTAAAATATGGTGGACATGGATTCCCGGCGGCCATCAAATCATTTAGTAAAGATGGTGCAGCAGTTTCGCTTGTTGAAATAGGACATACGGGATCCCATTTACCAGAAGGCATTACTGTGATGGATACGCCTGGTGTTGATTCGACAGATGATGCCCACCGTTTATCGACTGAATCTGCACTCCACTTGGCAGATCTCGTTTTTTACACGATGGACTATAATCATGTGCAATCGGAATTGAATTTCCGTTTTACCAAGGAATTGATGCGTTATAACGATAACGTTTATTTAATAATCAATCAAATCGACAAACACCGTGATAGTGAGTTGTCGTTTTCAGATTTCAAACAATCGGTTGAAGACTCCTTTAAAATGTGGGGCGTTGTTCCGAAAGGCATCTTTTACACATCATTGAAGGATGTAGACCATCCACATAATGATTTCGATGCAGTGAAAGCGATTGTCGATGGTTCGATGGAAAACTGGCAGCAGCGATTCGTTGAGAATGCTAAGCAAACGCTTCTCAAACTAAAAGATGAACATAGTCAATTTTTAGCCGATGAAATCGTGGATCGAAAAAATACCTATTCTACAATCATTGCAGATGATGAATGGCAAAGACAAGTTGAGCTTCAAGAAGAAGTGACTGAATCTAAAAAAATGCTAACCCTTTTATCAGGCGATGAATTTGCTACGACGTTTGAAAATGAACGTAATCGTCTTATGCAAAGCGCTGCCATCACCCCTTATGAAACACGTGAACTGTTAAAGGTTTATTTAGAGTCATTGTCATCCCGTTTTAAAGTCGGGTTACTATTCGGTGCGAAAAAGACTGCTGAAGAAAGAGAACGGCGTAAACAGGCGTTGGCCGATAATATGAGTGGGCTTGTCCATGCCCAAATTGAAGTCCATCTAAAAACACTAATGAAAAAGTCGCTGAAAGAAGCCGGTATTTTAACGGACGAACGCTCGCTTGAAATTGATGGTATTGAATTGTCCATTCCATTTGTTGATATTGAAAAAGAGTTTAATGTCTCAGATGTCATTACAGGTGACACTGTGCTGAACTATTCTGAACGAATGAAGACGGCCATTCACGCTGCATTCCGTCGAATGACAGACGAGTGGAAGCACGATATGGCGCTCATTGCATCGACAGCCGGCGATGACAACGCTGGGATGCTGGAGCAAAAAGTACACCGTTTGGAAGAAAAACTGCAAGCGATTCAGCAAGTAGAACAAATTGAATTGCAGTTGGCGATGCTTGAACAGCAAATGGATAATCCTTCAACTGCAACGATAGTAAGTCGTGATAGTCTTCTCCAGCAGTGGGAAACACGTGAAACGTTGGAGACAGTTGAATTCAATGAAGAACAGGCGACAATCAGTCCAGAGAAAATAAAAGAATCGACGAAAGCAATTGAACAATCTGAAATGAGCATCCTGACTTCAGATTCAGAAAAAGTGGTTGCGCAGGCGATTCATGTTGCGCATTCAGTTGAAAATATTCCAGGTTTTCTAGAAACAGCTGACTATTTACGCAAAAAGGCGAATCGATTGGATGGACAAGAGTTTACCATTGCATTGTTTGGGGCGTTTAGCGCTGGTAAATCTTCATTTTCAAATGCATTAATCGGTGAAAAAGTATTGCCGGTGTCACCAAATCCGACAACGGCGGCGATTAATCGTATTCGACCTATTTCTGTAGGTAAAGAAGATGGAACGGCTGATGTTCTGTTAAAAACAGAAGAACGTATGCTAGAGGATGTTAGTCGTTCCTTTGAAGCACTAGGTGTAGACATTTTAACATTGAATGAGGCCTTTCAAAAGGCAGATGAAGCACTACATACGGAATTGCAGGATGAAAACCTTCATATTCATAAAGCGTTTATTGCTGCTTACCAAAAAGGCTACCCAATTTATAAAAATGAGTTGGGTGCCATTATTAAAGCAGAACGGGATGAATTTGTTAAATTCGTCGCGCAAGAAGACCGTAGCTGTTTTGTTGAATCCATCGATTTTTATTACGATTGTGAATTGACACGAAAAGGAATTACCCTTGTTGATACCCCCGGAGCTGATTCTATAAACGCGCGTCATACAGATGTAGCGTTTGAATATATTCGAAATGCTGATGCGATTCTGTTCGTGACGTATTATAATCATGCATTTGCCAGAGCAGATCGGGAGTTCCTTGTCCAATTAGGGCGGGTGAAAGATGCGTTTGAGCTCGATAAGATGTTCTTCATCGTCAATGCGATTGACTTGGCTTCCAACCAAGAGGAGGCAGAAGCAGTGAAAGCATTCGTTGCGGATGAACTGCAAATGTTTGGCATTCGCAATCCGAGGGTCCATGGTATTTCAAGTTTACAAGCACTGGAGGCGAAAGTGGAAAATCGACTGGATCCATTGATGTCACCGTTTGAAGAAGAGTTTCATCACTTCCTTGAAAATGACTTAAAAGGACTCGCTGTACAGGCGTTGGAAGAGGAAACAGTGAAAACGGTTGAGCGCTTGTCGTCATTAATTTCACGGACTGAAATAAATATGACGCGCAAAACAGAACGATTAGAAGAGTTGAATAAAATTGAAGGGGAAGTGCGTCAGCATTTTACTTATAATTTTGCGGATGTATTAAGAAAATCAACGAATAATGAGCTAAGTGAGCTTGTCTATTATATTTTGCAACGTGTATTTTTACGCTATGGTGATTTTTTCAAAGAGGCATACAGTCCATCCATCTTCGTCAACAATTCGGCAGATCGGGCGCTAAAGGCGGCACTTGCTGAAACAGTTCAGATGATTGGTTTTGATTTGACACAGGAGTTGAAAGTGACTAACTTACGGATGTTGAATTTCATGAAAAAGCAATTGAATGAACGTCAACGCACTGAGGTAGCTCATTTACATGACAAAGATAGCTCAATCGCACCTTCACCATACGAGGCGCAAGATGCAGATATGTTGTCGTTTGATGTACCCTATGCAGATCCAAATGTCTATGGTCGTGTCAATAAACTGTTCAAAAATCAAAAAGCGTTCTTTGAAAAAGGAGAACGAGATATATTGAAGGACCAGCTAGAGGAGTTGCTGAAGCAAGATGCTTCTACTTATCTCGGGCATGAAAAAGAATTACTTGAAAAGTGGACGGATAGCTGGATAGACAGCGAAGCAGAAGGCCTTAGACAGCATTTATTGAAGGAAAGTTTGACACAGATTGCTTCGGAGCGAACTCTTTTACAAGGGACAGAGCAGCTTGTGGAATGGCGTGCCGTGTATGGGGAATTACAGGCGAAGGGGTTGGTTTAATTGACGAAGGTATTTGTTTCTGTAAAAGATGTAGACTATAAAACGGCGAAATGGATAGACACGCGTTTTTTCTTGCAGGATGTGCAGGAAGGTCAGCAGAAGTATGGGCAAAGTCATGTATCAGGTGCGGTGTATTGGGATTTAGAACGTGATATGTCTGATATGACAAAAACGGCGGGACGCCATCCAATGCCGGAGAAGGAAGCACTAACGAACCTTTTTCGTAAAAGTGGCCTATCGTTAGATGACCTTATCGTGATTTACGATGATGGCGGTAGCCCATTTGCCGCTCGTGCTTGGTGGCTGTTACAATATGCAGGATTCAAACATGCCGTTATCTCACTCGAAGGATTTGAAGCGATTAAGCAGGCTGGTATTTCGGTTGATGGTGTAGTACCCAAGACTGTCGAAACTGCAGTTTCTCCAGCTTGGGATGAGGGAATCTATGCATCTCGCCAACTCATCGAGGAGACGGTTGCTGGTGAGACGTCAATTGTTTTACTGGATGCTCGCTCTGCTGAACGCTATCGCGGTGAAAAAGAGCCGATAGATCCAATTGCGGGTCGGATTCCGGGTGCGTTGAACTTTGACTGGGAATTGCTGAAAAAAGAGGGCATCTATAATATGGATGAAACGGTCAAAGCACAACTGTCGCAGATAGTGGCTCCAGTGCAACAAGTAGCCGTTTATTGTGGTAGCGGCGTGACTGCGGCTGCATTATACGCCATGCTCAAGCATAATGGCTTTGACAATGTTCGTTTGTATGTAGGGAGCTATAGCGACTGGATTTCACAGGAAGGCGCCGACATCGGGAAAGATTGAGGGGACTATACTTATGCGTTATGCATTACTAGGTGACATTCATTCATCCAAAAAAGATTTGGAAAAAGTACTTGCAGATATTTTAAATAAAGCACCGGAAGCCGAGTTAGTTGGAACAGGCGACTTGTTTGAATGTATCATTAGTAAAAAAAATATAACCGATAAAAAATTTACAGAG